>JBKPOC010000213.1:0-3470 GCA_046732935.1 Acidobacteriota bacterium | reverse complement strand
CTCTTCCGGGTCACTACAGCCGAGTTGCCTGAAGCGCCTGATCAACGCTACGTGGATCTCTTCATATTTCAGTCCTGCTTGCTCGCGATCGTGATGAAGCCACGAGAGCAAGCGGTTAAAGGACTCGGGAGTGAGTGCCCATTTGTCTCTGGGCGGGGGCAGGTCGTCCACTGTGCGGCTCCCATCGGGTGATAGTTGGGCCCGGTAATGCTGAGACCTCCGAATGGCGAGACCGCTATCTAACATAAACGCACGTTTATTTCCAGTCACCTTGCAACACAAATCCTGCCCACTGGTAAGGACGATATTGATCTTTCATCTCCAGCTTTGCCTGGCGCAATGCCGCTGCTGGAGACAATTTGTTTTTCCCAAACATGTGTGTGTAAAAACGCTGCATCAATTCGGCGGTTGCTTCGTCCTCCACACGCCACAAAGTGACCACAACACTCTTTGCTCCAGCGTTCATGAAACCTCGTGTTAAGCCGATCAGACCTTCGCCACGAACCGCCTGGCCAATGCCCGTTTCACAGGCACTAACCACAACCAAATGGGTGGGTAGATCAAGCTTATAGATATCGCGAAGTGTGAGGTATCCATCTTCAGGCTCACCACGTTCGTTCACCATCGAAAGGACAATGCCTGACAACTCGGGGTTCTTATCGTTAAGCAGTCCATGAGTCGCGAAATGTAGGAAGCCAAATTGTTTGAGAAGGGGACTGGTAACGAGCGCGCGGTTCGCTTTGTACCCGACGTATTTCCTGGAACCGGGAGGCGCGATCTTCGCGATCTCGTTTGCTTCTTTGAGTGAGAATTCGAGTCGCTGCAGAGTACCATCTCCACTGCCGATGTCACCGATGTCTCGCAAAGAGCGAGTCAGCCTCGCCCTTGCAATCTGCAGGAGCGGCGACCCGTTTTTCTTGCGAGTGCCGTTACTGCCTTCACTGCTGAAAACTGGATCAGCGAACACCGCGACTTTCTGCGACGTGACGGACCGGCGTGTACGACGCAACATAGCAAGTGCGGATGCGGACGGCTGGTAAACGATTTCATTGCTCTCGAGCAACAGCGGACGACGTGAAGTCGCGAAGGCAGGTTGCGCCTGGGCAGCGGACTCGGGCAGAGGTAAGACTTCGAAAGGAATGTAGAGCAGCCTGCCATCTGCGACGATGATCAGCCGCTTGTTTTCAAGCCGGGAGGCAACGTCTTTGAGGATTAGTTGACTCAGCTCAGTTGCGCTTTCCCGGTATCTGGCCGCCGCGGATTGGCGGCGTATCCTCCCATCTTCCTCAGATTCTCCCTCTCTTTTTGCTTCGCCATCTTTCAATGCCTGCTGCAATTGCTGCGCGGTGTTCTCTATTTTTGCGCTTCCCGACAAGTCGAAATGCTCAATACCGGTCCGCGTAACTGCCCAGAGATGACTGCGCTTCACATCCAGCGAATACTGGAGCAGCAACATATCGTCATCAAGTAGTCGCTGGATTTCCTGCGGCGAGAGTGGTTGTGTCTGGCGAGCCCCTATTCTCTTAAACCGCGCCAGTAGCAGGTCTTGTTCGTTGATACGAGCATTGAGGTCACGCTGTGCTTTGATAATGTCCTGCTTCGCACCAATACCACGAAAGCGCACGAGATTCTGTGTCAGCACACTAATTTGCCGGTCCAAACGTCGGTTCCGTTCCGCCACCTCAGGCGACATGCCTTTGTACACGTCGGCACGAGCTTCGGACAGCAAGTCCAGCAGGTTTCGAGCGCGCGCTTTTTCGCTAAAAGCCAAGGCGGCTTCGCGGTCGGTGGGCGATTTCTTCGCGTCGTATAACTGCATTCGGACGTCGATGGCGAGTGCGTATAGATTCTGCTTGCCGGCGAAGTAGGTCATTTGCAGTTGGCGTTCAGTTACCTGGTTGCGCAACTTCTCGACAATGGCGATCGCTTCTTCCACCCGATCACGCGCGTTGGCGAGGTTAGGACGATCACGTTCGATGCGCGCGATACCGTAAAGCGAAAGCGCCTGTCCCTGCCCGTCGCCCACATTTTTCCAAAGATCGATCGCGCTTTCGTATTTTTTAATGGCTTCGGCTTCCTGTCCTGAGAGCGCGAGGGCCTCTGCGATCTTGTCGAGTGTGATCGCCTGGCCACGTCGGTCTTCAAACTCAGGTTCTTGTTGGATAGCCAAAGCCTTTTCGTAGTATTCGAGAGCTTTCAGAGGTTGCGGGTTGGGCATCTCCGCGTAAGTCATGCCTAAACGGACGAGCGTGTAAGCTTCGAAACGACGATCATGTGTTTTTGCGTTGAGGGGGAGTGCCTGCTCGAGTTGTTTTCGGGCGTTGTCGTATTCTCCAGCGAGGGTGTAAGCGTAGCCTAAATTACTTAGCGTCATTCCCCACGGGCGCGGCTCTTCAGTTTGCTTGCGAAGTGCGAGTGCTTGCTGGAAGTATTCAATTGCTTGTCGGGTGTCGCCGAGGAACGCATAGGTCATCCCGATATTGTCGATTACGTCTGCCTTCCTCGCTGGCGGGTTATTCAGTTCTAGCGCTTCCTGATAGTAGTTCAGCGCGGAGTCGGTATCAGCCAACGTGTCAGAGACTAGACCCAGGCCGTTTAGTGCAGCCGGTTTCAGATCGGGAGCGATCTTCGGGAGTTGGGAATCCTCCTTGTTGAGTTCTGCAGTCACCTCTTTATACTGCGAGCGCCCGATCTCGAGGTCACCCATTTCTGTGTGCGCTTTTGCTGCATTAATGAGGGTTCTCATCTCTTGATGGAGCACCTTCAACTCACGCCAAATTGCGAGGGCCTTTTCGTAATATTCCAATGATCGTGGCTGATAGCCCATGTAGGAATAAGTCAGGCCGATGTTGTTGTAGAGTTGAGCGATTCCATAACGATCGCCGAACTGGAGCCTAATCTTGAGTGCAGCGTCATAAAGAATGATCGCTTCGCGTAGATCTCCGAGATCTCTTTGCGTTGCGCCCGCCTCATTGAGGGCCAGTGCCTGGCCGGGCAGATCGCCAGCCTGACTAAGGAGCGTGACTGCTTGGTTCAAGTTCTGGAGCGCTGGAGCAAGTTGATGCAGATTTGTATGCGCGCGGCCGATGTTTGTGATCGCGTAGCCTTGTTGTCGCAGGTCGCCCACGTCGCGCCAGAGTCTAATCGCCTCATTGTATTTCTCGATCGCCTGAGTAGGGTTGGTGCGCCTGAGTGGCTGCGCTTCGGCAAAGGCCCGTTCAGCCACAATATGGATTTTGTCAGATGCTGTTGGCGCACGTGGTCCATCCACCTGCAGTTTGTATTCACCCGGCGGGTATTGGCCTTCGGAGCTGTACGCTACTGTTATGTGGTAGCTTCCTGCGACTGGCGCCAGGAGCGAAACCGTTTCCGGTCCAAAGAATCCGTTCGGGCTGTCGATATCGATGGAAAACGATTCCGGCCCAGTCACTATCAGTTTGAGATCAACGCCACGCTGCTCGACAGAGATC
>JBKPOC010000212.1:0-11775 GCA_046732935.1 Acidobacteriota bacterium | reverse complement strand
AACGAAATCAACCGGCTGGAACACATGGCTCAGCTATATCGCGAGGTGGCCGCGAATCTGCGCACGCTTTACACGGTCGCGTATCAACCGAAAGGCGACAGCCCGCGCGGCAAGTGGCACGAGATAAAAGTTGAGGTAGCGAACTCAGATCTGACAGCGCGCACCAAGCCCGGGTATTACGCGCGGTGAGTTCAGGGCGCGTTTTACTAATCAGGGCTCAACAATTACTATTACAGGCTTCGCACCCGTAGCTCAGCTGGATAGAGTACCTGACTACGAATCAGGGGGTCGCACGTTCGAGTCGTGCCGGGTGCACCAACACTGCCAGGGGAGTATTTTTACAAAGAGCTTCCTACCTTACTTTAATCAATTCTTCGTCGGCGTCAGTAGTGCGTTAGCGCTCTAACTCAGGAGCTGCAAATAATCGTTGCTTTCTCCTACTGACAGTGCTTAATATTCATCGTGGTAGTACTAACAAGGCCTTCCTGGGTGCGAATTCCGATTTTTCAAATCTGAACGATCCTCATTTGTTCCGAAACTCTGCTCTTTAATCCAAGCAAACTCTTGTTGCGGCCCGGAGATTCTAATGAAAAAGCTCACTCTACCCCTCTTTGTTTTGACCTCTATTCTGTTCGCGATTTCAGTGCAGGCTCAAGTTGGACCCGAGCAGGCGCGTAACTATCAGATTGACGAAACTCATACGGGCTCGATTAATTCATCGGGGCTGACCCCGCCACTCAGGCCAAAGTGGAGCCGGAACTTCGGACAAAAGATGTCCTATCCACTTATTGCCGACGGCAAAGTCTTCGTAACGGTCCGCAACGCGTCGGCGTTTGGAACAGAGTTGTATGCGCTGAATGCTGCAGACGGCGCGACGCTCTGGTCGTATTCGCTGGGAGGATCCTTCTATTGGTCTGCCATTTGTTACGAGAATGGCCGCGTCTTCGCGCTTAACTTTGACGGCCTGCTGCGCGCTATTGACGGCGACAACGGGACCGCGATCTGGAGCAAGCAGCTTCCCGGACTTACTTTCACCTCAGCGCCTACCGTATTTCAAGGTGTAGTCTACGTCGCCAGTGGAGCAAATGGTGGCAACGCATCCGCGGTCAGCGCTGATACGGGCAATATACTTTGGACGACGCCGGTTCAGGCCGGCGCTAGTATTTCACCCGCGGTGACTGCTGACGGGGTTTATCTTTCTTACATTTGTGGGAATGTTTATAAGCTCAATCCCGCGAACGGTTCGATTATCTGGAGAAAGAACCCACTCTGCCCCGGTAGTGGCGGCGAGACGCCGGTGTTGTACAACGGCCGGCTCTATGTTCGTGATCCCGGTTCCAATTCAGATTGGATCTACGACAGTCAGACTGGCGGGCTAGTCGACACCTTCATCTCAAAGAGCGCCCCGGCCTTCTCAGGCACCAAGGGTTTCTTTTTGAACGGACCCCCGCAGATTGGATCGTACGGCACCCTTGAAGGTCGGGACGTTAATACCAATCTAGTTCACTGGACTTTCGCTGGAGATGGATTCCTGCAATCATCGATGCTCGTCGTCAATGATTATGTTTACGTCGGATCAAACAGCGGAAAGTTGTACGCGCTTGAAGCGTCTAACGGTCATTTGGTTTGGTCGACAACCGCGGGCACGAGCATTCCTTATGTTGATGAACGGAGTAGTTCGCAGCCGCTGACCGGCTTCGCCGCAGCCGAGGGAATCCTGGTAGTTCCTACCGCAACAACTCTGGTTGCCTACGAACCTGATCCCACTCCGTACATCACCTGGGGCACCCCTTCACCCGCGCCCAACGGTTTTGGTTGGAACAATACACCAGTCGAACTTCCTTTCACCGCGGTAGTGCGTCCTCCAAGTGTTGCTCTTTCTAATCCGGAAAGCCCCCTTCAGTTCAACGCCGAAGGCAATAATCAAACTCAGCAAGTGACGGTTTCCGATCAACTTGGCAACACCGCCACGCTGACTTCGCCGGTCGTAAGAATTGATTTGACCGCTCCCGTAACCACCAGTGCAGTTGCCGGAACCGTCGTACCCGGAATCACCCAGTGGTACAAGGACTCCGCACAGGTGACACTAACTCGGACAGACAATCTCTCCGGGCTTCAAGGCACTTTGTACACGATCGATGGCGGCATTAGGCAAAGCTATCTTTCGCCATTCACGATTCAAACCGACGGCAGTCACACGATTAATTACTGGACCGCCGACAAAGCTGGAAATACTGAAATACCGCAGTCGCGCGTAGTTAATGTTGACGTTAATGCGCCCGTCACTCAAATCTCAGCCGGCAACGGATTCTACGCTTCTCCGACACAGGTGACCTTGACGGGTACAGACTCCGGTTCGGGCGTAGCTAACACTTTTTACTGGATCGATAGTGGAGCCACCCAAACTTACTCAGGTCCTTTTACGGTTTCAGGTGACGGCAATCACACGATTGCGTACTGGAGCGTTGATTGGGCCGGCCACACTGAGAACCAACGGTTCTTCACACTGAAGTTGGATGGCGTCGCGCCAAGCACTGCTATCTCGTTCACTGGTTCGAGCAGTTTTAATGGATGGCGAACCAGCGCGGTCCAGGTCACGCTTTCTCCGTCAGATGCACGATCCGGTGTTGCGGCAACCTATTACAACGTTGATGGAGGTCCAACTCAAACTTATTCAGGACCTTTCATGGTCGATGGAAGCGCAGTGCACCAGGTCAATTATTGGAGCGTCGACAACGCAGGCAATACTGAAGTTCAAAAGTCTGCGGAAGTCAAAATCGATAAGGAAGCACCGACAACTGAAAGTTCCTTATCGGGTACTTTAGGCAACAACGACTATTACACGGGAAATGTGCAGGTTACGCTAACGGCGTCCGACAACGTCTCGGGCGTGGCAGGTATTTCCTACAAGGTTGATGACGAAAACACGAAGGCCTACCTGGGCTCTCCATTTACAGTCGGGCTTAACGGCGCCCACACCGTGAGTTTCTGGAGCCGGGACGCGGCGGGCAATACTGCCAGTCCAACAACGATTAGTTTCAATATCGATTCGACCATTCCTACAACCCAGCTAACACTTGCGGGGACGCAAGGCAACGGTGGCTGGTATACCAGCGAGGCGCAGGTCACGCTGTCCGCGACTGACACTCCGTCAGGAGTTGATACCACGTTCTATAAGATCGATGATGGATCGCAGCAGACCTATTCCGCGCCGTTCAATATCTCGAGTAGCGGATTTCACACCATCATCTACTGGAGTGTCGATCGCGCCGGCAATACGGAGTTCCAGCGGTCGATGCCCATCAAGGTTGATTCGGTCGCGCCTGCAAGCCAGGCACAGGCTTCAAGTACCTGGTGGTTCGATGTTTGGTACCAGAGTCCCGCACAGGTTTTCATCTCCGCGACGGACAGCGCTTCAGGCACTGCCAACACCTATTACACGCTCGACGGCGGACCTGCCCAAACCTACACCGCGGCGTTCAACATTTCGACGGGCGGCGTTCATATTGTCAATTACTGGAGCGTGGACCAGGCAGGCAATACTGAAACGCAAAAGTCTTTGACGGTTCGAGTCGACAGCGCCGCACCCACCACCCAAATCACAACCGGCGGAACTGGCGCCAATGGTTGGTATCGAGGCCCGGTGCAGGTTGGCTTGACTGCGACGGATCCCGAGGTTGGTGTGAACGTCACCATGTACCGAGTCGATGGTGGACCAACCATGGTCTATGGCGGCACGCCTTTTACACTCAGCGGTGAAGGTCAACATACGGTGCTCTACTGGAGTAATGACAAACTCAACCACACCGAAGCGCAGAACAGCGCTACGATCAGAATAGATTCCACACTTCCGACTGTGCAGAACTCCTTTACTGGTCCTATTGGCGGTAATGGTTACTACAAAGGACCGGTGGAGTTTACGATGACGGGCACAGACAACCTGTCAGGACTCGCAAACATTTACTATCGAATCAATGGCGGCGCGACGCTTGTTTACAGCTCACCTTTTACGATTGGCGTCGATGGCAATTACTCGGTCGACTACTGGAGCGTTGACGTAGCAGGAAATATCTCTGGAGCCGGCAATGCGTTAGTCAAGATCGACGGCAGCACTCCGTTGACGCAAGCCACGGGTTCAGGAACAGCTGGAACCAATGGCTGGTATCGCAGCGCGGTCCAGGTTTCACTCGCGGCAGCAGACAATTTGTCGGGAGTGCAAACGACATTTTACAAAGTAGACGGGGGCACGACGAAGACTTACACAGCAGCCTTCAGTGTTTCCGGTAATGGTTCGCACACAGTTAACGTCTGGAGTGTGGACAAAGCCGCGAATACGGAAAACATGGGTTCGCTAGCCGTCAATATCGATTCAACCCTACCCGGTGTGACGTGTAATGTGTCGCCAGCTTCGGCAGCAAAGAGTTCGAACCCTGTGACGATTACAGTAACCGGCCACGCTACCGATACGGTCAGTGGCGTTCCTATTACCGGCGGAGCAACATTCAGCGTCGTTGATGAATATGGAGTGACCCAGCCGAGTGGTCCGATTACTCTGCAGTCAAATGGGAATTATTCGTTTACGCTGACTCTGCCCGCGACGAAGAACGTTGGAGACAGCGCCCACGTTTACACCATTACAGTCACTGGCACAGATCGAGGTGGCAATACGAGCACAGCTTCAGATACGTTAAAGATAAACTAGCGAAAGCGTTAGAAACAGTTCAGCTTGTGACCGCGTTCAGGCCAATGGTTTAGTACGGTCTGCCGATTTTCTTTTTTGACAATCAGCCAACCTTGCCTTTGGGCAAGTGCTACTTTAGTGTCACTCTATGCGAACTGAACTCGTTACTACATTGAAGCGCCAAGCCACAGAGATCCTGAACCAACTCGAGAAGGATCGAGAGCCGATCCTGATTACGCAGCATGGCGTTCCATCAGCATATCTCGTCGATGTTGAAACCTTCGAGACCCTACAGCGTCGTATGACATTGCTCGAAGGCATTGCCCGAGGGGAAAAAGCAATTGAAGAAGGTCGGTCACTCACTCATAAGCAGGCAAAGCAACGGATGTCCAGATGGCTGAAGTAATCTGGCCGAACCAGCACTCAACGATCTTGACGCAATTGCAGATTACATTGCACTAGACGATCCCGAGGCGGCACGCTGCCTAGTGTAGAAGGACGAGGCTTGTCAGTTTAACCGGTTGCAAGCCCCGGTCAAGTCGTTTTCGAAAACTGTTCTTTGATTACTAACCTGATACCTTTGGCCACGTCCAGGAAGGCCTCATCGGGATTTGGCCATGTGGTTACAGGCCGGCCATCTTTCGGCAAAGCCTGCAACTTGCCCAGCGGTGACTCTTGCCAATCGCAGGGGCGCAAAATTACCGGGATCACCCGTGCTTCGCCCTTGCTGTGCCGTGCCATTGCCAGCTTCAATTCAACGTCATAAACATAATCTGAGGCCAGGAGATTGGCGCTAACAAGAAATAGAATGATTTGTGCGCTCTTTAAATGTGAATCTATCTCTCCCTCCCACTCCCTCGACGCACCAATCCGACGATCATGCCAATTCTTAATGATGCCCTGCCTTCGCAGAGTGGAAAGGTGTCTTTCTAACTCGTCACGCAGTTCTTCATCACGGTGCGAATACGAGAAGAAAACCTCAAGTGGACCAGCTTGCTCTTCAGTACTTTTCGGAGTTTGATCACTCTCACCTGCCTCGGCCACAGGAGCCGGATCGCGGCGCTTCTCCGCTGACTGATTGGCATCCAGTGGGAATCGGGTTCGACACAGGTCAAGAAAGCTTTTCCCGCTGAGACTCAACGCCAGACTATCCAGTTGCCGCAGGATGAACTGTCGCCGCACTTGCTCATTTTGATCGAGCCCAACGAACCGTTTTTCTTTTTCAATGCTCTCGCGAAGTTCTCGGCTCCAACCAACGAAATCGAGATACTCGGAGCTATCGTCCCCACCCTGGTGCTTGAGGACGTACTCCAGATTTTTTAGTCCTACTTCGGTGTTCATATTATGTTGCCGCTCGCTTAATCGAGACTCTGCCCACATTGTCTGCACACTAAATCACCGGCGTTTGCTGCCGTCCCGCAATGCTCACAAAAAACCGGCAACAGAGTTCCACAGGCCTGACATTCAGCATAGTCATTATCGGCGGCAATGCCACATTCAGGACAGAGTGCTCTTTGACATCCAGCGCACTTGACGGCCTCGTTGACAACTGCGGCGCCACATGCTGAACACACGCGCTGACCGCAATCGGGACACACATTCCTGCTCGCGTCTCCCGAAATTGTTCCTCCACATGTCGGACACGTCCACGGCAGGGCGACTGAATCACTTGCGCCACTCAATTCTTTCGCGCGACGAACCATCTCTTCCACAAGCAACCTAATCGCTTCCTCCGAGTTGTCGCCAAAATACAGCCCACCCATGGCTGCCATTCTCCTGGTGTCTTCAGCATCATCGGGCTGGCCTGTCTCGAGATACAGTTGCACGGCTTGGGCGGCAAGTTCGTTTGCCCGTTCATAATCCTTCCCTTTACTGAACAGGAATCTCGCAAAGTGGTGTGAAATCACCGCAAGGACGTTTTTTTGATGGCGGATATGACCAATCTCAGTAGGGCTTAACGGACGCTCATCCTGATTTTTGAGGCGGTCATTCCAATAGGCTGCGTCGTTCAGTTGAGACTCATGGGCCTCTTCAAAATCCACCAGAGCGTTGGACTCCATTCCTCTTTTATCGTATAGGAGCGCACGATTGTATTGACATACGGCGGCCGATCCACGCCGACCAAATTGTTGGTGCAGACCTATAGCTTCGTTCAAGCGATGCAGAGCCTCTTCCTCGTCGTCGCGAGACTTGTAGATCAAAGCTGAATCGTTCAAAACAGTCGCCAGCATCAGGGGTTCTTCAGGCGACACCCTTTTTCTTGCTTTCTCGAGGAATTCCAGTGCCAGATCCTCGAATTGCTCTTTGGACTCCTTCGATTTCCGCGCAATGTAGCCGTAGTTTTTGGCCACATAAAGAAATAGCTGTATTTCCTGGCTTTTACTAAAAGGCATCCGCTTTGGCGCTTCAAGCGCAAGCTTGGCAAAGCGTTCAAGGTCAGACTTATCTATCTGATCCTCGAAAGTTGAAAGAGACGTGAAAGTGTCAAGGAAGTCCTTAATCTGGGATTCTTCGTGCTTTTCGAGATTAAAGTAGAGTTCAAATAGCTCCTCAAAGCATTCAACAATATTGTTCCAGAGCTCGAGCCGGAAATACGTGGGAATGAGCATGTTCAGGCCCCAGATGAGATCCTCGCTCTTCCCCTGGCTGTAGAGTTCTTTGGCCTGGTCCAGGTAGCGCAGTTTTTTCTCCAAAGTGACCGTGCCATCGTCCACTCTGGCAGCTATGCGAGCGGTATAAACGAAAATGTCACCAGCTTCGCCATACATTTTGCTATTGCTCAGTAACTCGACCGCCTTATCAACAAACGGGTCGTGTATTTCGGCTTGAAAAGGCACCAGGCCTAACACCCTTAAAAAGGTCATCGGCAACTGCCATAACCCGTCCTGGTCCGTCATCATTCGTTTGAGCAGTTTCTCGTAAACGGTCAGCGCATGGGAAATGTCATTAACCCGGATGAGTTGTACGACCGCCTTCTCGAAATGAGACTCAGCCGTGTTTTGGGCATTTTGGTCTGAGGTCCCATTGTCGCTGACCGGAGCTTGATAGCGGGTGTAAACATCGCCCAGACGCTCATGTGCCTTTGCACGTAGAGTCGGCGAAGTGGTGAGATCGAGCGCACCTTGAAACGCTTGAATACTCTCCGGCCAGTTTTCAATATTGAAACACGCTTCACCCAATTCCATCTGTTCGATCGCTTGTTCGCCGCGATCGTCTGAAGGCAGAGCTTCTGCTTTGTCTTTCGCAAACAGGTAGAAATCCTTATGACGTTCTTCATGATGGTAGTGATCTGCAAATTCGCAGATCAGATTGTATATTTCAGTCTTTTCCTTGATGGTAAGATCCCAGAATAGGGACTGCCCGAGCAGGATGGGCCGTGCTTCCTGCCAGTAATCCTTCGCTCGGTCCCAGTCGTCTTTATGCCGATATATTTTTGCCAGAGAGTAACAGGTGCGCCAAAAATGGCTCACATCCCCGATCAGTTTCTGGTGTTTATAGGCTTCTTCACAATAAAACGTGCCTTCATCAAACTTTCCTTGCTGGACCAGCAACCCGCCTATTCCGCCGAAGCTCATCGCCAGACCGTAGTCGTCTCCAAGTTGTTTCTGAAGTTGGAGGGCTTCTTCGTAGTACTGATGTGCCTGGTCAGAATCCATCGAATCTCGGGCCATGTCGGCCAGAGCCACGTAAACACGCTCTTTTAAGTAAAGGTCCGTGCCGGAATGCTTCAATGCGAAGTCATAGGACTTACGCGCGGCATCGTAATATTTTTGTTTGCCCCCGTGCTCTCGATACAAGTCACCCAAAGACATATAGACCGAAGGCAGGAGGGTTTCATTGTGCAGTTTCTTTCGGGCCCTTTCCGCCAACCGCCCGGCGCGTTTGCAAGCCTTGCGGCATACTTTGAACTTGCGTTTCAGCAGCCAAAGCTCGGCTAACGCCAAATAGATTTCCACCAGATCCCGATAGAATTCCTTGTCAGGTGGAGGAAAAAATCTCCTGTACCTCAGCGGCCCTTCCATTCCGACGCGAGCGAGGTAAAGAAAGTTATTCGCCTTGTCCAGCAGACCATGTTGTTTCACGATCAAACGCCCGCGCTCTTTTGCGACTCTGATTTCCAATGGCTTTCGTGGCTTGCCATTTCGCCGCTCGATCTTCTCTGAAACGAGCGTATAAGCCTGCTCAAGATCACGCTCTGCCGGTATGAGGTACCCGCGCATCTGGTGCAGGCGGCTGCGTTCGACCAGCAGTTCGACGAGGCGGTGTGTGTTCTCTGATTTCAGTTGAGCACTGCCGGTGGAAAGCAATTCAATGGCAGCATCATAAAAATGCAGGCTTCTGGAGAAGTTGCACAAATCACATTCGAGTTCCGCTGCTTTGACAATTTCTTCGAGGTGAACTATGCGAAACTCTCTACGCGCTCGCACAATGTGACGTGCTACCTGGCGTATCTGCTCATCGGGATCCGGAAATACAGTTTGTGCGAGCAGAATCTCTGCCACCCTTTCTCGCAAATGTAGCTGCCGGCCTGCAGGAAGGGTTTTGTACAATACCTCTCGCTTGAGTTGGTGCTCAAATTCATAACCTTCAATCTTGGTCGACCCTTCGGCAGGTGTCGTTAACAGTCCCGCACGGTTCAACCGCTCGAGATGGCGGTACAAATCTTCATGCGACCAGTCAGGGAATTCCTTGAAGGCGAGTCCCTCGATGAGGATCAACGGCAATTCGAATCCTATGGCTGATAATACCTTCGCAAGATTCGCTTCGAAGGGCACTTGTTCGACACGCGCCAGGATTACGTCTTCAATGTTTTTTGGCACTACGTCTTCCAGTCTGGCGTCAGAAGCCGGGTACCATTCGCTACCAACCCTCACAAGATAAGGAGACTCTGGGCGCAGCAACAGCCTTAATAGCTCGATCAAGTAAAACGGATTGCCGTTTGACCAATTACATACAAACTTGTAGAGCTGTTCGCTGAGCTTCGGAAAGTCAATGATCTGATCAATGAGCGCGCGAATGCCGTCGTCGTCAATGGCTCTGAGCTGGATCCTGTCGTAGCGTTCGGGCGATATCTTAAGCTTGTTGATAATCGACGGAACTCCGCTGCCTTCGGGACGGTAGGTCGCGCAGATCAAGACAGGCTCATCCGCCGCTACCAACGTGTCCTGAAACAGACGAATAAGCAGTTGTTCTTCAGCACCTTCGGATACCCAGTGAATGTTTTCAAACACGAGGAGCATTGGTTCTCGCCGGCAGATATTCTTGATGAGCACCAGCACATTCGCCGCCAAAAGATCCAATTCGTCCTGCTCAAATCTGGTCGGAACTGTGGAGATGAAGCGATAAACAGCTTCTCTTTCGGGACTCTGTTCCTTGTTCGCAACGTGCTCCTTTAAACGATCCCAAATCAACCTGTCATTCTCTTCATCAGCTCTTAACCCAAGCAGTCGCCTTAACATTCGCTTGACGGGACTCCGGTCTTTGCTGTCTTCCACGAAGCATTTGAACCCGCGCTCCTGCGCTTGCGTTATCAGTTCATAGACCAACTTCGTCTTGCCCGCTCCTTCAATACCTTCAATGAAGAGTAGTCGCTTTAATTCTGAATCAGAATGACCCCGGGAAACCTCCCATACGTGATCAACCACTTGCGAGATAAGTTGAATCTCCTTTTCGCGCCCGACCGTGGGGATGTCTGTGGGCGTGCGGGGAAAGTCATATCCAACTCGTCTCCACTCGGAGTTGAGCACGAGAATTTTGGAACGACTTTGGCTGTCGCTATATGTAATTTCCGTCTGGGCCGGCAAAACAATTCTTGTATGATCCAAAACAGGCAGCCGCTGTTCGACGAGATAGGAATGGGCGCCGCTTTCGATTTCACCTGCAAAGGTTGCGACAATCGGTTCGGCCACTCCCTGGACTTTTATCTCTTCACGATAATTGACATTGCGCGCAATCTTGTCGCCCTTGTTCTCGAACCTGATGAGGAGCTTCAAACTGTCCGCTTCGTATCGATAGTATCGTTGAGCAATCAGCAGAGGTTCAGTGCCCTGCCGGATCTCTATTTCCGTTTCCTCCATCTGATCCCAAACACTGCTGCGTCCTTCGTACTCCATTTGCTCTGTCGAAATCGAATACCGTCCCACACGTAAGCCGAAGCACTTGTAGGAAAGTGCAATAGCTGCGCCGGGCGCCACGATTTCACTCAGCGCAGTCTTCCCTGCTGAGACCTGGAGCCCGTCCGGTATGCCTTCGTTGTATTGGAGGTCTACCGCCTTGCTGCCCAAGTTTGTAATCTCAACAGACACCTCAAACGCTTGCTCTTCCGGAAACACGTGCCTGTCATGAGGAATAATCCTCCGCTTAACACAGAAAAAAGCTGCGGGGGTAGCTTCCTCTTTCAGGTGAGCCAGTTCGGCTTGTTTCGTAGCCAGTTCAGTGTTGATGGAAGAGATTCTTCTTTCCAGCGCCCGGACAACTTCGCCCGTCTTCTGCTGGATTAGTTTCTTTCTCTCCTGCTCGTAAAGATCGGTGGTTAATTTTTCTATGTCTCGTTTCAATGTAGTGATACGCCGCAGGCCGTCTTCGGGCGTTGGCGGAAGTGGCACCACGAGACACAGATCAGTGAAGGATTTATTTCTATACTTTTGCGCCAGGTCCTCCAGGATTCTTAAGATCGATTCTTTCCTAACTGCCGTCAGAGGGTCACGAATTCCGGGAGTACTCTTTTCTATATGCTGGATTTCGTATAGCTGCCGCCGATAGGCTTCAATATCTTTGTATGCATCGGATTCCAATCCTTCCTGTCCCCGAATGATTTCTTTCAGTTGGATTAGACCTTGTTCGTAATCGAAGGGCCCATCTCGGAGGCTCATCCAATCCGGTTTTGAAATGTTTGCATCACGTATCTCCAGTGACAGTTGGGCAACCTGGTTGGCCGAACTGGGGTTTATGAGCTGTAGTAGGCGTCCTATTGTGTCGAGTGCGCGCCAGGTATCTTGATCCGGAACATCGCCGCTCTCCGGGTGAGCCACGATGTTGCGTACCTCGTTAATTTCCCGAAGCCAAACTGTAATCTGATCGCGCTGCTTAAACAC
>JBKPOC010000211.1:0-2984 GCA_046732935.1 Acidobacteriota bacterium | reverse complement strand
GCTTCGATCAACTGTGCTCCTTCACTACGCATGTGTGCTGTGTATTTGCCTTTGTACCTGGCCGCGACCCTGCACAACTCTATCAACTCGTCGGTCTTGGCGAAGAATGCGGGCGGATAGATTAAGGCCGTCGTGATGCCGAGTGCACCAGCCTCCATCTCGCGACGTACCAGTTCGCGCATCTGATCTAGCTGTGCAGGCGTAGGCGGTTTGTCTTCAAGCCCGATAACGTATTCACGAACCGTAGGAGCGCCGATGAACGACGCGACATTCTGCGAGATGCCTCGTTTTTCCAGATAGTTGAGATACTCGGCCAGCGTGGTCCATTCGATGTCATACTTCAGATCGCCCTGTGATTCGCGTCTCCGCTTTTTCATTTCATCGTTAATCGGACCCATGGAACTTTCGCCGAATATCTGAGTCGTAACACCTTGCAGAAGTTCACTCATGGAACGGCTATCAACCAACCAGGAGGTCTCAGAGTGAGAGAGCATGTTAATGAAGCCTGGTGCAACGGCTAGCCCTTTGGCGTCGATGATCGTTGGAGCAGTAGCATGACTCAAGTTGCCAATGGCGGTGATTCGATCACCCTTTAGTCCCACATCTGCTTTTACCGGTGCGCGACCAGTTCCGTCATAAACCGTGCCATCTCGGATAACCACGTCGAATTGTTGTAGAGAGACTGAGTCGGAACGTCCTTGCGCGAAGGCCATAACTGTCAGCGCAAGGATTAACGTCAAAGATAGAATCTTGTGCATAGTCAATGAAAGTGGCGAGGGATTATCGACAGGCTGATCGCCCGTGCCGTTTAAGATTTGAACAGGCGCGTCGACTATCGGTGAGCTGCGTGCACCTTTGTACCGTAGTCGAGCGACGCATACCAGCTACCTCTTCCTTTCGGGGTCAAATCCATTACATTCCAGATCGGATTCAACTCATCTATGCCGCGTTCTTTGATGTCACTACCCAACCAGGGATGACCACTGTAGAAGTGACGAAGAGTCCCATCAGCGTCGCGAGTGAAAACCGAAATTGTCGAGTCCTGATTTCCTTCGCGATCTTCGCTGCCGAGATCGTATTTGAAAGTGCTTTCGCCGGCGCTCAGCAGACGCAGCCTGGTCCATCCCCGGTTTCGCGCGTGCGCTCGCAACGTGACCGGATCAGCGGCAGCGACGATCGCCAGATCAATATTCTGGGCGACATGATGAGCAATTCCATTGAAGCAGTCGATCCACGCAGTACACATTGGGCATGGCTTTGTTTGTTTCTTTCCATACATGAACTGATAGATCACGAGCGAGCGATCGGGCCCGGTAAACAATTCACTCAAGCGCACTGTTTCGACTGGTTCATCACCCTCACTGAGCGAAGTCGGGCCTTCAAGAAACTCATAGTCCTGGATGGTTGCGCCCGGTGGAAGCGTCCGGCGCAATTCAGCAACGCGTTCCCGTTGCCGCATTAACTCAATTTCCGCCTGACGCAGCTCTTCACGTTTGGCAAGATACTCTGCCGATTCGTTCGCCAAATTCGTTTGTCTAAATGTTCCGTCGATCATTTCGTGAACCATGATAGTCCCTGCCTTTCAAGCTGATGAAACTCGAATATCCGGAGGTTTAACAAATCTTACTATCAATCGCGTGGTATTTGAACCAAGCAGTGACAATCAGTTCGCCGACATCAGATCTGCTTGCGCAAATTACAAATCCAGTGTCTTCCTTGTTGTAGGTTCGACACGTCTGGATTTCCTTTTAAGAGTTTTCCTGACCCCGTATGCGATACGATGTATGGATTTGTTCAAAGCCTGAGATCGACTGCGAAAGAAAGCGACGATTTGCCTTAAGCCATGCGGAAGTGTGAACTTAAGATATTTGGGAGTTGAACTTTTTGCGGGATGTAGGCTGCTGCGGTCTTGAGGAAGTATGTCGTTCAGTAGTGCTTCTGTAAAAGCTGATTTCCCTTTTTGTAAGAGTCTCTGATTCTCTTCATCCATAAGTCTCTTTTGTTCGTCGATGTGTTCACGAAGAGAATCAAGAATCTGCGACACTTTGTCTGGCGCGCTCATAAGGTACTGATGAAGTCCTGAAACCGGTTATAAGCCTTGGACCAGGCTACATTAAAGGTTTGCCTCATCTTATTTAAGTAGTTTTCATAATACGTTTTTAATTGACCATCCTGGACTTTCTTAATGCGGCGGAAAGCTTCATTAAACTGTTCATCGAAATGAGATCTGATCGATTCCTGCTCATTAATGAATTGCCCTGTGACATTGGTTAAATGCGTTAACTCCTCTTCCTTCGAGTCGTAATTAAGCTTAGCCTGGAGAACTGTAGGTAATGTCGACTCGGCATGAATGCGAATTGCCTTTTGTTCTGCTTCCTGGGTAGAGCGAACATTGAACAGAAGAGTGTCTCTAACGAGTTCATATTCGCCCATTGGAGTTATCATCTTCATTGTTATCGGTATGATGTCGACGAAAATAAAGAACAGAAGCAAGAACCACTTAACCTGAGTAACATGCGGCCTGTCCCTTTCAATCTCGGCGAGCGCATCGACCCTTGCCAGATAATCGTTTGGAAAACTCTTCTCAATCTCTTCAACATCTTTAACCGTTTGACGTCGAATGTCAGCCTTAGCGTCTAACTCTTGTTTGGTCTCCGCTGAAGCCTGATTGGTCAAGACTTGGACTTCCTTATTGAGTTGCGCTATCTCTGCTTTGATGTTGGCGCAGCGTGTTCCACATTCAGGTATGCCCGAGCTCGCACCACAGTTAGTGACTTCTTGAATTCCGCTCTGCTCAAGCGTTAACAAGTTAACTAAGCAGTCCCTGCGATCGGTCTTCGACTTAACTTGTTCGAAGAATGATCCGTGTGGCACCTGATTCGTTTCCGTGATGGCCTGTTGTTTACGAGCCGCTACAGCGAGACGACGTTGATCGGCGATCTTGTTGGAGATACTTTCTGTCTCTTATACACATCTGACGCTGC
>JBKPOC010000210.1:0-22566 GCA_046732935.1 Acidobacteriota bacterium | reverse complement strand
CTGCGAGAGGATGCCTCCCCCAAAGCCTCCACTCACCGCAGTTTTCAGAGCCTGACCCGATTTACCCTTATCTACCCTTCTTGTTCTGGCTTTCCTTTTGGCAATGACCGTGCCAACACGGCCCACGCGCGATGATTCGCGCGCGACTCGCGGTTTTGCTCGCATTTTTGCACGAGGGAATGAGGCGAAGTGGTGCGAAAGTGGCGGTCGCGACGGTGAAGTTGTAATGGTTCAATACAAGAGTACCCGTACAACCGACCGATAATCGCTCGCTGCTAGGGCAAAGCGGCGACGAGGTTGTCGATCTCGCTCGGAAGATTGTAGGCGTGCGGCGCGATTCGAAGTCGATCGCCTCGAGGCGCGGTGACGATGTTTCGATCCTTGAGGTGGGCGTATAAGGCAAAAGGTGACATTCCCGCCTTGTGACGAATGCAGACGATCTGGGACTTCTCACCCTGCAGGCGAGAACTGACCACCTCGTAGTTCTTCGCCTTTAATCCCTCGCACAGCCCGTCGGTGAGTTCCTCGAGGTGCTTGGCTATGTTTGCCGCTCCCAAGCCCGTCAGAAGCTCCAGACTGGCTTTAAGACCATAAAAGAGAGCCGCGGGGCCAGTGCCCGTCTCCCAGGCCAGTGTGCCGCGATTCCAGCCCTGTTCGAGGTTTACGGTATCGAACGGCTCCGGAACACTGACCCAGCCGACGAGCGTCGGTTGAATCCGTTCGCGAGCTCGATCGGAGAGGTAAAGATAGCCAACGCCCTCGGGCGCCATTAACCACTTGTGTCCAGCGCCTGCGGCGACGTCGATTAGTTCCGCCTCGACATCCGTGGGGACGACGCCGAGCGCCTGAATCACGTCGACCACCAGTAGCGCGTCATGTCGTCTGACGATCCGGGCGAGCCGTTCGGTATCGATGCGAAATCCGGAGGTGAACTGGACGTGGCTGATCGTCACGATGCGCGTTCGGTCATCGATAAGGTTCGCGAGCTCGTCGAAATCGACGCGGCCGTTGCGTTCTTCGCACATCCGCACCTCGACGCCGAACGCGTCGCGAAGGCGCAACCACGGATACAGGTTCGAAGGAAACTCGCCGCGAAAGGTCACGACGTTGTCGCCCTCTCGCCACGTCAATCCGTTGGCTATGGTCGAGAGCGCATCCGACGTGTTGCGCATGAAGGCGACTTGTTCAGGCCGTGCGCCAAGCAGGCCGGCCAGTAGTTTCCGCGCCTGCTCCTTAGTCGACAGCCAGTCCTGGAAATTGAGCGACCCGTTTTCGTGGACGTCTTTGAGCTGCGATTCAACTGCTTGCAGTGTTGGGAGTGAAAGAGGCGACACCGCCGCGTGATTCAGATAATTGTACTGCTTTGTGATCGGGAAGAATTCGCGAAAGGAATTAAGGCGCATACGGTCTACTGTAGAATTCTTTGTACAACCAGCCAAGCACACGCGCTTCTGCCGTACACAAAGTCTCGATCCAACAGTTAAGCAGAAACTCCGCGCGGCCACGCTGAAACGGGATCTTCTCCGCCTGCTTCAGAATCGAGCCGCCACTGCGGAGATCGAGTTGATACGCCTCCGCCGTCGACTCGTTCGCCTTCGCCGCAGTGTCCAACGCCGTCAGCAACTGGCTGATCCACGCGTGCAGTTCGCGTTCGGTCGCGTTTTCCGCCAGCGCCTGAATGATCCCGATCGCCAGCCGATCTTCAGCGCGGTTGAAGACAAACACGTCTTCACCCTGCTTCTTGCTCTCCTGCTGTTTCCACTGGAAGACTTCCTCGACCGCCGGATGCTTGATCACGGCAACGCGCTGATCGTTATTCAGAAACCACTCGATAACATCAGGCACGGAGTCGACGTCGATGTTCCCGTTGGCGTGCCGCAACAGCGGCGGTTGATGAACTTCTTCTTCGTTCGTCATGCGACCTTCAAATCGAACGCTGCCCTGATCTCGCCGACGATGTCTCCGCGCCGGTTCTGCACTGGAAAGAACGCGTAGCGCGCGACGGCTTCGAGCGACTCGTCAAACAGCACGCCCAGTTGCCGCAACGACTCGACCACGACAGTCGGACGCGCGCGTTTGTCGTCGCCGTCTTCGATCTTGATCGCGAGTCCCAAACCGTTTGGCCAGCGTTCGGACGGAAGCACGCCAGCGGTGTACACGCCTTCAGCGCCGACCTTGGAAACGACACGTCCAGGCGCCGCGCGCATGACCTCGGTGTCGAGACGTTCGGAAGTGCCGCCGATGAGTTGCGGATACGCCGTCATTACACGAACGATTCGTTTGCAAGCTTCACGCGTCGCCTGGTCGAAACTCGACGGTGGGCAAGCGAGGCGAGCGTAGGCGAGGGCCATCGCTCTGACGCTGACGCCGAAAATGGGCGCAGCGCAACCGTCTACGCCGGCGGCCATATCTTCAAGCGGCACGTCGGTGAACTGCGAGACTGCTCGCGCGATCGCGATCTGCACCGGGTTTTCGGGACTCTCGTAATTCTCCGTTGGCGCGCCCATCTGGAGCGCGGCCGCGAGCATGCCGCAGTGCTTGCCCGAACAGTTGTTGTGCAGCACGTTCGGCAACTCGTTGTGCGCGCGCAGCACGGCTGCGGCTTCCGGGCTGTACGGTTCGTGAATGCCGCACTTGAGCGCGTCCGGACCGAGGCCGATCTTCTCCAGCATCGACGTCGCGATTTTTGTGTGAATCGGTTCGCCGTTGTGTGACGCACAAGCGAGAGCGACTTCTTCGTCAGTGAAACGAAACCTCTCCGCGGCGCCGGAAGTGAGCAGCGGCAGCGCCTGGAGTGGTTTGGCTGATGATCGAAAGAAGGTGACGTTGTGTGGCGCGCCCAACGAGGCGATTACGTTCCCATTGGGCTCGATTGCGACGATGTGCCCGCGGTGGCGCGACTCAGTGATGCCACCGCGTCTGACCTCGACAAGAGGCTCAGCTACCGGAATTTGTTGTTGTGACATTCGCAGCGCATCTTAACACGCTGTCAATAAGAACAAGTCAGGAAGGGGGCAACGCCCCCGCTGTAGACAGAGCGGGGGCGCGCATTGCTTGCCCCCTTCCTAACTTGTTCTTGGTTTGTAAGGTTTACTTGACTAAACGAGCCGCGCGCTTCTTTCCGCCCAGGCTCAACACGGTCAACTTCACCGTGCGACGACCGAAGCGCATCGCTTCACGCGAGCTTGGCGTCCAGATGTCGATTCGTTTTCCGCGAACCATTCCACCGGTATCGGCGACGACGTATTCGCCACTGTAAGAGCCGGCTTCGAGCTTGACGCGCGATCCCAGCGGCAAGACTCTCGGGTCCGCTGCAATCATTCCCTTGTTGACCTGCATTCCGCTCGCCGTGCGGCCGCGCAGACTGTAAGCCGTGGCGACATACGCAGCGGGCGCAATGACGAACGTCTCTTCCGCGACCACCGCCTCGCTGAGCTTTGCGTTCTCAGCAGCTTCCATGGCGACGCGGGCAGCCGCAGCTTCTTCGATGAGTTTAGCTTGTTTGGTGGCTTGTTTTTGGGTTTCGGATGAGGGCAGAGTTTCCGCTGCCGAAGGACTAGCGGAAAACATCAAAAAGCAATTCAGAAGTGCGAGGCAGAGCAACGCGCTTCCGCTGAAAATAGAATGAACTTTCAAATTCGGGTCTCCTGTCCGAGTTTATTTCTACTTTTCAGCGTCCTGCGCGAGTCCGTTCTTTCCTATGACTCGTCCCCTGGCTCTAGGAGTCTGCAATGAAGTCAGCCGAGGTTGGGGGCTTGCATCCTTGATGCGGTGCGCTGAAAAGAACTACGTGTGTGTCCAGTGAAAATAAACGAGCAATAAAGTCGTTTTTCCAAGGCAGGAAGGAGGCTAGCACACGGTTCCGTGAGAGTCCAAATGCAAAACCGTGATAATTGCGAGACAAAACGGACGGGTCAGGGTAAACGGTGAAATACTAGGAGTTAGAGGGCGAGGAAATTTTCGACGATCCGGCGTCCTTCGGGATGTTCCTCGTCGAAAAGCTCGGGGTGAAACTGGATTCCGTAAACCCGCCGTCCCTTCTCCTGCATGGCCTGGATCGCGCAGGTTTCGTTCGACGCAGTAGCCCTAAATCCGTTGGGCAGCTCTTTGACCTCGTCGCAGTGGTTATGCCAGACCGTTACCCGCGAAGGTAGTCCTTTGAACAGTCCCTCGCCGGTGTTGTCGATGGGCAGAAAGCCGCGTTCGCGTTTCGCGCCTTCGTAACCTTCGCCGGGCTCGACTCGTCCCATGAGCCCGACTTCCGCGCCGTGCGCGAGTGCGATCTGCTGGTGGCCACCGCAGACGCCGAGGATCGGCTGGCTCGCGTGTTTGATCACGTCGAAGACGCCGGCCAGCGATTCAGGCGAATACTTGTCCCAGGGATGGCTCTGTCCGCTCAGGATGATGTGCGACGGGCGCAGGCTGCGTACGCGCTCGAGCGACACACTGTGAAAAGGTTCCGTGAGGATCTCGACGCCGGGAATCAAGCGGCCTAACACCGCGCGCAACTCACGCGGGCTCGCACCCTGACCGTCAATCGTGTTGTCTACCAGATAAACGAGCAAGGCTACTTCAGACAGTACAGCTTCCCATTGAAAGCGCCGATGTAAATTCGACCGTCAAGTATGGCGGGCGTCGCGTTGATATTATCACCGATCTTCAACTCGCTGATCTGCTGCCCGTCTTTTGCAGAGACTGTGTGTAGCCAGCCGGCTTTGTCGCCAAACACGAGACGGTCGTCCACGAGCGGCGAAGTTCCCCAGATCGGTCCGCGTGCTTTGAAGCGCCACACGACTTCGCCTTTGTCGGCGGTCAGGCAGTGAAGATAGCCGTTGTTCGAGCCAATGTAGACGCGGCCGTTCGCCACAATCGGGCTCGCCCAGATGCCGTTCCGTTCTTTGCCGATGCCGCCGAGCGTCTGGTACTTCCACACCAACTCGCCGTTGTCCTGCCGAAAACAGTAAACGTAACCGTTCTCGGCGGCGGTATAGACGAAGCCATGCGACACCGCCGGCGTCGAATCGGAGTCCGCGCCGATGCGCGACTTCCACATAGTCGAACCGTCAGAGAGGTTGAGACAAAACAGGTCGCCTTGTTCGGTGCCGACGTACGCGCGCCCATCGATGACCGAGAAACTGCCCTCCATCGAACCGAGCCGTTCAGTTTTATAAATGAGTGCTCCGTCTTCGAGATTCAGACTGTAGAAGAAACCGTCTTCGCTGCCGAAGTAGACGCGCCCGTCAAGCACTGCTGACGAGCAATCGACCTCGAAGCCGGTCTTGAACTTCCACAACAACGTGCCGTCGTGGATGTCGAAGCAGTAGATGTAGTGATCGAGACCGCTGGCAATCAGTCGATTACCGGCGATGGTCGGCGTCGCTTTGAGACTGTCGGTGGTCTTGTAACTCCAGACGACTTTGCCGTTGTGCTTGTCGAGACAGTAGAGACGCCCGTCGGCCGAACCGAAGTAGACGTGCTTCTCGTCCACCGAAGGCTGTCCCGGCCAACTGGAGCCGCCCCACGGATCTTTGTGCAAGCGGCCGCTGATGAAATCGGTCTCAAATTGCCACACGATTTCCAGCGGGCCGTCAGACCACGGGCCGGTGCCGTAAAAGTTGCGCGACGTGTTTCCGAGCCACGCGGGGACGGAACTGGGCGGTTTCGGCGGATCGAGCGGTTTAGCTTCCGTTTTGGTGATTACCTTGCCGCCGCAGGCAGAAAGGGATGCGACGGAGACAAGGAGAGTGATGGGGAGGAGGGATTTGAACATTTTAAGCCAGCCATTCGCCTGAATAGACTACTTCAGCAGTTCCCGTGATCACAACCTGATCGTCGTCGCGCCAGGAGATTCGCACCTCGCCGCCTTCCATCAGGACGCGCACGTCGCGGTCAGTTTTCTCGTTGACCATCGCGGCCACGGCGGCGGCGCAGGAACAGGTTCCGGATGCGGTTGTTTCGCCGACGCCTCGTTCCCAGATGCGCAGCTCGATCAGTTTTCGATCGACGACGCGGATAAAAACAACATTCGTTCTATCGGGGAACCGCGAATTGTTTTCCAATTCTTTTCCGATGTGACGCCAATCGATGTCGTCAAAGTTATCAACGAAGATGCAGCAGTTCGGGTTTCCCATCTGCATCGCTGTTATGTGCAGTCCTTCGAACGGATAGTTGATGATTTTTTCGAGTGGCGGGTTGATCGCCATCGGGATCGAGCGAGAATCGAACTTCGGCTGGCCCAACTCCGATTCGAACAAGTATTTCCCTGGCCCAGGCTGGCCGCGCAGAAAGTATCGCTTCAAACCGGTGCGAGTGCTCAGCCGAAGCTCTGCCTTCGTCCATAGCTCGCGATAGTGCAGGTAAGCGACCGCGCAGCGTGTCCCGTTTCCCGAGAGCCCGGCCTCACTCCCATCCGGATTGAAGATGCGGCAAGTGAAATCAGCATCCGCGTCGTCTGACTTGCCGATGACGGCGATGCCGTCACCACCCGCGCCGTAGTGCCGATTACAAATGCGCCGGGCAAAGTCGCCGAGATCGTCGACGCGTGCGAGCTGCTCGAGTTCGATTACGAGATAGTCGTTCCCCAGGCCGTGGAATTTCGTGAATTGTGGCGGCATGCGCGTTGGCGGATTTAGTCCGACGACCCTGCCTGAGCGAAGAGCTTCTTGAGCCCTCCAGTCAGCACGGGCTCGATACTCAGCAAACGCTCGAACACAGTGAGCTGCCCGCGATGATACATTTCGTGACTAAACGCGAACGTAAGAAAACCGCCTCGAGTGGTCTGCTTGCCATCGACGCCGATCATCGCGTCGTCCCACTTGTCCGCATTCGCGCGCATGCATGATTCGGCATCGTCCATGGCGCTGCGCAGCAGATCGATCAGACCTTGCTTGTCGGTAACGTTGCTGACACCCGCGGCATGTTCTTTACTGTGATCGGCGAACGACTGTCGCCGGACGTTAGCTGCTTCGTGGCAGCCTTCCCCAACAAGTATCTTTTGCGACTCGATGATGTGTTGGAGTATTTCCGCGATGCTGCGTGTTTCGGGGGTGGCGCGAAACGAGAACTGATCGGCCGGGATCTTTTCGACTTCATCGATCAATCCCGTTCGCGTGGTTTTCCAAAGAGCGATGATGGTTTCCGCTGACATTTTGAGTCTCCTGTTTAGGGGTGATTAGGGGTGAGCCGCCGTTGGCGTTGCTTGCTCCGGTTTGGCGCTGAAGGAAGCCAACAAGACGGCGATCGGATCGATACAGACAGCGCGCGGGTCGACGTCGGATGCGTAGTTGTTCACCATGATGGAGAAGGCGAGCTTTTCGCCGGCTGCCGTCGTGACGTAGCCGCCGAGACTCGCCGCTGAACTCAGCGATCCGGTCTTCGCGCGCAAGTTGTTCTCCGCCGCGGTGCCTTTGAATCGGTTTCGCAAAGTTCCGTCCACTCCGGCGACCGGCAGAGCAGTGCGAAAGACGTCGGCGTAACGATGTTTGCTCATGAACGTCAACAACTGCACCGTCGCTTCGGCCGTGATCATGTCGTTGCGCGAGAGTCCGGAACCGTCGCTCAGGACCAACGCTTCAGGCCGGATGCCCGTGGTCCTGAGAAACGTTTTTACAGCTTCAATACCGAGCTCTTCCGAAGTCTGTCGCATCGGCGGCAACGTTGGCGGCGCGGGCGTCAGTTTCCCTAGCGTGCGAAGGATCAGTTCGGTGTAGAGATTTTGACTCGGCTTCAACGTCTGCGCGGCGATGACGGCGAAAGGCGGCGATTCGAGTTTTGCGACTTCATAAGGAATTGCCGGGTAAGGCGTCGGCAGATAAGTGGGTTGCGTCATGGACCCGGTCGCGAGCGACTTTCCGGTGACGACGACGCCCTTTTGCGCGAGCGCTGACCGCAATAGATAGATGAAGAGCAGCGCAGGGTGCGAAATGCTCACTGCTCCCGTGTAACCCGGATCTTCCAACGGAATGCCGCCGACGATCGTGACCGTGTTCTCGCCGAGACCGCGATGAATGTTCAGTTGGCGGCGCTCGCCTTTCGCGATTGTTGTTACCTCGTTGACGATGGTCAGCAGCGGATCGGGCGGGCCGGTCGTGATCACTGCGGGTTGGCCCACGGCGGCGCCCGGTTTGATGAAGAGATCGAGCGCGTTGTCGTTGATGGTCAGCGGAGAGATCTCCGCGCCGTAGTACCACGTCAAGTCTTCCCACTCCCAACCAGATCCGTATTTCGGTCCGACAAAGTAAGTCTCGTCGCCGACGAGATCGCCTTCGACGCGTTTCACGCCGGCGGCGGCGATGCGCGCGGCCAGATCGTTTACGCCTTTGAAGTAGTCGCCGTTGTTGAAGCGAGTGGCGAATGTTGGATCGCCGCGCCCGTAGATATTCAGCGCGCCGTGAATGACGCCGGACGAATCCGGACGGTTCGCGGAGTAGACGGAAGTGAAGAAGCGAAAGTCGGGCGTGAGCTTATCGAGCGCGGCGGCAACGGTGTACATCTTCATGTTCGACGCCGGTCGCAAAAGCTTCGTAGCGTTCTCTTCGAACAGCACGCGGCCGGTGTCGAGCGAGACGACCTTGACACCGACCATCGCCGGCGCCAGCTCGGGCTTCGCGAGTATTTCGGAGATGCGCGTTTGCAGTTCGCTAACGGTCTTTGGCGCTGCGGGCGCTGGAGCCGGTGCTTGTGCGAGCGCCGTGACCTGTACCAGCAGGCACAAGATAACTACCGAAGCTATCCGTCTTTGTTTAATCATTTGCGTTTCGTTAGTTCAATAAATCGCGGATCGTCTCTCAACGTGGCCCAATTCGGGTCGTTTTCAAAACAGGGATGATTGGAATTTCCCAGGTGAATCGATCGCTCCAGCCACTCGAACGCGTCAGCGTGCAGGCCTTCCAGAGCATAGACCGACCCGATTGAATAACTGATGTCTGCATCAACCTCGCCGTTTCGTTTCACTTCGGGAGTCAGTTGCGCGAGCGCTTCGTCGTGCTTGTCCTGCGCGCTCAGAAACATGGCCATGAATGGACGTATGCCGTGCATGTTTGGATGCTTCGCAACCACGTCTCTCATCAACTCGGCCGCCGCGTCGGTCTGTCCCGTGTAGTAGAGCGCGAGCGCGCGGAACGTCCGGACGAGCGGGTTGTCAGGTTCGCCGGCGTTGTCGAGTTGGCGGAACGTCTCGTCAAACTGGCCCATGTACATGTAGACCAGCGCGCGGCTGTAACTGGCAACGACGTGTGCCGCCGGATCGAGCCTGACCAGCCGATCGTAACTGCGCAGCGCGCGCCCGTACTCGCCGTCCAACCGGTGCAGCATCGCCTTCACGAACTGAACGACGGGCTCGTTCGGCGCTTCGCCGCGCGCACGATTCACTTCGTCGCGCGCCTTCTGCTTCTCGCCGCGCCACAGGTAAATGAACACCATTAGCATGCGCGCTTCGATAATGCTCGGATCGAGCGCCAGCGCTTTGTTGAATGCAGCTTCCGCGCGTTCGTAGTCTTCCGATCCGCCGAATCCTTTGAAGACGCGGTTCACGTAACATGCGCCGAGGCCGTCGTATGCGAGCGCGAAGCTCTGATCGAGTTGAATCGCGCGCTCGAAATGATCGATGGCGCCGGCGCAATCGTCGGGCGACAAGGTGCGAAAGATGAAACGCGCAAACAGGTCACGGCCGCGCAGGTAATGCTCATAAGCGGCGGGGTTCTGAGTCGAGGCTTTGGCGATGCCGACCTGTTCCGCCGGACTGAGCTCGACGCTCAACCCCTCGACGATGCGCTGCGCGATCGTGTCTTGCAGGACGATGATGTCTGACGCCGCCGTGTCGATGCGATCGCTCCACAGCAGTTCGCCTGACGCGACGTCGATCAATTGCGCGGTCACGCGGAAGTGATCGCCCGAGTGAATGAATCCTGCGGTCAATACCGCGTTGACATTCAACTCCTGTCCGATGTCGCGCGGATCTCGCGTTTGGCCCTGATACCTCGCGATCACGGACGACGGCCGCACGACGAGTGAACGCACGCGAGCCAACTCTGTGATCACCGCGTCCGCAAGCGAGAACTCATAAAAGCTTGAAGCCGGATCGTTGCTCAAGTTTCGGAAGCAGAGAATCGCGAGACTCTTCTTCTCTTGATCGGCGACGGTGGTATGCGGTGTTTCGTGAATCGCGCGTTTCGGCGAGGTCGCGAAAGTTGGCGACGTCGTCGGCGATTCAGTTCGCGTGATCGACTTCAACCAGCGCACCGCGCGCGAGACCGGGTTCGCGCCCGACACGTGGCGTGGCGGTTCAGGTGTCACGCTTTGATAATCCAGGGCGCCGGCGTCGAGTTCCTGCAAGACCTGCCGCAGCTCCTTGCGAAACTCGTCCATGTGTTGAAAACGATCCTTCGGTTCTTTCGCCAGCGCGCGATCGATGATCTGTTGCAGACGCGGCGGAATCGGACTCGACCGCACTTCGGCAATCGGCCGCGGCGGATCGTAAAGCACTGCGTGACGCACGTCGATCGTGGTCTTGCCGCGAAAGGGCCAGGTGCCGGTCAGCATCTCGTAAAGAAGAACGCCGAGCGAGAAGACGTCGGCGCGTCTGTCGACTCGCTCGCCACGCGCTTGTTCGGGCGCGGCGTACGTCGCGGTGCCGTAAGGTATGCCGATCTCGGTTAACTCAGTGCGGTGAATGCCGCTGGTCGCTGCTTCGTTATCGTCGAGCAGCTTCGCCAGGCCGAAGTCGAGCACCTTGACCTGGCCCGACGGCATGACCATCACGTTACCTGACTTGATGTCGCGATGAATGATGCCGCGGCTGTGGGCCACCGCGAGCGCGTCGGCGACCTGTAAGCCGATCAGCAAGGCGGTCTTGATCTCTAGCGGGCGACCGGCGACGAGCTGCCGCACGTTTTTGCCCTCGACGTGTTGCATGGCGATGAAGTGGACGCCGTCGAGCTCGTCGAGATCGAAGATAGTGCAGATGTTCGGGTGGTCCAGCGACGATGCGAGACGCGCTTCGCGTTCGAAACGTTTGACGTTTGCTTCTTTCGCGCTCAGCTCAGGCGGGATGACTTTGATGACGACGGTGCGGCCCAGCTTGAGGTCGGTTGCTTTGTAGACTGCACCCTGTCCGCCCACGCCGAGCTTTTCGGTGATGCGATAGTTGCGAAGGGTTTTGCCTACCATGGAACAACCAGGGCAAACGTTTAGTGGATTACGGTGATCCCTCCGGCGCCGCAACGAAAGTCGCTAACAACTCGTCAGCAGTTGCGGTGGCCGTGCCGACCTTGCCGACGACGATTCCGGCAGCGTGGTTGGCGAGCGTAGCTGCCTCGATCATCGTCGCTCCGGTGGCGAGCGCTGCGGCCAGGGCGGCGATAACAGTATCACCAGCGCCGGTAACATCATAAACCTCGCGCGCGGCTGTTTCGACGAAAACGGGTTCGCCATTAGTGTCGAGCAGCATCATCCCGCGATCGCCGCGCGTGATCAGCACCGCATCGCAGCCGAGTTTTTCAAGGATGACTTTCGCGGCCTGATGCAACCCGTCGTCGGATTGATCTTCGCTGTTGCTCATACGCAACGCTTCGTGATGATTGGGCGTGACCAGCGTTGCGGGACGGTAGTAGTTGAGGTTGCGCAGCTTGGGATCGATCAGCACCGGCACGCGTTGGTACGCGAACGGCAGAATCTCGCCGAGTATGCGCGGCGTGACGACGCCCTTGTCGTAGTCGGAAACGACGAAAGCATGCGCGTCGCTCAGTGCTGCTTTTAAATACGAAATGATCTCGTCTTCAATCCGCGAGCTCACTGGCGCGCGCGATTCCCTGTCAGCCCGTACGACCAACTGGCTGTGTGCAATGATCCGCGTTTTGATCGTCGACGGGCGTGTTTCATCCGTGATGAGATTGTCGTCGCCAAGTTCGCGCAATCTGTTGCGAAGACGTTTGCCGGCTTCGTCAGTCCCAACAACGCCAACCACCGCTGCGTGGGCTCCCAGCGCAAGCAGGTTCGCGAGCACGTTCGCGGCGCCGCCGAGGTGGACCGACTCGCGACGCACGTCGACCACCGGCACCGGCGCTTCGGGAGAGATTCGCGTCACGTCGCCCCACACAAACTCGTCGAGCATCACGTCGCCGAGCACGACCACTTTACGCTCGCGAAGCGCGTTCAGGATTTCAGTAACTCGTTTCTTCGTAAACATCGCTTGCAAAAGCGCATCAGGTTTTGCCACAAAAAGGCACAGAAGAGCACAAAGAGCCGACAAACTACCTTGTGTTTTTTGTGCCTTTTTGTGGCAAAACTTAACTCAGCACTTTATCGATTGCGTTAACCACTCGCTCGACAGGCACGCGCAGAATACACTCCGGCTCCGGAAACTTCTCACAAAAATAACCGTGACACGGCTGGCACGGCATCTCTTCGCGCACGACCTCGGCGGGCGCTTTGTTCCACGGCCGCCAGTGGGCCACGTTCGACGATCCGAAAATCACGACCGACGGAGTTCCGACCGCGGCCGCAATATGCGCGATGCCGCTGTCGTTGCCGACGAACAATTGCGATCGCGCCGCCAATGCTGCAACTTCCGGCAGCGACAGATCAAACGTCACGATGCGCACTGACGACTCGTCAGTCAGCGCTTCGAGGAGCGGACGTTCATGCGGCGTTCCGATCGCGACCGACGCATAGCCCCGCTCAGCCAGCGACTCCGCCACGCGCGCGAAATTGTCCGTGGCCCATTGTTTCGTCGCGAACGCCGCGGCTGGATGAATGAGCGCGATCTTCTGACCGTCGAGCCCTGCGTCAGCGACTCGTCGAATAATCGAGCCGGCTGCTTCACTGGTCACCCCGAGATGAGTGCGCGGACGATCAGTCACGGGAACTCCGGTCCAACCAAGCAACGCGAGCTGTTGTTCCACGGAGTGGGTCTTCTGCTGTCCCCAAAGCAGCGACGCTGACGGCGACTGGTGATTATGCAGTTGCGCGTATTGGTACGTCTTGTAACCGACGCGATGCGGCGCGCCGGTCGCTCGCGTCAGGAAAGTTGCTGTCGTGCCGCCGTGAAGGTTGTAGACAACGTCGTAACGGGCGGACCGGATCTCACGCGCGACTCGCAGCCGCGCTGCCATGCCGCCGCGTTCCAGGACGACGATGTTCGTCGCATGCGGATGATTTTCAAGGATCGGCGCGACCCAGTCTTCGACGAGAATGTCGATCTCGGCGTGCGGCAGAAACCGCCTGAGCGCGAACAGCGATGGTGTCGAGAGTACGGTGTCGCCGATCGATCGCAGGCGAATGAGCAAGACCCTGCGCACCCGCGACCAGTCCCAGAAAGCGGGCGCCAAAGATTGGGGAGCTTCGACGCCAAAGATTGCCTTCGTCTCAATCACGCAGTCTGTTCGGTCTCGATAGTCGCTTCGTCGATGAGCATGACGGGAATGTCGTCGCGAATTGGATAAACGCGCTTACACTCGACGCATTTTAGTGCGCTTCCATCCGGCTTCAGCTCGACTGGCGCCTTGCAGGCCGGGCAGGCAAGTATCTCCAAAAGTTCCTGACTAACTGCCATGATATGACCTTTCTATGCGGCACAATTGCGGGAATGCCGAAAGCTTACCATAATCATCCGTGTAAACATGTCACTAGAATTTGCACTGCAATACGAATGTCCTTTGCGCGCCAACTATTCCGAGCCGCACCTGCGGCAATGGGGACGACTTAGCAGTTTGCACGCCAAACTGACGACTGGAGACGCCGGCGCGCCGTCGATCGACAAGCTTCAGTGGGTCGAAAACGCCAGCGCCGAGATCGAGCAACTGCAAACGGCGACGGCCATTTGCGCGCATTGTCCGGCGTGTTTGCCGCTCGACGCTGCGGGTGAGGGAGAGTCGGTCGGGTGTTTGGGGCGGATTAATTATCCGGTCGAGGGGCAGTTTGAGAAGTTTCTGGCGGATCGGGTGCAGCTTTCGCTCGACACGCTGGACAAGGACGATCAGCCGCGGCTGCTGCGCATACTGGTCGATCCGGAGTCGCCGTTCGATGGCGAGGCTACGAAGGAGTTGCGGCGGGTCGTCACGGACGAGGGGTTACGGTTTTTTGAGTTGCGCGTGCCGATTGTTTTGACGCGTGAGGCGGCGCGATTGACGACCGATCATATTTTCGATCTGTTGGCGGGGTTTCGTTCGGATGATAGCGAGTCGACGACGTACACGCGCGAGTTTCCGTTCGAGGCGACGGCTGATTACTACGATCTGCTCGACCTGCTATTGCGAAATGAGTTGTCGCAATCGGAGATCAACCGGCTCACGAGCCGCAGTCGAAATTACAATCAGTTTTTGCGATTGCTGGTGGCAATCGAGAAAGCGGAAGCACTGAACACGCGGGTGCTGATCGATTGATCCGTGGTTACTGTTTACGTTCGTCGAGGACGCGCAGGGTGTCGAGGATGAGGTTGGTGTTGCTGACCGCCTGGATTCGTGTGGCGTACTGCTCGGTGGTCTTCTGAAACTCGAATGTCCCGCTGGTGATCTCGACTACGCGTTCGAAGCCTTTTTCCCCGGTTTGCCCGCCGCAGTTTGCATCCACGATACGCCCGTCGCTGAACATCACCTGCCCTTGTTGCTTCGGATTCCCGATTGTCAACACGCCGTTGAGCCGGGCGTTTTCGAGCACCTGAATCGCGTCGAAGACGCTGACGGAGCTCAGATCTCCCGCCAGCGTGAAGTGTTTGCGTTCGAAGTGGGGTTCCGGAGCGGGGACGGGCTTCAGATCGGGGCGGCGCGCGCGGCGAATCGCTTCGAGTCCGCTCGCGATATTGATGCGTTCGTCGAGTTGTTTGGCTTCGAGGAGGCGATCGTGGGCCGTTTCGAAGTCTTCGCGTTCGATGTAAAGGCTTGCGAGCGCTAGACATTGGCGGGCGGCGTCTTCGATCTGCTTTTGCGACGCGTGGATCTCGCGGAGGCGTTCGCGGAGTTTGATCGAGCGGGGGTTGACCTCGAGGGCCGAGCGCAGGCGTTTGATGGCTCGGTCGATGGCCTGATACTTCATGAAGAGCTCGGCGTCGAGCAGGGCTGCTTCGACCTCGCTGACGTGCTCTGTTTGTGAGTCGGTGAGCGGCATCGACGGCGAGTTTACCACAAGCGATTTGCGGCAGCAGGACACTAAATCGTGCGGTGAATGGTACCTTTTTGCGGGCGAAATGCGCGTTACAGATGGGGAAAGACGATTGGCATGCAACCTGCGAGACAACGTAATCGTACGAACCTCATCAGAAGAATTTGGAAGGCGTTAAGACAATGAACCGATGGATGAAAAGACGAATTGAACGCTCACGAGCCCGCTGCAAGGAATACCGCCGGTAATTAACCGCGCCGATTGGTTTTTCGAGTGTTCTCGAGGACCAAGGCCTTAAATTCCGGTTTTATACCGAAGTTAAACAACAGGCCCATCTCGATGTCGGTGGCACGTAAGTAATTTAATAGCTGAGCCTGGTGGGAGCGATCAAGGAAGCGCGCCACCTTCAGCTCGAGCAGTACAGCCTCGTTGACGAGCATGTCTCCCTCGAACATGCCCACGCGCTCCCCCCTAAACCAAACAGGAATTCTTACTTGGCTGCGCACCTTCAAGCCTGCGGATGCTAACGCTAATCCGAACGAGCGCTGGTAGACGGATTCTAAGAATCCGTGTCCCAGTTCGTTGTACACATCGTAGAAGACACCAATGATCTGGTGTGTTAGCTCTTTGTGTTTCAAAAGTTCACCTTTAGTCCAACGCGGAGCTGGCGGGGGCGAAGGGTGCGTTGGGGGAGGAGGAAGGAGTCGGGGGTCAGGTTGATGAATTCGGAGCCGAAGCTGAAGACGGTTTTGTTCAGGACGTTGTCGAACTCGACGATGGGACGAAGGCGGACAGCACGGACACGGAATTCGCGCGTCACGTTGAGGTCGAAGACGAACAGGCCCGGGCCGATCCCGGCGTTACGCGGCAAGTTTCCGCGTTGGCCGATGGTTGGGATGCTGAATGAGTCGAAGAGCCTTGGATCCGCCAGGGCACCGGGTTTGCGCCAGCGAAGCAGACGCGTGTCACCGGAAAAGTTTGGCCGATCGTTGGAGACGTCATCGAGGTTTCGATCGACGCCACCAAGCGAGATATTGAACGGCGCGCCTGAGGCGACACGCCAGATGGGTGACAGTTGCAATCCTCCGACATAGCGCGGCAAGCGGAACGTACCGGAAAGCACGAACCGGTGACGCCGATCAAGCAAGCTCCGTGCGCGCTCAGCACGAAAGTCTCCCGGCACAAGCGCATCCGACGTGTTCACGATGCCATCGTCTACGAGACTTGAAAGCGTATAACCTGCCCGAAAGTTGAAACGATCCGACCGCTTACGAAATTCAATCGTAAGGGCGCGATAGAAACTGTTCCCAACCGCAACCAGTTGCTCGATTTCGCCACGCGACGGATCCGGCCTTAAGCTATTCAGCGCAGCAAGCGCGACATCAATGGCCGTTGTCGAAGACGGATGATTTAGATTGATCACGGAAAGCGGCACACCGAATTCAACCAACCGAGTAATTCCGTTTTGGTCTGTTGGCCCAAAAACGAACCGCACCAACTCGCCAGCCGTCGACGTATTGTGCAACGGCCTGACACCGGTCACCGGATTCACGAAATTCGCAAAGTCGCGCGATGCCAGAAACTCCGAAAAGTTCGCAAACGCGGCCGGCAGCACCGCCGCATTCGCATTGAACTCGCGCCACAGATGAATCCCTCGCGTTAAACTAAAATTCGCCTCCAACGAATACCCGCGACCGAGATCGCGCTCGACGCCCGCATTCACCTGATAACTCTCCGGAATCCGTAACTCCGGATCGAGCCGTCGCGAAAAATCCGTATTCGAAACAGCAAATCGCTCTAAATCCGTAGTTGCCGGGAAACGCAGGTTCGCAGCAATGAACGCGCGCCGCTGCTCAGTCGTCATCAACTTCCCGGTTGCGGGATCGCGAAGCAGGTTTGTATCAAAGAAGAGTTGCTGTTGCCCCAGCGTGAAATCGTCGATGGTCCGCAGCAGCGGCCGGTTGAAAAAGATCCCACTGCCAAAACGAAATACAAGCGAAGCAAGCGGACTGTACGCAACCGAGAACCGTGGACCAAAGTTATTCGCGTCGCGCAGGATCGACTCATGCTCGTAACGCAAGCCATAACTGACGAGCAGTTGCGGCAGCGCCTGCCATTCATCCTGCACAAACACACTCGTGTAACGATTCTTCTGCGTCGACTGACTCTGAAAGTTCTGTCGAAACCGGCTGGGCCGCCCGGCGAGAAAGTCACCGGCGCTTGCGAAGTTGAAAGTCCCGCTCAGGTCCGCGAGATCGATGAAGGTCGAACGAACATGATGAACGTCAACGCCGAATTTCAACGAGTGATTTCCACTGACCAGCGACAGCACGTCCTGCACTTGCAAACGCTCTTCGCGCCGATCGCTGCCGCCGGACGTCGACGAGCCTGCCACCAAAGTTCCGGAGTGCTCAGAATCATTGAGAGCGATCAGCACAACCGGCCCGCCCTGTTGCGCCTCAAATGACGGCGCCAGCCTCGAATATTGCATCCGCAACTGGTTCACGACTCGCGTCGAGAAGACATCAGCCTCAGACAACGAGATCGCATCTGAATTGCGTCGCTTTCCTTGCAGCGCCTCCGCCAGTCGATTCCCGCCGCCAAACTGTCGCAGGTTCAGCAGCCTGCCGCCCTGATAGACCACAGATAAGTTGTGCGTCTCGCCGATCGGATGATCGATGCGCGTGATGAAGCTCGTATTTTTGAGCGGCGTACTAACAGACGCGATGAAGGGTGCGACATCAGCAGCAAGCGCAGGCGCATTGACGTCTTCGACCCGGCGAAGTTTGGGATCCGTCGGACGCGGCAATGGAAACAGCGGGTTCTGCTCCAGCGGAACAAGCGTGTCGATCAGCGCGCTATCGAGCGTCTTGCTCACTTCGTACGATGTGAAAAACACCGTCTGCTTTCTCAGCGGGCCACCGAACGTGAATCCGAAGACGTGTTCCTGGAGCGGCAATCGCGATAAGCCGAGCGAGTTGTTTCGGAACGTATTCGCATTCAGCGCTTCGTCGCGGAAGAAGTAGACCGCGCTGCCGCGAAACTGCTGCGAACCGCTGCGCGTACGCAGATTCACTCGCCCGCCGGATGCACGTCCATACTCCGCGGAGAACTGGTTCGTGATCACCTGCACTTCCGCAACTGCGTCCGCAGACGGTTGAAAGCGTTCGCGCGCGGCGCGATCGTCGTTGTTGTCGAGGCCGTCGATGGTGATGTTGTTCGAGTACGCCGGCGCTCCGGCAAGTGAGAAGAGGCCTGATTCTTCCGGCGTCGAGGCGTGGTTCGCGTTGCGATCCTCAGCGAGGTCACGCGTCGAGAGTGGCTCTTCAGTCACCCCCGGAAGCGTGAAGATCAGATCGAGGACCGAGCGCGAGGCGAGCGGCAGCGATTCCGTTTCTCGTGAAGTGAGTGTCGCGCCAACGACCGTTCGCTTCGTATCGACGACCGGAGCTTCCGCAATCGTGACCACCGATTCGCTAATCATCGATGGCAGCAAAGTCAAATCAAGGCGCAGGGCCTGGCTTGAGGTTGTTGTTATTTTCGTTTCTTGAGTTGCAAAACCGGCAGCAGAAACACGGATTGACAGAATTCCGGGTTCCAACTGGATCAGACGATACTCACCACGATCGTTCGTAGTGGCAGTTCGAGTTCGAACTTGAATTTGCGCACCAGGGATGACAGCGCCATTCTGATCTACGACCTTGCCATAGATCGTTACTGTGTCCAGATCCTGTGCGTTGAATACAAAAAGAAAGAGAACTAGCGTGAGACGTGAGGTCATTTTGTTTTACTCCTGAGTAGTGAGGTCGCGACACTCTACCACTCAGAAATAAAACTATCAACTTCGGCTTGATCGCCTTCGCAGCGCGGCCGCGCGCGTCAGTGGGACCAGCGCGTCGCTCGCTTCCGGCGCGACGTCGAAGTTCGTCAGCTCATCGGCATGCGACTGCAAGTATTGAAAGAACCGCTCAAACTCATGCTGCATCGCGTCCATCTTCTCGCGCATGTTGAGAATGATCTCCACGCCGGCGAGATTCACGCCGAGATCGCGGGTCAGTGAAAGGATGAGCTCCAAACGCTCGAGATCCGGATCCGTGTAAAGACGCGTGTTACCTTCCGAACGCGACGGCTTCAACAACCCCTCACGCTCATACAAACGCAACGTCTGCGGATGAATGCCATACTGGTCCGCCACAGCACTGATCGTGTACGTTTTTGGTTTACGAGTCATAACGTCTAGGTCTTTGGCCTTGGGACTTTGGTCTTTGGCACGCAAGCGAAAGCCAAGACCAAAGACCAAAAACCCAAGACCCTTTACTCCAAACCCATTTCGACGCGCGGGTTCGTCGAGTTTAGTTTCGAATACTCTCGCAATAGTTCCTTCGTCTCTTCCGAGATCACCTTCGGCAGCGTCACTTGCACTTCCACAAACTGGTGACCCTTCGCGCCGGGATTGCGAAGCGACGGCGCGCCCCGTTCACGCAAACGAAACTTCTGTCCCGACTGCGTGCCCGGCGGAATTCGCAACTGCGTCTTTCCTTCCACCGTCGGCACTTCGATCTTCGCGCCCAGCGCAGCCTCGGGCACCGTGATCGGCACCGTCACGTAGATGTTGTCGCCCTTGCGCGTGAAATACTTGTGCTGGCCCACGTTGGTGATGATGTGCAGATCGCCCGCCTGCGCTCCCATTCGTCCACCTTCACCTTTACCTGGAATGCGCACGCGCGATCCGGTTTCCACGCCCGCGGGAATGCGAACTTTCACGTTCTCTGTTTTCGGCGTCGTCCCTTTGCCGTGACACAGCGAACACGGCGAACGCCGCCGGCCAGTGCCGCCGCAATCGGTACAGTCCTGCGCGAACCGCAAACGCCCGCCCGCGCGTTGTACTTGGCCAGTCCCTTTGCACGTGGAGCAAACAACTACCGGCCCGCCGATGTCGCCAGCGCCGTTGCAACGCGAACACTGCTCGGAACGATTGACCGTGATGTTCGTCGTCAGTCCTTGAATTGCTTCCTCGAACGACAGCGTCAACGGCATCTCGATGTCCGCGCCGCGTTGCGGCTGCGGTCGCGGCGGTTCCTTCTCCTTCGCCGCGCCTCCGCCGAAGAGATCGGCAAAGATGTCGCGAAACGTACTGCCGCCGCCGCCTCCTCCACTGGTTGCGCTGCCCCAGTCGAAACCTGTGAAGTCAAAGCCGGGCGCCGAACGCCCGCCCGATGGACCAGCGCCTCGCGCCGCGGCATCGGCGAGATTGTCGGAATACTGGCCGAAGCGATCGTAGACGGTCCGCTTCTTCGGATCCGAAAGCACGTCGTGCGCTTCCGACATCAGTTTGAACCGTTCCTCGGCGGCCTTGTCACCCGGATTCACATCAGGGTGATACTTGCGCGCCAAACGCCGGTAAGCTTTCTTGATCTCGTCAGGCTTGGCGTCGCGCTTGATGCCGAGTATTTCGTAATAGTCTTGCTTGGCCATTAGTTAACTCATTGAACAAAGGGCGGAGCAATTATATCTTCTCCGCCCCTTCATTCAGCGATCGACGTTCGACGACGCTTACTTGTTGTCGTCTACGTCAACATATTCAGCATCGATCACGTTATCGTCACCTGACCCGCCTGACGACGACGACGATGACGCGCCAGCGGCAGATGCCTGATCCGCAGACGGTTGCGCACCGCCGGATGGCGCCTGTTGATAGAGCGCTTCGGCCAGTTTATGCGAGGCAGTTTGCAATTGATTGAAAGCGTCGTTCATTTTCTCAACGCCACCTTCAGCCAACGCTTTCTTCGCCTCGGCGATTGCCGACTCGACGTCAGAAGCAACTGCTCCGACCTTGTCGCGATTGTCCGAGAGCGTCTTCTCCATCTGGTAAACGAGACCGTCAAGACGATTGCGCGCCTCGATCTCTTCACGCTTGCGAGCGTCGTCAGCAGAGTGCGACTCGGCGTCTTTCATCATCCGGTCGATCTCATCTTTCGACAGACCCGAAGAGGCCGTGATCGTGATCTTCTGTTCGCGGCCCGTGCCCATGTCTTTCGCCGAGACGTTAACGATGCCGTTGGCGTCGAGGTCGAACGCGACCTCCACCTGCGGCATGCCACGCGGCGCCGGTGGAATTCCGACAAGATGGAACTTACCGAGCGTGCGGTTGTCGGCAGCCATCGGCCGCTCGCCCTGCAACACGTGAACTTCGACTGAAGTCTGGTTGTCGGAAGCGGTCGAGAAGATCTCCGACTTGCGCGTCGGGATCGTCGTGTTTCGTTCGATCAGCTTGGTGAAAACTCCGCCGAGCGTTTCGATTCCGAGGCTGAGCGGCGTGACGTCGAGCAACAGAATGTCAGTCTTCTCACCCGAGAGAACGCCGGCCTGCACGGCCGCGCCAATCGCCACCACTTCGTCAGGGTTCACGCTCTTGTTTGGCTCCTTGCCAAACATCTCTTTCACGATCTCCTGAACTTTCGGAATACGCGTCGAACCGCCGACGAGAACAACTTCGTCGATCTTCTTCGCATCCAGCCCGGCGTCTTTCAGCGCTAGCTCAACCGGTCCGCGAAGTTTCGACAGGATTGGATCGACGAGCTGCTCGAAACGAGAGCGCGTCAGTTTCATCGCCAGGTGTTTCGGGCCTGACTGGTCGGCCGTGATGAACGGCAGGTTCACCTCGGTCTCCATCGTGCTCGACAGCTCGATCTTCGCCTTCTCGGCAGCTTCCTTCAATCGCTGCAAAGCCATCTTGTCAGCCGAAAGATCGATTCCCTGGTCTTTCTTGAACTCTTCGATAATCCACTCGATGAGTCGCTCGTCGATGTCGTCACCGCCGAGGTGCGTGTCGCCGTTGGTCGATTTCACTTCCACCACGCCTTCACCGACCTCGAGGATGGAGACGTCGAAAGTGCCGCCGCCGAAGTCAAACACCGCGATCGTTTCGTCTTTCTTCTTGTCGAGACCGTAGGCGAGTGCCGCAGCCGTCGGTTCGTTGACGATACGCATCACTTCGAGACCGGCAATCTTGCCCGCGTCTTTGGTGGCTTGACGTTGCGAGTCGTTGAAGTACGCCGGGACCGTGATGACGGCCTTGTCGACCTTCTGGCCGAGATAGTCTTCAGCGGACTGCTTCATCTTTTGCAGGATGATGGCCGAGATCTCCGGCGGGCTCCACTCCTTGCCGCCAGCGGAGATGCGAACGTCGCCACTACCCGCGCCCTGAACTTTGTAGGGAACCTGTTTGATTTCTTCGCCGACTTCGTTATAGCGACGTCCCATGAATCGCTTGATCGAATAGACGGTATTTTCCGGATTGGTAACCGCCTGGCGTTTGGCGACCTGCCCGACTAGGCGGCTGCCGTCTTTGGTGAAGGCCACGACTGATGGCGTGGTGCGGCCGCCTTCGGAGTTTGTGATCACGGTGGGCTCACCGCCCTCCATCACCGCCACCACCGAGTTGGTTGTTCCGAGGTCAATGCCAATAATCTT
>JBKPOC010000209.1:0-5886 GCA_046732935.1 Acidobacteriota bacterium | reverse complement strand
GGTTATGTGGGTGCGATTCAGAATTTCCGCGCGGCCGGCGCCAGATTGATTGGGTGGGACATTGTGCGTGCCGATTTGAATGAGCTGGAAGATTTGATTCTGCGTTACCGCCCTAAACTCATTTGGACAAATCCGACATTCCAGAACCCGACCGGGCGATCGCTTTTGCTGAAAGAAAGGCAAGAGCTATTAGAGCTAACCTACCGGTATCGCGTTCCCCTGGCCGAGGATGACCCGTACCGAGACACTTCTCTCCGTGGCGCCGCACCTCCAACTCTTTTTCAACTAGATGCCGCTAATAACACTGTGATCTATATTGGCACCTTCTCAAAGACGCTGGCTCCAGGTCTGCGATTAGGATGGGTGCTCGCCTCCGAATACATTGTCGAACAACTGGCATCAATCAAGGAAAGGCAAGTTCTCTTTACCGGCGCACTGAATCAGATGGTCTTAGCTGAATTCCTGGAAAACGGGACGTATCAGCACTACCTAACGCGGTTGAAAGAGGAGCATGGCAAGAGACTGAATGTGATGATTAGATCTTTAAGGCAATATTTTTCAGCGGCATCGCTGGCCATTAATTCTCCGGCCGGAGGATTACATGTTTGGTGCCATTTGTCGGGGGAGGTTGAGAGCCGGCAGTTGGCCCGGCATGCATTGTCGAGACGTGTAGTCTTAGCGAACGGAGAAATGTTTTATCCGGATAAGGGCGCCGGTGTGCGTGAATTTCGACTGTGCTTTACTTCCATGTCCGCCGTCAAGATCGAGGAAGGCGTCAAAAGCTTGTCCGACGCTTTTATCGCCGCTAAGTCAGAGTCTTCAGGTCTCAAGCGGTCTCGCGTCTCAATTGTTTAAAGCCACTTTGTGGACAGAATTCCGACCAATCAATTCAAACCACTTACGGCTACGTCGTGAACACTCAAAACGGGTAGTCTGATAACGAAGGAAGCTCCTTGTCCTTCACCCGGACTGACGGCGCGAATCGTACCGCCATGCAATTCGACGAGGTTTTTGCAAATAGCTAGCCCAAGCCCCAATCCGGCATGGCGCCGGGTGATACTGTTGTCGGCCTGGCGAAAGCGCTCGAAGACGTAGGGCAAGAAATCCGGACTAATGCCCTCGCCAGTATCACTGACCGCAATCTCAACGCTGGATTCAACTCGCGCCACTCGCACCTGTACTCGCCCACCCTTCGGGGTGAACTTGACCGCATTTGACAAAAGATTCCAGAGAACCTGCTGCAGGCGTTCGGCGTCGCCGGAGACCGGACCCGCTCGCGGATCAAGTAAGGCTTCGATCCTGATGCTCTTTGCATTGGCAGCGGGCCGCACTACATTGATGGCCGCTTCCGCGAGCGCAGCCGGTTCGACCCGCTCAACGTCGAGACGAATATTACCCGAAAGGGTGCGCGAGAAATCCATCAAGTCTTCAATCAATTGGCTTTGTGAGTTCGCATTCCGCTCGATCGTGTCGAGCGCGCCCGCGACTGTAGTCTCGTCAAGTGTGCCGGTCTTGATCAGTCGCGCCCACCCGAGAATCGCAGTCAACGGCGTTCGAAGCTCATGTGAGACAACGGCCAAAAATTCATCTTTCGAACGCAAGGCTTCTTCCGCCAGTTTCTTTGCCTGAAGAATTTGATCTTCATATTTACTGCGCTGTTGAATACGCATCAGGATGCAGTCGTTGACGAACACCCCGCCACGTTCATAACGAGAAGCATTGGCAAGCACGGGCACTTCCGTTCCGTCTTTCGCGCGCAGGGAAAAGTAAACCTCCTCTACTTCAGGGTGCTGTATCGTTCGGCACTATATGCCTGCAAGTCCGATTTTCCCGCGCCGACGTAGTCAAACAATATGATTTCGTAGTCGTCCTCGAAGGCGGGCGTCACGAAGCGCCACATATTTTGATCGCAGCCGAAGCCGTGTGCGAACAGCATTGGCTGTTTGCCTTTACCAAATATCCGTACGTTGTTTCGGGGAAGAATGTCGTGGGTCAACTGCTTCCCTCCTTGAAATTTAATCCGCTGCGTTTTTACTGTAACGTTTATCCCTGCCCTCCTCCAAAATGCACCACTACTCGGATTTGGGAGCCAGGTTCATGAGCCAGATGTCGGCTTCCGCTGCGACATACGTGAAATAGAGCCTGCGGTTGTCGCGCGAAAGCGCGGGGCTGCCGATGTCGACGTCCTGATCCGTGACCTCAAAAACTCGATCGTACTTTCGCGAAGCCGTATCGAAGAGATAGATCGATCCCTGACTGACAAACAGCAGATGACGATCATCCTTCAGCCAAACGGGCCAATCTCCGAAGTCCGTTAACCAGTCATACGTTCGCGCCTCCAGATCGTAGATACCAATGCCTGAATGGACGCCATTCGGCAAGTGCCTGATGCCGGTTAACTTCTTTCCATCCGTAGACCATGACCAGCCTTCGAAAGACAAACTCGCGTCGCTCAGCGGTGAGAGATAGAGAAATTTCTGATCACCCCACGGCTTATCGGGATTGATTATGACGCAGTCGTTCCTGGGAGTGTGGATCGAATACGCGATCATGCTCCCGTCCACCGACCAGGGTGAATAATGACCGCCATGACTTTGAGAGACCTGATGCAGATTGGATCCGTCGCGATTCATGACCCACAGCTCGTACTCGCCCGTACGGCGAGAGGTAAACGCGATCCGTTGGCCGTCCGGGGACCAGCGCGGCCACGCGTGGCGGTAAGTATCAGGAGTGAGATCGCGTTGGTTCGTACCATCGGTGCGCATGACGTAGATGTGTCTTTGTTCACCCATCGAATATGCCGTGAGCCACTCGCCATCGGGCGACACATCCGGGAACCATAACTGCAACGAGCCCTCAGTAACGACAACGGGTTTGCTTGTAATGCCGAGGCGCGGGTCAAAAGAGACGCTGCGCAGATTCCTGATGTCGGTCTGCGCCGAATACGCCAGTTGTCCGGTCTGGGAAAAGCTGAGATACAAAACTGCGGTAGCCGCGCCAATTGAAGTAACTGCTTCCGGGGCGCCGGCGACAATACCTGTACTTTCATCGATCAGCACACGCCAAATGTTCGAACTGCCACCGCGATTGCTGGAGAAATACAAGTACTCGCCGTCAGGCGACCAAACGGGATTGAGATCGGTTGAAGAACCATCTGTCACTGCCACCGGCTCGCCACCGCCGACGGGAATGGTCCAGATATGTTCGCGCTGACCGTATCGATCGGGCCGGCTCCAGTAGGCGATGCGCTTGTGCTGAGGAGAAAACGTCGGCTGCAGCGCATCGCCTTCTGAGATTCGCTGCCGCTGTCCTGACTTCAAGTCGATGGTCCAAAGCTGACTCTTTGTCGGACGTGTTGACGGCTGTGGAATCTTCTCCGTGCCGACGACGATTAGTCCACCTTCAGGCGACCATGAAGGAGAATAGCCGAAGTCCGAGACGCGCACTGGGGAATCGCCGGTCGCGCTCATTACATAAACACCGCCGCCATCGCGCTCTGAGCGAAACGCGATGCGTTGGCCGTCAGGCGAGAAAGCGGGCTGCGAGTCGTCCGCGGCGAAATTCCTGGTCAGGTTTACGAGATTCGCGTCGCCGATACGCTGGAAGTAGATGTCCCAATTACCTGAGGCGCGGCTCGCATAAACGATCGATTTGCCGTCCGGCGACAGCGAAGGGAAGAACTCGGGCCCGGAGTGATACGTCAGTTGTTGAAAACTAACAGGTTGCGGACCGTGTGCCGTTCTCTTGGCATTGAAGAGCTTGAGTAACAGATAAGCAGCGGCCAACGCGACGAGGACAAGAACTAAAACCACCGCCACACGCGGAAAGCGTCCAACGAAACTTTGTGTTTTAACCTGAGTCGAGGCGATCGGGCCCGTACGACGATGCGGCTGTTCGGTAGTCGCCGGCAACCCGATCTTACGAAGAAGACCGTTGAAGCGCTCGTCTGAACGCAGACTATCAAGAACCGGATCAACTGCCAGCCAAATCAACCAGCCATCACGAGCTTCAAACGCGTGTTCGAGCCATTTGAAAGCGCGTTCCCTGGCTCCCAGCGCAGCATAAACAGCGGCAACTCGATATGGAGAAACATAGTGCTGGACTGAGAGTTCGTTTAGCTCATCGATCAGGTTTAGAGCTTCGCCTTTTCTTCCGGCGAGCGCGTAGGTGCGGGCCAGCAAGGTGCGCGGCAACGTGCCTGTTCCCGAAAGCGAAATCGCTTTCCGGAAAGCGGCGATCGCTTCGTCGTACCTGCCACATGCTTCATACGAGAGACCCATTTCCCAATGCGTGTAGACAAAAGTGCGATCCATCTCGAGATGTCGTTGAAAGTGAAACAGCGCGTCGTCATAGCGGCGAGCCAGGTACAACAGCAAGCCGATGTTCGAACCGATCGACAGCGAAAGTGGATCGAGGTTTAATGCCTGCCGCAGTTCGGCGAGTGCTTCATCCAAACGGCCGAACGGAGTAAGGAAAACGAAACCATACCAGTGATGCGCGACTGCATAACCCGGTTCTAGTTCCAGCGCCCGGTTAAATTCACGTTCGGCCGCAGCCCAGTTCCAGTCGTAATTGGCAAGACAATACCCGAGCGAGGCGTGCGCTTCAGCCAGTGTGTCGTCGATCTCGATGGCCCGTTCGAGCGCCTCGCGCGCCCGCGGGAAGGCGTCCTTGGGTGCAAGCGTACCAACGCCAAAACTTCCGAGAATCAGGTAACAGTCTGCGAGTCCGATGTAAGCCAACGCATAAGTGGGATCCGAGTCAATCGCTTTTTTGAAGTACTCGATGGCGTTCCTCACGTCTTCGTCGGTACGTTTATTCCAGCAGTAGCGTCCCTTTAGATACGAGTGATAAGCCTCGACGTTATCAGTCGGGTGCCTGGCAAGTTGAGTCCGTTCTTCGTTCGTGAGCCGCAGCAAAAGCTGCTCCGAAAGCTCGCACGATACCTGTGTTCCGACGTCGAGCACATTCCCGGGATTGCAAATGCAATGCTCGGCCCAGAGTTGCGAGCCGTCGTCGGCGTCAACGAGTTCGAGCTTCATGACGTGGCCATCCGTTGCTTGCACGATGCGGCCAGTCACCACGGCACGAACTCCCAGCTCACGTCCCACGCGTCGAGGATCTACTTGCTGGCCTTTGTATTGCGAGACAGTGCTCCAGGCCATCACGCGAAGTTCCGGCAGACGCGAGAGGGTAGTGATCATCGTCTCAGCAATGCCGTCGCTAAGGTACTCCGCGTCGGGATCGTCGTGGTGGAACGGGACTATCGCGAGCGAGTCGATGACAGTGCTCGACGACTTGGGCTGAGATTGAGGTACAACGTAAGCAGGATTGCGAGAGTCGCCCGTGTCGCGCGAGCGTTTCAGCTCTTGCTCGAAATCCAATCTTTGAGCCAGGTGCTTCAGATCGGCCAGCAGCTCGCGCGTGGTTTGATAACGCTCATCGCGATCCTTGCGCAGTGCTTTCTTCAGAATCCATTCCAACTCAGTCGGCACTTCTGGCCGGTACCTGGGCAGCGGAACAGGTTCTCTTTCAAGAATTGCGACCAGCACGTCGGAATTGGTTGGTCCTTCAAACGGCGGACGACCTGCCAGCATCTCATAAAGGACCACACCCAAACTCCAGATATCTGTACGCGCATCAACCTCAAGTCCACGCGCCTGCTCCGGCGACAGGTAGGGCGTGGTTCCCATCACGATGCCCGGCTCTGTTTGAAATAGAGTGGGCGCTTCGGAGACAACGGCTTTGCGCTCTGCCAACTTCGCCAAGCCGAAGTCGAGCACCTTCACGAAGTTGTCCGCGCGTATCATGATGTTTTCGGGTTTTACGTCGCGATGCACGATGCCGGCTTCATGTGCCGCGAGTAGTGCTGCCGCTACACTGCCG
>JBKPOC010000208.1:0-1891 GCA_046732935.1 Acidobacteriota bacterium | reverse complement strand
GACACACGATTACCACATGTGTCCTTACAGTTCCAGATGCTTGATTGGACCACGCGATGCCCTAGGCTTAAGTCCAAGCACATATGGTTGAAAGCCCGCGTTGAGCAGTAGCGCTGATTATAGAATTCGCTGCGACTAATTATCGTCAACCTCGATCAGGCTCGGACGTTTAGGAATTTTGCGGACATTCTCTGTATAGCTTCTGTATTAAAAGCCTCGCCCTGAAATTCAACTTGCGTGACGTTTCCTCCACGCGCTTCCAGGTATTCTGTGACATTCAAAAAGCGTGTCTGACCGTGCGCGCGAATCACGAGCAGCACTGGATAAGCTTGCGATTGCCAATATGATACGTGCCGGGGATTCTGAATGTTAAAAATTTCCTTTCCGTCGGTTTTTCGTTTGTAGAGATACGAGTCACCGGACTTCAGTTGTATATAGACTCGCTGACCACTGGCTTCTCCGCGCTCATTCTTGAATTCAATCTCGCCATCAATCCCCCAATCGTGCTGAAGGACTTCACGATAAATGTGTCCTGCTTCCGAAACGATTCGCATTACTTCTCCCACCAGGATTCCTTCACGACTTTCATTGTCGAGTGCTATTGGAGTTGATGGTCCGAAATAATCTCGACTTAGCAATTCTAGTTTACGTACCATTTGGTCGGTAGCGCGTTTTGCCTCAACCCGCACCTCAGTCTCTGCGTCAGTCTCGATGAGTGCAGTGAAATCGCTTAGGAGGTCTGGACCATCGCAGTAGTAAGTGATGGTCCCTAGTGCTTTCCTTCGTACGCGTTTTTCCGCATGTTTTAGCAATCGCGGTAAAGTCATGGCCAAAGTAGTTGGTTTAACTTGCGCGAGTGCTTCAACCGCACGATCCGAATCAAGCAAAGATAAGGCGGCCAATATCAAAGGTTCGACAACGCTTTCTGATCCTATTTGACCAAAGGCTCTGATCACGTTTTCGCGAACGCGCGGATTCTGATCGTTTCTAAAAATGAATTTTAGGAACGGAACTGCTTTTTCGTCACGGATTCGACCTAAGCTGAAAACCGCATTGGCCCGTACGTCTTCAGCCGGGTCCTGCAAGAGTACTATCAATGGCTTGATTGCCTTGACTGCTTGTTGCCCGCCTAATGCAAAGGCAGCACCCGCTCTTACCTCAACATAAGGATCTGCAAGGCAACTTAACAGAACGTCGACTGCTTGATCATTGCGTATTCTGTAGAAGGCGTACGCAGCAGCGGAGCGCACTTTCGGCGAAGCTCCGCTGGTGAGTAGCGTCAATAAGGGCTGCACCGCTTCTTCAGAAGCAATCCAGCCAAGAGCCGATGCTGCATGGTATTGAACTTCCGGATCAGGATCAGAAAGCCTCTGAATTAAGGCGTCCACAGCCTCCACCGAGCGTATCTGTCCTAAAGCGCTTGCTGCACACCATCGGACAGTACCAGCTTCATCAGTTAGAGCCTGAATCAAAGGCCCAACTGCTTTTGCTGATCCAATATATTCAAGGGCCGTGGCGGCTTTCCATCTAACCGCAAAATCAGAATCGCTCAAACGCGCCGCTATGGATGCCACTGCTTCTTCCGAACCGATTATGCCGAGTGAATCAACGGCAAATTGTCTTATCTCTGCTCTTGTGTTTGCCAGTGCTTCGATTAGCTGCTTTACAACACTACCGTCTTCGCTTTGTGTCAGAATTTCACCGACCGCCTTAGACGTATACCAATCAATGTTCCCATGAGTCTTTTGTCTAAGAACGATAGCTCGAAAAGACTCTTCGGTTCCGACTTGCTTCAAGAGTCGATCGAGATTGCCATACGAGTAACGCGTACGTGCCGTCGAAAGCACCTCCACTGCTCTGTCAGAATCGATTCTTATTAACGCTCTACTTG
>JBKPOC010000207.1:0-3644 GCA_046732935.1 Acidobacteriota bacterium | reverse complement strand
ATGCGGGATGGTAGTCACTGCCCTTAATGTTAGTCAGATTAATCGGGTTCGTGCCATCTGCGTTCATGACAAAAATCTCGCTACCGCTGCCGTCATGGACGTCCTTTGTAAAGACAATTCTCGTCCCGTCCGGACTGAACGACGGCTCCGAATCGTCGGCGCGGGCGTCCTGCGAGACATTGTTCGGGTTCGAACCGTCAGCGTCCATCACCCAAATGTCTGAGTCGCCGCTTTTCCCGGCACCCTTAAAGATGATTTTCGTTCCGTTCGTATTGAACGCCGGTTCACTACCACCGGCTCCGCCCGCCAGTTCGCTTGGATTTGAACCATCGACATTCATTACCCAGATGCCAAGCTGGCCGCCGCGCTCCGAAGCAAAAGCAATCTTTTTGCCGTCCGGACTAAACGTCGGATGACCATCGAATGCCGGGTTGTTCGTTACGTTTGTCTGTAACGAGCCATCGGTGTCCATTATGTAAATTTCCGAGTTGCCGTCGCGGTACGAGGAAAAAGCAATCTTCTCGCCGCTGGGACTGAATGCCGGCTCGCCATCGAATGACGAATTAAAAGTAAGACGACGCTGAATCGTGGTCGCGAGGTTCGTTACGTAAACTTCGGGGTTGCCATCGCGCTGAGACTCAAACGCGATTAATTCTTGCGCGGACAAAACGACAGGGGTTAGTAATAGGGTTGCTATTAGGGCAAAACCAAGAGAAAGCCTGCTGGGCTTAGCTGCGTATAATCTCATAATTCCTCCTAGTTGAATGATGACTAGTGCCTACTCACAAACTCGATAGACGCCCAGGCCGGCACTACTGCATGGGCCACTACCTCCATATCTTTGTGGCTGAATGTTGGAAAACATCACAGTGGAAATACCGCTGCCAATCGTCGCCTTTGTGCGAACCTGCCGTAGAGATGACACTAAATGTTGAATCTCCCCGGCTATACTCCAAGGATGAGAGTCATAAAATATGGTTCGAAGTAGTGATGAATGTTGCGATGTTTACTGATGAGAATGGGGGATTAAATGAGAATTTGATCGCGCATCAGTGCCGAGTCTCACCGGCAATATAACTTTAAGTTGACGGGGCACACCGACGCGGAGACTGTGGCAATCTACGGGTCTTTCAACATTGGATTATTGTGCAAAAGAAGGCGACAGATGGGTCTGTCGTATTGATCTGGCGCCAACCTTGCGAGTCCTTTCTAGCTTGAGGATAAGGCGTGGCGCACGACAGATTGTTGTTGGCGTTCGTTGGATTGGCGTTCTATCCGTAGCGATTGTATTGATGACATGTTTGATTCGCGCGTCTCACTACGGAATTGAACTTATCGCAGCGTTGCGGCATGAATGAACCAGTTTGAATGAAGTACGCCAGTCCACCTCCAAGCGCTTGTTGGACGTCAATTCCCGGCGGTAACTATTCAGTGTCCCAGTTCGCCCAAGAGGATACCGTCGCACCCCGCGCACGGAAATCGAATTAGGATGCCTCCAAGGCTGCCGCCCGTTATCACCCCCTATGGAATGAAATTGACGCCAGAAAACGTTTGGCTATCTAGTTCTCGGAATCCCACGTCATGATAAGGGTTGGTTGCACCGCCGTTCTGAACAATCACTCCGAGGCATGTGCATTTCTCAAATCTCGTTTGGGTTACTTCGGCGACGTAAGGGCCGGCCCACACCGCTCCATCCTCAGCTTCCGCATAGTAGTAGAACCACCGGTTGTTGGTAGGATTGTCCCGAGATTCAGTCTCCCCGGGATCGAGATTTATCCATCCAAGCACATCCCAGATGCCGCCACATTCATTCTGGCAGTTAAAGTCACGACGCATGTAGGCGACGTAGATCTTATGTCCATAGGAGTTGGTGAATGTAACACTAGATCGGCCGGTTGACATAACTAATCTCCTTTTCTGGACTTCTCGATTCGATCAGCAAGAGTCCCCTGAGGAACGTCCTTTTGCTCGCTACGACGAAATGCGTGATTGCCCCCAGTCTCAGGTTTTCGTTTTTTGTCTCCATAGTCGAATCCAGGCCCATGGTCCACAACATATTGGCGCCCCGCAAAGCCTTTGTTTCTCTCATCGCCCGCGTTTTGGTCATCGTCGCGTTTCGTCTGTTTTGAAGTCATTACGTCTCTATGTTTAGAAGGCATTACGTTTCTCCTTTCGTTAATTAGATTGAAAACCGAAATCGCTGTCTCTTGACGCCTAACGCTGCGCTTGAGCGGTTCGCCCACGCAACTTAACAAAGAAGCCTGCTCATGGCGAGTCCGCTCCAATCGTTCGTTCGGCGGTGCTCGTCAGGATAACAGCGCTTCTTCAGAATACGTAAACCACTCGGCTCACTCAATAAACCATTGGAAGGAACTCATACAGTGTTCCTCTATTAATACGTTCAGTTGTTGTTAGTACTTTTAAGTTGTCAGAGGCGGGAGTTTGGACCCTCGGAGTGCTCGGAGGAGTAACACTCTCGCTGGTGACATGACTGAAAAGCGGGCTGAGTCTACTCTCGTGTTCTATATGTGTCAATAGGGCGAATAGACTCAACGAATGTTTCCAGGAACCAAAGATATTGGGCCACTCGAATATTAAGATGACCGAGCGTTATGCGAGCTGGCGAAGCAGCACATTGCCAGACCAGCAACACCGCCCGGGAAATGTGGAAGTTACTTGAACCGATCGGCGAGAAAGAGGTCGTAGGGTAAACCGATATACGCGTATTGTACGCGCGACAACAAAGTCTGCCTTGCTTGGATCACTAGCAGAATGGCTCGCACCGACAGTCAATAGCTCTTGTCGAGTGTCTCCAAGATCGCCGCAACGTCGCCCGGACGTGAGCCCTTGAGCTTTCGCAACCCCTCCTTCACGATCCATCCAGTGTGCGGATTACTCGAACGCGACCAGTGGCGACAGATGCTAAGAACGAGCTCTGGGTGCTTGCCACTCGCGTTGCGAAGCACATTGGCCACGGACTTCTTGACATACAGTTCACGGTCGGTCCGAAGCGTTTCAAGCACAGGCCGGACGGCTTGCGGATCTACCTTCACGATGCCACGCAGCCCCTCACTTGCGGCACGCCGGATATTCGCGTCATGGTCCTTGGCCCACCGTCGCGCAGTATCAAGGACCGCGACTGGATGGCGCTTACCGATCTCGACCAGCGCCGTGGCAGCCACCTCGCGCGTTTGCCATCGGTCGCTCGCTGCCAGCCTCTTGAGTTCGGGGAAGACAGCATCGGGTTCGACACGACCGCGAGCAACAAGCTCCTTGATGTCGTGAATCTTAGCGATCACAGCTACGTCCACCAGGCCTAACCCGATTTATATCCAAATAAAGATACATAGTTGGCTACGCGCCCCACTTTCCAACAATCACGCCAATCAGTAGACCACCAATGGCACCGAGGATGAGAATTGGAGCGTACGCTTTCGTGATTATCGCATCAGGCAGACTTAGCAAGATCCCGAAAACAAGACCTTGCGCCCATGGCGCCAGTGGTAGACGCGCAGCACCGATGACAAAACCAATCGCGAAGCGGTTCAGAAATGCGCCCGTCAGTGCCGCAGTCTTGTCAGGGAAGGACAACGGGATCATTGAAGCGGCAGAGAGGGCGCCGTAGACGAGTCCGCAAATAGTTC
>JBKPOC010000206.1:0-7326 GCA_046732935.1 Acidobacteriota bacterium | reverse complement strand
CTGACATCGCGCAGCTTCAGCAGCTTGGCATCACGGGCGGAACGCGTTTGCGTATGCTACCGATAGTTTATGTCACAGCGACCAAAGCGCAGCTCCTCGCGGTTTCACAGCTGCCGAGAGTCCGCTCGCTTTACGGTAACCGCACGCTGACGTTCAACTCCGATCCTTACTTCAACACAACCGGCGTACAGCGTGTTGCGCCAGACAACGACCTTCGTCAGGAGAACGGCGCTCTGCCCGTAACCGGCCGCAATGTGACGGTCGCGGTCCTTGACACTGGCATCAACGGCCAGCACGCCGATCTTGCAGGCAAAGTAGTCCAGAATGTTCGATTAGCCGATACGCAAAGCCTCCCCGGCTCGTTTGCTTATCCGGCTCCGGTCGAAAATCTCACGAACACGGATCTCCTGGGCGGCCACGGAACCTTCGTCGGTGGGGTGATCGCCGCGAGTGGAGCGAACTCGTCTGGACGATTCGCCGGTGTTGCTCCGGGCGCGCGGCTTCTGGGGCTTAGTGCCGGCGATCTAAACCTGATGTATGTGCTTTCGGGATTCGATTATCTTCTGGAGAAGAGAGTCAAATACAACGTGCGGGTAGTGAACTGCAGCTTCTCGGCGAACACGGTGTTCGATCTTAACGATCCCGTAAACGTGGCGACCAAGATGCTGACCGACACAGGCGTTAACGTTGTATTCTCAGCCGGCAACACCGGTTCCGGGAACGGAACGATGAATCCGTATGCGATAGCGCCATGGGTGATTGGGGTCGGCGCGACCGATGCGGCAGGCAGGCTCGCGGACTATTCGTCACGCGGCAACTTCGGTGACGCTTTGCAGCACCCATCGCTCGTCGCTCCTGGAACAAACATCATCAGCCTTCGAAGTGCGCCAACTATTACAGGAGTCTCCGGCATTGCGGGTGCGGACGTCCAGCGCCTGTCGGCAACCGAAATACCGTACTACACCACAGCGACAGGCACCTCGTTCTCGGCCCCACAAGTTGCCGGAGCCATCGCCTTAATGCTTGAAGTGAATCCGAACCTGACTCCTGCAGAAGTCAAGGACATCCTCAGCCGCACGGCAACGCCGATGCCTCGATACTTTTTCCACGAAGCCGGCGCCGGGATGCTCAACACGTACGCCGCAGTGCTCGAGGCCGCATTTCCGGAACGCCATATGGGCGGATTTCGCTCAACGCTCTCGCGCAATGCCATCCGGTTCGTCACGCGCACATCGCAGACGTTTGAGCAGACCGTGTTTCCGAACCTAACAAGCTCAGCAAACGTCGCAATTCCGCAGAACACAATTCAGGCCGGCGTCAGTATCTATTGGGGCCTCAGTTCAAACGATTTTGGACTGAGACTTTATGATCAGTCGAACTCATTACTCGGTGAATCGAACTATCTAAACCTTCCTGGCTTCACCGGACGCCGTGAGAAAGTAGTGCTCCGCAATCCAGTGACCCAAACGCTCCGCGCGTTGATATCACATTCAGGTAATGTCGGGACAACCCAGGAAGTCTTCGGTGCGGTTGAGCTAACGCAGGTTGAGTATCCAGTTATGCTCGACGAGTCGACCCTCTCGCCTGACCAGGCATCACAGGTCGAGAAAAGCTTACTTGCAAATCTGATGCTGCCGGAAGGCCGAAAATTCCGTCCGGACGCGGCCGTCACCCGCCTTCAACTTGCTGAGGCACTGATCCGATCGGGCTTAGTTCCGCAGTACATGGCGTCAGCTGCGATGTTCACTGATGTTCGCGACACATATTCGCGGAACGTGGTGGAGAGCACACAGGCGTTCCCGTCTGGTCCATTGTTCTACGATGCGATCCGCGGCAAGAACTTCTATCCTTACAATGGGGCCACCAAACTTGCGGCAGCGATCGCGTTCGTTAAAGCCGCTGGCCTCGATTCTCAAGCCGCCTCCGCTTCGCTTCCACTGACAGTGTCAGACGCCTTGTCGATACCCGCCGCGTGGCGAGGCTACGTCGCCGTCGCTCTGCAGCGAGGCTTTGTTCCGCTCGACGGCAACGCGTTTAACCCGTGGCGCAGCCTCACGCGGGTCGAGCTCGCAACGTCGCTCAATACGCTAGTATCGCAATAACCAATATAGTCTGATTCTCAATTACGTAATCAAAGTTGTAAACGTCAGCCTTGGCCCATTGCAGTTCACAGTTAAGCTACGACGACAGTGAAACGCGCAGACCGTGGATCATCACCCGGATGGGATCAATTGGCGTGGGGTGTCAATCAAGCACGTTTACAACTATTATTTGTGCGCTTCGGGAGAATACAGTTTGATGCCGATTAGGCGACAACGACTGTTGTACACGCTCGCTGTTCTACTCGCTTCGTTAGTCGCGGGTTGTAAAGAGCAGTCATCTCAAACGCAAACATTACCACCGGCGCCAGCGGCGAACTCGTCATCGCCGGCAGTAACGGATATGAACGCCGCTCCACCGTCGAATGCGAATGCCGCGTCCTCAAACAAAGGCACAATCGACGCTTGCAAGCTCCTCACCGGCGACGAGATCAGAACCATCCAAGGTGATACGTTGAAAGATATAAGGCCCACCGCCCGAAGCGGTGGCACTTTCATTATTAGTCAGTGTTTTTATGCTACCGGTCAGTTCGTGAACTCAGTTAGTCTCACGGTGACTCAGCAGAGTTCACACACCGGCGCAGAAAATATTCGTGAGCTTTGGAAACAGAGATTCTGGAGCACGGGCAGGGAGGAGAGAGAACGAGAGAGGGAGCGCGACAATAAAGCCAAGGCCTCGGAAGAAGAAGAGGAGGGTGCGCCACCCGAACGCGTGAAGGGGGTAGGCGAGGAAGCCTACTCCGTCGGCAACGCAAAATTTGGTGCGCTCTATGTGCTTAAAGGAAATAGAATCCTGCGCATCAGCGTCGGAGGATCGCATAGTCAACCCGAGAGGATCCAGAAGATGAAGAGCCTGGCGCAGTACGCCATCAGCAGGCTCTGACTGCGTCACACCGAATTATTCGCCCGCAAGCCGGCCGCTTGATTGGATCGAGTAACTCACTGCCCCGTGTGGTCGGTGAGATATTCAATTACAAATTCCTTTTTCAGCCGCACCATTCCTTAGCCAGATCTTCATACACCTTTCTAGTGACGATCTAGTTTCGATGGCAAGTGTTTACGCGAAGAAGTCAACTAGCGGCAGTAGTCTTCAGTCAGCTTGCGAAAGTGGTAACCCATCACCGCCAAGATGACGGCACGAGCAAACGTTTCGCGGTGAGAAGCTGCGACGCAGGCCATATAGCGCCAGAACTTACTGCGTTCGCGGTCGCGGATACCAAGTGCGACAATTACGCGCATAAACGTCGTCAAATCACGGATAGGGTGACGGCGTTGCGGTTGTGATGCGGCCGGCATTCGCTTCAAACATTCGAGCGCGCGCCGGTAGTACTCTCCGGGACTATAAATTGTCCGCAGAACTGTCTTGTAGTCCTCAATAAGCCGCCTCGGATCCATACGAGGAATAAAGTTCAGTGAGCAGTCCGTATTGTTCCCGGTGCTTTCCTGGAGTAGTCGCCCCTCGCGCTGGAGCCGTCGCCAAAGTTGAGTCTGGGGTAACGCGGTCAGCAGGCCAACCATTGCCAACGGGATGGCGCTCTCTCGAATAAAATTTATTTGCCGTTCGAAGATATCTTCCGGGTCGTTATCAAAGCCGATGATGAACCCAGCCATCACCTCCATTCCGTAAGACTGCACCTTGCGTACGGACTGCAAGAGGTCGCTCCGGATATTCTGACTCTTTTGGGCTTCTTTCAGGCTTTCTTTGACGGGCGTCTCTATGCCCAGGAAGACACGATAAAAGCCGGCGCATCGCATCAATTCAAGCAGTTCATCATCTTCGGCTAGATTGACGCTCGCTTCAGTAAAGAAAGAGAATGGCCGGCCGTGGCGCTCAGACCAGTTCGCCAGCTCAGGCAGCAACTTCTTTACGTTGCGCTTATTGCCGATGAAATTATCGTCAACAATAAAGACCGGCCCACGCCAGCCAGTCTGGCGAAGTGCGTCCAACTCCTCCAGCATTTGTTGGTTCGATTTAGTACGTGGCACGCGGCCGTAGATCTCGATGATGTCGCAGAACTCACACTGAAATGGGCAGCCACGCGAGTACTGCACCGACATCGAGGAGTAATGTTTCAGCGAGGCGAGTTTGAAGTGCGGTAACGGAGAAGCCGAGAGCGCCGGACGCTCGTTTGCCTTGTAAACGCGACGCGCCTCTCCACGGTCTAAATCACGTATAAACTCCCGTAGCGTCTCTTCAGCTTCGCCGACAAAGATATGATCTACACCGGGTAGATTTTCTGCAGTAGTGGAAACGTAGGGGCCACCAACAACAACTCTCTTACCGCAGGATTTACTTAACGCAATAACGCGTTGCAGCGAATCGCGTTGCACCAGCATTGCACTGCAAAAGACAATGTCCGCCCATTCAATGTCCTGTAACCTGAGATCTCTGACGTTCATATCTATCAGTCGCCGACTCCAGTCTGTCGGAAGCATGGCTGAAATGGTCAATAGGCCAAGTGGCGGAAAGGCAGAGCGCTTGCGTTCGAATGAGAGGGCATACCGAAAGCTCCAGTAAGTATCTGGAAACTGCGGATAAACAAGTAATATGTTCATTTGTCTCCTTGTCCTTTAGATTAGCCTACGCAGCCCTTTGTCGCGCCCAGCTTTTGCAACCCTGCATTCCAGTCATCTTCTGGTGTCAATGGTGCGGCTTTACTACGTTCTTCTTACGACTTACAGAGGTTCACGACGTTAAGAGCTTGGGCGCGACCATAATAACGCTTCATCTGGCGCAGTCGCCCGCCGCCAGTCAAACTTTGAGGATCCTCAACTTGGGAAAGGCGGCTCGATAAATTCCATCATTCAACGTTAGCAGACTAAAGCCTCTCTCGAGCGCATGTGCGCCAATGACAAAATCTGCGAGAAGCCGGCGTGGTCCCTTCGACTTTTGTCTGCGGCGACGTTTCGCATAACCTTGAAAAGCTCTTCCCGCTGTGCGCCAGATAGCGTCGTCCGTGGTCCAGTCCACGGAGATACCTGTCTCACTGAGAAATTGATCAACAAATAACTCACTACGGCGAGGAAATGCGAGCAACTCAGCAAAGACAGCACCGCTGATAACCAGTCTACCTTGCGCGAAAGCAGTATCAAGCGCAGCCTGGGCCGATGCATTCAATTCGTCATCCAAGTCCCACAGGCCCACCAAGACATTTGTGTCGATCGCCGCGGTCATTTCGTTTGCGTTTCATGTCCGCGCAGTTGGTGGATCTTACGCAGCACCGCTTGACGCCCCGTAGCCATGCCAGGGTTTCCTATGCCGCGATATTTAGCGAAGGTGCTCTTGTTTTTCATCGGACGTATGCGTACGTTGTCGCCATCCTGCTCGAAGACAAGACTATCTCCCGGCTTAACGCCCAACGCATGCCGGATTTTTCGGGGTACAGTAATTTGTCCTTTACTAGTTATTTTTGCCTGCTCGCGCATTGTCTTGTCTCCCCTTCCTTACCATAACACATTCTTCCTTACTTTCTGCACTTTGACTTTATGCGCTTTCAAGGCAATGTCACCCATCGAGTCTGAGAGGAACGAAACGGACTCGATGCAATCGATGTCAACGGATCTTCAAAGTGCAAACCACATAACCCCAACGTCGGCGGTTACCTCCTCCAGAGCAATCGAGTTCTAAAAGCGCTAGACCAGCGGTGCCCAATATCGAGTTTATTATTTCGTCAGAACTACTCGGAAATTTTCAGGCGCAAGGTATGTGTTAGCCGGACCGTTCATCGAACTTATCGGGAGGCACGCAATAGTTGACTACCTGAGTAAGAAAATATTTTTCTGCGGACCAGGCCAGTCTTCGATGATCCGCTGGACTTCTTCGGCTGCGACTCTTCCACGTTCGCCTTTTTGCGTGGTGTAGTCCCCCTTCACCGTATGAGCCACGCCTTGTGCAACTGCCCTCGCCGTAGTGCCTAATCGCTCCTAGGTTTCCAGATCCAAAGGTTGTGGCTGTTCGTGCTTTACCTGTTCTTTCGGTTTTACCATGGCTCCCTCCTTCTAATCTTCCAATAACTTAAGCTGCCTTCCGTCTGGCCGGACCAGTTAGCGAACTGGGCGCGTTCAGATTCGCGCCGTCATCCACACCAACACTCAGGCGGTCCACTAACTCTCCACCTAGCCAACCCGTCACACCAGCCAACGCGAAGCCGACGAATGAAAGTACTAACGCCGCAGTACTGGGTAGATATGCAATTGGACCCACTTCACTGTAACGAAGATACCAACTGCCTATGAACAGCAGGAGCACAACCACGTTACCCAGGCCGTGGATCATGCCAATCGTTTTTGCACGAGTGTTCCTGGGAATCGCCAACCAATCTATAAGCCCGAACGGAGCGGCAATTATGGCGCCGATAATTCCGCCAACGATCATCCAGTACGACACCGTCAACATCGTCGGATTGCTCCACAGCAAATAGACGATGTCGAAGATTACAGCCGTCGCCAGAAGACCGAAAGGAAACGGAATTAGCATTTGGTGTATCGGATGTCCTAAAGCTTTTGCTTTGCTCTCCATAATGTTCTCCTCCTGTTAACCTGCCCAAAGTTCGTCCCCGAAATCGTCTAAAGCGACTTCAGGAATTCCACCAAGTCTTTCTTCTCTTGCTCACTCAGATTGAGCTTCTTAAATTCGTTATAGTGGTTTACCACGTCCAGTAGCGTCGGGAAGCGGCCGTCGTGATAGAAGCCGCCTTTCATGTGCGCGAATAATCCACGCAGCGGCGCGGTGCGGTACGTGTTGTCCGGTGAACGCTTAGCCTGAAAGTCGTCGATGCCGATGTCTGATGCTTTATGCGTATTCCATCCCGGCTCAGTGAATAGCGGCGGCACATGACATTGACTGCATGTTGCTTTGCCTTTGAAGAGCGCCTCCCCACGAGTAGCGGCAGCCGCATCGAAACTTCCGGCAGGTGGTCGCGGTGGCGGAATTGAAAGTTGGTAATACTGCAGAGCCGCAAGTTTTTCCGTCACCATATCGTTGGTGCTGCGCTTGTTGCCAAAGCCAGCTTTTGCCGCAACCGGATATTTCTTCGCGTCCATCAACCGCTCGTCAAAGAAGGTGCCCTGGCCCTGCAGCTCCAGGTTGCCAACAAATGCGTTCCAGTAAGTGATCGTGCCCCAGCCGCCAGTCCAAGTGTGAAGATTCACTCCGGCCATGCCGAACGCGGGCGGAATTAAAGTGGCCGCTGGTTTACCGTCGGGACGAAAAGCCTTGCCATCAAGG
>JBKPOC010000205.1:0-1493 GCA_046732935.1 Acidobacteriota bacterium | reverse complement strand
AAACAGGATATTCTCAGCTAATGCCAATGCCATTCGCGCACGTGGTGTGGATTCCAATGGTTTGGGAATGGGTTTGTAGTGCAGTTCGACTTCATCAGACAGACTCTGTAAATTCAACGGCTCGTGCAGATCAGATGAATCGGTCTCGATCATCAAAGATGCCATAACAAACGGCAACGACGCTCGTGTCAGCACGATTTCAGGGCTGTGTTCGAAAGGGTCTTTATCTGAAATCAACTCTCTGGGTGCGGCGACAAAATGCCAGCGAAGACTGTGATCCTGTTCGTGAACGATGGTAGTGGTGAAGAATTGAGGTGCTTCCATAGAATCCTGCTTTCTGTAGTTCACGGTCTTTCGAACCGTCTACTGGCAACTTCCCCCGCGCCGCCAAGAAATATGAACACAAGAATCCCACCGACAAATATTACGCCCTGCCAAATCATTAAGGCGATTGACAAATCAGTATCCCTGACTTCTTTAATTTCAACAATGCGATATAGCAGCACGCCGGCAAAAAGAATTCCCACTCCTACCACAACGCAAATCGCAAGCGAATAAGGTGGTCCGGTTTCTTCATTTCTCCGCGGTTTTGCGAGAGCAGCGGAAATATATTTTGTGATGCCCTGGCCGGCTAGAACTATTCCTGCAAATGAGAACTCAGACAGTTGAAACATGTGGCTCGTTTTGCCATTTAAACTTAACACGATGAACATCACGCCGAATGGAATCACAACGAAGCAAAACTCAATTATCAAGGTGATTTTCGCTTGCCGATATGCTTTTCGATTTTCAGTTGTCGCGTCAGCCGCTTGGCCTGCGACAGGTGTCTCCGGATTTGTTTGTTGAACGGGATGCGCCGATGGGTTGGACATCGAGTTATCGTTCGGAACTGTCATTTGAAGTCCTCCCTCAATGCAGGCGTTTAATTAACCTCTGTATCGATTGCGCGTCGCATGTGCGTGATTCATTGGAACTGTAATCATGATCCAGGAGCGCACAGCGAGGTACTCCTTCAGGGAAACGAGATATGAGGTTTCACCTGCCGTAATGGAACGGGCGAAGTCTATTCCTCGTTCAGCGAGAGGTCAAGGTAAACGTAATCGGCAGTGGCTCGTGCTGGCACGGCGAACCGCTGGTTCAACTCCTACCCTGTCGGGTGCGGCATGCTGGAGGACATTTCTATTCAGTTTGCCAGAGGCCGCTTTGGCAAAAGGAGGAATTTGTACGCATGGTTGGTTATTTGCACCGCCGTATGGACAGGCAAAGTGCAATGACTGCGGCAAGGTATTTAAAGACAGGGCTCATGCCTACGCCGAACGCTATAACCGCGACCACGGATTCGATGACGACGATAGTGCCGGCTGGCATCACGCTGACCGTACATAATTCCCTGCACTCACATTTCGTCCGGAAAAAGAAGGTAAGCCTTACTTAGTAAACTCGATCAACGACATCTGGTGCGGCGCTCCGCATCCTCGCAAACTACACCTATT
>JBKPOC010000204.1:0-3297 GCA_046732935.1 Acidobacteriota bacterium | reverse complement strand
AGGCTGCTGAGCCACTACGAGCGACTGCTCAAATCGGTGGTTGAAGATCCGTCGCAGGCGGTCTCGCGCATCAAGCTGCTCTCCAATGCGGAACTCCAACAACTCCGTGATTGGAATCGGACCACGGTTCCGTTCGACTCTCAAGTTTGCCTGCATCAACTCTTCGAGGCTCAAGAGCGACTCTGCCCCGAGGCCACCGCGATTGTCTCTGCCACAGATCAACTTAGCTACGGGGAGTTGAATCGCCGGGCAAACGAACTGGCGGCTCGACTGCGACAACTGGGCGTGAGGGGCGAGAGGCGGGTCGGCATCTGTCTGGCACGTTCTGTCGAGATGATGGTAGCGCTGCTGGGAGTGCTCAAGGCGGGCGGCGCTTACGTGCCGCTCGATCCGGGCTATCCGGCGGAGCGATTGAGATACATGCTGAGCGACAGTGGAGCACAGTTACTGCTGACAGAGCCGCACCTGCTGGAACTGTTTGCAGGACAAGAGGTGACAGCCTTGTGTCTGAACAGTGAGCGACAGTGGGTAGGAGATACGACAACCATCTTCGACACAGACCCGCCGCTCAAATCTGAGAGTCATAACCTGGCCTACGTCATCTACACCTCCGGCTCAACCGGCTTGCCCAAAGGCGTGGCTATTGAGCATCGCAGCGTTGTGGCCTTCCTGGACTGGGTCAAAGCTACCTTCTCTGAGGAAGAGATGTCGGGCGTGCTGGCGTCGACTTCCATCTGCTTCGACCTCTCGATCTTCGAGTTGTTCGCTCCCTTGAGCATGGGCGGCACCGTCGTGCTCGTGGAAGATGCGCTGCAAGTGCTGGAGATGCGCGAGGACGAGCGCATCAGCTTAATCAACACCGTGCCTTCGGCGATGCGCGAACTGGTGCGCCAGCAAGCTATCCCGCCGCGAGTGGTCACCGTCAACCTTGCAGGCGAAGCCCTTTCGCCCTCTCTTGTCGATGAGGTCTACGCCACGCCGAACGTCCGCCGGGTGATGAATCTCTACGGTCCCTCGGAAGACACCACCTACTCGACGTTCGCAGAGGTGGCGCGAGGAGCCGTGCGTGTGACTATCGGGCGGCCGATCGCCAACACGAGAGTCTATGTCTTAGATATGCGGACGGGCGAGCGGGTGCCGGTCGGGGTTGCGGGAGAACTTTACGTAGCGGGCGATGGACTGGCGAGAAGTTATTTGGGACAGGCCGCTCTGACGGCAGAACGCTTCCTGCCCGACGAGCTGAGCGGCGAAGCGGGAGCGAGGATGTACCGCACGGGAGACTTGGCAAGGTATCTCTCAGACGGGGAGTTGGAGTACCTGGGGCGGGTTGACCATCAGGTAAAAGTCAGAGGGTTCCGCATCGAGTTGGGAGAGATTGAGGAGCAACTCAAGCAGCACGAGGAGGTGCGCGACAGCGTGGTGGTGGTGCGCGAGGAGGAAGGTGGCGAGCGTCGCTTGGTGGCCTACGTCGAAGCTGCGGCAGGAGTCGAGGCAGCGCCGCTCAGAGAGTATCTGAGAGAGCGAGTGCCGGGCTACATGGTGCCCGCCACGTTCGTGGTGATGGAGCGACTACCGCTGACGCCAAACGGGAAGGTTGACCGGAAGAGATTACCGAAGCCGGAATGGGTCGCAGAGGGAGCGGGACAGGTAGCGGCGCGCGGCGGAGTCGAGGAGGTGATGGAACGGATCTGGGCGGAGGTGCTGGGAGTCGAGCGGGTGAGCGTGACCGGGAACTTCTTCGAGATGGGAGGGCATTCACTGTTAGCGACGCGGGTGGTGTCGCGAGTGAAGGAAGTGTTCGGAGTAGAGGTGGGGTTGAAGGAGATGTTCGCTGAAGCGACGGTGGCAGCGCTGAGCGAGAAGGTGGAGGAGGCGAGACGAGGAGGAAGCAGAGGACGGAGGCCGGGGATCAAGGCGGTGGAGAGAGGTGCAGAGATACCCTTGTCGTATGCCCAGGAGCGAATCTGGTTCCTCGAACTCTTCGAGCCTGACAGTTCTGTTTACAACATGCCGGTCGCCGTGCGACTGAGAGGGCCTTTGGATGTGGAGGGAATGCGCCGGAGCTTTGACGAAGTCATACGAAGGCACCAGAGCCTGCGAACCAGTTTTCCGAGCGTCCACGGCCATCCCGTGCAGAGAATTTCCGCACCAGCCTCCGCAGACCTGAAAGTGATTGACCTTTCGAGTTTGCGCACGCCAATTCGCGAGGCCGAGTTGATGAGACTGGTTTCGGAGGAAGCCGCGCGACCCTTCGATCTGGGACACGGCCCGCTATTCAGAGTGCTGGTCTTACGGCTGGAGCAAGATCAACATGCGATGCTGCTCACAATTCATCATATCGTATCGGATCAGTGGTCAATAGCCGTACTGGTGCGAGAGTTGGTACAGGGCTACGCCGCACACGGTGCAGGCCAGCCGCCGCCATTGCCCGAACTGCCTGTTCAATACGTTGACTATACTGTCTGGCAGCGTAATCAACTTCAGGGCGACTATTTGGATTCACAGCTAAGCTACTGGAAGAATCAACTGGCCGACGTGCCGCTACTGGAATTACCTACTGACCGGCCACGAACATCTGTTCAGAGTTCGAGAGGCGCCTCTCAATCAATTAACTTAACCAGAGCGCTCTCCGATTCGCTCGTAGCCTTGAGCCGCCAGCAAGAGGCGACCCTCTATATGGTTTTGCTGGCCGCCCTGCAAAGCTTACTTTCGCGCTATAGCGGGCAAACCGACATTGCGATTGGCTCGCCAATAGCAGGACGTACCCTGCCTGAAATCGAACCTTTGATCGGCCTTTTCGTCAACACACTGGTGATGCGAGCCGACCTGTCTACGAATCCAACCTTCGAAGAGTTGTTGAAGCAGGTGCGTGAGGTCGCGCTCACCGCTTACATTTACCAGGACCTTCCGTTCGATAAACTGGTTGAGGAGATACAACCGGAACGCAGCCTGAGCCACACCCCTCTGTTCCAGGTAATGTTTGCCCTACAGAATATTGGTGTCAATACGGATTGGCCCGACCTTGAAGTGGAACAAATCGAGATTGAGAGTGAGGCAGTCAAATTCGATCTGTTGCTGACCTTCAATGAGGCTCCGGATGGCTTGCATGGGCGACTCGAATACCGAACGGATCTGTTCGACCGCAGCACCATATCAAGGCTGCTGAGCCACTACGAGCGACTGCTCAAATCGGTGGTTGAAGATCCGTCGCAGGCGGTCTCGCGCATCAAGCTGCTCTCCAATGCGGAACTCCAACAACTCCGTGATTGGAATCGGACCACGGTTCCGTTCGACTCT
>JBKPOC010000203.1:0-4138 GCA_046732935.1 Acidobacteriota bacterium | reverse complement strand
GATCGCGACGGCGCACGTGGAGTACGAGACGGCCAACCGTCACTACGCGCACGTGGACTGTCCCGGTCACGCCGACTACGTGAAGAACATGATCACGGGCGCGGCGCAGATGGACGGGGCGATTCTGGTGGTGGCCGCGACTGATGGGCCGATGCCGCAAACGCGCGAGCACATTCTGCTGGCCAGACAGGTCGGCGTGCCGGCGATGGTGGTGTTCATGAACAAGGCCGACGCGGTTGACGATCCGGAACTGCTGGAGCTGGTGGAACTGGAAGTGCGCGAGTTGTTGAGCGCCTACGAGTTTCCCGGCGACGAGATCCCGGTGATCAAGGGTTCGGCGTTGAAGGCGCTGGAAGGCGACCCGACTTGGGAGAAGACGGTGGACGAGCTGATGGCGGCGGTGGACAGCTACATTCCGACGCCGGAGCGCGACATCGAGAAGCCGTTTTTGATGCCGGTGGAAGACATCTTCACGATTCAGGGCCGCGGCACGGTGGCCACTGGCCGCGTGGAGCGCGGCAAGGTGAAGGTGAACGAGCAGGTGGAGATCGTGGGTATCCGGCCCACCACGAAGACAGTGGTGACGGGCGTGGAGATGTTCAAGAAGCTGCTGGATGAAGGCGTGGCGGGCGACAACGTTGGACTGCTGCTGCGCGGCATTGAACGCAAGGACATCGAGCGCGGACAGGTTATCTCGAAGCCGGGCTCGATCACGCCGCACACGAAGTTCAAGGCGGAAGCGTACGTGCTGACGAAGGAAGAAGGAGGGCGCCACACGCCGTTCTTCTCGGGCTACCGGCCGCAGTTCTACTTCCGCACGACGGACGTGACTGGAGTGGCGCACCTGCCGGAAGGAGTGGAGATGGTGATGCCTGGCGACAACGTGCAGATGTCGATCGAGTTGATCGCGCCGATCGCGATGGAGAAGGGCTTGCGCTTCGCTATTCGTGAAGGTGGACGCACGGTTGGGGCCGGTACCGTTTCGGAAGTTATTGAGTAAGAAACAGGTCTTGGGACTTTGGTCTTAGGTCTTTGTTTAAGACAACGACCAAGGCCGAAGGCCAAAGACCAAAGGCCAGGATTAAAAGAAATGCCACGCGACAATATTGTGCTTCAGTGCCAGGACTGCAAGAGTCGTAATTATGTTACGACCAAGAACAAGAAAACGACCCCGGATCGACTCGAATTCAGCAAATTCTGTCGCCGTTGCCGTAAGCACACGGGCCATAAGGAGACGAAGTAAGGAGAGACGGGGAGAATGGGGGAAGCGGAGAGTCGGAGATCGCCATTTCACCCCGTCGCCGCTTCTCCCCATCACCAGTTCTCGAGGCACATAGGGGTATAGTGTCAACGGTTAGCACGTCGGTCTCCAAAACCGAAAGTCCGGGTTCGAATCCTGGTACCCCTGCCAATTGAAAGGCAACGCGAGGATTCAGCGGCTAGGTAGTTGAATATGGCTGAAACGAAAAATCCAGATGCGCCCATTGTAGCGCCGCGCACCGCGCGTTTCGGTGAAGGGCCGGAGGGTAAGGTTGCGCGACGCGAACGCGGCCAAACGGGACGCCAGGGAGGACCTGGACGCATCGGCCAGTTTTTGCACGACGTCCGCGCCGAGTTGAAGCGTGTTTCGTGGCCGAGCGTCAGCCACGTCCAAAACACCACCATCATCACCATCGTCGCCGTGATCTTCTTCGCTCTCTACTTGTTTTTGATCGATCAGGGACTGGCGCGGTTGATCCTGGGAGTTGAATGGCTGGTCGAGAAGATCGCCAGGTCTTTGGGTTTCGCGTGAGGGAAAAGAGTTTCTAATGCAGCAGTGGTTTATCCTCCATACATACTCGGGGCACGAGAAAAAGGTTCGCGATAGCCTGAAAGCTCGGATCCGCGACACCGACCTCCAGAACGAGATCATCGAGGTGCTGGTGCCGACGGAGACGGTGGTCGAGATGCGCGGCAACAAGCGCATCGAATCGTCGCGAATGTTTTACCCGGGATATGTGCTGGTGCAGATCGAGTGCGACGACCGCGGTCACATTCCCGACAACGTGTTTCACATGATCAAGTCGACGCCGAAAGTGACGGGCTTTGTCGGCGGCCACAATCCGACGCCGCTGACGCCGCAGGAAGTCGACCAGATCGTTCACAACGTTACCGAAGCCGCGGAGAAGCCGAAGCCGAAGTTCTCGTATGCGGCCGGAGAAACTGTACGTATCAAGTCGGGACCGTTTCAGAGTTTTACGGGCAAAGTTGAAGAGGTTAACGAAGATAAATCGACGCTGAAGGTGACGGTGACGATTTTCGGCCGTTCGACGCCAGTTGAATTGAATTTCCTGGACGTCGAGAAGGTCACCTTTGCGGAAGAAGAATAAGTTATGGCGAAGAAAATCACAGGCTATATCAAACTACAGGTCCCGGCGGGCAAGGCCAATCCGGCGCCGCCAATCGGACCGGCGCTGGGTCAGCACGGCGTGAACATCATGGAGTTCTGCAAGGCGTTCAACGCCAAAACGAACCAGATGGATCCCGACTTGAAAGTTCCGGTCGTGATCACGGTTTATGCTGACCGCTCGTTCACGTTCGAGACCAAGACGCCGCCTGCGGCAGACCTGCTTAAGAAAGCGGCCGGCATTCCGAAGGGTTCAGGCAAGCCGAACCGCGAGAAGGTTGGAACCATCTCGAAGGCTAAAGTCGAAGAGATCGCGAAAACGAAACTACAGGATCTGAATACCACAAGTCTGGAATCTGCGATTCGTACTATTGAGGGTACCGCACGGCAAATGGGCCTGACTGTCGAGTAGATTGGCGAGTAGGTCCACAACAGAGGGAGGGATTCGAGAAATCCCGTTAGCACCTCAGGAGTCAATAATGAAGAAACACGGGAAGAAGTATCGCGCTGCGCTCGAAAAACTCGAGCCCGGGCGCAAGTATGATTTGGCGACAGGCGTCGCCAAAGTCAAAGAGATCGCTTTCGCGAAGTTTGATGAGACGGTCGAGCTGACGGTTTGGCTCGGCGTCGACCCGCGCAAAGCAGACCAGTTAGTGCGCGGCACCATCGTGTTGCCGCATGGCCTCGGCAAGTCGAAAACGGTGCTCGTGATCGCCCAGGGCGACAAGCTCCGCGAAGCTGAAGAAGCGGGCGCGGACATGGTCGGCGGCGAAGACATGGTCACCCGGATCAAAGGCGGCTGGACGGACTTCGACGCCGTGATCGCGACGCCCGACATGATGCGGCTCGTCGGCGCTCTCGGTAAGGTGCTCGGTCCGCGCGGGCTGATGCCGAACCCGAAGACCGGCACCGTCACGTTCGACGTCGCCAACGCAGTGCGCGAGACGAAAGCCGGTAAGGTCGAGTATCGCGTCGACAAAACGGGCGTGATTCACGTCGGCGTTGGCAAGGTTTCGTTCGAGAACGACAAGCTGCGGGAGAACGCGAAGGCGCTGCTCGACGCGGTTGTCAAAGCGAAGCCGGCGACGGCCAAGGGCAAGTACGTGAAGAAGGTGAACCTCGCGTCAACCATGAGCCCGGGAGTTTTGCTCGACGAGGCGGCTTACTCGAAGTGAATTCGTAGGGAAGTGAATTGAGGAGCGAACATAAATGAAGACGAGAGAACAAAAACAGAAAGACCTCGATGAGCTCACCCAGCGATTCAAGGACGCGAAAGCGGCGATGGTCGTGGGTTTCCAGAAGATGACGGTCGCGAAAGACCAGGAGCTGCGCAACCAACTGCGCGAAGCGGGTGTTTCGTACGAGGTCGTCAAGAACACGTTGGCCCGCAGGGCTTCGGAAGGCACGGCGCTCGAAGGTGCGAACCAGCATTTCAAAGGTGTAACGGCGGTGGCCTTGAGCAATGGCGATCCGGTCGGTTTGTCGAAAGCGATTTCGAAATTCGCGAAGGCGAACCCTGACATCTTTACGTTTAAGGCCGGTATTGTCGAAGGCAAGGTGGTGGCTCTCAACGATGTCGAAGCCATCGCGAGCCTGCCGTCGAAGGAAGAGTTGATTTCCAAGGTGATGTTTCTCATCAACTGCCAGGCGCAGCGTTTGGTTACGGTCATTTCGGCGGTGCCGCGCAACTTGGCGATAGTTATTAAGCAGATCGGTGAACAGAAGACCGCGTAGGATTTTGAGGAGGATAGA
>JBKPOC010000202.1:0-9305 GCA_046732935.1 Acidobacteriota bacterium | reverse complement strand
ACAACTCATCGCGAGTTGATTTTATTACCAGGTGGAGGACTCGTACTCGACACCCCAGGCATGCGTGAATTGCAACTGTGGGATGGCGACTTGGAGTTGGTGTTTGACGACATCGAGGCGCTTGCTGGAGAGTGCTTCTTCAGTGACTGCCGCCATCACGACGAGCCACGGTGTGCAGTGCGTGAAGCTTTGGGAGCAGGGACGATCGACACTGGACGCTATGAGAGCTATGAGAAGTTACAGAAAGAATTGAATTACCTGGCGCGGAGAAGAGATAAACTGTCGGAGATCACGGAAAAGAAGAAGTGGAAGAAGCTCTCGCGTCTGGCAAGTGAGCGTGCCCGCCTGAAGCGCCGCTAGGCTGGCACTCCATTGAACGGTTCGGTGGACCATCTAGTACGACATATTACCGTATTTGGAAGGTCTTAAACTCTGATCGTTGGATGAATGAATATTAAGGCATGACAGTCGTCGATGGTGGCAAACTTTTAATCGTTAAGCCAATCCTTGTCAGAGTTATTGGTTGGGCTGCATTATCTTCCCACAAATTGATAAGCTTGGCATCAACGCACAGCAATCTGAAAAAGCAATGTTCAGGCTATCAAAGAATACAAAGGTGCGCGTCTAGACGGCCTGAGGAACACAGGTTAAATTGCTGGAGGTAGAACGTCGGGACGGTAACTGGCCCAGAAGCTTAACCACGGTGGTGCTATGGAAACTAAATGATTCCATGTGCCAGGTTCAGCGTTGGGATCTGGGTTGAAGCTTGAATAATCTGACACGTGCTGAATTACGAGGCCTTGTTCGACCAGGCCATTAATTAACGTGCTCAACGTGTGGCGGAACTCACGCGGGGGCGGAATTGCTGCTTCTGACTTGCTGCGGTTGTAAACCCATTTCTGATCTTCATAGATTATTTCGGCCCGATTCAGGTACGTATGCTTGATCGTGTATCCTTCGCCATTCCAATCCTTTTCCTGCATCCCCATAAAGAATGGATTCGCGCACATAAAATGGTATAAACCACCCGGGCGTAAGACACGCGCCACCTGTTGAAATACTACGCCGGCGTTTGGTACAAAATTCAAAGAATAGCTGTGATAAACGATGTCGAAGGCTGCCGACTCAAACTGCGAAAGATCCTGCATGTCGCCTTGAACAATTTTAATGTCAACATTGAAATGGGCCGCCGCTTCTCGATCCCGCTTTAACTGTGCTTCAGACAGATCAAATACTGTGACATTCGCGTTAATCAAGGCGAAAGCAATCGACTGCTGTCCACCACCACAAGCCAGGCAAAGCACATCTTTTGAAGCAACATCTCCAAGCCTCGCTTCGGGATCGAGCATGTGCCGGGCAGACATTGGGTCGAGACTCAACGCCGGCCGCGTGAATAAGGCGTCAGCTTCAACTAAGGCTTTCCATCTCGCGATATTGTATTTGGTTACCTCGTCCATCAATCCTATGTAAAGTCATCGTCACACTCAGCATAACGTGAAGTTAAGGTCAATTCGAATCTGGGATTCGGATCGACAATAATTAGGCCGGAATGTTAGCATGCGAGCCCGCCTGCAATGGACCTATGCTTACTACTGAATTGATTAATTCGTTATTTGATACCGCACTGCCAGAGCCCGCCCATTGGGAATCGCACTACCCTCCGCGCGATCTTCCTGCCGGCGCGATTGTGACTCGCTTTGCTCCCAGCCCAACAGGTTTTTTGCACACCGGGGGAGTCTATATAGCAACCCTTGGCAAGAATCTGGCCCATCACTCTGGTGGCGTGTACTTCGTTAGAATCGAAGACACTGACCAGGCGCGAGAAGTCGCCGGTTCGCGCGAGCAGTTTGCACGCGCGTTCAAGTACTTCGATATAGAGTCAGACGAGAACGATTCTTCAACGTGGGGACCCTACGAACAGTCAAAGCGCGAGCAGATCTATCACACGTACGCGCGAGAGTTACTGCGGCACGATCACGCGTATCTCTGTTTTTGCACTCGTGAAGAGTTGGCTCAGATGCAGGAACAGCAACTGGCGGCAAAGGTCCACACCGGCTACTACGGCGAGTGGGCGCGCTGCCGGAATATGTCACAGGCTGAGGTAATCAGTCGTCTCGAAGCTGGACAGCCGTACACGATCCGCTTTCGTTCGCCAGATGGTCCACCGGGGCGAGTTGAGTTTGTTGACCTGATTCGTGGACGAATCGAACATCAGGACAACAGAAACGATATCGTGCTCTTGAAGAGCAGCGACCAATCTCCAAGGCTTCCCACGTACCATTTTGCGCACGCTGTTGACGATCATTTAATGAGAGTCAACCTGGTGCTTCGTGGCGAGGAGTGGATCTCTTCGGTGCCAGTGCATTTGCAATTATTTAGGGCGCTCGGTTTCGAACCAGTACCCTATGCTCATATCGCTCCCCTGATGAAAATTGAAGGGTCAAGCAAGCGGAAGCTAAGTAAGCGAGATAATGAGGCTGATGTAGAGTTCTATATCAAGTCGGGTTATCCCGCAGGTGCGGTGCAGCACTATTTAAGAGGACTCGCCAACAGCAGGTTTGCTGAGATGACGTTTGAAGAGTCTGCTTCATCCGCTCTCAGCCTCAGTGATTGCGGAGTAGCCGGCCCGATCTTCGATCTAGTGAAACTGGAGTCAATCAGTCGCGAGTTCATCGCGCAACTGCCGACTGACGAAGCGTTGAAGAGTCTACTTGCCTGGGCCAGGGATTACGATCCGGAATTGCACACAATCCTATCGACGAATTCGGCCGTCGCCCACCGTATCTTTGCGAATGAACGACAGCCGGGCGTGTTGCAACGAAAGGATCTGGCGAAGTGGTCCGAATTCCGGGCGGCGTACGGATTGTATTTCCAGGAACTGTTTCAACTCGTCACTGATCCGTCAGATGCGCGCTTTGCTCCAGTCGAACCAGACATGGTGGTTAAGTTGGCCCAAGACTTCGCTGACTCATATCAGCATGAGGAAGACAAAGAAAGCTGGTTCGAACAGATCCGCAGATTGGCTAACGCCCACGGATTCGCACCGACTGCCGGACAATTCAAGAAAGATCCAGGCCGTTTTGCCGGATCGATTAGTCACGTGAGCAATGTGATCAGGATCCTGCTGACCGGACTGACACAGAGTCCGGAACTGTTTCTGGTGGCGCATAACATCGGCGAGGAGGAGTTGTTGAGACGTGTAAGAGCACTTTTTCATCCACAGATTACACAGATTCCTTAAAACATTCTGCGTAATCTGTGGATGGATTTAGGACCGGAGTGCTTTTTTGTCACTAAAACCGTTATCAACTATCATGAGTTTATGAGCACAGAAGGTCCCTCAAATTTTATTAGAGACATCATTATCGAGGATATCAAGAGCGGTAAATATGGGGGAAGGGTACAAACCCGATTTCCTCCAGAACCAAACGGCTACTTACATATCGGCCACGCCAAAGCCATATGCCTCGATTTCGGATTGGCGGCGGAGTTTGGCGGCAAGTGCAATTTGCGTTTCGACGATACTAATCCGTCAAAAGAAGAAACAGAGTACGTTAACGCCATCATGGAGGACGTGCAGTGGTTGGGCTTCCAATGGGACGGCCTCTACTATGCTTCTGATTACTTTCAACAACTATACGAATGGGCCATTCAATTGATTACGGCCGGAAAAGCTTACGTATGCGATCTCAGCGCTGATGAAATTCGCGAGTATCGCGGCACGTTAACCGAGCCGGGCAGGGAAAGCCCGTACCGCAACCGTTCTGTTGAAGAGAGTCTCGATCTGTTTGAGCGCATGAAAAAAGGAGAGTTCCCGGATGGTTCGCGAACCCTGCGTGCAAAGATCGATATGAGCTCTCCAAACCTTAATCTGCGTGACCCTGTGATGTATCGAATTCTGCACCTGGACCACCATCGTACGGGGAATCAGTGGTGTATTTATCCAATGTACGATTACGCGCACGGACAGTCGGATTCGATCGAGCGCGTGACGCACTCTATGTGTACTCTGGAGTTCGATAATAATCGTCCCTTATACAATTGGTTCATCGAACAGCTTGGCATATTTCCTTCGCGGCAATACGAGTTTGACCGGCTGGCCCTCACCCACACTCTGCTTAGCAAACGCAAGCTGCTGAAGTTGGTTGAAGAAGGACGTGTCGAAGGTTGGGATGATCCGCGTATGCCAACGCTCTCGGGCATGCGCCGGCGTGGTTACACCTCCACCGCCATTCGCAACTTCTGCGCGAGTGTTGGAGTCTCGAAGACGAATGGCATTACTCAGTTACAGCAGCTCGAATACTTTTTGCGTCAGGACTTGAATAGAATTGTTCCGCGGGTGATGTGTGTGCAGAAGCCATTACGCGTGGTTATCGAAAATTACCCGGATGACCTCGTGGAAGAAATGGATGCTATCAACAACCCCGAAGACGCTTCGGCGGGGACCAGAAAGATTCCTTTTTCAAAGACGCTTTATATCGAAGAAGATGATTTTCGTGAAGATCCTCCAAAGCAGTTTTACCGGCTCGCGCCCGGTCGCGAGGTGCGTCTCCGTTACGCTTACTTAATCACCTGCAAAGAGGTCGTTAAAGATAGCAGCGGCAGGATTGTAGAACTCCGTTGCACTTACGATCCGGCTACACGCGGCGGTAACACGCCTGATGGTCGAAAGGTGAAGTCCACTATTCACTGGGTCTCAGCGGCTCACGCTTTACCCGCAGAGGTTCGTGTCTACGATAATCTTTTTCTTAAGGAGGATCCGAACGAGGTTGAAGAAGGACACGATTTTACCGAGAACCTGAATCCTGATTCGTTGCAGGTGCTGCACGATTGCAAAATAGAACCGAGTGTGCGAGACGCGGAACCTGGGACTAAGTATCAGTTTGAACGCCTTGGTTATTATTGCGTTGATCGAGATTCTGGGGATAAGCTCGTGTTCAATCGGACTATTGGCCTTCGCGACACCTGGGCAAAGATCGAAAAACGCGCAACAACGAGCGGTTAATTTAGCCGCGGATTTCACGAATAGATCCGGATTTTTATCCGTGTCATCTGCGGCTAAATGAACTTATGAGTTAACCGTATCGCGACATCAAACTGGTGGCAACGGCCTGGGATTATCTTTTAAAAGGTTGGCTCATCAGAAGCGACTACGAGCCGGACCATGCGCCTGGGTTTGAGATTATTTTGAATAAAGAGAAAGCATTGGATTGGAGTCACTTCGATCTGGAGTTAGCTTTTCCCGTGAAGAAAATGAAAGAGGCTTAGGAGACGACTATGGCAAAAATAACAGGAATCGGCGGAGTATTCTTTAAAGCGAAAAGCGACAATAAAGCTCTACGCGAATGGTACAAAGAGCATCTCGGCCTTAAGCTTGAAGAGTGGGGAGGCTGCGCCCTTAGGTGGCCCGAGGATAAAGCAGAGGACAAGGGCGTTACGGCATGGCACGTCGCTGAGCCAACCACGAAATGGTTCAGTCCAAGTGAATCAAGCTTCATGATTAACTATCGAATCGACAACATGGAGGAAATGGTCGCGCAACTCAACGCCGGAGGGGTTTCGATCCATCAAGGACCAGAGTATCACGAGAACGGGGCGTTCCTTTGGCTCATTGATCCCGATGGAAACAAGGTCGAACTTTGGGAGCCAAAAATTTGGGACGACAAGAATAAGAAATGATATGCGAGCATTAACCTAACCGATAAGGGGTTGTACGTCGGTCATGCGCGCAGGGTTTGAGGTACCAGGAGAGCATTTCGTGTTCAACGACGTGAAGGACTCGAAGAAGTTGAAGTCGGGGATGACGTGGAAGACCAAATAGCACTCGAGCTGATGGCCGACGAGTTTGCTATCGCCGCCGTCGCGAACCGCTGGCTTAGCGGTCGATATGATGACCGGAGCGACTTGCCTGAATTCTCGGCTCCTCCACGTAGCCGTGTCGTATAATCCACACATGAAGAAAGACCGTTAGCGCTCACGACGGTAAGTACCTGACGAGATGTTCTTGCGATTAACGTCACGATTAACGTTTCAACCGCTAACCTTCTTCTGGCTCTGCAAAGTCTTATCTACCCACTGCTTAAAAGTCGGGTCGGAGTAGTTCCTCGTCCGTCTGAGTTCTGCGATTTGTTCAGCTTGGTTGTCTGATCCCTCCCAACCATCAGGGATCCGACCTAGTGTATAGACTATGTATAGGTTATTCCGATAACTATTCTTGTCAGATTCTGGCAGAATGGCATTGATCAGAGCATCAACAACTGCCTTCTTATTTTGCTTGTACATTTCAATCAGACTATTACTTACATCGCGTCTCTCAGAACTTGTTAGCTGCTTCACCAGATAATCTTTATTCAGAATATTTGAAGGTAAATCAGTTCTCGAAGTTATATCAGTTGAGGCAACAACTTTACGATCCACTTCTTTTTGCCCTTCAGACCAAGTAGCCTTTTCCTCAGGAGACTTCCCACGTTCTTCTAAATCTGAAAAAAGCTTATCCAATATTTCAACAGGAAAAGTTACTGTCATAACATCACGAATGCGTTTCCTTTCAGAATCGTTTCCCCCGAAAACCGCATCCTTGTTGCTTGAAACAAACTGAAGCGCGTCGTACTTCCATTTTCTATCTTCTCTCAATTCCTCTAGTTTCAGTTCTTTATCGTTCTGTACTTGAGTAACTTCTATTTCTCTTTGTCTGCGGATGTGTTCAACCCAAACCTGGCTGATCGATACTGCAAGAGCTGCCAACGATATGGCTGCTGTAATAACGGTAGCGGAGTTCCTAAATAAGAAGCGACGTTCGCCGACGGCTGTTTCTTTTTCAAATTCAAAGCGCTCTCGTTCTAACTCGAGTTTAGCCTGGTTGAGTTCTTCTTCAGTCATATCATTAGTTCCATTTCGGCCAGCCTAACGCTTCAGCGGCTCGCCCACGAACTACGAATAAAGGCTGCCCATCGGCCTCCAAGTACAATGATATTCAGCGCAGATCCATTTCACGTTGTGATGAAGCGTCGACGGTTGGACAAAACTCGGCAGATTCGAAATGTGAAGGAGGAGGAATTAAAGATTCCGCTTTCACCACTTTGCAGTACACGGCCGTCAGTGGAACTGATGCGTTCAGACATTCGCATCGCGTGCGTTACACGCACGCTACAGGACGGCATTCGCCGCGCGATGCAGTTACTAACACAACTGGAGTGGCGCAGGCCACGATTCACGTAGCCTTAGTATTCGCCTCAATTTTTATAGACGGCAATTCCCCAAAAATTAATGTCGGGCGGCAGACTGTTCCAATGGTCGAACGCGTGCGAATCGTCAGATTTGTATCGCAACTTGTAGTTTCCCGCAGGCAGAGTGATTACCACATCAACTTTCCTGTTCTTGCCCGCACCACCTGCATGTGCAGTCTTGGCCTCTCGCATCTCCCACACACGCGAACCTTTGTCGTCTTCGATCCAGCCGTAGTCAAACATCTCGCCGGCCTGACCTTCGCCGATGGCGAAAATACGGACATCCTGACTACTCGCCACATTGAACGCCACACTCTTATCTTCGTTGTCCAGCACTTGAAGGATCTGCGCAATCACTGGCAGCTTCGCCAGATCATCGGGCATTGGCTTGGAATACAGCTCTCCATACATTTTCATCAACTGCGCGGCATCAGCTGGACGTCCTACACTTTGATAGATCCTGAGCTTAGTAACTAGCTCTGTGCGATAAATATCGGTGTAGGGTTTTGTCGCTATCGCGTTGAGCTGATTTTTCAATTCTGTAACCGGAGCGTTCCAACTAAAGTCGGGCATGCTCCCTCCGAACTTCTCCGGGAAGATGAACGTCTTCAAAAAAGCCATGCCTACCGGAGAGCTTAGCGCATTACCCGAGCCGAGATCCGTCGGGCGGCTGAGATTATCAGAGTTTGCCATTATGATGAACGTAATCTTTTGTTCGGGCACTTTCAGAATAAAAGAGGAGTTGCCGGTCCAGTACCCGTAATGCCAGAGCAGCTTTATGCCGTTATAGTTCTGCGTAAACCAACCTAAGCCGTAGGGAAGTGACTCACCCTTGGTTGAGACAGCCGGCGTGAACGCGAGTTGTTGAGTTTCTTTCGTAAGAAACTTGTTCTGATCGATCGCAATGTCATACTTCGCCATATCCAGAACTGTTGAAATCAATCCGGCGGCAGTGCTGAACCCCTGCGGGTAACTAATTTTCGTGATCTTAAACTCGCGGTCGAGCGCATACGGTTGAGCCAGTATCTTTACGACCGTGTCGAATCTTTGCTGGTGCTTTTCAGTAATGATCGCGCCACCCAATGGCGACTGGTGGGCATGGACCAGCTTCCAGGCGCCGTCTTGTTTGTTCCAGAAGTATGAAGCTCTCCACGGACCTTCAGCACGCGGAGGTCCATTGGGAGCCGTGACGGTTGTTTGCATCAAAAAGGTCGTGATGGCGCTATCGCCGTATACGGCCGCCTCCAGGTTGTGCACTTCAACCCTGAACTTAAAACCCGCCTGGAGCGCTTGTCTCACCTCCGCCGCATCAATAAAAGAAGTTAAGAAACCTCCCTCGCCCCGAAAGCGATTTTGATGCGGCGCGAGACGCCGCTCAACCTGATCAACGTTGCCGGAATTGAAGCCATTCACGATATCCATGACTGCGGCTTTCACTTCCGCCTCTGCCGCCTGGCCTGCGGCATTTGGCGATTCTGTGTTGACAATCCTGGGCACGTTCGGTGCTGTCTCGTTCATGCCGAGGGGATCGAGAATGTTAGCGATTAAAAGTTCGCCGAATGACTTGCCACTGGCCCTCTGAACCACCTTATCCAGTTCTGAAAAACGATTGCCGTTATAACGGTACTGCTCGCCGGGATTTCCTTCGGAGGTGTGGGAGAGCAAGTGGCGCACTCTGATGACACCATCACTTTCAAGCGTGATGCCATACTTTGAAACAGGATCGTCCAGCTTGATCTTTCCCTCTTGGACCAGCTGCATCACAATCGTAGACGCAAACGTTTTGGTCAGCGAAGCCAGGTGGTAGGCGGTATGTTCGGTTGCAGGGATCTTATTCTCAACATCTGCATAACCGAATCCCTTCGCCCAAATCACTTTTTGATCTTTCACAATGGCAGCGGAGTAAGCCGGTATCTTCAGCTCTTGTCGCAGACTTTCGAGCAATCTTTCAAATTGAGCGATCCGTGTCGACTCGGATGGCTGCTCTTTTTGCTCAGCCGTATACGCGCCTGTAGCCCGGACAAATAGGGCCTGTCCCAGAACGGCGACTGTCAGAATGAGTGCGACTAAGCCCGGTGC
>JBKPOC010000201.1:0-3142 GCA_046732935.1 Acidobacteriota bacterium | reverse complement strand
CAGCGTCAGATGTGTATAAGAGACAGTTCATGGACCGGGCGGTCAAATGCCTCTTCAATCAGACGGCGGTGCCTGGACCACAGCTTCTCGCCTCCGGTAACAAGACAGCGTGTTGGATAATTAGGTTTGTATTTCCTGGCGAGTATGTGTTCGGCAAGGTATCCCAGGGCGCTGGCATACGCAATGATACCGGTCGGGCGTAAGCGCTCAAATTCCTGGTGATACTCGTCGAGAGTCGTAGGAGACAAGCGCAGTGAATCGAACCACTTAATATTTGAAACGAAGGCTTGATAGCGATCGCGAAGAGTATCAGTCGCCTGTGGATCGAGATGATGGCCCCAAAGATATGCTATGCGACTTCCCTCTGGAACACCCAGGGTCTGGAAGAAATGCTCCATACCGCTCGTGGACCACCCGCGTTCATTTGGCCCTGACCATATCTCGGTAGGAACCCCCGTTGAGCCACCAGTGCTGTCTTTGCGAAGTTGATCTGCGGCGACTGACGAAGCCAGAAGCTTTGGGCCTGCTTCGTGGATGTCTTCGCGAGTCAGGACCGGCAAGCGGGAAAAATCGTCGAAATCAAAGTCCGCATGTGGATCAAAGTTGTTCCGGTCAAAAAGCTCCCGGTAAAAAACAGTTTCCTCATACGCTTGTCGAACGACAGTTCGCAGGCGATCCAGCATCCAGCGAATTCGCCGTTCGTTATCCCAGGCGGAAGCCTCCCGTCGAAAGCGAAGGCCCTCCTCGAAAGCTTGCTGCGTGGGTCTTGTGCCAGGACGGCTGGATCTGTGCAGACGTGAAAATGGGATCAGCACATGCTGTGACAAGCTGTCGTGAATTCCGCCCATCAAATTCATCTCACACCTGCGGAACGAAAGTTTGCCGTTCTGAACCGGTCTTTTGAGCGCCTGCGTCTTGAGACGCTTCCTCGCCGCCAATCAACTTTTTGGTCTCCTTTGAGAACGGGTGCTCCCAAATTTCGCGCCCGAAACCATTCTCCGGCGGGAATTTCATTATGAATAGCCGGTGAAGGCAAACCGCATAACCCACCAGATAATAAACGTACCATTGATAAGCAACCGCCCCAAAGAAACTGCTGACCATGAACCCCACGAGCGCGGCCTGTAACCCGACCGAAAGATAATAGAACCTCCTTCGCTCCGGATTCTCATAGCTCTCATTTTCGATTAGCCGCAGGCGTTTCAGCGGGTGCACGAGAAACATGATGTAAACCACCATAGCTGCGATTCCCATTTCGGAACTCACTTGCGTATAGGCGTTGTGAGTTTCTAAATTCCGTTGACCCTTTTGCCGAAAATTTCCGATACCAACGCCAAACAGGGGATATCTCAGCGTGACCCAAACTGAGCGTTTTAAGACTTCGGTTCGCTGGCTTGAAGATCCAGTCACATCAGCACTGGAATTGAATACTGTCGAAAGCCGGCTCGAGTAAGCGCCCGGTGCGAAAGCGAGAAATAACAGCACTGCAAAGACAAGCGCCGCTGTCGTGGCTGTTCGATTTTTGCGGCCCAATCGCCGCACCAGCACCAGCACGGCGGCCACCAGGCCGATAAACCCTCCGCGCGAGAAAGTAACGATCACCGCACAGACCATTATTGCCGCGCCACCAAAGTAGATCAGCTTCCTGAACAAGCCTGCGCGGCTGAGGCCTAACGCCACCGCAATCGGAATCATGCTCACGAGGTGCATTGCCAAATCATTTGAATTCTGAAAGAGTCCTTTGATCCTGCCAACAATTCGCGCATCCTGGGTCCCCGCTACGCCTGTCAGAAATAGCCCCTGACGGTAATCGTTAATCGCACCTATACTCAGGTAAATGCTGACAGCAAGAATCAGCAGCAGCAGGAGTTTCAGCCTTAGCTCAGTGCGCACGACGTTAACAAACACAATGAAAATTATGATTGTTTTAATCAATAACTCGCTGAAGGTTTTCCACGCATCGGCGGGGACAACTGCAAGCGGCATCGAGAGAAGCGCAGCCAGTCCGAGCAGCAAAACGAGGTTGATTTCCCTTGGTCGTGCGGTAAGGTTGCCTTCTATGCTGAGTTGGGAAAACGCATAAATTGCCAGGGTAACCATTCCCTCATAGAAGGCCATGGACGTAAGTGATGAAAGTGCAGGGATCAGTTCGTAAGGTCTGAGATAGAGAATTACACTGAAAATGAAGAGTCCAACGAAACTAGCCGAGTGACCTTGGCGCCAAATGGGCTGATCGCTTGCAACTGAATGCAGAACCGCCGATGACTTCGCTTTAGTGGAAGGCAAAGTCGGGCCAGACGGCGGCAGGCCAGACGGCGGCGTCTTTTTAGCTTTGGTATTGACTAAAGATTCTGAAGCCTGATCGTAAGTAGAGCTCTTTTTAGGATTGCGGAAATTCTCCGCAAAGGTGTCATCATCCCGAGCAGGTCTCCTGTTTTTCGGGAATAGATCCTCATAATCAAGAGCATCAGGGTTAAGAGGCATAAAGCAGAAATCGCGTGTGGTGGTGCCTATCTATCGATACGCCACCACACAATAAAGTTTACCTACCCTGGTCAGTGTGTGACGGCTGAAGCCTGCCTCGGCCATCAGTTTGTTAATACGTGCCGCGCTGTAAAAAAATACGTCGCAGCCTTTGATTGACAGTCTCACTTTTCGAACGGGCGCGCGCCACGTCCACAAACGCGGAAATGCCATAATCGCTTTGTCAGAATATTCACGCATCTTTCGAAGCACTGGCAAAGGGTCGCTAATATAGTCAAACAGGCCGATTCCAAAGCTCACATCGAAGCGAGACTCGGGCGTGTACGCAAGCAAATCTGTTTGAATAAACGTGCAACGATCGTCGAAGCCCTGGGTTTCGCTCGCTCGTTTGCACAAATCGATCATCACTTCGGCAATATCGAGACCGACTACTTTCCCGGCGCCACGCCGGGCGAGCTCAAGACTGTAGAGCCCATTTCCGCACCCCACGTCCAGAAAGCTTCGATTCGCCACGGGTTCACAGTTTTCTATCGTGAACGCGAACCGCTCATACATGTCTTTTCTGAAGAACTTATCGAGCGCGTTGGAAAGTGGCGATTTCTTGTGCGTGTAGATCCTCTGAAAGGCATCAGCCTCGCTGTTCCAAAATGCTCGTTGT
>JBKPOC010000200.1:0-3463 GCA_046732935.1 Acidobacteriota bacterium | reverse complement strand
CGGTTTTTGTTTACGGCTACATCGTCTGGAAGGAGCTTCAGCGCCACTGCGGCCGAGTTCGGATGTGTCCTGCGCGAGATAAACTTCACCCATTCCACCCGCGCCCAGTTTTGGAGACAATGCGGTAATGCGACAGGGTGGTATTCGAGGATAGCGGCTCCATGTTTATCTGTATCGACGGGTGGACTACTGCCGCATCATGATAGGAGTATTGATTTAGGGCCAGTTGGTTTGGGCGTCAACGGATCTGGGTCATCTTACACTGTATTTCGTCGAGCACGCTAGAATTTGAGGGGTGAAGAATAATGAGGCGCGAGATTTCCCCGGACGGCAATTGTCAGCGATTGAAGCATAGACGAAAGCACTCAGGACACTTTAGAAGACGTCGGCGACTCTTCTTTCCGCGATTATTTTGACCTTCTTAAGTTCCGTTTTTTCAATGCCAAAAAATCTTGCCATATCGATGATTTGATTCGGACTTACGAAATCAGTGGGCTTCGCGCAGAACCTCTCTATACCCGGAGCAAACTCGCGGCACTTCATTGTTTTCGGGATGGTCAGGCCAATGCGGCATGCGCCTTCCTGGGTGCGAAGCAGGCAGAAGTCGCAAATGATCATTTCACTTCCCTTCTGGTGTTGGTTTGTTGCTTAACAACGTTGCAATCCTCCGCGACCACGCCACACTGCCTGGCCCAAGTAATCGGATTAAAGGTTGAATGTCTCGCCCCGCAAATCTTACGAATGAGCATGAATCATTCGCCGTATGCGATCCGCAAATAACACGTCCATTTTCTGCGATTCTATAATCGCGGTTACCTCACCTTCACCAAACGTGGGGTGCATGAACGTCTGTCCTTTGCGATACGCTCGCGTTCGATCATATGGCGCGCCGAGTTTATTGGAGGCACGACGCGTTGTGCCGGCGCGATAGATGACGCGTGACGCACACATTGGACACCCGACGCGCGTGATCCTTCCTGTCTTGCTGAGAGAAACCACGATATGACCGCGCTCCTCGTTACAAGTGAGACACATTTGGTCGACGCGATCTCCAAGTTTGAAAACTGGCTTCTGTTCCATGAGTTCTCCTGCTTAAAAGTCCTAGAGAATCAACCTGGGTGAACTGAATCTCTTACATAAAGACGGACTGCGGCTCGACAATACTTAAAACGTGACCCGTAAAGCCGGCGAGCGCGTCCGCTTCGTTATCATAGACATCGAACACGGTTAGAAGTTTGGTAATAGTCATTATGTCCTGAAGTCGTTCCGTAAGATGGACCAGCTTAATTTGTCCACCTTTGTTGCTCAGAGTTACGTAGCTTGAAATAAGCTCACCGAGCCCGCTCGAATCTATGTGCGTAACGCCCGCGAGGTTCAAAAGGATCTTGGTCTTTTCTTCCTCGACCAGGCATCGAATCGATCTGTGCAGGGCGAGAGTGCCGCCGTTAATTCTGATGCGGCCCTTTAAGTCAAGAACAGCTACATCTCCCTCTCGGCGTTCATGAATATAAAGATTGACCACTTGAGTCTCCTTGGGTGACTTCGAAAACACTGCTCTCAGGCATCTTTTCATGCCCTCGATTGATAGCTGTTTGAGTCAGGTGATCTGGGTGATTCCAGAGGGGCTGAGAAGAGAGTAAGCAACACTCGATTCCTACCGACCTTATGCCAGCTACGTGTATATGTCAAATGTGAGATATATTCCGTATGTACAATACTCTGGGAATCACACTCATCCATATCGTCAATCGCGCCTCGCCTGCGACCATTTTTTGAACATCAACTGGTGAGATCGCCGCGCGAATGCGCGGAGAGATGAGTGTGTTCGATCGCTTTTTTCGACAGCACCGTTCATGGGTGTTCTGTCATCGGGCTGACCTTCGGAGAGCCAGGGATTTGCAAGTGCCCAAAGTGCCGGATCAAACGGTTCGTGCGTCTCAGGGTTAGTAGATGCCTTGTCGCTCATAGTAACAATGGCCGAATCGGGCCGATCACGTGTGATTCCCAGCAATTAGGACGAGTTCTGCGTGATCCACCAGGTCGCCACGTTTCAGACTCCGTAACGGATCTTTCACCAGGAAAAGGTCCACATTATTATGAGTGCCTTTAGGTACAAGTTCCTGGAGCAAATGAGCATCGAGGGCTACCGGTTTGAAAAGCAGCATGTCGCTGTTACGTGAACGGGCAGTCATGGCATCACGGCTGTTATGAAATAGTGGCACGCAAGAGCGACCGTGATCGTCAAGCGCAAACAGATCACCGTTCGCGCGTTGCATGACATAGATATCGCTCATAGAGAGATTCTTATCATTCTTCGGGGTGGCGTCTGTGCGCTAGGCCGCTTATGGCAGCGTGCTGGTAGAAGTCGCTTTGCCTCAACCCCCGCAAAGCCTTCACAAGAGACATTCGCAAGCTATGGCAGAAGGCGTTGATATTCGTCATTGGGAAGCGCGGCAAGAAGTCGATTCTCGCTGGGAGTGGCAGGTACAGAAACAGGCATGACTACTTCGCGAAAAAGAATAGCACGTATGTGGTCTAGCGGACAGAGAAGAAGTCCTCTTCCTCTCGGTACAACTTTTTACAATCTAATTACAGCCTGTGGAGACTTGAAAGTTCAAAGACCATAGGCTCTCAACCCGAATTGGAAAGTTGTCACTCAGACCGAAAGGAAAGAAACAATGCAAGCTAGGATCAATGTTCACGATTCAGAGCGTGAAGGGTCTCAAGATTATCTCGATCACCGTAGTGCACGGCTCTTCAAACCCTTCGACGTACGGATGCTAAGACTTCTGCCGGCACTCCTGATCTGTCTTTTGGTTGCGACGGCGCGTGGGACGTCTGTTGCTCAGACGGTGTCACACCCAACTAACGCCGCCGCGTCATCGGAGGCGCAGAAGGTGTTCGAGAAAATGAAAACCCTGGCGGGTTCGTGGCAAGGTACGGTTATGGGCATGTCGATCAGCATCACAATTCGCCTGACATCCAGTGGTACCGCGATTCTGCATGAGGCGACTGGAGATGGAAAACGCCCCCCAGACCATGAGATCACTATGTTCTACGTGGAGGGGGATCGTTTACTCGCGACGCATTATTGTGACGCCGGAAATCGGCAACGCTGGGAGGGAAAGATGTCGCCGGATGGAAAGACGATCGAGTTCAATGTTCTCGATGTCGCCGGAAGCACGCGGGGAGGATTGGCGAAGGATATGGTGTTTACCATGATTGACGCGGACAAGCACGCCATCGTGTTGAATTTCATTATGCCAGACGGTAAGCCGGTTGATGTGCGCGGCGAATTTCAACGGACAAAGTGATTGTTCGAGCTCCATCGAACGGAAATATGAGTTGCTTGTTTCGGTAAAGGGAAGGTGGTGAACATGACAAAACCAATCTCGTCATCCGCCGCTGTACCGATCGCCCACGTCGTGCTACGGATCCTCATGGTCGTGAACTGGCTGGGCGG
>JBKPOC010000199.1:0-2747 GCA_046732935.1 Acidobacteriota bacterium | reverse complement strand
ACAGGCTTTACACGGTCTTCCCCGCGGACAACGGCAGTGGGGAATATAGCACTGTGCTGCCGCACGTGGTCTTTAGTAAATCGACGTTTCCCTGGTCGCGCTATCCGACCAGTAAGGAACCTAAAGCTCCTCCACCGCCGGGATCGTCCACAGATGCGAATGTGCCGACCTGGCTGGCCGTGCTGTTGTTGGACGAAGACGACGTCGCGTCATATCCATCGTTGTCGCCGGAGCCGCAGAACGTCACCATGGGCGATCTGTTTCCACCTTCGGTTTATTCTGCCAGCACGCTTGGAACTAACTATTCATACTTTCAACACGCGACTGATATCACAAGCCTCGACATTGGCGACCAACCCACCGATGTTATTCAGGTCCTCGACATTCCACTGGAGCTATTCTGGAAGATCGCGCCAACGATCGACGATCTCGCTTTACTGGCCCATGTCCGCAAAGTCAGCCTCGTTAACAAGCCTACGATTCCCGGTGTTTCTGATGTCGGTGAACCGGTGGGCTCTTTTTCGATCGTGTTCGGTAACCGCTTGCCTCAGACGCACAAGAAAACTCTTGCCTGCCTGGTATCACTTGAAGAGCTGGAGCCATTTCTGCCCACCAACGAGGACGGAGGTCCTCCGGCGGGCAGCAACTTTGATCCGGGCAAGTCCATCCGTCTCGCAGTGTTGAAGAGCTGGACGTTCTATTCGACCGGTGAGTCGGCGACATTCGTCGATCAATTGCTAAGGCTGAATGGTAGATCCAGCGATAGTCAGACGGATGCGGTAAACACTAACCTGCGACTCCCGTATAGCGGCAACAACCAAGTCGTCGCGAACGCGCTAAGCATGGGATATGTTCCGCTTAATAATGAGTTGCGCACCGCCGGCAAGACGGTTTCATGGTATCGCGGGCCGTTGGTCCCTTATTTGATCACCAAACCGGCTGTTACTTTTCCGATCTCTTCGCCCGATCGGGCGATGGCTTTCGATCCTACAACCGGCATGCTCGATCACTCCCTGGCCGCAGCATGGACCGTCGGCCGAATGGTTGCATTGCAGGATACAGCGTTTTCCACGGGACTCTACAACTGGAAAAGAGGATTGTCGCAAGATGTGGTGAGCTCGGTCGAAGAGGAAATCATGCAGGAGCAATTCGCGATTGTGTACGACTCGGCTGAGCAGCCGGTCGCCCTGGTGGGACAGGAGCAGACCCGCTCCGCGAAAACGCTGCTCCATAGGACCATGCAAACACTGCGATCAAAAACAAACTCAGATAGTCCCTGATCTAAATTGTTCTCTATGCAACCTCAGTGTTCTCTGTGTCTCTGTGGTTGATTTTATTGCCAAATACACCACAGAGACACAGAGAACACTGAGGTTGCACAGACCGGAAGCAGAGTGATGCGTACTTACTCGAGAACAACTTTCGCTACGAACATCGCTACGACGTATGACGATCCCGCTGCCATTCAATCCTCGCTCGACGAGGTTGAATTTCCGGAGGCGCTGGCCGATTGGCTGGGCCGCTTGAGACTCCTCAAGGGCATACCGTTCAACTACCTTGTGCCGGACGAGAGAATGCTTCCACCCGAATCCATTCGCTTCTTCTATCTGGACATGAACTGGGTCGATGCCTTGATCGATGGGGCATTCAGCATCGGACGAAACCTGACCACCACCGAGAATGCGGCTACAACGAACCTGGAATCCGCGGTCAAGCCCAGCGTAGACCAGCATGTGCGCAAGCGCGTCACTAACATGCGATCTACCGCGCTGGGAACAACGGCCACTGACGCGTCGTTGCAGGTAGTTTCAGGTTTTCTTCTGCGCTCGTCGGTCGTTTCAGCCTACAAGGGGATCGGCGCTAACGTTTTTCCACTCGGCGGCACACCCGAAGACGAAGTAATCACGCTGCTCACGATCTTACGATTCGAGTCGCTTGGCCCACAGTCCGACACGCTCCTCTGCCTGGTAGATGGTGACGCTTATCGCGTAGACATTCACGAAGCACCTGAGCACTTGCACTATGGGATCGACAAATACGATTACGATGCGACCTCGAACCATGTGGCCGCCACTAAAATGATCCACACGTTCACCAAATCCGGATCGCAGGTAACGCTCAGCGGAAGCACTTCACCACTCGATCTGTCCGGCTCTTTCCGCTCCAGTTCACCGCGCGTTTTGAAGATGGGCACCCTGGCGAGTCAGATAGCCGCCCTGAACCACGTTACAGATGTCGACTCCGCCGAAATGGGTTACGAGATGACCGAGGGCGTGGGAATGGTGAGTTTTATCAAAGGGTCTGCGTAATCATGAACGCAATCATTCCTCTAAATATCGCCGCTCTTCGTGTCAGCGCTAATGATCACAGCAATGTTGTGACTCAGTTCAAGGGACGCGCTGCTATTTTCGAACAGATGCCGTTCGTTAGTACGGCAACTCAGGCAAGTACGGGCGACATGATTTTGCAACCGTTGGAAAGTAATTCTTCGCCACAGAACCCACTCGGAGTCGGGATCCATCTTCACTGGGAACTGCCCGACTATTTCCGTCGCGGAGAGCAACCGGCTGAAGGCGGTGACGTAGTGTTCCCGGCAGCGCCTAACCGTTGGCTCGTCATCCGGTACCTCAGTCTGTTTGATAGCGGAACCGGCCAATATGGCGCTGCTCAATCCAGAAGTTGGATTGTTGAGAGTGATTTCGTTGCGACTCAACTAACGAAGGACACCTATGCCGTGGTGCGGCCGG
>JBKPOC010000198.1:0-7979 GCA_046732935.1 Acidobacteriota bacterium | reverse complement strand
AGAGTCGAACGGAACCGTGGTCCGATTCCAATCACGGAGTTGTTGGAGTTCCGCATTGGAGAGCAGCTTGATGCGCGAGACCGCCTGCGACGGATCTTCAACCACCGATTTGAGCAGTCGCTCGTAGTGGCTCAGCAGCCTCTCAATACTGGCCTGTTCAAAAAGGTCTGTGTTGTACTGAATTGAGGTAGTGAGCCTTCCGGCTATTTCGGCCACTCTGAGCGTGAGGTCAAACTGTGACGTCTGCTCCATGAGGGCTGCCGATTCCAGTTTGAGCCCGCCAATTTCGATGCGCGCTCCCTCTTGTCCGAGAGCGAAAGCGACAAGTGCTTGCTCATCGGGTTCCTGTGCCTTTTGAAAGACGAAACTCACTTGAAACAGAGGTGAACGGCTGTGATCGCGTACAGGCTGAAGACGCTGGGCAAGGAGAGCAAAAGGATAGTCCTGATGCGCGAAAGCCTCTGACACTTTTTCCTGTACTTTCGAGAGCAAAACTTCAAAGTCAGGATCGTCCGAAAGGTCGATGCGTATTGCAACCGGGTTGACGAAGTAGCCGACCAGATTTGCCAGGCCGGAGACGCTCCGGCCAGCCGTCGGCGATCCTACGAGCAGGTCGTCTTGCCCCGTGTATCGATGGAGCAATGCACTGAAGCCAGCCAGCAGACTAACGTAGAGCGTCACGCCACGAGCGCGCGCAAACGACGCGAGCGAGGCGGAAAACCCGGCGCTGAAGCTGAGAGATACGGAAGCCCCACGAAAAGTTTGCACGGGCGGGCGCGGCCTGTCGATGGGCAACTGCAAAACGGGTAAACTCCCGGCCAACTGCTCCTGCCAGTATGCCCATAGGCGTTCACCTTCAGGGCCGTCGAGTTGCTGCTGTTGCCAGACTACATAATCGCTATAGCGCAATCTGAGATGTTCAAGCTCGGCCTGCTGCCCGCCACTTTCCTGGTCGTAAAAAGCTCCAAGTTCGCGCGCCAGAATTGCCATGGACCAGAAGTCCGCGACGATATGATGCACAGCTATCAGCAACGTGTATTGTTGGTCGGATTGCCTGAATACAGCGACCCTCAGCAGGGGAGAGGATTCAAGATCGAAGGGTTTGTACGCTTCCTCCCGCAGGCGCTCTTCGAGCATTAGCGCGCCCCACGTAACAGCATCTTCTACGATGAAATCGACCCTCGAATCTTCCTGCACTCGCTGTAGCGGTTCGCCCCGGCGTGTATGGAATGAGGTGCGTAGGGCGGCATGCCGTTGCACAAGCAGATGACAAGCCCTGTTGAGGGCTGCCGTATCAAGACCCATAGAGAGGCGCGCACTGGCCGCAATATTGTAGGCAGCGTTCTGCGGGGCCAGAGTGTGTATGAACCAGAGGGCACGCTGCCCATAAGATAACGGATTTTCATGATCGGTTTGAGCCGATGGCAGCAGCAGTGGCCATTGCACGCCGGTTGCCGGACTTTCCAATTGATTCAGCAGGTCGCGCGTTAGCTCGCCGATGGTCAGCCCTTCCAGCAGCGCAACCATTGAGATCGAGATTCCCAGTTTCTCCTCAATCCTGTGCGTCAGTTCGACTGCGGCGAGCGAGTCCAGACCGAGGCTGATGAGCGTCTGCCCGGCATCCAAACGTGCGGCGGGAAGGCGAAGCGCTCCGGCCACCTCTTGACGCAGAAAAAGCTTGAGCAAGGGAACCCGTTCATCAGATTCAAGGCTAAGGATACTTTCACGATTAAGAGCGAAATCGCTCCCTGCTCTCTGTGCTTTAGTCTCCGCAACAGGTTCTTCCGCCATGCTGCGCGTCAGTATTTTGAGCGCATCGCTCATGTAGAGAGCCCGACATTCGAATCGCTTGATCTTGCCGCTGGAGGTTTTGGGAATGGTCCCAGCTCGCAGCAGCACGACATCATGGACGGCAATCTCGTGTTCTTCAGAAATTACTCTTCTGATCGCTTCAGGTATCTCTTCGAGATTGGTCCCGGCATTTCGCTCCACCTCACAGACAACGACCAACCGCTCTTCGCCGCCGACATTAATGCCGAAAGCCGCCCCATAGCCGCGGCGCAGTAACGGATGCGCTGTCTCGGCGGTCAACTCGATGTCTTGCGGGTAATAGTTGCGGCCGCGAATGATGATTAGTTCTTTCATGCGTCCTGTCACGAACAAATGATTGTCCAGCGCGAAGCCGAGGTCGCCGGTTCTCAGGAAGCGCCCTCGTTGCGGCTCACCTTTGAGTGTGGCTCTGAAATCACGCTCGGTAGCTTCGGGCTGGTTCCAATATCCCAGAGCCACGCTCGGGCCTGACACCCAGATTTCGCCGACACGCTCTGGCGCGCAACGCTTCTCGGTTTCGGGGTCAACAATGACTGTCTGCTGGCTTAACCATGAGTGTCCGCAGCTTATCAGTTCGACTGCATCGTCATTTCCAGCGGCGGGCTCGGCGCGGTTCTGCTGCAAGCCTTCAACTGCTATGAACGTATTGACAGGTTCCGTCTGCGCCGCGCCGCCGGCGACAAAAAGGGTCGCTTCCGCCAATCCGTAGCATGGATAGAAGGACTCGCGGCGGAAACCGCATGGCTCAAAGAAGCTTGCGAATCGCTCAAGCGTTTGCGCTCGCACCGGCTCAGCGCCGTTAAAGGCGATGCTCCAGCTTGATAGATTTAGCCCCCCGCGCTCCTCTGGCTTGATCTTGCGCACGCATAAATCGTAGGCGAAGTTAGGCCCGCCGCTGGTCGTCGCGTGATAACGGCTGATGACCTCCAGCCAGAGTCGCGGCTTCTGTAGAAATGTGATGGGCGACAGCAAAACGCAGCGCGCGCCCAAGTAGAGGGGTTGAAGCACGCCCCCGATCAGCCCCATGTCATGATATAGAGGCAGCCAACTCACGATGACTGAATCTTCAGACTGGTTAAAAGCCAGACGGATAGCCTCTTCGTTATGCAGCAGGTTGGCGTGTGTGACCATCACACCTTTGGGCGCTGCCGTCGAACCGGAGGTGTATTGCAGGAACGCAACCCTCTCGCTGCTCCCGCCGCAATTTCGCCACGCACTCTCCAAGCCTTGGGCGAAATTATCTGTAGCTACGATTGCCACGCGGTCTACTAAAGGAGTCTGCGCAGCCCAGGCTTGAACCTGCGGCAAGAGCGTCGAGGTTGTCAGCACTGCTTTCGGCTGGCAATCCGTCACGATTGAGCACAGCTTGGAAATACTTTGATTCCTTCGCGGCGGATAGGCAGGAACAGCGATGGCACCACTGTAGAGGCAGCCCCAAAAACTGCTAATAAACTCAAGTCCCGGCGGATAGAGAAGGAGCACCCTTTCGCCCTCCAGCCCGCTTTCCTGCAAATAGCCGCCGATGGCACGCGCGCGGCGGTCTAACTCACCGTATGTAAACTGTGCGGTTTCCTCCCCGGCATCGTTCAAAAAAGTGTAAGCGGGTCTTTCGCGGTTCATGTTTGCTCTTGTTATGAGCAAATCCACGAGTGAAGAGGCAGCAATTTTAGATTGGATGTACTCGGCCAACCCATATCCTCCCTATTGTTTGGGAATGTGAGTCAGGTCAGACTGGAACTAGGAAACCTCAGACAGTAGAGAAAACAAAACGACCCGAAAACCAGCATCGTCGTGGGGCATTTCTTTTAACTGAGCTTAGGATTCGGATCGGCAAGCTCGTCTGCATGTGGAGCGCTGCGCTCCGTCACAGGCATTCATAAAAGATTTTCGGGAATGGTCAGATTCAGCGATGTCCGACAGAATTCCCTCCACTCTGGCGTGACCTTATCGAACACGATGCTTTCCTTGGGCCAGATGGATCTGGTCACGGTAAAATCTTGATGAAGGTATACGACCTCGTTATCTGGGAGAGGTTGCGGATGCTGTTCTTTACGCCCTTCCCATGACGAAGGTTTTTTTGAGACGCCCTGAGCTTCCGTCCAGTTTTTCCACTCTCGCAAATCGCGCAACAGATAGTGCCGACAATAGGCACGGCTCACGCTCGGGTCTTTCCATGTCCCTCGTTCTTTTTCCGCCTCACTTAAAAGTTCGACGACCTCTGTTCGGCCAGCCGCTCTGGCAATCATCAAAGCAGTCCTGCCTGCGTTACAGGCACGGCTTGTCTCCGCACCCTTATCGAGCAACAGTTTCACCACTTTGGCATCCCCTTTCCCGGCAGCCCAACTAAGAGGTGTCCATCCCTGCTCATCCTGATAATTAACGTTTGCGCCTTCAAAAATAAGTCTCTCAAGGCTATCAATGTCACCGCTCTTAATAGCGTCAATCAAGTTTGGTTCTCTCACTATGAAACTCGTCAAAGCACTCACGCTGTGAGACATGGGTAAGTTAGTTGATTACCTGTTAATTGAAGAGACAACCTTCAGTGACTCCAAATGACCTATCGCCTGCGGAGTCGGCAAAGTCGAGTGTTCATAGAAACGCAGCCTGACTTGAGCGAGACTCTCTCTTGGCACCGCCGACGTTTGAATGGGCCGCGTTACAGGAGTTGATGTTGATACAGCTCACGCGAGAGAGTTTGTAACAATATTTCGCGGTTTGTGTTGATGAAGAAATGATCTCCGGGAAATAGCTGCAACGTGCAGGAAACGGTGGTTTGTCTGCACCAGGCTTCAAGGTCTTCACGGCTGACTTGATGATCCTGCAAGCCACCGTAGGCGGAGATGGGATAGCTGAGCGGAGGCTCTTCACCGTAGATGTAAGTCTCGTTGGCCTCAAAATCAGCGCGTATCAGTGGCAGCATCACCTTCATCAATTCCGGCTCATCGAGCACTTCTTTTGGCGTGCCGTTAAGATGCCGCAACTCCTCCATCAGTTCCTTGTCAGGCAGGTTGTAGGTCGGAGGATCCCTCCTGGCTATCTGCGGCGCGGAGTGGCCGGCGACGAATAGATGCGACGGCTCACTGGCCCTGTTTTTTCGCAGTAGGCGAGCGATCTCGAAAGCCAGAATCGCGCCCATGCTATGACCGAAGAAGGCAAACGGCTTATCTACCAAGGGACGAATCTCATGCATGATAGAGGCTGCCAGCGAAAGCATGCGGGTTATGGGTTGATCCCGTAGACGATGGGCGCGTCCGGGCAGTTGTATCGGGTAGACCTCAACGTGTGGCGGAAGTTTCTCAGCCCAGTCGCGATAGGTGAGCGCGCTCCCACCAGCGTATGGAAAGCAGAAGAGTTTGAAGGTGGCTTGCGGCCTTCGCGCGTAATATGCGAGACCGTGTAATGACACTGCTGTTCCTAAGTTGGATGGTTGCTCACCGCGAGGTCCGTGTTGGCACCACATAAACGTGAAAGTGGTTATTCTTCAAAACCTCAACAGCTTTATCACGCGAGCTCGGTGACGGGTTTCATATCAAGCCGCCCCTTGGCGTATCGGCCCCCTTGTTTTCGACCACCTGCCCGTCAAACATATGAATAATCTGCGCCGCATGATGTGCGAATTTCGGGTCGTGCGTCACCATACAGATCGTCGCCCCCTGGTCATGTAGATCTTTCAACAGTTTCATGATGACCTCGCCGTTCTTTGAATCGAGATTGCCGGTCGGCTCGTCGGCTAGCAAGATCGAGGGATGCCCCGCCACGGCACGCGCCACGGCCACACGCTGTTGTTGACCGCCGGAGAGTTGACTCGGCAGATGGTTCGCACGGTGCTTCATCTCGACTTTGTCTAATGCCTCAGTGACTCTCTCCTTACGGTCGGCAATATTCATGCCCTGAAAGGTCAGTGGCAACTCTACATTTTTGTAGACGGTAAGGTCGCCGATAAGATTGAAACTCTGAAAGATAAAACCGATTTTCCGGTTGCGTATTGAGGCGCGCTCGACCGAAGCGAGGGATGCAACGGGTTTGCCGTCAAACCAGTACTCGCCCTCAGTCGGGGTGTCCAGTAATCCCAGAATTGAGAGCAGCGTTGATTTGCCGCATCCGGAGGGTCCGGCGATTGAGACGTAGTCTCCGGCCTGAATCTCCAAATTGATGTTGGACACAGCGTGGGTTGTCACTTCCTCGGTATGAAACACCCTTTTGACGCCATTGAGGCGAATCAGCGGTTGTGAGATTGCATCCATATTCTTCAGCTCCGTTGGTAATTTATGCTTAGGGTGAAATGATCTCCTGAACGTGCAAGGGGTGCTGTAAATCTATTTTTTTGGTCAGCCGTGCTGCGAAGCCTTGTGAAGTTAATCTTCTCCGACAACAGCAGCCCCCTCAATTCGCCGCGCATCGATCAGATGCACCCTTGACGCCGCTCTAATACTTGTGATGGTTGCTCAAGCGCTCCTGTCTGAGAACGGGCGAGTATCGCAAAGACCGCAGATTTGCAAGTAGAGTCCGACAAGTAAACCGCAACGATGGAAAATATGGCGCAACTAGCGCCGGTTAGAATGGTCGTGCTCAAGGGGGCATAGCTGCCGCACGTCGCTTATTGCCAACCCTTTTGACATCAATTGTGAAGGCAACTTGGCGGTCAGTTGAAAAGTATATAAATGACCCGAGTCCACTACTGTGGTTATGCCCCTTACGCTGAACTACCTAAAGAATCTCTATCGTGGTCCAAATTCCTAACCAGTCGGCATTTCTTCAGGTTACGCAGCTATCTCTGGCTTTGAACAGCTAAGTTTGACTGTTCAATCTGCGCTTTTCCGGCTCGAACAGACGCACAGATTTTTTTGACCAGCATTCTTTCAATCACTAGATGACTCTGAAAGCTGATGGTGGTCAGAAGTATTTTAACCCTGTCACTGTCTTTAATCTCCCGGTCGAATATTCCTATAAAATTTTTGAACATTCCTTCCTTAATTATGACTTGATCGCCGCACTTAAGTTCCTCGCCGATCCTAATAAAACCATCTTCTCCAGCTTGTAACTGCATTATTGCAATCATTTCATCGTCAATCGGCACTGCCGTGCCGCCGAAACGCACAATCCTATGCACTCCCCTGGTGAAACTAACCCTATTAAGGAAACTATCTATATCGAAGCGGGCAAAGATGTATTGCGGAAATAAAGGTTTGATTGAAAAAGCTAACGTGTCAGGCTGTCGCTGGCGGAAATCTTTGAATCTCGGGCTAAAGGTTTCTATGCCCCAAACGTTCAAATTAACTGCAGCTCGATCTTCTTGCTTCGGCTTGGTGTGAATTACATACCAACAAAGCTCTTCGTCCGAATTTCTCATCTGCATTATTCAGCATCCCTCCCAAAGCAAGCTAAGGTCATTGCTGGCAGCTGATCACCATTCACTTCCATCAATATAGATAGAAAGATAGATAGAAAGCTTATTGAATGGCGGATACGCTGGATACTGGGCCAGGCTTGGGAACACCTGCAACTGGCAGACAAAGAAAGGATAAAAGTTGAGCAGATACCGCATGTTATGGTCATGAAGGGTCCCTCAATCAAATCGTTTACAACAATTTATACTTGAGCAACCACTGCTTTTGCGCTAACATGCGTGCTTTCGGGGCGATGCATTTGCTGCATAAGCAGTGGATGTGTTGTCAAAGAAACACCGTTACTACTTGCAAGTAGTAACGGTGTTTTATTTATGCCTTAAGTATCCTTCAATAGCGAAAATGCAATGCGGGTCTCTATTGGGAACCCCAACTCGCCCTTGGAATCGACACACTTCAATTTGTTTATTTGGAGGAAACTTCAGATTGTGAGGAGTAAGCATTATCTCTAACTTTCTTTACTACTGTTTCAACAGGATAGTCACGAGAGGTGAGCCATTCTACCCTTTTAGCCTAGTTATGCCCTTTCATTATTATACCCTTTCATTAACTTGTCAAACTAAATCAGACTGACCGCTTATATGGTGCAATTGAAAATGGGAGTGTAAGCCTCCCGCGATTACACCCACGAGTTCCTAGAGATTTCCGGTTTTTGGGTTAATAAATATTCCCTGGGCGTCAGATGGCCCAGTGACTTGTGTGGTCGTTCTTCGTTGTACTCCTTAAGCCAGAGTGTGGTTTGTT
>JBKPOC010000197.1:0-10460 GCA_046732935.1 Acidobacteriota bacterium | reverse complement strand
CGAAGCAAGTAGGCTGAATAAGAGTCTTCAGCGTGTGATGAGGCGCGATCACTTACTCATTGTCGTTGCCGCGATCTTTTATGGCACTGTGGTGGTTGGCGGCGAGTTCTTTCTCGACCGAGGTTTTTCGGTCTTTGAAATTGCGTTTTATTCCATCTTGCTGATGACGCTTGCGGTGCTTCCGTTTGCAGTGCTCCGGCGGGAGTATTCGATTTCCCGCGACAGCATTCCTTTCTTTGTGGTTTACGGTTTGATCGGGGCCTTTGCGGAATTCGGTCAATTTGTTGGACTGATATTTGGTGTTCCGGTTGCTGTAGTGGCGTTGATTTTGTACACGCAGCCTCTCTGGACGGTTCTGTTGAGTGCGCCTCTGCTTGACGAATCCGTGACTATGCGCAAGGTAGGCGCTGCCGTGCTCGCGTTTGGCGGGATCGTTGTATTGGTGCGTGGGTCTTGGACTTCCGAAGTGGCTCATCCATTAAGCGGAGTGGTGGCTTGTCTGATTGCGAGCTTCTTCATTTCGCTTTGGGTGATTTGGGGCCGCAAGAGTGGGATTAGCAACAAGCACTATATAACGACAACGTTTGGGTGGGGAGCATTTACCACACTGTGGCTGATACTTTTATGGCCCATTCTCTACGTACTAGTCGACCAAAATGCTGTTACCAGGCTCTCTGCAAATTTCCCACCCAAGTACTGGGCTGGCTTGTTCCTGTTTGCAATCATCGGCGGTATTGTTCCGAGTTTCTGTTTTTTCAAGGGACTACGTGTTGTGCCGGCATCGGTCGCCGGAATAATCCTACTGCTTGAGCCGGTGAGCGCCGCACTCTTGGCGGCGATTGTGTTTGGTCAGGCTCTCGATGGCGCAACTGTATTAGGTGGCGCTCTTATCTTGATATCGAATTATGTGGTCTCGGGCGAGTCTCAACCTCATGAGACAGAGATACCCACGCCGTCTACTGGTCCGCATGATGATGTCCCCAGGAGGAATACTGGTATGAAAGTAAGTAATTCAAGCCGCAGAGTCGCAAAATGGCCCGCAGGTCTTAAGCTCAGAAAAACACTCAGAGGCCACGCCGGATGGATTGGCCGCATCGCATGGTCACCGGATGGCGCTCTCTTGGCGTCAGGTTCCGATGACCGGACTATCTGCATTTGGAATCCTGGTGACGGTACCCTTGTGCGAAAACTGGAAGGACATAGTGATACCGTTTTCTCCGTTGCCTGGAGTTGGGACGGGAAATTTCTTGCCTCTTCGTCGGATGACGAATCGATAATCATTTGGGACAGAGAAAAAGATACTCGCATTCATACTCTTACTGGCCACACGAGCGGTGTAGTCAGTGTGACGTGGCTTCCAGACAATCAAAGTCTTGCATCTGGAGGGGGTGACAAGACTATTCGTATTTGGAACACAAATACCGGAAAACTAATAGACAATCTTGAAGGCCATACTGGTTGGATCAGACAACTTGCTGTGTCGCCAAATGGCGAAATCTTAGCATCGGCTTCCTACGACGCTACCGTTAGATTTTGGGATATTCGCGACAGGAAATGTATTGCTGTGCTTGAGGGCCATAGTGATCGAGTCCACAGCGCGGTGTGGTCCCCTGACGGTAACCTTCTCGCTAGTGCGTCGGCGGATAATACGATCCGTATATGGGACGCCCAAGGGACGCACTTGAGAACACTTGAAGGTCACACCGGTGCGGTGTATGACTTGTCTTTCTCGCGCGATGGCAATTACCTTGCTTCCAAGAGTCTGGACAATACATTTAAGATTTGGAGATGTGACGAGTGGACCATTGTGGCCTCTTTACCTGAGGAGTCAGTTGCCACTGATTTCGGCGGTTTGGCATTTCATCCTGAGCGATCTGCTTTAGCCACGCTCGGCGATTACGACACGATCATTCGAATATGGGACATTGATCCTGTTCTGCTTCTCGCTCAAGCAACCCAGCTAACATCCCTGTACACAAGCGCCAAGGTGGTTCTAGTTGGCGAAAGCAACGTAGGGAAGTCCTGTCTAGCGCTTCGCCTCGCTGAAGATCGGTACGAAGAGCAAGCGACAACCCACGGAATGAGATTCTGGGTCCTCAGCCCTGACCAGCTTAGTGCTGCCACGGAAACACCTGCAGATGAATACCGCGATATTGTCATTTGGGATATGGGCGGCCAGGATGAATATAGACTGATCCACCAGATATTTCTGCACGATACTACTGTTGCCCTACTTTTGTTTGATCCGACTCGAGGTCGAGTTGCCATTGAGGAGGTTGAAGGATGGAACCGACGTTTGGAAAAGCAACTGCATGGTCGCCGTGCAATTAAGCTGTTAGTCGGAACCAAAGTTGATGATAAAGGGACCACCGTTGACAAGGCGCTAATTGACCGGCTGATCACAGATTGCGGATTCGCTGGATACTATCCAGTGAGTTCTAAATTCGGAACTGGTATTGCAGAATTCCGAACTGCTCTTTGTAATGCTATCGACTGGGCGCTGCTGACGAAGACAAGCGGTCCGGAAGTGTTTCATCAAATCTATGCTGAGGTAGAGAAAGCCCGCAGCACTGGTGAGGCCGTTTTACCAGTTTCAGAGTTAGCTCTTCGTTTGGAGAAAGAAGAAAGGGCCATTGGTCAGGAAGCGATCGATGCGGCGGTTGATCAACTGGCTCTGCAAGGAATTATTGCCAGCACTACGTTGGCCTCAGGTGATCGCACTTTAGTTCTTCGCATCGATGAAGTAGAGCGATATGCCGGTTCGCTCATACTCGCAGCACGTGCTAACCCGCGTGGCATCCCCGCGCTTGAAGAACGGCTAATTGCGTCGCGCCGAATGGTGTTCCCTCGCATTGCTGGAGAGGATCGACTGCCGTGGCTTCAGGAAAGGGCTACGCTCGAATGTGTAATTCAGTTATTGATCGAGCATGACATCTGTCTCCGTCATGAAGGATTATTGGTATTCCCGTCACTGTTCTTACCCACCGAAACCGGCGAAGATCCTAATGTCTCAAGGGCTGTCGCTTTGCACTACGATTTCACTGGCGCAATTGACAATATCTATGCCTCACTTGTAGCCAAGTTGTCTCTGAGTAGTCAGTTCGGCCGTTACCGACTGTGGGAGAATCGAGCGGAGTGGGAGATCGCCGATCAAGGCGCCTGCGGACTTCGCAAAGTCTCGTACAAGAGTGGAGTCGGTCACATTGATCTTTATTTTCAGAATCAGGTTGATGCTAGACGCCGTGAATTGTTTCTTGTTTTTGTTGAGGACCACTTAAGGCAGCATGGCGTTGATATAACCGAGACTATTCAGATTACTTGTGATTGTGGACACGAATTTCAGGACGAGGCTGTCCGGGCACGATTGGCTGCAGGACGCCTTGATATCATCTGCTCAGTTTGCGAAGTTCGAAATCGCATTAGCGAAGGTGCGCTTAAAATACGATCAAGCGATCCGAGTGTGGAGAAGTCTCTCATTGGATTGAAGACGGTGATTGAAAAACGCCGGCGCGAGGATGTCGACGAAGTAATCACTAGTCTTAGGGAACACAAGACGAGCGGTGGATCTATCCGAATACTCCATCTCAGCGATCTGCACATGTCTCCAGATCCCGATCTTGATCCAGAGGTTATGTTCCAGCAGCTGCTTGCTGATCTAAAAGAGCATCGAGACTTGTCCTTCGACTCCCTGGATTATCTTTTTGTTACCGGCGATCTTACCACTTGCGCTTCTCCGGAAGAGTTTGATAAAGCACATTCATTTATCTCTCATATCATCAAAGCATTTCAGCTCAACGCGGCACGTTGCGTAATTGTACCTGGAAATCACGACATCGATTGGAATGAGCCTGTCTACGAATGGAAGTCAAAGCGTCAAGTCGACTTGAGTGCGCTCCGGGATGGTACGTATGTACCTCAGGGCACCGGCGTGCTCATTCGTAATGAACAGCTTTATCCCCGGCGTTTTAAGAATTTCAGCGATCAGTTCTACAAATTCCTCCACCAAGAGGAATATCCACTGGCCTTTGAAGAGCAAGCGATTCCATTCCTATTTGCAGACTCAAAAATTCAGCTATTGGCTCTTAATTCGTGCTGGGAAATTGATGAGTTCTTTCCCACCCGAGCGAGTATTTACCCGCGAGCTCTCGGAAAAGGATTAGTTGCTGCTGCCGAGCAAATCAAACACGCCAAAGAATCCGGAATACTGAAGGAGAAGGATGAGATCCTTCGACTTGCGATCTGGCATCATCCTGTAACCGGAAATGAGAAAATCGGTGATGATGCATTCCTGGGACGATTGAGCCAAGCTGGTTTCAAATTGTGCCTCCACGGCCACGTTCATGAAGAGCGCGCTGATCTCATCGGTTATACGGATCCAGAAAGGCAGATATATATTGCGGGTGCCGGATCCTTTGGTGCACCTGCAGGTCAACGACCGGAGGCAGTGCCGCGTTTATATAACGTTCTTGAGATCCCCAGTGATCGGAGCGAAATCAAGGTCCACACTCGATGCCTGCGAAATCCTCATGGTCCATGGGACGGGTGGGCAGTTTGGGCTGGTCGAACGCCCCAAGAGCGGCAGACATACTATAAAATCAAAATTGCGCCTGCGGTTTAATTACTCCGCGTGATCGAGTTCGTGATAGGTCACGTAGACTACCGTTGTTTCCACCGTCTTGGTGCGGGCCTGGGTCCTACCCCTCGTCTTCATATGAGAGGGTGTTCACGGGGTTATGATCCAGGTTCTCACGAGCGTGATCATAACGTTGCACTGAACGAGGATCTCGATGTTTCGTCACCATTTGTACCTCTCGATAGCTTCGTCCGTCGTTAAGAAGTTTTGTGATTACAGTTCGACGAAGATCATGAGGCGAGACGCGGCCAATGCCAGCGCGCCGAGCCCAAAAGCCCACAATCTTATGCGCTTGCCGGGATGAGAGCGGCTTCGCTAACTCTAATGTTCGATAGTTGGAGTGAGGCTGAAAGATGTATTGGTCTGGTTCATTCGTTCCGAGCGCGGTTCTTCTGTCGTTGTCTAGTTGAAGGTAATCATCGATTGACTGCTTGACGTCGGGTGGCAAGGGCCACATTTCCTCTTTACCCCGCTTCACTTTGATCTTAATGATCCAGCGCCCATGACTCCACATTATGTTTGATAGACGGGCGGTACATGCTTCGGTCACGCGCAGGCTTAGCCGAACCATCAATAGTATAAGGAGATAATCGCGTGCGCCTTCGCGAGTAGAGCGATCTGGACCGCTTAAGAGCCCGCGAACTTCTTCCGGCGTAAGCGCTCGGCCCGACGGAATGTCACTAGTTGGAGGTGTGGAAACTAGCCGGGTCGAGGCAGGGTTCTTTTCCGCATGGCCTTCGGCGATTAAATAACCATAGAAACTTCTGATGATTGACAGCTTTAGCGCTATAGTGTTGGCGCTCTTCTTATGACCGATCAATTGATCTCTGTAAGCTATCACATGATCTGACCTCACGTCGGTGGGATGGAGGTCTTTAACAAACAAAAAGAACTCTTTTACCGCCTTGCTGTAGGTACGTCGCGTAGCCTTTGAAATTGATCGGGTAATAAAACTATCTGCCAATCGTGGGTCAAAGTGTCGAAGGTTCTTAGGTGCGGTTGGATCTTCTCCGCTATCAGTCGCAATTTGGTTCCTGCCAGGCGCAAGTGCCATAACTTTCCATGTCGGGTTCCTTTCTCAAATTTAGGGGATCAATCTATGCCATATTAACGGGCTAATAGAACAAGCTCCCACCGATCTGCGGCTCAGCTTCCATAATGAGTTCAAGAGCCACAATCTGGGGCTCTTAGGCTATAGGAGGAAAACAAGCGATGGGGGCTTAGGCGAACATTTTGTACTGGCAACTGATAGAATGGAAATGAGGCAGCACCAAGTCTCGATAACAGCCTGATGCAGATAAGTCGCGTTCATATCGAGAATTTCCGATCAATAAGAAATCTGACGGTTGAATTGACCGATACAAACGTATTTATTGGTCCTAACAATGCCGGAAAGACCGCAATCTTAGATGCGATACGTATTGTCCTTACCCGGCATTGGGGGCAGAGAGGCACAGGTTTTACTGAGCATGACGTTCATAGATCCGATCCGGACGGTGACGCGCGGACATTACCTCCAGTCACTATCACGCTATTTTTCGAAGAGCCTGCAGTCGGAGGCTGGGACCCCGATATGGTTGCAGCACTCGAGGACATTCTCACGGTGTCTGCTGATGGCCGCAGCCGTCTCACTCTAAGGGTCACCTGCCGCTGGAGCGACGAGAAGGAAGTATTCGATCCCGTTTGGCAATTTCTTGACGACGCGGGACAACCACTCCCAGAAAAGCGTCGTGCAATTAATCTTTCTGGATTCTTTAATTATGTTCCAATGTTTTGGCTTGGCGCCTTACGCGATGCCAATGATGAGTTTACACCTCGCTCCACGCATTGGAGTCGATTGCTAAAAAGTGTGCGCATCTCAGGCGACCTTGAAGCCGATGCATTGCGAATTCTGGCGGGACTCGATGAGCGTATTGTTGAGGCCGATCCTAGGCTTAGCACGATTGCCGATCAAATTGGGCAAGCGACGCAAGTTGCGGTTGGCGAAGGACTAGGGGCAGCGCGCGTTCATACTCTCCCAATAAGAATCGAGGAGATGTTACAACGCACCGCAATCATCATTCGCAATGAAGAACTTCGACCGTGGTTACCTCTCACGCATCATGGTCAGGGGCTGCAGAGCCTCGCTGTGATCTTCCTGTTTCAAGCAGCCGTTTTACAACAACTTGCTGAGGCTGATCGATCTGGCGTGGAAGCCGTATTTGCCATAGAAGAACCCGAGGCCCACCTCCATCCGCAGGCAGCTCGAACACTATGGGATCGAGTCCGAGTTCTTGCAGGTCAAAAGTTGATCACAACTCACTCTCCTTATTTCGTTCAGAACGTTCCGCTTCGTGATCTAAGAATAGTTCGTTTAATAAATGGACAGACCGAAATTTCTGCAATTCCGAAAAGTATAGTTTCAGAATTGCCATGGAATGAGTACGTTGACGCATTAGCTGAGGGTGCCGGACGCGGACGTATTTTCCAGGATCTGTCGACCAATCGGGTTTCAGTGCGAAGCTGGTTCAGTCAACAACTCGAAGAAGATCTGCAGAGATGTTATAGAAATGACGTTGACCTTGCGCAAAAACGGCAAGCCATTCGTGTACTTCGCCACCGTAGTAAAATATTGCCTACGCTTGAAGACGAGGCAGAACTGGGATTTCACGGTCGTCGAATACGTGGTGAGATCTTCTTCGCCCGGCGTTGGATACTTGTTGAAGGCGTTACGGAATACTTACTGTTACACGCGTTAGGAAAAGCTTTCGAATGGCCTCTTGATACACATGGTGTCAGCGTTATTGATTTTCAGCAGAGTGGCAGTGTGGGTATTTATGCGACACTCGGTGAGGCTTTCGGAATTCCATGGCACGTAATCGCTGACGGTGATGGTGAGAGTGCAAAGTTTAGGCAACAGATTCTTGATCGTGGTTTTCGGGAAGAAGATCTTAATGGTCGCTTCATTACGTTGCCACCGCCCAATAACTTAGAAGCGCAGTTAATTGCCGATGGTCACTTAGCATTGCTTCGCGAAATCGTCGCGGAAACTAGTGGCAACCATGCTTTAACCTGTACTGATGATGAATTTCGTGCGCGTTTGAGCAAGCGAAAAACCTGTTATATGGATGGTCTATGTGGCCGCATTGCGTCTAATGCTGCCTTGGCAGCGCAAATGCCAGCTGAGTTCGTCAACCTGATAAGAAACCTTAGAGACGATCCGGTGTAATGTCATGACTCCAGCTTTAATAGACGCGATTGAGCGGTTAAGTCTAACTCAGCGCCGGGCTGTTGGTTGGGGAGATGGCGCATGCTTAGTGCTTGCAGGTCCGGGGGCAGGGAAAACCACTGTACTGACGACACGCATTGCGCGAATACTAGATGAGACACGGAGCAAGAATTTCCGGATTCTGGGGCTCACCTTTACAACTAAGGCGGGTGATGAAATGCGCACCCGCGTAGAAGCCTTGGTTCCAGGGCTGATCGATAGAACGCTAATTGGCACGTTCCATTCATTCAGTGCGCAGATTTTGCGCCAGCATGGATCGCATCTCGGTATAAAGCCGGACTTTGGCATTTATGATCAGGACAAGGATCGCGAAGAACTTCTGCGAAATGCTTTACGTGACGCGAGTCAAAGGGGTGAATTGACAAGGGAAGAGGATGTTCGTTGGCTTAAGACGATTGACCAATTGCGCAGTGGCTTAGTAGGACCAGCCAAGATAGCAGCACGATTTCAGGACAAAGCCTTAGGAGAGAAAGTCGCACGAGTCTATTCCATATATGAGGCCGCACTGCAAGAGCGCAATGTTATGGATTTCAGCGGGATGATTCTTAACGCATGTCGGCTTGCGCATCAAGTGCCAGCCGTAGCCGCACGTATTCGGCAATCGTATCCTTACTGGCTAATCGACGAGTTTCAGGATACATCACCTGCGCAGTATCGGCTCTTGCGCTTTATGGCAGGAGAGACGTTTCGTAACATATTTGCAGTTGCGGATGATGATCAGATTATTTACCAATGGGCTGGAGCAAGCTATCGTCAAATCGTGTCGTTCAGAGAGCACTTTTCGCCGGAGTTGATTCAATTAGTAGAGAACCGGCGCTGTCCTCCCGAGGTGGTGCAAGTCGCAAACAGCTTAGTTTCTCACAATATGGAACGGACACCAGGGAAGGCGCCTTTGGTGGCGATTAGACCGAACCAGGGTCCCGCTATTACGGTGCGAGAGTTTGCTACGGAAGAGGATGAGGCGAAAGCTATCGCTGAAGAGCTCTCTTCGATGACTCCTTCGGATTGGGGATCCAGCGCTGTACTTTCGCGCAACAGAGCCGTACTACAGCCGGTACTGGTTGCCCTGCGTGAGGCGTCCGTAAAGGCCTTTATCGTGACCCGACGCGATCGTTTCATCTCCCCCCAGTTCGTTTGGTTGCAGAGTTTGCTTGATCAATCACTTCGCCCGACCGATCGGCAAGTGTTTGCGGCGATGGCCCAAGCGGCAAATCGGATCGCGGGGCTTGATCTCGACATTGCGTTACTGGCGGCTGAGGCAGAGGCTGCCGGCAAAACATTGTTGGAATACTGGGCGTTGGCAGCAGGCGCTTCCGAGAATCCAATCGCGGTCCGATTGGCTAAACTTGCTAAGCGCTTAGTGGAATCAAGAGCTACTTGGCGCGGAGTAGTCGCGGAGGCGATTGAATGGTTACCTGAAACCGCGGGCAATGCTGCAGGGATAATAACGGATGCAGCTGATGACAAAGCCGCATGGGAAGTTGCAGTCCGCGCCATCCGAGCGGAAAATGGAGAAGATATCGATTTGTCCGAATTGCTCCAAGCGTTGGCACTGCGCCCAAAGGAGCCGCCACCGGATCCACGCGCTGTAACTCTCTCAACCATTCATTCAGCCAAAGGATTGGAGTTTAATCACGTTTGGTTAATCGGTTTGGCTGAAACTGTACTTCCCTCGTGGCAGAGTTTGAAGGACGATGCTCGGCCAGCTGAACTAGAAGAAGAGCGACGGAATTGCTTTGTTGCTATCACTAGAACTCGGCAGACACTTGTTCTCTCACGTGCCGCCGAATATAGAGGGTGGCAAAAACAACCGTCTCGATTTCTTGCGGAAATGGGATTAAGTGCCGATTAATTTAAAGGTGCCACCTTATTGTAGGAGCCTGCAAATCGCTAACCGTTCGAAAGTCTTAAATTGATAGGCTTTGGGACCTGTTTTGCCGAGCGGAAGGGCTTCAAAAACGGTGAGGCGCCCCGAGAAACGCAACTCTAACGTCAGGTCTGGGAAATTTGCTAGGCATCATAAAAGAGTTGACAAATCCGACGCTCGGTCTGTAAGGTTCCATGTAGGCTCTGCCATCCTCCTGTGGAGTGTACTCCCACTATGTTCCACCAACCGAGAGTTCTCACGACGAATGATGCCTTAGTTGCACTTTCTTGTGAAAATTATCCAAACCTGAGTTCCCCTGGTACCAGTCCGATACAATCAGCTTCCTTGTCACCGGTCCGAACGGGATTCGTTTTAGAGCGACCTAGCTCAGTCAGTTTGGGAACGAAAGCTAGTTTCCACGGTTCCCACAGTTCGCATCATTCGCACCATTCGCATTCTTCTCATTGCTCAGGCCGCTAGTTTTGGTAAATCCACATCTGTAGGTATTCGAGATTATGAGTAACAAACCCAAGATTCTTACAACTCTAGCTGCGTTAATGGGGCTTTCAGTCCCAGCGGACGCGAGAATATTAAGCACCGTTACTGATTCGCTCGACGAGTCAAACATAAGTCTCGATGCGTCAAATGTGAGTAATGACGCACAACTACCTTCACCAGTCGCTGGTCAATTC
>JBKPOC010000196.1:0-2686 GCA_046732935.1 Acidobacteriota bacterium | reverse complement strand
AGCCAGGTCCGCGTGCAGGGCATCTTCCGCGGGCTGCTCCGGCCGAGTAACTAAAAGGTAAGCCGCAGATTTCGCAGATTAACGCAGATCGGATCTGCATTAATCTGCGAAATCTGCGGCTTGCCTTTAGTCAAAGCCTCTTACCGGCATCATTTCACCTCTATGCAACCAATTATCAGCCGGGTATTTTGCCCCGGCGCCGATGAGATGAAGCGTATAGGCGTGTCGCGATCTTGCCGATCTATTCTTAAAGCTGCGATGTGGCAACAGTCCATGCAGTAGAATCAGAGTTCCTTTCGATACTTCGACGGGGATCAACTCGTCGTCCGGCCACGGCTCGTTATTAAACACCTCAAACTCCATCTTTGTTTGCGTGCGTCGCCAGCGTGACTTCAGTCCACGTCGATGTCCGCCGGGAATAGCCCAAAGGCAGCCGTTCTCGATAGTTGCATCCTCGAGTGCGAACCACAGGCCGGCGATGTCGATTGGCTCGGTGTAAAGGAATGTGCTGTCTTGATGACACGTAACTTCGCCGCCGATGTTCGGCTGCTTGAAGATGTACATCGATTGCAGCAGGTAAGAGTTTTCAAGCCCGATAGCTTTCGCGAGCTCTCTTACTTTTTGACTGCGTGAGAAGCGATCGAACACCGGATCGAGATCATGCAGCGCGTGCCCGATCTTATTGATCGACTTTTCCTTCTCGTATTTGAGTGTTCCATCTGGATGGAAGGCATTCTCTTCGAAGAAGAAACGAATCTTATCGCCGGAGGTTAGGAAGTATTCATCTGTGAGGCGGTTTTGTTCGTGGGTTGAAAAGATCGAAACAATGCCGGCTGGATCAAACTCCTGAACGAGTTGCTCCGCGCGCGCCCGCAAAAGGTCGCATTCGCTTTCATCAGCAAACGCCTCGAGCACGAGATAGCCGAGTTCGTGGTATTGATGGAGTTGTACCTGTGTGAGTGACATTACGGCTGTTTGTTGATTGGACCAGGCAGCTTATATGTCACTTGTCCGCTTTCATTCAAGAACTCAATGCGCGCAGTGCCATCAGCGTCTACCACCATTTGGAGCCGCGGTCTTCCTTCTGCATCTGAAAGCTGAACCAGACTGTTTCCGTCTCGTCCTCGCCCGGCGTACATGCGAAGCTTTGGAAGATATTGCCGCAGCTTTTGTCGCTCCTCGGTTTTGGCAGGACCATCAGTCATTCGATTCATTGCCTTCCACTTCTCGTCAAACTCCAGCCCCGAGATGCTCGTCTGGTAATCATTAATCGCCAGCCCGGCGCGCCGCTTGCCACTATCATCAATATATTGAAGGGCAATTGTCTGGTCCTGTTCATACTGGTCGAAAGTAAGACTGCCGACTGCGCTAACCTTTCCGTTCTCTTTTTTGCCGCTGAAGATCAACCCACCGTTTTCAGTTCCTTCATCATTATAGAAAATCATGCCGGCCCGTCCGCCTCCCGGGTAACCAAAAGGCTTCCCGCGCTGTATTGGCCCCGGCGAACGCTCTTTGTTTGAAATCACAAGCCGGATCGAGCCATCTTTCTCGACGATGTTGATGCGTTCGGCATCTATCTCCTGAAATTTCTGTTTTTGCATCGTGAAAGCTGAAAAGATAAATACGCCACAAACGAGCGTCGCAACGATTGAATAAGTCTTCAACAGACGAACTTCCTTTTCCAACCTGGATTCCATCTAGCGTTACCTCCGAACAAAATTGGCGTCATTATTGCGCTTTGGGAGGAATTGTGCATCAAATGCGACGCCGAAGATCGCAGACCTGTAATGGTCAAGTTCCTTTGCGTCTTCTTGGCGCCTTTGCGCCTTTGCGTAGAAACAACCAAACCGCTTCCAAACTTTGCTGTCAGCCTGGATATATTCAGCCCTCAAGTTGCACGAGATCCGCAGCGGTATTTGGCCGCAATATAATTTTTCCGACTGCGCTGTGCAGAGAAAATTGGCCAGTCTTATTGACATCCTTGAGCATTGGTTATTTAATTCACGGGTTTTATCCCAATTTGGTTCAACTAGAGTGCTGACTCCTTACGCCTCCACTGACGGCAATTCCATCAATACTTGAATTAGCTACAGGGGTGGCTTGGACTGTATTAGGCCTCAGAGGTTCGAGTAAATAGTAACTTTTCGGACTGCCACTCCATTTCGATTTCGGGGTGTAGTATGAAAGACCAGACGCAAACGGCGAGTCATATATGATTGCAGATACCCCGTTATTCGATAAACAACCTAGTTCAGTGGCTTCCAAAAGCGAATATGCAGAGTTGAAGCGTCTGATCGTGCAAGCAGGATTGCTGGAAAAAGCCCCGGCATACTACCTCTTTAAGATTTTGCTGACGCTCGGACTGCTTGCGTTGGGTCTTGCACTTATCGGGCTCATCGATAATCTCTGGCTACAGTTAATTAATGCCGTTTTTCTGGCCGCCGTTTTCACCCAGGTCAGCTTTTTCGTCCACGACGCAGGCCATTATCAAATTTGTCGTAGTCATTTAAAGAATGAAATGCTGGGTATCTTCGTTGCTAATTTCCTGCTGGGAATGAGCTATAGCTGGTGGTGTGATAACCATAATCGACATCATGCACACCCGAATGAAATCGAGCTGGATCCCGATATGAACATTCCCGTTCTCGCTTTTTCAAGGGAACAGGCACGCGGCAAGGCAGGAAGC
>JBKPOC010000195.1:0-8524 GCA_046732935.1 Acidobacteriota bacterium | reverse complement strand
CATTTACCTTGATTCCCTCCGACGTTAACTGCCGCGTCGCCTTCAATCCGTCAGTTGTAAGCGGACATTTGACCACCACGTTGGGTGCGATGGCCGCGTAGGCGCGCCCCTCACGCAGCATGCCTTCGGTGTCGGTACTGGTGACCTCAGCAGAAACATCACCCTTCACCAGCTCGCAGATGGCAGCCACGTGCTGCTTGAAATCAACGCCTCCCTCTTTGGCCACGAGAGAGGGATTGGTCGTAACGCCATCAACTAAGCCGAGTGCGGCGCCTTCACGAATCTCATTCAAGTTCGCGGTGTCTAGAAAAAACTTCATCAGACTTCCCTTTCCGGATTCCTGCTCATCGGAGAAGCAAGTGCGCGGCCCCGTTTCGGCAGTTGCATTCATATCGTTGATGAATCAGCTAACGTTATTCCGGAGTCATGACAGTTGACGACGGTGTTAACACCTGCCCATTCGAGTGTTTCCACTTGCTATCTCGTTTATACTCATCGTTCGTTCACACTACCTCCAGGAGATGGCCCAATTTTTCCTTCTTCTTGCGAGGTAGGCCGTCCTTAGTGGTGCTCAAGTGTCAAGCGAAAAAAGTAAATTGACTAGCCGACCCTATTGTCAGGGCGAAGAGCACCGTGCCGATGCCGACGGCTCCTCGCGCAGGAAGTAAGATCCGGACCATCAGGAAGCGGAAGCGGGACTGGTTGGTCCGAGGCAGTCTTCCGGATTGGATACAACCCAACCGCCTCTGACTGTCGCGCCGATCACAAGTCCGGCACTCACGAGCACGATATTTTTGATGATGTACTGGCCCTCGAGCGTTGGTGCATAAGGCATTACCGTGAAGACCTCACTCGGAAACAGAAAGATCGGCGTCACCGTTCCCATCATCTGCACAAAGAGCAATAGGAGCGTGGTGCGCATAAAAAGATTTGTGAGTAACCCGATTCCGATGGCACACTCCCATAAGGCGAGCACGGGAACGCTCACGCTGGCTGGGACCATTCCGAATGTAAGCACGTCGATTGTACGCGCCGCCAAGCTCTGCGCCGGACTCAAGCCGGGAAAGAACTTCAGCACGCCAAACCAAAAGAAAATTACGCCTAAGCTGATACGCAGGATCGTGATTCCGCAGCGCGCCATCCAGTCAGTGATGTGCTTATCTAATTGACTATAGGTAGATTTGCGAGACCGCATACCTTTTTGACCTCTGCTTCCCAGGTCCTAATCCCTCCCGCCTCCTCGTTGACGACGTGGTCATTATCTGGTTCCGCTAATTCAAGATAGGTATTTAAAGAACAGCACCACGTAGTTCAACCAACTTCGGCCCCGCCAAGACAACTTCAATCCCTGCTAACAAGCAAGCCCTAAGTGCCTGGCTCAGAGCGTCGTCTGCTTCCGTACCGTTGGATCGCTTAGCAAAGAAGTCGCAGAACGCGATTTCGTGCAGACTACTTTTTTGTTCCACTCCTGCAATCATGACCTTCTCTTTGTCGACAATTGGCTAAAGGTCGGCGTGCCACTCCCTGCCTTAATCAATCCGAGTCAGCGATCAAATTCCTTGCTTAGGCGCGCGAGCGCGAGAGCGCCTAACGCTAGACCAAAATCGCGTAGTGCGATGTCGTAGTAACCGGGAATGATCAGCAGGTTCACTACGATCATTAACAGCCACGCCGAAACGACGTACGCAAAGAATTTCGGTTTAAACAAAACTCCGAGTCCCGCGATGATTTCGATAACGCCGGCGACGAGCATCAACTCGTGACCGTGACCGCCAACCATTTTGTTGACGAACGGCGGTAAGTACTGCTCCCAGTTCACAAGTACATTGAAAAACTTATCCAGTCCAGCGACTATCGGCGCGACGACGAAGCCAACGCGCAAGATTTGGTAGGCCTGATAGGCGGAACCTGATACGTTAGCGCTAGCCTGGGACTTGGTTCGAGAATTGGTGCGAGTGTGGTTGTCGATGATGTGTTCCATCTTTCGTATCCTCCAATACTAATCGCTATCAAGTTAAATGAAGGTCTAGATGGTTCATAGCGTGAAAACACTTGTTCTTCACACGTGATCTCACGGTCATTCGTCAATCTTGTATACTCGAATCTGTAGGCTGCTAACGATCAGGTTTGACAGGACAAATGAACCTACTACGACAAATCAGGACGGGTAAAAATGTGGGCACTAAGTTGGCCGGGTCGCGTCTTCCTGTTCTACAGCGCGCGGAAAGAGAATGTTATTCTCCAAATGTAGATGCTGGTGGAGGTCAACTTCCAATGCTACCAGCGCACTGTACAACGTTTTGTAGCTGATGCATCCATCGGCCGGAGCAGTGTAATCGGCACTCGCCTCACGCATTGTTCCTAGAATGTATCCCGCGGCATCGTGCTCGGCCATCATCACGCGCACGGGATTCCGCACCGTTCCAAAAGGCGGCGCGGGAAGCGGTTGATTCGTCACCGCCGCTTCTTCCATTCGTATAATATAAGGAAAGAGCACTCCTTCCTCTTTTAACATGTGAGGCTCGAGTTCAGCGCGCAGTTTCCCGAATTGACGGTGAATATGAAAGAGTTCCGGATGATTTCGCCCGTGCACACCGCATACTTTTGTTAGGAGAGCTTCCAGTCGCTCCAACTCCTCTCGGGTGAAAGCATGATGTTTTTCAACAATGTGCGCGATTAGTTCCGCCTGCGACGATGTGTGCCATTTCTCGCAGCCGAAGGTTTCGTCGGATCTCGCGTTAGTCACAAGCAAATCGAGTACTTCATCCACTGAGACTCCGGCATTGGCGCACGCATCCGCCAGGCTCTTGCCGCCGCCGCAACAGTAATCAATTCCAAGTTTTTCAAATATCCGGGTCGCAGTCGGTATCTCCAGCGCGTATTCTCTAACAGTCTTCGTAGTCTCAAACATAATTGCTTCTCCTTATCTCCTATCAGCCGATAAGACTATGCAAGGATAGACTTCCACGCAGTGACCTAAATCACGCTGTCCCGAAACAAAACCGGAGATATTTACAGAATTTCTTCTCGGTGTGACATGAGTCATATCGCTTCCTTGCTGGCGCGCTTATCCTTCAGTTTCTAATTGAAAACAGTTACTGCGATTGTCAGTCAGGGTTTCCGAAGGAGAGAAGAGATGAGTAATGTACTGACGATGACGAGCCCCCGTGCGAGCTTCAATGAAAGGAATATGCCGGGTCACTTGGTGCTGGCACAACTGGGGAAACGTGTATTGCGTCCCGGGGGTATGGAGCTGACGCGCCGAATGCTCGCTGCACTGACCATTATGCCCGCCGACGATGTGGTGGAGTTCGCGCCGGGAGTCGGAATAACTGCACAACTTGCACTAAAGCGTCATCCGGCTTCATACACGGCGGTCGAACGTGACCCGGCGGCGGCTTCGATCGTGAGCAGTTATTTGAAAGACTCAACGCAAAGATGTGTGAGGGGAAGCGCCGATTCGACGGGTCTACTCAGCGAGGTTGCGACTGTCGTCTACGGGGAGGCCTTACTCACCATGCAAACATCGGAGATGAAGTGCCGCATCGTCCGTGAAGCGCGCAGGCTGCTAAAGCGCGGAGGCCGCTACGCAATACACGAGATGTGTCTGGTCGGCGATGATCTCGATGGGGGCGGTAAGAAGATAAATCAAGCTTTATCACGCGCCCTGCATGTGGGCGTGCGACCCCTTTCCGCCTCAGAGTGGCGGAGGCTGATGGAAGCGGAAGGTTTTGAAGTTGAAGTAGAGGCGCGCACCCCAATGCATTTGCTCGAGCCGAACCGCTTGCTACGTGATGAAGGGGTGAAAGGAACTTTGCGTTTTGTCTGGAATATCCTGCGTGATCGCGAGTTACGGCGAAGAGTGTTGATGATGCGAAAGGTATTTCGGTGTTATCAATCAAACCTCGCGGCCGTCATGATGATCTGTGTTAAGCGATAGAATCATGATCCACTACAGGTATAAGAAACCGAGAATACTCTCGTGGGTATCAATCCTCATTTTGGCTCGTTCAATCGAGGTGTGCCATTCTCCAATAACAAGATGTTTTGGTATCTACTCTCGGATGCTGGAATCATCAAGGAACTCAGAAATGAGCTTCGTGATGATGAGGACTTAAGACGAATTTACAAAGAGAGATTCAATGTCGTTTATAGATTGGGCTTCGTTAATATCATCAACAGGCCCACACGTGACATTACAGAGCTTAAGAAAGACGAGGAGTTACCGGGCCGTCGAAGAGTTTCGCGTATCATAAAGACAGAAAAGCCGCCAGTAGTGTGTTTCATCGGTAGAGTCGCCTATGAAAAATACATCGGATCGAAAGATTTCTGTTTTGGTTGGCAAAAACCCATCAACAAATCCAGGATCTTCGTTATGCATTTTCCCTTGCGCGGAGAAGCAATCATTAGAACTCGTGAGTTAAAAGACGTTTTGCAAGCCAGTCCTGATCAAAAGCAAGCGTGAGAGTTTGGCGAATAGCAACTTAATCTTTGTCATCGAGTCGGATATTGATGCGGCCTTCTCGCGTCAACGCATAAAAATCATTGCCGCGCTCCTCCAATAGTCCATCTTGAACCAGCCGCTCAACTGTATCGAGCACAGCAGTGCGAGCATCAGGATCATTACCACCTGCTTCGAACAGTTCGTGCAGATCCAGCGTCTCCTTATTGAAGGCTCCAAACATCGCCAAGATTTTTCTGGCTAAAGCATCCATAACAAAAACTATATCATTGTCACGGAAGCGTCAGCACACTCTTAAGGCCGATGCTTTGCGATGTGTGAGAACTCTTATTATCCGACATTTAAAGCCGAATGCACGCATCGCATTTGCGGCACTCCAATTCTACTCCAATGCGATCGCGCCGCCCTTCAGATGTGGTCACCCACGGGCGTGAAGTTAATGGAGGGTTGTGACGCACATGCTGTGTATGGCCACACTCCAAGTCAGCTACCCAATGAAATTCCTCGTCCTGGTGGAATCCAATGATCTTTTGTCTCACTGCTGGTCTCATCCAATGATCTTTTGTCTCACTGCTGGTCTCATTAGGACAGCTTTTGGCTTTGACCCGAGTAGCCTGCGAGTAGCTCTTCGTTTGGAATGGTCACACGACGATTGTCCACCAAGATTAGTCCGTCTTGTTGTAGGCGAGCCAGCGCCCGCGACACTACTTCGCGCACGCTGCCAACGCGCGCGGCAATCTGCCCGTTTGTCATCACAAGGTCGAAGGTGATGCCGGTTTCTAATCTCTTTCCGCGACGTTCCGCTTCTGTCAGCAGTAAACGCGCGAGTCGCTGCCCGACTTCCTGTAATGACAGCGCTTCGACCAGTTCTGCATGCCGACGCAAACGTCCAGCAAGCATCTTGAGTGCAGCAAGCGAGATCGTTGGGTGTTCCAGACAGACCGCCCGTACATCCGCTTTAGCGATAAAGAGAAGCACTGAGTCTTCATCCGCGACCGCCGTTGCCGGGTAAGTCCCATCATCGAAAACCGGCACGTCAGCAAGGATGGCGCCAGCCCGCTCGGTGTGTATGACTTGTTCTCGTCCGTCCGCGCCTGCCCTGAAGGCGCGTACCGCGCCACTCACCACAACATAAAGTCCGCGCGCCTCTTCGCCGGCAATAAACAAAACCCCTTCGCGAGAGAGCTTATGCTCGGTGCAAAGAGAGGCCAAAGCACGCAATTCTTCGTTTGTTAAGCTGCCAAAAAGAACAGTGGCACGAAGCGCGGCGACCTTGTCTGTGGCCATGGAATATATGATCTGCTCGGCCAAACCTTTTTACAAGTCGAATCGTGCGCTTTATATCGCGCAAGATCGGCGGGCCAAGGATTCAATTGTGAGTAAGCATTTCTGGATGAATAAAGTCAGGGTCCATAAAGCTACGTCGTGATCACCGTCGGATTAAAATTCATGCCCCAGTCTCTGGACGCTGCGTTTTGAACGTACTCATCTCTGACTCGGCTTGCGCCTCTTTGTCGGAGACGCAGTGGCGCCGACCGACGATTTATCGCTCGGAGAAGATCGTTTCCTACCGTGGCCCTTATCTTCGCTAGGCGGTCTGCTCGCATCCGCACTTGTTGTGTCAGTGGCAATCCTTCCTCCCTCGTTCTCCCACCGGTCAAGCATTTTCTTCTTCAGACGCTTTCTAGCGATTGGATCAGACATCGTTGTGTCCTCCTTCCTCTTTCATTCGTTTCAAATCAATGCTGGTGCAAAATCGGCTTTAATATTTCGACGTAATCAGTGTTGAGTCCTATATCTTCGATCTAGTGGCAGGCTTTTGCCAACGCAGTTCGCCTATGGATTTGAACTTGCTCACGCTTTGTTACTCAACGGGTCGAAAGATCTTTAGTGTTAATACCTGCGGAGGTCAGGTGTTAATACCCTACTTACGGCAATTCTATCAGTCTAAGCTGAACACTGCTGGTTGTTACCCAGCGAGCTCCTTTGAAGGCGGAATCTAAATCAACGTACCTGCTCATCGCTCTCACCATCAACTTTGCCGATGATTAGTAATTTCTCCCTCAATAAGCATTACCTGCTGGCAGAAAGTTTCAAGTGTTAATACGTGCCTTCCCTAGGTGGTAATACGCTACCGGCACCCCGCAATAACACTCTAAGCTTTTACTCATGTACCGAATCGTCGCCGCCGGAATTGAGTACTTGGGCTCGGGAGGTAGAAGGCATGAGTCTGGGTTGCAGGGTCGCTTACGATGAGTACACTACGATGATAGCAACACCCGTAGTACGTCTCGAGTGTCAAGTAAGTACCTGACGGGAACAAAAGACATAGAGTACATATGGCGGAAACAAACAACACACACGAGAGGAGTTGACGACCATGCTAACACGTACCGCAGGCGCGGTCTGGGAAGGAAGTCTAAAAGACGGCAAGGGGACAATGAACGTAGGTAGCGGTGCATTTGAAGCTCCGTATACCTTTGCATCACGCTTTGAAGACGGCAAATTGACAAATCCGGAAGAACTTCTGGGTGCGGCTCACGCTGGATGCTTTTCCATGGCGCTCTCGCTCGGTTTAGCAAAGGCAGGATTTGCGCCACAACATATCAACACGATAGCGACTGTTCACCTGGACACCGAGAATCTAAGAATTTCCGCGATTGACCTCGACACTAAAGCGCAGGTTCCCGGAATCAACGAAGAAGAGTTCCTTGAGCAGGCTGAGTTGGCCAAGAATAACTGCATTGTTTCTCAGGCCCTTAAGGGCACAGAAATCAGGCTTCAGGCCAGGCTCGCGCAAACGGCATGATAATCTGAGGAATAGATATCGGGAATACCTTATCGTTCGTTATATCAGCATCAGCGACTTAGAGTATATGGCCGCTCCGTCTGACATTGTTACTCTCTTCGACTGCGACAACACGCTGCTCGACCACGATCACGTCGTGGAAGATCTCCGGAATCATCTCGAACAGGAGTTTGGCCCACGCAATAGAGATCGCTATTTTGAAATCTTTGAAGCGCTGCGTAAGGAGTTGGGTTACGCAGACTACCTGGGTGCATTGCAACGCTACCGGCTCGGCGCGAACAACGATCCTCGTTTACTCAAGATGTCTTCATTTCTCGTGGACTATCCGTTTATTGACCGACTGTATCCGGGTTCACTTAACGTTATCAAGCATTTTGGTAAGTATGGACCAACGATCATTCTGACAGATGGCGATGTGGTTTTTCAGCCGCGCAAGATCCAGCGCTCAGGATTGTGGGACGCGGTCGGCGGTCAAGTGCTTATCTATATTCATAAAGAAAGTATGCTGGATGACGTCGAACAGCGATATCCAGCCCGGCACTACGTAATGGTCGACGACAAGCTACGCATCCTGGCCGAGATGAAAAAGGTTTGGGGGAACCGGCTGACGACTATCTTTCCACGCCAGGGACATTACGCATTGGACCCCCACAATATCGCTAACTACCCGGCCGCAGACTTAACCGTTGAGCGTATAGGCGACCTGGTTGATTGCGACCTGTCCACCTTGCTTGGCAAGGCCGGCAGTAAATCGTAAGAGGTAAGCACACAATGAAAGTGAGTCCATTGGCAGGAAAATTGCCCGAGCCAGGGATGCTGGTCAACATCCCAAAGCTAATCACGGCCTACTATACCGATGTGCCTGAGCCTTCGATCCCGGCACAACGAGTAGCATTCGGCACTTCAGGGCATCGTGGTTCGGCTCTACAAAAGGCTTTTAATGAGTGGCATATCCTCGCCATCACGCAGGCAATTTGTCTATATCGAAAACTGAAGCACATAGATGGTCCACTGTTTCTTGGGATGGATACTCATGCGCTTTCGATGCCGGCATTTGCGAGTTCGCTCGAGGTGCTGGCCGCCAACGGCGTCGAAGTGATGATCGCCGAAGGGGACGAATACACTCCGACGCCCGTGATATCGCACGCGATTCTCACCTACAACCGCGACAGAAAGATTGGACTCGCCGACGGAATCGTAATCACGCCATCGCATAATCCTCCTGATGACGGCGGCTTCAAGTACAACCCGCC
>JBKPOC010000194.1:0-2734 GCA_046732935.1 Acidobacteriota bacterium | reverse complement strand
CTCCAAGTTGGAAAATACCAGCTTTGGGGGTGTTGTGTCTACAGACAAAAGAGACGTATATAGTCCTGTCCGCCACTGGGCAGCAGTGTTTCCAGCGAGCGGAAGGCGGGAGCGTTACGTGGCAATGCTGACATTCTACGGTGATGAAAGTTATTCCCATCCTCCGGCACCGCTGGTCTACACAATCGCAGGCTACGTTTCAGAAGTCTATCGCTGGGAGCGGTTCGAGAGTGAATGGGCGAAAGTCTTAAAGAAGGAAGAAATCGAGTTTTTCCACATGAAAGATTTTGCTCAGAGAAAGGGAGTCTACGAAACATGGGATGATAAGAAGCGGATAAAATTCCTGCGGACGCTTCAATACATCATCAAAAGCAATACCGAAAAAGACTTTGCCGTGAGCGTGGTGGTTGCGGATTACGATAAGCTGATACCGCCAAATACGAACATCAGGAAAGGCTTTGGTGAGCCTCATGTGTTTGCGGTCATAGGATGCATGAAAGAGATCAATACCTGGCAACAAAACAAGCGTATTAACAAGCCGATACATTATGTTTTCGAGAAAGGCAGCGGTCACGACAGCATGATTAAGCGCGTCTTCGAGGCGCTGGATAACGAGCAAATAAATTTCTATCGCGCCGCTGGTGGTGTAAGTTTTTGGGGGAAGGATATGAGTTCCCTGCAAGCCGCCGATATGCTGGCGTATGAGAACCGGCTAGAGATGTGCCGTAAGGTCAATCCAGCGAACAGACCAAAGACGCGCGAGTCTCTGAGAAATCTATGGCGAGACGAAAGCGAGTGGTCGTATTACAACGCGGAACGCATTACTATGCTGCTAGATACCGCAGCAAAGGCGGGCTTAATCACAAAAGTTGAAACGAAGGACTAGCGGCATTAGAATGCGCTCAACGAAAAATTCAAACATGCACCTAACCCGAGCGGACGCACTGGGCAAGCCGATCATCCTGCCGCCCACAACGTTTGAGGATGCGGAAAGAAGATGCAGCAAACTCCCGCGCCATTCCTCGGCTGATACATCCCTCAACTGATTCATTACCATTCCTTGCTGGTCTATAATCTCTCAGTGCCTCTGAGTACCACGAAGTTTCACTGAGTTGGCACACTCCCGGCACACGTCGGCTATTAGTGTGTGGGAATCGTTTCGATCCTCTCAGCCTGCCGTTGAAAGTAGAGATTGCCCCAATGGATGACCTCTTATCCAGCAGTAACATTATTGCGATTGCTGCCCTTGCAGGAGTGGGGTTAGCGTTGCTCAAAAAACATTGGTACCGATGGACGCAATGGATCTTTGGTATAGCGTTGTGCTTCGCTGAGGCAAAAATTCTGCGATGGATGTACACATCCGATGTCGAACTTAGGATAAGAAATATTGTCGGCGTTCTTGGATTGGTGATTGTAGGTTGGGGATTTCTTTGGACGATTGGAAAGGTCCAGAGCGACCTTAGGCAATTGTTATCGCAGGCACAGTCCCTGTTGCCTGTCTTTGAAAAGCTCACAGATTTCGAGAAGGCCGTACTGCGCCAGATAGTATTGATAGGACGATCGACAAGATTTTTAAACACTCAAGAACCGACATTGATTAGCATTTCGGAAAAGACCGGATTCTTAACCCGCACTTTCGTGGGCCATTATGAATTAAACCAGTCGGTTAGAGAGCCTTTACAGACGCTTTTAGCGAGTGATCGATCGTGCTTGGTCTCCGCAGAACCGGGGCTTGGTTTGTCCGTTACGGTGAAGTCAGAAGGTAGAGAACAAAGGATGTTCAAAAATAATGAAATCGCAGGAGAGGCAAAGCGAAGCCTAGAGGGTTTTTTGATTAGCTTCGACCCCCCCGTAGACGGTCTAGGTCTCTCGTATATGGGGCATTTTGAAGTTGCCCGCGATGTTCCCAGTGTAAAAGACGGTGAATTCCTGAGCGGTGCAGATCCACGGCAACAACTAGAGGGATTTGCAATCACTCTTACGGGAGCGGCGGCAAGAAAATTTCAAGTGTTTTACGGCGCGCATGCCCCTGGCTTTGGCGACTACGATGAATGTAGCAATGGAAAGTTTTGCGGATCGCGCAATAGACGGCGCTCGTTGGACACGATTGTTGTTCGAGTGGTCCCTCGTGAGGTCAACTCGATCAGTGACTATTAGTTGAGGATGAATGCCAGCTAGTCAAAGTATGACAGTAGCACTAACAGGCAGAAACAAAAGGGCGCTACCATTTCTGAGCCCCCCGGTAGCGCCCTCGCGCCTCATATCTGGACGTTGCTTTTATGAGGCTGTAGGTTCCGTCAAAGTAACTTTTGATCGATGGGCGAGATCGAGGAAGCCGCAGTCTATACCTACTGCGTCTGTTTTCAAGGCCCGAGCTAGAGTCGAAGTGTTAAATGTTTTCACTGCGGCAAACGTCTACGGCACATCTCCGCACATTTACATTCGTCTTCCAAAGGCACCTCGTTAAGTGATATAAGTCGCTCATTCCCCTATTCTCATAACCTCAACTTCAAAGGAGATTCTCACATGTCTACTCCAGCAGATGACATCATCATCAAAGGTGGCTCAGTCGAGATCGAATTCAACGAGCGGAGTTTTCCCGGTCAGGGCGGCAAACACAGCAACAAGAACAAGAGGATGGTGAGTCTGGAAGTCACGGATGACAACACGAATCAGACGCAGACTGTCACGCTTCCCGCTAATGGAAAATGCACGATAAGAATTACCACTAGGT
>JBKPOC010000193.1:0-2081 GCA_046732935.1 Acidobacteriota bacterium | reverse complement strand
CGTTGTACTGAGCCGGCGTTTGGAATTCTGAATCGCTTTGGTTCTCAACGCCAAGTGTTGAACACGTGGCCTCCTCGGCTGAGCGAAATTGCTCCCGGATTGAATTTCTCTCTTTTGGGATACTGAAAAATCTCTCGCATGCGCAATGGTGGGGGATGTGAGAACCGCCGAGGGTTGGATACCAGCATCATACGAACCTGCAACGCGGCGCGTCGCATCGCGTTTGATTGGTTCAGGTCTAAGACGACACTACACAAGACAAAACCAATAGGAGGATCAATTACATGCAACCAACGACGTACAACGCGAAAGCTTATTCCGCTGCCAGTGAAACATCCCCGCTGGCCTCAACGAAGATCAAACGTCGTGATCCAACTGACCGCGATGTGCAAATCGAAATCCTGTTCTGCGGCATCTGCCACTCCGATCTGCATTCGGTCCGCAATGAGTGGAGCGAGTTTATGGCCACGAACTACCCAATTGTTCCTGGCCATGAGATCGTCGGTCGAGTCACCAACGTCGGGTCAGCGGTTACCAAGTACAAACCAGGCGATCTCGCCGCGGTCGGTTGCATGGTCGATTCAGATCATAGCTGTGCACAGTGCAAAGCGGGTCTCGAACAGTTCTGCCCGAACATGGTCCTCACCTTCAATTCGCCGGACAAGCATCTCGGAGGTTTTACCTACGGTGGCTACTCCGAGAGCATCGTAGTCGACGAACATTTTGTTCTGCGCGTCCCCTCCAACCTCGAACTCGCCGGTACTGCCCCGCTGCTTTGTGCCGGGATCACCACGTACTCGCCAATGCGCCACTGGGGGGTCACCAAGGGCAAAAAAGTCGGCGTCGTCGGTCTCGGTGGGCTGGGGCATATGGCCGTGAAGTTTGCTCACGCATTCGGAGCTCATGTTGTTGTCTTCACCACGTCGCCTAACAAGAAGGAGGACGCGCTGCGCCTCGGCGCCGACGAAGTTGTTGTTTCGCGCAATGCGGACGAGATGCAAAAGCACGCTGGCAGTTTCGACTTCATCCTCGACGCCGTCTCCGCCAATCACGATATCAACGCCTATCTCAATTTACTCGGCGTCGAGGGCAATCTTACGTTGGTCGGCGCTCCCGCGGAGCCGCTCGCGGTCCCGGCGTTCAGCCTCATCGCGCGGCGCCGCAGTTTCTCCGGTTCGATGATTGGCGGCATCCCCGAAACGCAGGAGATGCTCGATTTTTGCGGCAAACACAACATCACCGCCGATGTCGAAGTTATCCCCATCCAAAAAGTCAACGAAGCTTACGAAAGATTGCTCAAGTCCGATGTGAAGTACCGTTTCTCGATCGACATGGCTTCGCTCAAGTCGGAGTGACAATATCTAAATTAATCTCATAAATACTTTGGTAGGGCGCGACCGCCGGGCGCGCCGATCGGGCGGACGGCTCGGCGAGCGGTCCCTACCATATGAAATGGCTTTTAGTCTGAACGGAGAAAGAAATGGAAAAGCGGAAGCTTGGAAAGACTAATCTGGAAGTCTCAGCTATCGGCCTGGGCTGTATGGGAATGAGTTTTGCGTACGGTCCGCCTGGCAATAAACAGGAGATGATCGCGCTGCTTCGCTCAGCGGTGGAACGCGGCGTCACATTTTTCGACACCGCCGAAATTTACGGCCCGTTCACGAATGAAGAACTCGTAGGCGAAGGTCTGGCTCCTTTTCGTAAGTTCGCCACGGCGAATCCGTCCGGTGGCAGACAAGTGGTGATAGCAACCAAGTTCGGCTTCAAGTTCGGTCCCAAAGGCGAGCAGATCGGCCTCGATAGTCGGCCAGAGCACATCAAACAAGTTGCTGACGCGTCGCTAAAGCGACTCAGGACCGATGTAATCGATCTGTTTTATCAACATCGCGTTGATCCAAACGTGCCCATCGAAGATGTGGCGGGAGCGGTGAAGGAGCTCATTCGCGAAGGCAAGGTGAAGCACTTCGGACTTTCTGAGGCAGGCGTGCAAACAATCCGTCGCGCGCACGCAGTCCAACCGGTTACTGCAGTTCAGAGCGAATACTCGTTGTGGTGGAGAGAGCCTGAAGCGGAAGTATTGC
>JBKPOC010000192.1:0-5738 GCA_046732935.1 Acidobacteriota bacterium | reverse complement strand
CATGCAAATCGTCGTTCAGGCTCGCTGGCCGAACCGCTCGGTGATCACGTTTACCGCACGGCGCAGTAGCGCCTCGAACATGTGAGCTTTGCTACATCTGCTGCCAGCTCGCCTAGCTGTTAACCAAGACTGCCTCGTCGTCTAGCACTTCGTATTACAAGCGCCGGACTGAAAAGACTAACGACTCATACGCTTCGGCGGTAACGAGGAGCATGATTAGCGGTACCTAGTACGTTCGAAGGTCTGTGGCACGAGCCTACATCAAGGCCGATGATGCGCACCGGATTCCGTTAGCATAAAGGCACGTCGATTAGCGCTTGTTCGCGACCAGATTTCAAAGGATAGATTGTCATGAACGAAAGCTCCATTAAAGTCGGAGTGATCATGGATCTGACTGGTCCGCTTTCATTCCTGGGCGTCGCCAATGCAAATGTCGCCAACATGGTGATAGATGACATCAATGCGAACGGTGGTTTGCTGGGGCGGCGTGTAGAGCTCCTCATAGAAGACAGCGCAACCACGGATAGCGTGGCGGAAGCAAAAGCCACCAAATTGGTTGAGCAAGATAACGTTGACGTGATCTTGGGCGGGATTTACAGTTCCACGCGGCAAGCAATCAAAGGACCCGCTGTGGTGAAGGGCAAGAAGATTTACATCTACCCGGAGCAATACGAGGGGCAGGAAAGCAACCCGCTGATCTTCTGCACCGGTCCTGTGCCGGCGCAGCAGCTGGATCCTTTCATTCCATGGCTCATGCAACAGACGGGTGCAAAGAAATTTTATTTGCCCTCAGCGGATTATATCTGGCCGCATGTGATGAACAAGAGAATGCGTGAACTCGTGACGTCAAATGGCGGCACGATAGAAGGCGAGGAGTACTTTTCTCTCGATCATGCTGACTACAGTAAAACGGTCGAGAAAATCCAATCCAGCGGGAGCGAGGTAGTATTCAACACGATCGTTCCACCGGGGCTGATGCCGTTTTTCGAACAGCTTCACAACTCAGGATTCACGAAGCGGGGCGGAAAGCTCGTGTGCACATACTTTGAAGAAAACCTGCTGAACCTGTTGCCACCTGCGCAAGTGAACGGCCTATATGGGTGTCTCGACTACTATCAGACCGTAAGCGATCCATTTAGCGTGGAACTGCTCGAAAAGTACAACAAGCGTTATCCCGGTGGGCCGATGTTCACAGCGGGCAGCGCCAGTACGGGCACGTACCGCGGATTGAAGTTTTGGGAAGCTGCAGTGAAAGAGGCCGGATCGTTGAATCAGGAAGCCGTCATCACGGCATTCGACCACGCGAAGATTGCTGCTGGGCCGGGCGGCCCTGCTGAAATGGTTCCCGGACAGCATCACGCGCGGCTGAACATGTATATCGCCCAGGCACGAAACGGTATCTTCGAAGTTGTGAAAAACCTGGGGCCCGTCGAGCCGAACGAGAGTGTCGTGAGCGCGAGATACGCTGCTCTCCGATAGTTTAGCGGACTTGGTTCTTTTTCTACGCGATTTCGCCAGCTGTACTCTCGCGTGGTCATCTCGTGGGCGCGCTCGTGTGCGGGCCGAAGATCGACGGCGACAGCCTATGCGCCCGATGAATCCAACGCGCTTTCGGAACTCGCTCACGGCATCGGCATGGCACTCGACCTGCTCGATGACAGAAGCCGTGACAATTCGACGATCGTTTTAGAGCGACTCGCGGAGTTGAGCGACCGCATCGGCAAGGTGTACGCAACGGTACGTCACCAAGACCGTCCCACGACATGGCGTGACAAGCCGATGCGATGTTATTCCGCATCGTCGACGGGGTCCGGCTTATCCCGAATGCTTAATCCGAGGGAACGGTGATATTCTTCATTTTCGGTAAGCGCCGCTTCGATATCGTCCCGAGTGCCTTGCTCGCGAATAAGTTGCTTTATCCGTTCTCGGCTCTCACGTAAGTCACGCGCATAGCCTTCCAACATTCACCCGGAACGTCGGGCTCGTTTAGCGGACGGCTAACCCAGGCTTCCATAGCATCGTGGGCCACTTTTCCTCGGCGCTTGGCTTCCGCTAGCTCGTCTCTATAGGTGCTCATCCACTCATCCGTTCTTGATGCGCTTGTTTCGGAAAGTGGTCGTATCGCCTTTTTGTTGGCTTTGATTGAAGCCGAGCGTCCGCCGGCGCGTCTTGATCACCGCGAACAGAACGCTATCGACCGTTTCGTCAGTCACGCTCTCCACGATAAGTGCCGATCCGTTGACCATCGCGCGCGCCGGCGTCATAAAGCGTCTTCCAGCACTCTTTGCGCGCATTTCCAATTGCTCGATGAGATCGAGGCGCTTCATAGCATTTTCACCGGAAAACAGACAAAGTTCCGTCCCTTTTGCAGAAGGACGAACGCGAACAGTAGATGCAGGTTCGGTTACATTGCCATCACGGATCAGCACGGAGTCTCCGGAACAGGCCCGAAGCGCAGCAAGAAGTTTTGGCCAACTAAGATTCTGGAGCGATTGCTTTTGCATTAAGTCCACGATTCTGTTTCCAGACGCCGCGCTCATTGCGGCAAAAAGCCCGACGATATTTCGTTGGGCTCTTGATTTGATGTGGTCCTTCGGCGCACTTCGTGCGCTCCCTTACGATTGATCAGCATTTCGCAATATGGCCTCATGCCATCAGTCTCGCGGACGATCGCTAACTCGCGATCAAATTAGGACGGTCGCGAAATCTGTGCTGTTCAAACCAGCATCGATTGCTGGGCGAAGATGCCCGCCATCGCGCCCTGCGATGACGCCACGGTGACCGAGGGCAAGGAGGGCGTGGTGAGATCGCCGGCGGCGTAAATGCCGGGCATGCTGGTTTGGCGGCGCTCGTCGACCTTGAGGGCGATGCCGACGGGCGTGTCCACCATGGCTAAGCCCTGTGATTCGTGCAGGCTTGCCGACGGCTTGTTGCGCGGCTGGGCGAACAGGATGTCAACCGCGATATTGCGGCTGGTATCGAGATTGACGGTGGTGATATGGCCGTTGTTATGGGTGATCTCGACGATCCGGCCATCGACGACGGCTATGTTGCGGTGCGCCAGATCGGCCTTGATATCGGGCGCAATGTCATGACCATCGGCAAAGACAGTCAACTTGTCAGTCCAATCGTGGAACAATCTGACAGACTGGTGTGATTGCGTGCCGGACCAGACGAGGCCCCAATGCTGGCCGGCGGCTTCAAAGCCGTCGCAATAGGGGCAGGGCACGACGGATGTGCCCCAGCTTTCGGCATAACCGGGAACGTCAGGCATCTGGTCGGCGACGCCATAGCTCAGGATCACGCGGCGCGCGCCCAGACTGTCGCCATCGCCAGTGAGGACGGAGAAATCGTCGATGGCACCGGAGACGCTGTCGGCGCGGGCACTGACCAGCCTGATCGTGGGATAACGCGCCAGCTGGTGCCGCGCCTCGGCCAGAATGTCCAGCGGTGGCTTATGATCGTGCCCGAGCAAGCCGTGCGAGTGGCGGGCGAAGCGATTGCGCGGCAAGCCGGTATCGAGAACCGTGACTTTGCGTCGGGCACGGCCGAGCTGCAGTGCGGCGGCGAGGCCGGCAAAGCTCCCGCCGATGATGACGCCGTCATTCATGGTATGGGGTTCCATGTTGTTGTATGTACAATTATCTACGGGCCGAGTCAAGCCTTGACCCCACCGCGGCGATAGTTGTATTTCAATGACTGTGATGCACCATGCAATCGAGAACTGCACCGGGTTCAATCTTCGCGCGGCCACGCGATCGCTAACGCGCCGGTACGACGAGCTTATGGCACGAACCGGGCTGCTTTCCACCCAGTTCTCGATGCTGAACTTCATCGAACGCAGGAAAGATTGCGGAATGGCGGATGTTGCGGAGTGGATGGATATGGACATCTCCACGGTGACGCGAAACCTTGCGCCGCTGGTATCGGCGCGGTACGTCGCTATACGGCCTAGCCGTTACGACAAACGCCGTAAGGAAATACGCCTCACCCCGAATGGCAAGCAGATAGTGCAAAAGACGCGACCGCTCTGGGTGCAGGCGCAAGACGAAATCGTGCGCAAGATCGGCGCAAAACGCTACAAGGAACTGCTGGAGACACTCCGAGCCATCCGCTCGTAGGCGTTTTCCATCGCCAGATGATCCGCTTCTTCGCAAGCATGCGGCGTAGTTACACAGAAAATATCGACGTAGTGTGACATTGCCGTGGTATCACCGCACGCAGTAACATGCAAGAAGCGCCCTGTAAAAACAGGGCGTTTCTGCATCATCTTACGCGACCGATTACATTTCGGTTTTTAGAAGAATTTGTTCCTAACTCGTGATTTTTCGTTAGTTAGGATGAGCTCGCGTCAGAACGGGATCTCTTCGTCCAAACCGTCGTCCGTGCGTGCAGCGCCGCCGACCGGTGCGCCGGCCGCAGCGAATGAATCGCCGCTGTCTTGACGATCGCGCGGACCGCCGAGCATCTGCATCGTGTTGATGACGACTTCAGTTGATTGACGTTTGTTTCCGTCTTTATCATCGTATTGGCGGATCGACAAGCGACCCTCGACCAAACACTGCTGGCCCTTCTTCAAATACGTGTTGCAGGTTTCGGCCAGTTTGTCCCAAGCGACGATGTCGATGAAGAGCGTGTCTTCCGGCTTTGCGTCGCGTTTGTTCGGATTGACCGCGAGACGAAACTTGGTGACGCCCGCACCGGATCCGATGTAGCGGATCTCGGGATCGCGTACCAGCGTGCCGACCAAAATAACTTTGTTAAACGATGCCGCCATAATGCATTACTCTTTCTGAACTCAGTTGCGCGGGTCAGCCCAAGGCTAGCGTGCCGTTATGCCAGGGGTATGGCATTCTTCGACAGGCTCAGATGACGAGTTAGGCGGAAGCGGTCGCGGCGGCCTTCTCGGCGGCGATGGCGTGCTTATCGAGTTTGATGAGCAGCGCGCGCATCACGTCTTCGTTCAAACCGAGTTGGCGCTCCAGTTCGTGTGCCGTTGCCGCGTCGCTGCGGAAGCGCATTACCGCGTAAATGCCTTCGCGCACATCGTTGATCTCGTACGCCAGGCGCTTCTTGCCCAGCAGTTCGGTGCTCACGACCTCGCCGCCGTTGCCTTTGAGCTGCTCGGCGATCGCGTTGGTACGCTCGGTTACCTCGTTCTCTTCGAGGTTGGGACGCAAAATATAGGTGACTTCGTAATCTACTGCCATTGGTAGCCCTCTACGGACACCCCGAATGGGGCGGCCCACCGCTCGCGGCGGGCAGAGTGTTCAGCCCGGGCATGCCCGGGACCGGCAGAGTATACCATGGGGCCAGGGCAGCGGCAAGGACAATGGCCTCGATGCCTCGGCCGCGCTTCGATACTTGAGCGTGACAGCGCGGTGACACGGCTTGCTCAGTTCCTTTTAATGCGGAACTGGCATGGTTTGAGGAACCCTAGCCGGGAAAGAGACTCTACTCCCTCAATGCCGATTGCTCGATTTGCCGTAAGCCGCCGGGTGACCGTGGCGATGATCGCGACCGCGATTATCGTGCTCGGGCTCTTTGCATTCCCGCGCTTGCCCGTTTCATTGCTTCCAAACTTCAGTCCGCCGGTCGTGTTCGTAAGCGTCAGTTACAAAAACGTGGCGCCCGAACAAATGGAAACGCTCATCACGCGACCGCTGGAAAACGCAGTCAGCCGCGTTCCCGGTATCGAGCAGATAAACTCGACGTCGTCCGAAGGCACGAGCAGCGTC
>JBKPOC010000191.1:0-10900 GCA_046732935.1 Acidobacteriota bacterium | reverse complement strand
TCGCCGATCTCCGGACGTTCGTCAAGGGCCGTCTCGTCCTCGTCGGTGCGACGGCAGCCGCGCTGAGCGACATGAAGGCCGCACTTGGAACGAACTCCGACATCCCCGGCGTCTTCGTGCACGCGCGTCTCATCGATCAGTTGCTGCGCGGCATGTACGTTACTCCCGCGCCCGACGAGCTCAATCTCGCACTGCTCGTTCTACTGCCGCTGCTGCTGGTCGCGATGCTGCTGCGCCTGCGCCCCGTCGTCGGCGCGCCGCTTGCGTTCGTGACGATCGCCGTGTACGTGGAGATCGCGGTTGCGTTGTTCGTTTACCGCCTCTATTGGCTCGACTTGATCCACGTTTGCGCTGCGATGCTCCTCACCGCTGCCGGCGTCATCGCGTACCGCGCAATCGGCGAAGCGGCGCAAAAGCGCGCGGTCACGGCCGCGTTCGGCCTGCACGTCAGCCCCGGTATCGTTGCCGAGCTGCTCAAGCACGAAGGCGGCGCTGCCGACGCGCTTGCGGGCAAACGCGCAAAAGTGACGATATTTTATTCGGATATCCGCGGCTTTACCGCGATGTCCGAAAAACTTACGCCCGAGGCCGTGTACGACCAACTCAATGAGTACTTCGAAGCGATGTGCGAGGTGATCTTCAAATACGGCGGATACGTCGATAAATTCATCGGCGACTGTATCATGGCCGTGTTTTCAGCACCGAATCCAACGCCCGGCGACGCGCGCAAAGCCGTCGAAGCCGCACTCGAGCAGCAAGAGATTATCGAACTGCTCGCGCAGCGCTGGCGCGAAGCCGGCAAACCGCCGCTTTCGGTCGGCATGGGAATCAATACGGGCTACGTGGTGATGGGCAATCTCGGCTCACAAAAACGCATGAACTATACCGTGATCGGCGACGACGTCAACATTGCCGCCCGCTTGTACAACGTTGCGAAGGGCGGACAGATCATCATCAGCGAGTCGACGTACGAAGAGGTCAAGGACTTCTTCGAATTTCACGAACTCGAACCGGTCAGCGTTAAAGGCAAGAGCGCGCCGCTGCGCACGTTCGAAGTGCTCGGGCGCAAGGACGCAGCACCGTTCGCGGCACCGGAGCAAACGCTCGCGTGATCGGCACATCCGCGATTCCGCTGCACGTCATGTGCGTGGTCAATCCGGACGCAAATGCCGACGATGCCGTCGATTTGCTCAAAGACGAGGGCATCGACTGCGGTTCACGCCCGGATCCCGAAAAACTCAACGTGTATCTGTACAGCACCGGCAAAACCGTGGCCGTCGCCGGACCGGACGACACGGTGGTTGCGCTGGTTCGCCGTCCGCTCGATCCGCTGGAGTTGCTTACGGCCGTACAAGGCGCCGCAAAACTCGCGGCGTTCGCACGCGATGCCGAAGCCAGCGAAACGCTGCTCGAAGTGGGCCGCGCGCTCGGCGCCGAACGCGATATGCTCGCGCTTCAGCAACTCATCTTGCGCCGCGCGCGCGAGCTTACGAGCGCAGATGCGGGGAGTTTGCTGCTCATCGAGGAGGCTGACGGCGAAAAGAAACTGCGTTTTGCCGTCGCCCAAACTGGCCCGCAAGACAAAGGGACGCATATCGGCGCGACGCTCCCGCTTACCGCTTCTTCAATTTCCGGCAGCGTCGCGCTCAACGGCGAAGTCGTGCGCATTCGCGACGCGTATGAACTCTCCGACGCCGGCCCATACCGCTTCGATTCGAGTTTCGACAAACGCACCGGCTATCGCACAAAATCGGTTCTGTGCGTGCCGATGCGCAACTACCGCGACGAAGTCGTGGGCGTCATCCAACTCATCAACCGCAAACCGACTTTCGACACGCGGCTGACCTCGCCTGAGCAAACGGTTGAAATCGTCGAGGAGTTCGACGCGCGCGACGAGCGCGTCGCCGCCGCGCTCGCCGCACAAGCCGGCGTCGCACTCGAAAACAGCCGCTTGGTCGAAAACATTCAAACGCTGTTCGAAGACTTCGTGCGCGCGTCGGTCAAGGCGATCGAAGTGCGCGACGTCTCCACGCAGGGCCACTCCGAACGCGTTTCGCGCCTGACGGTCGCGCAAGCCGAAGCGGTCAACGGCATCGACGCCGGCCCGCTGCGCGAGATAAGATTTACGCCGGAAACGCTGCAAGAGCTGCGCTATGCCGCACTGCTGCACGACTTCGGCAAACTATCCGTTCCGGAGTATATCTTCGCGAAGGCCAAGAAATTGCCCGACGGCAGGCTGGAAACGATTCGCATGCGCTTCTATCTCGCGCTCGAGCAGATTGAAGCGGCGGCTGCGCGCGAAAAGTTTGCCATTTTACGGACGCCGCCGGGACATAGCGGCCACAACGTCGATGCGGCGCTGGAGCAGGTCGACGAACGCTGCCGTCAGGCACGCGAGGAACTGCTTGCGCTCCTCGAAGGCGTCGAACAAGCCAACCAACCCGCGATCGTCACCGCCGCCGTCGACGATGCGCTTACCAAAGTCATGCAGCGTCACTACCGGCTCGACGGCGCCCCCGTTCCGCTGCTCGACGAGGCGGAATTGCGCTATCTACAGATTCCGCGCGGCTCGCTTTCCGACGAAGAACGCGAACTGATGAATCTGCACGTCACCAACTCGTTCCGGTTTCTCGCCGCGCTGCCGTGGAACACGACGCCATGGCCGAGTGTCGCGAACATTGCGTACAGCCATCACGAACATCTCGACGGAACCGGCTATCCGCGCAAACTCAAAGGCGATGAGATTCCGCCGCCAGTGCGCATGCTGACGATCGCCGATATCTACGACGCGCTCACCGCGTCGGATCGTCCGTACAAAAAGGCGGTACCGCGCGACAAAGCGCTGGATATTCTCACCAAGGAATTCGCGCAGCGCGGAAAAGTCGATCCGGTCTACCTGCACGTTTTTATCGAAAAACGCCTGTACGAGGCGGTTTAAAGCCGGAACGTCATCCCGTCGTCGGCGACGGAGATCTTGCCGTAAAACACTTGCGCGGCCGCGTCGCGCAGCGCTTTGGGGTCCGCTTTTGCACCATAATGCGTGAGCACGAGATGCTTCACGCCTGCACGTTGCGCGAATTCGCCTGCTTCCTGCGCATTCAAATGTCCGCGCTGCGAAGCTTCGGTGCCGCTCGGCCCGAGCGCGGTCTCACATAAAAAAATGTCCGCTTCGCGTACGAGATTCGGCACGCCATCGCACGGCGCGGTATCGGCCGAATATCCAAGCACGCCTTCACGCGTTTCAACGCGCATCGCATACGCGGGAACGTAATGCACGGTCGGCGCAAATTGAATCTCGCACTCGCCGATGCGCAACGTTTCGATCGCGGAGTACTCACGCAAATCGAGCACGCCGCTGTAAAACTCGGCGGTTTCTTTGAGCGGAGCGCCAATCGTCTGCGCGATCGCGATACCGCCCGGCGGCAGATATACCGGAAGCGGTTGCGAACGCTCCAATTCGTATCGAAGCGCGTACCGTAGCGGAATGAGATCGAAGAAATGATCCGCGTGCATGTGCGATATCACGACGGCATCGAGTCGCTCGGGCTCGATATGCTCGCGCATGCTGGCGAACACGCCGGTACCGAAATCGATGGCGATGCTGCAGCCCCCGGCGCGCAACAAGTAGCCGCTGTTCGCGCGGCCCGGCCGCGGCACAGCAGAACTCGATCCGGCGATATATAGCGTGCCGCCGCCATCGGTAGAGGCCATCGAGCGCCGGTACGACATCGGGCTTACGGAATCCGCCGCGCGTTCGGCTTCTGCAGCGCTTTATGTAGCAGGGAACGCCTCCCGGCAGCAGCAAAGGCCGTGACCGGAGGGGCACATCATGGAACAAGCCATTTTGCACCTTGCCCACATCGCCGCCTGGGTGTTCTTCATCATCTTCATCCTGGCGCTCATCGGTCTTATCGCGATCATCCGCTGGGTGATGAATCTCTTCCGCCGTACGGAAGCCGCCGTCGAAAGCGGCGTCGAAAAGGTCGAAGGCGCTTTTCGCCACTGATTGGGGGACTTCATGAATCGGGACAAAGTGACGCGCCGCGAGGCGCTCAAGCATATTATTGTGCTGCCGGCACTTGCGGGCGCACTGGCCGCCGGTGAAGGCGCAATCGCCGATGCTTCGGACAACAAGAAGCAATTCCGCTACCAAGACCATCCGGGCTCAAAAGGACAGAAATGCTCCGAATGCCGGTTCTTCAGAAAGCCGGCCCGATGCTCGATCGTGACCGGCACCATCAGCCCGAACGGCTGGTGCTTCGCGTGGGTGAAACGCTAACTACTGCTCGAACTGCACGCCGAAATACGCAGCCGCGGCCCAAATATTGGACGCGGCTTGTACGCGTTCGCGTTCCGTAACGCCGGCGCGGTGAAAGTACCGCGCGATCGCGATTCGAACGTCATAGGCGCCGGTTAGCGGGTACAGGCGTTGCTCCGGAAAAGCAAAGGCGCTATCGGGCAATGCCGCCCGGTCTCCATGCGGTTTTCGCGGCGGCCTCCACGTGATCATCATTCTGTGATAGTCGCGCACACGTATTACGGCCATATTGCCGGCCCATGTCCGGCAATTATGCCGGTAGTTTATAGCGCATCTCCGGAAGCACGAAAGGCAACACCAAATCGCGAAGCCGTCCCATGCTCTCAGACGCGCACCGCAGCCGCGGCCGCTTCTTGTCGGCATTCAGCGTAAACCTCAGGGCAAACTTTGCGTGCAACAGATCAACGAGCGATTGACACTCACGCCACGTAAAGCTTTGCGTATTTATCCGCAGCTGGCGTCCATCCACGGCGCCATCATCCATAATCCAAACAGCGAGCGCGAACGGCGTCAGATACGACGTCAGCAGCGCGAGTGGCACGATTTTTCGTGAATCGCTGTAAAATCTTGCGGCCAACTCTGCAAGCCAGGGATGACTGATCGTTCTAAAGTAATACCCGCCGCCGCTAATCCTTGGGGCCGTTCGAACGAAGCAACGCAGTTGTGCGAACTTCCAATCGACGAGAGAACGCTGAGCCAATCCGTGATGCGCACGAAAACAATAACCCGCAGTGGTCGCCAGTAGCGTCCCGTCTCCGAGAAGAGAGCCCACAACCAGTTGCATCTGACGGTCGCTGAAAGCCCGCGCCATTGCAGCTCGACCGAAATGCGTCTGCATCTCATCATAGTGCAACGAGTACATGCCAGCAGCATGGCACGCATAAAACGCAAAGAGCCCGCGGTATTTCTACCGCGGGCTCTTCGTTTACTTAATCTGGCGCCGACCTACTTTCGAGGGACCCTGCGGTCCGACTATCATCGGCGCTGGCGGGCTTAACTGCCGTGTTCGGGATGGGAACGGGTGGGACCCCGCCGCTATGAGCGCCAGAAACTTGATCCCCTCGTCGCGCCGAGCCGGAGCTCCAGGCTGCGACGAAGGAAAGCTGCATAGAGAAGAACTTCCAGTGCCCCACAGAGGAAGCAATCAAAAATTTCCGGGCGATTAGTACCGGTCAGCTCCACCCCTTACAGGGCTTCCACCTCCGGCCTATCAACGTGGTAGTCTACCACGACCCTTCACACTTACGTGATCGAGATCTCATCTTGGAGTCAGTTTCACGCTTATATGCTTTCAGCGTTTATCTGGTCCGAACATAGCTACCCGGCTATGCCCCTGGCGGGACAACCGGTTCACCAGCGGTTCGTTCAACCCGGTCCTCTCGTACTAGGGTCGACACTCCTCAAATCTCTAACGCCCACGGCGGATAGGGACCGAACTGTCTCACGACGTTCTGAACCCAGATCGCGTACCGCTTTAATGGGCGAACAGCCCAACCCTTGGGACCTACTACAGCCCCAGGATGCGACGATCCGACATCGAGGTGCCAAACCTCCCCGTCGATGTGGCATTCTGCAATCACTTGCAGCCTAGACTATACCTTCATCTCTTTCGAGATGCAGTGCGTATTATGAACGCGATAGATTTGCGCCGTTGCCGACGCTGCACGTTCATCCCACATTTCTGTGAAGTCGTTACAGGGAACGATCGCGAGGCATGCGCTTTCGCGTTTAGCCCGGCTGTTACGCCGGCGATCGTTCTTCCCTCGGTATTGCCCAAACGCTTTGGCAGCGAGTGGGTTCCACCGATATGAGCACTGAGTTTGCCGCGTAATCACTTACGCGGAGAGCCCAAATTGACTCTTGGGGGAGATAAGCCTGTTATCCCCAGAGTAGCTTTTATCCGATAAGCGACGGCCCTTCCATTCGGTACCGCCGGATCACTTAGCCCTGCTTTCGCACCTGCTCGACCTGTCCGTCTCGCAGTCAAGCTCCCTTTTGCCTATGCACTCTAAACGAACGGTTTCTGACCGTTCTGAGGGAACCTTTGGGCGCCTCCGTTACTCTTTAGGAGGCGACCGCCCCAGTCAAACTGCCCGCCTGACGCTGTCCTACTACCGGATTACGGCAGCTAGTTAGAAGCCCAAGATTTTCAGGGTGGTATCCCAAGGTTGGCTCCCCGCGAGCTAGCGCCCGCAGATCATCGCCTCCCACCTATCCTGTACAGAAAATCTCAGACCCCAACATCAGGGTACAGTAAAGCTTCATGGGGTCTTTCCGTCCTGCCGCGGGTAACCAGCATCTTCACTGGTACTGCAATTTCGCCGGGCCCCCCATTGAGACAGTGTCCAAGTCGTTACTCCATTCGTGCAGGTCGGAACTTACCCGACAAGGAATTTCGCTCACTTTTCTTCCGGCGCTTTCACGCAAGAGTGGACTATATCTTCATCCAGAACCGAATCAAATTTGCCGCAGCGTGTAACGTCTGCAGCATTTCGACACCTGGAGCATCACGTGTAGTCTCTGAGGATCCCCTACGACCGTAGGGTTTCCTGCGGATTGTCCAATCCACAACCATTTTTACTGCCGGCGATCGCAATCGCCGATGAGTAGGTTGGGCTCTAAGGATGTTCCCGCATATAGTGATGTTTTCGTTCGCACATTACTGTGCGATGAGGCAACGATAAAGTTGTTACCTTAGGACGGTTATAGTTACCGCCGCCGTTTACTGGGGCTTCAGATCAAAGCTTCGCTTGCGCTAACCTCTCCCTTTAACCTTCCAGCACCGGGCAGGAGTCAGCCCCTATACGTCCGCTTTCGCGTTCGCAGAGACCTGTGTTTTTGTTAAACAGTCGCTTGGACCTATTTTGTGCCACCTCCCTCAGCTTTCGTCGTAAAGACTAGACCAAAGAAGGCACCCCTTCTCCCTAAGTTACGGGGTCAATTTGCCGAGTTCCTTAACAGGGGTTCTCCCGTCGCCTTAGCATGCTCTGCCAGTCTACCTGTGTCGGTGTACGGTACGGGCACCTATGATCCTATCTAGAGACTTTTCTTGGAAGCGTAGAGTCTGCCACTTCGGGTCTAGGACCCTCGTCGTCGCTTCTCGGGGTTAGCCACGCGGATTTGCCTACGTGACCCCCTACCAGCTTAAACGCACACATCCATCGGTGCGCTGACATATCTTACTCCGTCATCCCTTCGATTCATAGACTCTACCGAATGTCAAAAACCACGTCCGTAATGAACGCGGTTTGCAACATTCGAGAGAGTCTAAACGGTCATCGGTGGTAGCAGAATATGAACTGCTTGTGCATCGCCTACGCATCTCTGCCTCGGCTTAGCTCCCGACTCACCCTGAGACGATTGACGTTGCTCAGGAAACCTTAGACTTCCGGCGAGAGTGGTTCTCACACTCTTTTCTCGCTACTTATACCTGCATTCGCACTTGTAGTTCGTCCAGCCGTCCTCGCGGTCGACCTTCTGCCTACGCTACAACGCTCCCCTACCGATTAGTTTTGCTAATCCCAAAGCTTCGGTTATATGCTTGAGCCCCGTTACATTTTCGGCGCCCCATCACTCGACTAGTGAGCTATTACGCACTCTTTCAAGGGTGGCTGCTTCTAAGCCAACCTCCTAGTTGTCTGTGCGACGAGACTTCCTTTACCACTGAGCATATATTAGGGACCTTAGCTGTTGATCTGGGCTGTTTCCCTTTTGACGATGGAGCTTATCCCCCACCGTCTGACTGCTACGATGTACGCCTCGGTATTCGGAGTTTGATGGGGTTCGGTAAGCCGGTAAGCCCCCTAGCCCTGTCAGTGCTCTACCCCCAAGGGTTAAATCGTAACGCTAGTCCTCAAACTATTTCGGGGAGAACCAGCTATCTCCAAGCTCGATTGGCTTTTCACCCCTATCCACAAGTCATCCAATGTTTTTTCAACAACAACAGGTTCGGGCCTCCACATGAGGTTAATCATGCTTCACCCTGCTCATGGATAGATCGCTTGGTTTCGGGTCTACTGATACGGACAAAGCGCCCTATTCAGACTCGCTTTCGCTACGGCTCCGGCTCAACACCTTAACCAAGCCCGTACCAAGTAACTCGCAGGTTCATTCTTCAATAGGCACGCGATCACACATATAAAAATAGTGCTTTCACGGTTTGTAAGCACGCGGTTTCATGTTCTATTTCACTCCCCTTTGGGGGTACTTTTCACCTTTCCCTCACGGTACTGATTCGCTATCGGTCTCCACAGAATATTTAGCCTTGGAAGATGGTCCTCCCAGCTTCAGACAGGGTTTCTCGTGCCCCGCCTTACTCACGAACAACACCGCAAGATCGATTGATTTTACCTACAGGACTATCACCTTCTATGGTGCGGCTTTCCAGCCGGCTTCTGCTATCGATCGATTTTGTAACTTGCGCCCAGCAGATCAGTGCTGAGATAGTTGCCGTACAACCCCGCATATGCAACGCCTGATCGCTTGCACATATACGGTTTAGGCTGTTCCCAGTTCGCTCGCCACTACTACGGGAATCTCGGTTGATGTCTATTCCTCCGGCTACTTAGATGTTTCAGTTCACCGGGTGCGCTCTCTCACGACTATTGAATTCATCGTGGAGTCCGAGCCCATGACGGCTCGGGGGTTGCCCCATTCGGAGATCCAGGGATCATCGCTTCTTAGCAGCTTCTCCTGGCTTATCGCAGCTTGGTACGTCCTTCATCGCCTGTGGAGCCAAGGTATCCACCTCGTGCTCTTATTAATTTTTGACTGATTCTCAATTTGAAATTGCATCCATGACGCTTACGGAAATAAGGCGTCACGGACCGCTTCATGTTTGACACATGAAAGTTCTTCTCTATGCAGTTTTCAAAGATCATGAGGGTTGTAACGTACTCGCGATCGAGTCGCACGTTGCCGGCGAACTGGAGCGAGGTTCGTTCCCTCAAAGCTGAACGGTGCAGTACCTTGACCCCGCTTTCGCCTGGCGTCGTTGCTCGAAACCTCGTGATGCGAACATCACTTCGGCTTCAAGCGCCTAACCAGCCAAAAGCGTCTGGGGCGGAAATGGTAGACCCTCTTTTAGGAGAGCCAGCGCATGAATAACGTGTCGAAACCCGTTATCGCCATGAACCTCAGCCGTACACTCGAGATGAGTGATAGACCCCTGGTCCGCCGCTTCCCCGCATGTCTTACGACACTTGGTCATGGCGGCGTTTTCAATGGCATCGTCTGTGGTCGACTTAGAATGTACTCCGCAATTGCATTCACGTCAGACGTAAACCAATTGCATGTACTCCTTAGAAAGGAGGTGATCCAGCCGCACCTTCCGATACGGCTACCTTGTTACGACTTCGTCCCCCTTACCTAGCATACCTTAGACGTCTTGGCCCCTTGCGGGTTCCACGGACGGCTTCGGGTACACTAAACTCAGGTGACGTGACGGGCGGTGTGTACAAGGCCCGGGAACGTATTCAACGCAGCGTAGCTGATCTGCGTTTACTAGCGATTCCGACTTCATGAAGGCGAGTTGCAGCCTTCAATCCGAACTGAGCGCGCGTTTATGAGATTGGCTTGCCCTCGCGGGTTCGCAGCTCGTTGTCGCGCGCATTGTAGCACGTGTGTAGCCCTGGACGTAAGGGCCATGCTGACTTGACGTCATCCCCACCTTCCTCCGACTTCTCATCGGCGGTCTCGTGTGAGAGATCTTGTGGACCAACACACGACAAGGGTTGCGCTCGTTGCGGGACTTAACCCAACACCTCACGGCACGAGCTGACGACAGCCATGCAGCACCTGTGTTGCGGCCGGGTTGCCCCGGAGCCTACTTTCGTAGGATTTCCGCACATGTCAAGCCCAGGTAAGGTTCTTCGCGTTGCGTCGAATTAAACCACATGCTCCACCGCTTGTGCGGGCCCCCGTCAATTCCTTTGAGTTTTAACCTTGCGGCCGTACTCCCCAGGCGGGATACTTATTGTGTTAACTACGGCACATATGGAGTCGATACCACATACACCTAGTATCCATCGTTTACGGCTAGGACTACCGGGGTATCTAATCCCGTTTGCTCCCCTAGCTTTCGCTCCTCAGCGTCAGAACAACCCCAGGTGATCGCCTTCGCCACTGGTGTTCCTCCCGATATCTACGCATTTCACCGCTACACCGGGAATTCCATCACCCTCTGATTGCCTCAAGAACAAGAGTATTCGAGCCGGTCCCTCAGTTGAGCCGAGGTCTTTCAACACGAACTTCCTGTCCCGCCTACGAGCGCTTTACGCCCAATAATTCCGAACAACGCTTGCCCCCTACGTCTTACCGCGGCTGCTGGCACGTAGTTAGCCGTGGCTGATTCACCCGGTACCGTCATTTTTTTCTTCCCGGGCAAAAGGAGTTTACATCCCGAGGGACTTCGTCCTCCACGCGGCGTCGCTCCGTCAGGCTTGCGCCCATTGCGGAAAATTCCTCACTGCTGCCTCCCGTAGGAGTCTGGGCCGTTTCTCAGTCCCAGTGTGGCTGGTCGCTCTCTCAAACCAGCTACCCATCGTCGCCATGGTAGGCCATTACCCCACCATCTAGCTAATG
>JBKPOC010000190.1:0-3405 GCA_046732935.1 Acidobacteriota bacterium | reverse complement strand
ACTCACTTCTACTCGTCAACTGAATATGAGTGGCTTACCTGCAAGGTGGCCCGCGATTGTTTTCCAGAATCTATTTGGCTTTGGCTTTTTCGATTAACGCGCTCTCTTTGGTGAGCGCGTCACGAAAGCGCGTGAGAATGGCAATAAACAAGTTGATCTTAGCTAGGGATCGACGACGCTCTCGCTTGGTGCCCAAAAAGAATTCAATCTGGACTCTGCGCCGGCAATCGGCAATGGTAAGCATGTTGTGTCCCCACCTGTATTCGCCCTCGTTTGAGGATTCAACCTCAGCGAAGATATGCGACGTAAAGCCGGTCGAGACAGGCGAGAGGAATGAACGCTTGCGAAGAGAGAAAACATTTTTCATGTTAGCAACCTCGGAGGAATAAATACGTGAAAACCTCCGTGTCTCTGGACAAACGATTGCAGTGTCGCGCCTATTGAGAGACAGGGAGGCTGGATACGCCAAGAACGCAGCGTGTGGCTTATCTGGTCCAATGAATTAGCAGTAGCTTTAACTTCATGGACTAGGCCCAGTGAAATCCTTTCTGCTAACGGTAACGCCAACCGAGTAGCCGACAACTACTTCCTCCCCAGGTGCGGGAACTTGATCGATAATCAATCCGGGTTGAAGGGCCGAATCGTAACGTGTCGCCAACAGACGAATGTTCAAGTTGGCGGCGTGAAGCTTCCTCTCGGCGTCTTCATAGCTCAGTCCTTTGATTACTGGCACCTTGGCTTGAGCTGGTCTTGACCGGCGCTCACGTTGGACGTCGAGACTCAACCCCAAAAGCGCAATTGCTGGTATAACGACGTACACGACCAGCGCCAGCGTCACAAGAAATCTGATAAGCAGTTTCTGTTTGCCTCGTAGGGTATAACCGACGAGGACGCCAAGTAAGAATCTCATTGCGGTGGTTCCTTTGGAGATTTCCTAGTGAATCACCTACTCGTTATCCGCCTATTTTTCTTATGGGTTGAAGGAAGCGTTGAATGGACCAATGATCAATCACGGAATGAAGGCAGGATTTCGCAAGCGTGAGCGAATTCTAGAGACGCAGGCCAAATTCAGACCATCGCATTTTTGGAAGCAACTGCAAGTCTTTTAGATTCTTAGTTTGGAAGTCAGCGTTCTTTTACTGAGCCAAGCGGGCGCATGTTTTTGTTAATCGTATGCTACAACGCCACTTGCTTATTTTGCAATAGTTTAGCAGCTCGCTCTTCGGCGCTCCGAACGCTCTCAACGTTCCCTTGCAGCGTCAAGATCCCGTCAACGTTGTCCATCGCTTGTGTAGCTAGTATGCGGCCCTCAAGCCGTGGGCGACGAAAGTTCAAATCGCAGCAGTCGAACCCTGGACCCAAGCTCAGTGATGGAGGGGAGCTTCACGCACGGCGAACTGAAAACTAAGCTTCTTGGCTTGTGCAGTGCCCGAGAGTACCGCGTTAGCTCTCGTTGGTCATCTGCTCCGCACCTGTCGTGTTGAAGATGCTTCTTCACTAACGCACATGGTGACATTTCAACTTTGGAGAAAGGCGACACTACTACGTTGCGCTAACACACGCGCATTCCTCAGGTGACGCGCACCTTTATTGTGACAGCGCGTACGAATTCAGTTTTGGTGCTCTAATCGCTGAATCTCAGCGAAATTTGCGTCCGCCATTGTCGACAGACCTTCGGAATTGGGGTGCATAATGTTGGACCTATCGTCTTCGAGTGCCCAATCGAGCCGCAAGTTCAGGTGAAGGTTCTCCCCGAGCACTCGTACCTGGTCGGTGGTCAATTTCGCGTCAACGGGAAGGCGTATCCAGCGTTGCCGCGTTTCGTAAGCCTTATATTCTCGCGGTTTGAAAGACGTCCATTCACCTTTTTTACATCTATCCTTAGGCTGGCACATAGGCATTTCGAACGTCTCCGCTGTCTTCGAAGGGCTTCCGGTATTCTGAGCGCAGAAACCATGCGAGGAATACTTATTCAAGTGATCTGTAACCACTGTCCACCCCAGTTCGGCAGGGACTCGCTCTCGCTGTAGTTTATTGAGGGGCGCGAAAATGTCCCGTCTAACCTGCTCAATTCTCGCGGCGCGTCCGGGATCTGCTCCGAACGGAATAAAAAACTCCTTCCGCTCGGCTCGACAAGTCTTACTGTTTTCGTCGGTGAAAACATCCGGGTACGGAGTCAGCAGGATGCGTCTCGGACACGGCTTGTTATCACCACACTCCTTTATCCTGATTCCGCTCGGTGTATCGAACAACGCTTCTTGCAGCTTGAAATAATTACCCTTCTTATTGCCATTGCCCATTAGCGTCTGAATTATTTTGACACCACCCTTTTTTAGTTCGTTTTCATTTATGCCAAATGCAGCAAGCCGGCGAGACCAACCCGCTGTTACAACATAAGCGACGAAGCTGGCAAACCCAATATCATTGCCTCCGGTACTCACTAACAAATAGTCTATCTCTCGTGAAGCGCCCTTCTCGTTTGCTAAGACTTCTCTCAAAACTTCCAGTTGCGGCGCGACGCTTCCGCCTCCCTCTTTTGACTTCGCCCTCTTGTTGATAATTTGATCCGTCGTCGCGCCGGAACACGAATAACTTACATAAGTAATAGCCTCTTGCGGGTATGAAAGCGCGAGTCGGAGAGCCGTTTGAAACTGGTAAGAATACATAGAGCGATGGCAGCGCTGGTCAAGCCATTCTACTTCCGCACCGTTGTAATTATCCTTTCGCGGTGCCCTGGTACGTTTAAAAATAGATACGATATCTTCAGGCGCTCCCGACAAGAATTTGGTTAAAAAATCTGGGTCTGTATCTTGCAGCGCAAATCGAGCGGGGATGTCCGGGTTCCCCTCGCCCGCCGCATAGGAATCGCCAAGGCCCACAATCAGCTTATCGACGACTTTCACCGGCAGAGGCCCGAGCATGGCACTTCCATCCGAGAGCCTAACCGTGACGTTTATTATCTTGGGATTTTCTAGATCATAGGGGACGCTGAATTCCACGCACTGGGCTCTTTCGTATTTAGCTGCACATAATTCAAACGGAGCATACTTGGACAAAGGTTTGTCGTCTACAAACCATTCTGGCACGGCCCCTGCCGAAAGCCGCGGGTTCTCAACCCAGACGCGCACTTTGTGAGACGCGGGGTGAATATAGTTGGCGCAATCACCTTCGTTTCTAAATCTCTTGGCGTTTGAGTCCCAGCACGTCTTTGAATAATTATTCCTTGCTAATACCTCAAACCAGCCGACGTATGGCTCAAAACATTGTTTTAGCTCTTCTTTCACACTGGTGTGGTCACAATCGAATCTTTTCCTTGCGTCAGCTCTTCTTCTGGTTACAGCTTCTTCAGAAAGGGTTTGTAACTTCCTTTCTAAGCCGTATGCGGTTTTCTCACTCCCGCTCAAG
>JBKPOC010000189.1:0-2209 GCA_046732935.1 Acidobacteriota bacterium | reverse complement strand
CCAACAGCCCACGTTCTAGTCGGTGGGTCACCTATTTCTTGAAACAGGTAGCGGGCATTGGAGCCTAAGATTTCGGCACTCGGTTCCTTGACCAAAGTTAAACCGTACTTTGCTCGTTTTACGAAGTCGAATGATGCGGGAAGCACATGCATATGAGCGTGACAATATTCCACTGGAACATCGTGAAATCGACACATTCGAGATCGACCGTGCTCATAAATACCTACTTTACCGGATTCTCTCTGAAGCCGACGCGCTACTTCTTGCTGCAAAATATTTAAGTGAGCACGATCAAGTGGCTCCAAATCCAGTGAGGATGATAGATGGTTTTTTGGTACTACGAGAATATGACCGACAGCAGCGGGTCGAGCATCGCAAATTGCCCGGGCGTGTACGGTTTCTAAGGCAACAACATCGTCTTCGGTCGGCTCGCAAAAAGGGCAACTCGAACTCATTGATCGTGCGCCTCAAGAGATTTGATAACGCCTTACGATTTCAGTGACACATCGGAGAGCATCAACTGGCTTGGATCCGAAAGCTGTCTCATATGACAACATTGCGCCCGCTGCTCCCTGAGTTATCCAATGCGCCAAATCACAGATTTCAGCTCGTGTTGGAAATTCAAATCGTTCCAAACCTTCCACAAGCTGCGTAGCCAAGATCCACGGCGTACCCGCAACCTTTGCAGTCGTTGACAACTTTGAAACAGCCGAATAAAGCTCAACCCACGGAAGAGCTAAAGCTAGATCTCCACGAGCTGCCATTAGGGAATCGGCCTCCCTAGCGATCCCCTCAATTCGCTCGATTCCTAATTGAGTCTCGATCTTCGCCATGACGCTCATGTTCGAATGCTCTTCCGCAATTATTCGCTTTGCCTCTCTAACGTCCATGGGATCTCCAACAAACGAAATTGCAGCCACATCAAAGAGTCCAGACCGTGCTGCGAACCTTAAATCTTCCCTATCTTTCCCTGTCATCGGAGCCGGCCGAAAGTCAGACTTGCGAACAATGATTCCGCGGCCAAAATGAATCTCGCCGTCATTTTCAGTAGCGCACAAGACGCCGTTGACGGTCTTTTCCAAAACATTAATCAGAAGCGCACCATCGCCCTCGATAATGACGTCACCGCTTTGGAGGGTCTCTAGGTACTTCGGTAGTTGAATCGGTAGTCTAATAGGTGAGCTTTCCAAGTCAGCGGCTGCGGCGGTAAGGACAAAGGGCTGACCTTTTTTTATTGGAATCTCTTCAATTCCCTCAATCTTTGAAAATCGACACTTCTCTCCTTGAAGATCCGCTACGATCACAATAGTTCGGCCCATTTCATCTGCGACGTTGCGCAGTTGTCTCGCACGTTCACCTTGTAACTCTGGAGTGCCAAATGAGAATGTTAGTCTGGCGCCTGTAGCTCCAGCTTCGAAGAGGGCTCTTATAACGGACTCATCCTTGGTGTTTTTCCCATATGTGAACCAAATCTGAGGATAGGCAAAACTCCACATAATAGCTCCTTTGTTAAAACTAATTGCCGTGCCTTCGCTTGCTTCGCAACGACTTGAGTAAGTGTTCCGATGATTGACCAGAATGTATTTAAACGGGATCGACTTAGGAGCTAATCGGCTAGAGTGCAAGGCGACTAACTCGTGAGAACATGTTAAAGCTAGCGCGAAACGAGTGCTGGAGCGTAGGTTACCATCTGTTGGGCCTTTGTCAAGGTTGAAAACCAGGAGTCGAAGCGAGCCGAGAATCCCACAAGTTTGTTCCGATAATTGTAGAAGATATTGATGAACTGGTTTCGCAGAGTTATTTCCTCAATCATAAACACTTTTAGGAAGCTGGGCAGGATTGATCGAGATACTATCCCCTTTTTGATCGATACCATCGGTACCTGCGTTCGCGTGTCGGCAAGGTACGGATTCTCGGCGAGCAGATGGACCGCGATCTACAACAGGTCTTTGTCGACCTCATTGTTCAGCAGGGAACAGTTGAATATTCCGATCTCCTCGCGATGATGGACACTGGTATGCGTCGTCGGTTGAGTCCATTTTCTTTTAACGAAATCGATTCCGTCGAATCGCCTCAACGCCTCGGACGAAAGTTGTCGCCCAAAGACCTATTAAGAAAGGCCTCTAAGGCGATCATTACAGGGGCACCAGGCGGTGGCAAAACAACGCTGCTTAAGTACCTCGCGTTGGAGTCCATAAGAACCCGCGAC
>JBKPOC010000188.1:0-3490 GCA_046732935.1 Acidobacteriota bacterium | reverse complement strand
GCGATGGGTCCGGATAGTAGGCCGATGATCCTATCGGCAAATGCACCGAGCAGTCCGAGTGCTAAAGCACCGCCGATCCAGCCGATGACGGCGCCCACAATTGCTGAGACCACTCCACCGCTAACAATACCGCCATAGCCTAAGCCGGTGGCGAGACCGCCGATCAATCCCCCGGCCGCGCCGATGATCGTGGTGACAGCTGCAACCGGTCCCTCCATGAAGAACGTGCCCGCGACCGCTGCGATTGTGGCAACAACAAGAGAGATGAGGCCCTTCGCGTAACTGAATATGTTGTCGCCGAAGCAATCGCCCAAGCTGCAAGAGGATTCGGTCTTGGTGTGGCCTCCAGATGCGTCGGCTGCGATTGCGGCGTTGATGGCCGGGAAGCCTGCCATCGAATTGGGGTTCAGCTCTGGTCCAAACCAGCCTTGGTTTCCAAAGGGTGAATCGGAATGAGAACAGGAGCATGGATCCCAGGCGGGTGGTTTATCATAAAACAAAGGGGCGCCATTGTTTGTTATGAGGTTTTCGAAATCCCAGGCTTCCTTCTCGTAGCAGTTGTCAAAGTAATTTACGAGCCCATCGCTTAGGCAGCATGTCAGCCACTTCCAGAGGAAGACTTGGGGCAGGACCTGTGACTTGATCTGAACGGCATGGACCAACTCGTGGGTAAGAATTTTAAACGTTATCCCCTTGTCGCATGGGTTGTAGGTTCCGCTCTTCATGTAGATGCGGACCAGACCGAAAACCGAGCCGGTTGTCAGGGCGAGTTGGTTGACGACTGCATAAGCTCCGGGAATTCCATCGTAGAAGCGAATGTCGTCCCAGTTAAGCTTGGGAAAGGTCTGTCGCCAGACCGCCATCATACATTCGGGTGGATAAATACGGTTCGGCATAGATCAAACTATAAACGCCATCCCCCGGCTTTGTCGCGTTAGTAGTTACAACAAATACTGGCGACCGTGACTGCGCCAGAACTGGTGCCCTAAGGACGAAGCGATGCTAAACTTCGACTCGGAGTAAGATCATGCAAGCCAACAAAGTGTACGACGAAGTGATCGAATTCATCGCGTCCTTCAGCCCGCAGAATGTGATCGCTTTTCACCCTTCCGAGGAAGCCAAAGCCCGCGTTGCAGATTTAATTTTTCGCGGGAAGACGGAAGGTTTATCGGATGACGAGAAATCCGAACTTGATCAATATTTACAAATCGAACACCTAATGCGCCTCGCAAAGGCACGCGCCCATCACTACCTTACACATGGCAAGATGGATCAGTGCCGAACTACGTCAGACAATCGCTGACCGAGCAAAGCAAATCTGTGAATTCAATGACCTCAACTGCTGAGATGGTTTCATTGGTATCGTGATTATTCCAGTGATTTCGGGCTCTTGATCTGCGGCTAAGCGAATGTCCTTCTCCTGAAACCGAAAAGTCCTGCACGAACTCGAGTAGGGATTGCGCGCGGATCGTGCGCGCGACATTAAAGTAATCGGAGCGGAGGCGTTGAAAGGCCTCCGCTCCGATTTGCGTTTAATCTAAAACGCGTTACTGCAGTGACACGTCGTCAACTCTGAAGATCGTTGGCAACGTGATGTCGTTGGTGCCGCGGAATTGAATCCGCACTGTCTGTCCGGCGAACGAACTGAGATTGAACGGTCCTCTTAGGACGTACACTCCCGCTGTGCCGCTGTTCTGATTACTAAACGTCGCAAGCGTTGCGAGCAACGTCCCGCCTGTACTTCGTACTTCAATGAAGAGACGATCGAAAACTGATGCTCCAGCCGCCTCGTCGGTTGTAATGTTTAGCCAGAACTGTAGATTCGTACAACCGTTAGTCGGAACAGTTACCGTTTGGAACAGAGTCCCACTGGAACTATTCACTCCGTTAAGGATCATGTAGGCAGTTCCGCTGTGTGGGAACGTTCCGGTGCTGCGGGTTACCTGGCCACTTATTGTCCACGGCGTCGTACCGGTTTCAAATCCCGGGTTAACGATCGCGTTGGTACACCCGCCTCCATTGCCGGCCTGCGATACGGTGAACGTCAAACCCGCAATCGTCATTGAACCACTTCTTGAAAGCGAGGAGGTGTTTGCGGCAACAGAGTAGTTCACTGTGCCACTACCAGAACCACTAGCACCGGACGTGATAGTGATGAACGAGTTGTTGCTGACCGCGGTCCAATTGCAACCAGCAGTCGTAGTCACCGTCACGCTTGCTGATCCACCCGCCGCCGCAAAGCTCGCGCTGGTCGGATTGATCGAGAAGGAACAAGAGCCTCCGCAATCTGCGGGGACGTCAGTGGCGGCAACATGAGTTGTACCATCGTTACCCACTGCCGACACGCCCATGCCGTGACGTGCAAACACTGCCCAGATTGCGCAGCGATTTGCTCCGCCATTCAGGTTCTGATCGGCCTGAATGATGCCGTCGCGTGCGTTCAGGAATGACGGACGAGTGGGTGTGAACTTCATCCCGTTGAGCACAATACGATCTGTTATTGTGGCGCCAAGCTGCGTTCGCAGATCCCAAAGAGTTGCGGCCCAGACTTCGCCGTCCCTGTGAACCTCGAAGCCTCCCGCGCCGACGTCCGCGTAAGAGTCGTGCACGGCTGCGGCGGGAACAGTATAAGCAGCACGCCGGATGCCGTTTGGATTATTGGTGACATATTCGCCAACCGCGCCATCGTTGTTGATTGTGATGGCCCAATAGTCAGACCAACCTTCACCCATTGCGCCTGACTGTGTACCACTCAAAGCGGTACTGCCGTTGCCAATTAAACGGTTTGAGATGCCGTGTCCATATTCATGAAACACAACATCGCCATCAACCGAACTATCGCGATCAGGAGTTGGCGCGGTGAACAGAAACTGTTGCATGCGCGGGCGCTGGCCGTCTGGCGGCGTCGAGAAGTTTGCATTGTTTGTTCCCGAGCCATCCTGCGCTTCCGCTCGAACCGAGTCGTTTCCGGAACCGCCACGGCCGAAGTTGTTTACCTGGAAGTTGCGCGCTGTCTCGGTGAAGCCAAGGTTGTACGAGAAGTCGTGCATGATGTTGTTGTAGTAAAAAAGATTCGTCACAACAGCAGCCTGCTGTGTCCTTGGATCGACTGTGGTCGAGAAAGGAAAGGTGAAATCCTGGTTCGCTGCTGACGCGTGGCCGTTGGAGAGTCCGGCGCTGTTGTTGGCGTCGGGTGCGTTGTCGGCATTTGTATCAAGGTAGGCTTCAACGTTGTTGCCGGTGGTTACAGTCGAAGTTCCCATCCAGCCGACGGCTGTGTTGATGGTGGTGTCTCCAACGAATGAAACGAGTTGGCGCGCGCCTTTGTCGGGCGCTTCTGTGTAAACTGTGCCTTGAGCTTCAAACAGATAGAGGTTGTGTCGAAACAGAAGGTCTCCGGTGTAAGCGTCGAGTAGGATTTCATACCACTCTTCCGGACCAACTTCGGCAAAGATGTGCCAGGCCAGACGGTTCTCACCGGCGACGTTTA
>JBKPOC010000187.1:0-2359 GCA_046732935.1 Acidobacteriota bacterium | reverse complement strand
ATTTTCCCGGTTGTCGGTGATGGTCCCGTCCAAATGATTTTGGACAGACCGCAAAACTCTTTCTCAACTGTTGATTTGAGTCGCGAGCAGGGACAAGATCTTGAAAGCGAAGCGCGAGATTTGTTAAGGCGTGAAGCTGAGCAGCCGTTCGATCTAGCTCATGGTCCATTATTCAAGGCAACACTTGTAAAGCTCGGCGATGCGGATCATGTTTTTGTTATCCATTTACATCATATCGTGAGCGATGGCTGGTCCACGGCTATAATCTTCCGCGATTTAGAAAAACTGTATGATGGTTATTGCCAAAATCGACCTTCATCTTTGCCGGAACTAAAAACAAAGTACGCCGACTACGCCGTCTGGCAAAAGAAATATCTCGACGTTCGCCGGCTCGAGAAGCTGAACTCATTCTGGAGGAGCTATCTGGGCGGAGCTCCCTTGGTTCTGGAATTGCCGCCGGATAAGAAACGACCTGCATCTCAGACGTACACTGGCGCCGACCTGCGAGTGCAATTCTCTGGGGGCTTAGGTTCCGGGTTGAACAAACTCAGTCAGGCGCAGGGTGTCACGCTCTTTATGACACTCATGGCTGCCTTCCAGTTGTTTATCTCGCGGTGCACGGGCCGCGAAGATGTGGTGATCGGAACCGACATAGCCAACAGAAACAGGGTTGAACTGGAACAGCTCGTCGGTTTTTTTGTAAATCTACTGCCGGTGCGAATTAATCTGGCCGGCAATCCTACTTTTATTGAACTGTTGGAGCGCGCTGCTAAATCTATCCTCGCCGTGTATGCACATCAGGACCTGCCATTCGAGAAACTGGTTGAAGAACTGAAACCGGAACGCGATCTCACGCGCAATCCGGTCGTCCAGATCTTGTTTGTGATGCAGAACACGGAACAGCGCACTTTGCGACTGGCAGGTTCAAGTGTTGAGCCATTTAAATTGGGTAATGCAAGCTCCCGTTTTGATCTGGCGCTTTTCATCAGCGAAAGTGACAATAGGCTCGAGGGTTTATGGCGATATAACGCGGATCTATTTACCCCCGCGACGATGTCGAAGCTGGCGGCCACGTTTGAAACTTTGCTGACAAGCATCGTCGCCAATCCACTTGAACGCGTTGGCACTCTGGCAATGGGCTCGACTACTGAAAGCAAAGCAAAAGATAGCGGCACTGAGTCTAAGCTCAGCCAGTTCCGAAGCGCGCGGCGAAGAGGAGTCGATCTGGCCCAGCTTCGCACAATCAAGACCGAGTTTCTTGCACCACACATGAGACTGCCGCTGGTTGTCACGCCTGATTCAGCGGACATCGATCTAGTCGAGTGGGCCGGTAACAATCGAGAGTTTATTGAAGCAAAGCTGTTGGACCATGGGGCCATACTTTTTCGCCAGTTCGACTTAAAGTCCGTCACTGAATTCGAAAGTTTTGCCAACGCTGTCTGTCCCGATCTGTTTGGTGAGTATGGCGATTTGCCACGAGAAGAAATGGGCGGCAAAGTTTACGGCTCGACACCTTATCCGGCGGAAGAGCGCATTCTCTTTCACAACGAAAGCTCTCACATGCATCGCTGGCCGATGTTGATTTGGTTCTATTGTGTCAAAGCTCCGCAGGCGGGCGGTGAATCGCCAATCGTCGATTGCCGGCAGGTTTACCGTGAGTTGGAGCCCGGCATTCGTGAGCGATTTGAGCGCAAAGGCTTGATGTACGTCCGCAACTTCACGGATGGACTGGATGTTAGTTGGCAAAGGTTTTTTCAAACCGACGATCGCTCCGCGGTCGAAGACTACTGCCGCAGGGCTTCCATAGAGTTCGAATGGAAGGAGGACAACGGTCTGCGCATTCGCCAGCTTTGTCCGGCGGTAGTCAAACATCCCCAGACTGGCGAGTTCGTCTTTTTCAACCAGATTCAGTTGCATCACATCTCATGCCTGCCGGCCTCGGTGCGGGATTCGCTGAACTCTATCGTGGACGAGGAGAATTTTCCCCGCAACGTTTATTATGGTGACGGTTCACCGATTGAAGATTCAGTAATACGATATCTCACGGAGTTATACGATAGGTTGGCGGTCAGTTTTGCGTGGCAGGAGCGCGATCTCTTAATGCTCAACAACATGCTGGTGGCACACTCCCGCAACCCGTTCAGTGGCCCGCGAAAAATTGTTGTCGCTCTCGGCGCGATGGTAAATCAAAATGAACTGATGCAAGCCACATCAACCTGATGTAAATGCAAAATCTGACCTCCCACGGTTTCCGCCTTTCGCCCCAGCAAAGGCAGATTTGGATGTCGCAGCAGGCTTTTCCAGATCAGCCCTTTCGTGCTGTCGGTGCTTTCATTGTTGCGGGAGACCTCGATAGTAA
>JBKPOC010000186.1:0-14605 GCA_046732935.1 Acidobacteriota bacterium | reverse complement strand
CTTTGAACGAGATCACGGGGCGGTGGTGATGGCTGCGCCTTTGGGGGGCATGGGCGCGCCCCATCGCCCCGTGCTGCTAAAAGAGACATTGAAATACCTCGTTCCTGAGCGAGGCGGTCTCTTTGTAGATTGCACGGTGGGGCTTGGCGGGCACAGTGAAGCTATTCTGAAATCCTCCCCCGACACTCGCATAATCGGGCTCGATCTCGATCCCGCGGCGCTCGAATACTCGCGACAGCGCCTCGCACATTTCGGAGAGAGATTTCGCGCCGTCCACGCCAACTTCCGCAAAATCGAGACTGTGTTGCGTGAAGCCGGCGAGCGCGATCCAAACGGCGTCTTGGCCGACCTTGGTGTCTCTTCGCTGCAATTCGATTCACCGGAGCGTGGCTTCAGTTTTCGTTTCGACGCTCCTTTAGATATGCGAATGGATCCGGAGACGGGCCCGACAGCGGCCGATCTCCTTCAGGAGCTACCGGAATCGGAAATCGCCCGGATCATTTTCGAGTTCGGTGAAGAACGGCACTCACGACGCATCGCCCGTCGCATCGTCGAGCGTCGCGAACAAGGAACGCCGGTTACGACGACGGCTGAGTTGGCGGACCTGGTGCGGTCCGCGGTTGGAGGCCGGAAACAGCAGCAGATTCATCCAGCGACACGCACGTTCCAGGCCTTGCGGATCGCGGTGAACAACGAGCTCGACGGACTGAGCGAGTTTGTTGAGACGGCAGTCGGTCTTTTACAGCAGGACGGAAGATTTGTCGGGATCAGTTTCCACTCACTCGAGGATCGAATCCTCAAACGGGAACTGCGACGCCTGTCGGGTCATTGCGAATGTCCACCGCGCTTGCCGGTCTGTTCTTGCGGCGCGCGCGAAGTAGTTGAAATTCTGACGCGGCGGCCGGTAATGCCGAGCGCCCGCGAAATCGAAGAAAACCCCCGTGCGCGCAGTGCAAAACTGCGAGCGGCCCGCAAGCTTGAAACACAGACTTAACGGACACCGACTCCCATGAAACGCTTCCCAGAGTTTCAACCAAATGCGAAAGTGCGACGCGCGCGTGACACTACCGCTCTCTCCCGCCTCGCGTTGCTATTGTTCAGCGGACTGATCCTGGCCGGTGGTTTCGTCTTCGCGGCCAAGCAGCACTTCGCGGCCGTGCAGGTCGGCTACAAGAGCGAAGACCTCCGCGCTGAACGCAAAAAACTTACAGAAGAGATCGAACGACTCAAGCTGGAAAAAGAACGTGTCACCGCGCCTGACAAACTCGAGCCAGCCGCTCGGCGCCTGGGGTTGAGGCCCGCAACCCCGGGACAAATCGGAAATTCAGGTCTCCCGCAAAGTAAGAAACATTAGTCTTCAAAATCCGTGTTCCCAGAAAACACGGACAACACGGATGTAGGTGATGCTGGCACGCCTGGTTGCCCAATCAAAGTCCAGACCCAATGTAGCACTCGGCCGCGCGCTTTTAGTCGCGGCCTTTATTGGTTTCTGGATGCTGTTAATCACTGCGCGTCTGATTCATCTTCAGTTCTCGCAGCACGACACGCTTGTCGATCGCGCGCGGCAACAGCAGCAGGACGCGATCGAAACCGGCGCTCAACGCGGCGAGCTTCTCGATCGATACGAACGACAACTCGCTCGCAGCGTCCAGACCGTCTCGCTGTTTCTCGATCCCGGCGGTCTTGACGCGGCGTCTCTCGACTGCACCGCGACTGAACTTTCGCGCGCTCTCAGTTTGAACTATGCGGAGGTTGCGAAAGAGTTTCACGAAGCGCAGGCGGAGAACCGCAGGTTCATCTGGGTCGCACGACGGCTCGACGCCGAGAAAGCCGCGAAGATCACGGCGCTCGAACTTCCGGGACTTCACTCGCAACTCGAGCCCAAGCGCTTTTACCCGAACGGTTCGCTCGCGTCGCACGTGCTCGGTTATGTCGGGCTCGACGGCGAGGGACTCGGCGGCGTCGAACAGTCTTACAACACGAAGATCGCCGGCGAGCCGGGACGTCTGTTCCTCGAGCGCGATGCGAAGGGAAAGCCGTACGAGAGTTTCGAGATCGCGTCGAAGCCGGGCCAATCAGTCGTACTGACGATCGATCAATCGATTCAGTACGTGGCGGAGCAGGCGCTGAGTGCCGCGGTCCAACGTTCGCACGCGAAATCAGGAACCGTGATCGTGCTCGATCCGAAGAGCGGCGACATCCTGGCGCTCGCGAATGCGCCGACGTTCGATCCGAACAACGTCAGCGCCGCGACTCCGCAAGCACGATCGAACTGGGCCTTGCAGAATATCTACGAACCGGGTTCGACGTTCAAAGTCGTCGCCTTCTCCGCCGCGCTCGAAAAGAAACTAGCGAGGCCTGACGACCGGATCGACTGTCAGATGGGCGCGATCACCGTCGCCGGCCGCCTGGTCCACGATCATAAACCGTTCGGCACGTTGACGATTGCCGAAGCGCTCGAGAAGTCGAGCAACGTCGCTGCGATCAAGCTCGGGCTCCGCGTTGGCGACGAAACGATGTACGACTACATCCGCCGCTATGGCTTCGGTTCGAAGACGGGGATCGAACTGCCGGGCGAGACGGTCGGTATCGTGCGAAAGGTTGAACGGTGGCAAGCGTCATCAATCGGATCGATCGCGATCGGTCAGGAAGTCGGCGTGACGCCGGTGCAGATGGTCGCTGCGTTCGGCGCGATCGCAAATGACGGCGTGCGGATCGCGCCGCATCTCGTGCGCGAAGTTCGCAACGCCGAGGGCGCTGTCGTTTATCGCGCGCAACCGGAACAACACCGCGTCATCAGTGCTGAAACTGCGACCTCGTTGCGCGGCATGCTTGAAGGCGTGACGCTCGCCGGCACGGCGAAGAAGGCGCAGTTGGACGGTTACTCGGCAGCAGGCAAGACCGGCACGGCACAGAAGATCGATCCGCGCACGCGCAGCTATTCGTCGACGAAGTTTGTCGGCTCGTTCGTCGGCTTTGCTCCGGTGAGTAATCCGCAAGTCGTGATCATCGTCGTCATCGACGAACCGGCGGGCGCGTATCACGGCGGCGACGTCGCGGCGCCTGTGTTTCGCGAAGTTGCGGAGCAGATTCTTCCCGGGCTCGGCGTGATGCCTGACATCGAAGTGAAGTCGGCGCCGCAATTCGTCGCGGAGAACGAGAATCCGGAGCAGGCCGAAAAGAAACGCGAAGAGCAGGCGAGATCGGAGCAGGAACGGAAAGCCACATTGCCGACTGTGGACAGCAACGGCGGGCGCGGCGGTGAAGTTGTCTACGCAGTTGCGACGAAGAAAGCGATGCTAATGCCTGACCTGCGCGGCCGCAGCGTCCGCGACGTGGCGCGGACTTGCGCGCAGCTCGGATTGCAGGTCGAAGCGCGCGGCGAGGGAAAAGTTTTCAAGCAAAGTCCCGCCGCGGGCACGGAGGTGAATACGGGACAAACGATTTACGTGGATTTCGGAAGACTTCAATGAAACTGCAAACCCCGAAGATAGAACAGATCTTTGAAGATGACGTAAACTACGGCATTGCTGACTGCAGGCGACGGCTGCGCAGCCAGCGATCAACTCTCCGGACGCAACATCATCCCCCAAAATACGATCAGGTTGAACTGGCGCGAGAACCGGCGACGGAACAGCTAACGGAGCGGGAAGAGGCACTAATCACGTGAAGGTTGGAGAGGCCGCAGCTTTGATGGGCGCGCAAGCGGATGGCCTGAGCGCCGAGTTGTTTGACAAACAGATTACCGACTATTCGATCGATTCGCGTTCTGTGGGCGCGGGTGAGCTCTTCTTCGCGCTTTCGCAAAAGGACTACGTCCGCGCCGGTTTTAATGGCGAGTTTGTCGACGGGCACACCTTCATCGCCGACGCATTTCAACGTGGAGCCATCACGGCGGTCGCGCGCAAGGATCGCGTGAGTGGCGATAGCGAGTTGGAAGCGTTAAAGGATCGTTTGCTGTTGGTCGACGACGCGATCGCGGCGTTGCAGGAGTTAGCGCATCGCGTTTACACCGGCTGGGGAAAGCCGGTCGTTGCTATCACTGGCAGCGCTGGAAAAACGACGGCGAAAGAGTTGACGGCGCACGTCTTGAAGAGTGCCGGCTATCGCGTGTTGAAGAGCGAGCGCAACTACAACAACGGTTTGGGACTGCCGCTGTCCGTCCTGCGAATGGTGAGCGAGGATCGCTCGCCCGATCAGTTTGATCTGGCGGTGTTGGAAATGGGCATGTCGTCGCCGACGCACGAGATTCAGCGGCTGTGTCGCATCACGCCGCCCGACGTCGCGGTCGAACTGATGGTCGCACCGGTCCATCTCGAGTATCTCGGGTCGATCGAGAACATCGCCGCCGCCAAGGCGGAACTGATCGAGGGACTGAAACCGGAAGGCATCGCCGTGCTGAACGCCGACGACGCGCTGGTGATGAAGATGCGCGAGAAACACAGCGGGCGCGTTTTGACGTTTGGCATCGAGAACGACGCCGACGTTTCCGCCACCGACATCGATACGCGTTCGCTGGGCCAGATCTCGTTTCGCTTGCGGACGCCGCTTGGCGAAGCGCAGGCGTCGTTGCAGATGAGCGGGCGTCATAATTTGAGCAACGCGCTTGCGGCTGCGGCAGTGGGGACGTCGTTCGATCTGCCGACGGAAGAGATTGCGAAAGCGTTGAAAACAGCGCAGTCGCCGAAGATGCGTGGCGAGATATTTGATTTCGCGGCCGGGTTTACGGTCATCGACGATTCGTACAACTCGAATCCGCGTTCGTTACTGAACATGGTTCGGACGATGGCTGACGCGGGTGAGTCGCGAAAGCGTTTGGTCGTGGTCGCGGGGGAGATGCTGGAGCTTGGTCCGGATGAAGCGTCATTGCACCGCGCTGCCGGACGAGAGATCGGAGCTACCGGCGTGAATACGGTTTGGGGAGTGCGTGGCCTGGCGAAGGAGATCATGGAGGGCGCGTCGGAAGCAGGAGTCGCGGCGACGAGGTTTTTCAACTCGTCGGAAGAAGCTGCAACTGAGATTGTCAGGGAGGTGAGAGAAGGAGATCTGATTCTTGTTAAAGGCTCGCGCGGCGTCGCCACTGAAAAGGTGGTGAACGCTCTGCGTGCGCATTTCCCATTGGCCGGTGAGGACGTTAGAAACCGATAGCCGAAAGTGCCAATCGGCACTCGGCAATTGGCAGTCGACAATTCCAAGATGATCTATTACCTGCTTTACGAGCTCGTCTACTACCACTTTCGCGAGAAGGACTGGTACCTCGTAAAGGCGCTCAACGTTTTTCAGTACGTCACGTTTCGCACGGCTTACGGCGCGATCACGGCGCTGCTGATCTCGCTGTTCTTCGGCGGCAAGCTGATCGACGCGTTGAAGCAATGGAACGTGGGCCAGCAGATTCGCGAAGAAGGACCGCAAGGACACCAGGTCAAACGCGGCACGCCGACGATGGGCGGCGTGCTGATCGTCGGATCCGTTCTGATCTCGACGTTGTTGTGGGCCAAGCTTTCGAGCGTCTACGTCTGGACGGCCATGATCGCGACGCTGCTATTCGGCGCGATTGGTTTCGTCGACGATTACTCGAAGCTGGCCAAGCAGCGCAGTCTGGGATTGACGGCGCGGCAGAAGCTGTTGGCCCAGGCGCTGGTGGCAGTAGCTGTTTGGGCAGTTCTTTACCTCACCGGGAAGTACTCGTGGAACATCAGCATTCCCTTCTTCAAGGTGACGTCGGACCCGGTTGGAAAGACTTTTATCGGTCCTTACTTGTACATGATCTTGATCGGCGTGGTGCTGCTCGGGTCGTCGAACGCCGTGAACCTGACGGATGGATTGGACGGACTGGCGATCAGCGTGACGTTCATCGCGATGACGGCGTTGACGGGGTTTACGTATCTCAGCAGCGACGCGCGTTGGGCTGGCTATCTCGACCTGACGCATCGACCGGAAGCGGCGGAGTTGACCGTCTTTTGCGGCGCGATGGCGGGCGCGAGCCTTGGATTTCTGTGGTACAACGCGCCGCCCGCGCAGGTCTTTATGGGTGACGTTGGGAGCCTTGCGATCGGCGGAGCAATGGGAACAGTCGCTGTGCTGACAAAACAGGAGTTCATGTTGTTGATGGTGGGCGGCGTGTTCGTGATCGAAGCGCTTTCGGTGATGCTCCAGGTCAGCGTTTTCAAGATGACGAAGCGAACGACCGGCACCGGGCGTCGATTGTTCAAGATGACGCCGCTGCATCATCACTTCGAGATGCAGGACTGGCGTGAGTCGAAGATCGTGTTTCGGTTTTTGATATTGGCGATTCTGTTCGCGCTGCTGAGTCTGTCGACACTGAAACTCCGATGAGCAAGAAGGTTTTGATCATCGGAGCTGCAAGAAGTGGGATTGCGGCCGCGAAATTTTTGATGAATCAGGGCGCGACTGTCGCCTTAAACGATCGGAAGCCGATCGAAGAATGGTCGCCGGAAGCGCTGGCGTTGAAAGAGTTGGGAGTGGGTTTGTTGCCGGGCGACCCGCCGAGTTGGTTGCTCGATCAGATCGAGTTAGTGGTGGTTAGTCCGGGTGTTCCGGCGAACATCATTCCGATCCGTTACGCCGAACGAGCAGGCGCGGAGGTTATCGGCGAGGTCGAGCTCGCCGCACGTTATTTGAAAGGACGCATCGTTGCGATCACGGGCAGCAACGGCAAGACGACGACCACTTCACTGATCGGCGAGTTGCTGCGCGATGCAGGATTGCCGGTGCAGGTCGGCGGAAATATCGGCAAGGCGTTGATCTCGATGATCGACGATTCGCGTGACGATGGTTGGACCGTGGCGGAGTTGTCGAGTTTCCAGTTGGAGACGATCACGACGTTTCGCCCGTCGATAGCGGTGGTTTTGAACGTGACGCCGAACCACATGGATCGCTACGAGACGTTCAACGACTACGCGGCGGCGAAGCATCGCATCTTCATGAACCAGACGGAAGACGACGTCGCGGTGCTGAATGCGGATGATCCGACGGTGTCGTCGTGGGAGAGTGGTTTGCGGGCGCGGGTGATCGATTTCAGCGTGCGGAAGGAGCTGGAGCGCGGAGTTTTTTTGCGCGGGAAAGAGTTGGTCTATGACGGTCGCGCTTTGCTGAACGTCGATGACTTGAAACTGCGCGGGATGCATAACGTCGAGAACGTCGCGGCCGCGTTTGCAGCAGGACTTGCGGCGGGGGCGCCGGTCGAATCGATGGCCGAGACGGCGAAACGGTTCAATCCCGTCGAGCACCGGCTCGAGTTCGTTGCCGAGATCGATGGCGTCAGGTTCTACAACGACTCGAAAGCGACCAGCGTTGACGCGACGCTGAAAGCTTTGGAAGCGTTCGCGGAAGATGCGGGAAAAATCGTTCTGATTCTCGGCGGGCGTGGGAAGAAAGCGCCGTACGAACCGTTGGCGTCGCTGGTGAAGTCGAAAGTTCGAAAGCTTGTATTGATTGGTGAAGACGCAGAGACGATTGCGAGTGAGTTAGGCAGATACGCAGCGATTGAAAGAGCGACCGACATGAGCGATGCCGTTGCCCGTTCATTCAAGGCCGCTGAACCCGGCGATTTAATTTTGCTCGCGCCTGCGTGCGCGAGTTTCGACATGTTCGACAGTTTCGAGCACCGCGGAAAGGTGTTCAAACGTGAAGTGGCGGATTTGAAGTAATCATGGCGCGCAAACTGGCTCCAGACAAATGGCTCTTCGCAGCGACGACCGGACTCGCCTTGTTCGGCGTCGTGATGGTCTACAGCGCGTCAGCCGTCATCGCCGAGCGGGAAAATGGAAACCAGTTTTACTACGTGATTAAACAAGGCGTTTGGGTGGCGATCGGCTTCGGCGTGATGTTGCTGATGATGCAGTTCAATTATCAGCTACTGAAGAGCCGCCGCCTTGTTTGCGGTGCGCTGTTCCTTTGCACGATCGCATTGATGGCCGTGTTTGCCTTCAGCGCCACGAACGGCGCGCACCGCTGGATCAAGCTTCCCGGTGTTTCACTCCAACCGTCGGAGATGGCGAAGCTCTCGCTGATCATCTTCCTCGCTTACTTCCTCGAGAAGCGCGCGGGTGAAGAGGGCGATTTCTTTCGAACGTTCGTGCCGTGTGGCCTGGTGACAGGCTGGCTCGCCGCGCTCGTCGTGATCGAACCTGACTTCGGCACGGCGATGATGCTGGTCTTGATCTTTACGGTCGTGATCTACACGGCCGGAGCACGCGTGGTGCATCTCGCGATGGCGGCCGCGCCGGCATTGTTCGTCGCGGCGGGATTGTTGATTTTCGTGCCGTGGCGGCTGAAACGTCTCGTCACGTTTATGGACCCGTGGGCGGATCAGCGAGGCGCTGGGTTTCAAGTCGTGCAGTCGTTGATCGCCGTCGGATCCGGTGGATCGAACGGCCTCGGCTTTGCGCAAGGGAAGCAGAAGATGCTGTTTCTTCCGTTCGCGCATTCCGATTTCATCTTTGCCGTGATCGGCGAGGAGTTGGGACTTGTCGGCGCGCTCGCCGTTGTCGCGGTGTTTGCGCTCTTTCTCTGGCGCGGCGTGCGGACGGCGTTACTCGCGCCCGATCGATTTGGAATGTTGTTGAGTCTGGGGATCGTGACGAGCATCGTGGCCCAGGCGCTTTTCAACATCAGCGTGGTGCTGTCGCTCGTGCCGACAAAAGGAATTCCGCTGCCGTTCATTTCGTACGGCGGCTCTTCGCTGGTGCCGACGCTGGCGGCCGTTGGGATCTTGCTGAACGTCTCGCAACATGCAGGACGGGTAAATCGGCCACCGGCAGTTGGCAATTGACAATGAACGTACTGATCGCTGCCGGCGGTACTGGCGGACACATTTATCCGGGCATCGCGGTCGCGCAAGAGATCATGCGACGCGACGCCGGTTCGAAAGTGCGATTCGTCGGCACGGCGCGCGGGCTCGAAACGCGGTTGGTGCCGCAAGCGGGATTCGAGTTGTCGCTCATTGAAAGTGCGGGTTTGAAAAACGTCACGATGGCAGCGCGAATGCGCGGGTTCGTGCTGCTGCCGAGAAGTTTTGTTTCGGCGTGGGGCCTGATTCGACAGTTCAAGCCTGACGTTGTCGTCGGCGCCGGCGGATATGTTTCCGGACCGGTAGTGATGATGGCGGCGTTGACGAAACGGCCAACGTTGGTGATGGAGTCGAACGCGTTGCCGGGTGTGACGAACCGGATGCTGGCGCGGTTTGTCGATCGCGCGGCGGTCTCGTTCGATCAGGCGCTGCCTTACTTCCGCGGCAAGGCAATCGTGACCGGAAACCCGGTGCGTCGAGAGTTCTTTGAGATACCGCCGAAGCAAAGAGAGCCGGGGAAACTTTCGTTGCTGATCTTCGGCGGTTCCCAAGGCGCGCGGGCGATCAACGACGGAATGATCGCAGCGTTGCCGTTGCTCGAGAGTTTGCGGCCGGCGTTGCGGATCAAGCACCAGACGGGTCCCGCTGAATTTGAAAAAGTGAAGGCGGCATACGCCGCAGCCGGTTGGAGCGAACAAGCGGAGGTGAGTAGTTACATTGACAACATGATGGCTGACTTCGCCGCGGCGGACATCGTAATCTGTCGCGCCGGAGCAACGACTACGGCGGAACTGATCGCCGCCGGCAAGGCGTCGATCATGATTCCGTTTCCGTTGGCGGCTGACGATCATCAGCGAAAGAACGCGGAGGCGCTGGAAGCTGGGGGCGCGTCGAAGATGATCTTGCAGCAGGACTTGAACGGTGAGCGTTTGGCGAAAGAAATCCGCGTTCTATTGGAATCGCCGCAGGAGCTGGATCGAATGGAACAAGCGAGTCGCAAATTAGCGCATGGTGATGCGGCGGCGAGTGTTGTGAACTTGATTGAGAAGTTAATTAGTTAATGTTTCGCAGAATCCAACATGTCCATTTTGTCGGTATCGGGGGCATCGGCATGTCCGGCATCGCCGAGGTGCTGATCAATCTCGGCTTTCGCGTCTCCGGTTCCGACCTGAAGCGTTCGGCCGTCACCGATCGACTGCAACGACTGGGCGTCGAAGTGTTCGAAGGACATAACGCGGAGAACGTCGGTCAGCCGCACGTCGTCGTCCGTTCAACCGCGGTGCGCGACGACAATCCCGAGATCGTCCAGGCGCAGCGGCGTTCAATCCCCGTGATTGCGCGCGCCGAAATGTTGGCGGAGCTGATGCGGCTCAAGCCGCACACAGTCGCCGTCGCCGGCTCGCACGGAAAGACGACCACGACTTCGATGGTGGCGACCGTGCTCGGACACGCCGGTCTCGATCCGACGATGGTTGTCGGCGGCGTGGTCGGCGCGTACGGTTCAAACGCGCACCTCGGCACGAGCGACCTGATGGTCGTCGAAGCTGACGAAAGCGATCGCTCGTTTCTGATGTTGACGCCGACGATCGCCGTCGTGACCAACATCGATCGCGAGCACATGGACTACTACCACGACATGGACGACGTGCGTAAGTGCTTCGCCGACTTCGTCAACAAGGTCCCGTTCTACGGTTCGTCCGTGCTGTGTCTCGACGATCCGAACGTGCAGGCAATCATTCCGCTGCTCGTGCGGCGTCGCCTGACGTACGGCTTCAGCGCGCAGGCTGACGTCTCGGCGCACGGCATTCGTCACGACAGCAATTTCGGAACGAGCTTCAACGTGTGGCGCGGCTCGGACGTGATGGGCGAGATGGTCCTGCGCGTGCCCGGCGTTCACAACGTCTACAACGCGCTCGCGGCGATCTCGGTCGGTTTCGAATTGGAAGTGCCGTTCGACAAGATCGTCGAAGGGCTGCACAACTTCACCGGCGCGGGCCGGCGCTTTCAGTCGAAAGGTGAAGTTAATGGCGTGCTCGTCGTCGACGACTACGGACACCATCCGACTGAGATTCGCGCCACGCTTGCCGCGGCGAAACTCGGATCGGGCGGCCGGCGCATCGTCGTGTTGTTTCAGCCGCACCGGTATTCGCGGACGAACGATCTGATGCAGGAGTTTGCTCGTTCGTTCAATAACGCCGACGTGCTGTTCATCACGGACATCTACGCGGCGAGCGAGGATCCGATCGAAGGTGTGACCGCCGAGGTGTTGACGAACGCGATCAAGCGCTTCGGTCATAAGGACGTCAATTACATCGGCGAACTGGAGAACGCCGCACCCGCGTTGCGCGAATGCGTCCAGCCCGGCGACCTCGTTTTGACGTTGGGCGCGGGAACAGTCAACCGCGTCGCCGACCAACTATTGAACCTGTTGCGTGATGAATCCGGGTCCTAAGAAATTGTTAGAAGAACGAGACAAATTGCTTGAACAGATCGCGCAGCGACTCGGCGTGCGCGCCGAACGTGGACGCCGCTTCGCCGAGTTGACGAGCCTCCGCGTGGGCGGCGCGATCGACTGGGTCATCTCGCCTGAAACAGAAGAACAAGCGGCCGCGATCGTTTACGAGTTAGACCAGGCCGGAATCGGTTGGCGCGCGCTCGGCTCGGGCAGCAACGTTCTCGCCGACGATCACGATCATCATTACGTCGTGCTGAATATGAGCGAGCTGAAAGGCGAGGTGCGGATCGACGGCGATCACGTTTGGGTAAGCGCGGGTTATTCGCTGCCGCGTTTGTGCATCGACGTCGCGCGCGCGGGCCTGGCGGGAATCGAAGGCCTCGGCGGCATTCCAGGAACAGTCGGCGGCGCGCTCTGGATGAACGCGGGTGCGTACGGTCACGAGATCGGAACCGTCACAGAGACGGTTCGCGTCGCGCGCGAGGGCCGAGTGGTTGAAGTCCCCGGCGAGAGTGTCGAGTGGAATTACCGTCACACGTCATTCAAAGACGGCGAACTGTTACTCGGCGCGACGCTGCGTCTCACGCCGGACGATCCCGAGCAGATCAAAACGCGCATGGACGACGCGAAGAAGCGCCGTCTTGCGACACAGCCGCACGGCTCTCGCTCCGCGGGTTGTTTTTTCAAGAACCCGCCGGCAAGCACGATCGGCACCGGCAAGATCATCGACGAGATGGGAATGAAGGGACAGCGTCGCGGCACCGCAATCGTTTCGCCTGTTCACGCGAACTTCATCGTCACGGAAGGCGAGAACGCGCGCGCCGAAGATGCGCTTGCGCTGGCGGAAGAGATTCGCGAGCGCGTCAGACGCGAACAGGGAATCGAGTTGGAGTACGAAGTGGAACTCTGGCGCGCCAATCCTGATCCGCCTGCTGAGAAAGAGGAGCAACAACCGTGAAAGAGCAAGTCGTCGCACAGAAAGTGGGCAATCGCACCGGCCTGGGTAAAGGCAAAGCCAACGTGGGCCAACGGCCGGCCAAACGCGATTCAGGAGTAAACATCGGCGCGCGTTTGCGATCACTGGTCGGTTACGTTCCGCTCGCGTTGCGCATCGGTCTGGTGGCGATAATCGGTTTGGTAGCGCTGGTCGGTTATCGAGCTGCGGCTTCGGCCGATTTCTTTCAGGTGAAGAAGGTCGAAATGCGAGGAGCGACGCGCGCATCGAGCGACGATATCAAGGCGTCAGTGCTGCGAGATGTTGGAGAGACTGGTGTGTGGCGCGCAGATCTCGATCTGGTGAGCAAGCATCTCGAACGGTTGCCGTGGGTGCGTTCCGCAGTCGTCACGCGCGTTTTGCCTGACGGCATTCGCGTCCGCATCACCGAACGCCAACCGCAGGCTGTCGTTCGCACAGCGTCAGGCCGCTTCATCTGGGTTGACGACGACGCGGTCTATCTCGGCGACATGTCGCCGACAGATCAGACGCCCGTGTTCTTCCTGCGCGGTTGGAACGAAGACGATTCGACAGCCGCACAAGCGGAGAACCGCGAACGCGTCAAGAGATTTCTCGAACTGCAACGCGAGTGGAACGCGCAGTCCATCGCGGAGAGAGTCAGTGAAGTCAATCTAAATGATCTCCGTGACGTGCGCGTGCAGCTCGCGGGCGACGATTCGCAGATCGAGATCCGGCTCGGCGGAAAAGACCAGGCGGCGCGCCTGCAAAACGCGCTGGCCGTTCTCGACCGGGAACGTCAGACGTCGCGCGGTCCACTCATCAGTTACATCGATCTATCACAGGGGAAGAAAGCAATCGTCGGTTTGGTTACCGGCAATCAGACAATAGCTGACGCAACAGAATCTGTGCGGAGATAGCCGCTTCCAGGAGAGCACCCCCGATGGCCAAGCGTACGCACCACACAATCGGTCTCGACATAGGGACAAGCAAAGTGACGTGTATCGCCGGCGAGGCAGGTGAAGGTGGATTGCTCGAAGTGGTGGGAATCGGAGAAGCGGAAGCGCGTGGTCTGCGCAAAGGCGTGATCGTCAATCCCGACGCGGCGGTCGACGCAATCAAGAAAGCAGTTGAAGAAGCGGAACGGATGAGCGGGCTCGAAGCAGAAGAGGTAACAATCAACCTGGCGGGATCGCACATCCTCGGTTTCAACGGCCAGGCCATCGTCGCCGTCTCCGGACGCGACCGCGAGATCATTGCTGAAGACGTGCGCCGCGCGATTGATTCTGCCTGCGCGATTCAACTTCCGGCGGGACGCGAGATCGTCGATCGCCTGCCGCAGGAGTTCATCGTCGACGATCAGGACGGCATCAACGACCCCGTCGGCATGATCGGCGCGCGACTCGCCGTGAAGGTACACATCGTGACGAGTCCCGTTACAGCGCGACAGAACGCTATCAACGCCGTCAATCGCGCCGGCCTTGTCGTTGCCGACATGGTCCTCGAGCAGTTGGCGGCTGCCGAGGCTTCGTTGACTGAAGATGACAAGGAATTCGGCGCCGCACTCGTCGACGTGGGCGCTGAAACGACGGGACTGATCATCTATCAGCGCGGCGCAGTGCAGCACACGGCAGTGTTCCCGCTCGGTGGTTCGCATTTCACCAACGACATCGCTTTCGGTCTGCGCACTCCGATCCCCGAAGCGGAGAAGATCAAACGCACAGTCGGCTGCGCGTGCAGCAGTTCGTTGAGCGACACGGAGCGCGGCGAGTTGGTCGACGTGCCTTCGGTCGGCGGCCGCCCACCGCGCCAACTCTCGCGACAGATCCTCTGCGACATTCTTCAGCCTCGCGCCGAAGAGGTGTTGATGCACGTTGCCGACGAGATCAAAGACGCTGGCTGGGAACGCCAACTCTCGAGCGGCGTTGTGCTCACCGGCGGCGGATCGTTGCTCAACGGCATGACTGAGATTGCCGAACAGGTTTTCGACGCGCCGGTGCGGCTCGGCTATCCCGAACGCGATCGTTTTGGCGGGTTGATTGAAGACATTCAGAGCCCGGCCTGGGCAGCGGCCGCGGGGCTCGCGTTGCTTGCTCATCGCACGCAGGCAGCGGAGATTCGCACCGGCGTCAGCAGGCGCGGATCTACAGGCAAACTAACGCATTTCGTATCACGATTTAAAAATCGTTTCGGTAGTATTTTCTGACAAGTTGTTGTATGCTTGCGCCCCGGTTGCACAAGATATTGTCCGCAAGATATCGATGCCGATGGCTCAAGAGACGCAACATAGAAGGAAGCGGCCCTGGACGCCATCCCGTTTTGGTAGAGAGGAACTAACTATGACACCGGACACTCGTCAACCCGGAACCGGCATTAATATTTTCAT
>JBKPOC010000185.1:0-7745 GCA_046732935.1 Acidobacteriota bacterium | reverse complement strand
AATACATTCAGAGTTGAACGATTCGAGATCACGGGCTCGGCGCTCTTCAGCGATTTCTTTTCACTCACGCGCGGCACGAGGACAAACACGATAGCTTTCAACAATCGCGACGTGCTCACAAACACCGAGTACCGGAAGATTCAAAACACGATCGAAGGTGATTACCAGTTTAGCCCTCGTTATTCTATCCACCTGGGCTATCGCTATGCGCAACGCCGCGTGGAAGAGGCCCTCAGCGGCTTCAACCTCGGTTCTAATTCACCGACGCCGCTCGTGCCTGACAGTTTCACAGAGCACAACAACACGCACGCGGTGCTGGGCGGCTTCAAAGCGCGGCCACTAAACGAATGGACCATCTATTTCGACGCCGAGCACGGTACGGCCGATAACGTGTTTTCGCGCATCGGCAATTACAACTACACCAACGTTCGGGCAAAGAGCCGGTATAAGCCAAGCTCACGCGTCGCGTTCAACCTGGCTGTGATTACTAAAGATAACTCGAATCCTTCTGAGATCGCCGGCGTTTCGATTGAGGATTTCGGAGTCAATATAAAATCGCGAATCTTTACGTCGTCACTTGATTGGACCGCGACCTCGAGGTTCTCTATCAGCACTGGCTACAATTATCACTGGATAAACAGCAAGGCGATAGTCGATTATTTCTTCAACGGCGTGCAGCATCCGTTCGCCAACAACCTTTACATCGTAAGAAACAATTTCTTCTTTGTAGAGTCAGTGGCGCGAATTGCTCCGCGGGCGACGCTATTCACGGCGTACCGAATTAATAAGGACAACGGCCAGGTAAATCGAGTGGCGGATCCGACCGGAAATCCCGGAACGTTGATCGCGTCTTATCCGATGAGTTATCAGTCGCCGGAAGCGCGGCTGGCAATTAAGCTGCATCACCGGCTCGATTGGAATGTTGGTTACCAGTACTACAATTACAACGAAAGCACGATAGTTGGAACACGGCCGCAGAAATATCACGCGCACCTGCCTTATACGTCGTTGCGTTTCTACTTTGGCCGCAGGGAATAGTTTGCCATCTTGTCAATCCTGTAAATCTTGTAATCCTGTCTAAATGATTGCGCGTGCTTAAACTCTTAACATTAGTAGTTATCGGTATCGCTTTTGCTCAGCCGCGTATTAACTACTCAGACTTTTCTCATAGCACTCACGTCGGGAAAGAAAAACTCGCGTGCAGTGCGTGTCATAAGGTCCCGACAAAAAACTGGAAGGACGTTCGCAAAGGCGACGCAGCGTTTCCTGATGTCGCCGAGTTTCCGGAACACGCATCCTGCCTTAACTGCCATCGACGGCAGTTCTTCGCGCGCGAGCGACCGGTCCCAAAGATCTGCTTTAACTGCCACGTGAAAGCGACACCGAGCGACACATCGCGCCACCCGTTTCCGAGTCTTGGTGAAGCTTTCCTTACAACAGCGAAGGCCACGCGTTTTGTTTCAGAGTTCCGCGTCTTCTTCCCGCACGACAAACACTCCGACTCGGATTGCGCCGACTGCCATCAAACGTACCAGCCGCAGGGCAAATCGGATGATGAGTTCGTTACTAAGCCGCCCAAAGAGATCGGCGATGCATTCTGGCTAAAGAAAGGAACTTTCAAGACGCGACCCCTCACTCACGCAACGTGCTTCACGTGTCATAACCAGGAGAGTGAGCTCGCGCCTTTGCCTGCAAACTGCGATACGTGTCACAAGACACCCGTTAGTGAAAAGCTGACGGCAGATTTTGATCAGAAACTGGCCGGCACGATCGGCGTCACCGATTGGTGGACTTTGACGGCGTGGCGCAATCGAATTTCAGCCGGTGCGTTTAGACATGAAACACACACGGATGTGAAATGCGCACAGTGTCACAACGTGACGGCGATGAACACCACACGTGATGAAACGCGAAAAGTGCCGGTCAAATCGTGTGGTGGTGGCGCCGAAGGTTGTCACATTACGGCGACTCTCGATGAAGGTGGAATCCTCAACTACGAAATCGAACAAAGAAATAAGAGCGCGACGTTTGTCTGCACGAAGTGTCACATCGCATTCGGCAACAAAGCAGTGCCTGCGAATCATGTGAATTCGATTTCGAAGCCGGCAGTCGCCCGAAGAGTTTTCGCCCATGCAGTGCTGGAACCGGCACAGGCGGACTACTCACAATTCAAACACGACGATCGCAATCACGCGCGGCTTCCCTGTTTGCTTTGCCATCGTCGGGACAACAATTCACCGCAGCCGACCTTGCCAGGCAAAGCCGCACATGCACCTTGCACAGGCTGTCACGCTCAGCAGTTCTCAAATCCAACGAGCGAGATTTGCACGATCTGTCACACGGACGCTCAGAGTGGCAAGGTCAAAGCGTTTCCACCGTTGCGCAGTTTCGACGCGAGATTCGCTCACGCGAAACACAGTGGCGCTGCTTGTGCCACTTGTCACCGGCGAAATCGCCTAGGTGTTGGGCTCTCGATTCCCTCTCGGCTGAATGCACACGTCACCTGTTTTAGCTGTCACACACCTAATGCGCAGGCGAATGGGAGGAACATCTCATCGTGCAGTACTTGTCATCAGCTCGGACGTCTGGTTCGCACTTCGGAGCAGGCGTCTGCTTATCGAGTTGGCTTCAGTCACGCAAGTCATGATGCGTCTGAGAAGTTGGGTTGTGCGGCGTGTCACCAGGTTAGAGCAGGTTTGCCAAGAGGACGGCAAGTTTCAGCGCCAGCACCGCTGAATCACCACGCGCCAGCAGGGGCTTTCAGTTGCGCGAGTTGCCACAACGGGCAGCGGACGTTTGGCGGCGATGACTTCTCCGTGTGCAAGCGTTGTCACAAGGGTCCGGAGTGGCATTTTTGAACGTTTTGTAGGGGCGGCCCTCCGTGGCCGCCCGCGTTCGCCAATATACAGACGGGCGGCCACAGAGGGCCGCCCCTACAGTTGCATTGCCTGTGGCCAAATCCATTCGAGGTCTGAGGAAAGATTCTTATCGGGTGGGCAAAAATTCGCTTTCGGGGGACAGGAATGAAAGCAACACACGTGTTTTGCGGCTTTTTCCGCAGGGCACACACGTTGCACTAACGGACCGCGAGCGGACAGTGCTTAAGGAGAGATGATGAAACTCGTAAAGAACATAACAATCGCGATTGCAGCAATCTTCTTGTTTAGCGTGGTCTTCTTGAGCGTTGCACCCGCTCAGGGTGAGGCACAACCTTCAGACCCCGAAGCTTATTACAAAGCCAAATGCGTCGTTTGCCACGGGCAGAAAGCAGAAAAAAAATTCGACGCCTCTATGACCGACGAGCAATACATCGATGCGATCTTGAAGGGTAAGAAACCTGAGAAGCCACCCAACATGCCGGCCTATGGAGAGAAAGGCGTAACGGCGGAGCAGGCAAAAGCACTCCTGGACCACATGAAGCAACTGAGATCGAGTCAGTAGGAGCTTTAGCAAAGCGTTTCCCCCACCACCCTCCCATGCTTAGTTTTGGATAACCCAACAGCATGGGAGGTACGTGTGTTTTAGTCGAACTCATTGAGACGCCGATGAGCGAAGAAAAACAACCTGAAAAAAGACCTCCGACCCTTTTTAGAAACTACCTCAGCTTTGCCGGCGCCGTGATCGTAATTGCCGCGGTCGTCAGTATCCTGCTGTTGTTTCTCATCGAGTTGACGGAAACAGCGGATAACCCTTACCTCGGCATTATCACGTACGTCATCCTGCCGGGGTTCCTCGTGTTTGGTCTGCTCGTGATCCTGACAGGGATGTTGATCGAGAGACGAAGACGAAGGCGATCGCCATCTTCCGCGATCGCCCCATATCCCAGAATTGATCTCAACGACGCACGACAGCGTCGCCTCGCACTCGTGATCCTGACTCTCTGCTTTATATTTGTTTGCGCCAGCGCCTTCGGAAGTTATCGGGCTTATGAGTACACGGAGTCCGTCCAGTTTTGCGGGCAGACTTGCCATACCGTCATGAAACCCGAGTTTGTAGCATTTAATGCAACGTCGCACGCCAGAATTCGCTGCGTTGATTGTCACGTGGGCCACGGCGCTGAGTCGTATGCACGTTCGAAACTTTCGGGAGCGCGTCAACTCTTCTCCCTCGCCACCAACAGCTACTCAAAACCAATCGAAACGCCTGTTCACAACATGCGACCGGCCAACGAAACGTGTGAACAATGTCACTGGCCTTCGAAGTTTCATGGCGCTCAGCTCAAGACTTTCAATCATTACGCTTATGACGAACAAAACACGTTACGGCAGACTCGGATGTTGATTAACGTGGGCGGCGGCGACCCTGCGAGCGGGCCAGTGGCAGGGATTCACTGGCATATGAATCTCGGTAATCAAATCACTTTCATCGCCAGTGATAAGCAGCGGCAGGTAATTCCCTGGATCCGCGTGCAGGATCGCAATGGGAACGTGACCGAGTATTACGATCGGACTCGGCGGCTCGGTGCAGACCAGATTGCGTCGTCTGAAAAGCGGCGCATGGATTGTATTGATTGCCACAATCGCCCGGCGCATACATACCTGCCGCCGGATGTAGCTCTGGACCAGTCGTTCTCCGCGGGCCGGCTCGATCCCGCGTTACCTTATCTTAAAAAGCAGGCAGTAGAGGTGTTGAACAAACCGTATTCCACCGAGGACGAGGCCTTGAAGACTATCGCGTCAGGGCTCGATGGCTTTTACCGGACAAACTACAGTCAGTTGTACTCGCAAAAGGTGGACGCGATCAAAACCGCCATCGGCGAAACGCAGCGCATCTTCAAGACCTACTTCTTCCCTGAGATGAAGACCGATTGGTCCACCCATCCGAACAACATCGGACACCTCTATTCATCGGGTTGTTTTAGATGTCACGACGGCGAGCACGTTAGCGACACGGGAAAGGTGATTCGCAACGATTGCAACATCTGCCATACTGTGTTGTCAGACTCAGCTAGACCGTTAACGATTCCCGCGACCATCGATTTTAAGCATCCGGTGGATCTCGGCGGACTGGCAAATCGAAAATGCGAAACGTGCCACAAAGCGAACGAACCGTTCAGACATCCTATCAACCTGGGAGACATCTCGATGTTCCAGTGCGTCGAATGTCACCCGAAGTAATAGCAGCAAAAGGCGCAAATGAATAAAGGAAGTTAGTTCTGTGTCTCTAAGAGCCTATTTAGCGCAAGGTGTTATTTTGAGCGTGGCTATGGGTATGGTCATCAGCAGCACATTAGCAGCTCAGGATGCTGACACCGCGACGATCGATAACTTCATTACACGTCAGGCCAAACGCGAACAAGGTGAGGAGTACCGAGAAGCGCGCAAAATAGTCGCCGGTGACCTGACTCACGACGGCGAGCCGGAAACGGTCGTGCTTTATACAATTGAAGGACAACGTGGAAGCAATCTCTACATCCAGTACCTTGCGGTCTTTGTGCGACGGAGAGGCAAGCTGGCGTCGTTAACACAGGCAGACGCCGGCGGTAAGTTTGCGCGCGCAGTGGAGCTGACCGCGGTGGACAACAATTCGATACTTCTTGATACGTTGAACTATGGTCCAAAGGACGCGGCGTGCTGTCCGAGTATCAAAGGAACGACTCGTTATGTACTATCAGGCGCCACGCTGCACGAACAGAAAAGCCGAAAATCTTCGATAAGACGATAGCCCGGGGTTTCGAGACTCACATCCACGAGTGCTTTTGTGAAGTTGTCCGTCAACTGACGATGCATTTCGTCCATTTCAACTTCTGGCCATAGCTATGGTTTGAGAAGTCGCCGAGCGGAATAAGATGTGTATGGCGAATCTTCCTATTTAAAGCGAAATCCGATCCGGCGAAATTTTTTACTAGCCATTCAAACAATTTCGTGCAGAAAACTTCTTATAACAAAAAAGACTTCGTCACGCTTCAAAATAGAGGATACGTGCCCGGCATCACTGAAGGTTTTCAATTGTGCTTGCGGATAAGTTTTTCTCAGTAACGCTCTATCCTTTGCCGGAATTGCCGGGTCATCATCCGAATCGATCATAAGAACTTTGCCGCGCCACTGTTTCAAATCGTCAGCACTGAATTGCGGCTGACGGGCCAGCTCAAGCAAACACTTGTTCTGGTGAATGGCGACTTCTTTGAAGCGATTAGAGGCGACGGCTTCGTTTAAATAGGCCCGCCAAAACTCATATTCCGGGTGCTTCGTACGGCTCAAAGTCGAAAGCAACATATTATTGAGCCGCAGCTTAAGCAGTCGCACAAAAAGACTTGGCGGCACCATAGGGAGTAGCTGGCCTGTAATCTTGAGCGGCAGCTCTAATTTCGGAGTCATCACAAAGGTATGTGAAAGAATGAGACTGCGCGCTTTTTCTGGATACTTGCGCACGAAATACTGCGCGACAAGTCCGCCGTAAGAACCGCCGATAACGTGAGCTTGATTGACATCTTCTGCTTCGAGAATATTGGCAATGCCTTCGCACAAAGGGGTCATTGCCAGTGACAGGGCATATGACGGAGCGATAATGCGGTATTCGTTTTCAAAAGCCGTGATGATCGGAAAGGTTGATTCGCCAACTGATAACGCTCCAGGCAGTAGGAGCAGCGTTTGTTCACCGCGGCCGCAATTGATGTATTCCCACTGTGCGCCGCCAAAAGTCAAGCGCCTAATTGGATGGGTTCGGCGGAATGCTTTCAACCGCTCGACTTGTTCGGCGGGAACTTCCGCGTAAATCTCGTCGAACGTTGCCTCCGTCGGTGCTGATGTGGGAGAAGACATACTTGCTCGAAATCGATCCTGAATATCAAGTTTAACTCTATTACTACAGAAGGTTGCAGCACCGCCGCCACAAAGAAACAAAAGGCACAAGGAATTAGCGAAAGTATTTGTGAGTTTTGTCCTTCTTTGTGGCAGAAACAGTGGACGAAGCACTAGCGGTAACTCACGAGCAACGCTGCAAGCCTGTCTTCCGAACAACTGAGAATCGCGGCGGTTCAAGGCTATCGAGTTTTCAGCAAGCGCAGTCGCTACCTGTTCCGAAACTGAGTCCTGAAGTGAAAAGTGATCTGTAAGCTCGGTGTCGAACTTTTCTGCCCACAGCATGGTGCCTTCGCCGGCGCGAATTAGTTGGATCGACACCCGCAGCCGTTCGCCGTCGCGTTGATAAAGTCCGTCCAGTAGCGCATCGATACCTAAATCGTTCGCGGCGAGCCACGGGTTCTGACAAGGCTCTATCAGTCGGAGTACAGTGGAAGTCGGCATAATTTTGACGACCTTTAGATTGCAAAGCCTGGTGGTAAGCGCATCCGCAATTGCCACTCCTAAAGAAGGATCCATCTCGTTTCGACAAACCGGTTTGAGAGGGAGCACGGCGATACAGGAAATCTTGTGGTCGCCCCTGGGAGTGAGTTTGCGAATAGCGGGGTCAGCAGAAGATTGCCTTACGAATGGTGCAAAGCGATAACCAACTCCTGGAATCGTTATGATGAACTTGTGCTCGTTTTTCTGTTCTCCCAGAATGCGACGTAACAGGAATATATTTTGTGCGAGGTTGCCTTCTTCGACGAAGCAGTTGGGCCAGACCGTCGTCATCATCTCGTCTTTGCTTATTATTCTGCCTCCGCTTTGGACCAGCCCGAGCAGAATCTCAAAGGCTTTGGGAGTTACGGGAACGGGCCGGCCTTCGCGAAAAAGTAAGCGCCGCCTTGCATCGACTTGAAAGCACTCAAATTCGTAGAAGGTGTTTGCTGAATTGTTCATAAG
>JBKPOC010000184.1:0-8825 GCA_046732935.1 Acidobacteriota bacterium | reverse complement strand
ATCTTGGGTCCGTCAAAGTTCACGCAGTCGCCGACTGCGTATATCCGCTCGTGGCCGGAAACACGCATGCTTGGATCCACGTTGATGTAACCCTCTTCGTTTGTAATCCCGACGTATGAGGCTGCCGAAGAACCCCGAAACGGCGGCACCAGCATGAGCAGGTTGAAATCGATTGCCTCCCCACTCTCCGTGATGGCTGAGTTCTGCGTAAGTGATGCGATGCTGATGTTGGGCAGGAACTCGACTTGATGCGCGTCCAGTGCCTTTTTAAGTGCGGCGGCGCCGGCAACATCGCCAATCTCCGATTCGAGTGTGGTGGGACTGACGACTGTTATGCGGACGCGCTCACGTTCGCGCGTTTCTTCAAGCCTGCGTGCGAGGGCAAAGGCGCTTTCGTAAACCGGAACCGGCAAGCGAGCGCCAAAACATTGGCCAAAAACAGCTCTTCCTTCGTGGAACTTTTTAACTGCCTTACCAAAACTGATTGCCTTGTCGACGTTCAGAAGATGATGAGCGTGCTCGTAGAATCCGGTGATGCGTTCGGTTGCGAGGCCTCGTCCGAGAGCAAATACGAGATAGTCGTAAGGAAGCTTTCCTTCGACTTGGCCGTGGGCAATCGTGATGTTTCTTTCGACCGGATCGATGTAGGCAACTTCAGCTTCAATGAAGTTAATTCGTCGATTGAGCATTGTATGCCTCAAGTCGAATGAAACGTCGGCCGGCTGGGCTTTCTCAAAAGCGAGCCTCACTAGTGCTGGATAGAAAACAAACTGGCGGCTTCGCGACACGAGCGTAATTTGATGTTCGTCGCCGAGCTCGTCAGCGAGATGCTCCGCCGCTACGACACCTCCGAACCCGCCTCCCAGGATCAAAACTTTAGCCATTACAAAATGTCTCCCGGGTTTCATCAGTGCATGACCCGTACCATCTAGTATCTGGAGGTTTATCTACGATTTAGGGACATTAGTGGGGTGAGGTTGCGAGGTATTTCGCAGGTTTGTAGAAATTTCCCGCAGCGACGTAAGAAGAAGTTTTTTTCCGTGAGCTACTTTCCCCGTGAGCGGAGTAAACACGTTCAGATAATTGAAAATCGTTTACGAAGGAGCAACCAGAAGAGAGCAATGGCTCCCCACAGTGGACAATCTTCGCAACTTTTCTCTTGCAACCAACACCAGAAATCTACAGGTTCTTGAAACGCTCTGGTGTGACGTTTCCAAATTTTCCGCCACTTATAAGTGATGACGCAAAAATCCTGTAAGTTTTATCCGCAGGGTTGATCACAATTCTCAGGGACCGCACCGTATGCCGGCGTTTCGATTACCGAGAAATCGAAAACATTTCCTTGCAACCTCAATAAGGAGAGACCCCAATGAGTATACTTAACGATTTCCTCGCCACCGATACCATAAGGCTTGACCCTATCGGACTTAACATTGTCGATCCTGTGTACGTAGTGATACGTGGCATCCGCGCTGTTGAGCCTGCCATCTCTGCCGGTCCTATGACTCGAACCGTGCCGTGCATTACGAAGGTACCGGGAAATCTGAACGTAACGCTGAACATCCTCGGGCTAGCAATCCCATTCACCGGGATACCAGTCGGTATGGACCGCATGAGGCGACCTCTAGTTCGATGGAGCGTGAACGATCGCACACGCCGGCCGTTCATGGGAGCAACCATCCTCAACGTGCAAGGCCAGATGACCGCAGCACTCGCGCCGCTGGAACCGCTTCGTACAGATCTAATGACCTGTGCGGACGCCCCCTCTGAGTTCTTCGTCACACTGATGTTGGTGCCGCCTGAAGAGTCAGCGGAAACATTCGGACGCCAGCCAAACGAAATTCTCCTCGAAACGGATCTCACCACCCCAGTACGTGCAAGTATCACAAACGTGCGCGGCGATGCAGGCGCAGTTTTACCACCATCAACTCCATGGCCGCAGCCGGCATGGCTCACTCCAAGTACCTTGTGCATTAACTCAGCACGGTCAACGAGTAGGGTGACCATAGAGGTTCGTCTCGACCGGCCAGTGCTCCGCTCGCACAGTGGCTTTGCGTGCCCGCTCACCGCAGAAGCTGTCGAGCCTCCTCGACTACTCGAAGTTCGCGAACACCCGATTCTGATCGGTTCTTCGGCAGTGTACCGCGACGTTATTCTTCCCCCGGACCTTACCGGATCTGTGCGAGTGACAGCCTTCACAAATGATCGTTCGCGATCCCGGAGCGCCCGATTCTTTGTGAGTGGCCCCGGATTGTCTCCATGCAGCGACCCAATCGACCACCCCAAGTACGAACCGATCCGAGTCGGATGCGAGGCGTATGACTGCGATTGGACAACAATAAACGATGTTGCCGAACTGATCGGTCGCAGTGGAGGATGGGCCCTAAGATATCGTACGACGCGTCGCACTGTCGATCATATCGGCCGATTCTTAGGAGAGGACGCCAGCTTGCGAGCCATGAACAATCGCGGGCAAGTTGTGGGTATTGTGGACCACGGAAGTGGAAAGATCGAAGGCTTTATCTACGGTGAGCCGGAAAACAAACCCGACGGACCGCCGGAATTGCACCTGATACCAGGTGTGTCGTTTCACGCTTTGAACGATGCCAATGTTGCCGCAGGCAGCCGATTCGACGGTACACGGACAATTCCAGTGCGATGGGCAGATGGCAAGCTCGAAGAGCTTGATGTGAGGTCCAAAAATGCAATCGCGCTTGCGATTAACAATACCGGTGACATCGCTGGCGTGCATGAACCTGAGGAGGGCGGCTCGCTGCGGGCCTTTGTGTTGAATGAAAAAGGGTTCCACGATTTGGGAGCAGTGTGGGGCGACGTAATTACTGTGGTGATGAACGATTCCGGTCTGGTTGCGGGCACTTATATAAACAAACAAGTCTTGCGGGGCTTCATCTACACACCTGACACTGGACTAAGCGATCTAAAGACACCCAAAGATTCCGGCCAATACGCAGTGAGAGCGATAAATAACGTTGGAGTCATTGTTGGCATATTCAAAGACGATCAGTCCGGCGCAATGCGACCGTTCCGCTTTACGACAACCCGTGGTATGGAGGATCTGAACAACTTCATAGATTCCAATGAGAAGATTACATTGGAAGCGGCTATCGCCATCAACAGCCTTGGGCAAATCCTGGCCGTCGGTGAACAAAGCGGAGCGCGCAGATACTTTCTGCTGAATCCATCCTCGATTCCGCCGCCGGAATTGCCGGTTCGATAGCTAATATGTAGTTGTTGAAAGGATTGGCAGCCCACAGTGAAGAATCTTGGCAACTTCTGTTGAAGCGGTCGCTGGGATGTTGAGTTCCAAACACGGGACCGGTCGGTCATCGTTACGTCGCCTTCAACGTTCGGACGAGCCAATGCGCCTGAGCTTGGGCCATTGGTCCACGCTTTTACATTCGTGCTATTTTCCGCTTATTCCGAACCATTTCCCTATTATCAACGTAATCTGCGGATATGATGACTCAGTCTCGCCCACGCACACTCGCCCGCATGCTCGGACTCTTCATGCTGCTGACGATTCTTGGTGGCGTAATCGCCCAGGGTTTCATCAGCAACAGGCTTATTGTCTTCTCTGACGCTGCTGCCACCGCGAACAACATCCTTTCCCACGAAGGGCTGTTCAAACTGAGCCTCAGCATCTATCTCATCGAGATGATTGCAAATGTTGCGACCACCGCTCTTTGGTATATCCTGCTTCGACCGGTGAACAGGCCGATAGCTTTGACGGCCGCGTTCATCGACCTCGCCGGTTGCATCATAAAGACTGTCGCGCGTGTCTTCTATTTTACGCCGCTCTGGGTGCTTGGCGCCGCGTCAACTCCAGGCAGCATCGTAAACCCCGCCCTGCATGGATTCACACCAGAACAGTTACAGTCGATTGCTTTGGTGCTTTTCAGAGCGAATGCCTATGGCGCCGCGATCGCGATGGTATTTTTTGGGTTTTCCGTGCCGCTGAACGGCTATCTGATCTTCCGTTCAATCTTCCTGCCGCGGTGGGCTTCGGTGGTGAGTCTAATACCAGCCCTCACAGCCAGCTACTCCGCCCTGCAAATAACGAGGTTCTTCAGAAGCATGAAGAATGCTGAAAACATAAAAACCTCCAGCGTGTTCGCTCAACTACATGTTTTCAACATGCCACTGGTCATTGCACTGGGAGTCTCTGCGTTCTTGGCGTTAGGCTTTGCTCTCGTTCTCGCTATAGAAGCCAAGCGCAGATTGGCTTCCGTCGGTTTGCCTTTGTCAATTGGTGTTCCAATTCTAGCGGCTATGCCTGCATCGTTTCTCTGGTTTGCCGAGACCGCTACCATCGACGTTTTTTCCGGTAAACCTACGGATGCGACGGTTGCGAGTACTGCACAAACTGTAAGTCTACTTCTCTTCGGCGCCTTAGTCTCGGGTCTGCTCGTGCAAGGCGCGACTGTCGTGTTCTCAATAGTCTCGCTATGCATACCCATAGAATCGCGAACAGACGAGTTTTCATTACGCCGTGCATTCGTTTGGGCGGTCACCGGAATGCTTTTGCTCGTGTTCGCCGGCGCCTACTTCTTCCTCGTTTGATCAAGAGGAATGAACACGGCATGAGCTTGACTTCGTTCAAGACATACCTGCGAATGCCCGTAGCCGACGGTCAGTAATATCGTTTAAGGGAGAGAGACAAGAGTGGCAGTTTTTGAGTACGGCTAATCGGGAAAGGATCCCTTTTATTTTCTTTGTATACATCGTGGCCTTTCGCTGCTGGCCAAGCGATTTATACGGATTGCATGGACATGACCCGATCATCCGAACGGGTTAGATATCCGCTTTAATGTCTGCATCACGAAATGTCCGCAGCTAGGACTCGAACTTGTTTGCTCTGATTTGTCGTTTACGGCGGCAGTTTACGGCCAGGTATTAATGGCTCATTGCATAAGTAATGACATTCATCCCGACCTTGTAGGCCACCACGCCGTATTGGGCGGGATAGCGCGAGTCATTGATCCACTCCCAGGCGTCGCCGAGATCACAATTGCGAGTGAGGAAAACCATGAGCCGACCGTTCTTATCTTCAACGCCCATGTAATGCGGCGTCACGCCGCCCTTTTCGTAGGTGACGCCCTGAACCAGTGCCGCGATTCCAGGTACTTGGACCACCCCGTCGAGATCGAAGTAACTGTGGAAGATTGGATGTGTAAGCGGCAAGTCTTTGATCTCATACTCAGGTAGAATCTTCTTTATCTCGCCTCGCGCATGTTGCCACTCGATTTCTCCGTGGAAATCATCGAGCATTAGAAAGCCTCCTCGCGTCAGGTATTCACGCAGTGCTGCCGCATCCTCGCCTGAAAGCTCCATGTGTCCAGGCTCGACAATATAGGCGAACGGGTAATCAAATAGTCGCTCGTCCGTCGGACGTATTTGTACGGGGCGGCCTGACAGGTGCAGATTTGAGCCTGCCCATTCGCGGATTCCCATCATGAAGTTGTAGTCGGCTTCCGGATAGTCCACCCGCCAGGCGCCGCCGAACCAGCGGTTATATGGCGAGTGCGGAGAATCGTAAACGATCCTGGCGAAGCTATACTCACCAGTCCAATCGCCGTCAGTGAATGGGCGAGGATGACGTGGAAAGGGATCACCTTGGAAGGGTTCGAGCTGCTGTTGCCCGACAACTGGCATTAAGAAGGGCAGAAGGAGAAAAGCGAGCAGGAGCGGAACTACTACATGATGGCGCAATCTCGACATCGGATTGATTTCACTAGTCTGAATTCCGGTAACCGTGAATCCTTAGATGCCAGTTTTTACCGGCGGGGATAGACAAGAAGTGAAGGTATGAGTGATTAGAAGTTATGAACACGACTTTGTAAAGAGAAGGGGGCCGCCGGAAACAATTCCAGCGACCTTCTTTAAAGTCGTGGCTCCCCACAGTGGACAATCGTCGCAACTGCTTGTTGACACCCACGCCAGAAGCGCTCAGTTTCTTTCAACACTGGCAAGAAGCGCACTAATCCGGCAAGCTAGCAACGTTCCGCTGGACCCGCAATCCGCTTGCGGTAGCCCACACTGAACTCTTGTTTTGATACCAACGACAGAAATGCTCGGTTTCTTTCAAGAGGTGCCGGATGCTCTAGAACTCCTGTCTAGTTCTGCTTTGGGCCTTTCGAAATTCTGATCCGGCCGCCTCTCACTGTGATGATTGCAGCATCTTGTAGTTCGGTGTCGTACCGCGTTAATAAATCCTGAATAATCAACTGGCGTTCGCGAGTGCGCACATCCGGTAGGCGCACGAGACCAGCATGCGAAAGATTTTCGAGGTAGATTAGCTCACCATAATCAGTATCAATCGTAATGAGAATTCTTTGCTCTTTTGCCGCCCAATCGAGTAACGCTCGGTCACCAGGGTCAGGCCCAAGTTCACGAGACTCGACTACATCATATCCTTGATTGCGGAGCCAGTCAGCGAGGAGCTGCCCGGCGCAACGGTCTATTAAGAATTTCATTAGCCTGAGATATGGACGGAGTCGAGCTTATCGTGCGCGATTACGGCATGAGCATAAGCAAGACAGGCCCTGAGGTCATCAGGTTCTAAATCAGGGTAGTCCGTGAGGATTGTCTCAGGAGTTTCCCCTTGAGCAAGCAAACTGAGAATGAGTTCGACAGAGATGCGCATGCCCCGAATGATGGGTTTGCCACCAAAAATCTCGGGGTTCACTGTTATACGTTTAAGAAGTGTCTCGTCGATCAAGGTTATTACTTTCGTTGTCCGCCCTAGCGAACGTTTTGTTCGCCAAGAACATTGTAGATTGAAAGAGGCTCGTAGGTCACGCTATCGAACACGTGACAAATCGAGCCTCCAAAAAACTTGAGGCCACCCAACGTGAATGGCCTCTTCTTCAAGCGTATTAAGGAGTAGTGCTCCCCATAGTGGACAATCGTCGCAACTTTTTCTTGACGCAACGACCGAAATACTCAATCAGCTGCTGCCAAAGTTGCGAGGAGCATTCTAGCCTAGAACTCGATTCCGCCGTGTGACCGTGCCAGATAGCCAATTCAGCGTCGGGCCTGTCATTGATGTGTCGTAATGCTGAACGAACGGTAAACCGCTAAAGGATGTACGGTGATATTCGGGTATCGCGAATATCGAGCAAAACCCTCTAACCCGTCCATGGCTCCGAAGACGCCGCGAAAAGCGCTTTCAAAGCTCTCTTCGGGTGAAAGATCATTGCGCTCAGTGAATTCACGCAAGGGATCGAAAGGCGGACCGCCGATGTCAGGCATGGACGTAATCAGTCCAAATACTGCCAACTTAACGTTAGGACGATTGCCGTAGCCGTAGAGCAGGTGTTCAAGGTCTGAGTCTATGAAGCATTCGCGCTTGAGATTACAGAGTACCTGAAAAGAGGGACACTCAGGAAAAGGATAAATTCGAAAGTTAATTCGAGTCGGCATGAACGTATCAATCCCCTCTTTCATCATATCGATAATCCACGGTTCAACCGTATTTACTTGAGGCTTGGTAAGTTCATTAACCTTCTGTTCAAATGCCTTTATCCGTTCTTTTTGAGTCGCCTTAACATTCCGATCATTGGCTCGGTTCGCGGCTTCTTTGGCTTCGGAAATCATCCGTTGTAATTCTTGGTATTCAGGCGATTCCTTTATCGCCATCTCAGCCGATTTACGTATGTAACCTACTATCTCATTGAATTTTGAGCTGATTGCCAAAATGCGGCGGTAATCTTCAATAACGCTCCATCCTTCCGCTCGTACGTATGGTCGGTCACCAAGAGCAGCTCGAATCGTTTCAGGCGACGACTCGTCAGCCGATACCGATGATAGGTCAGTGACAAGGCCATTCTCATCTAAACGGCTTTCGACGTGGTTTAAGACATTGTGATGAAGCGTCTTAGATTGGAGTGTGGATCGCTTCTGAATATAGTCAACACCCAAGTTTGCTTCTGCTATTCCGGGAAACCCAAACTTTGTACCCGCCGCGCGATCTTTACCTGTGTCTTCTGTCACAGAAAGGCGTTCAAGCAATCCTTCTTCGAGTTGGCTCCAGATAGAAGCTGCCTTGTCAAAATCTAGATAAAGGAGATCACGAAGCGTGAAGTCGTTTTGTGTTTTCATTTTGTTCATCGCATCCGAGTCAGAAGCACCCTCTCTGCCAGCAGGGTAATTTAGCGGGGCATTTTACTCGTTTAAGAGTTCACGTAAGTAATCGCCCTGGTCTTCATATGTGATCAACTAACTAAGGATCAGATTAACAAGCACCTTAATGGCACAAATCCGAGCCCAAAAAATTGAGGCCACCGGCGAGGGCGGCCTCTTCTTGCATTATTAGGAGTAGTGCTCCGCAGGTAGGACTCGAACCTATAGCCCTGGTTAACGCCGAAACGCATCTCTTATTGAGCCTCATACTATCTACAGAGTGTGTTTGACAAGGATTTCGCTATAACTGTTAGTTCACATGAAGTCCAAAGACATTTTAGTCCTACAAATCCGGCGAGTACGTTCACGGAAGAAAGATCGAAGCGTGCGATCGCTCCCACCGGCTCAGGCTGCCGTGAGTGCAGGTCAGTTGTTGATCGCCAACATGCTGATATCCTGAGGCCATAGGCTGAGAGCCTTGGTTACTCTCCAAGGCTCTCGGCTTAAGCTGGGTAAATTCGGTTTCGATCTCTTTACGGTCTTCGATGTCGACGCCGGTATTGCCGCTTTTTATGGTAGTGATAGACCGTGCCGGCACCTGCTCCAGCGCCCGCGCCGATGAGCGCACCCTTCCTGCCGCCGATCAATGCCCCGGCTCCCGCTCCTATGGCTGTACCAATGCC
>JBKPOC010000183.1:0-5832 GCA_046732935.1 Acidobacteriota bacterium | reverse complement strand
CTCGATAACTGTCGGAAGACGATCGCCGTTGGAAGCTATATACGTAATTTCGCCGCTCGGATGCACGAGGTTTGGGTCGTTGGCGTCAGGCAGGAATTGAATCGTGCCGGTACCACTGAACGATCCCAGGTGAGTGGCGTTACCGGATAACGTGAGGTTCGCACCGACGACATTGCCGGCGCCATCTGTGATGAAGGCTGCGACGCCATTTCCATTGGCGGCATATGGACGGTCAGTTGCGTTTACCGGAATAATTCCCAGCAGCAGAGCGAAAACCAAAATCAAACTTCTGACTGTGATAAAACGTTTCATGATGATCTCCTTCATATTGATTCAAAAATTAGGGGCCTCATTCCGGCGTTCCGAACCGCAGCGACCCTGTACGTCTTGAAGTGGTCAATAATCAAAGAACATCACATCCGATTTTTTAAAATGACTTATCGGGCTTTACCTCAAAAGTAAGAAATCATTCTTGGACATGGTCAGTACCGTAACGGGTAGCGTCGGGTGCATCGTGATGCCTCAATATCCTAAGAATATGTTGCGCGTGAAACTGACCGGCGCTACCGCGCGAGGGTACTGACCGCTCCCAGGTGGGCCACCTTACTTTGAGGCAAAACATTGTCTACATAAAACGCGCCTCCGACGAGAACTGAATTCCGACGGGTAGTGATACTCCGGGGCCGTTAAATGTCAGCCCGCGCAGTACGACCACGTCTGTCAATGCTCCGTTTACGACCACGCCTGTTCCAGCAGGGAAACCGATGCCGACATATTCGCCGGGAGCGGCACCTCCCAATCTCTTCACAAACCAATTCGCACGAAGCTGCGCGCTGGGCTCTTGACATTGGAATCGGTTCCAAGCTTTAGAATGCCATCATGAAAGCGATGAGTGCCAACGGTGCTTTAAGCTCAGGCGAACTTGCTGAGTTGGCAGGAGTCAGCAGAGATACGCTGCGCCATTACGAACGTAAAGGCGTGCTACCACGTCCGCTCCGCGGTCACAACGGGTATCGAAAATATCCGCCTGAGGCATTGCAACGAGTGCAATTGGTTCGGCGGGCGCTGACAGTTGGTTTCACGCTGGACGAACTGGCCAGGGTCTTGAAAGTTCGCGATGGTGGGGGAGCGCCATGTGAAGAAGTCAGGAGACTGGCAGCACAAAAATTAGTTAACGTTCAGGACCAACTGCGCGAACTCACTGAGTTACGAGACGACCTGCAAGGGACATTGAGAGACTGGGATGAGCGATTAGCCCGTCGGCCCCAAGGCAAGCGGGCCAATCTACTGGAGTCGCTGTCTCTCGATGCGAATCCTGCCAAACCTTCGCTCCGTTCAATCAAACGCAAAAAGGAGAAGTGAGTAATGAAAATACATTTTCGACGGTCAATCTTCGCTTCATTGATTTTCGCAATCACAGCACTCGTGATTGTTTACGCGCAGCAGCCGAAGAAAGGCAACAATTCGTCTGACACGGCTGACGAGCAAATGAACAAACGAGGCGATCACGTCATGGGGTTTGACCATACCAAGACGACACATCACTTTTTATTGCAAGAGTTCGGTGGATCGATTGAGGTAACAGCCAACAACTCCGACGATGTTGAGAGTAGCGCCCAGATCAGAATGCACTTGAAGCATATCGCAAAGATGTTCGCCGAGGGGAACTTCAATGCGCCAATGCTAATCCACGATCAAGCGCCTCCTGGAGTGCCGGTGATGCAAGAGTTAAAGGGCGAGATCACGTACAACTTTGAAGAGATTGATCGCGGAGCAGCAGTACGGATTTCAACGAAGAATCCGACTGCATTGAAGGCGATTCATGACTTCCTGCGGTTTCAAATAAAAGAACACAAGACCGGGGATTCGCTGGATATTAGTAAGCGAACTGGGAACTAGCGGTTGAAGCCCACTCTCTCGTTGTTCTGGAATAACGGGGGCATTATGATTTGTTGCCGCAGAGTTGAGCTTCTCGGGAATCGTGTAATCACCGGGGGGATCAAAATTAGACGCTTGTGAATCCCTTGCACTAAACGACACTCGCCAACAGTTCGTGCTCAACTGTTGCCACCTGCGCCTCGACCATGCCGAATACGTGCGTCCGTGCGCGTTGAAGTTTCAACCGGCACCTCCATCGCGTTTATTCGGTCCTCCACACAAATCGCCCTCTCTTATCTATGTAACCGTTCTCAGTCCGTGTCACCTTTCCTGATGCGGAAGTTACCTTTTGACTAAAATAAACTTTGGCTAGGCCATCAAAGAAATCGTAGGCCACATCGAACTTGGGTTCGATGATTGTCTTGCCGGTGCGATCGATGTAACCCATTTTGGTTCGTCCATCAATTTCAACGGCCAAAGTTGCCAAGCCGTCATTAAACCCTCCTCCTCTGCCGGATGGTAATTTGATTACGAAGAGCCCTGTCTTATCGATGTAACCTCTTTGACCATCGGCGGTAGTGATGCTCGCAAAGCCTTCCGAAAACTGCCCAGCATCGCGAAAGATAGGCGGGATCACAGTATTGCCTTTATGGTCGATGTAACCATAAAGATTGCCAAACATAACGGGAGCTAGTCCTTCTGTGAAACGGCTGAGACTCATCCCCTCCATCTGATCCGGCCGCGGATCAAACCGTAAAGGAATCGCGACCTCTCCGGTTTTATTAATAAATCCATATTTCGCTTCTTTCCATCGTCCTTCGGCCACTGCTGCTAAACCATCCGAGAAAGGTTCCACTTGGACATAACGTTTCGTGCTGATAAACCTCCCGGTCTTATCGATAAATCCCCATCCGGTTTGCGTCGCAACTGCTGCCAAACCGTCGTTAAAACCCATTGAGAATGAGTCTGGTAATTCGAAGGCCACGTTTCCGAGTTGATTGATAAAGCCTACAAATGTTTCGGTTCTGATCCAAGCCAGGCCTTCGCTGAATTGGCTACTCAATACGAAACGAGGCGGAATAACGATCCTACCGGTTTCATCAATATACCCGCAGTGCATCGAGTAGATACTTGGGGGCTTATCCCAAAAGCAAATTGGAGCAAATCCCTCAGAGAAACTTCCTACCTCCGCTTCTGCAGGCAAGCGGTCCAAGCCAATAACTAGTTTCCCGGTCTTGTCGATAAAACCGACCTTGTTATCCTTGTTAGTTACTTTGTACAAGTGCCTGCTCGACTGCCCGAACAGTTCCGAGGTGAAGTAAGCGGAAGACACCGCTATGAGCATGGTCACAGCAACAAGTCGGTGAATAGCTTCGACAAGTTTTGCAGTCAGATGGCTGACGGCGCGACCACGTGAAATGGGACGACAATTCATCTTCAGATCCTAGATGGCTTGTTCACTCTTCACGCAAAAGAAATCAATCGGTTCCGCCAAAAAGGCAAGCTTGGAGAACAAGGGGTTGAGAAGTTGATACGCCAGCCAAGCAATCGAATTTGCAAGAAGAGCGGAATAGATGGTTTCCCTCACCTTTCCTTCATTCGCTCAGAGCAGAGCGTAGGAAATTACGGGGAACGAGGCAAGTTGTTGTAGCAAGACGGTTCAAAGTGGTGCCGAGGGCGGGAGTCGAACCCGCACGTCCTTTCGGACAACGGATTTTAAGTCCGGTGATCGGGTCATTACCTAATCTTACGAAACGATATGTGCCAGCATTTACGCGCCTAGCGGTCGTCCAGGTATCGCTTCGGCTGGCTTGAATTACAATTCAGTCATGTGATAATCCGGGTTGGTGGGTAAAAATCGATCTTGCAGGTACACCCCAATAGATAAAGCATTCATTCCTGTTGTGCGTGGCCATGTCCTTGGCAACATAGATCCAGAACCTCCGTGGTTGCACTGTTACGTCGAAGACAAAGTGTGGAACGGCTCTGGTGATCCATCCACCTTACCCGAAATATTGGAAATATTCTTAACTTGGTCAAAAAGCGGCTAACAAACAAGCACTTGTGGCGAACCCACCATCATTTACTTGCGCGGCGTTGACTGCCCTGCTGCCGCTATTCTTTGCCTCGTCCTAGATGCCCCGCTGCTGCTCTCAAGTGATACTACTCTGTATAATCCCGCTATGAATAAACGAGCAAGAAAAAGATTGAAGGAAGCGATCGAAAAGAAAAACCTCGAACGCCAAAAAATGCTTAAGGAGCAGAGTTCAGCCTCTTCGCAGACTAAAGAGCGACGTGGCTTTACAGTGAAGCCCGAGAAGAAGCGTGGTTAATTAAATGCACGATCGCCGAAAGCGAGCGAAAGTGGGCCGGGCGGCCAGTTTGAGCTTGCTAGCAAGGGCAAGAGCGTTAACGCCGTTCCTACAGAAGGCAGAGTACGTTATGATCAGCCCCCATGCCGGGAAGTCGATCTTTGGGGAGTGAAAGCTGAGAGCGGGCGAAATCTACAAGGGTAGAAAAATAAAAAAGGCGTGGCCCAGCTTCTCTGATAGAGTTACGTGGGCGAGCTGCTCAACCGATTCGCTAGAGGTTAATTCGCCGAGGCAAGTCATCGCCGACCTACAAGAACAATCCATAGAAGAGAATCCCTATTCCTGTTACTAACGCAGAGATTCCGGCAAACAAAAGCACCGGTGATTCAGCGAGCTTAGACCGTACAGGACTAGCCTGCATCACCGCTTCACGAAGACTTTTGTGGAGCGCCAGAACGATCTCAAGAATCCCGATGACCAAAAGAGTCGAGGCCAAAATATATTTCCACATGGGCCATAGCATACTACGACAGGCTCAAGTATCGACGAGAGCAGTAAACAAGCCGTGTCACTTGGCCTGGGGCTTCGATTTGCCCACTGAGGCGAGTCTCTGCTTAGATTGTCCTACGTGCCACTCAGCAGCTCTCAGATAATGCCTGGCCGTTCTTAGATCCTGTTTTCGCAGACACTCTTCTATATTAACGAGATTCCGCGTCACATCGTTGAGCGAGCCATAGGCTTCGCGCAGTCGTTGCAGCTCGGTCGGAGAACTCGCGGAGAAGCCAATTGCCGACATCCTGAGAACCTAGCGCGGCGATTTTCGGTTGGCAAACCAAAAGGCCGACCCTCAGATCGGCCTTTCAGTTGTGTCCCGAGCATGTTCGACAGCGGTGTTTTGGCTGGTCATCTGGCCCGTTGAGTTTGCCTTAGGAATAGTCCCTCACCACAAAGAAAGTCCCCGAGGCTAAAATCGTTGTCGGCGACCGTGTATCTTACTGTCCACTCGTTCGCTTCGAACGTCGCCGTTCTGACGGGTGTGGTCACGATAACAGGTCTCTTTCGGAGCAGATAGTGTTCTTGTGAGGCCGAGACGATATTGAAACTATCAGGACTAGGGAGAGAACTGCTTTTTCTCCGATTCTTCGCGGCTCATTGTTACTCCAACCACAGTGCCACAATCTACACGCTCCCCGCCTTGAGGGGTCTGAGCGATCCAGCATCCGTGACGAACGCACTCGATGCAGATAAACCATAGAGATAGAGCCGTTCAGTTGAGGCAACGATTCCCTTTCGAGTGCCTTTCGTGAGCCAATTCGAAGCGTTGACTTGCTCGCAGGTCTGTCTTATCGTGTCCACGTTTCTTACAAATTCAACCAGCGCTTCCTATTCTTGCCAGCGCGGTCGCGACGACGAAAAATTCCGGTTCAAGTGTGGGGCGGCAGGTGTAGGATGCGGTAAATTCGGCCCCATCGGAAATGTTCGCTAGATGGAGGTTTACATGAGACGCCAGGACCAAATAGGACGCCAGGACCAGGTAGAGGGCCGTGCCCATCGTGATCCTGCAGTAGGAGGTGTTGAGGAACGCGTTCCAACGGCTGACAGGTATGAGGGCTTGTTGATGCAAAGCACTGCCTTCAATATT
>JBKPOC010000182.1:0-1396 GCA_046732935.1 Acidobacteriota bacterium | reverse complement strand
ACCTCAGCTCGTACCATGTTACGAATCTAATGAGCGCCTTACGACTTACTATGGCGCACGCTTACGAGCATTCCTACATCGACAAACCAATTATAAACGTACCGATGCGTCAAGCAGTCCGTGAGACCGACCTCCGGACAGCATATTCCCTCGACGAATTCGAGCGAATCTTCAAGGTTGTTGGTCCGATGATTAGATTTTCAAAGGATCTGCTTCGTCCATACGTCCCGACTGGCGGGGGAAAAGATCCAAGAGTTCACGGTACTAACTGGAAGTCCGGCCAAAAAACGGCTGGTGATGGCTGGAATTGCTGGGCCCTCGACGAAAGTAAAAATTGGGTGCCGCAGGACGACAATCTTCGCTGGTATTTCGAGAACGTCATGAATTGTGTCGCTCTTCCAGCCATATATGAGAATCATCGAGATCACCAAGGGTTTTTCAGGGCCGCAAGAACAATACACGGCGGTCTAAATCGAGCGTACAAGAAGTGGGGTGTAGTTTCTGCAATTACCAGTGATGTCATCATGCCGCTAGTCGTTGAATTGGCTGCAGAGACTGGCTTAAACGTCGAATCAGTGCTTTCGCTTAAGCGTGATTGCTTTAAAGAAGCACACCCTCTTACCGGCTTGCCTTTCTTGGAATACAACAAGCCCCGAAGTGGAGGTGAAAAGGAGCTGCATACCTCACTCTATGATAGCCGAAGTTCAATTGGTCTAAGGCAACGACAATCGCGAATCATCGGCAATTCGATAGCTTCCATTAGAAAATTGACTGAGCCCCTCGTGCGTAGAGCATCGGTGACCGATCGGGGTTATCTGTTTCTTTTTGAAGCGCGGAAAGCTGGAAGGAACGGAACCTCTTTAGCGGCCGTCAAGCATTTAGATAAGAGAATCGTAATAAGCTGGACGGGCAGGATCATTAAAAACTTTGACTTGCGGGCCGATAATGGGAAGCCCCTAACGTTCACTCTTTCGCGGTTTCGACCAACCAAGATTACAGATATGGTGACTCAAGGCTTTGACTTCTTTGACATAATGGCAATCGCGGGACACTCATCCATCGCAACGACACTTTCCTACATCGACAAGCTGAAATCAGCCGGCGATTTCCATCGTAAGATCGAAAAAGCGTTAAGTACCATCAAAAGGAACAAGGAAAACTATGAGCAACAACCGGTACCAATCGCCATAACAAGAAAAGCATCGCCCGATGAGTTTATCTTCAAAGGGCCGGTCTGTGACTGCAAAAATCCTTATGATCCCCCGGAGATCGTTCGGAGAAGTAAGGATTACCACGAAGGAGACGCCTGCTCGTATTTCAACATGTGTCTATCATGTGAGAACGTCCTGGTTACGGAAGCCAATCTACCAAAACTGATTTCTTACCGGACCGAGAT
>JBKPOC010000181.1:0-21224 GCA_046732935.1 Acidobacteriota bacterium | reverse complement strand
TTGCCGGCTCCTTCAAACCGTAGCGTGCTTTCCAGCCAGTTGTTCTCAAAATCGCTAAAGCCTGCGTGGCTTCGGCTTTGGTAGCAAAGGTGAAGTCTCTGTAACGTTTTCGAGTTCCATCCGGCTGTCGAATCCAGACGTCGTATCCCCAGCGCTCTGCACCGTTGCGCTTCTCCTTTCTTATCTGTGCAGTGCCTTTTGCGCGCTTCCTGTGTATTCGCTGTCTCATGTTTCCAGTAGTTGGATACCGCTTTTATTTAGGCGAGTTGAGAACGATTGGGATTGCACAATCCAAAGGTTGGTGAGGTCTAAGAAGTGTTGGCGTAGCAGTGACCAGGCGATTAGGTTGCTTGAATCTCGCGCTTTCTTTCTAGCGCTTCAACCTCGCTTCGCAGGAAACGAACTGATCTGCCAAATCGAATCGCTCGAAGTGCGTTCGATCCGCACTTGCGGGAATAGATTGCGCTTTGCGAGACACTCCAGCGAGCCGCAAGCTCAGCAGCGGATATGTATTTCTTGTCGAAGGTTTTTGGTTTTTTAGAGATGTTCTGCGGCATAAGCTTCTCTCAATTTCTTTCGTTTTGTGAGCCTCTACAGACGATCCTGGTTGCATACTTTTGGGGCTTACTGACTTCTTCAATCAATCTACCATCAGGTTGTCGGCGTTTACGGACAGACCAACTCTTTAGTTATGAGGCGGTTCATTTGAGAAGATCCTTCATCGATCGAAGAAGCTGTTGCTCATCGGAAGTTCCTTCGAGCAGATCGGCCTTTAACCGGCGAAGCATCGTTACGAGTTTTTCGTTGGAGATGAAACCGTTTCCGTTCGACGATGGTGGCTCATCGTTCAATGTTGTTGAGAGCCAAGAGCTAGCCCGCTTTCCACAGTCTTCATCTAGTAAGTTCGCGTAACTGTGAAGTACGGTTTCGACTGTGTCTCCTAGCATGTAGGCGGCGTCGATAAAGTTTTTGGTAGATTTTATGTATTCCGTCGCCCAGACTGTTCTAACCATGTGAGGGTTCATCGCGATGCCAGTAAATCGATAGGTGGCGCTTTCGTATGCCCACGTGACTTGTTGCAGAGACAATGGGGTCCCGACTGAACTGAGGAAAACGAACTCTTGGCCCGCAGTTGCTTTTTCAGTTTCGATTCCGGAGCCCTTCTGGTACGAAATAACAATAGCTCGCCATCGCGAGAGCCATTCTTGCAGTAAATCAACTAAGTCATCAGGAAACGGATGTTCGATTCGATGCACCTTTCCTTTGACGTGCGATATTTTCAATTCTGCAGATTGAAATCTTACGTACCACTTTCCATCTTTCCTATATAGGTTTCGGCCCTGTTCTGGGGTTTGGGGATTCCACAACATCTCTCTGAAATTTCTCTGCCGTAGCGGAAGCCTGATGCTTAACCTTATGAGAAGGGATTGCATTACCATATATGCATATCTGTTGTATTTCCTGAATCTACCTTCCTGATCACGAAGAAGACTGCTACGCACCTCCGGCCGCAGCTCCGACAAGCGTCGAGCGTTAAGAGGGTATATTGAAAGTCCCACGCTTTCGAGTTGTCGCAAGCTGAGCCAGCGCTTACTTTTGTCATAGACCGACTCTGGCAGTCCAAGGTTGTTCTTGTACCTCTTTAGTTCTTCTACGCGTTGCTCAAAGATCTGCTGGTGCTCTGTTGAATGGGCGGTAATGCTCAGATACCTCGCGAGAATGATCAATCGCGCAACGTTCATGAGTGCCGAGACCGTGAATCTGCCTTGCTGCTCGATGGTCCACTCAATATAAGTGATAGCATTATCTGGATCTGAGAGGGTTGATAGAGATATTGATTCCGCGTTGAAGCCTTTAAACCTGACGAGAAAGCCTGCTTCTCGAAGTAAGGTTCCTTTATGATGGAAGAAAGTGATTGCTCGTTTTTTCAGGCTCTCAGGACGATCGCGATTAACAATTTTCGTGCTCCAAGTCTCGTAATCCGAGAGTTCTTTAAATAGGGAGTCGGGTACAGGATCCAAAACGTACTTGCCGGGGTTGATCCACTCCCTTCGTTGAGTGAAATTTTTTGTCTTAATCGTGTTAACGGACTTAGAGCTCGAGAGCTGTCCGGCGAAAGGCTTGATTATTTCGTGAGCGACAGCGGTTCGGATCAAGTAACTAATATTGTTTTTCAGGTTCCGCATTGCGTGAGGACCTAGAACCGAGGCGCTAGATCTTGCGCACCTGGCTTCATCGGCTCTCTGCTCAATCAAGTGATTTCGTCTCTGATCCTGCAAGTGGAAGGCTGACAAAGGGCACTGAGCCGGTTCACTGTAACCTAGAATAAGCGCATACTGCTTGACTGCAGTTTTGATTGGGCCAACGCGAGAACTTGGAATCAGATCACGTTCAATAAGCGCGTCCAAAACTTCCTTGAGTGTTTTATCAGTCATTCGCATTGCTGGTGTCATCGTGTTCTCACTTTCGGAGTGATTAGTACTTACCGCCTGCTTCTTCGCCGACAACAACTTGCCGTGCGGTACTAATTTCGGCTGGCCGTAAATGAACTAATGAGGAGACTTACGGCGTGAGTGGGACAAGAGAAGACAATTGGGACTACTAATAGATAGTAACTCTTGTGTTTTCACTATTTACGATCTCGGGAAGCAATAGCCGAGTTTCTGACAAATCGCTGAATGTCCTCACGTCGGAACCTATAGCTACGGCCCCAACGAACCGCGTTCAATCTGCCGCTTGAGATCAGTCGATAGACCGACTTTCGGCTACAGCGCAGGATCTTTGCGACCTGGGCCAGTGGGTAGAGATCTTCGATAACGTTTGCGACTGGGTCATTTTGTATTTCTGCCATTTCACTTGATTCCTTTTGGTTGAGATTGCGAGGGCGAGCCCCGATGTCACTAGGCGACAGACTCACCGGCAATCGCCGCTTGGCAACGCCGAACCAGAGGTGTCCAGGTACACCCACGATCGCGCAGACACTCACAAGTGCGATCAGCGAGAAGCCGGCTGTTCGATTGGGACAATGATTGGTGAAGTGGGCAGTGATTGTCTCATGAACGGCGCCTGAATCAGTTGGAACATCGCAGAGCCGCACCTTTGCAAGGTGACTTTGCTTGTTGGAAGTTCGCGTAAATGCATCAGGCGCGTATGGTGAACTCGTGCTTTCATTTCTTCATTCAAAGCCCGTGATAAAGTGCGTGCGTTTTCGTAAACAGACCACGCGAGTAAGTTGCAGTGCATCTGTTGTGCCGCAGGTTCTCTACGTCAATGGCCCAATTTGATAGTGGTTTTGAAATGTAGGTGACGCAGAACGCGACAGCAGGTAAAACGAGGGTGTGGTCAAATGCGACAGTAGATTCTATTTGCGGAGACGCTTAGTGGAGGATTTCGGTGAGTTCGTTTTGGACTTGATTCGCTGGGTCGAAGCGGTTGGACCCTTTGTATTAAGGAAGGGCTGTTAATGTCATTAGCCGGATAGCTTCAGTGTTCGCGCTTGCCGACTTTTGCGTTTGATGGTGGTGTGTCTTTGGGATCTGATGTGGCGTGGCCCGCAGGGTATGTATCAACGCTGACGTGCATTTGGTAGAGATAAGCGAAGATGAATCTGGACATTCAGATGGCCCAATGGTTCCGAATGATGGGTTTGCCACCAAAAATTTCGGGGTTCACTGTTATGCGTCTACGTGTCTCGTCGATCACAGTTTTCGTTTTACGTTGTAGCGAACATTTGTTCGCTAGGACATTGTCACGGCTGACGCTTCGGCGCTCCGGAGAGATAGTGATCAAGATTGATCGAGCCGTCGGTCGGCACGTTCTCCCAAGTGTCTGCGGGTAAGCCAGCGTTGATTTCGTAGACGACCTGCCAAACGGGTTTGCGATCCACACCTGTTCCTTCAGAGATAGGGCTCGGGGCAAGACTTTCAAGCAATCGTAGAGCTTCCTGTTGTTTGTTGGGTGGCAGTGCTCGTACTTTGTTAATCAGTTGATCTTCCAGATTTGCGGCCATGTTCCTTTTCCGGTTTCGCAAAGCGTAAGCTCTGAGGTGTCGTTCAGCGTTTGGAAAGTATAAGATTCTTAACCTCGTCTCTCAAATGTAAGCTTGTGATGTCGCCTGTCGCAACAAATCAAATCTTATGGCAGTGATCAATCTTCCCGAACTAAAGAGACTGGCTACCACCCGTTCGTTCGCTCGTGGAGAGGCGTATTTCAAAGATGGTCGTGTGCATGATCTTGAAGCGCACGAGGGAACGTGCACCGCGATCGTGAGCGGCCAAGAAGATTATTCGGTGACACTTAGTTCAACCGAGCACGAGCTTGACTACTCGTGTGATTGCCCGATCGGGCTTGAGGGTGAATTCTGTAAACACCTAGTCGCCGTCGGTCTAGCTTCACTTAATCCAGCTCCGGAGAGTAGAGGCCAGCCCGGCAACCGAAAACGAACGGCAAGCAAAGACGTTTTACGTGCGTATCTCGAGCGGCAAGACAAAGATACTCTGGTCGCCATGCTGGCGCGTGAAGCGACGGAAAACCGAAACCTGCGCGATCGCCTGCTCCTTGAAGCTGTGCAATCGAATCCCGCCGGCTTAGACCTAACGGCGTATCGTCGATCCATCGCGCGCGCGATGCAGACCGACGGCTTTGTCGACTACCATTCCGCGTACGACTATTCCCGTCGCATTCTTCAAGTAACCGAGTCGATTGCGGCTCTGCTTAACCGTGGCCACGCGCCGTCGGTCATCGAACTGACGGAATACGCGCTGGCGCAACTCGAAACAGCCATCGGCCACATGGACGACTCAGATGGCTATATGGGCGATATTTTGCCAGAGCTTCAGAATCTACATCATCGCGCCTGCATGGAGGTCCGTCCCGAACCTCGCGCTCTCGCGCGACGATTGTTCGAATGGGAGCTGAACAGCGACTGGGAGATTTTCTATGGAACGGCAGAGACATACGCAGACGTTTTCGGTCCAGAAGGCTTGGCAGAATACCGCCAGCTAGCCGAATCCGAATGGGCAAGAATTCCGCAACTCAACCCTGGAGAAAAAGACGTTGAGCGATCCACCCGACGCTTTCGCATAACGAGCATCATGGAAGCGCTCGCGCGACAATCGGATGACCCTGATTCGTTGGTCGAAATCAAATGCCGTGATCTTTCGCACGCTTATTCGTTCCTTCAGATTGCCGAGATTTATCACGAGGCTGACCAGCACGATAAGGCGCTCGATTGGGCCGAACAGGGAATCAAGTCCTTTCCGCGAGCCGATTCGCGATTGGTCGAGTTTCTCGCCGTCGAATATCACCGCCGATCTCGACACGACGACGCAATGACCTTGATCTGGAACCAGTTTGTCGAATCGCCCTACTTGCAAAACTACCAGGAGTTGAAGGCGCACGCTCTCAAAGTGCGCCCAGACCCAGACTGGCCTGCCTGGAGAGACAAAGCGCTGACCCATCTGCGAGATGTGATTGAAAAAGAAAGACAACAAGAGAAAACTTCAAAGAACCACTGGGATTGGGCCGGACATGCTGATAACTCGCGTTTGGTTGAAATCTTTCTCTGGGAGAAACATTACGATCAGGCGTGGCAGGAAGCCTGTGCGGGTGGCTGTTCTTCGAGTCTTTGGCTTCGGGTTGCCGCCGCGCGTGAAGAAAAACACCCCGGCGACGCCGTACCAATTTATCAAGAGATGATCGCGCCGACTCTTAAGCAAGCAAACAACTCCGCCTACGAGGAGGCCGTTAAGCTGCTGCAGAAAATCCGCGAGCTAATGTCTCGCCTGGATCGGGTAACCGAGTTTGAGGATTACCTTGGGGCGCTACGCGTCGAATACAAACGCAAACGCAACTTCATCAAGCTGCTTGATACAATTGAAAGCTTGTGATTCGAGAGAAATTATTGAGAGCAATAGAGCCGCAAATGGTACGCGAGGCTATTAGATTAGGTGATCGGATAGTCACACATTCCGAAATGCTTCAGAACGGCGACGGAATTCCAAGAGCGCGGCAAATGCTTCGAACTGTTCCCTGCGGAATTTCTCGATGACGCGGCACGGCGGCGGATTTCCTGGTTTGTCGGTTGATGTAAAGGCTGTGCTGCCTTCCTTCGCGCATGAGCTGGCAGCCATGACTCTCAAGATGTCGAATTAAATCGATTCGCTTCATGCGGCGCGAAAGGCGATTTCTTCACTACTGATTTTCTCTCTGGTAACATCTTCGGCCAGCAAGCGGTTTCCTTCCAGCACCATCTCGATTGCTTCATCCAGATTTCGCCGCGCCTCTTCGACATCAGCACCGAGCGAGATCGCTCCCGGAAGCTCAGCGACCGAGGCCTGAATCAGCCCATCGGCTTTTTCATAGATTATGGTCATCTTGATTTCCATTAGTCCCCTCCGGTCACATAATAGCACGAGGCAATATGGTAAGACCCGATTCGATTGCGCCGAACGATGTTCAGATTCTCTGCCAGTGGTCTCTGGGGTTGACCGCCAGAGAATTGTCTGGTGGTTTGCCGTCAATGGACGTAGTAAAAGGCTTGTCGACGAGCATTAGAGAAGGTGGTATGATGCTGCGCGAATGCCCATTCACGCGTTGCTGAGTCTTTCCAATGCAAATAAGTAACAAGCGGCAATCAAAGGCACGTTCTCTGCAACTAGGTCAATCTAACCTGCGCTCATTTTTGTTCTCGATTAATCGAAAACTCACTGTCTATGGCTCTGAACGACATGGAAACCGTGTCAACCCCCTCGAAGAATTAGTCTTCATCATTCTTTCGGCTCAGACTGAGTCATACTTGTATACAAGGACATTCAAGAATCTAAGACGCAGGTTTCCGACATGGAAACTGCTTTTAGCAGCCAAAGAAACGGAGATAGAAGCGGCGATTCGTGAAGGTGGTCTCGCAAAGAAGAAAGCGGGCCAACTAAAAAACGCATTAAGAAAAATAACAGCTGATACCGGAAGGCCGTCTTTAGGATTTCTATCTGATCTATCGAACGCGGAGGCGCGCCAATATCTGATGACGCTTCCCGGAGTAGGCCTCAAAAGCGCTTCATGCATACTGCTCTATTCTTTCGGTCGGTCCGTCTTTCCAGTGGATACACACGTATGGCGAATATGTCGCCGATTGGGTTTAGCACCTCCCGTCGCAAAGCCGTCCGATAGGATGCAGATCGAGCTGGAAGCCTTAATTCCAGAAACACTTCGATATTCGTTGCACGTCAATCTCGTTTCACACGGACGACAAACTTGCATTACATACTGGCCCAAGTGTGAACAGTGTGTCCTGGCGAAGGTTTGTCCAAGCAAGAACACGCCCGATAATGTTTGGGCGAATTTTAGACGGCCATCTGGTTTCTGGGCCCAGGCAGCTACTTCTACTCAGGATAAACTAGGATGAATAAGAGGCAGCTCGGCCGGAAGTCGAAGCGCACGCGCCCCCCTATGACTCTAGCCGACATCTATTGTGGGGCTGGGGGCCTGTCTTCGGGATTTGCGCGTGCAAAGGCGTTTTGGCCTGGCAATAAAGGTGAGACATTCAAAGTGTTATTCGGAGTCGATCACAATCTTGACGCGATCGAGAGCTTTCGCAATTATCATTTCGCAAATCAAAATGAAGCAACGAAAGAATTGATGGCACCTTGTCAGGATGTAACCAAAGTCACTAAGGAAAGTATTCTTAAAGCCATTAAACCACGAAGAAAACTCGATATATTGATAGGTGGTCCAAGTTGCCAAGGCGTAAGCACTGCCGGATTGCGAAATCCGAACGACCATAGGAACGATATGCTACGTGCCTTTATTCGATTGGTGCGCGAGCTTCAGCCCAGATGGTTCGTGATGGAAAATGTTCCCGGTCTGACTCACAAGAATAATCGCCAACTCTTACGAGATATTTTTAAGAGCCTCGAATCAATTAAGGGGTACAAAGTAGCCGGAGAAGTCTTATTAGCTGCAGACTATGATGTTCCACAATTAAGGTATCGACTGTTCATTATTGGGACCAATACAGGTGCACCGATACGTTTCCCGAAGGCAATACGCTCGCCTCACCAACAAGACAGAAATGCATCACCTTACATAACAGTGAGAGATGCAATCTATGATCTTTCGCAACAGCGGCCTAATCAATACGATGCAAGAACACTTCCGAACGAGACTGATGATCGCAAACTTCTAATACGAAACCACTACTGCGGAAATATCGGCAAACTTAATCAGCAGAGGCTCAAAACAATTGGTGTAGGAGAAGATTGGCGCGCAATGCCTATTAAATTATTAGCTGATCGTTATTTCGCGACTCGCGCTTCAGACCAGAAGGGTTGTTACGGACGCTTGGCTTGGGATTGGCCCGCGTACACCATAACAAACTCGTGTTCAAACGTGACAGCGGGACCCTTTACGCATCCAGATTTTGATAGAGGTCTAAGTGTCAGAGAGGCAGCCCGCTTACAAAGTTTTACCGATGAGCACGTTTTCTTTGGTAGTGTCGGGTCGCAATATGGCCAAGTAGGTAACGCGGTTCCGCCACTGTTGGCAAAAGCCGTCGCGGAAGGAATTCTAGTCAGCCATTATCAACGGCTGCGAGCCAAGAAATGGGGTAAAGAAGGACGATTAACTTACAAAATGATTGATGCTTCTTTGAAAGGCAAAGTTCCATTTCCTAAGCTTACTGAGCGCCATGTACACCCGTTACTTGATCGCCGAAAATCTAAATTGATCCACAATTCGTCAGGGCCGACTTCACAACAGACGGACTGCTCAATTTGGGAGTTGCGCAACCGTCCGAAAGATCCTAGCCCGGACGAAACGCTTAGACTGCGAAAACTTGCGAAAGAACCAAATAACTACCGAGCGACAAAACGAGCTAGAGCAATTGTGCAATTTCTAGATGGGAAACGAAAAAAGACCATCCTTAAGGAGGCAAACGCGTCGGAACAAAGCGTACGAAAATGGATTAACGGATACTTCGCGCGCGGATTAGATGGTTGGAGGGCTTACCACAAGCCAGTTGAGCAGTTACTAGTGGGGAATCTTAGGTTATCTAACCAACTTAAGAGAGCAATATCGAGAGTAAGGCGAACACTTTTGTCGCAGTCCATCAGTGGTGAAGGGAACACTCGTAAATCTGTTCGCCTGCACATGAACAGTTATCTAAAAAAACTTATTCGACGTTTCGGGAAATATTCAGTTACTGAGTTGATCCATAATGTCGAAAGGAAACTTAACATTCACCTCGGCACTGTTTATGTAGGAGACCTATTGGCAATAGCAGATGTTGTTTCGAAGGCGAGAAGACTTTTAAGTAGGAAGAAGCTTTCGAACCAGCGGCTGGAAAAGCAACCTCAACGCCTCGATTTACGTTCGGCACGCGGCCGCGACGTAAATCCTCTCAGAGGTACAAAACCAGCAAAGAGTAATGGTCAAGGCTTATCAGTTCTCGCAGCATAGTGTACGAACCGTAAACTCGCCTAATTAGGGTGTAGGTATAACATCGAGTTCTCGCAAGAAACGCTCCCGCGTAAGGGGCTCCTCATAGCGATCGCCGAGCAGACCTTGTCCATCTCTTTCCTTTTGAAGGATTCTGTCGAACTGGCCTTCCTCAATTGTGTTCGCCCCCAGAAGAACATAATAGGTTGTCGGGAATTTTTGTCCACGCCGATGGATCCGATCAACGCTCTGCATGTAATGCGCGGCCTGATTTGAAAATGACTCATAAATCGCATCATGTGCTGCCGTTAACGTTATTCCCGCACCAGCGGCTGCGGCATTTCCGACGAATAGCTTAACATTCTCGTCGGACTGAAATCTCTTGATAGCATCTGAGCGATCCTTAATTTTTGTAACCGAGCCATCAATCCTGGCAATCCCATAGTGGCTATACCTATTGGCAATAGCCTCTAACGTATAGCGGTAAAACGACCATACGACTACCTTTTTTTGCTTTTGTTTGATTAATCCTTCGAGCAGTTGATCCAACGCCAAAAGTTTCGCTGGCACTTCGGTATATGATCGATCAAGAGCACCTGGATGCGAACAAATCTGAAGCAAGGCACTGCGCCGCGCCAAAAAACTGCGAAGTCGCTTTCGGAACGTGCCGTCATCCAAGCCACGAACCTCAACCACAAGTTCGTTCTTAACTTTACGATATAGAGACTGTTGAAGAGGTTGAAGATCGAGAAGAATCTTTTCAAAATGTTTTCCTGGAATCTGCGGAAGAACATCCTTTTTTAGACGGCGGAGACAGATAATTTCAGCCAACGCTTTCTGGGCCATCTCCTTTGCAGCGCAATCCTCGGAGTTAACATACCGCGGTCTAGTACTCATTTCTGGTGAAACGACGTCGATTTGGTTAAGTAGATCGTGAGGCGAATTGGGTGCAGGAGTGCCGCACAGTATCAGCGTCCGACTACAATGGGGCCGCAATGCTGCTACCGCCTTAGAGCGTCGAGCATCGCGGTTCTTGACGAAATACGATTCATCTACCACAAACAGCACCCTTGTCTTCCTGGATTCAATCGTACGAATAAATAACTGCAACTCAGCAATTAAACATTCATAGTTAAAAATCAAAATATCAAATTCTTCCCGTATACATCGCCGACGGGTTACTACAGAACCTGAGGCAATTCTAACGACGTATCCGTGCTCAAACATTCTATGAGCGTCATCAACCCATGAAGACAGTACGGATTTAGGTGCCACCACGAGCAGTTTGTCAAGAATGTCTAATTCGCGCATCCGATCAAAGGCACATAAGGCAGATATAGTCTTTCCTAATCCCTGTTCATCAAATAGAGCAATACCCTTAACAGATGCAGCACATATAGCTGCCACCGCATTGATTTGATGGGAATCGAGTTTGTGAAGGTATCGGTAATCGCTGAGGAATCTGAGAGGATCTGATACAGCTGCTGCGACTTCAGTCTTGGCCGATTCATGCTGCCGTATTTCACCAAGCTGTCGCGTTGCGAGGGTCCGTGCGGCAGGTGTCCATTTTACTGTTTTTCCCGAAAAAGCATTGACTAAGAGGTGAGCGAGATTCTGCGGAATTACAAAACGTCCTCGATAGGAGAGTATGCTTTTGCTTGGAACATAGGCCAACAGCTGCTGGCGGATATCTCGCGGTCGTGTCGAACCGATCCCTTCGACTACTACTCCACCTGAGCTAATGTCGATTAAAACAGACATGGAAAAATCAACCTTTGTATGAAGCAGCCTGCTTCTTGACCCGTTCTAAGGTGCTAGCTAGTTGACGGACAAAAGGTTGTGCCAAGCGACTAATCTCGCTTGAGGTTAGGCCATCTAAAATTCTGCCAATTCGCTCCGCTTTCTGCTGTGCATTACGAGGAAATGGGACTTGGTCAGACAATGCGTGAAATGCGATAAGTAGATCCGGATCAAGTCTTTTAAGCCCTGATGTGCCGACCATCTCCATCAACAGAGCATTTATCCGCTGCATCCGAGATTGAATATCTCCTTGCCCTTCGAACTGATCTCGGTCAACCACAAAGTGTGCTCGTCGAACAGCGCCCTTACCTCCTTTGATTAATATGTCCCACGCCTCGGCGTTTGAGTAGATTTCATCCAAACGTTTGAAATTAGTATGGCTCGAGAAAGGGCAATTATCATCGAGCATCAGATCGAAAATGGCTTTACGAAACGGTTCTTTTTCGATCGATTTCTTATTTGATCTTCGTAGCTCGTCGAACCAAATCAACTTTCGGTAAGTTAAATCTCTTGCATCTACTGAATCGCCGTGATGTTCGACAAATTCATCAGCTAGTTTCGAAGCCTCAATGACATTGTGGATTCGGTTCTTTGTCCAGTCGTGATATTTTCGGGCAAGCTCATCAATCGACATCCCTTCCATCGAATCTTTGTATACACGCTTTGCCGTTACCGAATAAGGCCATTTAACATAGCAATCGTTGATCGAATTCAATTCGGTGAGAACTCGATCCTCGTCTTTCTTACTTGCACTTTTTGGAAGCACCCACACCGGAACATGACCGAAAGTCTCGCGTTCGTCATCAGACCTTGATTGGTCGTGTAAATAGCGCATCGCGAAATAGCGCCGATTGCCGTCGAGCAGGCGTTTGTCATACGTTAAGATCAAAGGCACTCTAATCCCGTTCAAGCGAATACTTTCCGCTAATTCTAACAACTTGTTACGTCTACTGCGGCGACTATCGATATCGTCTTCACTACCTTCCCCGTTATCTGCCCGATCATCGGCAACGCTGATGTCTAGCATGATATTCATCAGGTCATCATCCTGAGGAACACGCCCGGCATGCTCATCCTTCCAATTTTCTACGGGAGTATCGATTCGAGGGTTATCTAACCAACCATTTAACTCCTCGAGCATTGCGCGTCCAGACCAACCTAAGAATTCTTTCTCATTAAACATTCGCGGCTCGAGTTTGGGCTTCGGATTTCTTACCAACCATTTGGGTTGGGTACCTGGAACTTTCATTTCGCTCTCCTTTTGCTGCTTCTAACTGCTCGCGTGTCATCCTGCACACGACGCAAACTCACCTGTCGTATCTCAAGTCGTTCCGCGTTGCGTTGCGCAACAGTTTCGACGCCATTTACACCGTATTTGTAGATGTGGTTTATCAAGTTAATTTCATCGATATCACGAACTGGTAATACATGAGCTGGTAGACCGAATTCCCTTGCGTATGTGGGCAAGAATGCTAATTCCTGTCTTTGGCCTCTTGTCAGCATGAATCGCGAGTTATCTGGTTCTTCTCTCTCTACATCTTCGTCTTCTTCAAGAGATACACCTTGTTTCACAATTGTCAGTAGAATAGGCAATAAACGATAGGTGTCTAACTTCACTTGGTAACCAGTTGCGTCGAAATATCGTTGTATTTGATTTACCACTTCCTTCTGAGTGACCCTATCTCCTATGTTTAGGCGCTGACGAGGGATTTCAGCCAACGCAACGAGGAGTGCAAAGTGTCGTTTTGCCATTCCATGCTTGACCTTAATTAGTTGTATTGTTGAATCAAGAACGTGAGCCGCATGGCCGGCGACGATGCGTCTCTCGCGGTCACCGTGCATCAAGCTGGATACAGTCAGGCTAATAAGGTCAGATGACCCTAACACCTCCCGGTCGACAACTCCTCGCGCTCCCGATAGCAACATGGAAAGAACGTCAAGCCCGCTAACGTTTCGTCGAATCACAAAATAAACATCTGCCCTACGACCCAAACTTCTTATTAATTCATAACCGCAGGAGATTGATTCGCAAGGAATACGTGGTAGACGCCTATATTTGAGAGTTGTCAATTCTTTCTCGTCAACCACAACAAAGACGACAGATTTTGAAAAACGTGTAAAGACATTTTGGATTTCTTGTTGTCGATAACCATATAGATCCGTCACCTTCAATTCTTTAAAATCGCACTGCGATTCGCGTCGGGTCGCTTCACTCAAAGCTTCTCGTAAAACAGCTACCCGCCTCGCCGATCGATTAGAGTCGATCAAAACAACTCCATAGCTTGCCGCCATTGGAGAATCTGCCAAGCTGAACCTCCTGCAGGACCGTTGAGGGTGATTTTAGAAGACCGCCAGCAAAATTTTGTTCCTTAACTGCCCCTTAATGGCAAAATGATGCACCAAACGAGAGATTTTGGTGATTCATGAGTCATTGGTAGTGTGATCGCCAATTCGAACGCGTAAAGTGTTATGGGACTTGGGCTGTAGATAAAAAGAGCCGTTGCCGATTGGGGCAGCAAGCAATTAGTCCTCGATGGGGAAAGCGCTCCAGTTGTCGAAAGACGAGGACACGATGCGTAACCCTAACGCAAGGGCCTGCTGATTTGTGAGACGTGTTGCCCTGGTTCCGTTGTGTAGCCTCGAGTAGTGGATCTGTTTCGGGGGTTAAGGAGAACCAGAGTCTGTATGCGACGGAGAAGATCAAGGCAATGCGGAAGTATTGTCGACCTGAATCCAAATGTGACTTAGTTGTGACAGGCGGCACCGACCGAGTGAGGTAAGGTCTTTCTTTCCAAACACCTACAAAAATAAAATGGCTCCCCACACTGGACAATCTTCGCAACTGGTTTCTGACACCAACACCAGAAGTGCTCAGTTTCTTGCAACACTCGCAGGAAGTGCCGTAACCTGCCACTCATTCCAAGTGGCTGCGCATTGGCGCGTAAGCGCCTAAGAGTAGCAACGCGTAGCCCACACTGGATAATCTTCGCAACTCGTTTCGAGCGCATTCTCTTTTGAGAGCCACCTCCCTCGCATAAAAGGTTAATTTGGCAGCTCTTCTTCGCTCCCACGCGGGCCTAAGGAATTTCAGGATTGGCTTGACCCCGTTGGTGTGCGTGAGTAGAATTCGCGCGCCTAACACGCCAATCCTCAGGAGGCCTCTCATGCCAAGTGTCCCTATTGAAGGTGGGAAGACAGCTTTTCGATCGCTGCTATGGTGGTGCTGGAAGAATTTTCAGATCTTGGCGCGCAGTCATCTTTCACACTTCTTCGCATTGTTCTTGGGAGTAGCAGTTGTAATTCGCGAGTGGGATCACCTCATACCGATCGCGAAATTTGAGCATTTTCCGAATAGATACGAAGTTCTGATCGTGGTACTGACGCTGGGGACAATAGGTGGCGCGTTTTGGGAGTTCTTCGGAAATAAGCTGTCAATGGCGCCGCAAGAAACAAGGTTCGTCGCGGCGATGAGGACGCTACTGATCGAGTTGGAGAAGTTCACTTACAATCGGGGGCCGTATAGGGGAACCCCCGAAGAGCGGTTGGTTGACTTCACTGACGGTTTTATTGCTGCAACTTCCGAGGCGATGTGTGGCAAGAAAACAGTTCACGCGGGCTTTATGTGGCATCCTAAAGGCACAAGCGTCCTGAAACTTAGCAACTGGTCAAAAGACTCTGACTATTCGAAGGATCTTGAAATACCGATCCCGGAATCTGACGAGGATCTAACGGGCCCGGCCGGCCGCGCCTACAAGAAGCTCAAGGTTGTCTATATGCCTCTAAGGAAATGGCAACTGTCTTGGCCGCTCGATCTGGTTCAGAACGGCAAGGAAAGATACAAGAGCAAGAGTCCGTGTGAAGGCTGGATTGATGCGCCGAACAGTCCGCAGGATCTTCGGTCGGTTTTGTGTTTGCCTGTGGCCCTCCACACTGGCCCTAAAGAGAGGCAGAGTTTTGGCGTATTGAATTATAGTACGCGCTCGCTTGATCCGTTTGTCGATCGCGATTTTATGATGGGGGAGTGTTTTAGCAGCATATTGGCCCAAGCTACCGCTGCGGCTCAAATGCAAAAAGACGCTGCTCAGAGGAACGATACAGAAAGTAAACCTACGAAAGGCGGGGATCTTGCGCCGACGGCACAGCTCTGACGTTAGCTCCAAATCCGGCCGCTTTAGCGCGGGGCAGTAATTTTGAACGTAATTTCCGGAACAGAATTAATATGACCTACGACGTGTTTTTCGAATTCGCTCCGGTACGTGCGGACATCCATGTTTCGGGTTCTTTCGAAGAAGTTCTCTTCGGTTTCAGTTTGGACGTAGGTTCGCTGCTCAAGAAGCGATTCGACCGCTTGCTTTTTGAGATCGTCAGTATCCATGAGAATCCTCCGCTCCCCTCGGCACTGCAAATGAGAGTTCACACTAAGTGCCTGTAACGCAGGGATTATGCGCCAGTTTTTGAAAAAGTCAAGTACTCTGGTTGATCGTTTGTTCACGGTTGGAAACCCCTCCTATTGAAGAGCCCTTCCATACTTATAGACACCTTTTCCCTGCTCTAAGTTACGACGCGGGGTCCGCTGGGTTTTGCCGGTTAGGGGCGGGCCTTAGCCGTGGTGGAGGACCCGCCGTTTAACATATATTAAACAACTTATTCCGGTCAAGATCTTGTTCGGACTTGATCTTGTTCGGACTTGGCTAGAGCGACGCCTGTTAGGACGCCAGCACAAACGAGTCGTACCTGTGCGACGTCCGTCCGTCTGTTTTCTATCGGCAGACATAGGCGGAAGTTCAAGAATTCTATTGACAATTTTTCTCACTTTATGCCTATATAGCCATCGAAGGCTTTTCTTAGGGCCTTTCCCGCTGAAGTAGGGCGGCCTCATTCGAAGCCGTTCTTTCCGATTAACCTCACTAACTTAGGAGAACTTAACTCACTTATGGTTTTACCAACCGACGACGATATGATCATCGTCTTGACTCACCACGTCCAAAACTCAGGACACAACCCCATCCTTGAATACGCCCAGCTAGATGCAACCTTGAACTTTCCCGAAGGCACTACCGCTAGACTTCTTGACGTGGCTGCCGCCGACGCGGGATATGAGGTAGCTAGACGAGGCGCAACCCACGCTAGCCTTCAAAGAAGACCCGCACGGATCATCAGAGCCTAGCGGAACAACCAGCAACAACGCCTCCGCCTCCGTGGGCAGTTTGTCGCCTGTTAAGGCGAGGTGTGCCCAAGACAAAGGGCGTTGCCGCTTCCGGTAACGCCCTTCAGATGCCTAATCGATTCAGATTAGTTGGACCAAGTTCCGTCGCTTGTGTGTTCGCAGCCGCTTGACCTAGCAGGATGCTTCAAAATCGTTGCGCGTTCACACCGTGACTGTCTTCGGTCGGATTAGATGCCCACCCAGTTTTGCGGTCAAGGGTTTTATTTTTTAATTTTTTCTAGAAGATCCTTGACATCGCTTGGCAACGCGCAAGAAAGGCGAATGGCAAAAGTTAAGGCTACAAGGGCATGAACTCCTCCAAATTGAGCGGTGCCTGCCCAGCCCATGAGTGGTGCACACCGGCGAAGACAAGATCGTGATGTTCATTGACCGTCGAGCTTCCAATATGAAGATAAAGATAATCCTCCTCCCCGCATGCCCTGACGCGCAAAATACTCAGGTGATCAACCTGGCTGTCATCCTCGAAGACCGTGCCTTTCATCGAGTCCAAAAGTAACTTCGCCGCGTTATCTAGATCACCGGTTCGGGAGGAATTACTACACGCTACTGTGATGTGGACGCAAAGTCGCTCCCGCGCGTATCTGTGCGCGGATACAAGTCGGTGTGAAATAGCCTTCTTGAAGGCTGCCTTGACCGCAGGCGTGGACGCTTGGTGCGAGCGAGGACGTATTCGAATCGGGATGGTTGCAATCGTCTTCGAACTTCTGCAAATGTCGCAGTAGTGCTGCGCTAAGTAGTTTACTTTCGAGGAAAGAGAGCTCGAGAACAACCGCGTCAGGTTGCGCTTTGCGATTATAAAACAGGTCTCGACACCATCCATCTCTAGCCGATTCAGCCAAACTACAACCGGAATTAACCTCTTATCATCCCTCGGCCATGTGGGGTCTATGTTACTTCCAGTCGCCAAGTTGTAGGCAGCTATAATCGCGCGTCGAGCACTATCATAGTCAGGTTTCTCAGGGTCGAGCCATCTTAGAAACTCGTCATTAACGAATGGTGCGGCAATCATATGCTGGAGGTCGCGATCAAGGGTTTTAGTGATTACGATTTTGAGGTCTTTCGGACCTTACGCGGTCGGCCCACCTTGCGATCCTTAACGGCGTCAAGGTCTTTCGGATCGATCAGCCATACCTTTCCAACCTTCATGGCTTTCAAGCGCCCGCTACCGATCATCGCCCGGATTCTACTCGGCGACACCTTTAAGCGTCTCGCCGCCTCAGTGGTGCTGATGATCTTCATGGCCCAAAGTATAGCATTCTGCGAAAATTGCGCGGTTGCGCAATAATTTTCTTGACAAGCGAAACGCCTATCTCTATAGTGACCTCACCCACCAAAAGAGCGGGCTGGCAAGTGCGCTAACACTCGCCAGCCCTACACAGCCGACTCCTACACTGGTTAAGCGAAAGGAATCGACCATGCCGGATAATACTATCACGGACACTCACGCCAAGAGTGAAACCACTTACTCCGTCGTAAACCTAACTCCTAGTGACCTTGAGCCGAAAGATTGGGCCTTCCTGCACGAATGGTCCAACAGGCTTGGCGTGTCGCTTGAAGTCTTATTACATCGCATTCTAGTTGCGGCAGTGATAGGCCAGCTTTACGCAGAGAAGATTCCTGAGATTTGAGACAGCCTCAGGCGAAGCTCAGTAACGCTTGAGGGTGGGAGACAGCCTCACGCGTAGCCCAGCAACGCATGAGGCTTGGGGCGTCGGAGCGTGTGACCTCACCACATGGTGTGACCTCACCACATAGCGCGCACGACGCCCCACAGTTAGCGTTATCGATCCGAGAGGGGGCAAAGGGTCGGTGACGCTTTGAGGGCGCTACGGGTAGGTGGGTACCTGTAGCGCCCTCGTCTTTAGGGAGTTATTCACAGTGGATGAATCCAGCGAGACGATGATCTGTGCGAAGTGCGGACTCCCTATAACGGATGGACTTTTCGTTGTTGTCGAGAGAGACAATGGAATGGACAAATGGATTGAGTGGGAGCACATGTACGATTGCACTGATTATGAGACGCTTCGCTTCTGGCTAATCAGTTAATCTACTCTTGCCCGAACTAATTGCCGCCACGCGCACCGCCCTCACATTCTACGGTGTTACACCAAACGTTTCTTCTCCAAATGCTCAGACGCCGCACGGCTCACACAAGACCCCGCCTAATCACACGTTCGCTACGATCCTGCTACTTCAATCGAGAGAAAAATAAAAAGGTGCTGCGCACCTGATGAATGAGACACGACACCCCGCTTCGGGGCTGTCGCGTCTACGTTTGCATGTAGACGCCGTTTTATATTCGCCGGCGCAACACTTTAACGCGTTTACAAAGATGTACAGCATTTAGTTCTCAGACGCCGCAGGAAAACACGCCTGCGACTGTCCTCGAACAGAAGGGTTTCGGCAGAAAGCGCCTCACAAGGACGGTCATCTGATAACGGGTAATTATGTTCTCCCCACTACAGCGCCTGGCGGCGCTCCCGAACATAATTGCCGTTATCATACGCCTCGCCTTCTATTCCTTTTTCGCCCTTATTCGTCTCGCTTGCAGATACTCTGACGGGTTCGCTTCTTACAGTGCTACTCGCCTAATGGCTCGTGTTGTACTGCTCTTTTATTTCGTCGTGTTTCATTGCGGACAAGATTCTGTACTTACTTACTCTTTTTTTCCTTAACTTCATGATCTGAAAGGGCTTTACGCGTCCCATTTTTAAACTTGTCTACAAACTTAATATTTGACCACTGATTCAATCGGATCTTGCTCACGATATTAAGCTTACGGGCTTAATGATTGTAAACCCGTAAACAAATCGCATTTAGCCGCTTTAGCGTTGTAAACACTCTTTAGCGATAGGACCAAAAACTTTATTAGCTCTTTCGCGCTGCGGTTCCCCTTTAGCTCGACCGTCAGTCGGCAGCCCGCCCGCACAACTCTCCGCTTCGCTTCGAGTCCTCCACTTCGTTTCGGCCCTGCGGGTGTGCGGTCAAGCACCCAGCCGACTGTAGTTGTCGCTAAGGGGAAAATAGCTAACTGTCGCGTCACGACGCGCCGTTCGCAGACTCCAAATTTCTGTCGCCCCGACACGCTGAGCACTGAAATACAGATGGCCCAAAAATTTTATTTTCGCTTGCAAGGAATCTTCCCCTGTAGTTTAAAGCATCACTTTTAAAATCTGACCGCGATTTTACTGTTACTTTAAACGACACCGACAAGAGGCGATCAGCCCCCTACTTTTAGTAAGCGTGGTGACGATTCTTCAAGGCAAGACATCTTTACACTCACTCATAAACCTCGCATTTACATCGCCTTAAACCTCGCCAAGAATCCTTACGCGCAGCTTTCCCTACTCTCGACTTGTCGATCCACTTGGACCACGTTTCTCTGGTATAGAAGGTGCACGGTCCAATATGAGGCTTGTTTTTGAGCCGTGAGTTACCGTCTTTCGCATCATTGGACCAATGCTCTCTGGTATAGCGTGTGCAGAGGTCCATGTGAGGCTTGCTTTCAACCCGCGAGTTACTCTCTTTCAACTTATCAAGAAAGGTGATCCAAAGTCGTTTATGAACAAATCGAAAAAGCGAGCGCACTTCAAGAAGGAGCGTTCAAGTGAGACAGTTTCAACAAGGCTGTGGGAGGCAGACGATGCACTTTTTTTTGAAACTGTTAACCGTAGACACACTAATCCAGCAGAGCTTTTGCGGCAAATTGTGCATGAGTGGGCTATCACGATGCGCCTCTCTGGTCAAAACACCGACCAGCCCGAAACCGCTGGCCCAATACGCAAACTGCAAGAGCAAATACTGGCCGAACAACTCGAACCCATTAACGAGCTTCTAGCTACTATCTGCCACAGACTAAATGTACCCCTGTCAGCGAACGCTAACACCCACCTAGTCCACGCTAACACCCAGGACGCCGCTGATCCGGCTTCGGACGTGGATTCCGTCCTACTGGGCCTAATGCGCCGTGTCACAGAAGATATGGACACCACACTTCAAAAACTATCCCGGTTGAAGATGTCCACCATCGCTCATTACAACCTTTCCGCGCAAATCTTTGCCGCTAATTGGACGGTTCTCGATTTCATCCGTCGCGATGTCGTTGAGCCACGTCTGCAAACTGATCCTCAATATAAGGACGATGCAAGTAACACTGCATTAGTTGAAGCGAAGGAGAATTGGAATCAAGCTTTGGCGATAGTCAAAAACTTGGCCTTCCATTTTCGTTCCTCAGAGCTTTTTTACGACGTTCTTCCTGCGCGGATAAAAGCCGCAAACGGGATTAGCCGCAACCAGTCCAGCGAAGACGAGGCCGAGGCTGAGGCCGAGGACGACGAGGCCGAGGACGAGCCAGTAATGTGATCCCGCTGGTCGATCTTTTTATGACTTGCCCCGAGAGGATTTTGCAAATAACGAACTTCCATTTTTAATACGCGGGAGCTTTGGTTTGCCCTCCTTTCCGACCCCTCACGGTCGCCATTAGCCACAACCTGAAAAGCGACTTTCAGGGTTAGTAGCTGCCAGCCCCAACAAAAGCCGCCGAGCTTGAGATCGAAGCCCCTGAAATCGATCTAGGCGGGCTGATTCGTTAACGAAAAAGTCCTCAGCCGATGAGGTTTTAGCAATGACTGCATACGTCGATCATCAGCCGCAGCCGAGCGGTCCCGAGCTCTACGGAGTTCAGGTCTACGTTGCAGCGTTCTGTGGTTTCTGATGAAGAAGTCCGAAGACAATCTGATTGATCGCACGCTCGAAGTTTGGCAGC
>JBKPOC010000180.1:0-4039 GCA_046732935.1 Acidobacteriota bacterium | reverse complement strand
CGTGGAAAGCCATGGGTCAATGGTGGTTCCTGAACCTCAAGCAGCTCGGTTCTCGCGATCTATTAGCCGCCAGACGTGCTAGTTGTTTTCGTCGTTTTCAAAATAATTGATCATCTTTCTCGCAGTCTTCAGCTTTTCTTCTGGTGGCATGTGAAGAGAGCTTTGCGTTGTGGGGAGCATCTGCTTCGAGCAGCTTCTCGTCGATGCTCTCAAGCAATTTGTGTAAGTTGCAGTGCGTTGCACGGTGGGACATGGTCCATTTGCACTCCGTAAGTGATTCAGCTGAGACGTTGTCCTTTTCATCTGAGCTAAGTTCGCAACGTATCTACCGCCTGCAGTCTTGGGTCCTGTGTTCGCAATCCTGTAGTCTGGTTCACTGCGTTTAGACAAATCGGATAGACTTAGTCTGCACACATTCCGGCTAAGAAGGACGTGAAACTCCTCGAGACCACGGCTTTACAGCACTCATGGAATCTGAGCTAGGCCGATAACTGGCTGCATCTCGCTATCCTGGAATTGAGTATTTTGTCCGATTAGTTTCGCACAAAACAGTCTTGCAGAGGTGCGTTTCAGCGATAATAAAAGATAAGTCTCCGCGGTATTACGCGTTCACCTAATCGCGAAGAAAGGAGTACGAAGATCGTGTACGAGAAATCAATATCGAGCAAAGAAGAAACCATGCTTGAGAATGCTATGGAAATAGCCTCGATCAAATACACAGCCGGGCGGCAGGCAATCAAACCACCGGTCGATGAATCAAGAGTTTTTGGACAGCTCTTTGCGTTCACGGACGAAGAGGTGAGTCAGTTGGGCGCGCTAAGAGATTTGATTGTTCGCTATGTGGGTGAACGATCGCCCACTCGCCCATTGTGTTTAGCTATCTTCGGCTCCCCCGGCAGTGGTAAATCTTTTGCCGTAAAGCAAATTCGCAAAGTTGCTGAAGAGAAGATCAAAGATCCAAAGTTAAAGCTCCCTCTAACCGTGATCAATCTGACCCAGGTTTCCGGCTCCGTTGACATCGGGAGAGTGATCGGCCGCATCGCGGGTGAGCAGGATGAAGACACGATCCCGATTATTTTCTTTGATGAGTTCGATGCACCGCGCGATAGCGCACCATTCGGCTGGCTGCAATGGTTTCTAGCCCCCATGCACGATGGTGAATTTCTTCATGACGGCGCAGTGATACGGCTCAAAAGGGCGATTTATGTGTTTGCGGGCGGAACGGCTTACACGATGGCGGAGTTCTCTAGTCGAAATGGAGACATAGACTTTCGTGACGCAAAGGGTCCGGACTTTATTAGTCGATTACGCGGATATCTAGAGGTGCAGGGACCAAACTCGGAGCCTCGAGCCCTGAGAAGAGCCATCATTCTTCGCAACGAGCTACAGGAGCGAATCATTAGGGGGAAAAATAAAGAAATTGAACCCGACACGAAGCTTGTCCGTGCACTTCTTGAAGTCGGTCGTTATCGACATGGAGCGCGGTCGATTGCTGCAATAGTAGAGTTGAGCGACTTGGGCAGTGCTCACTTTGGTTGGAATGAATTACCAGAGGACCATCTCCTGGGCCTTCATGTCGACCGTGGTCCTTTGGATTCAAGGTTAATAGGTGGAACTATTGCTCTGAGTGGTTACCCGATCGCTTCTGACTCGAAGGATGATGTTACGTGGTGCTGGCTGTTTTCCGCGCGTCAACTCTGGAGAGAGGGCGCAACCCTGTCCTATGCGGGAAGCTGGGAAAAAGGTGTCCGTGGCGACCTGATGAAGCATTTGGCAAACGACCTGAAGAAATTACCGGTTGAGCCCAGCCGGACGCTGGCGCGCCGTGACGCTCCTAGTCCGTGGTTAGTAAGCTTTCTCAAGAAAGAAGGAAGGGAGCAATTACTAGAAGCGATCAACCAAATAATGAAGCCCGAGGAGCGGAGCCGTTATGGACTGCAACTGATTACAACTGATTTTCTATCCGATCAAGAACGCGACGAGTGCGACCAGTGGTCAGCGAAGGTTGTCGAACGCTTCCGGCGCCGGCTTGCGGTCACTGAATCCAGCGTTGCGAGATTCGCTGTAGCTGGCGCGACGACCGATTATGACGGGCGAGTACCCGGCATTGCCGAAGAACTTATGCTTACACTCGCTTTAGGAAAGCCAATCTATGTTGCTGGAGGTTTTGGCGGAGCAGCACTGGACTGCGGAACCTTATTGGGTCTTGCAGGTGTTCGCAGCGGCGAGATCCCGCCGTCGTTAAAGCCGCAAACGGATGAGACCAAACTCATGGCAATTAAAGAGAAGCTGCAACCCGGGCCCTGGACCTCGCTACCAGTGACAGCGGCGGAGATTGCATCGTTTCTCAAAGAATACGCTCTCGGTGGCCCGCGTTGGCCCGATAATGGCCTAAATGCTGATGAGAATCGGCGCCTCTTTTCATCAAAGGAGCCGGAGGAAGTGGCGACGCTCCTGATAAAAGGCTTCCGACCGTGCTTCGGAGTGAAATGACTCCTTATTAGAGAGAATCAGTTTACATCGATGTTCTGGCAAATGACGAAGGTCCTTTTGAGGCAATTGCTGATGAGCGCCTGACGGCGTCTACCCACCGTGCGCTGAACCAATTCGCTTCGATTCCGGTATCGCTCTGCCAAGTCCTTGCAGTCGAAAGTTAGCAACCTAACTTCTTTTTTACACACTCAGTTAGCTTCGCACGTCCTTCCGAAGGCTGGATGGCCTTCCGACAAGAAAAGATTGCTTCAGCGATTTCGGTATCAGAACTCTTTGAGCAGGCTTTCTTTATTGAGTCAAAGAAGTATTGGTATTCATGCGGTGACTTGAGACGAACCAGCCATCGTTATGCTTCTTGTTCGGATCATCTGCCATTGTGGAAATCTCCTTTGAGTTGTTGTCTTATATTGATCTGTGAACGGACTGAACTACCTCTACTGGTAATGGATCCAACTTACGAATCATTACGCTGTGAAACGCCAGTCAAAACCATCGACTGCGACGAAATAGTTTGCAGCTCATTCAACTTGGCGGCGAGGAGTTGTTGCTCACTGTGGGTCGGTCATAAAGTGAAATTGGCCCATCAATGGATTCAACAACTTATGCGGACAAGTCGGTCATTAAATGAAATTCTTTTCGGGCACAAAGTGAAATTTTGCTACAGTTTTCGGGCATAACTTGAAATTCTCTCAAAGTAAAACTTGCTTCCAGGCTTTCCGCTGAAATTCCTTCAGCTCTGATCTAAGTTCGCAGCGTATTTACCGCGTGCAGTCTTGGGTACTGCGTTCGCAATCGTGATGCGTGGAGGTCTACGGATTCATTTTCCGGGCAGCAAATTCCGCTAACAAACAGCAAAATAGGCCAACTAAAGTGAGTTGACATCCAAGTTATTCGGCATACGGTTTAGGGGCTTAATAATCCTAAATCTCCCCCGGCATTTTCGGGTCAACGCTTTGCACTGATTGCGCCAGCGATCGGGCGCTAACCAGTTCGTTCTCGTTCATTTCACGCTTTACCGCTTCTTCAAGCGAATCATTTCTAAGGTTCACCAACCCAATCCTTGGCTCGACTAGTCTGTGCCAAGCATTCTCAAAGGAGAGATCCCCAATGGCTAACATTTCGAAAAGAAACAGGAGGCGCGAGAGGGAGATCAAGAATGCCGCGAAGAACAGGCGCGAGATAATCGCAGCGCGCTTGAGTCGTCGTGACATGATAAAGGCTGGTCTCCTAACTAGCGCCGGTTACCTGATCCACAAAAATGGTTTGAGCGCACGCGCTCAATTCAGCGGAGGCGATAGCTTCGGAAGCGACTGCGATCGTAGATGGTGGGATGGATCTGGCGGGAATGGCACGCCGGTAAGCCCGCCAACGACCCCGTTTGTCGAGCCACTGCCCATTCCGCCAATCGCTCAAACAGTCCCAGCGCTTAGCCCCGCGCCAACGGTAGCGCCAAATACTGCCGCCGGCGAGGCGCGAACACGCAACCATCAGGCCCTGACCACTCTTGCGCCGGTCAAGTTTTATGAGGTGCATCAGAGGGAGCAGT
>JBKPOC010000179.1:0-2604 GCA_046732935.1 Acidobacteriota bacterium | reverse complement strand
ATTATGAACTTAGTTGCCTTAATAGTTCCAACTATCCCACTAACACAAGCAAAAACTCGGAAAAGGCTTAGCCGCAGATGACGCGGATAAACGCAAATCAGAACAGTTTGGCGCTTCGCATAAAGGACGCTTGCGTAACGCGACACGAGTCGCCTATCCTTCGGTCCACAAATTCACGCTAGCGGCTCCAGTGAACTGCGCTGTTCCGTATAAATGAAAAAAACTAAGTTTCTTAAACTCAAATGGCGCGAGGCGAGCTTTATTACCCGCGCTCTCGTCTCAACTCGCCACCCGGTCCTGGCGCATCTCATCCCGATGCGCAGATGCAACCTGGCGTGCGGTTACTGCAATTAATATGATCATTCTTCGTCGCCTGTCTCGCTGGACACTGTCAAGCAACGCATCGACAAACTCGCGGGGCTAGGCACGTCGGCCATAACTATTTCCGGCGGCGAGCCGATGATGCATCCTCAACTGGATGACATCGTCCATCACATTCGCTCTCGAGGCATGCTTGCAGGGCTGATTTCGAATGGCTACTACTTCACTCCGGAAAGAATCAAGCGGCTTAACAAGGTTGGACTCGAGTACCTCCAGATAAGCATTGACAATGTCGAGCCGGACGAGGTTTCCCGGAAGAGCTTGCGAGTGCTTGATAAAAAGCTGCGGTATCTCTCTGAGTATGCCGATTTCCACGTAAATATAAATTCAGTAATTGGTGGTGGAATCAAGAATCCTGACGATGCGCTTACTGTTGCACGTCGCGCGGTCGAGTTAGGTTTTTCGACAACAGTCGGTGTGATTCATGACAGCGACGGCACCCTAAAGCCACTTTCAGCTAAAGAGAAAGATATCTTCCAGCAGGTGAAGAAGCTCGGCAATAAGGACCATGCGCGGCTTAACTGGTTCCAGGACAGCATCGCCGAGGGCCGGCCTTACAAGTGGCGCTGCCGCGCGGGAGCGCGTTATCTATACATTTGCGAGGACGGCCTGGTCCACTGGTGCTCGCAGCAACGTGGATATCCGGGAATTCCACTCGAACATTACACAATGGAAGACTTCGATCGGGAATACAATACGGAAAAGTGGTGTGCTCCAACCTGCACGCTTCAATGCGTTCATCAGGTCGGTATCCTCGACAACTGGCGAGATCCGCAAAAACCTCAAACGCAATACAATCCACAAATTACGCAGATAGTTTCACCTAATCAGTGAAATCTGGGGATGGTCTATTTTTTCTCGAAGACCATTCTTTGGTGATCGATGATCTCCCGGCGAAAGCACTCATTTTGATATCCGTTCCAAACTTCCTCGAGCTTGTACAGGAAATCCCTATCGGTGAAGAGATTTGACATCATCTTGAGAGCGACAATCAGTTTAGGAAAACTAAACTTCCAAACCCTGCTCCATTGCTTCATCGTCTCCAGGTAGTCCAAACGTCCGTTGTTGAGTGAGACTATTTTAAAATAGGGACTGGCGCACCTGATGATGTGGTCTTCGCCGAAAGGAAGCCATGACCCCGGATAAAACTTTGCCAGCACTGCGACAATGTGTCCGTTGGACCACTTCGGAGCTTTCACAGAAATGTCTTTGTACTCGGGCGCATTGCGGCCCCACATCATTGTTTGTAGATAGAGCCGGCCGCCATCCTTCACCCGCTCGTGACAGAACTTGAAGAACTTGTCGTAGATTTGATCTTGTTGCCCTGCCACATACTCTTCCATTGAGCAATAATGCTCAAAAGAACCTACGGATGAGATGCCGTCAAACACGCCGAGCTCACCATCGGCCTCTTTCCAGTCCTTCAGGTACACTTCCAGGCCGCTACTTTTGCACGAGGCCAACTGCTTTGTGGAAAGCGTGAGTCCGACTCCGTGGCCACCCGCCTCTCTCACTGCTCTTAAGACCGGTCCCCAGCCGCAACCGACATCCAATATTCGGTTACCGGGCGTGAAATTGATATTCTTAAGAATGTAATTGTGTTTGTTTTTCTGAGCCTGCTCCAAAGACATCGAAAAATCGCCATTGTACATGGCGCCGCTGTAATCGAAGTTTTCGCCGTAAGTCAGGCGAAGAATTTCATCGAGATAGTTGTATGCCTTATCAATCTGCTTCTGAGTGGCCATATTTCTTTATCCTGAGCTGGTGCTGGTCTAATAATGAAATGAAGAATTCAAATAAAGGTCCGACTCTCTCTCTCTCTCTCTTCGGCCCTATAGTATAGTTCTTTTTCGAGAGACGGCAGTGTCCCGCGCAGTGGGGTACTGGCCTGATATAAGAAACGTATCATCTCTTTATATGATTGCAGCACTCCAACTTGATGGTAGGGGATCGAGCGCGCCTCACAGAACGACTTAGTAATTTTCTGAGCCTGCCTTAGGCGACATCGCGGAATAGATGTAAACAAGTGGTGTTCAATATGGTAGTCGACTCCTCCCCACCAGAAACTAGTTAAACGCGTACTCTTCAAGTTACGAGATGTGACGACTTCGCGACGCAGCCAGTTTAATCCGGATTTATCAGGCATCAGGGGCCTGCCGATATGATTGTGGGCAAAAACGGTTGCCATAAAGACGCCGTATAGAGCCTGGTGGACAATAATAA
>JBKPOC010000178.1:0-4644 GCA_046732935.1 Acidobacteriota bacterium | reverse complement strand
GAGTTGCTTCCCAGAAGAGTTTAAAGGCCTGCTTCAGACCTTCCCGCCCAGGCGCGAATGGGAAAGGCGGCGGATTGTGGTCGATATAATCTTCAGCAACCAGTTCATCCATCGCGTCAAGATTGCCTTTGTCGATCTCTTCGTAAAAACGGCGCACGATCGCCTTGTTTTCATCAGTTGACATCGAAGTCTCCTTCTTCAGCTCTCAGGTTCGCCTCAGGAATTGATCTCGCTAAAAACAATGGTTACCGCTCGTCAAAGACGATGTGCCCCCGGTGGCGCGCGCGGAATGCGGCAAACTCTTCGGCCGAAAACGGCACCAGACGCTCACCCTCTTTGACGGTCAACTCGCGATAATACTCCGACACCATCTGGGGTTTAGGGAAGATGAAGAAGAGGCTCAAAGTCCGCGAGCCGGTGTTCTTCAGGCTGACGCGGGTGTTCGACGGTATGTAAATCAGAGCTCCGGCGGTGACGGCTCGTTCCTGCGACCCGAGCCGCGCGAGACCCTTTCCTTCATGCACGATGAGAATCTCATCGTACTCGGGATGAAGGTGCGCCGGGATCGCATTACCTGGGGCGATCTCCTCATATCCAACGAAGAAATCAGTCGAGCCGCCATTGCGTTCGTCCACCTTGATGATCATGGAAGAGGTGGGCATGCGAGCTACGCTGCCCGGCCAAGGTCGGCGCACTCTGCGTCGGACGCGGTGAAAAGTTCAAACGGAACTAGTAACGAGGCAAAGCCCACCAACAAAAGAAGGACGAGCAGACGCATAGAACCTCCTTTTCAAACAGGCACACGCAACATTACTAGAAGCACGACCAGCCAAGCGGGGAAGTAACCGGCCGGGAACATCGGACCAAGCATCCAATCCTGCGAATGAAATCCAAACTAATTCCGCTTCGGTTGGTGGCAATTGTCAGGCTGCGTCACCTACTTCCGCTACCCTGTTATTCGCTGCTGCAGCAGCCTTAGCTTTGCGCCTTCGCGTAATTGCCACCTCCCTGAAAGTCAATGCCGACGTAAGGCTCCTGGCCGACGATCCACGCGTCGTGCCCGGCGGGAATTGATACGACATCTCCTGGCCCGACCTCTATTTCTTTTCCGTCGTCCATTCTGATGGCCATCCGCCCTGAGATGGTGTAGACCAGATGGGAGACCTCACAGCTATCAGTTCCTACAATAGGCTTGACACATTCTGACCACTTCCAGCCGGGCTGGAAAGTAGCACGCATGACTTGGACACCGCCCATATTCAGGACTTCTACCTTGCCCTTATCGACGTTGCGTGTCTCCTCCGGCGAGCTAAAGTTCTTTTTCGTTGTTTCTGCCATTTTTAGTACCTCCAGATCAAAGAAATTGGGCGAGACGAGGCCACGCGGCCGATCGGGAAGATTATTGATAGCCCCACGATCGTTCCGGCAAACGCGAGCCATAACGCCTCGCGCGGAATCAACCAGAACACGTCACCCTCCCGGATATCAAGCACATCCCTGGGTGTAGCCATTCAGACTGCTGTACCGTGCGGTGACATCTGAAACACTGGGCCATGATGCCCTGCGCTCAGGAGTTCAGCAGCTCTTTACTGAGCCGCCGCTCGATGATCGCGAGCGCGCCTGCCACGAGTTCGCGAACGATTTCGGCGGCGGGCTTAATGTCAGTCACTAACCCGACACTCTGTCCGGCGAGCAACCCCATCGACTCAATATCTCCGCTAGCTTCTGCAGTCGGAGGAAATCCCGCAAAGCGTTGCAACGGCATCCGCTCACCGCCAAATATCGATTCGCCTATCACTGGCTCATCAACCCGCTGTTCTGAGCCGCGCGCCTCATCTTTCAACCACTCGTCAACAAATGCCGTCCGCAGCGTTCGATGCGGGGCATTGGGCCAACCGCGTCCGAATAGAGTGGTCCGCACCGTGTCTTCTTCGGTCGCCTCCAATACCTTCTGTTTGTAGATACGATGCGCTGCTGCTTCGGGCGTGGCCAAAAAGCGTGTGCCGAGTACGACGCCTTCAGCGCCCAGCGCGAAAGCAGCCACCAAACCGCGCGCATCGGCTATGCCACCGGCGGCGGCTACCGGCACGGGCGACACTGCATCGACGACGCGCGGCACGAGCACCATTGTCGAGACTTGCCCGGCGATGTGACCGCCGGCTTCCACTCCCTGCGCAATGATTGCATCAACTCCGGCGCCGGCGGAACGTTTCGCCGCCTCCACGGAGCCGACTTGATCGATTACTTTTAAGCCCGCCGCATGCGCTCTCTCAACATAAGGCGAAGGGTCACCCCAGAAGAATGACAGGACCGGCACGCGCTCCTCGATGCAGACGTTAACGTGTTCCTCGACGGGAAACTCGAGCAGCAGATTTACGCCAAACGGGTTTTTGGTAAGGGCGCGCAGGCGTCGAATCTCCTGTCGCAGTTGCGGCGGCGGATAACCGCCGAATGAGATTATGCCCAGGCCTCCGGCATTGCTTACATCCGCAGCCAATTCGAGACTGGTGATGTGTGGTCCCATGGGAGCGCAGATTACCGGCGCTTCAATGTTCAGCAGCTTGCATAAAGATGTTCGTAGCATTTGAATAGTGCAACCATGGCCCACTCGCGAACCGAATGCCGGCAAAATAGGTGCCTCTACCTGGCTGGATAAAGCGAGTATGAGGTGAGGAATTCGGAGCTGCTTCCACGGGCGATTAACAAATAAGCCGGCTGCCGCCCATCGCGTTCAACTTTCCACCGGTACGAATAATTCCGACCGTCGCTTGCCACAGTCGCTTCTTTTGTTTCAGCAACATCACTGTACCGCACCCGGTTAGGTCGGGCCACTACAGTTATCAACGTCAATCGGTGGTCGCGGTTGAAGCGAATCAGAATGTAATCGAAGCGGTCATCTTTTTTCAGAGTCCATACTTCCTGTTCGCTCTCCTCCCCTTTTTCTTTCTCTTCCTTCTGTTGAGTCGCGATCTTTTTGAGTTTCTTACGGACAGACTCTTCACTCATTCCAATCTTCAAACCAAAAAGATCACGTAGGCGCTTCTTTGCTGAGACTGGAGAAGCACTCACGACCAAAGTTAACAGCAACAGAAAACACAGTGCGTGCCTTCTCAACTCCGAATCCTCCAAGGCTTAAGACTACACAACGACGCAAGGAAGGCACGCAACATTCAGCGGGTTGCGTCCAATCACGGCAACCCGCTGCGCGGCGGCGTCGCTACCTCCTGTTTGTCGGCGTCGCCAGTGTCCAGACTTGAACAGGTCCGACGCCTACGTTGATGACCTTTACTGTGTACAGACCCCCGCGACTCACCGGCGTACTGATCACGGCTACACCGTTGACTGCGTCTACGATCTGAACCGTCAATCCACCCGGATCGATCACAGCAAGTTTAATCGGCACCAGACTCGAAGTTTCAGCAACTGCAGAGATTGCAGTGGCATTCGAGCCCAGGTTCAGATTAGACGTAGATGCCTGTCCAACATTTACATCAATAGTGTTGCTCGTCGTCGGTCCTTGCAGTGTAAGCAAGCCCGAGTCTAACCACGAACTTTGACTTGGCGAACCACCGGATGGCGACGGTTGACTTGGATTGACTACCTGCGGTTGCGATGTCGTTTGCAGGCAGAAACGGTCAACGAACACGGCGTTGCTCATGTTTCGCAATTCGAAGGTGTGTTGGCCTGCCGACAGACCATCGATAGCGAATTCATAAGGAGCACCGCTTGGGCCGAAGTCAGGCGTCTTATTGGAACCCGAAGCGCCCACAAAGCTGACTTGTCCACGAGACACACCGTCGACGAATACCTCAGCTACGCCACCTTTCGTACTCTTTCCATAGTAGAAGGAAAACTTTCCGGTGCTGTTTGTGCCGACCGAGAAGTTCACCCTCGCGAAATGAGCAGTATTGGTTCCGGAATGCATATGGAAGTGACCAGCGCTGGCACTGCCACTGTTAACGCTGTGCCATCCACCGGAGTACCCGACCCCCGCGTCATCATCTTCCATGCAGATGATGATTGGCGGGTCATTTACCGTGATCTGTACCTGGGCGGTATTGCTGCTTGTCGTTCCGTTTGTGTCGGTCACCACCACACTCGCCGTGTAAATTCCTGCCGATGTGTATGTGTGACTGACTGAGGAAGACGCCTGGGTCACAACCGCGCCATCGCCGAAATTGAATCTGTAAGAGACGATGGAGTCGCCGACATCGGGATCGCTTGAACCCGACGCATCGAAGCTAACCGCTAAGGGCCGCGTACCGCTCGTCGGGGTTGCAGTTAATGCCGCGACAGGCGCCGAGTTGATAATAAACACGGTCCCCCCACGAGTATTGTCGCTCCTGGCGCTGTTTCCCTGAACTGCAGTGAATGCACTACCTCGTAATCCAGAGAAGACAGTTCCTGGCCCAATAGGAGCGTGACCAGCGGGCAACGCGGCATTCAGCGTCGATAGCGGAATCTTGATGGTGATCGTGTCGGAGTTTGTATCGAATGAGCCAGTCGCAGCACCACGGTCCGTATAGTCGAAGCCTCCACCACCACCCGCAACGAAGTGGCGGCGTGCGGCCGTGCCATACACAAACGAGGCTGCTCCAGTTAGATCCGTCTGAGCTCGCAGGAAGAACTGATCCCCGCGGTCGG
>JBKPOC010000177.1:0-29114 GCA_046732935.1 Acidobacteriota bacterium | reverse complement strand
CGTCGATGCTTCCGACTCGCGCTGGCGGTTGATCGTGGCGTCGCCCGAAGACGTCGGCGAAGAGATCATGGAACACGCCCAGGCTGAGCACGTCGATCTCATCGTGATGCGCTCGAGACGGCGTCCTCATCGCGCGGCGCTGTTGGGCTCGACAGCGGAGTCGGTTTCACGAAGCGCGCCGTGTCCGGTGTTGGTCATGCACAATGACGAGCGAGAGTTTGTAAACGACAAACTGCGAGTGGATTTGCAGCGCGTGCTCGTCGCTTACGACTTCTCCGACTATTCCGAACTGGCGCTGAAGTATGGTCTGTCCATCGCCCAGGAGCACCAGGCGGAACTGCATCTGCTTCACGTGCTGCCGCCGGGCGCCGTAAGCGAGCCGGAGATTGCGTGGTATCCGTTCCAGGGTTCATCGACTTATCACAATGCCGCGCGGCGGCTGCAAAGAGTGGTGCCGGCCGAAGTGCATCTCTGGTGTGACGTCAAGACTGCGGTCAGCGAGGGACATCCGTATCGCGAGATTCTGAGTTACGCAGAGAAGGTTGAGATCGACTTGATCAGTGTCGGCGCGCATGGCGCAGGGTTTGGAATGCGTGCGTTGTTCGGATCGAACGTGGATCGTGTGCTGCGACAGGCGCCGTGTCCGGTGCTGGTTGCGCGACCGTTGCGGCCCGGCGTGGTGGCTGTGGATGAAGTAGTTAGGTCGCTTGACCACAGCGCTGCGCTTGGATCCGCTTGATTTGCTCGCGGAGAAGAATTAGCACGTGCATGCGTGCGCAAAGTTTCGCACGCTTGCGGGAAAATGCTCAGAGAGACGGGCCTGAATAGCTGCTGAAATGTATGAGTTTTTGTTAGGTCTTTAACTTGCTAGTCTAAATCGCGCGAACAATGGGTGAGCACAACGTCGAACAACACGTCGATGAAAAGAAGTCGCAGGCGTTCATGAAAGCGCTGCTGGAGGATCTCCGTGCGCTGGCGTTCATGCTCGAGGACGGCTGGATCGAGAGCGGCGTTAGACGTATCGGCGCCGAGCAGGAGATGTTCCTGATCGATCGCTACCTCAGGCCTGCACCCGTCTCTCTCGAAGTTCTCAAAGAAGCTAACGACCAGCGTCTGACAACTGAGATTGCGCGCTTCAATCTTGAAGCGAACCTCACACCGTCCGATCTCAAGAACGACTGTTTCAGCCGCATGGAGCAAGAGCTCGTCGATCTTCTCGCCCTCGCGCGCAATAGTGCGGCAACTCACGACGCAGATGTTCTTCTCTCCGGCATTCTTCCAACACTTCTGAAGTCAGACCTGACGCTCGACAATCTGACGCCGTCAGCGCGCTATCACGAGTTGGCTCGCGGAGTGATTCGGCTGCGCGGCGGCCCGCTCTCGATTCACATCAAAGGACTCGACGAACTGCATCTCGAGCACGACAACATCATGATGGAATCGTGCAATACGAGTTTTCAAATTCACTATCAAAGCAGCCCGAAAGAATTCACGAACCATTACAACGTCGCGCAGGCGATCACCGCGCCGGTTCTCGCCGTGAGCGTCAATTCGCCGTACCTGTTTGGCCAACGTCTCTGGCAAGAGACGCGTGTGGCGCTGTTTCAACACTCGACCGACGAGCGTTCGCGTCCGCAACTCGCACGCAATCAACCGACGCGCGTCAGTTTCGGCGATGGTTGGTTACAGAATTCAGTCATCGAACTTTTTCACGATCAGATCATTCGCTTTCGTCCGATCATGGTTGCAGAGCCGGACGAGAACCCGTTCGCCGTACTGGCGCGCGGTGAAACGCCTCTGCTCTCCGCGTTGCGGCTTCACAACGGAACTGTCTGGCGTTGGAATCGCGCCTGCTACGGCGTGACTGACGGTGTTCCGCATTTGCGAATCGAGAATCGTGCCTTACCTTCAGGTCCGACTGTCGTCGACGAGATCGCTAATGCAGCATTTTTCACCGGCCTGATGATCGCGATTCCCGAGACGTACGGCGACATCTCCAAAAAGATGGCGTTTGATGATGCAAAGTCGAACTTCTTTCGAGCGGCGCGACATGGGCTCGATGCGCAGTTCCACTGGACGGACGGGCGCAGCCACAACGCCGCTTCGCTCGTGCTCGATCATCTGCTTCCGATTGCGCGCGAGGGTTTGGCGAGTGTGCAAGTCGCGAGTGAAGACGTCGACAAGTATCTCGGCATCATTCAAGAGCGTGCGCAGAGCCGGCAAACGGGTGCGCGTTGGATCACGAAATCGTTGTCGGCGATTGGAAGCTCGTTGTCGAAGGATGCGTGCCAGAGACGATTGACGTCGGAGATACTGGCGAATCAGAAGCAGGGGCAACCGGTGCATCGCTGGCCGCTTATCGAGAATGTGACGGGTGATGAGTGGGAAAACGGCTATCGCACGATCGGGCAGTTCATGTCGACGGATCTTTTCACCGTCAATCCTGAAGACTTGATCGACTTCGCGGCGAGTGTGATGGACTGGCGACACATCCGGCACGTACCTGTTGAAGACGGTGAAGGTCGTTTAGTTGGGTTAGTGACTCATCGCGGATTGCTGCGCATGATCAGCAACGGCAATCGTTCGAGTAAACCAGAGGCAGTCACTGTTCGCGATGTGATGGTGGTGGATCCGCTGACAGTCTCGCCGTCGACGTCGTCGTTGGAAGCGATCGAGATCATGCAGCGCCATCGTGTTGGATGTTTGCCGGTTGTGGAACGCGATCAGTTAGTAGGTATCGTCACCTCCTACGATTTCCTCGAAGCCTCCGCCCGTCTCTTCAAGCAACACCTTACAAATATTGCGAAAGATTGAACGGCGGATTGAGTTTAACTCTACCGACGCTTCTTTAAACCCTACCCACAGCTTGTTTAACCTACACGGCTCGTTTCAAATCCTACCCACGGCAGTAGTCTTTAGAGTTTCTGCAAGCGTAGTGGGGAATCTCGCGCAGGAGGGCAATGGCGTGCGAGATATTACGCCGAGTTCCGGTATAAAAACACCCAAAAACCTCCACAAATCACCCAAAACCCCCCACTCTTACCTTGGCATAAACATTGCGCTTCCAATGGCGAGTGATTTCGCTGGCCATTGGGGTAAAAAAAGATGCCGAGCGTGAACCAGGTCGAGATTGACAAACCGCTGAGGGAACAAGTGACCGACCACGGAGCAGATTTACATTCGCTGCTGCGTGAATTCCGCGATTCCAACGTCAGCCATCTCAACTCACTTCATACCCGAGGAAAAGTGTTGTTCGCCGAAGGCGAGCCGGCCCGAGGTATCTACCTGTTGCGAAGCGGCAGGGCCAGTCTTTCCGTCACTTCACGTGAAGGACGAGTCGTAATACTCCGGCTCGCCCAGGCTGGAGACATCTTGGGATTGAACTCGGTCCTGCGCAACGCTGCTTACGATACAACGGTAAAGATCCTCGCGCCTTGCCGCACTGATTTCGTCTCGCGCGCGGAGTTGCTCGAACTCATGCAACGAAGCGAAGCAGCCGGCCTCGTCATAATGAAGCTGCTGAGCAACGAATTAACCCAGCTCACAGAGCGCACCCGGTTATTACTCCTGCCGCAATCCGCCAGCGCCAAATTAGCAAGACTCTTGCTCGACTGGAGCAAGACGTCCGCCGGAAGCTTTTCAGGCACGGAGCGAATCGACCGTGTGTTTACCCACGAAGAACTCGGTCAAATGATCTGTTCGTCGCGAGAAACAGTGACGCGCCTGTTAGCGTCACTGAGCAGGCAACAGGTCATTCACATGAGTTCAGACAGCATTTCGATCCAAGACCGCGCGGCCTTGGAAGCCATGGCCCTGGGTTGAAAAGTGTTGACAGTTCCTGAAAGCGGGTTACTATTTGTCTACCCAGCGTGATCGTCGTCACATAAAAGTGACGACCCAAACTCTAAAATACTGACCGCATCCAGCCAAAGGTCAGTAACGTTTCCGTCAAGGGGCAGCCCTAATGAAGACATTGTATAAAGCACTCTCGATCTGTGTGTGCCTGATAGCCGCCGTACTCTGGGCAGGCCGCACTACTCCTTCTAAGTCTGCGGCGATCAGCCCAGCCGAACTTGCGGTCTACAACATTAAAGACGCAAATCCTGAAGACTACGTCGGCAGTGATGCGTGTAAAGACTGCCACGAGGATCAGTTCAAAAACTTCTCGCACACTTCCCATGCCGATCTAACCAAGCTGGCGAGCTGGAAACAGAAGGTGACGGGCTGCGAATCGTGTCATGGTCCAGGCAAGGCGCACATCGAAGAGGGCGATCCGAAAAAGATCATCTCCTTCAAAAACAAAGGCGCGAAAGAGATCTCCGAGACCTGTTTGACTTGTCACGCGGGCCGCGAGGAACACAACAACTTCCGCCGCGGCGAACACTGGCGCAACGACATCGGCTGCACCGACTGCCACGCACCGCACTCAGCGGAGACAGGCAGACAACTGGCAGCGTCGAATGTGTTCGTGTCACGCACCAACGCGCAGAAGCCAGGCATCGCGAGCGTCAAACTGCTCAGGACCAGCGAGCCGCAACTCTGCATGAGTTGTCATAGCGAGACGAAGCACCAGTTTCAACTGCCGTTCCATCACAAGGTGCTGGAGGGCGCGCTAAAATGCAGCGACTGCCACAATCCGCACGGCGGCTTTGAGCTGAAGCAGACGCGACTCGCAACCGGTGTCGATGCGGCTTGCATCCGGTGTCACGTAGACAAGCAAGGACCTTTCGTTTACGAACATGCTCCGGTCAAGACCGAAGGATGCGTTGCCTGTCACACGCCACACGGTTCGTCGAATCCGCGCTTGCTGATCACGAGCCGCGTAAGTCAGCTCTGTCTGACGTGTCACAGCGTTGCGCATGGTGTGGGCGCCGATGAACCGGCAGGACCGCAGCACAACCAGAACGCGCAATACGCAAACTGCACGAACTGTCATGTCAAGATCCACGGTTCGCGAACGAGCCCGGTATTTTTCCGCTAGCCATCCGGCGGCAGGAGTACACGCTTGCCTGAGGGTTTAGAGACAGCGAGGGGTTAGCCCTATGAGCACGAAGCAAAAATCAGTCTGGCACATATTCTGTCTGACGTTCGTCCTAATCACTACGGTCGGTTTGGTTGCGGCGCAACAACCGGCAGCATCGCCGTCCCCGTCTCAGTCATCCGCAATCAACACTGCGCCTGACGCTCCTGTACAAAGCGGCGAAGGCGCCGGCGACTACACACTCGTCTCGAGTATCGAATTTGGTTATCGAGGCTCGAGCGTCGTCGGCGATCACAATAAGTACTCGAGCGATCTGAACTACCGCACCGGTCCCCGGCTCTTCGACAGTTCCTTTTTACTCAAATCAACTGACGGTAAAGGGAAGCTGTTCGAAACCTTCATGATTAATTCAACCGGCTGGGGCGCCGATCCGCAGGGCAATCTGCGCGCAGTTGTCGAACAACCGGAATGGTATCGACTCGACGCGAGTTATCGGCGTTTCAAGTACTTCAGGTTCCTGAACTCGTTCGCCAATCCGAACTGGGTCTTCAGCCCGGCGAACTTCAGTGTTCCTCCCAAACCGGAAACGGGCGAACACGGATACGATACGCGAATCAAGTTGGGAGACTTTGATCTCACTCTACTGCCAAAGAACGAGCGCATCAGATTCAGCATCGGCTACTCGCCGGAACGATATAGTGGCCCAGCCTTCACTTCCTATCACTCCGGCGGCAACGAATTTAATCTGCTTTCTCAATTAGAATCCCGGTCTGATGATTACCGCGTGGGAGCTGATGGCCGGCTCGGTCCGGTAAACTTCTCGTTCCTTCAAGGGTTCCGGCGTTTTCGTGACGACAATGTGATCGACAATGGAGTTAACCCGGGAATAAACGTGAATCCTACGGCCGCCAATTTGACCGCCTTCCATCGCAACGAACCTGCGCGTGGAAGCGTCAATTACACGCGCTTGAGTTTGCAAACAACGATCGCCAAACGGTTCGATGTCACCGGCCGCATCATCTACAGCAAATCCAAACAGGACTACGATTTTGCTGAAAACTTCACCGGCCGAAACTGGAACCCCCGAATCACAGGATTTCCGCCGAGCCCGCCGGCTGCGACGCCGAACATTCTGAATCTTGGTCAATACGTTCTCGCCGGCAACAGCGAGCGTCCGAACTGGCTCGGAGATTTGGGTCTGACGTGGTGGGCGACCGATAAGCTGCGGGTCTCCAACACCACGAAAGTCGAAACCTTCGAGATCAACGGCGTCGCGCTTTTCAGCGACTTCTTCTCTCTTACGCGCGGTACCAGGACCGACAGCATCGCCTTCAACAATCGAAACGTAGTCACAGGCATCGACTATCGGAAGATTCAGAACACGTTCGAGGGCGACTACCAGTTCAACCCGCGTTATTCAATACACCTCGGCTATCGCTACGGAACACGACGCGTCACTGAGTCGATCAGCGGATTCAATCTCGGGGCCAATCAACCGACCGCCATCACTCCTGAAAGTGATACTGAAGACAACCACACTCACGTCGTCATCGGCGGTTTTAAAGCGAGGCCAACCAGCGACTGGACCATCTACTTCGACGCCGAACATGGGACGGCCGACAACGTCTTTACGCGCCTCGGCAACTACGACTTCACGAACCTTCGCGGCAAGACGAGGTTCAAGCCGACTTCGCGGCTGACCTTCAACCTCGCGGTGATTGCCAAGAACAATGCGAACCCATCGGAGATCGCCGGAGTTTCGTTGTCAGACTTCGGTGTGAGCATAAAGTCGAGGATCTTTACTTCGTCGGTCGAGTGGGCGGCCCGATCGAATTTCTCGATCAACGCCGGCTACAACTACCAGTGGGTTAACAGCAAGGCGATCATCGACTACTTCTACAACAGCATTCAGCATCCGTTCGGCAACAACCTCTACTACATGAGGAACAACTTCTTCTTCGTGGAGACGGTTGCGCGTCTTGCTCCGCGCACGACGCTGTTTGCCGCATATCGCATCAACAAAGACAACGGTCAGGGTAATCGCGTAGCTGATCCAACTGGAAATCCGGGAACGTTGATCGCTTCGTATCCCATGAGTTTCCAATCTCCCGAAATGCGGCTGGCTATCAAGCTGCACCAGCGGCTCGATTGGAACGTTGGTTATCAGTATTACAATTACGATGAAAGTGCGATAGTAGGACCACGGCCGCAGAATTATCACGCGCATCTGCCTTATACTTCGTTGCGCCTCTATTTCGGCCGGAGAGAATAGGTCAGATTGCGGGTGCCAAACCTGGCGACACTCCTGGTAATTGCTTTTGCTTTGTCCGGCTTGCCGGTGGAAGGGCAAAGGCGCGTTCGCCCGGGTGCCAATTACACAAACTTTTCTCACGCGACTCACGTCACGAAAGAAAAGCTGGCGTGCGATTCGTGCCACAAATTTCCCACCTCCAACTGGAAAGGCGTGAGAAAGGGCGATGCAGCATTCGCGGATGTGGCCGAGTTTCCCGAGCATGCGTCCTGCCTGAACTGTCACCGGCAGCAGTTCTTCGCGCGGCAAAGACCAGTCCCGCAGATCTGCTCGAATTGTCACGTGAAGGGAACGCCGAAAGATACGACGCGATATCTGTTTCCGAGCCTCGGAGACGTGAACGATCCTTCGCGACCGCGACGAGATTTCGTCAGCGAGTTTGCGGTGCATTTTCCGCACGAGACGCATCTCGAGATTGTGAGTCGCAACACGCGACGTTTTGAGTCTCGGTTTGTAGCGGTGTCGTGGAAGCAGCAGCAGAAGCAACCGCCCGCGAACTGCGGTGTTTGTCATCAAACTTATCAACCGCAGGGCCAGTCGAGCGAAGAGTACGTGACGAAGGCGCCCAAAGATTTAGGCGACGCCTTCTGGCTGAAGAGGGGAACTTTCAAATCGATCCCGGTTAGCCACACGGGATGTTTCACTTGCCATAACGCGGAGTCGGGAATCTCGCCTGTCTCTTCCGATTGCCAGACGTGTCACAAGCTGAAAGTGTCGCCTGTACAAATTAACAGTGACTTCGATCCTCATATGCCTGCGATGATGGCCATCACCGATCGCGTCATGTTGAGCGCGTGGCGCAGGCGAATCTCGGCGGGCGCGTATCGTCATGAAGGCGGCGCGCATCCGGATCTTGCGTGCACGGACTGCCACGTGCCGGCGCGCATGAATACTGCCGACCCGCAAACACTGAAAGTGCCTGTGGCGTCATGCGGCGGCGCGGATGGTTGTCATGTGACGGCAACGTTGGATGAAGGCGGCGCTCTGAATTACGAGATTGATCAAAAGAAGAAGAACGCGAATTTCGTTTGCACCAAGTGTCACATAACTTTTGGCAAGCTAGGCGTGCCCGCAAGTCACGTCAGCGTAATTGCGAAGCCCACGAAGTGACGTTGCGCGAACTTTACCGTTGCGATGCGGGAAAGTTCGCAAGGTCAGCGTTTTGGGCCGTAAATCGCGGCATTTTGACCCGGCACGGTCATTGCTCCCCTCGTTCCTGAGAACAACGGCAACGCCTTTTTGAGGGAGGACAGGATCTTAATGAAAACGTTGAAACTGATGACGCTCACCACGGTCGTGGCGATACTGGTCGCCGGATTCGCACTTATTTCAGCCGCTGCCCGGATTGAGACCACCCAAGAGTTCGATGCAGCCGCTACTTTCAAGAGCAAGTGCGTTGCCTGTCATGGCGCTGCTGCCGAAAAGAAGTTTGACGCAACTGTGCCTGACGCCGATCTCGTGCAGATCGTCCTGAAGGGGAAAAAGGGCGAGAAGCCTCCGTTCATGCCGGCGTACGGAGAAAAGGGCGTTACCGAAGATCAGGCCAAAGCACTCGTCGCCCACATGAAGTCGCTGAAGAAGTAGCAAGCGCGGCCCTTTGAATCCTCTGTGTAACCGCGTCGCGGGAAAGTGCACAGAGTAGACAGTTAGGATTCACAACTACGACGCCTCTTGTGCGAAAGTTCAAGGCACAGGAGGTGTCTGTGTGTACTTTCTGATGAGACATTGCGCGACATTTCTTCTGATGGACCAACACGACGAGACGAACCAACAGGTGAACTAGCGCCGGGGGAACAATGAGCGAAGCCGAAGAAGCGAAACCAAAACCACCCAGTCTATTTCAGAATTACATCAGTTTCGTGGGCGCCGCGATCGCCAGCGCATCGCTGGTGAGCGTCGTGCTGCTGATTCTCGTCGAGGTCACGTCGAAACAGGAGAACCCATATCTCGGCATCCTCACTTACATCATCTTCCCGTCGATTCTGATCTTTGGATTGTTCATTGTCTTCCTCGGCAGGTTTCTGGAGCGGAGGCGCAGGCATAAAGCAACGCCCGCGGAAGTATTGCCTTATCCCAAGCTCGACCTCAACGATCCACGAGCTCGCCGCGCCTTTTTCGTATTTCTCGTAGCGACTTTTCTGTTCGTCTGCGCGAGCGCCTTTGGCAGTTACAAGGCGTATGAGTACAGCGAGTCAGACGCGTTTTGCGGTACGACGTGTCACACGGTGATGAAGCCTGAATACGTCGCGTACAAAGCCGGGGCGCATGCGCGTGTGGGTTGTGTGCATTGTCACGTTGGGCCAGGCGCCGAATGGTACGTGCGTTCGAAACTGTCGGGCGCGTACCAACTCTATTCCGTGAGTTTCAACAAGTATCCTCGGCCGATAACCACGCCGGTTCGCAACCTGCGCCCGGCGCCGGAGACTTGCGAGCAGTGTCACTGGCCCGAAAAGTTTTTCGGCACGCAACTGAAAGTCTTCAATCACTACGCCTACGACGAAAAGAACACGCTGCGACAGACGCGAATGCTGCTCAACGTCGGCGGCGGAAGCCCGACAACGGGCCAGGTCGCGGGAATTCACTGGCACATGAACATCGCCAACACCATCGACTACATCTCGACCGACGAGCAGCGCCAGGTAATTCCGTGGGTACGCATAAAAGATCGAAACGGGAACGTAACTGAATACTACGACCGCAGCCGCCGGCCTACGCAACAGCAGATCGATTCGTCGGGCAAGCGACGCATGGATTGTGTCGACTGCCACAATCGCCCGGCTCACGTTTACATGCCGCCTGATTCTGCACTGGACCAGTCGTTCGCTGCCGGTAGGCTCGATCCCTCGCTGCCGTTTCTCAAACGTGAAGCCGTCGCAGCATTGAACAAAACATACGCAACCGAGGCTGATGGGCTCAGATCGATCGCCACTACTCTCGACGGTTTTTATAAAACAAACTACGGCGACATCTACTCGCAAAAGAATGACGCCGTTAAAGCGGCGGTCAACGAAACGCAGCGCGTCTTTAGGACCTACTTCTTCCCGGAGATGAGAGTGAATTGGTCAACGCATCCGAACAATATCGGACACTTCTATTCGTCCGGTTGTTTTCGCTGTCATGACGGAGAGCATGTTAGCGATAGCGGCAAAGTGATTCGCCAGGACTGCAACATCTGTCACACGGTTATCTATGACTCGGAGAATCCGGCAGCTTCGGTAAAGATCGCAGGTTTCCAGCATCCGGTCGATCTCGGCGCCCTCGCGGACCGAAAGTGCGAAACCTGTCACAAGGCCAACGAGCCATTCAAGCATCCAGTGAATCTCGGCGACATTTCTATGTTTCAGTGCGCGGAATGCCATCCGAAGAACAAGTAGTCGTCGGGCCGGCAGCCGATCGGAAATAGCAAGTGTCAACGCAAATGAAACCCCTCCAGCTCCTATTCATCGCCGTCGTCGTGGTCGGTTTTGTTCTGCAATACCGCGCGACGACGGCGTCTACAATCCCGGCCCAACAGCAAGGGCCGCCTCAGCCACCCGAAGGTCTCGACTATTCGAAGTTTCTGCACGAGAGCAGAAACCATGCGCGCTTGCCTTGTCTTCTCTGTCACCGCCGCGAGAGCAATTCAGCGCGGCCCCAACTTCCCGGACAAGCCGAACATGCGCCTTGCACCGGATGTCACGCGCAGCAGTTTTCAAACTCCGACAGCCCGATCTGCACGATCTGCCACACGGACGTGAAGTCCGGCGCTGTGAAGTCGTTCCCGCCGCTGAAGACTCACAACATGAAGTTCGAACATGCGCGACACGTGAGAATGGAAGGTGTTAGTTGCGCTACGTGTCATCGACCTTCGCGCGGCGGTGTGGCGCTGTCAATCCCGTCAGGCTTCAACGCGCACCAAACCTGCTTTCGCTGTCACACGCCGCGCGCGCAATCGCAGGGCCGCGATATCTCGTCGTGCAAGACATGCCACGATAACGGCAGCTACAGGCGAACACCGGAGTTCGCACAAGCCTTTCGCGTCGGCTTCAATCATTCGAAGCACCAGAAGCTCACTTGCGCTGAGTGCCATCAGATTAGGGCCGGAATGCCGCAACGAAGGCAGGTCACTGAACCCGCGCCGCTGAATCATCACGCCAGGCCCGGAAGTGTAAGCTGCATGAGCTGCCACGACGGTAAACGCGCTTTCGGTGGCGACGATTTTTCAGTCTGTAAACGTTGTCACACGGGAACGCGATGGCAGTTTTGATGAAAACGAAATGAAATGAATCGAGAAAAGTTTTCATGTTTGTTAACCGTCGCCTGGGCCGCATAGTGCCAGGTCTGATCCTGGGAATCGCGATCGGCGTGTTGGTTGGCGTCGGCGCGTATACGTTCGTGTACGCACGCGGCTATTCGTATATGACTGATAATGCTGAAGCATGCATGAACTGTCACGTCATGCAGGACCAGTTCAGCGGTTGGGTGAAGTCGAGCCATCGCGCCGTCGCCGTGTGCAACGACTGCCACACGCCGCCTGGATTCGTCGCCAAGTATGCAACCAAAGCCCGCAACGGTTTCTGGCACTCTTACTACTTCACGACAGGTTGGTACGACGACAACATTCACATCACGCCACGCGGTCTTGACGTGACTGAACAGGCGTGCCGCAAGTGCCATCAGGAGATCACGCAAGCGATCGAAGGCGCGCATGCCGACGCGAAAGACGAGCGGATCAGTTGCGTTCGCTGTCACAACTCAGTGGGACACATGCATTAGTGCGGTTGGAGAACATGGGATGGCAGAAGAGAAGAGGAACAAACGTCGTGGATTGCGCTTCGCAGGATTGGTAGCCTTAATCGTGCTGGCCACAATTCTTGGACTTGCGCTGCTCGTAAACATCTTCCAGCGCAAACAGGAAGCTCGCAATCCGTTTTTCAGGGTCGTCGAGCTGAACGACGACACGGTCGATCCAAGCATCTGGGGGAAGAACTTTCCACTCCAGTATGACGATTATCTGAAGACAACGGATCAGGTCCGCACGCGCTATGGCGGCAGCGAAGCGTTACCGCGAACGCCGACGCAGGCCGATCCACGTTCCGTCGTGGCCCAATCCCGTCTCGAAGAAGATCCGCGGCTGAAGATCATGTGGGCCGGTTACGCGTTTTCGAAAGACTTTCGCGAAGAGCGCGGCCACGCGTACATGCTCGACGACCAAACGTTCACCGAACGACAGCAAGTCACGAAACAGCCCGGCACCTGCATCAACTGTCACGCGTCCGCTTACGTCGCTTACAAACAGCTCGGCGGCGGCGACATCTTCAAAGGCTTCGAAGCACTGAACAAGATGCCGTATTTCGAAGCCCGCAAGATCGTGACGCATCCGGTCGCGTGTATCGACTGTCATGATTCGCAAACCATGCAACTGCGCGTCACGCGTCCTGCTTTTATCGAAGGCATGCGTGTGTTGAAAGCGTCGCAGGGCATTCAGAATTACGACGTGAATAAACAAGCGACGCGTCAGGAGATGCGCGCGTATGTTTGCGGCCAGTGTCACGATGAGTATCACTTCAGCGGGCCCGAGAAGCGCCTTGTCTATCCGTGGTCCAAGGGACTGCTGGTCGAAAACATTCTCGCGTTTTACGACGAGCAGAAGTTCAAAGACTGGGAGCATGGCATTACGGGCGCGCCTGTGCTCAAGGCGCAGCATCCGGAGTTTGAGATGTGGAACCAGGGAATTCACGCGCGCTCCGGCGTCGTCTGTGCCGACTGCCACATGCCTTACAAACGCGAGGGCGCTTTGAAGATCAGCGATCATCACGTGCGCTCGCCGCTGCTCAACATCAATCGCGCGTGCCAGACGTGTCATAAGTGGTCTGAAGAAGAATTGAAAGCACGCGTTGAAACAATTCAGACCCGCACGCACAACCTGCGCGATCTGGCGATGGACGCGCTCGTCGATCTGATCAACGACATCAAGGCTGCGCGCGACGCCGGCCGCACCGACACCGCCGTCACGACTGCGCAGGACTTTCAACGCCGCGCGCAGTTCTACGTCGACTTCATTGAGTCGGAAAACTCGAACGGTTTCCACGCGTCGCAGGAAGCAGTGCGAATTCTCGGCGAGTCGATCAACTTCGCCCGAAAAGGACAGGTCGCTCTGCGCGGCGGACCGCAACCTACTCCCAGTCCGGTTAAGTAGAAACACGCTGCTAGCGCGGGAATTTCTTGATCTGATCTGGTAAGGGTGCGACTGGAAGAAGAGTAGCAGTCTCATTGCCGGCTACGACTCTCACGGTCTGCGATCCGGCAACTGACCTGGTGCGTTCGGGCATCGTCTTTTCGTCCAGCAACAAGATGTGCTCGCCCGGCGGCAAGTCGCCGATGATGAAGTTGCCATTTTCATTCGTTAACGTGTCGCGGCCGCTGCCGGTCACGACGCGCACGTCAGCCAACGGCCGCTCACCTTCGTCGAGACGTCCATTCTCGTTCGCGTCGAGCCATACCATTCCAGTGATGCGGCCAGTGCGCACCACGCGAAAATCCACGATCGAATCACGATTCGAGTCCAGCGTGATCAGTTGTTGAGTGTTGTCCAAAATCGTCAGGTCGGCGCGGACGGACAACAGGTCGATATAGACCGAATGTTCACCTCGCAAAACGCTGTCGATGCGAAAGTTTCCATTTGCATCAGAGACGACGTAACGGCTGCCATCGACACGCACGCGAACATTCGCCTGCGGTTGATCGACGCCGGCGTCGAAACGGCCATTGAGGTTCACGTCCTGATAGACGCGTCCCGAAACGGCGCCATATGAGCTCAACTCCGCAATCGGACCATTCATCGCGCGCTCGGCTCGTTTGGAAGAGAAGAACAAGCCGTGCAGCGTCAGCAATGCCGTCGTGCCGGTTTCCGTCCGCAGGTAGCTGACCTGAAGCGAGCTGCTGCGCGGCAACTTCATCGACGCCGAAAAATGTTGTGAGCTCTGAAGCGGTGACGTGTTGCTTCGCGTGTACCCCAGGCCCGCGCTAAAGCCCAGGCGGTTGTGAAACAGGTTCGACACTTGCCACGTTCCCATGCCGGTCAACAGCCCGCGGCTGCCGAACGCCTGGCTCAACTCGAGAGTATTAGATTCGTTCAAACGAACGTTGCCGCCGGCTTGCAGGTTGAGCGCGGCATTGCCGAATGTCTTCACGCGCGCGGCGTTGACGAACACGTTCCAATGGTCGAATCGTTTCGTGGCGGTAACGAGCGTGAACGCGGAGTTGCGCAGTTGGTTTGTGCCGCTCTGCGTGTGCGAGATAAAGATCGCGGGCATTGGCGAACTTCCTTCGCCGGGCGCGAGATTGAGCGTGGCCGTGATGTAGCGATTGAACTGGCCCAGCCGTCCCGGCGTCGTTGCAGTACTGCCAGTCAGTCCCGCTGTGATCCATCGTCGCGGTTGCCAACTCACGCCTGCCGCGGCGAGGTTCGTCGGCTCGTTCAGTCCGCTTTGAGGACTGAGGAACGTTTGGCCCACGTAGGCATAACGACCTTGCACGGTCACGTTGTCCGTCAGTTGATACGACCCGACGAGATTGAGCGCGATGCCGGTGCCTTTTGTCTGCGTTCGGTCGCGATTCACTCCTGAGAATTGGCCCGCCCCGAGATCAGCCTGAAAACGATTACGGCCGGACATGTACCTGAGACCGCCCGCGAACATGTCGCCCTTACGCATTGGTCCGCTGAAGTGCAAGCCGCCGCCGGAAAACGTGAAGTCTGACTGGCGTCCATCTCGTGTCGCAGTCGTTGCGATGGCGCCGAAGATTTGCGTGTCGTAGCGGAAGGCGAATGGAGAGTATGAAAGCGGTTTTGTCGGATCGAGGCGAGTCGTGTCCGGCACGCCGGACGTCGTTTGACCGCCGAAGAAATCCAATCGCAGGTGATGAAAAGGCAACTGAACGAGCCCTCCGCGTACGGCCGCGCTCAGGAATTCGACGTTCGTGCCGGTGCCGAATTCGCCGCCGACAAAAGTCTGACCGTTGGCACGGTCTAACGTGACAGTTCCGCCGTCGAGGCGAGGACGAGATGAGCTGTAAGCAGTCACGCCCATCGTCGAGTTGGCGATGAAAGTCAACCTTGCGTCGCCGACGCGGCCAGTGCCGCGAAGGACCAGGCTGTGATCGCCCGTCGTGGTGTAACGGCTGTAGTTGTAATCGTATTCGAGCTGGAAGAGTTCGAATCGCTCATGCTTCGCTCCGGCGCGAACTGTGTCCGTTTGAACGCCCCTGCGAGTGATCACTATCGCCTCGTTTTCATCGCGGCGGACGGTGACGTCGAGCAGCGCGGCGACGATCTCGGCGGGCAGCATCAGCTCGTTTGGTGCAGGCGGAAAGACGAGATCGGCGGTGCCGGAGACGGTGAGAATGACCGCGCCGTTCTCGCGCACTTCGTTCAGCGGAGCACTGAAAACCGCGGTCGCGCCGTTCTGGCGACGGATCGTCACGATGCGCGTCGTCGAATCGGCGCTGAACGTATCGCCGAGGGCCTGCGCAATCGTGGCGATCGGAAGGAACAGGCGTCCGCCGCGCAATTGGGCCGAGCTGTTTGGTCCAGCGAGCGCGCGTTCGTTGACGATGATGACCGAGTTTCGTTGTGAAGATGATGCCAGTGCGGCGTCTTGCCCTACCGCCGCGAAGGAAAGCGTCAATATCAGGATCCGGCTCAGGACGTGCGCAGCCATTGAGTATGTAGTAGATTTAGGCACCTTAATTAAAGGAGTTCTCACTCGATGCCGGCGAGATATGTCTTCACGCTAATCGCGGTCGTGTTTTTATTGTCTGTTGGTGTGCATGCGCAAACCGTCACGCTAACAGGCAGGGTAAGCAAGGTCGTTACTCTTTCAATTCCTCCGAACAGCGGCATAGGTGCGAGTGTTGTGAGCAGCGGCAGCAGTGTGCGGTTAACGTTGTCGAGCACGGACGTTAATTCTTCTGAGATTCGTGTCCCGTTGCTCTTACGTTCAAATAGCAGTTTCAAGATCTCGGCTGCCTTCGAATCAACCACAGCCGAACTTACTCAAGTATCCGTTGTCGATGTGCATCCGACCGGGGCGCTGGTCTCGAGCAATGCTGTTGAGGTCGTGCGGCAATGGAGACCTGATACTTCCCAACCCTCGTTCGTACTTAGCGGACCACGCGTTTCGCTCGGCGGCACGCTCGCGTCTCCGACGAACGCGTTGCAAGTCACGCTGCTCATTCGTTTGAAACCGGAGCAGCCACTGAGCGCGTGGCTGGCCCACCTAACGCTGGTTGCGACGCCGGAATGATCAGTTCAGTGACGCCTTCCGTCGGCCTGCTCCCATCCTGAAAATCGACCCGATACTTGACGTTGTAAGTGCCCCGCGCAAGACGCGTCTCGAGCACCAGCGGCTGCATCAACTCAGCGCCGCCAAGCACCGGTAACGACTCCTTCTGCGGTAACTCAACGACGGCGACACCGGAACTATTGGTCACCTTCAACGAAGTCAGCGGCCGAATCACGGTGTTGCCCCCGTTCTTCAGAAGGGGAGTGACGATTACCTGATCGCCCTTCGCCTCAGCGTGCAGTGCTTCCAACGATCCGACGCGGCGCAGTTGCGGCACTTTGATGTAGAACACTGCCGCCATTCGGTAGCGGATCACCATCTGGCGACGGTTTTCGGTGAGTTTCAGATTGTCGGGACGCTGTTCGATGATCAGGGCCGTCAAGTGATCTCCCGGAGTCGCGTTCTTCGGCACTGTGACCGTGACTCGAATCGCGTGCAGGTTTCCCGGTACGACGGTCGTTTCAGCAGGACTGTAGATCAACCACGAGCTGGCCGAGTTCGGCAGCGTGTTGGCTCGTTCAAATTGCACCTGGCCGTCTCGATCGATGGTCCAGTCGTTCAGGCTGGCGACGATGCGAACAGGTTGCGCTTTCTCCGTCACACTGTGGTAGTCGAGATTCACGACCACGGTCGTTTCCGAACCGGGTTGCATCTCGAGTTCGATCCGGGCCGGCGCCAGCGAGATACCTGTTTCACTCGCTTGCCCGTTGACACCAATCAACAGAACGAGAGACCAAACTAGAACGGCTGCGAATCGGCAAATGTTGTTCGACATTGATCTGAAGACCTTTCAGCAGGGCACGTTGGGACCGGGTGAGATGCTAAAGATGAGAGTCGCTGAAGAAACACCGGCCGCGAAGAACTGCGGCGTTACCGTGAAGATCGCGTCGAAAACGTAGCCGTCGCTTGTCTGACGCTTGATGCTGTTGTTCTTGGAAAGCTCCGGACCGCTGAGAATAATGGTCGAGCCCGATAAGTTCGCGAGCGACGACGGGTAGCTCACGCGACCGTTACTTCCGACTGTCGCAGCAATCGACGGATCGTTGTTGAATGGCGACCGGATGACGTGAGTGCTCTGCGTGCAGATCTTTCCGGCGCCGCCGAGCAGTTGAATGTTTTGGAGGCCGAAACCGACGTCCGACGGCTGTAGCGCCTGAGCATTTGCGTTGTTCAGGCCGCTCGACGAAACAGTGACTTGATACGGTTGATTACTGCGCAGCGCGATCGGAATGACGACCTTCACGATCGAGTTGGTGTTGAGTGGAGAAACCTCACCGAAATTTATCGTGACCACCAGATCGTTCATCACACTCGCACTGCCGGTTACGGATCCGTTCACCGCGCCCGTGATCGTCGGTTGACCTCCGCTGCTGATATCCAGCGCCTGTGCGGAGGTCGCCTGAGCAGCAGCGAGAAGGACCACGGCTGTAAGGACCGAGTATGTGAACTGGCGTAATCGCATTATGGCGCGGTCACGGTGAAAGTAACGGCGATGGTGGTGGTTCCGTTTTCGAAGAACTGAGGCTTGATCGCGAAGAACGCCGGCACGGTCAGACCGTTGCCGTTGCTGCGAGGCACGGCGTTCATGATGATCGGGCCACTGAGCGCGGTCGTCGATGAAGAGAAGGAACTGAGGTTCGAGCGCACGGCGGTGAATTCGTACCTACCGGTCGTTCCGTTCACCGCGCCGTTGGCAGCCAGCGTCGGATCGCCGGAGGTGGCGTTTGTATCCGTGCCGCTGTTAACGCCGACTCCCGATCTTGTGACTGTTCCCAAACCGAAACCAACGTCAGCGGCGCCGATACGGCTCGCCGTCGTGCCGGAGCTCGTCACGGTCGCGTTCATCGATAACACGTAGGCCGCGTTGCTTCGCAGTTTCAGCGGCACCTGTGCGGTGACGAAGCTGTTGGTGTTGCTTGGGCCAAGCTCACCGAGATTGATCGAGACGGCCAGCGGATTGTTGGCAACGCCATCGGTCGTCACACCGCCGCCGGAATTGCCGCTGAGAGTGACTGCGCCGCCGGAGTTGATCTCGACGAATTTTGAAACGGTTGCGCTCATGCTGACAGTTCCCGTCGTCGACTGACCTAAACAGGTCGCGGCCTGGACCATCAGCAATAAAGCAGGCAGACAGAGTTGGAGAAGTATTTTGTGAGACATAGGGCAAACTTTCTGAGGGGCGGAGATGTGGTCGTCCGGCCGTCAACCAGAAGACTGACGGCCGGCGCCATTGAGTGCAGGGAACGGTTAAAAGCTTACAGTGCTACGACGGTGAATTGAGCGGTGATAGTGATCGCCGGAGCAGGATCGAAGAATTGGGGCTTGACGGAGAAGATTGCGGGGAACGTTAAGCTGGTAGCGCTGTTCGCCGCGACTGTCTTGTTGATGCGTGGTCCGGACAGAACCGCACCCGAGACGGCGTATGCGCCGAGAGTGGAGTTCGCTCCGGAAAACACCCAACGTCCGTTGACGTCCGTGCTGCCACCGACTGTCGGATCGCCAGGAGTGGCATTCGTGTCAACTCCTGCCGCGAGGTTCGCCGGACGCGCCGCAGGCGTCAATCCGAATCCTACGTCAGTGTCTTTGAGACTGAAGCTTGTCGCACCTGCGCCGGCAACCGAGCTCACCATGTTGAGCTGATAGCCGACGTTGCTGCGCAGTCTTACGGGGACGCTTAGTTTCACAAAACTATTGGAATTGGCCGGGCCTAATTCGCCCATATCTACAACAACGGCCAGGGGGGAATTCGCGGTGCCGTCGGTGATCACGCTGCCGCCCAAATTGCCGGTGAGCGTGACCGCGCCGCCGGAGGTCAGCTCAACAAAATTGGAGACGGTGGCAGTCATGGTGACGGAGCCGGTGGTTTGAGCGTTAGTGATGACCGCGCTCAGGACGAGCAGAGCGGTAATCGTGACGGCCGGCACAACGCCCTTAATGGATTTAAACATGTCGCGTTACTCCTATGGTTGGAATGTAGGCTCAGGTCTAGGTAGTGAGACTGAGGAAAAGAGGTTTTAGGGGTTAGGCTCGAATCGGCGGATTCAAGCCAGGTTAGCGCGCCCACGTTACCCTAGGTCAGCGGCCGCTCAGGAATCATAGCTTAGCCATCCACATGTTTGTCAATGACTATCTTCGTTCAACAAGGATGTGGAGGGTGAAGCATTTCACCGAAACTAGCGCGTTAACTCGGCTTCTGCGGCGATATATCCAAAGCTTGCCCACTGGTTTCCCAAAATGATTTGCCGGAAGACGTTTTCGGCCTGACTCCGTTGGTGGTTGTAGAGCATCCAGTTTCCCAGTCCGTAACCCACTGAAGCGTTACTCAACGAATTGGCGCTGGTGCTGATCTCTTTCAATAGTTCCTCGACAGTGACTTTCCCCTTATAAAGGCGGATGAGCTTGTAATAATCACCGTTTTCGATCACGTCCAGATCCGGTTTGATTGCAGCAACTGCTTCATTCGCTTCTTTTGTCCGGCCGAGCCTCCGTAACGTCATGTACAGCCAGTGCGTCGTCGCGACCAGCATATCCGGGTTTTTGGAGACTTTCAGGGCTTCGCGGTACGCGTCGAGCGCAGCTTTGAAGTCGCCTTTAAGGTAGTAAGCGAGTCCGAGGTGATACCAGATGTTTGACTGCAACGTGCTGGTGGGAATGTTTCGCGCGTTTGGCAGGCCGTCAGGTTCGATCTCGTCGGGTTTACCTTTCATCAATTTCGCGGCCCGTTTCAAATCGCTGATTGCGAGATCGAAACAGCGCAGGGTTATCAATCGATGCCCGCGATGACGCAGGAAACGCGGATCGTCAGGAAACTTTTCCGCTCCCTCGGTGAAGATCTGAACCGCCTGTTTGTAATGACCGAGGTATGCAGTCCTCCTTCCGAGCCAGATCAGATTATCGGCACTGGCTTCAGTCTCGACGTTCTTGCGTGCGTCGGTCAATTTGGCTTCGAAGTCGCGCCGTGTTTCTTTCGTGAGTGGCGGAGCGATCTCCTGTGCTCGTTCCAGACAGTTCTGTCCGAAGGCGGTGTAAGAGCAGAGTATTAAGAGTGTCAGACAAAAGACTCGCATATCGGTGTCGTAGTTTCTGTAAACAAGTGTTCTCTGTATAGTTGGAAGTATGAGTGAGATTCTAACCGAGCGGGACAGTTCACGGAATCAAGTAAACGGGTCGATATTTCAGAGTTTTTGGATGGGCGGCTTCGAGTGCTCGACGCACCGGCTGCCGCGGCGTAAAGGAATGGGCACGTTCGCCGGGCTGCGACTCGATCTCATCGCGGCGACGCGCCACGACGAGTTCGCGCTTCAGGACTACCAGCGTCTCCAGGACGCGGGCATTCGCACGGCGCGCGACGGCGTGCGCTGGCACTTGATCGAGAAGTCGCCATCCCGGTACGAGTTTTCAAGTCTCCTCCCGATGCTGCGCGCGGCGCGTGAAACGCAAACGCAGGTCATCTGGGATTTTCTTCATTACGGTTGGCCGGACGGGCTGAACATCTGGGGCGGCGCTTTTGTTGATCGATTCGCACGGTTCGCACGCGCCACCGCCGCTGTCATTCTTGAAGAAACAGGCGGCCCGATCTACGTCACGCCAGTGAACGAGATCTCATTTGTATCGTGGGGCGGCGGCGACGCGGCATTCTTGAACCCGTTCGGCAAACGACGCGGGCCGGAGTTGAAGGCCCAACTCGTGCGCGCGTCGATTGCCGCGATCGAGGCCGTGCGCGAGGTGGACTCCGGCGCACGCATCATTCACGCCGAACCTATCATCCACATCGCCACCGATCCCGATTATCCCGACGAAAAGCCGGCGGCCGAAGCCTACAGGCAGTCTCAATTTCAAGCGTGGGACATGATTGGCGGTCGACTCTGCCCGGAACTCGGTGGGCGTCCGGATTATCTCGACGTTCTCGGCGCCAACTACTACTCGAACAACCAGTGGATCCATCAGGACCCGCACACGCCGCGCTCGCGACGGCGTCAGGACGTCTTGCTTCCGCCTTCGCATCCGCTGCACCGGCCCGTCCGCGAGATGTTGGCCGAAGTATACGAGCGTTATCGCAGACCGGTGTTCATCGCGGAGACTGGCATCGAAGGCGACGCACGGCCGTCATGGTTGCGTTACATCGGTCAGGAGGCGCGCGCCGCGGAGGCGTCGGGAGTCCAACTCGAGGGCGTGTGTCTCTATCCCATCATCGACTACCCGGGCTGGGGCGACAATCGTCACTGCTACGCCGGTTTGTGGGACTACGCGAACGATGAAGGCCATCGCGAGATGTACGCGCCGCTGGCAACAGAACTCGAACACCAACAGCATCTGTGGGAAGTGCAGCGCCGCGATCATCGTGCAGTCGAAGAGGCGGTCAACATCGAAAAGATCGACGAGGCCGCACGCGAGGTCGATGTTGCTGCATCGCGCAGTCGCACGAAGCGCCGCGAGTGACGGAAGCAAGGACCAAGCAATAACTTATCTCTTCAACTGACGATCGTTCTGCGGAAACCATTGCGCCTTCGGAACGATCACTTTCTGGTCTGGCTGAGACTCGAAAGCGGGCGACATGATCTGGACGCCTGCCTCATTAAAGGCGTCCTGAATGTTCATATGCAATTCCGATAAAACCGCGATGCGACCTTCCAGATGTTCCAGGCTGACGACCAGTTCATACTCCACATAAAAATTCGCCAGTGCTCTTTGCAGTACGATCGGCGGCGGATCCTGTCGCACGCCTGCGGTCCTCGCAGCCGCGTCCAGCAGCAGCGCGTGCACTTGTCGCCACGGTGCGTCGTACCCGATCGTGATCGTCGTGGCGAGTTTTGCGTTACCGTCAGCGGAATGCCGCGAGTAGTTCGTTGTTTTGGCGCCGACGAGTACAGCGTGAGGTATCGTGATCTCCTCGTTCTTCCGCGTTCTGAGCTTTGTCGACAACATTCCAACGTCTGTGACCATTCCGAGATCATCTCCGATTTGCACCAGTTCGCCGGGTTTCAGCGCTCGTGAATAAACAACCACCAGTCCGTTCATGATCTGGTTGACGAGACCAGCCGAACCCAGCGAAATCATCACACCAAGCAGAACGCTCACACCTTTGAAAGCATCCGTGCTGGATCCCGGAATGTACGGATACGCGACCGTGATCGCAAAAATCCAGACGAGGATCACGACGAGGTAGCGGGTCGCGCGAGCGGTGTCGGGATGAAGCCACGGCAACGCGAGATCGCCCTTCTCAACCTGCTTGAATACCCCATTCACGATTCTGACGACGATCCGGGTGATAAGAAAGATCACGACAACCGTAAACAGTCCCGGGACCGACCGCACGATGCCGTTGCCGAGGGTAGAGAGCAGTGAAATAAGAAATGAGCCGAGTTGGTGTCCCCACGGCTCCGTGTAAGGAAAGCGCAACAGCACGTACGTCAGCCACAGATAGATGAGGACGGCAGCCAGCGACCAGGCGGTCAGAGTTGCAAGCGCACGGCTCAGAGAATTCAACCAGGGTTGCAAATCGAACCCTCCGACGCCGATCTTAACCGGGTTCGTGCTTGCCTTCTGCTCGAGTCCTCGCTTCACCCTGCGATCGGCACGCACCACGAGCCAGAGTCCAAAAAGAAGAATCACCGTGGCTATGACCGCGAGCGCGATCCGTCGCGCAAGAAACGAAAAGCTATGCTGCTGCGCACGCGCTTCAAGAGCCGCGCGCAGTTGCGTGGTGGCGTGGTCCACCGTCGCTTGCATCGTTTCGTTGGCGTCGACGTCGACGTCGGTGGTGAGAACGGCGAAGGCGAACTGTCCGTTGACTGAGATGATTACGCCCGTGTACTCGCCGACTGACGCCGCGGACGACGTGACATTCCACTCAGAAGCGACCTCCGGCAACGCCGCGAGTCGTTCCGCTGCTTTTTTGGCTCGCTCGGCAGGACCGAGGTGGTTCACGTAAGCGCGAAAGACTGTGATACGCCGGTTCCAGAAGATCAGTGGCGCCGATTCCTCGGTGCTGTTCGAGGCAGTTTTTACTTGAGTGGCGGCTTGTTCCAGCGCAGGTACGTCCTGGGCGCGCGCGAGTGGCGCGACCGCAAGAATCACAGCGACAAGAAGGGGGTAAGTGGCTTTCATGGCTTTCCGCCTCGTCGAATTTGTTACGCAAGCTTCCGTATTTTCCCATGTTAATGAAGGTAATTAGCCTGTGCTTTTTACCAGTATGTTGCGCGTCAGGTGAGAGGCAAGAGAGATAACTTGCACTCAAAATCACACGGTTAATCAGCAAACAGAACAGGTCGGGAAGGGGCAAGCGCAGCGCGCCCCTGCTCAGCCTGGCGGGGGGTTGCCCCCCTTCCTGTCTTGTTCTTGGTAACCAGGTTCTTGGTAGCCAGTTGGGTCTGGCAAGACTGAGTTGTTGGCCGTCAAAACGCGAGGACGGACTGAATCATCGGCGCCCAACCAGTCAGGCCGGCCGTGTACGGCGTGAAGGCGCCGCCGTAGGGGACTTTGAAAACTCGCATCAGCTCGGCGCTCAACCATAGACGCTCTGTCGGCAGGAAGTGCCATTTCAGACCGCCGGCATACTCGTGAGAGTCGCCGAATTGTCCGAAGACGGCCGACCCGCGCACATACACCATCAGCTTCTTCGGCACAACAAACTTACCCGCCGACAACTCAAAGCCATGATCGAACGTGGACGCGATCGGCAGTGGCCCGTCAGCTTCGAAGTCGTTCAACCAGCGAAAGTAGTATTGTCCGTTGACAGCAAACCCCTTCCACTTCAGTCCGCCGTCCAGCGCCCACATTCGATAAAGCGCTTTCTCGACAGTCACGCCCGGCGCAAACGCTCCAGTCGAGAACGTAAGCACGCCGTCAGAGTTGTGAATCGAAGTGTTCTCCGGACTTGATTGATCCAGATTCGAAAAACGGTCCTCTCGAGATCTGGTGAACGCGGTACCGACGCGAATGCGAAGTTTGTCGGACGCGAAGTAGTCGTCGTACATGTTGCGCGCTCTGCTCGCGGGTCCGTACGCGCCCAGCGGCTCCCACCACACACTCCCCGATACCAACAGGTTCGTATCGATCTTGTTTGCAGAGATACTCAGGGTATTGAGCCCGTTGCCGACGAACACCAGGTAATTCACGTTCTTGATCGGTTCGCCATTCGCCCAGATTCCCTGCGTGAAACTCGGGCGGAAGAAGTTGTCGGCCATCGACCTGTCGGTAGCTGTAAAAAACGGAAACGTGTTGACCAGCGATCGGCTCCCGGGAACGCCCGTGTAACCTCCAGTGATCGTGAGCGCCTTGTTGAATTGCCAGCCAATGTTGCCGGCGACGACGATCGACGCGGCACCGGCGGAGGTCCAGACCGTGAGGTTGTATCGAGCTCGTTTGTCGAACATGTATCCGGTGAAGACGAACATCGAACGATTCACCGTGATGTCGTTGCGTCGATGGACCTCGCGGACGACACCGAGGTGATCCGTGAAAGTTTCGTTCGCTGAAAGGGTGTTGAGATACCGGACCTGGGTAGTGTTTGTGAACTTCAGTTGGAAAGGTACTGGAGCGTCTTCCCCCGTTTCCCAGATGACGATTCCATCGTTGTAACGGCCGCCTTTTGATTCATCCGGAGGAGTTGATGATTCGGCAGGAGCGGGGGGCTTCGCGGATTTGGTTGTATCAGTGGGAGGCTCCGGAAGGTTCGTCGCCGGCGCGCCATCGAGCCGTCGCTGCAAACGGTCCATCTGCTCGAGCAGCGTCTTTTGCTGCTCCTCCATTTTGCGAAGCAGCTCTCGGACCGCCGCATTCTCGGCTTTCAAGTTCGTCAGTTCCGTTTGCACGTCGCTCGGCTGAGGTGCAGGCGCTTGTGCAAAGGCAGAACTCGCACACAACATCACTACGACTAACAGCTTGATCGAGTTGGAAGTCATCCGGAACTCCCTTCCGTATCAGCAGAGCACCACGGACAGGGCCAGTCCGGCCTCGCTTGTCTCCTTATACTTGCTGTTCATCTCCTTGGCAGTTTGCGCCAACGCCTGAACAGTCTCGTCGAAGCCGACGCGATGCCGCGTCTCGATCTCGTTGCTCGCGATCGCGTATGCCGTCCAAGCCTTCACAGCGCCGAACGCGCAACGCTCAATACAGGGAACTTGCACGTATCCGGCAACCGGATCGCACGTCATGCCAAGATGATGTTCCAGTGCCGACTCAGCGGCGTTCTCAACTACGCGCGAACTCGCGTCGTGAGCCGTCGCCGTCAGTGCCGCCGCCATCGACGACGCGACACCAATCTCCGCCTGGCATCCACCTTCGGCCGCCGACAACGTTGCGTGGTGCTTGCAGAGATAGCCGATCGCTGCCGCTGCGAGCATGCCGTCGCGAATCTTCTGCAACGGAAGCTTTCTTCCGCCCTCGCCGAGTCCGTAGACGAGTGCCGGCATAACGCCGGCGGAACCACCGGTAGGAGCCGTGATCACCAGATGGCCGCGGCCGTTCTCTTCGGAAGCCGCCAACGCGTATGCCGACAGAGCTCCGATACCGCGGTCTGATTGATACGCCTCGTCCATCGCCCGCTTGTAAACCGTAGCCGCTTTGCTGTGCAGTTTGATTGGACCAGGGAGCACGTCATCTTCCGGCATGCTCAGTCCTGACTTAACCGTTGCGACCATGGCATTGATGATCTTGTCGACGAACGCGAACACTTCCTCCTGCGTCCGGCCCGCGATCGACATCTCGTTCGCAAGCATTACCTGCGCGATCGAGAGCTTGTTGTTGTCAGCATGAGCGCGAAGCTCTTTCATCGTCGCGAATGGATACTTCGGCGCGTTCTTCTTCGGCGGCGTATATCCTTTCCACTCGATGAAGCCGCCGCCAACGGAGTAATACTCCTGCTCGAGCAGCACTTCGTTACCGGCCATGAGCTTGCAGATCATCGTGTTCGGGTGCTTGAAGTCGCCTTTCGTCGCGTCGTAGATGACGTCTTTGAGACTCACGTTCAACGTTGACGAGCCGAGCTTCACCGGGAACACCTGGTCGGGTTTGTCGCGCAAGCTGTCGAGAAACAGCGGATCGACTGTCGCCGGTTCTTTACCGACGAGGCCTGCGAGCGACGCGCGCTCCGTGCCGTGGCCTTTTCCGGTCGCACTCAAACTCCCAAATAGGTGGACCTTCAGCGCCGTCGCCTTAGCCAGCTTGTCCGCCGGAAGCTTCGTTGCTCTTTGATAGAAGTCGTAGGTGATGCGCATCGGGCCGATGGTATGCGAGCTCGACGGGCCCGGCCCGACCTTGTAGAACTCGTCGATCGTCGTCATCACAGGGCCTTTGCTTTTCTTGACGACGTCGAGGCTTTGGTCCAGTGGCGGCGCGGCCGGCGCCTGCGGAAGCGACCGTTCAGTTTTTTCGCGCGCGGAAATGTCGCGGCCAGTGATGACCGCGGTTGCCGTAACCACGGCTGCGCGCATCATGAAAGTGCGGCGATCTACGCCGGACGGGACCTCGTGCGAGAGCACCTGCGTCGGATCGGCTAGCGGATCTTCATGAACGACATCGATTTCGTCTTTGGATTTTTTATGGGACATAAGACACCTCAAGCTTGGGTTTTGTTAGCCGAAGTGTATCGGTGCGTTTGAAGGATTTTTACTGTCAGAAGTACTAGGGACGGCGGCGGCGGGCTTAAAACAGGCTTAGCGTGACGCCGATGTTCGGCTCTGCTGGACGGACAAGCCGCTCATCGTCGAGCTTCGCGTCGTTGACGTCGTAGCCAACCGCATGGCTTGTCATCGCGTCGGCTGGATAGGGAGTGAGCAGGTCTTTCAAATCCGGGGATCTGGATTCGTTGTTCAGCCACAGATCGTGAGCTTCAGTTTCCAGTATCACCGGCATGCGATGGTGAATGGTGGCGAGCAACTCGTTGGCCGTCGTCGTAATGATCGCGCAAGAGTTGACAGTGCGACCGTTGTGATGCCAGCGATCCCAGATCCCCGCGAAGGTGAAGGGTGCGCCGTCCTTCATTTGAAAGTAGTAAGGCTGCGAGATCTTGCCGTGCCGCTCCCACTCGTAAAAACCATCTGCGAAGATCAAACATCGCCGGTTTTTGAACGACTCGCTGAAGCTTGGCCGTTGCTCGATTGTCTCGACGCGCGCGTTGATGATTGCTTTCGCCTCTTTGCTCCAGGATGGAATGAGTCCCCATTGAAGAAGTGTCGCTTCGGGGCTGGAGCCACGCTGAACAACCGTCAAGACGTCTTGACTGGGAGCGATGTTGTAGCGTGGCTTCAGTGCCGGAAATGCGGAGTGATAGTTGGGCAGCCTGATTCGCTCCGGTGTTTTGAGGGTGAACCGTCCACACATGATGTGGCGTATTCTACCGCACGTTTACTTTTTCAGTTGCGCTAGAAAGTAATCCAGATCGAAGAATTCTCGCTCTAATTCGATCTTACCCTGCTGGTTGAGTCTGAAGAAACCGATTCCTTCGAGGAAGAAGACGTTTCCCGTCTTGGTCGAAAAACGTAACCTCCATTTGACGGCGGCTTCGTTTCCGCGGACCTTGATGTCGAGGGAGTAGAGTTTCATTTGAGTGAAGAGAGTGGGGAACGATGCGAGGTAATCGGCGATGGCTTGTTTGCCGACCATGGGCGGAGTTCCGGCTGGGTCTTCAAGCACGGCGTCGTCTGAGAAGTCGTTTACGACGCGCTGGACGTCGAACGAGACTAACCCGGCGAATGCATCTTCAATCACTGCTTCGACCTGATTTGAGGTGAGATCGGGAGTCGTCGCCACAACACGCGTCACGCCCAAGCCGATCAGAAACATAAGCGCCATCGCGAGGGCCATCACGAGCGCTATTATCTTTGTCACCGTCAAGTTTTGAGTTCTCATTTTCGATTCCTTTTTTACTATTGCGTTGATCAACGCGAACCCTACCGTGTCGTCATCTGAGTCGACGATGGCGATGGTCCGCAGAATTATTGCTGTAGGAAGAAGTTGCTGAACGCTGGGCTGTATTACCGCGGTGCGCGAAGTTTCTTTTGATCTGATTCTGAAAGCGGGAGGTATCGTGTTTGGCTGTTAATCCGCCGAAGGTTCGAGTCCTACCTGCGGAGCCAGATAGGACGAAGGTCGCTGGAATCGGCTCCGGCGGCCTTTTTTCTTTGCCAAGTCGTGTTGGTAATTGCAAGTAGATCAAACGGTTGGCGAAACGTCGCGGTGAGAGTGTGGTCCTTCCATATTGAGTTCGAACACACGAAATTGAGCAATTTTCGTTTTTCGCTTGAATCTTGCTGTTTATACAGAAAATAGGCCTTTTTTGAGAGTTCTAGTAGGCGAATACCATCTTGCACATAATCATTTGCTGCCTCTTGGTATTCGGTAATCTGATCAGCAAGTCGTTTCTGTGTCTGTCGCCACTCTCGCGATTTCCGTTCAAAGAAGTCCGGTTCGATAAAACCGTCAAGCCGATCATCGTATAACCGATCAAGCCTGTTCTGAATCTTGCTTTGTTCTTCTTGCAAACGAAGGATCGCATCTT
>JBKPOC010000176.1:0-1488 GCA_046732935.1 Acidobacteriota bacterium | reverse complement strand
CTTGTGTACTGATGGAGATACCACGGGTCACTCTGGTTGGCCATATAGTCCACCGGGTTATTGAAGTAGAAGTTGTCGTCGTACATCCCATCCATCGAATCCCGCATATCGTAGATGCCCGACAGCGCGTAGCAGCGCTTCACGTGGTCGGGATGCTTGAAGAGAATGTTGGCTGCGTGATAGGCACCGAGCGATGCGCCCAATGTGGCGATCCCGATGTCCGGAGTTTGGCACTAGGAGTCGATGAACGGGAAAACCTCGTTCGCCACATAGGCGTCGTACTGCGCCTGCATCCAGCTCCGATGGAAGGGATGTGCTCCCTTGTTTTGGAATGAATCGCTGTTCACGCTGTTGATGCAGAAGATTCGTATGCGCCCCTGCTCCAGATACGGGCTGAGGGTGCGAATCATGCCTTGACCTTCCATCTCGCACTCGTCGCCGCAGCTCGTCGGGAAGGCGAGGATGGGCGCGCCGTAATTGCCGTAAATTGCGACACCCATGTCGCGATTCAGACGGTGCGAGTACCAACGCTGATGGTCACAATGCATGGCGTGCGAGGATACCGGGTTGACGGTAAGCCTCAAGCCCGGACAGACGATAGCGTGCGATGCGCGCAGTGCGCCGGTAGATCGCCACTTTCGTCTGCGTATCGAAACTCATGAACGAAGTAAGAATTATGAAATAAGAGTTATGAAGTAGAAATGCGCTGACCTCTCACGAAATAGGAAAAGCAGGTCGCAGACTCGCCGTGGAGAGAACGCAGCAACACGAAAAGATTTTTTCCATGTTCTTAAGCACCCTGTTTTCCAAAGGACGCCCGATGCGGCCGGTGCGATACTTTTTTGGATGAGCAGAGCCTTCGTCAAAGAAGATGTGGATCCTCCGGAGCGCAGCGGACGGAAGCGATCGGCGTCAGGACTGCCGCCGGGAGCGACCAATTACATCACCGCGGGCGGAGCGAAGCGTTTGCGCGACGAACTGCAAAAACTTCGCGCGGCCAACGCCGGCAGCGAGCGTGTCATCGAACTCGAACAAATTCTAGCATCGGTCCACGTTGTCGATCCTCCAGACGCGCCGTCTAACAGCGTCACATTCGGCGCAACGGTGACGGTGAAGGATAAAAAAGGCGCGACCGAAACGTTAACGATCGTGGGCGTCGACGAACTCAATTTCGAACGAGACGCCATCAGTTGGATTTCTGCTCTCGGTAAGGCGCTGCTGGCCGCGGACATGGGCGACTGGATTAAACTCGACGACGGACGAAGCGCGAAAATTGTGAACATCGAATTCAAAACAGGGTCAGATGTAAACGTTTGACATTTGCGTCGCGAAAGACTGAAACGCTGAGCTAACAAGAGTTGTGAGTGGTTAGTTGAGAGTCGAGAGAAGGCGCGAACCTACTGCGAAGCGATGGCAGGCCGTTGCGCTCTCAAGATATATGTCTGAATTTTGCCGGTCTTGAGGAGAAGTAAGAAGTAAGAATAGAGC
>JBKPOC010000175.1:0-4590 GCA_046732935.1 Acidobacteriota bacterium | reverse complement strand
AACCCATTCGTATGTTAATACGGAATAGTAACACGCGTTTGCGAGAAATACCGTTGCGTCAGAGTTGCAGTCTAGCATAGAACAAACGCTAACGGTCAGATGAGTTTCTGGACCAAAAATATGCTCATCTATGCGTCTATGCTGGAATCTGGATTTAAAGTGGTGAAGCGGTAACCCGTTCCCGGTTAGTCAATGCGAAGAGTCGCCTTATTACTCTTTGCGCCGCGGAGAATTAGTGTGATCGCAATGTCTCCACTCCCTCCGATGCTATCGGGTAGTTTCACGACAACCTGACTGAGCCACGCGAAACCAGGAACCTTGCCTACATATTCAACTGGTAATTGAATGATTCTGTGCTGAGAGTCTTCTGCTTCTACTGTTACCGCTGAAGTGTCCTCACCATTCGCCAGGTCGAGATTCATAGCGAATAAAGTGATACGCGTACGTTGGTCCAGACTGAAGTTGTGCGGATCAACCAGCGAAAAAGGGTCACGAAGAAAGGTGACAGACGTCAATGCTACAGCTCGACCGGGATCATTCTCCAGCGTAAGAAGCACGGGGCTGGATGCATTAATAGAGAAGTTGGAGTTTGAGATGTTGAAGAAAACGTTTCCAACAGCCTGGACTTTTATGCGTGCAGTCGTCGTCGCGAAATTAGGAATGGTAACTGACGCCGAACCACTGTTCGGTACATCTGCTGCAAGAATCGTCGGAAACGTGTTTCCGCCATCAATAGAAAGGAGGATCGTGACCTTGTCACAACTGATTGGCGGGCCTGATGTGCCGGCAACATTCCACGTAACGGTTTGCGTCGCGCCGCCCGTCCACATGCTTCCCAAAGATGGTTGTGTCACTACAAATGGACCACTGGCTGACGTCACACTAAGCAGCATCGCATCAGTACTGACTGCCCCACCACCTGATCGGTTATCTCTCGCCGTAACACGAAAGTTCATAGCGCGAGTTGTCACCGGCAAAGACTCTCCAAAAGTGGGAATGCCGGATAGGATGTCAGAGAGTTGCGGAAACGTGCGTGACGGACTGTTCACCGGAACAAACGATCGAAAGATTGGGCGTGTGCCATCATCGGTGCTTGGAGGAGAGGCTGTCCCTAAATCGAACTCCTCCCAACAATACGTAAGGTGGTCCCCCTCAGCATCAGATCCGTTCGCAGTTAACGTAAACGGCGTTCCTCGTGGGATGGTGTAGTCAGGACCCGCGTCAATTTGCGGGGGAGTATTCCCCGTATCGATTATTCCAGCGCAGGTTGCGCCACTGCTGCTGCTCGTGTAATTGATGATTTGAGCTATGCTCGCGACGTGGAAATAAAGATCTGTGGAGTGTAGATCTTCAGCGCCACACACTTGGGCGTAACCGCCGGCCGGCGTCACGTTTCCTCTGTAAGCCATAATCGTCGAGCCGGTACCTGGTTCATAGGCCGTTGCTGCGACGCGCCCATTCATACAATCGGAAGTCGTTGTTCCGTTAAAGGTATGACTCGCGCCGAACTGATGACCAAACTCGTGCGCGACCGTCTGTACGGTATTGGCGTAATCGGGCTGAAGGCCGCGAAACACTGAAGAGCCTCTTGCCTTCCGGCCGTTAATACAAACACTTGCCGTATCAGCTCTGCCTTGAAAGAAGAAGCGGCCCGCGGAGGCAAACGGATGCCCGTCGATCACATGTCCGATGTCGTAATTAGTCGCACCGATCCTTGTATCGATGATGCTTTGATTCTGGCTCTGGATTGTGTTGATGTCGTCGCTGGTATATCCATCTGTTGCGGAGTTGGTAAAGATGATATTCGTTTCACTAGCGACGAGTATCAGTCGGATCGCCAGGTCGCGCTCGAATATGGCATTAACGAGATTGATCGTCGTCGTAATGGCGGCGAGTCCACCCGCTACCGTACCACCTCCATATGTCTGCGTGTACTCGGCCGTCGCGGCAACGGCGAGTCTATAAGTCTTCAGGAAACGCCCGTTGGAGTCAGAGGGTGCGAACGCGTCGGCACGAAATTGATTGCCGGACATCTCCAGATTCTTTTCGTCAGGCGAGGTCGTAGAGCACAACAAGGAGCTTTGGTGCGATTGCTGAAGGTAGCTGACGTAGACATTGGGGAGGCCGGCGCCTGCCGGCGTAACGAAAACAGTGCCTCGTGCTGACAGAATTATCGCGATTAAGCCGAAAGGCGTGACACTAAAACGGGTCGTCGCCGTGGGATCATCTATTCCCCGACCTCGGTAAGTCTTGATCTTGGGAAAGCGCGCCGCCAGCGCCGGTTCCATGATTGGAGACTCTGCGACTTCGAATTTTTCGAAACGGCCGTCGGGCAGGGGAAGAGTCATGATTAATTCTTGAGTACGGTGACGTCCCTTGGATTCCAGAGGCGCGTTGTGCAGGAGCCGTGTACGCAGTGGTATGTTTAATGAGAACCGTCGTGTTCGCGTCTCCGTAACTCTGCGGTGATGGCTGCCGGTGAATGTGGGGGCACAAACACTCAGAGTAAGTACAATCGCGAATATGAGTTTCATGGGGGTGCTTTCCTCGCAAGGCGCAAAGGCGAGCTTTTTAGCTTTTTTGAGAGGGTTTAGTCGTCCCGTCCGATAGGGAAAGCGTTTCTTTTCATAAAGAAGCACAAAAAGCACAAAATGGTTCTACTGGTTTTTTGCCTTTTGTGCTTCTTTGTGGCGATGTACTTTTAGGAAAGCTAAGCTTTACCGGCGGTTACTGTTCGACGCGTTCTTGAACTCAGTGGGAGTCATATTTGTATGTTTCTTAAACGCGTTATTGAATGCTGATTTTGAGTTAAAGCCGACCTCTTCCGCTATGCCCAGGATCGAATAATGCTTCGTCGCCGGCTCAACCAGCTTTCGTTTGGCTTCTTCGATACGGTAGCTGTTCACGAAGTCGAAGAAATTCTGTTTTACCCGCTCATTGAGAATCTGTGAGAGATGATGCGATGAAATCGACATGCGCTTCGCCAGTTTGGGAAGTGTCAATTTGCCATCTGTGTAAGGTCTCTCATTTTCCATAACAGTAAACAATCGCTTCACGTAATCGTCCGCCCGCTCGGCTGTTAAGGTTGACTTTGTGTACTTTCGGTTTGCCACTCGCGCGTCGACGTTAGTAACGGTTAAAGTGCTGGGCTCTCTCAAGCCCAAATATGCGACGGCGTAGATGATGGCAGTTAAGCAAACAGGAACTATCAGATCCGTTTGAGCGGTGCGATAGTAAGTTACCGACACAACGCTGAGGATGTAGTGGACTAATCCGATCAACCACAAGCCGGTGAACGCCAACAACAAAAAGCGTATCTTTGCAGTCACGCCGCCGTTGACGCTGTTATCACGTTTGTACGCAACAAATCCGCTAACAATTAAGACCAAATAAGTGAACAGTTGAACGATCAGTGAAGCGGCCCGGATGGTAAACCACGTTGGCCCATAATACCTGGCGACCAGCACATTATGGCTGGGGGAGTTTAACGATAAGTAGAAAGGCACGAAATAAGCGGCGCAAATAATCGCCGGCACAAAGTGCAACAGTTCAATTTTGCGGAACGAAGGTTTGTCTGACCACAGACTCTTCACGTACAGGAAGAGCAGCGGGGCGCCTAAAAATGAAATTGGCTGATTAATCTTCCCGAGAGTATAGAGCGTGTTGGATTGAAGTTTCGTGAGGCAGGTGGCCGCGATAGCAAGCCCGATTGTAGCCGCGAATGCGGATAGAAGCCGATTTGAAACTAAATTGCCGCGTTTAGTACGCAGCAACGCGAGGGCTAATAACGCGGCTTGCGCAACACCCAGGACACTCAGAACTAGTAGAATCTGAAGAGAAGGCGTCATTGCTTTCGCGGCTGTTCTGTCACGTGCGTGTGCTTCGGCATTTCATCGTGAATCCGAGGACGTCCCACCGGCTCTCGATGTTTTGAACAGTTGGAATTATCTCCTGAATCAATTCTCTTCCGTTGTCAAGTCTTTTCACATTTACACTCTCACGGCAATTTGCTACTCTGTGCGTCCCGCGCTCCCGGATAACACCTACAATTCTCCCGGATAGTTTCACTCAGCCCGTGCAAGTCTCATTACCTCGACATTGAACAGGTGAACAGCAACGCCTATGTCCTATCCCAAACGGCTTGTCGGTCACAACTGTTCTCGATAGGGGGTCTCGATCGAAAGTTAACAGTAGTAGCTAATAGACAAGCTAGGGCATTTCTCACCTGATCAAAACCATGAGGTGGGCGAAGTTTCCACCTTGTACAACATAACGGGCGAGTGCTGCCTTACCTCAACCAAAGCCAAAGGAGGCGCAAATGATTCGTAAAATTTTGATCTTCACAGTTCTCGCTGCCGCCGCTGCGGTTGCTACAGTCTTACCATTATGGAAGTCAGATGCTGCTCAACAACGAACGTCCATTGGATCCCCGAACGGATCTACCGGCCGCGCCCTGCCGGCCTTTGACATTCGCCTCGCTGGACGAGGTGAGTTCAATGACATGGACCTCAGTTCAACTGGCGGCAAGCAAGCTGCGATGCAGAACGCTCGCACTCGCTCAAGAGTTCTCGCAGTTGATGAATTCCGTTC
>JBKPOC010000174.1:0-6198 GCA_046732935.1 Acidobacteriota bacterium | reverse complement strand
CTCAAAGGTTTCGCACTTCCCAGTTGAAAGGCTTACCAACGATGAAATTAAACCGTTCCAACTAGAACGAAGGTTAAGAGAAGCTGACTTGGCGCGATTGGGTCATCGCCAAAATTCGTTGTCGGGCTCAAGGTTGCGCTTGCCACCCACACTGGACCGTCACAAGGTCGAAAGTCTCATTATGTTCTAATCTTTTTCACGGGTTTTTCCCAACTTGCTGACCCTGGGGTTGGGCTTGGGTCAGTCGCTTTATAACTATGAACTCCACCGGAGTAGTTGAAGACGAACTAAGGACGCATTTGGATCTTCGATTTTCTCGAAGATCGCCAGGGCATCATTAGCACAACTGATGGCCTGACTTTGGCGTCCGAGGTCCGAGAGAACCGTACTCATATTGACCAGTGCAATTCCTTCAAGCCTTTTATCACCGATTTCACGCGCGACAGCCAGACTCTGTTTATTGAACTCCAAAGCGCATCCGGATTCGCCTAGACTGAAATGTTTCCCGGATCGTTCACACGCCTCCGTCTATACGCCTTGGATCCTTATGACCTAGCCGCTTACGAAACTGGAGCGGAACACACAGCGTGATAGAGATGACATTAAGCATCTTGCGAGAACAATTCCGTTTGATCTCGAACTGCTAGAGCGACGCTATCACTCGGAACTCCGACGGTACCTTGCAAATCCAGAGCGAGAAGATATGACCCTGAAGCTGTGGCTCGATGCGATTAAAGAGGAACGCGGGATGGGAACATAACCAGTCCACGCCTGCAACCGATGAGCGAAAGCGAAGGGGTTCGAATGCTGTCGATTTCTCGACGCTAAATTATCTGCACTACCAAAACTCTTTGAGTAGCTTTCTTATAGTCATACTTATTCTCTTTGCTAAGGGACGTTTTACGGTTAAGGGGTTTGGCGCTCGACAAGATATGCGCTCAGATTGGATTGACGCGCTGACAACGGTTGGATTTGTGAAAGGTTGACTCCACTCAACCGCTTTTTTTAGATTCCGGATCGTCCGTCACTGACCGATAAAGGCGACCGGTTGCAGTGAGCTTACGGTTTAAAGCACGCTTATCACCATAAAAGCGATAGGGATTAATTAGGGATCCCCTCAGAGGCACAGCTCTCGTAGCTCCTGCCGATTTTGGTTACGACGCACTAAATTCTGTTTGGTGATCGCGTAGCACAAAGCGTTCCGCGACAACCTCTTTGCAACGAGGTCACTTTTGCAGTTCGACCCGCAACGAAAACATACGGTCTCCCAAGATCAGAGCCTAGATTAATGCATCCACGGGCTTGCGTGGTCTCTCCGCCTGAGTGTAGTATCCCTCGGCTTTAGGATTCGAACGTCCCTTAAATCCGTCGAATCCTTATGCATGCAAGCCGTCTCTTTGGTCGGCCTCGCCGCCTGACCAGAAAATCCAAAGTTAGTTTGAAGCCCCAAAAGCAATGCCCGAAATACCCGCTATTAATTCCGATACTCCAACTCCAACTACAACTTCAGACAACGATCGCGTTAAGGCCTCAATTGAGAACTGGAAACGAAAGCTGCTCGATCTGACTAAGCGCAATCGTGCTCTGAACTTCAAGGTCAACAAAGTCTCCACGATAACAATTGTGGATGAGCAACCAGCAGAAGTGTTTCGACAGCTCTACCTTCGTGAACAATTGATGCGGTTTAAAGCCGCGCCGGAGCTAGATGCTGAGGAGGCGAAAACACAGTCAAAAAAACCTACTGGTTCCCAACCCCTGCTAATAACTCGGGACGAATTGACGGCAAGCGACTTGCCACCTGTGGGATTCGACGAAGAGGACGAAGACGACGCACTTCACAATGACTTTTTGCCCTACGATTCCGCCTCACTTGATGAGCGCCATACCGATGACGAACTTCAAACGACCGCGCGAGCTGAGGCGCTAGACAAGTCCCTTAGACGATTGGACGAACAGGCCAGGTTGTCGATCGATGAGAAGGGCGTAAATCCGCTGTTCCTTGCTATTGGTATGCTCCATTACACGGAGTCAGCAGATTCCCAGCAAGTATTTAAGGCACCCCTTGTTCTTTTGCCGGTCGAGCTAAGTCGTAAATCAGCTCGTGCCGGATTTCAGATTCGTGCTACAGAAGAGGAGCCACTGGTAAATCCGGCGTTGATTGAGTATCTACGCTCATATTCGATCGCGCTTCCGGATCTTCCTGATTCCAACACAATCCCTGACGATTACAATCTACAGCGGCTCTTTACGTCTGTATCGGAGCTCATCGAGAACAGAAAAGACTGGTCAGTTAAAACAGATATCTATCTGGGCCTGTTCTCGTTTCAAAAGTTTGTGATGTACAAGGATCTGGAAGCAAACTCGGAACGGTTCTCCCTGCAACGCCTATTGAGACAACTCGTCTTGCGATCCGGTTCACAAGTTGTGGGCCTGCCCAATAATGTTCGGTCAATGGAGCTTGATAAAGAGTTCCCACCCGAGACGACGTTCCAAGTGGTAGACGCCGATTCCAGTCAACTGCGGGCGATTGCAGCATGCTCACGCAATTACGATCTAGTAATTGAGGGGCCCCCAGGAACCGGTAAATCACAGACAATCACAAATCTTATCGCGCAAGCTCTCGCTGTCGGTAAGTCAGTCTTGTTTGTTGCTGAAAAAGTGGCCGCACTTGACGTGGTTCACAATCGGATCGTTCAGGCAGGGTTAGGAGAAGCATGTCTGGCGTTGCATTCAACGAAGGCGAGCAAGAGTATCGTGATGAAAGAACTTGCAGCAGCACTCGATGCGTCGCTGCAAAGCGTCGTCGCTCCGATAGCTTCGACGCAGCGACTCCCTCAGGTCCGGAATACTCTTTCCGAATATATCGAGGCTGTTCACACCCCTTATGGAACGCTCGGAATTTCCCCCTTTCGAGCATACGGCCAACTAGGCCAAGTTTTGTTGGCGCCACGCCTTCATTATTCCGGTGAGATCGAAAATGTAAATGTGGACCAACTGGATCAGACGGTTCGGGATCTCGAGGATCTAGCCGCGACTTCGATTCCAGTTGGGGCACCTGCGACACACGCGTGGCGAGATAGCACAAAAACATTCTATTCAGAGGATAACCTCCAGGACATCCAACATCATGCCCGCGATCTAGACCGACGTCTTAGTGAATTGATTGTGCTGGCCCAAGCAATTGAGAACAGTTATGGCTTTCCTCAGCTGCGCTCATTCCATGATGTTGATACAGCGGTTGAGATCGCGACAACGATGCAGCGTTCTCCAGGTGCCCCAGTTTCCGTCTTGACCAGCGAAGCTTGGAACGCTCCCCCCGTTGAGGCCACGAAGTTAATAACAAAGGGCAGAGAAGTCAGTAGGTTGACGGACCAAGTCAACAAGCATTTTAGAAGCGAAGTACTTGAACAGAATCATGCTGAAGATATCGAGTACGTCGAGAAGAAATCGGAACGGATCTTAAGTTTCCTCTCGTTTCTTGACGGTCGTTACCGCTCAATCAAGAAGCGTTGGCAGGGATACCGGCTTCCTTCGTTTCATTGTTCGATGATTGATCAAGCGAATGAGATGAAAGCGGTCGAGCGTTTATTGGCGGAACGACTGGCACTTGGAAACTCCGATGAGGCAGCGCGACAGCTGTTCGGGACTCTTTGGCAAGGTGAAGAATCTTCGTGGGACGTTCTGACAACTTACGTTCAATGGGTGGTTGAGTTCCGAGGACTCTGTGTCAAGAATGGAATCAATTCCAAGATTTTCGAGCGTGCTTCGAGTCCCTCGCCCGATGTCTCAGATGTCGAGAAACTCAGAGAAGGATTAGACAAGGCTAAGGCGGTACTTCGAGAACTGGGCGATTGCTTGGGTTGGCCTGAAAAACATCTCGAGGATTGCACACTTCAACAAATACAGGAGAGGGCTGCATCTTTAGCAGAGAATATTCTGCTGGGTCCTCAATGGGCTGCGTTCGAAAACGCGAAAGGGATAGTTCAAAACGGCCTGGCTGGCGAGCTGCTCCCAGCTGCTGTTTCAAGTGAGATTACGTTTAAGGAGCTCTCCGCCGCCTTTTTGCGTGCCTTTTATTCCAAGTGGTTAACCCAGGTCGTGCAAGAGCGCCAACCTCTGGCTAGGTTCAATACGCTCACTCACGAACAACGGGTGCAAGAGTTCAAACAACTGGATGAACGCGTACTGCTTGAAAACCGAGCGGCTCTCGTAGGTGTGCTTCGCGATAGGGTTCAGTACAAATTGCAACAATCAGAATGTAGTGAGGCACTTCCTTACCTAAAGAGAGAGATGGCGAGGCAAAGAAAGCACGCTCCGCTGCGCCGAACCATAAGGCTCGCAGGCTCGGCGATTCGCGCCATAAAGCCGTGTTTCATGATGAGCCCGCTGACAGTTGCCCAACTGATCGACGCGGGAGCGCCTTCGTTTGATTTGGTTATCTTTGATGAGGCGTCCCAACTTCCACCTGAAGACGCAGTAGGTGCTATTGGACGAGCGGAACAGCTTGTAGTGGTTGGCGACCCAAAACAATTACCACCTACAAACTTTTTTCAGGTCAACAGTGGTCAAGTGAATGCGCCACTTGACGAAGACGGAATGCCAATCTACGAAGACTCAGAGAGTATTCTGGAAGACTTCATGGGTGCGGGGGCCGCGCAGAGTCGCTTGAAATGGCATTACCGTAGTGCACACGAATCACTGATTAGCTTTTCGAACGTCAGTTTTTACGACGCAGAACTTTATACGTTTCCCAGCATGGAGACCGGTACGGAGCGCAACGGACTTCAGTTTGAATTTGTTCAGAACGGTATTTACGAGGGGAAAGGGTTGAATCATGTCGAGGCTCGTCGTGTTGCTGACGAGGTTGTCATGTTCGCTAAGGAACAACTTGATCGACAGTCGCGAGGTGAGAAGATGCTCTCATTAGGAGTTGGCACCTTCAATCTTCGCCAACAACTCGCTATTCAGGATGAACTGGAACAACGTCGCCGTGACGATCCGGCTATCGATCAATTTTTCTCGCGTGGTGTAAATGAACCTTTCTTCGTTAAGAACTTGGAGAACATCCAGGGAGATGAGCGCGATGTAATTTTCCTGAGCGTAACTTACGCCAAGGCTGCCGATGGAAGACTTCGTTACAACTTCGGCCCCCTCAATGCGCAGAATGGTCGACGCCGTCTGAACGTTCTCATTACGAGAGCCCGTCAGCGTATGCGAGTGTTTTCATCGATTCGTGGCGACGATATCAACCCAGCCGAAAGCAGTTCTGAAGGACCACAATTGCTTCGTGAGTTTTTGAAGTACGCTGAAATTGGTCGTCTTGACAGCACGATCGCCAAGCTTGGCGCGGATACGGAATCTCCGTTGGAGAAAGACATTCTCTTTGAGCTCACTCGACGGAGCATCAAGGTCGTTCCTCAGGTTGGCGTCGCTGGGTACAAGATCGATTTGGGAGTACTTGACGAAGCTAGGCCTGGGCGTTTCTTGTGCGGTATTGAATGTGACGGAGTTGCCTATCATTCATCTGAAACGGCTAGAGACCGCGATCGTCTGAGGCAACAAGTCCTTGAGGCTCGCGGTTGGACCATACATAGAGTCTGGTCTACAGACTGGTTCAAGGATAGACAGGGACAGATACAACGGCTGATATCATTGATCGAAGACGCTCACCTAAGAGCGCAAGAAGAGGCTTCGGCTGAGCGTGAGGCGCGTGAACGAGTCGCCAACGAGGCGGCAGCACGTGCACAGGAAGAAGGCGAGCTTAAGAAGCAAGAGGCCGCAACTATTCGCGAGGCCGCTCTTAACAGATCTCCTTATCAGCGGCCCGTTGCGTCGCCATATGCTTTTGCTCCCAATGCTTTTCACGTTGCTGCGAACTTTTTCGCAGTCCCGCTTGGCGATCTTGTGAAGGCGGTTGTTATCGTGGTCGAGACTGAGTCACCCATTCACAAGATTGATCTACTAACCCGTGTGGCTAACATGTGGAACTTCAAAGCAGGTCAACGAATTCAAGAAAGAATCCTGACCGCTTGCGAACACCTTGAACGGGGAAAGATCATTGACCGCCGAGGTGATTTCTATTGGAGTATCTCAACAGAGGGTCGATGCAAACTCAGGTCGAGGGCTGGAACCAAAATACCGGGAGATCGAATAGCTCCTGAAGAGCTGTCTCTTATACACATCTCCGAGCCCACGAGA
>JBKPOC010000173.1:0-2037 GCA_046732935.1 Acidobacteriota bacterium | reverse complement strand
CAGAAATAACCTGGTAGCCTTGTTGAGTGCGCACGGGAAACTTGAACGAATAAACGCTATTACAGATCTTAATCTGGTCCAATAGGCCTTTCGGGTGCTGGGTAAACGATGCCGCCTCGTCAAAATAAAACGGAAACGTTGTCAAAAAAACCTGCCTGAGGTTGAACGGTATTCATGAATTACTCCTTCGGTCGATCAATTGGACCAACAACTTCACCCACGCCGTATTCGTCGAGTAAAAGAAGATACCCTAGTGCAAGCGTCTCATCCTCTAATCGGTCGCTTAGGTCGATATCTCGCGGCACCACGGTGCCGCTCAATTGATTAAGAGACCAGGTGAGATACTGGCGAATTGGGCCTCCACAAGAACGATACTCCTTGTCATCCCGTTCCAGCGAGCGCACCACATCAATCCAGGACACACCTTTAAACTCTTTACCTCGAAGCCGAAATACCATTACGTCAACATCTGGTGTACTGCTCTCTTAAACTGGGATAGCTCTCCATATACGCAGACAGAATGTGGTTCTGCTTGCTTGAAATCAGTCCTGCGTCATGCTGCTTATCGTACTCGTCAATCCAATCGCCAACGAGAGTGTTATCACGCGCGAAAGGCAGGAGTTTTCTCCTGTGTTGGTGCCGGTAACGGTTTGCTATACTCGAAACCTGCAATACTTTGGAGGCAGGGATGAGTATCCGTGGGCGATTGCTGGCGTTGGCAATAGGAGGTGTTGTCCCGCTCTTAATCGTCGGGCTCACGGTGCTGTGGGTGGTTTGGAGTGAAAAGCAAAACCAGCTCAATGATGCTTTGGAACAGCAAGCGGAGTTGGCAGCTGTAGTTTTTGACCGTTGGCTTGACGCTCAGTACCAACCCCTCAGGACAATCACGTCCTATCCTTCCAGCCAGCTCAAAAATTCGACCGCGCTTCAGGGAAACCTAAAGGCAGCGCTACTCCACCGCACACATTGGATCGATTTGCGTGTTCTCGACGCAGCGGGAAAAGTTGTGGCGATCGAACCTGCCGGCGCTGGCAATCTTCCTACTGGCTTCGCCGAAAAGATCGTCAATGAAGTGGGACGCGGCGGTCCGGATGTTGAGACTGACTGGACCCGTGGAGAGGGACGTTATCTTCTTGCAGTCGCAGCTCCACTTGATGGTGGCGGCGCTGTGGTCGCGAGAATCGATGGCGCAGCATTAACCGAACCCCTGCAAGGCATCACATTGCCAGACCGCGCGCTCGTTACTCTAGTCGATCAACATCGTCGCATCATTTATCGCAGTGCAACCGCGGAGTCAGCGTTAGGGTTGGATCTTAGCGGTGTGGACCAATTCTCTGCGCTAAAGGACCGTAATACCGCTGTCATGGTAAGAAGGAGTGCTGTTGATGGTGTGGAGCGGGTGTACGGTCTCGGGCGAGTCGGTAAAACAGACTACGTTGTTATGGTTGGCGTTCCGAGCGCGATTCTTTATGCGTCAGCCTGGCGACAAGTGATGGGCTATACCGCGGTGGGGTTGATAGTCGTGTTTTGCACGATGACGGGAGCTTTACTAATCGCAAGAAGTATCGCTCGGCCCGTGCGACTCCTGAACTTTGCGGCAGAGGAATTCGGAGGAGGAAATTTTTCTGCACGGGCACCCGCAGAAGGGCATGATGAGCTTTCGCGTTTGGGTATGAATTTCAACGCGATGGCCGAGCGATTACAGAAAAGGGAAGCGAGACTCGCTGAACTGGACCGGCTCAAATCCGAGTTCGTCTCAACCGTTTCACACGAATTGCGCACACCATTAACCACCATCAAGGCGCTGACACGGCTTCTCATGCGCAATGAACTCGATGCAAAGAAAAGACGCGAGTATATAGAAACGATTTCGGTAGAGTGCGATCGTCAGATTGACCTTGTTATGAACCTGCTCGACCTGTCCCGAATCGAAGGGGGCGTGCTGCGCGTTACGCATGAACGTGTTGATGTTGGGGATGTCATCTCATCTGTAGTCAAGTCAGAGGCGCGCTCGGCCGACAAACGAGGTCATCAACT
>JBKPOC010000172.1:0-2717 GCA_046732935.1 Acidobacteriota bacterium | reverse complement strand
TCACTAAGGTGTTGAGGAATTGTCGCTGGCGATTTACGCTGCACTGTGCACTGGAAATTGGGGGTCGTCTAAGAACGCCGGCAAAGGAGTGATCACCGCTATGTCTGTTACAGCACTGTTCCTGGTTTTGAGTTTACTTGTATGTTTCCACACTGTTGCCGCACAAACTAAACCGCGAGCACGCGATCTCGGGATTCCTTTTGACGGAACCCCGGCAACCCTCAATGCCATTACAGATGTCGCGGGCGTGGAGGTGGGACAAGTCACTCTCATCTCAGGCGAGGGCAAGCTGATACCCGGAAAAGGTCCAGTGCGAACAGGCGTCACGGCGGTCCTGCCTCGTGGGAAGAACTCTACCGATCAAGTGTTCGGTGCATGGTTCACGTTGAACGGCAACGGCGAGATGACCGGTACTACGTGGGTCGAGGAATCCGGCTTCATCGAAGGTCCAATCATGATTACAAACACGCACAGCGTTGGTACGGTGCGCGATGCCGTCATCGCGTGGCAGATGAAAAAACAAGGCAAGACGTTTCAACCCTGGTCACTGCCGATCGTCGCGGAAACCTGGGATGGGTTTCTAAACGATATCAACGGCTTTCACGTGAAGCCCGAACATGTGGCCCAGGCGTTGGACCAGGCCGCATCAGGACCAGTTGCGGAAGGTAATACCGGCGGCGGCACCGGCATGGTGGTCCATCAGTTTAAAGGCGGCATAGGCACCGCATCACGGAAGTTTGAAATCGACAGCGCGAGTTATACAGTTGGTGTTCTGGTGCAGGCGAATTACGGCGCACGCAGCGGTTTGATGATCGCTGGCGTGCCCGTTGGTCGTGAGATTACGGATCTGATGCCGAAGCAAGGTCCAGCGGACACGGGTTCGATCATTGTCGTCGTTGCTACAGACGCGCCACTGCTGCCGCATCAACTGAAGCGAGTTGTAAAACGCGCCGCGCTCGGTATCGCCAGAAACGGTGGAATCGGTGGCAATTCATCCGGCGACATCTTTATCGCGTTCTCAACTGCTAACCCTGGCGCAGGAAAGGAAACGACTTTAGCCAATCTGAAAATGCTGCCTAATGATCACATCAACCCGATCTTCGCGGCGACTGTGCAGGCAACCGAAGAAGCGATTATCAACGCGATGGTCGCGGCAGAAACGATGACCGGCATCAACGGCAACACCGTCTATGCGATTCCACACGATCGGCTGAAGCAAGTGATGAAGAAGTACAACCGCTTGAAGTGAATTCCAGTCTGACACCATGATGTCATGCAATGACAGAGCCTCAACCACAAAGAAGGGTGAACTGGAAAGCGGTGGGCTTCTACTACTTCATAGCCTGCGCTCTTTCGTGGCCCTTTTTCTGGTGGCGAGATATACACCCCGAGAGTTGGTATGGTTGGCGGTTTCCTCTGGTACCACTGGCATCTCCCCTAACGTTTGTTCTTAAGAACGCGGTCATCATGTGGGGCCCGGGAGTAGCCGCCGTACTGTCACTCATTATCTTTGGGCGAACACATCGACGTACAATTACATTCTGGGGAACGTCGGTTTACAAGAGCCTGGCTTTCTACTGGGTGCCAATTCTGTTCGCCTTCGTAATGGGCGTCCCGATGCCTGACGGAAGTGTTAATAGGTTAAGCATTGTCGCTTTAGGCATCGTGACGCTTTTCACTATACTGGGTGAGGAACTAGGGTGGCGGGGCTTCTTACAGGATGCTCTGCGTCCTCTGTCTCGGTTAAAGAGATACATCCTCATCGGCGTTCTTTGGGAGTTTTGGCATTTCACCAATCGCACCAGCCACGGCTCGATCAAACAGATAGTTCTTTTTCTAGCGATCTTTTACCCCGTAGGCATAATCCTTTCCTGGCTCTTCGGAGAAGCGACAGATCGCAGCCGGTCCTTACTCATCGCTGTAACCCTCCACACGTGGTTCGACATAACGTTAACTATTCCTGATTCCAGGACCTATATAGCCCTTGCGCTTTCAATCCCATTTTGGATTTTTCTCTTAGCCCGCTGGGATGAGAAGTCTGGCACGATGTTCGAGTAGATGAAAAGGACCACAAGGACGTTTTAATTTCCCTTTTGTGGTCCTTTCCAAGGCGGCGAGGTTCGCACCGGTTGTCTTACTGTGGCGGAGGTATTATGCTCAATTCGGGCACAAATCTGGTGATCGAACGTTCAAGTTGCACCACTGCACCCGCAGGCATCTTTTGCATTAGTTTCTGTGCTCCTTCTTGTCCTAGCGCCTGTACAGGGACAGGCCCTTTATCGAGGTCTGCAAAGCTGTCCCGCATAGTGAGCGTAATGTATTCGTTGCCATTTCCTCCGAAGATTGTCTGGGACACCAGGTAAGTGACGCCCGCCTGTTTCATTACCGGCACAAAATCATTCTTCAGGAAGTTCTCATAATCGTTATTTCGATTCGGAGCAACATGGACGAACTGAACGACCGCCAGCTTCGGTGCTCCTGTGCGTTGAGCCGCGAAACTCAAATCGGGTCGCGTCCGAATGATCAATCTATGAACGCTGTTTACAAGACTGCTGGCTTTCGTTTGCCATGCGGGCATACCCTGTGGACCCAAGCCTTTTTCGAGCGCACCCGGCCCGTCAAAATCTGCGAGTTTTGCCACCGGAGTTACGAGCACATACTCAAATGCGTCTCCGGCGGCACCTGTATTCTGCCAAACTTCACGCCACTTCACCCCT
>JBKPOC010000171.1:0-18346 GCA_046732935.1 Acidobacteriota bacterium | reverse complement strand
TATGAACCGCGAGTACAGCTTGTCTTATCGTCTGAACATTCTCGTCCTGATCGTCGCTCTCGCGATCGGCGCGACTGGCTGCGTCAACAAGGCGCAGCAGAAGTTCGAACGCCCGCCCGCGCCGGTCACGGTTGCACCCGCCGTCGCGCAGGATGTGGCGAACTATCTCGACGCGCTCGGCAAGATCGTCGCGCGCGAGACGGTTGCCATTCAGCCCCAGGTCTCAGGCCGGATAACGGAGATCCACTTCACGGACGGCGCCAACGTCAAGAAAGGCCAACGGCTTTTCACAATCGATCCGCGCCCATTCCAAGCGAACCTCCAACAAGCGCAGGCGAACCTCGCGCGAGACGGCGCGTTGAAGAAACAGGCGGAGGCGAACCTCGCCCGCGAGGTCGCGCGTGAGAAGTGGGGACGCGCGCAGGTCGATAGATATCGCACGCTGGTCGAGCAGGGCGTCGTTCCCAAGGAGCAGTACGAACAACTCCGAGCCGAATACGATTCGCTTCTCGCCAACTCCGAAGCCGCGCGCGCAGTCGTGCGCAGCGCCGACGAAACGATCAAAGTCGACAACGCCGCGATCGAAACAGCGAAAGTCCAACTCAGTTACTGCTTCATCAACTCGCCAATTGACGGCCGTGCCGGACAGCGGCTCGTCGACATCGGCAACGTGGTTCATCCCGGCTCCGGCAGTTCGGATGCAAACAACAACGCCCTGCTCATCATTGAAAGAATCGATCCGATCTACGCCGACTTCACCATCTCGCAAAGCAGTCTGTCGGCGGTGCAGCAGGAGATGCGTCAGGGCCACCTGACAGCCGAAGTCCGGCTGCCGGACGCGGTGAACGATCCGGTTACGGGCCAACTCACGTTCGTCGACAACGCGGTGCAGAACGAAACGGGCCAGGTAACGTTGCGCGCCACGCTGGCCAATCCCGATCATCGTTTCTGGCCGGGACGTTTCGTCAACATTCGTCTGGTCTTGAGTACGATCCCCGGCGCCGTTCTAGTCCCGGCAAGCGCGCCGCAGATGTCGGCGAATGGATCGTACGTCTACGTCGTGAAGCCCGACTCGACTGCCGAGCAGCGTCAAGTCTCGTTGGGCCAACGACAGGGCGACTTGATCGTGATCGAAAAAGGAGTCGCAGCCGGCGAACAGATCGTGACGAACGGGCAGCTCGGCGTCACGCCCGGCGGCAAAGTACTCGTTGGACAACCCACTGAAGCAAACAGCCCGGCCGCTGCTGCAAACGGATCGAAGTCATGAATCTCTCCGAGCCATTCATCCGCCGGCCAGTGATGACGGCCGTGTTGACGCTGTCAGTCATCCTGTTTGGCGTGATGAGTTATCTCCAGCTCCCCGTCAACGATCTTCCGGCCGTTGACTACCCGGTCATTCAGGTGGCGGTCGGTTATCCCGGCGCGAGCCCCGACACGATCGCCAACAACATCGCCACGCCGCTCGAGCGTCAGTTCATGCAGATCAACGGGCTCGAGGTGGTAACGTCGAAGAGCGCGCAGGGTGTCGCGACTTTCACGCTCCAATTTGCGCTCGAAAAAAGCATCGACGCCGCCGCGACTGACGTTCAGACCGCAATCTCGCAAGCGAGAGGCAGTCTGCCCGCGGACCTTCCGTCACCGCCGACTTACTCGAAGTCGAATCCCAACGACCAGCCGATCATGTACATCGCGATGGTTAGCGACTCGGTCACGCAGGGCCAGCTTTACGACTACGCCAGCACCAACGTGGGCCAACGGCTCAGCATTCTCCCCGGCGTGTCGCAGGTAAACGTCTACGGGACCAAGTCGGCGATTCGCATCAAGGCGAACCCAGCAGCGATGTGGGCGCGCGGCATTTCGATCGACGATTTGAACAACGCGATCAAGAACGGAACGAGTTACACCGGCGCGGGCCAGTTGGACAGTTCGTCAGGCACAGCGATATTGCGGCCGCAGGGACAACTAGAGAGCGCAGATCAATATGGAAATCTGATCGTCGGTGGCACCAGCGACGCGCCCGTTTATCTGCGCGACGTGGCGACAGTGAAAGAGTCGGTGCAGGACGAGCGCGTCAACATGCGTTTCTGGGTGCGTGGCTACTCCGTTCCGTCGGCCACGGTGATCGTCGCGGTGAACCGCCGCGCCGGCGCTAACGCCGTCGAAGTTTCAAAATCGATTTACGGAGTGTTGCCCGCGATCGGGGCGGAACTTCCCGGTTCGATTCGCATTCAGCCGATTTACGATCGCTCGCAAAGCATCGTCCACTCCGTTGCCGATGTGCAGATGACGCTCATCATCGCGTTCGTGCTGGTCGTGATCGTGATCTTCGCGTTCCTCGGCAGAGTGACTGACACGCTGATCCCCGTCGTTGCGTTGCCGCTGTCGCTGCTAATCACGTTCATGGCGATGCGCGGGCTTGGTTACAGTCTCGACAATCTTTCATTGATGGCATTGACGCTGGCAATCGGGTTCCTGGTCGACGACGCCATCGTCTTTCTCGAAAACACGGTGCGCCGAATCGAACGGGGCGAGCCGCCGTTCGAAGCCGCGATCAGCAGCGCGAAGGAAATCAGTTTCACGATCATGTCGATGACGATTTCGCTCGCGGCTGTGTTCATCCCGCTGGTGTTTATGTCGGGGCTCGTGGGACGCATCTTCCGCGAGTTTGCGATCACGATCGTGATTGCGATTCTCGCTTCCGGTCTGGTGTCGTTGACGCTAACGCCGCTGATGTGCGCGCGACTGTTGAAGGACCGCGGGCATGGTCAACGGCAAACGTGGATGGAGCGCGTCATCGGCGGTATCGAACGACGCGTGCTGGCGTTTTATGGCGGTTCGCTGTGGTGGTTTTTGCGACATCGGTGGGTCTCGCCGGTGATTTGGGTCATCTGTTTGGCGGGCACGATCTGGCTTTTCATGCTGGTGCCGAAGGCGTTCCTGCCGCCGGGTGACAGCGGCGTGATCTTCGGCATATTCATGGCGCGTGAAGGCTCGTCGCCGGAGCAGATGCGCGCGTTTCAAAGTCGGGTGGACCAGACGCTACAAAACGATCCGAACGTCATCACTGATTTCACGATGACGGGCGCGACCGGCTTTCTCGCGCCGCACCAGGGCATCACCTTCACTTTCATTGGGCCACCCGAAAAGCGAAAGCCGATCGGCGTGGTGGCCGGCGAAATGATGGGCAAGATCAACTCGAACCCCGGCGTCATGGCGTTTCTGCGTCCGTTACCGGTTCTCGATATCAGTACCGGCGCCGCTAATCAGATTCAGGGTCAATACGCTTACACGGTATCGGGTGTGAATCCGGCGCAGGTTTACGACGTGGGCCAGCGGCTGCTGGCCAAGCTGAGCGAGAATCGGGCGCTCTTTTTATCGGTCACGTCCGACTACAGCAGTAACACGCCGAACGTAAACATCGACATCCGCCGCGATCAGGCGAAGACCCTTGGCGTTTCCGAGGCGCGCATTCTGAACCTGTTGCGCAATGCTTACTCGCAAAACTATCTCTACCTGATCAAGAAACCTGAAGACCAGTACCAGGTGATACTCGAGATGGACGACTCGGTGCGCGAGAAGCCGGAAGACATGGCGCTGCTCTACATCAAGTCTGATAACGGCCGGAACCTCGTGCCGCTGAAAGAGCTTGTCACGTGGAAGTCAACGCTTGGGCCACAGGTCGTCAATCACTTGAACCAGTTCACGAGCATGACGCTGTCATTCAACCTGAAGCCCGGCGTTGCACTCGGCGATGCGACGAATTTCATCAACGCCACGGCTGCGCAACTCGTTCCGCCCGACGTGCGCGGCGAGCTGCAAGGCGAGGCGCAGACGTTCAGCCACACTGTGACCAGCCTGACGATCCTGATGGGCCTGGCCGTGTTCGTGATGTACGTGATCCTGGCGATACTTTATGAGAGTTACGTGCATCCGTTGACCGTGCTGTCGACGCTGCCGACGGCCCTGGTCGGTGGACTGTTGACGCTCCTGTTGTTTGGACAGCAGGCTTCGCTATACGCGTTCGTCGGCATGTTCATGTTGATGGGCATCGTGAAGAAGAACGGCATCATGATCGTCGACTTTGCCCGACAGCGAGTCGAGGCAGGCGAGCCGGCTGAGAAGGCGATTCACGACGCGAGCATGGACCGGTTCCGTCCGATTCTGATGACGACGTTGGCGGCCGTGTTTGGCGCGATACCGATCGCGCTCGGCTATGGCGCCGATGGATCGTCGCGACAGCCGCTCGGATTGGTAGTGGTCGGCGGACTGATCGTGTCGCAGTTCATCACGCTCTACATCACGCCGGTGATTTATTTGTACCTGGAAGAGTTTCAGGAGAGAGTGTTGGACCGGACGTCGTTCTTCCGTTCGCGGCGTTCTCAGAAGCCGCACTTGGTTGAACCGCCGGCTGCGCCGGAGTCAGTCTGACAAGGGACGGGGAGAAGGGGTGACAGGGAGATGCGGTGATAGGCGCCGTTTTGTCGTGTCAGCCTTTCTCCGCTTCGCCCTTTCCCCCCGTCACCGCTTCTCTAACTCTCCTCTCCAGTTCGCGAGTGATCTCATCAGGTGTTTGTCCGGCCGAGAACTGAATAGGGTCGCCGAAGGTGACTGAGACGATTCCCGGCCGGACAAAGAATTGCCGCCGCTTTTTCAATTCGAACAATCCATCCAGCTTGATCGGGATTACGGGCACGTTCAGTTCCGACGCCAGTAATCCGATTCCGCTTTTGAACGGTTGCATTCGTCCATCCCTGGTTTCGTGGCCTTCGGGAAAGATCATGATGCTCCAGCCGCGGTCGACGGCCTCTCCGGCGTAAGCAAAGCTCTTGCGAAAACCGCTTTGTCTCGGCAGTGAGAAGACGTTGAAGAGAGCGGCCCCGAGCGCGTACTTGAGTTTCGCTGTGTGTCTCCATTCGCGCAGCAACTCGCCTGACATCGCGATTGCGACCCGCACGCGCCAGCGGAACGGCAGCGCCGAAAGGATCAACGGCGCGTCGACGTCGGTGACGTGATTCGAGATCAGCAGCGCCGGGCCTTTGACGCTCTTTAGTCGTTCGACGCCGTTTGTGCGAACGCTACACATGATGCGTGACAGCGGCAGCAGAAAGACGTGATAGACAAACGGGCGGATCCACGTGATCGGAAAGCGCATGGCCCATGACGGGTAGGGAAACGCGACGGCGTCGGCTTGTCCTTTGCGCACCAACTGTTCGAGCTCTTCGGCCGTTGTCGCTTCAGTGAACGCAGCTTCGTCCAATTCGATCTGATACTTGTCTTCGAGAGTGCTCAATAATTCGACGCGTCCGAGTGAATCTAGATCTGATATGGATGGAAGCGTGCCGCTTGAGTCGGTTTTTAGCTGTGTTTTGATGATCTTTCGTGTCCCGGGTGTGCGCGGAAAATCGGGTTCGGGCCACGTTCTCCAGTGCCGTATTCGCTGAAACTCCGCCAGTGACTCGTTCGCGCGCGCGACGGCCGCGTTCAGATCGGCATCGTCATGGCTCGGGATGAGCACCGCCATCGCTTCCGTCTCATTGAAAGGAATCACGGCGCTAGCTTTGATCTCGGGCTGTTGGTCCAGCACCGACTCGAGGTCGGCCGGATAGATCTTCATCCCGGCCGCTGTGACGATCGTGTCTTTGCTGCGGCCGCGAAAGAAGATGTGCCCGTTCGGCGCGATTTCACCGATGTCGCCCGTGTGAACCCAACCCTGATCGTCGGCGATCGGCTGGACCTCGCCGCGCCAGTAACCAGGCGACACGCTGTCGCCGCGCACGAGTATCTCGCCGTTTTCGTCGAGCTTCATTTCCTGGCCGCGCAGAGGCTTCCCGATCGAGCCGCGAACGATGCGAAACGGATGCGACACGGACGTGAGCGACGCCGTCTCCGTCATTCCGTAACCTTGAATCACGGCGTAGCCGAGCCGTTGCCAGAAAGTCTCGACGGCCAGTTCGAGCGTTGCGCCGCCGCTGATGAACGCCCACAAGCGCCAGCCGAAGCGGCGGTGTATGCGGCGAAAAGTCCACCAGTTTCGCAGGAAGTGACGGTTGTCGGCCTTTTCGATATCGCGCGCGAGATTTTCCTGAAGAATCTTTTCGCGCAACGTTTCGAGCACGCGCGGGACTGTGACGATGGCGTTGATTCGTTGCTTCTTTGCAGTCTCGACGATTTCTGAAGGTTTGTACGACTCGAGAAAGTGGACTTCGCCGCCGACAATCTGCGGAACGAAGATGCCCATCAACTGTCCGAAGACGTGACTCAACGGCAGCAGGCAGAGGAAACGCACCGGATGGACCAGCCGTTCCCAGCGCGCGTACTTTCTGAACTCCTTTTCGATCGGTTTCAAGTTAGCGAGCAGGTTTCGATGCGTCAGGCAAACGCCTTTCGGTTCGGTCGTCGTGCCGGAAGTGAAGACGATCTCGACTAGATCATCTGCCTCGATCTGTGTTGCCGGATACGGTGCATCAGAGTAACCACCAACCAAATCGGACAACGAAAGCTTCGCCGAAACTTGTTCCTGCACTCGCGCAACAAAATCAGGCGCGGATTGAAGATCGAGCGGAACGACGACGACTCCCCGCAACAGACATCCAAAAAACGCCGCGATCCACTCCGGACTGTTCTCGCCATGGAACAGCACGCGATCGCCACGCTCGATGCCGCGCGCCGCGAGCTCGCGCGCGAACTGAAACGCCCGCCTCGCAATCTGCGCATAGGACCAACGCACCAACCGCAGCCCGCGCTTTTGCACGACGGCCGTCTGCTCACCACGAGCCAAACAGTCGTCAAGAAAACTCAGCAACGTATCCCGCATATCCGTTACAATCCCGCCCCGATGACCAAACACATCCGACGATCGCTGATCGCGATCATGTTCCTGGCGCTGAGTTGTTGCGTTCTCGCTTATAACCCAACCGCTCATTCCCGCTCCACTCCCTCCGCGCAAAAGCCAGTCCCAGTTGCCGGTTTCTACGACGTGAAGAAGTTTGGCGCAAAGGGCGACGGAAAAGCTCTCGACAGTGTGGCAATAAATAAAGCGATCGACGCCGCCGCGAAGGCCGGAGGCGGCACCGTGTTCTTCACGGCCGGCACGTACCGGTCCTTCTCCATCCGTTTGCAGAGCAACGTTGGTCTATATCTCGATCACGGCGCGACTATTCTCGCCGCCGATCCGCACGACGGTGACGGTAAGTACGACGCGCCTGAACCGAACCAGTGGGAACAGTACCAGGACTTCGGCCACAGCCATTGGCACAACAGTCTGATCTGGGGCGAGAACCTGGAAAACATCTCGATCCTCGGCCCGGGAAAAATCTGGGGCAAGGGTTTGGTCCGCACCGGCAACCAGTCGCGCACAAAAGAACAGAATGACGCGCTGGCGAATGTGGTCCCGGATCCGAAAGCCGCGCCGTTCGGCTATCCCAACCCTCGCGACGCAGTCGAGCCGGGCTGGGGCAACAAGGCGATCAGTCTGAAACTCTGTCGCAACGTGATCATTCGCGACGTCACCATTTTCCACGGCGGTCACTTCGCGATCCTTGCCACCGGCGTCGACAACCTCACTATCGACAACGTCAAGATCGACACCAACCGCGACGGCATTGACGTCGACGCCTGCAAGAACGTGCGCATCTCGAACTGCACCGTCAACTCGCCGTTCGACGACGCGATCTGTCCGAAGAGCTCGTACGCGCTTGGCTACGCGCGCGCCACCGAAAACGTCACCATCACAAACTGCCAGGTCAGCGGTTACGACGAGGGTACGCTCCTCGACGGCACGTACAAACGCGAATTCCGAAACCCGAACGGCACGTTCAGCCCAACCGGCCGCATCAAGTTCGGCACGGAATCAAACGGCGGCTTCAAAAACATCACCATCAACAACTGCGTCTTCGATTACTCGCGCGGGCTCGCGCTCGAAGCTGTCGACGGTGCCTTGCTGGAAGACGTGACGATCTCGAACATCACCATGCGCGACGTCAGCAACTCGCCCATCTTCCTGCGACTCGGATCGCGTTTGCGCGGACCGCAGGAGACGACGAAAGTCGGCGCTCTGCGGCGCGTAATCATCAGCGACGTGGTGGTCTACAACGCCGATCCGAAGTACGCGTCGATCATCAGCGGCATTCCCGGTTACATGATTGAAGACGTGAGGTTGAGCAACATCCGCGTTTACGCGCAGGGCGGCGGGACAAAGGAGCAAGCCGCGCTCGATCCAGCCGAAAGGGAAACGCTGTATCCCGAGCCAACGATGTTTGGGGAGCTGCCTGCGTACGGGTTCTTCATCAGGCACGTGAAGGGACTGCAAATGCGCGACGTCGAGTTGAGTTATCTCAAGCCTGACAGGCGTTCGCCGTTTTGGTTGAACGACGTTACGGGCATCAGTTTCGTCAACCTGCGAGTGCAGCGCGAGAGTGAGGCGCCGGCGTTCGTGCTAAAGAACGTTTCCGATTTCAGTATTCTCCAATCGTGGCCCTTGCCGGACCAGCGACTGGAACGCGTCGCGGCCGGCAAGCTTTAACCACAAAAAGGCACAAACACAAAGCCACAAAAGGCACCAACCGTCAAATCAGAAAGAGCTACCTTGGCTGCTCGTTTTCAACCGTCAGTTCGTTCTTCACGCTGAACAGGCCCGGCACGCTGCGAGCGCGAATGTAAGCAAGGTTCGCGTCGCCGCGATTGGCCACAACTCCTTTCAATGTGGCGTGCCCGCGATTCACGATCAGGTGAATCGACGGCACGGCCTGGGTTCCGTAGCGAAACAGCGGCGAGTTCCAGCCGTAGATCTGGCGATACAGTGCGATGCGCAAACGCTCGTCGTTAGGCGACAGCGGCAACGTTTCGATGTCGTTTGTCACCCTCGTCACGCCGTCGATCTCTTTCACGCGGCCTTCGGCGTCTGATCTGGTTGTTGGCCGGACCACCTGTCCGTGCAGCACGACCTCGCCGCCGGGCCGCACTTCATACGAAAGCCAATCGAAAACTCCGTAGTATGGCAACGTCACCAGTTCATGCCTGATCTCTCGCACAAGCCGCGGATTGGTCGTCTGCGCCGTCACCGCAGTAAACGCCATCAGAACCACAAAACTAATTACAAATCCCTTGAGTACCCTCTCGTACATAACTGTCTTACCCCTCCGTTACTGGATTCCTCACTAGTAGTAATAATAGATGTCGGTCCTATTGGTAATTGTTTCCTAATTTGTAAATAAAAGAAGCGCCGGCGAGCTCGTGGCATCGCCGGCGCTTCGTAAGAATTTGGTGATGTTTTACTGGCCGATTGGCGGGTCTGTCGCTGTCGCCGGCTGGTCCGCGTTTACGTGAATCGTGTTGGTGTCTGAATCGACGTAATAGTGGTTCTTGCCGGTCGCGCCCACGCCCTCGGCGACCTGTGGATCAGCGTTGATGGTGTATCCCGGTTGTTGCGACGTCGACTTCGGAATCACCTTCATCGTGTAGACGTATCCGTCAACGACGGGGGTCGTACCGTCGAAACGGCTATCGAGCAGGTTCTCTTTACGCATTTCTTCGAACGTGCCGAACGCGCTGCGCTGGTGGGAGTTGAAGTAGAGCATTTGCTGCTCGCCAATCGAGCGCAACGTCTTCACAGCGGCGGCTTCGTTCGCGGCCTTGATGGCTGCTTTGTAGCCGGTGATACCGACGGCGATCAGGATGCCGATGATGGCGATAACGATCATCAGCTCGATCAGTGAAAAACCGCGCTGGTTCTTCTGTTTTTTTAGTAGGGGTTCCATAATTCCTCCTCGGGCAAATACACGAATCGAGGGCTATTTTAGTTCCTTTTTTAGACCGGCTTCACCCGTGTTTTGAACGGGCCTAGTCTACTACAGGACCGTGAACAAATCACATTGATGGAGCCAACTTTTCCGTGCGACGGGTGCTCTTAGCATGTAGAATGCAGCCAATTTGATGCGAAACCTCGAAACAGTCGACAACCGCGAATTGACGAGCGCCAGGGCAGCCGAGCAGATTGAGCGGTTGCAGCAGGCGGTCGAGACTGTCATCAAAGGAAAACCGGAAGCCATCCGCCTCGCTATCGTCACCCTCATCGCCGGCGGACACTTGCTGGTCGAAGACGTTCCCGGCGTCGGCAAAACGACGCTGGCGCATGCAATCGCGCGGGCCCTTCATTGTAATTTTCAGCGGATCCAGTTTACTTCCGATCTGTTGCCGTCGGACGTGATCGGACTGTCGGTCTACAACCAGCACAGCGGGCTATTCGAGTGGAAGCCGGGACCGGTTTTCGCGAACGTCGTGCTGGCGGACGAGATCAACAGGACGACGCCCAAAACGCAGTCGGCGTTGCTCGAAGCAATGGCCGAACGGCACGTCACCGTCGAAGGAACGACTCACGATCTGCCTGCGCCGTTCATCGTTCTCGCGACGCAGAACCCGATCGAACATCACGGCACTTACCCGCTGCCTGAATCGCAACTCGATCGTTTCATGTTGCGCCTGCGGATCGGTTATCCAGCGGCGGCAGACGAGCAACGAATCCTCCGCGATCGCGAGTACGCCGATCCGCTCGACGAGCTCGAACCAGTGATGAGCGCGCACGAAGTCGTCGAACTGCAACGCGCCGTGGCGACTGTCGCCGTCGACGACGCGCTGGTGCAGTATCTGATGCGCATTGTCGCCGCCACTCGTTCGTCCGAGATGCTCGATCTCGGCGTCAGTCCGCGTGGAACGCTCTCGCTGTTTCGCGCGTCGCAGGCGTTGGCGCTCGGTGAAGAGCGCACCTATTGCATTCCCGATGACATCAAGCGCCTCGTAGTCCCCGTGTTTGCTCACCGCATCGTCGTGAGTTCGCGTTTCTCGTCGTCGCTGCGACGCAGCGAAGAAGCGGAAGCCGTGCTCAACGAGATCCTGAAGACGGTCAGCGTCCCACTCTGAGACTTTTGTGAGACTTTCCCATCTGCTGCCGGAAAGAACCTCCCTGTTTCGCGTCATTCTTGGAATGCTGCTCGTACTGGCGGGCCTCGGCGCTGCGCTCGTGACCGTGTTGGCGCGGCGCGAAAACGAGAACGGGCTCGCCGGCGCGGCTGCGATAGTTTCACTGCTGATCGCGTTGCTGCTCACCATCTTCATCGTTCCACCGCTCGCGCGCTCGGCGAGAATCGAGGTTGCGAACCTTGATTTCCCGTTTGAGCCGACGAGCGGCGGCGGTGTGTTTCTGGTGATCATCATCGTCGTCGGCTTCGCCGCGTGGAACACGGGAAACAATCTGCTGTTTCTCGTCTTCTCGTTGCTGGTCTCGACTCTGTTTGTCGGTTGGATCGCGGCGCGCGCTTCGTTGCGCGACCTGACAGTATCAGCAAGGTTTCCGGACCACATTTTTGCGGCGGAAGCAGCGCCCGTGATTGTGACGTTGCGGAATACGAAGCGAGTGTTGCCGTCGTTTTCGATCCTCGTCGAGGCGCGAGGGCCGGCTAATGAAGATGGCAAACGGCGGAAGCGTTACGTGAAACGGTTGTTGGCCTATTTCAGTTACGTGCCGCATCATGCAGCGGCGGAACAGCGCGTCGAACAGTTGTTTCCGCAGCGCGGACATGTGCTGATTGACGGGTTCGAGTTGTCCACTCGTTTTCCGTTTGGGTTCTTTCGACGGCGGCGCAGGTTGCGCGCGCGCAATGTCGACATCGTCGTGTATCCGAAGCCGGAAGTGGTTAGCGATGAGTTGCACCTGCTGCCGATGTACGCGGGACGCATGCCGTCGTTGCGTCGGGGCGCGGGGCACGACCTGTTCTCGATGCGCGACTACCAGCCGCAGGATGATCTGCGACACATCGATTGGAAGGCGACGGCGCGATCGCGGCGTTTGACGGTGCGCGAGTTCACGTCCGAAGACGAGCGGCGGATCACGATCGTTCTCGATACGCGTCTGCCGGCGGGATCGGATGATGAGATGAAGCAACGCTTCGAACGCGGCGTAGTGCAGGCCGCGTCGTTGCTCAAACACTTCATCGACGAGCGCGCTGAGGTGCGGCTGGTGTTGGGAGAGGAAGTTGGACCGTTTGGTTCAGGCGTCGAGCAACTTTATCGCTGCTTGCGTCGGCTGGCGTTAGTGACGCCGCTTATCGACGGCGAGCGACGGGCTGAAGAATTGTCGACAGCAACCCATGATCTGATCGGCCCTGACTACGCGATTCTCTTGACCGCGGCGGCGCCGGGATCCATTCCCGCCAACGTCTGGCGCACGAGTCACGTGATCTACTTGTGATCTGAATGCAAGCTACAACCAGTGCGCAGGTGCGCAATTACTCACGATCGACGATCTTGCTGATAGGCGTGTGCTTCGTTTTTTCAGGCGCGACGGGCCTGATTTACGAGGTGCTCTGGGCGCGTATGTTGGGGCTCGTGTTCGGGGCAACGACGCTCGCTGTGAGTACGGTGCTGGCTGCGTTCATGGGCGGACTTGCACTTGGCAGCGCGCTCGCGGGGCGGTTGGGCCAACGCATTCGCAGGCCGTTGCGGACTTATGGCTTGATTGAGGTGGCGATCGGCATTTATGCGTTGCTGGTGCCGCTGCTGTTTCGCTGGGTCGATAATTTGTATGCGTTGATCTGGCAACACTTTCAACCGGGGTTTTTCACGTTCAGTTTGTGGCGGTTTGCGTTGTCGTGTTTGCTCTTGCTCGTGCCGACGACGCTGATGGGCGCGACTTTGCCGGTGCTTTCCGCCGCCCTGCTGCGACAGGGCGCGACGGCTGTTACCCGGCTTTATGGCTGCAATCTTGTCGGTGCGATTGTGGGGACGCTCGCGGCGGGTTTTATGTTGCTGCCGTCGCTGGGCGTGCGTACGACGATCTTCATTGCGGCTGCTATTAACATCTTGATCGGTTTGGTCGGTGTTCTTTTGCAACGCGGAGTAGAAACACGGATTGAAGAGAATGAACGCGGAGTTGGTGAAATTGGCGGTTTCTGGTTCTTTGCGGCGATCGCTTCTGGATTTGTAACGATCAGCACGCAGGTTTCGTGGACGCGCATCATCTCGATGGTGATCGGTTCGAGCACCTATGCGTTCAGTGTCGTCGTCGCGCTGTTTTTGATCGGGCTCGCCGGCGGCGCGTGGTTCATCGGCCGGAAAGATCGTTCCGCGAAACTGCGCCGGACGATGATCCTCGTCGAGTTGCTGACGGCTGTCAGTCTGTTTGTGAGTTTGTACATCGTGAACTGGTTGCCGTGGCTGCTGGTCAACCTCGGACTTAACCTGCACGTGTCGTCGTGGGGCGGACTGTTAGGACTGCAAATCACCTCGGCGACGTTGTTGATTCTCGTGCCGGCGTTGTTGATGGGCATGGTGATGCCGCTGGTGCTCGAATGGGCCGCCGCGGATCCTGTCAGGTCAGTCGCGCGAGTTGGACGCGTATATGCAGTCAACACGATCGGCGCGATTGCGGGCGCATTCTTCACCGGGTTCGTTCTGATTCCGAAGACGAGTACGAAGTTTGCGCTGATACTCGCGTCGGCGCTTTGCGTCGTGGTCGCGGGGTTCGCTTACCAGCCCGGCGCGACGCGGCGCGACCCGGCGTTGAAGCGGAGCCTGGCGATCGGCGCGATTCCCGTGGTTGTCTTGGCGATGTTATTTCTCGCGCCGCGCATGAACCTCGTCGATCTGTCAGTCGGCGCGTACGACACGCTCGTTCGCATGCTGGCCAACACACGCGAGGGAGTAACGAACGACCAACCGCCGCCCGCACAGTTGTTGATGTACGAAGAAGGACCGACGGCGACTGTTTCCGTTCGGCGCGACGGCGAAGCGATCTCGATGGCCATCAACGGCCGCACGAATGCGTCCGACACGATCTTCGACATGCCGACGCAGGTGATGTTGGGCCAGCTTCCGCTGTTCGTCGCGCCGCGAATCGAGAAGGGGTTGGTGATTGGGTTTGCGACTGGCATTACGGTTGGATCGATGTTGCAGTCGCCGATCCAGTCGGTTACGTGTGTCGAGCTCGAGCCGGGGACGGTGAAAGGGTCGAAGTATTTCCAGCACGTCAACAATCTACCGCTCGAAGATCCGCGCACGCATCTGATCATCGACGATGCCAGAACGTATTTACGCGTCACGCCGGAGCGCTACGACATCATCGTCAGCGAGCCGAGTCATCCGTGGGTGCCGGGCGTCGCGAACCTGTTCACGCAGGAGTTTTTCGAGCTGGGCCGGGCGCGGTTGAACGATCAGGGAATATTTGTGCAGTGGGTTCAGATCTATCAGCTTTCGACGGAAAGCTTGCGCGTAGTGCTGGCGACGTACCACAAAGTGTTTCCGCACGTGTTGATGTTTCGCGTCGGCGGGTTGAACAAAGGAAAGGATCTGTTGTTGGTCGGGAGTAATCAGCCGTTGAATCTGGATCGTTTGGCGGAGCGCATCGCGGATCCGCGTGTCGTAGCCGAGCTCGCGCGCGTGAATCTCAACAGTGAAGCTGACGTGCGGTCGTGGTTCATCTGCGATGAAACACGGTTGGGACCGGCGGTCGCGGGCGCGAAGATCAATACCGACGACAACATGTATATCGAAACGACGGTTCCGCGCGAGGCGTTCCGGCCGTTAATGCAGACGAATGCTCAGTGGGTTGAAGCGCTGGCTAAGTGATCATGCTCTCGGCGGCGGCTTCACCGCTGCGAATACAGTCCGGAATTCCCGCGCCGCGATAGGAATTGCCGGCCAACGTCAAACCCGGCAGTTTCTTCACCTCGTTTTCGATTGCCGTGACGCGATCGAGATGTCCGACTTCATACTGCGGCATCGATCGTTCCCACTTTGCGATTTCTGTAAATATCGGTTTTTCATTTATACCCAATAACTCATGCAGATCTCGTTCAACCCGTGGGTCGTCGAACACCTCAGGTTGCAGCGCGCCGCCGGCGAACGCGCGCAGGAGAACATAATCGTCAGGCGCGCGTCCGGAGAACTTCACGCTGCTGAAGGTACATGCAAGCAGCGAGCGTTTTTCGATGAATGGGACCACGAATCCAAACCCATCAAGCGGATGACTGATCGCTGCCCGTCGATAGGCGAGGTTGATCGTCGCGGTCGAGGCGTACTTGATCGCGCTCAGTTTTTCTGCGAGCGGTGCGCTGACGTCGCGCAGCAAACGAGCCGCCACGTAAGCCGGCAAGGCGAGGCACACTGCGTCAGCCTCAAACGTTTCCCCTGATTCCGCTCTAATTCGCCAAACACCGGACTCGTACGCCAGCCCTTCAATTCTTGTCTTCAGGCGGACACTCGACACCACGTCCGTTAGCGCATTCACAAGCACTTCCATCCCATCATCGAACGACAAAAACAGACTGTAACGCGGACCGCTCGTTCCGCTCTTCTGACCTTGCCGCATCATCGCCAGGATCAAACTGCGATGATGCCGTTCCATGTCGAGGAAGCGCGGCAGCGTTGCGCGCAGGCTCAGCGTCTCCGGATCGGCGGTGTAGATGCCGCCGACCATCGGTTGGGCCATGCGCTCCAGCGCTTCGCGGCCCAGACGTCGGCGAACAAAGCTCGCGAGCGATTCGTCGTCTTTTCCATTCTCGCGTGGCAGGAGTAAATCCGCCGCCATCCGCATCTTTCCGCGGAGACTAAAAATATCCGTGGTTAAGAATGGCCAGATGCGCGACGGTGCGAGCAGTTGAAAACCTTCCGGTACCGGACGCAGACGCCCGTTGCGAACGATGAAACTGCGTCGCTGTGCTTCGTTGGTTTGGATCAGGCGCGACTCGATGCCGAGTCGTTTGGCGAGTGAAACTGCTTCCGGTTTTTCTGAGATGAACGAATCGGGCCCGCGTTCGAGGAGAAATCCGTCACGTTGCTTGGTTTCGATTATTCCACCCAGCCGCGACGACGCTTCGATCAGCGTTGGTTCAACGCCAAGTTCGCGAAGGCGATACGCGGCTGCGAGCCCCGAGATACCGCCGCCGATAATCACCACACGTTTCACTGGTTTATCCGGGGAGGCATTGATCGGCCGGGCAGATCGCGTGGGCTGGACCGCGCGAGCCGAGAAAGCGTGGCGGCTGGTTGTCGACGCGTTCGAGAATCAGTTCGCGAATCATCCTGATGAACGATGGATGCGTGCCGGCAGTCGAGGCGCGAACCAGGTTCATTCCAAGCTCATTAGCAAGTTTTTTTGCTTCGACATCAAGATCGTAGACCACTTCCATGTGATCAGAAACAAAACCAATCGGAGCGAGGACAACGTTGCTGACACCCTCGCCATGGATCTGTTTCACGTAGTCGCAGATGTCAGGTCCGAGCCATAGTTGCGACGGAGAGCCGCTGCGGCTCTGATAGACGACCTTCCAATTTTCCATCCCCAATTCTTCCGCAATCAAGCGACCCGCTTCGTCGAGTTGCGCTGCGTAATCACACGTTGCGGCCATAGATTCGGGAATGCTATGGGCAGTGTAGACGAGTGTTGGCTCGTCGAGTTGCGATAGAGCGCTTCTGATCTGATCGACATTAGCTTCGATGAACAACGGATGGTTGTAGAACGCGCGCAGCTTCTCGATGCACGGGGCTTTGCCCCCTGATCCGACTGCGGCTCGCGCGTCCTCGATGTTTTGCAGGTATTGCCGGCAACTCGAATACGAATTGTAAGCCGACGTCACAAACGCCAGCGCGTTCTGAACGCCATCCGACGCCATCTGCCTCAACGTCTTGGTCAGCAGTGGATGCCAGTTGCGATTGCCCCAGTAGATCGGCAACGCCGGACCGTTCTTTCGCAACTCTTCCGTCAACGCCTCGATCAAGTCTCGATTTTGTTGATTGATCGGACTGACGCCGCCGAAGATTTCGTAATGCTGCGCGACGCCGAGCAGTCGCTCGCGCGGGACGTTGCGGCCGCGCACGACGTTCTCAAGGAAGGGCATCACTTCGTCCATCCCTTCCGGCCCGCCAAACGACACCACTAGTAATGCATCGTATTTCATCCGAATTATCTGCGGCTCATTTCATGCACCATCTCGACCAACGCGATCACGTTGTCGACTGGCGTCTCCGGCAGGATTCCATGACCGAGGTTGAATATGTGTCCCGGCCGCCCGCCTGCTTGATCCAGAATTCGTTTCGCCTGATTGCGAAGCGACTCTGAGGCAAACAGCGCAACCGGATCGAGGTTACCCATGATCGCGACGTCATGTCCGACTCGCTGCCACGCTTCGTCGAGCCGCACACGCCAGTCGACGCCGATGACGTCCCCGCCAGCCTCGCGCATCAATTCCAACAATGCCGCAGTCCCCGTTCCGAAGTGAAGCACCGGAACTCCCGGCTTAACACCCGCGATCACGGCTCGTGAATGCGGCAACACAAACTCGCGATAGTCATCAGGCCCTAAACACCCGACCCACGAATCGAACAACTGCACCGCCTGCGCGCCCGCGTCGATTTGCGCATTCAGATACTTCACCAGCCCGCGCGAAATGAGCGACATCATCGCGTGCCAGGCCCCGCTGTCGTCATACATCAACCGCTTCGTATGGACGTAGTTCTTCGAACCGCCGCCTTCGATCATGTATGACGCCAACGTAAACGGCGCGCCGGAGAAACCGATCAACGGAATGTCAGACTGCAACTCGCGGCGCGTCAGCGCGATTGCTTCATAGACAAAACTCAACGCCGCCGCGTCTTCGACCTCCCGCAATCGCTTCACACCCGACGAGCTTCGCACCGGGTTATGAATGACCGGTCCTTCACCTTCCGCGAATTGGAGTTCGATCCCCATCGGTTCGAGGATCAGCAGGATATCGGCAAAGATGATCGCCGCATCGACCTTCAACCGCTCGGCCGCGGTGACGGTCACTTCGGCAGCCAACGAAGGCGTCTTGCACAGCCCGAGAAAGCTGGTCTTCGCGCGCACCTCGCGATACTCGGCCATATACCTTCCCGCCTGCCTCATCAGCCAGATCGGTATATAAGGCACCTCTTCACGCCTGCATGCCCGCATAAACGCGCTGTTTTCTAGTGATTGAGTCAAAGGACGGCGATTATATATCAAGAAACTTTCCAAACCGGAGCGGCGTTCAACGCAACGTAGCGCCCCCGCGAAACACTTACTAGAGTTCGCCGCTTCTCTGCCGAATTGAGTCTTGGTGGAAAAGAGTTTTCGGGAATACAATACACCGCCCAAACACTGTAAAACCGCCTGACCTTACAAAAGTGTCACAAGCGCGCATTTTGTGGTGTTTGCACTGTTGAGAGAGCGGTGATTGATGAACGGACAAGCTAGAGCTTTGATCGAGTCCATGCCTAACGACATCGGGACTGAGGCGGTTGCTCCGCTCAGTTTCGACGAAGCGTTTACCCTCCATCACCGCGCCGTTTTTAGAACGGC
>JBKPOC010000170.1:0-21687 GCA_046732935.1 Acidobacteriota bacterium | reverse complement strand
GGTTAGCATACGATCTCGATCCGCTCTGTTTCCAAAATTACATCAATCTCGCCCTGCTCTTATTATTAACGCAACGGGCCGATGAGGCCGTAAGGCTCGTTCGACAGATGCTCGAGATGGATCCAAACTTTCCCGCCGCGCACATGATGTTGGGCTCCCTGTTGAGAGAACAAGGTAAATACGCCGAAGCCCTTGTTGAATTTGAAGAGTTACGCCGATGCGCAGTTCACTCCGATGTGTCTTTGGGCGTGTCGGGGCACACTTTAGCCCTAATGGGAGACAGGGACGGAGCGAAAAGGCTTCTCGAGGAGTTGCTCGACCAGGCAAAGAGAAAATATATCTCTCCTTACAGTGTCGCTCTTATCTATATAGGTCTGGCGGAAAACGACAAGGCATTCGAATGGCTCGACAAACTGCATGAGGAAGTAAATGACTGGTTGTTATGGCTGAACATCGGACCGGAACTCGATCCGATACGTTCAGATCCGCGATTTTCCGACTTGTTGCGCCGCGTCGGCTTTCCACTCGAGACCCATCCTTAGCAGTTATTAATAAGTCTTAGCAGTTCTAAAGGACTTCGCCTCACGTCGTGGCTATCATCCTGCCCTCGTTAAGATGTTTGGCCGTTCTCCTTCTTAGTCTCGGCCATTAAATCCACAACTCAACTTCGATAGGAGATCAGTATTATGTTCAAGGTCCTGCGCAACTCTGTAAGAAAATTCCTCCTGACTGGCGCGATTGCCGTCGTCATCTCTGCCGCCGCCGCCTCTGCCGGCGCCAACTCACTCACCCCAATTCCTAACTCTTCACTAGTTCTAAGCTGCGGCAGTTCCGCTGGGAACTACATCATCGACACAGCCACCGGCGACTACTTGCACGGCGGCGTCTGGCAGTTCATCGCCGATATGATGTGCTAGTAGCAACGAAAATGCGTGACCACCCGACGGCCCGCGTCCCAACAGGCGCAACTTGAACGAGTTCTTTGAATTCGAATTCGTTCAGGTTGCTCCGTTGGCTTAAGAATTTTTTGTGTCGATCAAAAACAAATGTTCTCTAAGCTTAAAACTCGGCCGGAATTGGCAGCTTACTTAGTTGTCATCACTGTTTCTGTAATCCTGGGTGTGTTTATAGGAAGGACTTATCTCGTCAGAGTAAGCGGCCCGCGGACGAACACGCTCGAGGGAACCCAATTCCAGCTTGCCCACACCGATTGGCAAAAGAGCAAGCGCACGGTTGTTCTCGCATTTCGCGCCGGCTGTCATTACTGCGAAGACAGCGCAGAGTTCTATCGCGCACTCGGCGAGCAATGCCGGTTGAAGAACGTGCGGTTGATCGCCGTGTCGCCCGATCCTGTCAGTGAGAGTCAGCAATACCTGAACGACATTGGCGTGAGTGTTGACGAGGTTCGTCAGTCTGAGTTGCCTCCTTTGGGGATTATGCGCACGCCTACGTTGGTCCTCGTCGATAACGGCGGCATCGTTTCCAGGATTTGGATGGGTAAGCTTTCACCTGTTAACGAGCAAGACGTCTTTACGCGATTGGTGGGAGATAGTGCGCAAAGAAGGGTGGACCATGAAGTTTTCAGTGCTCAAGAAGAGACTATTGCAAGTAGGGCTGGTGTTGTCGATTCTCGGACTCCTATCGTTCATGCAGTTTATTGACAGCGTGAAAGCTGTCGAGAGAGTTATAGCAGAAGACATCGTAATAACTTCTCAATGGTCGGAGATCAAGCTGAATCGTCCGCTGCCGGTTTCTCAACAGACTCCCTTTATTTTTCTCGATCTTAATGACGTAGAACTACCGGATGCGGCAGTCGTCGCACCAGAGATCCAACTAGTAGATGAACATGGAAATGCCTACGACTTGCAAGCCGGGAAAATGACCTCTTCCGGTCACGGTGTCGTTATTCCATTTGACCTGAAGAAAGATCCTGGCTCCGCCAACGACAGAACATACCGAGCGGTGCGAATTCGAAGTAACACGCGTCTTCAATGCAACAAGATCACCTGGCGCTACCGCAGGTGAACCATTAGCAACTAAATAGGAAGTAAATAACAACGCGTTAAAGACCCCTCCAGTCTGATTCCCTATCCTCATCGTTGAGGAGATAAACATGCGAAAAGATTCTCTCAAACATTTGGTAGTCTCGATAACACTCGTCGCTTTCACTAGCACAACCATAGTCTTCCCCGCTAATGCGAAACGCGTAGCGCAATCCGGTAACGCTGCTCAACGTTCTTCCGAGACAAAACAGGCACAATGGGCCGAGATCTTACGACAGCGCGCGGCGGCTGCGGCACGTGCGAAAGAAAAGCTGAAACAGATTCGCACGACAGCCGCGGAGATAACCGCGACGACTCATAAAAAGAAGTCACCGAAGACAAAGGTTTTCTTCTCCTTCTCTTCGACTGATACGGAGGGCGGTATCGTCGGTGGCGTCACCAACAGAACGACTGGTGCAGTCATTCTCTTTGAATCCAAACGCGAAGGAGAAAATCTGGTCTCTCGCATCAAGGACGTGGCCGGGAGGACGTTGATCGAGTATTTAGAGACGGAGCGTGCCATCGTCACTGATCCCCTGACACGGGAAGTGTCATTCGAGCCAGTGCCCGTCCTGCTGATCGACAATATTCAATTGCTGGAGTTGCAAGGACCAATCGTCGACAAAATGCGCAACTTCGCAACTTCACCACAAGGCGAACTGCTCCGCCTGCTGGCGCTGTACCTGGTGGAGTATGTGCCGGGTGAAGATGTGGAGATGGAGCGGCGCGGGCTTGAAGTGCCGTTTCAGGCGATGCAGAGTTTTTATGAGAAGCTCGCTATCGACGAATACGGTGGCGGCGAATTGACCGCGGCCAAAAAGTTCGGAGCGAAGCGAAACGTAGCATTGAGGGATAACGAGTTACATAAGCAACGTGAACCGTTGGTCCTGCAGCCGGTCGATTGCGAGCAGTTCCAGTGCTTGTACGTGGATAACCACGACTACCAACTCAGCGGCGAGGGTGGTTACGTCGTCAAAAGTCTATCGCCGCGGCTTGCGCTCTCGCACAACTTCGCGTCTCCCGAGATACGCGTAGAAGATGAGCATCATGACTATTCAAAGACCGCCTTACTTAAAGAGGTGAAGCCGCGCAGTCGCAGCGTCAAGGCTGGATCATCCAAAAGCGTGAAGAGCGCCCATAGTGTCAAGGCCGCTTCGATCAAGTCTATGGATGACGCGTCGCAGGTGGGCGATTGCTTCGGCCGGTGTGGCGGTGGTTGTGGTAACTGGACGCACGAGTGGATCGGTGAGATTACTCCGTACATCGATTTCACTTATTGCGAACCTCCCGATCCGAACAATTTCATGCCGGATTGCAGCACTATGTGTTGTAGTAACGAAAGACGCGTAACCTCCTATTCGGGAATAGCAATCCACACGGCTCATGGGAAGGTGACATTGGGTTCCAAGGCACACGATTCGTGTGTCAGGGACTTGGGAGGCCCGGCCTGGTTGCTTTCGCTGCCCGGAATGCCATGCTTTCCAGCGTTGCTGCTTGCCGCTGACTGTGGCATTCCCGGTGTTGGTGAGGAACACACGTGGAGCTATATCGGACCACATGCAGAAGGATACGATTACTACACGGGAAACTGCTGCGTCGCTATTGGTCCAGTGAACTGAGACACTCTTCTGATTAACTGAACAGAGCTTCAGGACCTGCGCCTCGCCGTCCTGAAGCTCTGTCAACTTCCCACCTAAACAAGCTGATTTATAGTAAACTGTTACTACCTCACCGCCCCGCCAAAAAGGAGTACCAGCATGAAAATCGCTGTATTGATCTGCTTGCTGATGGCAGTGTTCGAACCACAGGACGCGGTCGTTCAGACGGGCGCTTTTGCAGAGGCAAACCGCCTCGGACAGCCGCCCGAATTGACGTCTTTCTGTTTTTGTTTTCAACCGAGGACGGCAATTACGTTATTCGCCATGACGGTCTCGGTGAAGTCGGGACGCCTGGCAAACATTTACAGTTCCTACGAAAAGTGGGAATGACCGGGCGAGTCGAACGAATGTATTACCTGGAGTATGAGGGCGATCTACTGTTGTCGTTTGCAGTGGGCGAGACGGGCTACGTGAGAAGAATGAATCAGCCGACTAGAAAGATGCGCTGGCTCACGCCGATCGACGCGACTGCCGTCAACGAATGCGTCGTCGAAGGAAACGAGGTGCATTGTGGAAATGGCGATAAGTTGACAAAGCTCGATTTAAAACCGGTGGCCATATCGACGAGTGACGAGCTCAGCATTAGTAAGCTCTGCGCTCACCTGTCTTTATGAAGCTTTCAGGAGGAGGGAAAGTTCTGCATAAACTCGCAGCATGTTGTCGCTGGAGGTAAGCCATGGATTTAAAGACGCTTGGACCATCTTCGGTTGCTTCAGTTGCACGATCTTCAGGTAGTCTTTTACCGGAGAGATCCACTCGATACGCCCTTTGTACTTCCGATTCGAGTCTTTGAGATAGGACCCATACGCTCTCAGAACTGCGTCTCTCTGAAGATCATCCGGGCAAAGATCAACTAAAACACGATACATGTTGCACCTTTGCTGAAAATAGTCATCTTCAGATGATTCGCTTTCCGAGTCCCAATAATCGAGTTGGTCAAGAAAAGCACGCAGTTTTTGATGCCACTCTTCCGTGTCGCGCTCTTCGGCGGACAACCGATGACCGTCGACTGCAAAGCGAAGCCCTTTCGCAGCCTGGAGAATTGTCTTGCCCCTGGCACTGGTCCAATACTCAACCTCAACGGATTTACCGCCAAATCTCAGCTGACCCAGGTCGTCACTGGTGATAGGCGAATTGAAGTGCGCGTTAATAATATCTATTTCGGGAGGTAGGGCTGCTGCGTGCGGTTTCGCCCAACCAGCGTCCGCACAAACTTGCCCACTCATGTTTCGTAGTAAAAAATCACGCACTTTCGTGCTGAGACTTTCGGCGGGAATCTCTCGTTTCTTCAACATTGAGAGAATGCTTGCGGTTACCGAAATGAGACCCTCGCGCTGAACCGCAAACGCGAATGACCGCGGATCCTCCGAGACTTGACCAAACGCCTTTGCCAGGCTAAGCACCACGCGTGACATTTCTTCGTTCGATAGCCTCGCGCCAGCCACAGCTTTGAGTGCCGCCGTCGCTTGTGAAACGGATCTCACGGCTTCGATCTGCTCAGTTAGAAACTGGACATGTGCTTGGGCCTTTATTTCGTCAGGGGTGAAGCAGTTCTCCGCAATCGCCACAACCATTGCGTAGTAGGCGGTGAAATCAGGGACGAGAGAATCTTTGCAATCGAGCGGCGGGATTTTCGGAAGCACGACTCGTTGAAACATTTCCCTTGCGCGTGCGGAGTCGAGCGGAATCAGCGCTGATATTGCGCGACTTTCAATTGAAAGTCGATCTAACTGCAAATCAAACGCTCGCTGTTCAAAACCGGAGCGTGTATCAACGAGAGTCGCCCACGATTTCTTTCTCACCGGCTCTTCCACGCGAGACGCAGCTTCAAACGCTTCGTTCAGAAGTTCAATCCGTCGCTTCTTATCTGAAATTAGATTCGAGGACGCGATAGTGAGTAGCAGATCAGCCCTAACCTCAGGCGAGGCGGATTGTGAGAGTAATATCAAGTTCTCCAGCGGCCGTTTGGTTTTAGCACTGGTCTTCGACGCGACTACCGGCGTCGGCGAGCTGATAGAACCTGAGTATTGTGACGCTCGATATTCATGGGAACTCTCGGCCCACCAGACTCGCGCGGCGCTCAGAATGAACACGCCAGTCGCGACGGAGGTCAACAGCAGTTTTCGCCTCTCGGATTTCGTCATGTGATGAATGAGACTTAAGAAAGCTGACGCAATCCCGGCAATTTGATGTGAAAGTATTCCTCCAACTCACGTTGCGCGGTATCGGCGTATGCGCCTTTCCACACTTTCAACACGACTCCCTGCGATGACACCAGAATTGTCTCGGGAGTTCCGGACAGTTTATAGGCAATTATAGTTCGTGAGTCAGGCTTGATGACTTTTACTGGTGGGAATCGGGCCGCAACGTATTCGACGAGACCATCCTGAGAAAGTGTTACTCCTATAATCCTGAGTCGGTCACCGGTCTGACGGGCCAGAGAGTTTATGTTGTCTTCGTTTTTCTTGCACCAGCCACAAACAGGGCTGAACACATAGAGCAATGTTGGGCGCTCGGTTTCGTCGTAACGGATAGTGATGCTCTGCCCTGACATGTCCTGCGCGGTCAGCGGCGGCAACCGCATACCTGCCGTGATCGATTGTTCGGACTTCAGCGAAGATATGGTTGCTTGCAGTTGTTTTACCTTTGAGACAAGCAAGAAGTTTGTAATTGCAGACAATGCAAGCAAGCCGGCGATGAGCAAATTCCTGACCGAAGGAGTCCGTGTTGCGATTGCTCTATAACGATTCTTTACAAAAGTATTCATCAAGGTAAGCCTGTAAGAGTGAGTGGACATGCTGCTCACCAGACACAATGCAAAAAGATAACGAGTTCCGCTGAACGAACGTTATTCTCCGTCTTTTTATATCTGCGACCGCGTCAGTCCGTCCGCGGATTCTCGCAGTAGTTTCCGCCGACGCATTGCGGTCCACTGCAACATGCAGCCGTACCCGCGTTCGGTGCATAACAAAGTTGCTTGCCTGGACAGTCTGCGGAAGTCAAACAACAACCTGCTGCTTCGGCGGCGGCGGGCCGTTCGATAACCTGCGATAATCCGAAAATGACGCCGGCAACCACGACGCAATAAAGCACGGGCGCGAGAAGTCTTTTCATTTCACCCCTCCTTCACCGGCAAGCTTTGTGGCCTACACTAATCAGCTCGTTTGTCCTCGCAGTAGTTTGGACCATTGCAGCCTCCCGGTGCTCGGTCATCACAGCACGGCTGTAAGGGATAAGTCGGGGCATAACAAAGCTGCTTCCCCTCGCAGTCAGACGACGCCGCACAACAAACCCCAGCGGTGGCGTTTACGCGCCGTTCGAATACCTGAGAAAGACCGGCAATCGTCGATACAGCCACCAGTAAATAAAACATGGCGCTCAGCAGTCTCTTCATCGAGCTACTCCTTTGATTTGGTTTTTCTAGGTTGGGAGGTGGCGCGCCTTATATCACTGAAGTAGAGCCGTGTCAACACACATTTGCTGACGGTGATGTAAAGTCTGTGTGTAAAAAGCAAGAGGGTGTAAGTTGGTTAGTAACCAAACTAAACCAATCCTTCAGAAAAGGAGCTTACACCCATGCTGAAGTTAGCACCGGCGACAGAACAGTTTCAACATTTCGTGAGCAATTTGCGAGAGAGTTTTGGGGGCGACCTGAACGGTCGCACGCGAGAAGCTTGGCAGAAATTCTTTGAAGCAGATTCGGAACGGCAGCGAGATCGGTTTGCCGTGGTAGATGCCTACGAGCGCAATGCTGAGCAGCGGCGAGATTACCGCAACGGATATTACGAGCGCGATTTCGTGACGGTGTTGGGAACGCTGCGGTTGCGCATTGCCCGCACGCGCGGGCAGAGCTTTTTGCCGGCGGGGCTGGAAGAGTTTCAACGGCGTGCGCCGGAAGTATCAATGCTCATTCGGGAAGCGTTCTTGCGCGGCATCAGCACCCGTCAGGTCGGCCGAGTAGTAGCGATCGTGACCGGTGAAGCAGTCAGCGCGCAGACCGTTTCCAAGCTAACCCGCGATTTGGATGAGGCAGTGCAGCAGTTTCATCAAGCCCCGTTAACAGATGATTGGGCCTATCTGTTTTTAGATGGTGTGAACTGAAGGTGCGGCGCGAAAGTGGCCGTAAATGCGTGCAAATGCTAGTGGCTTACGGCGTACGCCAGAATGGCCGGCGCGAGTTGCTCTCATTTATGCGCAGCCAGGGCGAGAGCCAGGGAGCGTGGGAAGGACTCTTGAATGATCTCTACCGGCGCGGCCTGCGCGGGCAGCATTTGCAGTTGATCATTACCGACGGTTGTCCCGGCCTAGCGGGAGCAATCCAGACGGTCTATCCGCGCGTGTTGCATCAGCGTTGTTGGGTGCACAAGATGCGCAACATTCGTGAGAAAGGCCGCAAGCGCGTAATCGCGACGAGCTGAAGCAAATGGCCCAGGCTATTTACCTGGCGCCGGATCGCAAACAAGCGCGTGCGGCGTTCCGCTGCTTCAAACTGCGCTGGCAAACTGAGTATCCCACGATGATTAAGCAGTTAGAGAAGGATCTACCGAACCTATTGGCTTTTTTCAGTTTCCCAAAACACCTGTGGAAGCAGCTGCGCACCACCAATATTATTGAGCGTTGCTTTGTGGAGGTGCGACGTCGGACACGACGGATGGTCTGCTTTGTAAACGTGAAAAGTGTGGACCGAATTATCTATTCCATTTTCTATCGCTTTAACTTGGAATGGAAAACCCGCACCCTCGAGGTTTTTACACAAGCAGCTTGACGTCACCATTGCTGACGTGTCGTTAGCACATGATATGTCCGGTGAAATTAGCAAATGAAATGTCCGGTCTGAGCGGCGCGGTTAGTAGCAGCATGACACGATGCGGTCATGAAGCTGATGAGCGCAGCCGCAGTGGAGCGGACGATGAAACTACAGGACTTAATGTTGCGGGCGATGGCCAAGCGGATCACCTGGTTTCAGGCAGCGGAGATCCTGGGCATCAGTTGCCGGCAGATGCAGCGTTGGAAGACACGTTTCAAGCTGGAAGGCTACGAAGGATTGTTCGATCGGCGCCGCGGCATTCCTTCACCGAAGCGGGTGCCACTGAAAACAGTAGAGGAGGTGCTGCGCTTGTACCAGGAGCAGTACTTTGACTTCAACGTGCGCCACTTTCACGAGAAGCTGAGCAGCGAACACGATATTCATTTGAGTTACACGTGGGTAAAGCAAGCGCTGCAAGGTGCGGGTCTGGTGAAGACCAGGCGCAAGCGCGGCAAACACCGCAAGCGACGGCCACGCTGGCCCTTGCCAGGGATGATGTTGCACATCGATGGCAGCCAGCATCGCTGGTTCAACGACGACCGCTGGTATGACCTACTGGTGCTCATGGATGACGCCACCAGTGAGATCTATTACGCGCAGTTGGTGGAACAAGAATCAACGCGCACGGTGATGACGGCGCTGCGTGAGGTGATCGAGCAGAAAGGCCTGTTTTGCGCCCTTTATAGCGATCGCGCGAGCCATTTCTTCCTGACGCCGAAGACTGGTGAGCCGGTGGATCATAACCGGGTGACGCAGGTGGGACGAGCGCTGCACGAGTTGGGCATCCACCTCATTCCCGCGTATTCACCGCAAGCGCGAGGTCGCAGTGAGCGCGGTTTCGGCACCTGGCAGGGACGCTTACCACAGGAGTTACGGCTGCATGGGATGACGACGATCGAGGCGGCTAATCAGTTTCTGCGCGAGCACTACATCAGCGAGTTCAACCAGCGTTTCATGGTCGAAGCAGCGGAACGCGGTACCGCTTTTGTGCCACTCAAACGCAAGGATCTCGACCTGGTTTTCTCATTGCAGCACGAGCGCGTGGTGGCACGGGACAACACGGTCAGCTTCGCTGGTGGCAACTGGCAGCTCGAACGCACGAAACTGCGCGGCACTTTAGCTAGTTGCAGAGTGGTGTTCCATGAACATCTAGACGACACTCTTTCAATCACGTTTGGTCCGCATGTGGTGGGCCGTTATCGAACCGAGGCTGTGGAAAATGACGCCGCCCCGGAAAGCGACAAAAAGCGTCGCTTCCCGCAGCGGCTTGGAAAAGTCAGGCCAAAAAGCAGCCTGACTTTCCCACATTCCCACAGCCCCTACTGCTGGTTAGATATTTGAAGTGGTAAAACCAAAACCGGACATTTTAATTTGCTAACAACACACACATTTGCTAACACACACACATTTGCTAACATTTGTATCGTTAGCACATGATGGGTCCGGTGAAGAGTTTGAACCTCGAAGGGGTTTCTGGCAGTCCGTGCTGGTCCACGGCAATCTGGGCGCGGACCGGTGGACCACTTCCCGCCAATCCTCAGCTCACTAGTTTTCTGGCGCTCAAAAAAATGTGGAATGTTTTCAGTCGAATACGCATACGTAATTAGAGACCGGAGTATCTACACCAGGTCCATTGCCGGACAATGTTCATGGTTATGAATTGCTTTGCCCATTGCCCTCGAGGAGATTAACTATGGCGACTAAAAAATACGCACGAAAACCTAAAGCGCCGTCCGCGAAGAGACCGACAAAAACTGCCAAACCATTTTGCAGTATCCCACCCAGACCGAAGCCCCAATTGCCCCCGGCAGTTGCGTCTGATGTGCTTCGTGCAGCAGCAATATTGGCGAGCCGCGGGAAATGGGCAAACAAGACCGTATTGCACTATTGCTTCTTCACAGGAAATTCCCACTACAAGGTCCCGACCGTCCAGGCCAACGCGATTCGTCAGGCCTTTGCCACCTGGAAGGCTGTCGGTATCGGCCTTGAATTCCAGGAGGTTAATCAGTTGAGCGAAGCCGAGGTCCGGATCGGGTATTCGACCGCCGATGGTAGTTCCGCGTCCGCGGTTGGCCGCGATGTCCTGGATATTCCCTTGAACGAGCCGACGACCGTTTACGGATGGGACTTGACGACGCCCTATGGTAGAGGCACCGCTCTCCATGAACTGGGACACGTGTTGGGTATGGAGCACGAGCATCAGAACCCCTTCGCAGGGATCAAGTGGCATGAAGAGGCGGTTTATGCTTCGCTCGGCGGTCCTCCGAACAATTGGCCGCGCGAGACGACGTTTCACAACATTCTCGAGAAACTAAGCACTCAGCAGGTCCAGGGCTCCACCTGGGACCCCGATTCCATTATGGAGTATGAATTCGAGGCTGGTTTGATCGACGAGCCGGAGCAGTATGACGTAAACGGGCTCACCCCGCCGGCAACCTTGTCCGCTGCTGATAAGACGTGGGTGGCGAAGTGGTATCCGCCTTCCGTGTCCCAACCGGCAACAATCCAGGCGTTTCAAACAGTCGCGGTGGAGCTGGCCGCAGGGCAACAGGTCGATTTTGTGTTTCAGCCGTCGGCGACACGGAGATACACCATTGCGACGAAGGGCGCTTCTGATACTCTGCTTGCGCTATTTGAGGAGATTGATGGCGAACCGCGATACGTAACCGCAGATGACGACAGTGGCGAAGATCGCAACGCGAGTATCAATTATAAGTTCTTCGCGGGGCGGAAATATCACGTGAGGGTCCGCCTCTACTATCCGGGGCAGACAGGCGTAACCTCCGTAACGATTACTTAGCGAATCGTCAGAGTCGTGTTCTTCTCCTAATTAGATTTTCATTCCGCCCGCCTTTGTCGCCCTAGCGCCTGGACTCTGTGCGCTGGTTCATTAACCTGTTTATTTCAGGAGCATTCACTAAGGACATGGCTCGTTTGGTACTAACGCCATCGCTCTTGCACAATGTTGCGTGGTGTACTATGAATTGCAAGTTAATCCTTGATTGGTCATGCTATCAGTAGATTTACAGTATCCTCGTTTGCTCCTTATCGTTTTCCTTCTGGCTCTCACTATCCATGCTCAGAGTCCGTCTCCGACTTCGTCATCCGAGGTTGATGACCTGGCTACCAAGCTCATTACGCTCAAATCTCAACAAGAGCGGGAACAGTGGCTGGCCATGAACCGAGCCCTAATGACGCCGGATTTGCGTAAAGCGTTAATCCGACAGGGTAACTCTCAACTACTGGCCGGACGCTATTCGACCGCTTTTGATATCTATGGAGTTGCGCGAAACGTCGCCGAGAAGATCGGCGACAAAGAGGGTGTCGCTGCCGCGTCATTGGACATTGGCACCATCTATTACTTTCAAGCCAACTACCCCGCGGCGTTGGAACACTATCAAAAGGCACGCGACCTATTCAACGAGGTCCCCAATCATTACGAGTCGGCTAAAGCGCTTTCCGGGCTGGCGTTGATATATAAAGAACAACGTCGTGACACAGAAGCACTCGCTGCTCTCGAACAAGTGTTGCAGGAATTTACCTCACTCGGCGACAAAGAAGAGATCGCAAACACGCTGAACATGATCGGTTCCATTCTCTACGGGCAGGGAAAATATTCAGCGGCCGCCGACGCTTTTCTCAAAAGCAGTGAAGCGAACAACAACGTCGATTCCAGTGTGCGCCTGGCTGACGCCTTATACATGCAGGGCGACTATACGCAAGCACTGGCCATCTACAAAAAATCTCTCGAGCGTGCTCCGCGGACAGAAATCGCCACGATCATTGGCGCTCTGAACGGCGCGGCAAACTCTGCTTACTACAGCGGCAATTACGACGAAGCGCTCGAGAACTATCAGAAAAGTGCCGACATTCAAAAAACGCAGCCCGACAAACTTGGCTTTGCCACTGCGCTAAAAGGAATCGGCAATGTACATCGGACCCGCGGTGAGTACGGCGCTGCACTGGAGAGTTACTTCGAGAGCTTACATATCTCTGAAACAATTAAAGCTCCGGTCGGCACCACGCTGGGAAGCATTGGTTTAGTGAAGGCGATGCAAGGCGACTACGCTGGCGCGTTCGAGTATTACGGCAAGGCGCTGAAAGAGTTTGAAATCACCGCTAACAAAATTGAGATGAGCCGGGTCTTAAGTCTCATCGGAAATCTTTACTATGTGCAAGGCTCGTATGATTCGGCACTCACTTCGTACCGGCGCGCGTTAGTGCTGCGTCAGGAGATGGACGACAAGTCGGGTCAGGGCGATGTTCTCGCAGGCATCGGTTCTACGCTCCTTCGCCGGCAGGATTACTCCGAAGGATTAGATAATCTCGAAAAGGCGCTCGGATTATTTAAGTCCGTCGGTAATCAGGAAAAAATGGCGGACGTGCTGACGCGAGTCTCCGAAGCTCTTCTGCTTCAGCAGGACTACGCGCGAGCGTTGAGCGCCGCTGAAAGCGCAGTGACGATCGCGACTCAGTTACATAACGGGGAGCTTTTATGGTACGCGACGACCTTAGCGGGCAAAGCACAATTGAAGTTAGAACGTGGTCCACAGGCTTACAACTCGTTCACCAGCGCTATCTCGACAATTGATTCGTTGAGAGCGGAAGCTTCAGTGTCAGGCGGCGAACACAATCGATCACTGCCGCATCTCGCCCTGATCGATTTTCTGATGAGTCAGCATCGACCGAGCGAAGCTTTCCATTATGCGGAACGCGCAAAGATACAGTTTCTGGTAGATCTACTGAAGAACAACAATGGCGTTCCCGGCAAAGGCCTTTCAGTCGATCAACGTCTCGAGGAGAAACGTCTGTCCGGTGAAGTTGCATCGCTGGAAATTCAAGTGGAACGTGATAGCGAACAGCACTCGTTGAGTGAAATGCGGCGATCAGATTTGCGTAATCGTCTGCGAGCGGCTCGCGCAGCGTATGCTGACTTTCGTAAGAAAGTGTTCAGCGCAAATCCCGGTTTGAAGATCAACCGGGGCGAACTCGCTCCGCTAAAACTGGAAGAAATCAGTTCGTTGATAACGGACACGTCGACGGCCCTTCTCGAATATACGATCACTGAGAACAATACGTACCTGTTTGTCTTAACGGCAGATAGGACCACAGCAAAGACGTCGCGCAGAAATCGGAGGATCGAGATCAATCTCAAAGTTTACCCGCTGGAAATTAAGAATTATGAACTTGCGTCAAGAGTTCGCAACTTTCAACAACTACTGACCTCACGCGCCGATAGCTTTCCCGAGCTCGCGCGAGAACTCTACCATCTACTCGTCAAGCCCGCTGAAGATCAAATCGGGCTCAGAACGAAATTAGTCATCGTGCCTGATGGCGTGCTTTGGCGTTTGCCATTCGAGGCATTGCAGTCGGTGGAAGATCACTATCTAGTGGACTCGGCGGAGGTATCGTATGCCCCGTCGCTCTCCGCACTACGTGAGATGCGAAAGCAGGCTTCGCCGAGTGGGCGTGTCAAGTCGTTATTGATCGCTTATGCAAATCCTGAGTTGTCCAAACAGTTTACGACTCGATTTGAACTTGGCTATGCCGGTATGAAGCTTGGGCCATCTGCTGAGCAGCAGGAAGAACTCAAGCGTATAGCGACGACCTACGGCGTAACGACAAGCCGTCTGTCCGTTGGCCCGCAAGTAAATGAAGGGCAAATCCAGTCAGATGTTTCCCGCGCCAGAATCGTACATTTCGCGGGTCCCGTGATATTGGATGACACGAGTCCGATGTCGTCGTTTATCGCCGTTTCATCTGGGACAAATCAATCCGACGGGTTTCTCAACACGCGTAAAATCATGGATCTCCAAAGCACCGCCGAACTGGTTGTGGCATCGACGGCACAACATAGCGCGGGCTTCAATGGAAACGCGCCGGTTGGTTTTTCCTGGGCTTGGTTTGTGGCAGGCACTCGCGCGACGTTGATGAGTCGCTGGCAGGTCGAATCGCCAACTCCGTCGCCACTCCTCACCGCATTCTATTCATCAATGAAACCAGCAATGCGGCGTGGAGTTTCCAAGAGCCAGGCGCTCCGTCAAAGCTTGCTCGCGCTTAGGCGATCCGCCAATTATCAACATCCGTATTACTGGGCAGGCTTTGCCATGATAGGCGACGCGCGGTAGTAAAACCGATGGCGGGCCAGTGAATGTCTGGAAATGAATTCCTGAGGAAACTGGTAGGCGCGTGCGGATTTGAACCGCAGACCCCTACCGTGTCAACGATCCGCTCTACCCTCAAAAACCTTCCGAATACTGGGCATTCTAGCATATTTCGCGCTCAACCCGCACAAATACCCGCACAAAAACACTCAAACTCAACAGCTCCGTTCCGTTTGCTGCTGTGTATAGTTCCATTAGCTCTCCTCCACCTTCCACCGCTCCTCAACACCAGTTAATTTCAACCCCGAGAGAACTTCGATGAGAAACTACACAGAAGGTGTCTACAAACGTAAACGTAACGGCAGGATCGTTTTTGATGGAGTGCTCCCGTACTATGCGAGAACGGTAAACGAAAGTTCGCCCACCGCGAACGTAATAAAGAAAGCTTAGTCAGAGAAGCAATCCGACAGCTGCGCAAGGACCTCGAGAAACGCGGCCCCAAAGCCGCCAAAAACAACGTCGTAACCTTTCACTTAGCTGACTATTGCGAGACGGAAATCTACGTGCAGGCGGAACACAACGAAGAAGGCGAAAAAACTAATTCGGGTGTGCAAGAACCAACCACCTACAAATCACATATCAAACACTTCCGACAATTCTTCGCGGGTAGGAAGCTCAAGGACCTTTCGGTCGCTGACCTAAAAAGATATCGATCGCACCGACTTCGCAGCACCCGAAGGGGACCAAACAACACGGAAGTTAACATCAAGCCTGCAACCGTTGCTCGTGAACTGAATACCCTTCGAGCTATGTTGAATGAGGCCGTACGCAATAAATGGCTTGATGAAAACCCCTTCGCGTTTGCCAGAAAGAACGAAGTCATCAAAACCAGCGATCGGAAGAAACGAAATCTTTTCTGACCTTTAACCAGCAGATCAAACTACTCCGAGCGTGTCAGACTGAAGATCGCAGACACTTGCGAGCACTCATCATTGTCGCTGTCGATACCGGCGCCCGCTTCGGCGAATTGATAAAACTAAAAATGGCTCAAATAGATTTTACTGGCTCTGGCACCATCTACGGATTGCTCAACTATAAAGACCTCGGCGGCGACAAGCAGACTCGTTACGCCAAGATGACGCCATGAGTCCGAGAAGCACTTTTAGATGTAATCAAGAACCCATCCCCCAAAAGCTTTCAAAGTTCAGCGTGGGAAACAACCACCCGCTGACTTAGTATTCGGGATAACCAGCAACGTCCGCACCGCATGGGCAGGCGCGCTGGACGATGCCGGTCTTACGCATGTCGGCCTACACTTCCACGACTTGAGGCACACGCCCGGAACGCGAGTCAAGAAGATGATCGATCTCCTCGACATCGCCAACGCACTCGGTCATAAAGATCCCAAAACCACCGCGCAGATCTACATTAATCACACCGATGAAGATTTGATTGATTTTGCAAGAGCCGTAGGACAGGCAGTCGAAGCAGGATATAAAGAAGCAATGTCCGAGGACGTTGAGGCTGATCTCGAATCAAGTCTGGTTAGCTAATAATGAGGTGATTTGTAATGGTGGCGCTGTTCAGATTTGTAGCTTCGTAGCTCGTCCGAATCTAAACTGCACCAAGAGGGTATGATGGGTAAATTGTCTCCAGCGCAAATAGATCGCGACAAGATACTTATGTCGCATCACGAGATTCGGCAGAAGTATCTTCTTACAATGCATCAGCAGCTCAGTGAGGACACAAAGAGATACCTACATCGAGGATTCCTCATCCGGTTGAGTATGATGGAAGAGTCCTTATTAATTCTCAATTGTGAACATCGCAGACATCGTTTCAACTTTCTGCACTGAAATTCTGATGGTCCACACCGTTTGATAATAACGATCATAGGATCGCAAAGCGCCGGCTTTCTGAGCTGCGCAAGCAGCTCTTGTCAACTCTCAAGCCGTAGCGAGGAAGGCAGTCAAGGGCGAAGCGAACTGCTTTTAGTTCGCGGAGTTCATCGGAGCGAAGCGCAGACCCTGGACGGCCTCCGCAGCGGAGGCTACGCGCGCTCTTAACTGAAGTTCCTTCTTATAGTCCCGTTCTTGATGTTGATCAGCCTCAACGATTCGCAGGCATGCATCATTTCGTGGGTCTATGATGCCGATGATCGGCTGACGACGGAAACCAACCCGGCCGGGGTGGTCGCCTATGAATACAACAGCGCCGGGCAGCGTACGAAGATGACGGCTGCGGGGCGTGTTCCCGTAACCTACGGCTACGACGTCGCCGGCAGGCTGCAAACAATCGCACAGGGCGCGGACGTCTTCACGCATACTTACGACCTGCTTTCGCGGCGGACCGGATTGCACCGCCCGAATGGCGTGGACACGTCCTACACGTACGACGTTCTCAACCGCCCCGTGCGCACCCTCCACGGCAACCCCAACGGTCAAGCCGTCGAGGACTGGCACGACATCATTCACGATTTGGAAACGGCACTTGAGCAGATCTGAGCCCACAAGCTTGGGGACTTCGGTCTAAATCGCGACATCGGCGCCGCTGTTGCAAAAGGCCCCGCAGCTACGTCATTGAAATTATGTTCGAATTCAGGAGCGACGGTACTTGAAGAATAGTGGGGTAGCTATGGCCATGCTGCCAGCCAGCCTCCGCCGCATAAGCTTCGAGAATGGTTTTCACATTGCAGGAGCGAGTGCCTTTGCCGTGAAAAACGCCGGGTAACAGAGCCTGCAAGGCTTTGATTTGCCGGTAGTTCTGCTGAGCAACGAGATTCGTCAGCAACTCGATGACGTGTTTCTTCACCAGCCACCATTCCAGTCCGTGAAACTTGATTTTGTCGCCGTAAAGCGTGACTACGTTCGGATTGTTGATCGCAACATTATTGGAATCCCAGCCGAGCGGCGCCACGTCAAGAGAACAGCGAACAGCGTCGCAGGTGCTGCCCAGGGTTGTGTCCCAACCAGGTGGAAACGGCCCGCCACTGAAAACGCTGTCCGAGTAGCTGGCGAAGCCCTTGTTGCCGGCGGTAGGTCCGGCGAAGGAAATGTTGCTGACAATGGACTGCTTCGAGTGGTCCCAACTCGCCTGCTGCTCCTTTAGATACAGCGCCAGCGTCGACGAGAGACAGCCGCCCAGGCTGTGTCCGGTTACACAAACGTTCAGCGGCTTACTGGACAGCGTTTGCAGAAAATCACAGAGCGTTGTGCCCTTGGCGACAATCGCGCTCGGAGTCGTCAGCACGATCTGCAGGTCGATACTCGTCGACTCCGAGATCCTCCTCTCAACCGGATCCGCAACCTCGGTGCCTGGCGGCCACGGCATCATCTGGAACACATCAAAGTCCTCGAGCAGCCAATCCAAATCCGCCACACGGTTAGTGCCCCGAGTAGCCACGACCAATTGAGCCGGATCAGCATTGCTCTGCGCCATGAACGTCATGTTTTCCTGGTAGCGTGCGCCAGGAGTTTTATAGACCGCCGGGCCCCAAACGACTTGCCAGGTTGGGTTGGGGGTATTGAGCGGCGGAATCTGCGGCAGTGCCTCATTGATGATCCGAAGAATTCTCGTTTCAGGGTTTGCCGCGGTAATTTGCTCGCCGCAATAAGCCAGATAGGCAAAGCAGAGCATGAGCTGTCGCTGCGAGAAGTTTGGGATTGATTGTGGATGACCCGGGTGATTCTTCATCCTATGTTGTGCTCAAGGCGTTCTCCCTTTCCTCAAGGTCGGTGCTTTGAGGTGCATTGTTTTAGTGTTTAGCCAGCTCCGTTGAAAACCGGTTCTTCCTTGGACACGGTGGCATCGCCGTAAGTGAACTTCACAACACGGGCGTAGCAATACACCGTCAGGCGAATTCAGTACCCCGCACCTGTATGAAGTACGTTAGGCAGGACACGAAAGTAATCATAATTGTAGTGCTTGTCTTCATCCGTATTTGTCCAATCGTCTTCGAGTTTTAATAGGTCTTCTTGCAGATGGTTGAAGACCTCACTCATCCTGTCATTATATTTGCTGTCAACACCGTCGAGTAGATAACGCCAGTCCCCTCGTAATAGTGTGAATCGCGCCCGCGCCGTCGCCAGAGCGACGCATGCAAGCGAGCGCCATTCATCAATCGGTGGCGTGCCACCATCACGTGGAACCTGCGTCTGGCTAATGCGCGGATCCATAGACGCCCTGACCCCGGCAGTGCCATAGACCTGATGCCGTATCACTAAATGATGAATTGTGTCCGCCGCAAAACGCGCTACCCCAATCTTGGTCTTAAAATCGTGATAGCGTGCGGGCAGGGGATTGAGCAGTAAGACACACAACTGTGCGTGAAAATCCTGGAGGTATGGATCATCAATGACTGATTGATCGTCTGGGTAAATTATGTCTACCAAATCTCTCGTGTAGCGATTCCAAATCTCAGCGTACCTGCTTTCCCAGACAATGCAGGATTTTGGTAGCAAAGAGCCGTCGGTCATGGTCAGCGCTGCCCTGCGCGCTTCAAAATCTTCATCTGCGCCATACTGGAAACGATGGTACGTGTCATTCAAGTGGTTAATCATCGCATCGTGGGTGGTCGCGAAAATCTGGGTGAATACTGCTCCGTCCTGAATCAGATGCTCGGTTGTCATCTCTTCCGCCAACTCGTGCGCAAACACGTGCAGGTATAAGAACGTGCGGTACGGGTGACTAAACTGCCCCTGCGCATCGAACGCATTGTGTAATGCGGCTTCGACAAGATTGAAAGTCATATGAATTTCAGCAAGGTGTTTGCCGGCGATGACCGCATAGTACATCGAGGACACCACCTGAGCCTCTGCCCGGCGAAAGTCCGGATCGTGCGGATTGGCAGGGATTTCGACCTTTGAGCCGGGCGCGACGATTGAGATTAATTCGAGCTTCTTCTCGACACTATTGACGCGCAGGTAGGCCATGCCACCGTAGGACTCATAACCCGGCTTGGTCTCGTAGGTTTCCAGGTAACGAAAATCCGCAACCAGTGCTCCCTCTTCGCGGCCGGCAGCCGGCTTGGCAAAGGTTGAAGCAACGCCGTATTCGGTCAGGTAGGCATAGAGCTGACCCTGCTTATAGGCAGCGATAGCTGGTTTCGGGGCAGGCAACAGCGTGCGACCGGGAATCGTCAATCCGAAGATCTTCCTGGTGAAAATCCACGGCCAGTATTCGCTCCCGTTACTCCAGATTTCCAGGCGCGGTTTGAGCTCCGGCAGCACATTGGAATCAGCTTGGGGAAACACATGGTCCAGGATCGCAATAGCTGAAAACGCTTTTTTGGCCTTCGTCAGAACGTTTTTGAGTACCCTGACATTTCTCTCGATTCTATCAACAGCCGGAATACTGAGGGCCCCCGGCATAAATTGTGGATGCTTTTGCGAGTATGGCATGAGTTTGACCGGTTTTGGCGGCCCGTCTTTGTAAATCTCGCTCAGGTTATGCGGTTTGGGAAAGCGCTTGGCGCTAACCAATAGAAAATACTGCAAGGACCAAAGGGCATTGCTGGCCACGGCGCGCCAGCTATTGCGCGTTAGCGGCCACACGCTTCCGGCGAGCGCGAGCCCGGCAAGACATGCAAATACGAACGCCCAACGTGCCAACGACCCAGCCGGCAGAGAGATGGCCACCTCATGGGAGAAGTTGGCGTCGAGGGCGGTCGCGCCGATGATGGCGCGATACAGCATCAACCCGGAAATAGTCGAGATGACATGAAATGCGGTGCTGGTTAGCGGCGTCATCGCACCAATTTTCAGTGACGTCAATTGAATGATCGCCTGCAAAATAAGGAATCCCGCGACCGTCCAGCCGCCCGACGCGGCACCGAACATCAGGACCAGAATGATTTGCGCAATTTGCAACGCCACCAGTATCAATCCGTCTGCGGCCTGTGCGCCTCCGAAGAACAGCCCCAACCCAATGGCGAAGCAGCCCATTGCCGCGGCATACAGAAACGCCATACGCAGATTGGCATCCCGTATTGTCATGCTACAAACGAAGAAAAAGATGCTGGTTGTTACCGGTGCCAGGTTGAGTAGACGGATGTTGCGAATGAAGGTCGTGAATCGGTTCAACGTTTGCTGGAACGGCGTGCCGTTCAGCAGCAAAGCCAGTTCTAAAAGGACGCCGATGGCGGCGCCGAACAGAGTGAAAGCGAATGGTATCCAGGTCCACGTCGCCAGCGCCGAACTTGCCTGCGGCGGCGGCAGAAAACCAATGCCGAAATCATAAGCGGGGTTGAGCAGTTGCACGGTCATGATCGCAGAGAATACAGTCATGAACAGCAGGCTCAAGATCGATAACAGCGACCCTCCAACACCGAATTTCGGAGGTGATGGTTTTTCAAACCGGACAGCATCCGGATATTGAATGTCCGGCAGTGGTTGTCTTTGCTTCGACATAATCAGCCTAGTCCTTTCAAGGGTCAACAATTGGTTGGCCCGGTGGGAAATGGAGGCACCTGAGAAAGCGTGGACGAGAATGAAGGGGTTCTATCCCAACAAAGACCGAGACAGCCACCAGGGCGACAGTTACAATCGCACCGACAACTATGGCCGATTGACGTGTTACAGTAGTTGCTAACACGCGATCCTTTCGCCCGGCGAGCAGATACCCACATCGCCAAATGCTTACAACGGTCAGGAACTACCACACGATGATTCTCACGATCCACGCTTTCAATTCTCTCGGATTGCGAGCGCCTTCTGCGTTAAATCAGAAAGCTTGATTTTCCTTCTTGATAAGGAAAATAGGACTGAGCAGATGAGTGTGCATCGAAAAGTACAGGCTCAGGCGATCAGCCGTGAAACCGTGGCGTTAACAATACCCACGGTGGGCGCTTAAGCGTTTAGACGCTTACATAATGAAGAGATGATCAGGAGCCGTCAGTGCGGTAACACACATAGAGTGGGATTGAAACTAGAAGGCATGGTGAAGCGCAAGGACAGCGTGCGTTTTGACTGCTTGCTTTCGTGAGGTTCACTTGCTGCCATCCCACCTGTTGCTATATTGAACTGCAAAGCTGGTGTAAATTGCGACAAGCGCGCGTGAACGCTCTTCACGGTTTTTTT
>JBKPOC010000169.1:0-2624 GCA_046732935.1 Acidobacteriota bacterium | reverse complement strand
CTGATAATCCTCACATTATGAAATCTGCTCACGAAGTAACCCTCTGTCTCACCGCATGCCCGTTCTCAGATAATTGTAATCGGACACGGTCTTTAGTGACGTAAGGCACCCTCCTTTCTTGCCAAAAAGTCGGTAAGTATTCTCGCTGAATCACTGCCGTTTGAAGTGCGGCAAACACACCGTAGACATTTTCCGCACTGAGAATATTTATCGCCTCTTTTGTGGCCAGACCTTGAAACTAAATAGCGTAAGTATAAACTGCAGTTTCTGTTCTCGCCCAAAACGATTCGTGCGCACAGCAATACGGGGGAGCCATTCCCCAATCAATTTTTCCAAGATCTGAAAGGGTACGTTATCCGTTTCTGACCGAATGCCCTAGCACGCAAGCCACCGATGTACTCAGCTGCGCGTTTTTGACGATCCTGGAATGTCAATAGTAAGAGCGTTTGGTGACAGCGTTATTACGCATAGCGCAGGCAATGTGGGCCTAATATACCAGGCGCCGTTCTCGTTCTGGTTGTCTTATCGTCAGACATCTTAAGCTCCGAGGTTTTAGCAATGAGTACAAGTCCGGTTAACACGAACCAAGTGAGTCCGAAGTTTCTCAACGTGAAGGAGCTCGCCGAGTTGCTCAGAATCAAGCCAAGAACTGTTTACGAAATGGTCAGTCAAGGTCGGATCCCATATCGCAAAGCTGGTGATAGGACCATCTTTCTGCTTGATGAAATATTGGAATGGACTCGACCTAATACAGAGCGCTAGGATGGCGCCTTTCCTCGAACAGGCGGCGATCTGAGAGGATCAGACCAATGTCAGTATTTAAAAGAGGCAGAAAATGGTGCTACGACTTCTGGATCAGCGGCAAGCGTTATCGCGGATCGGTTCCAGAGGCTCGCGTTAAGGCGCAAGCCGAACGCGCCGAAACCGCAATTCGCGATCGAGTGTATGAAGGTACGTACGGTATGCTGAAAACCCCCGCTCCGTTGCTGCGGGATTTTATCAGCGACACCTTTTTACCCTGGTCCAAGGTCAACAAGCGAACGTGGGTACACGATGAATTTCGTTCGCGTCCGCTGCTAAAAGCACTGGGCAACAAACCGATGGATCAAATTTCGCCGATTTTGATCGAGAAGTACAAGCAGGATCGACGTGAAACCAAAACAGCACGAGGCGGCGAGCGAGCGCCATCAACGGTAAATCGAGAATTAGAGTTGCTCTCAAAGGTTTTCTCGTTAGCAATCGATCACGGATTATCAATTCCGAATCCATGCCGCAAGGTAAAACGTTTTCGTGAGGACAACGAGCGGAACCGCTATCTCTCCGATCAAGAGGAAGCACGACTTCTATGCGTGCTCACGGGACCGAGAGCAGCTCTGCGTCCCGTTGTTATCCTTGCAATTCACACGGGTATGCGGCGCGGTGAACTGTTGAATTTGCGTTGGCCTAACGTAGATTTCACACGTGGTCTAATTCACGTGATGAATTCGCAACGCGAGAAAACCAAATCAGGCCACAGCCGAAGCATTCCTATGAATTTCATCGCGAGAAGGGAATTACTTGCTTTGCACGACGAAACCGGGCACACCGAATATGTCTTTTTCAACGAGAAGACTCAGAAGCCACGAGCCGATCTTCAGAATGGGTTTCGCACCGCCTGCCGCGCTGCAGGTCTCGACGACTTGCGGTTTCACGATCTGCGACACACAACGGCGACTAGGCTGGCCGATGCCGGGACCAACATTCGAGAAATCATGGTGATTCTGGGCCATCGCTGTATTCAAACATCGGCTCGTTACATTCACGCGACCGATGCGGGTTTACGACGCGCCTTGGAAGCTCTTACGCAACGGCAAACCTGGACCGAGACAAAACTCCCACAATAGCAAAACAGCGGCCCATGAAATGGAGCAGTGGGTAAGTCACTTACTGCCCTGAACTTTGTGAGGTTGGAAGCGTGCGCTATTTACTGAGCCAACCGGATTAGTCAGTTGGCGGGGCCTTAGGATATTCTGATCCCAACTACGTTACCCGCATGCTACCGATCGTGCGAAGCGAGCAGTCGAAGCGGTACAATTGCGCGTCTGCCACAATCCTGTCGTTATAGCAGTATGTAATGCACGCCTCCGAAGCAGGCCAAAAAAGCACTTCAACAAGTCTGATAGCAGGATCGTGTTTGTGCTAAAAACAGCGCGTGACCCCAACTACGCGTAATTCTACTCAGCAAGGATAATCCAAGGTCCACGCGGTTCCCAATTACCTTTAAGAATCTCATTGCGAGCCACAGCTTCGGAAGGAGGAATGAGGAACGCGCGCAAGGCTTCGGCGATTTCTGGCAAAGACTTTCTTTGGGCATTCAACCTTGCTTTATTGAGAAAGGCTTTCCACTGAGTATTCTTCTCTGGATCGCCATAAAACTCCGGAGACAAGGCCGATGGTGGTTTAGTCGGAACCGCTGTGCCGCGCGTTTCAAAGGTCGCCTTCATGGTTGCTGAGAGTTGGACCGTCAAATGCGAATTCTTGACTGACGGTCCACACATCAAAAAAGTCTTTCATCCTGGTATTGAGCATTCCGAGTTTGACCATTGCTTCAAACTTCTCCGCGACCATACTCTCGCGTGTATAAC
>JBKPOC010000168.1:0-11079 GCA_046732935.1 Acidobacteriota bacterium | reverse complement strand
CTTACCATTCAATGTGCTGAATACAACGGTGAGACACGGAGAGCGGGTTGGCGTTTTTGAGGTTGGGAACTTTGGCGGGCCGTAACCAAAGATGGCCTTGAGAACGATTTGAGCATTTCGTTGAGGACTTCCCGGCGGCGTTATACTAGTCTGCTCTGAGTCTTTAGGTGGTCCAAGTGTTGTGCGAGGACAAAATAGGGCGGATCAAATTTGCCCCACTACCTTGCCCGAGGTGAAGAAGCGCTTTCACTGAACCAAAAAGGCCGACACTCAGATCGACCTTTTAGGTTGGTAACTAACCCCTACAGATGACTCATCGGTAACTAATCGGGTTTGCGATTCCAAAGCATACGGCCTTGTGATATAAGCCGTTCGTTCCTCGCGCCATTTCTCAACCTTAAACTTGCCACTAACTGTGCTGTAAGGGGTGATTATGGAAGAATCCACCGTATACATTATATTGATCTTAGGTATAGCATCGGGAGTCACTATCTATTTAGGGGAAACCCATCGCGTGCATTGGCAGCACGCTGGATACGTGTGGTCCGCCGTAAGTTGCGTTCTTGGCTCCGCTTTCGGTGTGAAAGCTTTATATTATCACGGCGATCCGCATCTCGCTTATGTGCCTAGTGCGATAAAGGAATGGATTTTACCTATTGGCGTACCCGCTTTGTTTGCAATCGGAATCGGGGCTGGGCTTGGATGGTTGGCAGCACACGTTATGCCTTTTGTGCAGTCCAAGTTCTGACTCGCTGATTGAGTTCTTGACGGGGCGTTGCTTGAAACGGGACGCCCTTTTGCTTTAAGAACCAAAAGGCCGGATCTGAGAACGAGTCCTTTCAGTTTACCTCACCCGAGCATAAGAGGGGACGCGAGCAAAGATACGCGAGCGCGATCTAAAAGTCCTTAAAGAGTTCTCAATTAGTTATTAGCTCCTGTTTGCAAAAATCATCCTGTGGCTTCTTTGTCTTTTCGTTCGTAGTGTCTTGTTCACTGAGCCAAGCATTCAAGGCGCGGCGCGGTATCGAGTCTTCCTCGTCACCGGGATCAAGGCGAAACATAGCTTTTGGATCGCCACGTTGAATGAATAACCAATAGCTACCGTCTGCGTCTTTCTTGGCCCACGCGTTTTTCAGATACCGAGTCGCAGGCATTGTCAGATCCACTTTCTAAGCACGCCGTTATGGAAGATTACCGTTACACCGCTGACTGGTTCGGGGCACACATTCATAACTGGCGAAATTGGTTGGGTGAGCTGGCGGGAAAACCTGATGTAAGGTTTCTCGAAGTCGGTTCTTATGAAGGGCGAGCGGTCGTGTGGTTACTCGCCAATATCCTGACTCATGAAAATGCAAGCATCGATTGCGTGGATCCTTTTCTCGAAGACGGCTTCTATGGCCTGGGTCGAACCCGAAACTATGAAGAGCGTTTTGATCACAACGTCAAAACAGCGCTGGGCACGAAAAAGGTCAGGAAGATCAAACTGCCATCGTATGAGGCTCTGCGAAAACTTCAGCCTAATAGCTATCACGCCATCTACATTGACGGTTCGCACAACGCTGCCGACGTGCTTGAAGATGCTGTACTTGCTTTTAGGCTGCTTAGGCCGAATGGGATCATGATCTTCGACGATTACGGATGGGCGGAATTCAGCGATCCATGGCTTATGCCGCAAATCGCGATAAATTCTTTTCTCCACATTTACAAAGGAAAGTACGAGCTGGTGGCCCATGGTTATCAGGTGGCTGTGAGAAAGAGATAAAATGCGATCGTGACTTATAACTCTTTACACCATCAATCAAATCATGAAGGAAACAGGTGAGAAGACCGATTCGGACGCGGTTGAAAGCTCGCTCTGTCAAGCGGCGCTGAGCGGTAACATTGTTGCGATCATTTTCTACCTCAAGGCGCACCGTTCGGTTTATCGGGACAAGCTGAACATCAACGTCAGTCAATTGCAGGCCGAAGTCGAGCAGAGACTCGCGCAGTTTCAAGGAAATCCGGCCCGTTGGGTGCTCGTTTACGAATCGGATGTGAAACGTATCAGCTAGCCTTTGATTAAGTGAGACCTGAGTTGGCGAGCCGCTCAAGCGCAGCGTTATGCGGCAAAGGAGATTTTATTGAAAGCCTCGGTTTTTATCGGCACCAGCGTAGATGGATTTATCGCTCGCCCCAACGGAGAGCTAGATTTTCTGCCTCGTGGTGGTGGCGAACCACACGGGTATGAGGAATTCATGGAATCAGTCGATGCGCTTGTAATCGGTCGCAAGACGTACGAAACCGTATTGGCTTTCGAAACCTGGCCCTACGGTGAAAAGCCTGTCTTCGTACTCAGCACCAGTGCAATTGCACCTGCTCCCGTCGGTGCGGTGGTCGAACATTTGTCGGGCGATCCCGCAAGAATTATGTCAGAGCTTGACGCTCGCGGCATCGGCCATGTTTATGTAGACGGTGGCTTAACCATTCAGCGATTTCTCGGAGCGGGATTGATTCAGCGGCTCATCATCACGCGTGTCCCAGTGCTTATTGGCGACGGTGTTCCACTTTTCGGTCCGTTGCCGCGCGACATTCGACTTGAACACGTCGCCACCCGACATTATAGGAGTGGCTTGGTACAGAGCGAATATCTAGTTGCCGGATAAACAAAGCGCTTGGAGCGGACTCGCCAGTGAGTAGCCTTTATTTCCTAGTTGTCCTGGTACAACGAGTACGCGAGACTTGATCAGGTTCCTAACGTGGTCCGTATGCGACTTCCCACGCGTATATTGAGCAACAACACGATGCGGCCTGGTAGTCGTCAGTTTTCGATTTTTGAAAGCATTCTGGGGTGGAGCAACAAGCTCTAGGAAGCAAAGTGCTTGAATAACGATTCTGAATCTGATTGGAGTTTGTCAGGCGATTGGCACCGCATAGCCTCACTTGTTGTTGCAGTAGGCTATCTTGTGGTGTCGCCTCTTTTGTTTCCGGCCAACTCCTGGTCACATTTGATGGCCGACATCATAATGAGAATCCTCTCTCTTGCCTTCCCTCTGGCATGTATCTGGTTTGCGGATGATATGGCGGAGTATTATCGTGACGGAACGCTTGCCCCTGAAACCACAACTCCTAGTCCTGGAAGATTCGTCAAGTTCGGTGGCTGGATTCTGCTTCTGCTTCCGGTCTTAGTATTCTTGCTGGTGCGTCTACTGGATTCCCTTTATGGCTGAAGTGCAAGAGCAACGCCGCGTCGAACAAGCACTTGCGGCGGACTCGCCGGTGAGCAGGATTCTTTGGTAAGTTCCGCGTTGGAGATCGATTGAACTCAACCAAAAGGCCGACACTCAGATCGGCCTTTCAGTCGGACAGGTGAGAGAAGGGACGCGCACGATCTAATAGTCCTTAAAGACTTCTCAATTAGTTATTGAGACTTAAGGTGGCAAGCTCTGAATGAGCGCTTTCCCGAACTCAAGGGACATTAGAGAACTAATCAAAGCAAAGACAGCGCTGATCGATGGCGAGGTTGTGGCTTTAGATCAAGATGGATTGCCACAGTTCGACGCGCTGCGATCGCGGCGACGCGACTGCTCGGTTGTGCTTTACGCTTTTGATCTGCTCTATCTTGATGGATACGATCTCACGGGTTGTCCCTTGATCAAGCGCAAGGCGCTACTGAAACGAATTCTGCCTAAAGACAATACTGGTCGCGTCCGGTTTACTGATCATGTAGTCGGCAAGGGTCAGGCTTTATTTGCGAAAGTTGAGGGGCTCACCTAGAAGGCGTGGTAGCGAAGCGTAAGGATTCGGTTTACTCGGGCTTGCAGAGCCGCGACTGGTTGAAGGTAAGGTCCAACAGCGGGAAAGTCACAATTCAGAAGCGCATAGAGACATGGGGCTAGATACGCGAGTCTTCTGAGTTGGGTGGGCGAAGGCGACCTGCTGAACGCGGAGCCGCCTTGTCGGGGTTGTCCAATTCAATGAAGATTCCGAAAGGCTTAAAGATAAGTGAGCTCAGGCCTGGAACCGGTCAGGTGGCCCAGACCGGCGACTTTGCACTAATTCATTATGATTGTTATCTGCCTCGCGGCGAAAAAGTTGAAAGCTCTCGAGGCAACGGCCCAGTGCAGTTGAAGGTCGGTGAACGACTCACGTATCCGGCCCTAGCATACGCGCTGCCGGGAATGGCAATTGGTGAGGTTAGGATGGTTAAAGTTAGTCCCAATCTCACCTATTACGAGCGGAAACAGAATCCGAACTTACCTCCTGATGTTGCACTCAGGTATGAGATTGAACTTCTCTCCATCCATCATGAATGGGACTACACGAAATAGCAATAACTACGTCTGCGTCCTTCTTGGCCCATGCGTTTTTCAGATACCGAGTCGGAGGCGTGGGAGTGCCCCTCCTCTTTGTCCTCTGAGCTTATTTTTGCAGCGGGTCTAGTTTGTCAGTTAAGAGGAACGCGTGTCGAGGTTTACGCGGGCGAGGCTGAAGACATTCAGCCGCGACGTTACTCACGACAGAACGAGGATGCTGTTCTTTTCTAGCGAACCTACCTGTTAGCAACGCTCTCACAAACACGCTAAGCTGTTCGGCTGGAATTTGAGTTGATGCTGCCAACGCCCAAGCAATTTCCCTTCTCTGACCCTGCGTGGATATTCGAACCAGAGTGGGACGGTTATCGGGCCATGTGCTTGATTGAGCACGGGTCCGTTCGCTTTATGTCCCACAACAGAAAGGAACTGACCGACCGATTTCCAGAACTCGCGACTATTCATCAGGCGATCAAGGCGCGATCAGCCATTCTCGACGGAGAGAGTTGTCGACTTTGAACGGTCCTTCGGAAATGACTTCGACCAGAATGATTCGCTACGATCGCAAAGCAGGGCGTAATAACCGAACATGTATCACGCGAGCTTTTCGCGTAAGAAATGAGCTCGTACCAAGAGCTACTTGCTCAAAGAACTACAGGTAACGCCACTTCTCTCGTGACTTCGCTGAGGCGAGCGTCATTGCGCTCGAGCAGTTCAGTTATCCGACCAAGTGCGTCATTGGTTTGACGTGACGGCCGCTTTTAGTGACCATTTTTTATTGACGAAATCCATTTTGTCGCGCAAATTGTCCCAAGATCTAGATCGGTTTTGTCGTGGTGCACGTGTGCCCAGCAGCGCTCAAACTCCCCTACCACTGCGAGAACACTAAAACCTGAGTCGTGTTCATGACTCTTGCTGCCGGAAGAAAACTCGGCCGTTACGAAATCCGCTCAAAGCTCGGCGCCGGCGGCATGGGCGAAGTGTATCTGGCCCAGGACACAAGCGAATTGGAACGCACCGTGGCCATCAAGCTGTTGCCCGCAGAAGTCGCTTCTAATCCGAAACGGATGCAGCGGTTCGTTCAGGAAGCCAGGACTGTCTCGACGCTCAATCATCCGAACATCCTGACGGTCCACGAGTTTGGGCAAGACGACGCGACGCGCTTTATCGTTACGGAATATGTGGATGGTATTACCCTGCGCGAGTACTTGCGCACCCACCGAATCAAACTTCACGAGGTGCTCGACATCGCGACCCAGATTGCGGCGGCACTCGATGCTGCGCACGAAGCGCATGTCGTGCATCGCGATATAAAGCCGGAAAACGTCATGGTCCGGCGGCGCGACGGAATCGTCAAAGTGCTGGACTTCGGTTTGGCTAAACCGATCGAGAAGATTCTGGCACAGGAGCCCGCCATCGATTCAGAGGCAGGAACGAAACTGCTGGTCAATACGGAACCGGGTATCGTGATGGGCACAGTCAGTTACATGTCACCAGAGCAGTCACAAGGCTCAGCACTTCTGGACCATCGCACCGACATATGGAGCTTGGGCGCAGTGCTTTATGAAATGCTCGCCGGGCGCGTGCCATTCGAAGGCAAGGACGTGCATCGACAAATCATCGCCATTCAGGAGCAGGAGCTAACTCCACTTTCCAGATTTACGGAAGGAGTACCGGAACGTCTGGAAGATATTGTCGCGAAGGCGCTGGCGAAAGATCCCAACGAGCGTTATCAAACAGCGAAGGATTTGCTAATCGACTTGCGAAATCTCAAACGCAAGCTCGACCTAGATGCGGAAATTGACCGCACGGTGGCACCGGAATTACGCCCTGCGACGTCGATGCGCAATGTCCAGAATGCCCTTGCCACTGCGCCTGGTGCGGCCCCGACAGCACACGCTACCGCGCCGTCTATGGTTTCCAGCGCCGAGTACATCGTCAGTGGGATCAGGAAGCACAAAGTTGCAACTGCGTTTGCGCTGCTCCTGGTTGTAACCGGAGCTGTTATCACTCTCCATTTCTGGGGGCGCAACTCAGCCAGCACGATTAGATCTGTCGCCGTATTGCCGTTCGTTAGTGAAAGCTCCAATCAGGACGTTGAGTACCTTTCGGATGGAATGACTGAAGCGCTCATTAGTAGTCTGTCTCAACTGCCGAATCTTAGTGTCAAAGCACGCTCATCAGTTTTTCGTTACAAAGGAAAGGAAACCACACCGCAGACAATCGGCAAGGAGTTAAACGTGCAGGCAATTCTAAACGGTCGCATCAGTCAATACGGCGACCAATTAAGGCTTACTCTGGAACTCGTCGATGTGCAAACTGAAAATGTTATTTGGAGCGAACAATACAATCGGAGACAAGCCGACCTGGTCGGCCTACAAAGTGAGATTGCCTTTGATGTTTCAAGCAAACTGAAAACGAAACTATCAGGCACGGACGAGGCTAAAATTACAAAGACCTACACGGCGAATTCGAAAGCTTATCAACTCTATCTGAAAGGACGATTTTACTTTAACAGAAGAACCAAAGATGACGTGTTTCGCAGCATCGAATTTTATAAGCAGGCGATCGGTCTCGATTCAAATTTCGCTCTTGCATATGTGGGCATTGCTGACTCCTACGCGGTTATGTCGCCCTATGGTTACGCAGCGCCAAATGAGGTTTTTCCGCAAGCAAAGGTGGCTGCGCAGCGGGCAATCGAGATAGATCCCGACTTGGCCGAAGCGCATGCTGCCTACGCAAAGATACTGGCGGATTACGATTGGAACTGGTCACAGGCTGAGCGCGAATACAAACGCTCGATCGAACTCAATCCACAAATACCCTTGACGCATTACCAATACGGGGCTGCATGTCTTACTCCAGTGGGTCGATTTGATGAGGCAATCAGTGAAATAAAACGGGCTCTGGAGCTTGACCCACTTTCGGTGCCGGCGTCAGCCAACCTCGCCAGTTGCTTAACATATGCACACAAGTATGACTTGGCGGTGCAACAGGGAATTGAAGCGCTTCGGCTGGACGCGAACCATCCTACAGCGCGGGTGGCACTGGGTCTTGCCTATGCCGCCAGCGGAATGTACGAGCAAGCGATCTCGATTTGCGAGACCACGTTGAGGACTGATCCTGTTGATCAAGACTGCCTTTCTGTCGTGGGACTTGCTTATGCTAAAGCAGGTCGCCGGCAGGAAGCCGAGAAGGTACTAAGAAAGTTTGAAGAACTTGGCAGGACTACATATTTAGTGAGCTACAGGCCCGCCGCGATTTATGCAGTGTTAGGTGATAAAGACAAAGCTTTCGCATGGCTTGAGAAGGCTTTCGCGGCCCACGATTGGGACATTGGACGAATAAACGTGGACCCATTCCTGGACTCGCTTCATGATGACGCGCGTTTTAAGGATCTGATCAAGCGAATGGGATTCCCCGCGCCGCCATAAGGGAAGAACTTTCTGATATACATTACTTATATGCGTCACTTACGTGTTGACAGGTCTTGTTGAGAGTACTATTTTCCCCTTTCACACGTTCGGATCTAGGGCGACTCTAACCTTCTTTTGTCTAGGCGTTCATGGTTCTTCTGTAAAAACGTGTAGCGGGCCTCGGAAACCTCTGGCGATCCCAGTCCCATAATTCTTAGGTAACTTGTGATCTGCGAAGGAGCATAAGGATGGCAACTAAGAAAACAGCAAGAAAACCATCGAGGAAGCCAGCAAGAAAGCCAGCTCGGAAACCCGCGCGAAAGCCAGCGCGAAAGACAGCTAAAAAGAAGTAGATACGGATTCAATTGTCCGAAATATCGGGCATGGTACGCCGATCGGCGTGCGGTTGTATTCGTGTAAAAACTTGCCTTGTTCGAAGGCAAGTCGGGTGACTTGCTTGACGCTGCTCCAGCGTAAGCAGCATGACGGATTAGATTTGATGGTGCGCCCACGGCAAATTAACATTTCCAAGCCAGCACTTTTGTGCGTGGTCCCGCCTTACTCAATTGGACCCCCTGCCGGAATCGCTTATCTCCTAGCTTATGCTAAAAAACAGGGTTGTTCTGACTTCGGTTTCCTCGATCTTCGTTTGGGTGTGCCCGAGGCGTATGCGCCGACCTATACACATACAGGTGTTTTTGGCGAAGCCTATGTGATGGATGTGCCTGATCTTCCGCTGGTGCTTTCCTTGGTAGACGCCTGGGAAACCGGGCAGGAGCCAACAGAGAAAATCGCTAACGTTCTAGAACGTTATTGTCGTCATCGAGGGATGTCTGAATCCTATTTGCACCGCTACCTAATTTCTCTCGATAGCTATTTCAGGTCAGTAGCAAAATCACTTAACGGTATTAAGTTTATCGGCTGTTCAGTCTGGACTTCAAATTTTCTAACAAGCCTTCTGTTTGCAGCTCACCTAAAGCGCTGCCCCCAGCCTCCTATTATCGTCGCAGGTGGACCGCAGGTTACCGAGAGTCGTGCGAGTGCTGCAATTGCACTACGCAGTCGATTATTTGACTACGTCATCACTGGTGAGGGTGAATCTTCCCTTCTTGATCTCTATTGCTCGGTCGTAACCAGCAAAACGCGTGATTCGAACCCTGTGCCCGGAACGCTTTCGCTCGACAGTCAAAATCGAATAATGCAAGGTGTGGAACGGCCACTGCTCGCGCAACATGAGATACCGGTGCCCTCATTCGATCAGATGCCGTTACTCTCTTATCAAGAATACGGCTCATTGCGAACGGTGCCTTATCATCTGTCCAGAGGTTGCACTGACAAGTGTACATTTTGCAGTGAATGGGTGTTCTGGAGGCGATTCAGACCCGGCAACTCTGGAAGTGCAGTTGCTGGGATTAGAGAGCTGCAGAAAAGATATGGTGCGGAATATATCGCTTTCACGGATTCGCTACTTAACGGTCATCCAGCAAGACTTCGAGAATTTGCTGAGGCCATGATAGGTCGGAAGCCTCGTATTGCTTGGAGTGGATTTATGCGCGCCCAGATGGATGCTGAAACAGCCTTATTGTTAAAACGTGCGGGCTGCGATGTAGTATTCATCGGAATTGAATCAATGTCGGACGAAACGCTCATGCTCATGAAAAAACGTCGCACTGAGCTTCATAACATCCAAGCTCTTCGAGCATTTTTAGGTGCGGGAATCGATGTCGTAGCGGGAATTATTCCCGGATTTCCAGGCGATAGTAGGACCGCTTTTGTCTACACTATTGAGCAAATCCGGTGTATTCAACGCGAGTTTCCTGGACGTCTGCGGGTTAACATTGAACCTTTCATTGTTTCGCCCGGTCAGCCCCTATTTCGGAATTTGGAGCAGATGGGTCTCCGGGGCAAGCCTTGGGATGAAGATACTCTCGACCTTGCTCCACAATACAAAGATATTACGGCTTCACTGTTCTGCACGGTCGAAGGAAGTAATCAAGGCGTAGAACGAATGGGGCGACTTTATATGGCTGAAGCTATCGAGTCCGATGAACCCATGAAGAACGATCCTTTTGAGTATAAGGTGGCTGAAACTCTTAATGAGTCTGAATTCTATTTCGATCACATAACTAGCGGCTGGTTTATAGGAAGGCTGAAAGGACCGCAGGCGTGGATCTTTGCTCTTATTGTCAACGAGGAAGAACGACAACAAATAGAAAGAACGACCGCTGAAAAGCGAGCTCAGACTATTCTCGCAGCTTCGGCAGTTCGCAAGCTTTTAAATCGCATTAAATTGGCACATTCAATACCTCCGAAAGAACTTCCTCGAGTGTTTGAGAGCGGCTATAGCCGCTCTCAAAATGTCGACACGAATTATCAGACGAGCCCCTATATCGTATCGCGTCCTGGTAATTGGCACGTCAAGAATCGGCTTATTGTTGTAAATTATGTGACCATCGACTGGTGGGTCCTGCCAGCGTGGCAGGCCGAAATCTTAAAGGCTCTCCGGTACAAACCTCACAGTGCGTCAACTCTTCAGAAGATTTTGGTGTTGAAGGGAATCCATCGTTCAGCTCGGCACTTTGATCATCTGTTACGTGATCTTTCAGAAAAGGGAATTCTTGTTATACGCAATGATCAACCTGTTAGTACAAAAGCAGGTGATCGAACAGGTGATGCAGCCTCTCAATTCAAGAAGCTACCACTCAATAGTCTTCCAGTGATTAACAACGTGTCTGCTCAGGGCGAATGGCAGTGTCAAAACCAAAGGAGTTACAAAGTGGGTGAACCCTCATGCAACTAGTCGCTTAATCCGTACGGTAGTAGGTTTGTTGCCCACGTGAACGATCTTCCGTTCGCTTCCCGTGACCAGTTTCCCTGGCCGGCTCTGCCTTGTCGAAGCTAAGAAAGAAGGCCAACCGTCAAGTTGCTTTGGTCGAGAAGAATGTTCCACATTTGGCTACAAATGAAATACGGCCACCGATGACGGTAGCCGTAAACTATTGGTCGGGGCGAGAGGATTCGAACCTCCGACCTCTCGGTCCCAAATAGATACCCTGCCATACATCGAGTTGCACACTGTAGCAGCCAAGTTCTAGCACCCTAAGAACTTCAACTCATACGTAGCTAAATGAAACCTGATGGCGTTGTATGCAATTCTGTGCGTTCTGGCATGGGTTACGTCACAAAGCATGTCACAAAAACTGTGGGCCATTGCAAGCGCGGAATGAGACGATGTGACTGTAAAAAAGAGGGGTTACATTCTCTCCCCTCCTGCCGGGAGTTTCGATATCGTTTTCGGTCCAACAATGAATCGTGCGGGAGTTGCAATGCCAAATGTGCATGCACCTTGACAGACGATCCCGTCATCTCTACAT
>JBKPOC010000167.1:0-6204 GCA_046732935.1 Acidobacteriota bacterium | reverse complement strand
GTATGGCCGCCTATGTTGTGGGACAGCAGACCAAGATTCGAAGTATGCAGACTCATAGACGGAGTACCTTGACGTCGGTGGTTAATAAGCTCAGGCGACAAGTAGCTGGAGTGGGATCACCGGTCGTGGTCCTCGATTCCGGCTTCGGCGATGGGTTGAGGTTTGGGACAAAGTCTTTCCCGAAGTCGCACGATTCGCTTGCATAGTCGCTTACGATCGGGCCGGACTTGGCAAATCGGACCTGTTAGCCTTCTTTAGTTTCCCGAAACATCTCTGGAAGCAGCTGCGCACCACAAATATTATCGAACGTTGCTCTGTGGAGATCCGACGCAGAACGCGGCCTATGGTCTGCTTTGTAAATGTCAAAAGTGTAGACCCTAAATCCGTCGCTAGTGGTACTGACATTAGGTTCTTGCCAATTACTCTCGTAAGCGTATCATCAACCGGTGTCAGAATATCCAGGGGATCGGTTCTTGAACGCCAGGCTAATCCAGATCGTTGGCGCCTTATTCCTTACAGTTCTCAGTGTGCCGTCGCTCTGCGGCCAGTCGTCCAGGGCTGATCCATGGCTCGACTTTCCCTCATACGATCAAACGCTTGTGTGGTATCTGCGCCGAGGCGCAGATGCCAAACAGGGCAAGCGACTGCTCGCGCAGGACTCCGCGTCTGTCGACACTTTCAGGCGGCTCGTCGCCGCTGAACGGCTCGACGATGCGTTGGTCGAATTGAAACGAATACTCGAAGCACGCGATGGCGCACAGACGATCGCCGCACTTCACGCTCTTGGCGAAATGATTTCTACGTTTCAGCATGATCAAACGCGCTCGTACACCGAGACGATTCGCCAAACGATCGCATCGGCGCGCGCTCGCATCGCACAACTACCACGTGAAGATGCTGCGCGGCTTGCACGTGAGATGCTGTCAATGGATGGGTGGTTAGAGGAGCGGCAAGTCAGCCAGAAATGGCCCGAGCGGCTGACGCAGTTCGTCCGAGATTACGACGGCACCGAGGCGGCACTACTCACGCAGGTTGACCTGCTCATGTCGGATCCCCGGCAGATGCTGAAACAGATCGCCGAACTGGATCAATTCGCCAAGGACCATCCTCGTACTAACGCAGCAGCGAAGGCACTCTTCCTGGAAGGCTTCCAACTCCACGTCAATGTTCCGATCACCGGCGTCGAGCCACCCGGCTCGGATCCGACCGAGCGCCTCTTGCGCGTAGCGGCCATCGTTAAGGAGTTGGAGAGTGGCAAGTTCCCGCGGAGCGAATGGGTGGAAAAGGCGCCTGAGTTATTGGTCGGGTTCTTCGTGTCAGATACGCCTTCACCGCGATATTCACCTGCGAACGTTGATAGGGCCATCGAGACATACACTGACTTCGTACGAACGCATCTGCAAATGCCGAACGCATTGCAATCGATTGATAACAGTCTCGGCTACGTTATCGCTAGCAAGTTGGGCGATTTGTTCCAAGTGAAGGGCGACCGGGTGGGAGGCATTGAACGATTCCTCGACGATCTTGAAAAGACCGCGTCAGATCCGGCCTGGGTGCAATTGTTCCGCGCGCAGTACTACGCGCGCCAGTCGTCTGCAGGCCCTGAGGCGGATCGAGCATCGATGGCGGCCAAAGCACGGGCGGCCCTGACGACGCTAGTGTCGGCGAATCGGGGCGATGCATCGCGGCACGCGCTCGCGTTCGCGGCTGCGTTTGATTACTACCAACGTGATTACGCGCGTGCACTGCCGGAGTATCAGAAATTTGTCTTGCGGTATCCGTCGAGTTCATGGGCGCCGATCGCTGCGCTTCGCATCGGCGAGTGCTACGAACAGAGGAAAGATTGGCCGAAAGCTTCTGCTGCTTACGAGCGGGCCGCCACCTCCTTCGCTAATGACGTGTACGCCCGTGTGCTCGGCCGAGCATTTGCCTCGCGCACGCTCGCTGCGCAAGGCCGATTCGAGGATTCTCTGTCTGCCGCCAATGCTGCACTGAATAGTTGGGACGCAGACTATGGATTCGAGTATTCGATCCGTTCGTTTCAGGCGCCGCTGTCGCGCGTGATCACCGGACCCGTTGTTGATACGCTACGCGTCACTCGCGACGATCTGGCCGCGCGCGTAGCCACTCTCGATCATGATCTTCGTCAATCCGGCGGCCGACTGCTGGCGCGCGGACGCTGGCAGCTCGATCAGAACCAACTCACTGAAGCGATTAATACGCTAACTACGTTCCTCAAGCAGCAACCCGGATCGCCGGCTGTGACTGAGGCGCGGTTACTACTCCACCGCGCGCAACTCGAGTCAGCCCTCGATCTGGCTGCTGTGGAAGGAGAGCGTTATGACCCGGGGAAAGCTTTAGCTGCTTTGGAAGCAATCAGTAAGGAGCCGTTTGATTCGTTTGTCGCAACTGCTGCACTGGCAGCGGCTGCACTGAAGCTGATACAAGGACAATCAAGCGAAGCCGAAGCACTGATGGGGAAGACACTGGACTCGTGGGTAACAACTCAGCGCGATCTCAACCGGCAGCCGCCCGTCCCGAGTATCGACGCTGACGTCGCGGAGATTCGGCAAGTAGTGTTTCGGCCGCTCGGCGATTTGCCGATCTACGGCGGCAGCGGTTGGAATGCCTTCGACTTTCCGGCGACTCTGCCTCGCTTCATCGTGGTGCGCGCCGATGTCCAAGTGAAGACTTCGGATGGCCAAATTGGTCGGCACACCGTGTATCAGAGGTTCCCGGATCTCGATCACGTGCTGTTACTTAAGTCCGATGAGCTATCGCTGCTGGCGCGGCTGTTGCCAACGATTGGCGGAACGAAGCGCCGCGCGCCGACCCAAATCATGGAAACGCCGAATCAGCCAGTCGGCGATTCGATGCAAATCCTTGCTCTATTCGGGCGGTTCTTCGAGGCGAGACCCGGCCACTGGGGCGGCTGGGAACTCGAGACCTATCCGCAGGTGACCCAAATCGAATTCGTCAATGCAGAGCGGACCAAAGCGAATGCCCACGTCACGATCGGTTATTCAGGCGCCACGGTCGTACTTGAGAAGGTCGACGGTAAATGGCGTGCGGTTCGGCTAACGAACCACTGGATCACGTAAGCACGCGCGTCGGCGCCTGCTAACTCCGAGACTTCACCGAAACTATCGACAAACGTCCTTAACGGTCGTGTCATAGTCGCCGGAAACTTTTAGTTTCCAATGGCGGTGTTTCGAGGGACGCTTACAAAACCTTCAACCAACCGAATTCGATTTTGAGAAATATGTTTGCTACGGCCTGACGAGAAAGGTGTGGAACCAGTTTGGTCTACGAGAGGAAGTCGTCTTCGCCTGGGGCAGACTTTGCATACTTCTATTACCACTTGCTTTGGAATTCCCGGATCGCCTCCTCCGGTGATAAATTCAAATAGATCTCTGTTGTTGTGAGTCGATCGTGGCCTAGTAGTCTTTGCAGAGAGGGGAGTGAGATTCCTTGTGCCGCATGGACCAGATTTACTGGATCCGCAAAATGAGTGTTAGCGCATGAATTTGCGGCGGATGGCTAGCGCAAGCAGCGCCGCTTGGACTGGTCCAAGAATCGTCTCAAGGAGCACGATAGTCTGTGCGGTGATGGTGGCAGGACGCGGCTCAGGACGTTGGAAGGTCATAACCGCAGCGCTGTAGGTGAGCGCCCGTGATAGTTTCAGTGGCGCACCGGATTCATCTCGTTTCGCTGTCGCCGCCTCACTTTCGCTGTTAATTCTCGGCTCCCAACGGACAAACCCAACCTGCGTATAAAGCGCCGCTGACACAAGCAATATCCCAAACAATACTACTGCGGCTCTTAGAACTCGTTCACCATACCCGCTCGCCAGCCAGTACCACCAACTCAATCGCCAGAAAGCAAAGCCACGAAAATGCTCAAGACGTCTCGCATCCATCGCCATGTAACGAAATTTCGACCCCTCTTCATAGCGATGATTCTCTTCGGCATTGACAGCGAGATGACGACAGGCTATCGCGAGCATGCGGTGAGGCGATGAGACATGATCTTCCTGAAGGCTTTCAATTTCTTCCCGAGTACTGCGCCAGCGCCAGTCGACGTTGGTGAACTCGAACTTGCGCGGGTCCACATTCACAAACCAATAAGGCCGCAAAGTGACTGTATGGAACGAAATGTGTTCGGGTTTTTCAATTCTCGCGAACTGGAGATCCAATTGGGAACTATCGACGAATACGGGTTCCCCTCTCAGGTCTGCAAAGCTAACGTAATTTCGGAAGATGGCGTTGCGGAAAAGCACCATCGAATTGAAACTCGTATTCGTGAAGTGTGCCGCGCCATTGAAGCAAGCGTAAATGAAATATGCCAGATTTTTGAATGTGGCATGTGCGAAGTCAGCCTCAGCGAATGACGCTCGGCTGAAGAAAACTTCATCATGGAAAGTTGCGAAGCGGAAATCCACGGCTTCGCTAAAAGTCACATTGCTGAAGTTCGCTGTTGCGCTAAAGTTAAATCCACCCAGTGCCAGGGCATCAGGGAACCAAACGCCGGCAAAATTGAAATCTTTGTTCTCGATCTTTCTCTCAAACACCAGCTTGAAGTATGCACTTTTCTCCTTGCCGGGAAAATGAAGCACGCAATAACGCTTGCCTTCGTGTTCTCCGTGAAACTGTCCTCCAGCGCAAGCCGAACGCATCGACTCTTCACAGTCACAGACGAAGCCGGAATCAGCTATGATTTCTGAAGTGACCGACGTTGCCATAACAAATCTGCGTAATCTGTGGATTGACTTACGGCGTGACATGCGACGGAACGCGATGCCTACTAGTGCAGCCGCATCGCGGCCTTTCACGATGCGACGCGAAACTGATCAATCCCCCACCCACGCCGATTTCACAGCGCCTGCCTACCACCACTGAGTGAAACGATTGAACATCGCACGTATAGGTGGCGCCGGTGTGGTCACTGAGAAGAAGCTTCCCAACTATTCGACCGTATCCCTCTTGGACCACTCAATGGTAACCACTCTATCAAAAACTGATTGTGATAGTTCCTGCTTACTTCTAGTGCCAAAGGCTTGGCCCTTTTCCAGTGCATCGATGCCGCCTCTGTTCTCCCAGCGTTCATATCAGCGCAAGCGGCTGCACCGAAATAGCGGTCAATAGGACCCGAACTGGTCGAGTCGACCATCTCGGGGTGGGCTTGCTTGATTAAGTAGGAATGCTAAAGCTAGTCTAACCACCTATACAGATTTGAGATTCCCACACTAACGACGCCCATTAGCGCGCAATAGATGGCCCACAGCGGAAGAGTGGGAAACTCTTTCGCTTGCTCCCCGCGAAACGGATAGAGGGCCAATGTCGAAACAAATGTAGTCAACCACATTCCGATTACCGGTATTCTAAAGATCGCGAGGTTTGAAAGCAGTGCCGCGAGTAATCCAAAGAAAATGGAGAGAACGATTGTTCCGAGCCAGATCAGCGAAGCTCTAACGTTCCCTCGTGTTCCCTCACCTTTAATAATCTTATGATCACGAAGTTTGATGAGGTCAATGGCAGCTAGGACGGTCATCACGCCAAACAAGAAGACGCCGGACCATCCTGTTTTGGGGTTTGATCCGGTTACCATCAAACCTAACAACATAAAGCCTGCGAGTCCTACCAAAACCAATGTTCGCTTCGTGAGTTCAAGGCGTGTTATAGAGAGATTCTTTTGTACTTGACGCTTCGGCATTCGACTGAACCAAGATGACAATCTTCGACCAAAGAGAAGCAGCCGACGCGAATTAATCCATACCGTCCAGAACAGGCGAAGCTACATGAGAAAACAGATCTTAATCGTCGCTGCTCTTACGCTTCCTGTCTAGGCGCTATCGGTGAAGCCTATTGTAGTTCGTTGCCTGCGATGTCGAAGCAGCTCCTTCAGCACGTTTTCTGTTAGATAACTGGAGGAGGTACATGAACAGCCAGCCATTCGCCCTCTAGGGCGTGCTTTATTAAATCGTGCTCAAGTGATCGTACTTCATTCTTAGTTTTCTCGGTGATTCCCGTTGTGGTCCATTCCGAGGCGGCGGGGTTCGCACCGGTTCTCTTACTGTGTCGGAGGTATTATGCTCAATTCGGGCACAAATCTGGTGATCGAACGTTCAAAATGCACCACTGCACCCGCAGGCATCTTTTGCATTAGTTTCTGTGCTGCTTCTTGTCCGAGCGCCTGTACGTGGAC
>JBKPOC010000166.1:0-1072 GCA_046732935.1 Acidobacteriota bacterium | reverse complement strand
GCTAAGCCTTTTCCGAGTTTTTGCTTGTGTTTGTGGGATAGTTGGAACTATTAAGGCAACTAAGTTCATAATGCAGCGTTGAATGCAAAACGGGGTAACAAGATCATGAACCGCACTCTGCTTTCTCTTTGCGCCTTACTCGTAATCGCAAGTCCCGGTCTTAATGTTCTTCAGGCGACCCAAAAGGATCCGGGCAGGGAGGTACCGGTCACGCCACTTGTTCCGACGATTTCGGGCTACCGAACGTCCTTCACGTCGGGACTTGTTTTGGACCAACTTAGGCTCGTGGTGCGCGATCGCGACACGTGGGTACAGGTATGGAATCGCGTAAATTCGGGTCCGAACTCGCTGCCGTTACCCGAAATTGATTTCACGCGCGAGATATTGGTTGTCGCGGCTATGGGGTGGCGACCGAGTAGTGGTTACCGGATTGTCATCGACAAGGCTTACCTCTATGAACAATATCCGCGGCTGGAGGTAGTCATCAGGAGTATAGACAACACGAAATGCCCGGGGCTGGGGCACTTCACAGTTGTGACTGCGCCAATAGATATTGTGCGACTTCCACGAACCGACCGTCCGATACTCCTTCGTGAGGAATTCGTGTCCGACTGTCCGAAACTAAAATGAGTCGAAGTGAAGTTTGAAGTGTCCGACCAAAGAGGGACTATTGCTTGCTCTAATCTAACGCCTGAATTTATAAGCAGCGACAACCATAAGCACTCCTGCCAACACCTGTACTGCAATAATCAAAGCTCTGCCATTGTCGTAGTAAGTCAACGCGGCCGACGCAAAATTGCAGACAGCCGCCAGTGCCCATAAAAGTGTTTTGTTCATCTGAACCGCCTTTCAAAGGCAATTTAACTCAGGCACCCATCGCACCGCTAACCTACCCTCAGAATATGGGCAGGTCCGACAGGGACATTGTCTTTCTCATCAATACCACAAATCGTTTAGATTAGTTTCGGAAGTAGACTATCGCCCACATGTTTCTGATAAGTTTGGTAGGCTGATGTAGAGGTACTGATCATTTTGGAGAAACGAGCGAGCGCGGCCTAACTAACGTATTAGG
>JBKPOC010000165.1:0-6702 GCA_046732935.1 Acidobacteriota bacterium | reverse complement strand
CGTCTAACGCTTACGGGCCTGGACTTCTGAATGTAGTTAACCTCGGTATCGGTATTGGAGAATTGAGTTATGCGAAATAAACGTCTAATCCTCGCGCTCACTGGCGCAGTGCTCTGCGGATTACTCGGCGTCATGCTAGTGACGCGATATCTGGCCAACCTTCAGGCCTATCAAAGGGACCTGAACAATGTAGTTGTCGCAAAATCCGAAATCCCGCTGGGCGCGAAGATAACGGTCGAGCAACTGGCACTCGCGCCAATGCCGAACGGTTCTGCCCCCGACGGAGTTTTCCGCAAGCTCGATGAAGTAGCCGGTAGAGTTGCCGTGACTCCCATCGGTTTACGTGAGCCGATTACAAAACTGAAACTTGCGCCCGCGGGCGTTGGCGCAGGCCTTCAAGCTGTTATACCCGAAGGTTATCGTGCGTTAACCGTGAGGGTCGATGAAGTTGTCGGCGTTTCCGGATTTGTGATGCCTGGCTCCTACGTTGATGTGATAGCGGTAATCGTACCGGTGACGCCAAGCGTAGCAGCGCAGGGACCGATCTCCAAGACCGTCCTGCAAAACATCAAGGTACTTGCGAGTGGTGCAAACCTCGATTCGCCGCAGGATCAACGCCAGCCTACTGACGTCAAGGCTGTCACGTTGCTAGTGACGCCGGAGCAGGCCGAGAAGCTGGTGCTTGCTGCCAACGAAAGCAAGCTGCAACTCGTAATGCGAAATTACAGTGATCAGGAAGACAGTCTGACCAGTGGAGCGAACAAGTCGACGCTTCTTAATGGTGAATCAGTTAGACCTGAGCCCGCTCCGCCAAGCGAAAAGTCGGTGGACACTAAAGTTGCGCCACTTCCGAAACCCAGAATCAAGCGCGCGAGTCACGTCGTGCCGCCGAGCGTAGAGAAACCAGCACCACAACCAGTTGCTCGTAAATCTGTGGAACTGATCGAAGGGTCGAAGCGACGAGATGTCGATGTACCGTAGGTGTAAGTCTTAACACGACAAGCGCTTCACCTTGAGGCACGCGCAGATGCGCTGCCGCTAGAAGAAGGAGCGGGTGGTGGCCTAATGGTCGAAAAACCGCCGCACCGCTCACGACACAAGAGTTAGTAGACAGTAAGGAGCCAATTATCATGCAGCCGCGTTCTTCCATACGCTTCGTCGCCCTCGTCGCGACATTTTTTCTTCTGGCGCTTCCGCTCTTCGCGCAAGACCAGAGCACCAATGCTTCTTTCGGAGGGAAAGAAGCAATCCCCATCAACGTGCTTGTCGGTCAGTCAAAGCTAATCACTTTCAGCCAGCCAATCGAACGCTTCTCAGTATCGAATCCGGAAATTGCTGAGGCCGTCCTGATCGCCGGTAACCAGGTGGTCGTGAATGGCAAGACGTTTGGACAAGTCAGTTTTATCGCCTGGGAAAAAAACACCGGACGCTTTCTCGTGTTCGACGTGTACGTCCGAACGAATCTTTCGTTGATTGATTCACAGATTCATGCGCTGTTTCCGAAAGATGATATCCGGCTGAGTCAGGCGAATGGTTCTGTAGTTTTGTCAGGTTCCGTTACCGATCCGCGGATCGCAACTCAGGCAGAGGCGGTTGTTCAGGCTGCAGGTTTCAAGACTGTCAACTTACTGGAATCGCCTGTCAAAGACTCGTTGCAAGTACAGCTTCAGGTCCGTGTGGCAGAGGTCAGCCGCAACCGCTTGCGTGAGCTGGGTTCCTCCTATGCATACCAGTCCAGTCCGGGAACGGGCGGCTTCGCCACTGGTGGTGGACCAGGCAACCTGAGTAATGTTGAGAAAGGAATCCTGACCAGCACATTTAGTGGGCTCAATCTGTTTGTTTTGGGCGGAAACATGGCTACGATGCTTCGCGCTCTGCAAACCCAGGGAGCTATCCGCTCACTCGCCGAACCAAACTTGATAGCCATGAATGGACAAGAGGCGAGCTTTCTCGCCGGTGGCGAATATCCCGTCCCGATCGTGCAGAGCGGCGGCGAGCGCAGCACTGTAACGATCGTGTTTAAGGAATACGGTGTACGTCTCAACTTCAAACCGACAATTATCGACGAGGACCACATCCGACTCGAACTCGAGCCGGAAGTTTCCACGCTCGATTTTGCCAACGGCGTTCAGTTCGAGGGTTTTCGAATTCCTGCACTGAAGACGCGGCGGGCGAAGACGGGCATAGAATTGCGCGATGGCCAGAGCTTCGCGCTTGCGGGACTTCTCGACAACAACGAGACGCAATCGATGTCAAAGATACCCGGACTCGGTGATATTCCGATCCTTGGAAATCTTTTCCGGTCCAAACAGTTTCAGCGAAACGAAAGCGAGTTGATGTTCATCGTGACTGCGCAGACTGTGAAACCGGTGAATCGCGACGACCTGCCGCGCATTCCCGCGGTGGAGAACTTGAAGAATGGATCTCTCCTGGGGATTGAGCCAAAAAGCGGTGCAATGACGGGTCCGTCCGGGTTCATTATCCAACCTGACCCGGGAACATCAACACCCGCAACTACTACCCAACCTCAGGCGGCTCCCAAGGCAACGCCCGTCGCTCCAGCAGCGACTGGGGATGCAAATAAACCCAACGGCGTGTCGGCCGCCACGCCCATCGTTGAAAAACCTACACCGAACCGGTAATGCAACCGCTAGCGAAACTGAGGGTGACGAGGATGCGCGGACAGAACCGACAAGTTGATAATCGACCAAAGGGCGAGCGGGGCTCGGTCATCATTATGGCTACGATCTTCATGGTTCTTTTATTCCTGATGATCGGAATGGCGATCGACCTCTCTCGCATCTACATGATTCGGGCTGAAACACAAAATGCCGCCGATGCGGCGGCTTTGACAGCAGCGCGTGAGCTAAACGGAGGCACTGAGGGAATTGACAATGCCGTTACCAGGGCTCGAGACATAGTCAACACCCAGGGATTTGGCAAGCGTAATGTGCTCGTCGCGACAGTTTCATTTGCGGTGGACCTTAACGGCACCTACATTCCGGCCTACGATTCCAACAACGCGGGTGTGAACGCGACCGCTGCGAAAGCACAGGCAGCCAGCATTCGCTTTGTGAAAGTCACGACTCAGCCAGTTTCCCTTAGCACGCTGTTCGCGATCGGAGCGCTCGGCCCCTCACGCAGTGAAGCGAAGGAAGCAGTAGCAGGAATATCTGTCGAACTCGACGGCATCTGCGACTTCTTCCCGATGGCTGTTGCGTTAGACGATGTCACTCCCGATATCGGCACGGAATTTACGCTTAAGTTTACCAGGGGAACGGGAGAGAGGTGTCCGCCAACCGTCGGTGGCAGCGAGGCGAAACTCTGCAACGAGGAGTACATCGTCTTAGAAGTACCTCAATTAAATGGAAACGGTTGCCCTGAGACAGCTAAGCTCGCGGCCGGCATACCGACTTTTTGCAAAAAACTCGGAGACCAGATAAACATGACGCCCAGTTCTAATATGAACAATGGACCAAGATGCGCGGGCGAGGGCGTCAATACCCGAATGAATGGCAATGACGGCGATGGCGTTTATCCCAACGGCTATCAAAACGCTCTGCAGCCCAGCGTTTACCCGCCGGACGAGAATATTCTGACCGGCATTACCCACCAGCAGTACAAGGACGCGACGGCAGTAGCGACGCCAAGCCCCAACGGACCTGGGGCACCTGAGCGGCGTTACCTTGTCGCACCGATCCTTCAGGCAAACGTTGTTTACCCAAACTACACCACCAATATCCAGCAATGGGGTGTGTTCTTCATGAAGACCAGAGCTATCGTCCCGCAGGGTGCGTGCGATGAATTCGCAGGCTGCGGGTCGCTGGTGGTTGAGTACATTGGTAAACAAAATGTGGCCGCTACTGGAAGTCCCAGTTGCGGTTCAGACCTGACTACTGTGGTTCTTTACAAATGAAGATGAGGATTTTGGAAGCGAATATGCTAGCACAACTCAAAGCCATCTTCGGCGGAAAAGCCCGGCACGAAAGCGGTTCTTCGACAGTTGAGCTGGCGATAATCTTTCCAATCCTCATGATCCTGTTTATAGGCAGTGCTGAACTGGGTCGATTGTTCTTCACATACACGACACTTGCGAAGGCAACGAAGGTCGGAGCGCGGTATCTATCTGCCTCGAGAAATGCAGTTAACGGCAATGCGACGGAAAAAACCAACGCCCAGAACGTGGCACGGAATCTGGTGGTTTGCGGTATTCAAAGCACCTCTGCAACCGCTTGTACAAACCAGACACCGGTCGTCAGTGGACTGACAACTGCTATGGTAAATATATGCGATAACATCTCGGTGCCCTGCAACCCGGTGATTCCTGCCGGACCTATTAAGTACTTTAGGGTTGAAATCCAAAACTACCCCTACCGGGCGGGAATATGGAGTCTTGCGACTAAGACCGGAGCTGCAAATTCAACTTATTATTTTGATCTGAAACCCTCTACTGAGATGCGTTATATACCGTAACTCGATCGCAATAGGAACTCAGCGAATGAACCGGCATAGTACAAAACATCATTCCGAACGCGGGGCTGCAGTGGTGGAGTTTGCGCTGACCGCGGCCATTTTCATTATGATGATCGTGGCCATCATTTCCGGCGCGCACTTGTTCTTCACACACAACGCGATGGTCGAGGCAACGCGGCGCGGCGCGCGCTACGCCGCAACCCGATGTTATCCGAACCTGGCCGGCTGCAACGACTCCGCGAACACCATTGAAAAAGTTCAGAATGTAGTGTTGTACGGTACACCTACGGCCGGCACCACGACGCTCGTCCACAATCTTCAACGTGACAACGTAACTGTCACCTACAGCGCTGACTATGGTGTGGGGCAAGGTAACGTCTCAGTAAAGATCGACAACTACAACTACATTTTCGGTGTATCAGGAACTTCAGTTACGATGCCCAAGTATCAAACGACAGTCGTAGGAGAGAGTGCGGGATTCGTCCCCGGAGAAGTAGCTTGTCCATAGGGGCAGTTGATGTTCGTGACTCCCAACACGACACAACGCAAAGTCACAGAAATCAAAACGATGAAACCATTGACATTCATAACGCTAAGTAAGAACAAGGAAGTCTCGGGTGAGTTAAAAACCGCGCTGACGAGCAATGGATTGACGCGCCTGATTGGGGAATGCGGTGACGCCGATCAACTGCTCGCCGATGTTGTTCGCATGCGCCCTTCGGCAGCAGTCATCACGCTGGAGTCGGACAATACGGAAAAAGATTTTGCCCTGATCAGAAAACTGATAGCCGCAAGTCCTTCGACATCCGTCGTAGCCGCCGCTCGTAACCCTTCTCCGGCTTTGATTCTGGGCAGCATGCGTTCCGGTGCGCGCGAGTTTCTCCAACTACCGATAATCGCGGAAGAATTCAAGACCGTGCTCGCGCGCATGGCCGAGTTTTCGTCAACATCTGAAGAAGCATCGAAGCACGGACGGATCATTGCTGTATACGCCGGCAAGGGCGGGTCCGGAGCTTCTTTTCTTGCCACCAATCTTGCTTCCGCAACGCGCGGTTCGACGCTGCTGGTCGATCTGAATCTCCAGGCCGGAGATGCTGCTTCTTTTCTTGGAGTCGATCCGAAATATACGCTCACTGACGTCGTTCGCAATGTTGGCCGTCTTGACGATTCGCTGATTAAGAGTCTGGTTACGTCTTATTCTGAGCGGCTTTCGCTTTTAGCCGCACCTTTCGAGGCGCATGAAGCAGAAGATGTCAAAGCACAGGAAGTCACCGAGATTCTTCACTTACTCAGTCAGCGATATGAATACATTGTTATGGATCTCCAGCACACCTTCGACCCGGTGACAGTTGCGGCGCTCGATCGCGCTGATGATGTTCTCCTGGTTCTTACGTTAGATATCCCTGGCATTCGCAGCACCAAACGCGCATTGAAGGTTTTTGATCGGCTCGACTACCCGCGCCGCAAAATTCATATCGTTGTGAACCGCTGGAGCAAGAACATTGATATCGAGTTGCAAAAAGTTCAGACGCATCTCGGCGAACAGTTCATAGGTTATATCCCAAATGACTACCGCAAAGTAATGGAGTCAATCAATCTTGGAAGGCCACACGTAGAAGCTGATCCGGCTTCAAAGATTTCGGTCGAAATTAAGCGCATCGCGGAGCTGGTTAGCGGAAATGGTCGTCAGCAGATATCACCGCAACCACGTCAAAGACTCTTTCGCACAGTCTTCGGCCGGTCAAACACGCGCGATTCGACAGATCTCCTGACTCTTGGTGAAGCTTAAGCTTTGTTGAAGAGGTGCATTTAGCAAGACTCGTTAAGCAAAGGAACAAGGAACAAAAATGGCACTGCGAGAAAGATTTATTAAAGATTCAAACGGCGACGGTACTGCGACTGTACTCGAAGAGTCGTATGGCAATCAAAACTTCCAGGAGATGAAATCGCGTCTTCATAAGGCCATAATCAGCCGCCTGGATTTAACGAAACTAAATGCTTTAGCTCCGGATCGTGTTCATGCCGAAGTATCGCGCCTCGCAGAAGGATTGCTGCTAGCTGAGAATTTGCCGCTTTCGACTGTTGAGCGAGATCGACTGGTTGGAGAGGTTCACCATGAACTCTTTGGCCTTGGTCCACTTGAGCCATTACTCGCGGATCCTGCTGTTTCCGACATCCTCGTTAATTCTTACTCCAACATCTACATTGAACGACGGGGCAAGCTTGAAA
>JBKPOC010000164.1:0-14566 GCA_046732935.1 Acidobacteriota bacterium | reverse complement strand
GACGCACGGACTTTCATCGACGTAAACCTCTATCTATTTATAGCGGTATGTAATTCGGCCGCGATTAAGATCGTAAGGAGAAAGCTCTACCAAAACACGATCGCCAGGAAGTATGCGAATAAAATGCTTACGCATCTTTCCTGAAATATGCGCAAGCACCTGGTGCTGGCTGTCCTCCAACTCAACCCTGAACATAGCGTTAGGCAAAGTCTCCAGCACCTTTGCCATGACTTCTATCGCCTCTTCCTTCGCCATATCCTCTCAGGTTGAAGTTTCGACGCTGCCGACAAACTGCGAATAATAGCATCGGCCCCGCGATTTTTACAAATCCGTGTGAGGACTCAAGGAAACACGGATTAGACGGGTACCTCCTGCGGGGCGCGCGAGTTGACCAGGGTCAGCACTTCGGGGCCGTCTTCGGTGATGGCGATGGTGTGCTCGGCATGGGCGCTCGGCTTGCCGTCAACCGTCACAACGGTCCAACCGTCCCCCAAAACCTTCGTGTAGTGAGACCCCAGATTGACCATCGGCTCGATCGCAAAGCAATACCCCGTCTTGATCTTCGGCCCCAACCCCGGACGCCCGTAATTCGGGATCTGCGGGTCCTCATGCATCCGGCGCCCAATCCCGTGTCCCACATAATCGCGAACGACCGAAAACCCGTGCGCCTCGGCATGTTCCTGCACCGCCCAGCCGATATCACCAAGATGATTCCCCGGCCAACACTTCTGGATCGCCCGCTCGAGACACTCCTCAGTCACGCGAACGAGCTTGAGCCAGTCATCGCTAACCTTACCCACCGGAACAGTCGTCGCCGTATCGCCGACAAACCCTTCCAGCGTCACGCCGCAATCGAGCGAGAAGATGTCGCCTTCCTTCAATTGATAATCAGACGGAAACCCGTGGACGATCTGCTCGTTGACCGAGGCGCAGATGGAATACGGAAACCCGTTGTAACCCTTGAACGTCGGCAGCGCGCCCGCATCCCGAATCATCTTCTCAGCCGCGCGATCGAGCTCGAGCGTCGTAATACCCGGCTCAACCATTTCACGAAGACGTTCACGGACCTGCCCCACAAGCTGTCCCGCGGCGCGCATCTTCTCGAGCTCTCGTTTTGACTTACCGATAATCATGTATTGCTTCCAAATCTCTTCTAGTCGCCCTTGACGATCTGTTCGACGTCGCTATAGATGCTTTCCCGATCGCGATCCCCGTCGACGGTGCGAAGCAGGTTCTTCGCCTGGTAGTAATCGAGCAATGGACGAGTCTGTTTCTCATACGTCGCGAGCCGCGCGCGCACCGTCTCGGAATTGTCGTCAGCGCGATGCACCAGTTGCGCATCGGGGTGCAGATCGCAGACGTTGTCGTGCTTCGGCGGCTTGAAGTAGATGTTGTAAATCTCGTTGCACACCGGACAGTTTCGCCTGCCCGTCATCCGCTTTTCAAGTAGATCGAAGGGGACTTCGATCTGAATCGCCACGATCTGTTTCCGTTGTTCGGCGGCGAGCTGTTCCAGGCTGGCCGCCTGTGCGGGCGTGCGCGGAAAACCGTCGAGGATGTAACCGTTGCGGCAGTCTTCTCTCGCCGTCCGTTCTTTGACGAGTTGAATCGTCAGCTCGTCGGGGACCAGTTGTCCCCGGTTCATGATATCTCTGACTTCCTGTGCGAGCGGCGTCTGGACTGATTTGAGCGCGCGAAAAATATCTCCCGTGGAGATCTGCGGCAGATGCAAACGCTCTTGAAGCAAGCGCGCCTGCGTGCCTTTTCCGGCACCAGGCGCACCCATCAGCACAGTAATTTTCGACATAGTGTCAGGCGCGCCGGCCACGCAGTCTTCCGCCACCGCCAAGGAAGCCTTCGTAGTTGCGCATCACGAGTTGGGCCTCGATTTGGGCCACGGTGTCCATGGCCACGCCGACGAGAATCAGCAGCGACGTGCCGCCGAAATAGAACTGGTAACCCATTCCGGTCAGGATCCAGGCGAGGCCTGGAGTCGAACCAACGAACGCGTCCAACCACGGACCGATAAACGGCAGCCGCCCTACTTTGAATCCGCTCAACATGAACTGCGGGATGAACGCGACGAGTGCGAGGTAAACCGCGCCGACGGTCGTCAACCGCGTCAGAATCGTGTTGAGATATTCCGCGGTCGCGCGTCCGGGACGAATGCCGGGCATGAACCCGCCGTGCTTGCGCAGGTTGTCAGCTACTTCCTCGACGTTGAACACGATCGAAACGTAGAAGAACGTGAAGAAAACGATCAGCGACAGGAAGATGAACTCGTAATACGGATCGCTGGCGTGAAACGTCTGGAAGAAACCCCAGACCTTGGCCCACAGTCCCGCGCGATTGTTCGGATCGGGCGGAAACGCCGCGAACAAGCTCTGCGGCATCGAGAGTACCGACGACGCGAAGATGACCGGGATCACGCCGCCCATATTGATCTTCAGCGGCATCGTGGTCTGTTGCCCGCCGACGAGCTGGCGTCCAACGTGGCGTTTCGCGTAACTCACGGGAATCTTGCGGCGCGCTGATTCGACGAAGACGATAAAGGCGATGATGCCGATCAACGCGACCACCATCGCGATGACGCCGAGTGTTTCCATCGTGTCACCGCCGCGCAGCTTCTCGAACACTTGCCGCACGCCATTCGGCAGGCCGATGACGATACCGGCAAAGATCAAAAGCGAAATGCCGTTGCCGATGCCGCGTTCGGTGATCTGCTCGCCGAGCCACATGACGAACATCGTTCCCGTCGTCAGCGTGAGCACGGTAGTGAAAATGAAACCCCAGGTATTCGCGCCAACGCCGTTCACCTGGAGCCAGTGGGCGACGAACGACGTTTGAATCGCCGCGAGTCCGACCGTCAGGTAGCGCGTCCACTGGTTGATCTTTTGCCGCCCCATCTCGCCTTCTTCCTGCAGCTTCTTCAACTGCGGCGAGACGACGGTCATGAGTTGCAGGATGATGGATGCGGTGATGTAGGGTGTAACGCCGAGTGCAAAGATTGAGATCGTGCGGAAGTTGCCGCCGGAGAAGAGGTCGAGAACGCCGAGCAGCGTGCCGGCGACGTCGCGCCAAACTTCGTCGAGGCGCGGCTTATTGATGCCGGGTGCGCCGACGTGCGCGCCGAAGCGATAGACGGCCAGCAGTCCCAGCGTAAAGAAAATGCGCCGGCGCAGATCCGGCACATTGAACATATTGCGAACGGCGGCTAAAAACTTCTCCATCCTGATCCCCTCTCGCTAACGCTCGCGATTATCCGCCAATCTGAACTACAGCGCCACCGGCTTTCTCGATCTTCTCGCGCGCGCTCTTCGTGAAGCGGTGCGCCGAAACACGAAGCGGCTTCGAGACTTCGCCGTTTCCGAGCACGACGACGTCGTATTTGGCTTTCTTAATCAGACCGCGATCGTGAAGCACTTCGGGCGTGATCTCGGCGTCGGCTTCGAAGTGCTGTTCCAACGAGGCGAGACTGATCTCGAGCCAGCGCTTCTTGAAGATGTTGGTGAAGCCGCGCTTCGGCAAACGTCGGTGCAGCGGCATCTGGCCGCCTTCGAAACCGATCTTGCGTGAATAACCCGAGCGCGATTTCTGTCCTTTTTCACCGCGGCCCGCGGTCTTACCCAAACCGGAGCCTGGACCACGACCGACCCGTTTTTTCTTGTGTGTCGATCCCTTGGCCGGCCTAACTGTATTTAAACTGATTGCCATTCCGTACTCCCGTTAACCACAAAAGGCACAAAATTCACAAGAGGCGCAAAAGAGTTTTTTTCAGTGGAGGTCATGGTCTGCTGCGTTCTCTTTCTCTCGCGCGCGTGCTCTCTCTCTCTCTCTATTTCTTACTTTGTGCCTCTTGTGGCTTTTGTGCCTTTTGTGGTTACCTGTGTGTATTGCTATTCGATGATCCGTATGAGGTGCGGCACCTTCGCGACCGCGCCGCGCATCGCTTCCGTGTCCGGCCGCTCGACGACCTGGTTCAGCTTCGTCAGACCAAGGCTGCGCACAATTGTTTTGTGCGTCTTCGGCGACGCGATGAAGCTGCGATAGTACTGGATGCGAATCGTCGATTCCGTTTGCTCGTTTGTATTAGCTCTACGCGGCATACACTTACATCTCCTCGACTTGCTTACCACGCAAGCGCGCAAGCTCCATCGGATCCTTCATTCGCAACAACGCGTCGAACGTCGCGCGCACGACGTTGTGCGGGTTCGTCGATCCCAGCACTTTCGTCCGCACGTCCCTGACGCCGACTGCCTGCATAACGGCACGCACCGCGCCCCCCGCGATAACGCCCGTGCCTTCGGAAGCCGGCTTGACCAAAACACGGCCCGCGCCGTATTCGCCGATCAACTGGTGCGGCAGAGTGTTGTTGATGAGCGGCACGCGAATCAAGTTCTTCTTGGCTGACTCGATTCCCTTCTTGATCGCCAGCGGCACTTCACGCGCCTTGCCGGTGCCGAAGCCGACGTGTCCGCCTTCGTCGCCGACGACTACGAGCGCCGCGAACGAAAGGTTCTTGCCGCCCTTAACGACCTTGGTGACGCGATTGATGGAGATCACCTGGTCTTTCAGGTCGAGCCCCTGCGCCGGAATGCGTTGCTTGGGTTGTCTCATAGTCTATTCTTTGCTCGTGTCAGTTGTCCGTGGTCAGTTGTCCGTTGCGGTTACCACTGACCACTGACCACTGACTACTTTTCCTTTTTCTTCGACTTCTTTTGCTTCGGCTCCTCGGCCGGTGCAGCTTCCGGCTTCTCGGGTTCAGGTTCGGCAACCGCTTCGTTCTTGTTCAGTCCCGCCGCGCGGGCTGCGTCCGTCAACGCTTTCACGCGGCCGTGATACAGGTAACCGCCGCGATCGAAAACGACTTGCTCGATCCCCTTGGCGATAGCGCGCTCGGCGATAACCTGGCCGACGCGGCGCGCGGCGTCGAGATTGCCGCCACTGTCGGCGCGCAGGTCCTTTTCGGTCGTCGACGCTGACACCAGCGTCTGGCCGAGCCGATCGTCGATCACCTGCGCGTAAATGTGGTTCAAGCTGCGATAGATCGCCAGGCGCGGTCGTTCGGTGTTGCCTTTAACTTTGCGGCGAATACGCGTATGAATCGCGGTCCGCACTTCTGCTCTGTTCGTGTTTGCCATCTCAATTATTTCCCAGGCTATTTTCCGGTCTTGCCCGGCTTCAACTTGATCGGCACGCCAGCGTAACGCACGCCTTTGCCTTTGTAAGCATCGGGCTTGCGCAACTTGTGCATCTCGGCTGCGACCTGGCCCAGCTTCTGCTTGTCGATACTCGTCAGCGTCAAAGTCGTCTGGTACTGCTGGATGCTGCCCTTGGTGGTCAAGCGTTCGGCCTTCGCATCGACTTCAGGCGGCAACGGAAACTCGATCGGATGCGAGTAGCCGAGCGAGAAGACGATCTTCTTGCCTTGGACATCGGCTTTGTAGCCGACGCCGACGACGTCCATCTGTTTGCTGAATCCTTCGGTCACACCGACGATGGCGTTGTTCGCGAGCGCGCGCGCCAGGCCGTGCAACGCGGCGTGCTCATCGGAGACGCGCTCCGCGCGCAGCTCCTCGCCTTCGACTTTGAAGCTAATCCCACTGGGGATGGGAGTCTTCAGCGTGCCTTTCGGTCCTTTCACTTCCAGCTCACTCTCGTGGACCGTGACGGTCACGCCCTTGGGCACCGCAATTACTTTTTTTCCAATTCGAGACATAACCTTGGTCCTATCAGTAGATCTGGGCTAGTAATTCGCCGCCGATGTTTTCCCGGCGTGCGGCCTTGCCGCTCATCAGACCTCTCGAGGTCGAAACGATGTTGATGCCGTAGCCGCCAAGCACTTTCGGAATGTCGCTCGAACCGACATAAACGCGCCGGCCCGGCGTGGACACTCGCTGCAAGTGGGTGATCGAAGACGTGCCGCGCGCATCGTAGCGAAGAAAGATGCGGATGGTGCGTTTGAGCCCCTCGCCCTTGACGACGAAATTGTTGATGTAGCCCTCTTCCTTCAGGATGCGGGCGATCTCCAGTTTGAGCTTTGAAGCCGGAACGTCGACGCGCGAGTGCTTGGCCGCGATGGCGTTGCGGATTCGCGTCAACATATCGGCAATGGGATCAGTCATGAAGTAACTCCGTTAGATTGTCGACTACCAACTCGACTTAACAACGCCAGGGATCTGTCCCTGAAGCGCCAACTCGCGAAAACAAATGCGGCATAAATTGAACTTCCGCAGGTAACCTCGCGGCCGTCCACAGCGTTTACAACGAGTGTAAGACCGAACCGAAAACTTCGGTTTCCGTCCAGCTTTCGCTATCAGTGATTTCTTTGCCATCCGTGTAATTCCGATCCGTGGTTTACGTTCTAAACGGCATGCCGAGGCCTTTGAGCAGGGCCCGAGCGTGCTCGTCGGTTCGCGCGGTGGTCACGATCGAGATGTTCATTCCGCGCAGCTTGTCAACTTTATTGAAATCGATCTCCGGGAAGATCAGTTGCTCGCGAATGCCGATGGTGTAGTTACCACGGCCGTCGAAAGCTTTCGGCGAAACGCCGCGGAAGTCTCTCACGCGCGGCAGCGCCACTGACACCAGCCGATCGAGAAACTCGTACATGCGATCGCCGCGCAACGTGACGACGACGCCAATCGGCATTCCCTGGCGCAGCTTGAACGACGCGATCGACTTCTTCGCCTTTGTGATCACCGGCTTCTGACCGGTGATGGCCCGCAACTCATCCGCCGCGGTGTCGAGAATCTTCTGGTTGGCGATGGCCTCACCCATGCCCATATTGATCACGATCTTCTCGAGTTTCGGGACGCCCATCGGATTAGTGATCCCGAACTCGCGGGCAATCTGGGGCGCCACCTCCTTCTGATATCGGTCTTTTAACCTTGCAGCCATTTCTGTCCTTCTTTGGTCTTAGGTCTTTGGTCTTAGGTCTTAGACAAAGGCCAAGACCAAAGACCTGGCTCTATTTCTCGATCGAATGTCCGCTCTTCGCCGCCGTGCGCGTCTTCGAACCGTCGTTCTCGACCTGATACTTGACGCGCGTCGGTTTGCCCGACTGCGGATCGATAAGTTGGACGTTCGAGATGTCGATAAACGACTCCTTGTCGACGATGCCGCCGCCGCGATTGGCCTGCGGGTTCGCCTTCTGGTGGCGCTTGATCATGCCAATGCCTTCGACGCGGATTTTTCCTTTGCGCGGCTCAACTTCGAGCACGCGGCCACGTCGTCCCTTGTCACGCCCGGCGATGACCGCGACCTGGTCGTTCTTTCGGATCTTCGAGCGCTTTGTTGCTGCCATGTCCTTAAATCACCTCCGGCGCGAGCGAAACGATCTTCATGAAGTTCTTGTCGCGCAGTTCGCGGGCCACTGGTCCAAAGACGCGAGTGCCGATGGGCGTCCCGTCTTCCTTGATCAGGACGGCGGCGTTCTGGTCGAACCGCACGTACGTTCCGTCGGCTCGACGCACCTCCTTGCGCGTGCGCACGATCACGGCGTCCTGCACCGTGCCCTTTTTGATGGTGCCGTCGGGAGAAGCCTCTTTGACCGTCACCTTGATCCGGTCGCCCAGGCTCGCGATCTTTCCCGTGGATCCGCCAATCGGCATGATCATTTCCACGCGGCGGGCCCCCGAATTGTCAGCAACCTCCAGCGAGGTCTGCATCTGAATCACTGTCGTTACCTCCGACTCATGGTCTTTGGTCTTTGGTTTTGGGTCTTTGGTCTTGAACGCATTCTTCGAAGACCAAAGACCTAAGACCTAAGACCTAAAGCGACGCAGTCTTACTTTGCCGCTTTCTGAACGATCTCAATCACGCGCCAGCGCTTGCGCGCCGATAACGGGCGAGTCTCGACGATGCGCACCTTGTCGCCAACCGTCGCGCCCAACTCATCATGCGCCATGAACTTCGACGTGCGGCGCACGTAACGGCGATACTTGCGATGGCGGACGAGCCGTTCCACGCGCACGATCACGGTCTTCGTCATCTTGTCCGAAGCAACCGTGCCGACTTTCGTTGAACGATTGGCCCGGCTCTCAGACTTCTGGTCCGTAGGGGGATTGCCCGCGCCAGTTCCATTCTCGGTAATGTTTTCTTGATTCTCAGCCATGCTTATCTCTTTTAGCTTTTGGGACGTTCACCCGTAATGGTCTCGATGCGGGCCAGCGATTTCTTCTCCTGGCGAATGCGCTTGATGGCGTCGACTTCGCCCAACGCCAGTTTGAAGTTCAGACGGAATAACGACTCCCGCAGACGCGCCGCTTCGGCGTGCAATTCGTCGTCGCCCATTTCGCGCAGCTTGTCGAGCTCTTCTCGTTTCTTCATTGCTAGATCGCGCCCCCTTCCTGGTCGGCGCGCGTCACGAACTTGGTCCTGATCGGAAGTTTCTGAGCGGCGAGGCGCATGGCGTCGCGCGCCGTCGTTTCATCCACGCCTTCGATCTCGTAAAGGATCCTGCCCGGCTTCACCACGGCGACCCAGTACTCGGGCGCGCCTTTGCCTTTGCCCATACGAGTTTCCGCCGGCTTCTTGGTGACCGGCTTGTCGGGAAACATGCGGATCCAGATCTTGCCGCCGCGCTTGATATGGCGCGTCATCGCAATACGCGCGGCCTCGATCTGGCGGTCGGTAATCCACGCCGGCTCCAAACTCTTGAGCCCGTACTCACCGAAGCTGATCTCGCTGCCACGAGTCGCGACGCCGGTCATGCGTCCGCGCATCTGCTTCCGGTGCTTAACTTTCTTCGGCATCAACATAGCTTTTTACTCAATCCGTGTTCTTTGTTACTGGTTCTCGGGTCTGGGTCGACGTCCATCGGATCCGCCGCCTTCACGGCCTTCACGTTCGCGGCGCGTACGCGGGCGTCGCTCGCGTTCTCCGACGCGCGTTTCATTGATCGGATCGGAGCCGGTGCCGCGGGCCATCGCCGCTTTCGGATCGAGGATCTCACCGCGATAGATCCAAACCTTGACTCCTATCTGCCCGAACGTCGTCTGCGCTTCGGCGAGACCGTAATCGATGTCCGCGCGCAACGTGTGCAGGGGAAGCTGTCCTTGCAGGTGCCACTCACTGCGGGCGATCTCAGCGCCGTTCAAACGGCCGCTGACTTTCACCTTGATCCCCTGCGCGCCAAAGCGAAGCGACTCTTCGACGGCCTTTCTCATCGCGCGGCGGAAAGCGATGCGCTTCTCGAGCTGCGCCGCGATCTTCTCGGCTTGCAGTTGCGCGTTCAGTTCGGGCTTGTGGATCTCCTGGATCGACACGAGCACTTCGCGGCCGGTCTTCATCGACAGGTCGCTCTTCAGCTTGTCGATCTCGGCGCCCTTGCGGCCGATGATGATGCCCGGACGCGAGGTGTAGATGATGATCTTCAGACGATTCGCCGCGCGCTCGATGTCGACGTGCGAGACGCCGGCGCCCGCGAAGCGCTGTTTCAGATCGCGCTTCAACTTGAGATCTTCGAGCAGGAACTCTCCAAACTGTTTTTTGGCAAACCAGTGAGAGTGCCAGTCTTTGTTGTAGCCGAGTCGAAAACCGTATGGATGAACTTTTTGACCCATCTATTCTTCCTTCTTCTTCTTCGAAGCCTTCTTCGCGGCCGGCTTCTCAGCACTTGCTTCCGGCGCTTCCTTCTTCGTCGTCGCGCGTTTCGCTCGGGGAGCGGCGACGGCGCCACCGCGTTTGCGGCCTTTGCTCTCGGCGAGCTTCGCCGGTTTCTTATCGGCGGCTTCCGAGTCTGCCTTGCCGGATTTACCGGGTTGCGGCCGCTCGTCGTTGCTCAACGAGATCGTGACGTGACAGAAGTGTCGCTGTTCGCGGTACGCGCGTCCCTGCGGAGCGGGCCGAACGCGCCGGCGGTTCTTGGTTGGTCCCTGATCGACGAAGGCCGTGCGCACCCACAGGTCGTCGGGATCGATGGAGATGTTGGCTTTCTCCGCGGCCTCGTTCGCGTTGGCGATGGCGGAGCGCATGCACTTCTCGATGCCGTCCGCTGCGCGCTTGCGCGTAAAACGCAGTATCGCCAGGGCCTGGTTCACGTCTTTGCCGCGGATCATGTCCACGACCAGACGCGCCTTCTGGGCCGAACCTCGCAAATACCTTGCACTCGCTGTTGCTTCCATCGTTAATTCTCGGTCCTTCTTGAGACTCTGCTTTCCTTTTTTGGTCTTTGGTCTTAGGTTTTTGGTCTTTCAATTAACCTAAGACCAAAAGCCCAAGACCGAAGACCTCCTACTATTTGGGCGGCGCGCCTGCGACCTTGCTCGCCTTCTCGACCTTCGTGCCCGAGTGGCCTTTGAACGTGCGTGTCGGCGCAAACTCGCCGAGCTTGTGGCCCACCATGTTCTCCGTCACGTAAATCGGAAGGTGGCGTTTGCCGTTATGGACGCCGAAGGTCAGACCGACCATGTCCGGAGTGATCGTCGAACGGCGCGACCACGTCTTGATGACGGGCGGCCGTTGACTACCCGCGCGGGCTTTCTCCACGGCCTTCATGATGCCCTTGTCGATGAACGGTCCTTTTTTAACTGAACGAGCCATTTAGCTACTCCGTCTTTGGTCTTTGGTTTTAGGTCTTTGGTCTTTTGACGAAGAACCAAGACCAAAGGCCCAAGACCGTCGTTTACTTAGTACGCCGATCCTTAAGGATCATCTTCTGCGTGCGCTTGTTGCTGCGCGTCTTGTAACCGCGAGTCGGCTGGCCCCATGGCGTCACCGGATTTCGTCCGCCGGAAGTTTTGCCTTCACCGCCGCCGTGCGGGTGATCGACCGGGTTCATCGCCACGCCGCGGACTTTCGGCCGCAAACCTTTCCAGCGCGAGCGTCCGGCCTTACCGAGCGAGACATTCTCGTGCTCGATGTTTCCAACCTGGCCCACGGTCGCTTTGCAAACGAGCGGCACGCGCCGCACTTCACCGGAGGGCATGCGCAACTGCGCGTAGTCGCCTTCCTTCGCCACCAACTGCGCGAACGTTCCCGCCGAACGGGCCATCTGTCCGCCTTTTCCGGGGCGTAGCTCGATGTTGTGAATCTGGGTTCCGAGCGGGATATTGATCAGCGGCAGCGTGTTGCCGGGAAGAATGTCGGCTTCCGCGCCGCTCATGATCGTCTTGCCGACTTCGAGTCCGGTCGGCGCGATGATGTAGCGCTTCTCGCCGTCGATGTAGGTGATGAGCGCGATATGGGCCGAACGATTCGGATCGTATTCAATCTGCGTGACGCGTCCGGGCACGCCGTCTTTGTCGCGCTTGAAGTCGACGACGCGATAGAAGCGCTTGTGACCGCCGCCGCGCCGGCGAACGGTGATACGTCCGTCGTTGTTTCTTCCTGAAATTCGCTTCTTGGGTTCCAACAAGGATTTTTCAGGAATCGCTCCCACGGTCAACTCATCGCGAGTCAAATACGTCTGGTAACGACGCGCTGCCGATGTTGGTGTAAGTTTCTTTATGCCCATTACTAGATCGCCTCGCCGTAATCAACCGGCTTCTCGCCCTGCTTCAGAGTCACGTACGCTTTCTTCCAGGAAGGCTTCCGGCCTTCGAACCGCCCGCGCCGCGCCATCTTGCCCATGAAGTTGATGGTGCGGACGTGGTCCACTTTCACCTGGAAGATGGTTTCCACTGCCGACTTGATCTCCGGCTTCGTTGCCTTTCGATCGACGCGGAAGGTCAACAACTGCTGCGTCTCCTGCGACTCTTCTTTCGCAGCCAGCGCCTTCTCGGTAATCACCGGCGACTTGATGATGTCCCAAACCGTTCTCATCGTTACGCCGCCTCCTCGTTATTGTTCGCCGCCTCGGTATTATTCGCCGCCTCAGTATTATTTGCCGCCTCGCCTCCGCGGTTGCCGAGCACCTGTTCGAGCTCCTGCGCTGCTTCGCGCGAGAGCACGAGATGATCGTGATACAGCAAGTCGTAGATGTTCAGCCCGAAGCTGTTCACCACTTTCGCGCGGCGCAGGTTGCGCGCCGAGAGCAGCAGGTTCTCGTTGTCGAGCGAATCGACGATCAGCGTCTTGCCGCCCAGACCAAGCGCACCCAACGACTCGGCGAAGTCCTTCGTCTTCGGTTTGTCCAACGACCAGCCGTCGATGACGGAAACATTTCCCTCACGCACGCGCTCCGACAACGCCGAACGCAACGCGCCCTGGCGCATCTTCTTCGGCATGTTGTAGGACCAGTCGCGTGGCTGCGGTCCATGCACATTGCCGCCGCCCTTCCACAATGGCGAGCGGAGCGACGCGATACGAGCGCGGCCGGTTCCTTTTTGCTTCCAGAGCTTGCGGCCGGCGCCGGAGACGTCGCCGCGAGTCTTCGTCGCGGACGTTCCCTGCCGGGCGTTGGCCATGTAGTTGCGGACGGCAGCGTGGATCAGACCCTCGTTCAGAGGCGCGCCAAATACAGCCTCGGACAGCTCGACCTCGCCAACCTCTTCATTCTTGATATTGCGCACCTTGACTGTTGGCATAATTACTTAACCCTTCTTCTCGGCCTTGCGAATGATCACTACGCTGCCATTCGCTCCGGGCACCGCGCCACGAATCATCAACAGATTGTTTTCCGCGTCCACGCGCGCGACCGTCAGGCCCTTGATCGTGATGCGCGCATCGCCCATGTGACCCGACGATCGGTTTCCCTTGATAACGCGCGAGGGATAAGCCGACGCGCCAATCGAACCCGGCGCGCGCACGTTCATCGAACCGTGCGATTCCGGACCGCGATTGAAATGATGTCGCTTGACGGTACCGGCGAATCCGCGGCCCTTCGAGCGTCCAATCACGTCAACCATCTCGCCGTCAGCAAACTGATCGACGAGGATTTTGTCGCCGACGTTTGGGTTGTCGCCGCCGTCGAGGAGACGAAACTCTTTCAGTATGCGCGTCGGCGGAATGCCGCCGCCGGTCTTTTCGAAGTGACCGCGCATGGGCTTGGTGACGTTCTTCAGTTTCAGCGGCCGCTCGTCCACCAACCCGAGTTGCACTGCATCGTAACCGTCAGGTCCAGCCGCGGACTTCTTCTGGACGACGACACACGGACCGGCCTTGATCACGGTCACGGGTGTGACCGAGCCGTCTGACGCAAATATCTGCGTCATGCCGATTTTTCTTCCGATGATCCCGTTAATCATTGTCGGTTCTCTCTATTGCCGGGCGAAGCAGACTACTGTCTGCCAAAAGCCTTGATCTCGACGTCGACACCAGCCGGCAGATCGAGCTTCATCAACGCGTCGACTGTCTGCGGCGTTGGGTCGAGGATGTCCATCAGTCGCTTGTGCGTCCGAATCTCAAACTGCTCGCGCGACTTCTTATCGACGTGCGGCGAACGCAGCACGGTCCACTTGTTCTTCACCGTCGGTAAAGGAATCGGACCGGCCACGCGCGCGCCCGTGCGCTTTGCAGTCTCGACAATTTCCGTGGTTGATTGATCCAACACACGATGGTCGTAAGCTTTTAAGCGAATGCGGATCTTTTCGTTCATTATTATTTTGGCCTTTGGTCTTTGGCCTTCGGTCTTGGTCGTTGTCTTAAACAAAGACCTAAGACCAAAGTCCCAAGACCTGTTTCTTACTCAATAACTTCTGACACCGTACCGGCTCCAACCGTGCGTCCACCTTCACGAATAGCGAAGCGCAAGCCCTTCTCCATCGCGATCGGCGCGATCAACTCGATCGACATCTGCACGTTGTCGCCAGGCATCACCATCTCCACTCCTTCCGGCAGGTGCGCCACGCCAGTCACATCTGTCGTTCGAAAATAAAACTGCGGCCGGTAACCCGAGAAGAACGGCGTGTGGCGCCCTCCTTCTTCCTTCGTCAGCACGTACGCTTCCGCCTTGAACTTCGTGTGCGGCGTGATCGAGCCCGGCTTCGAGATCACCTGTCCGCGCTCGATGTCCTTGCGTTCAATGCCGCGCAGCAGCAAGCCGACGTTGTCGCCTGCCACGCCTTCATCCAGCAGCTTCTTGAACATCTCCACGCCCGTCACCACTGTCTTCGTGGTGGGCCGGATACCGACGATCTCCACCTGCTCGTTGACCTTCACCTTGCCGCGCTCCACGCGGCCAGTGGCCACCGTGCCGCGGCCCTGGATCGTGAAGATGTCTTCCACCGGCATCAAAAACGGCTTCTCGATGTCGCGCTCCGGCGTCGGAATGTAGCTGTCCACTGCCGCCATCAGCTCGTCCACCGTCTTCTCCCAGGTCGGGTCGCCTTCCAGCGCCTTCAACGCCGAGCCCTTGATTACCGGGATCTCGTCGCCGGGAAACTCGTAGGCGCTCAACAGCTCGCGCACTTCCAGTTCCACCAGTTCCAGCAGTTCCGGATCGTCAACCGCGTCGGCCTTGTTCATGAACACCACCATCGCCGGCACGCCTACCTGTCTGGCCAGCAGAATGTGCTCGCGCGTTTGCGGCATCGGCCCGTCGGTCGCGGCCACCACCAGAATCGCCCCGTCCATCTGCGCCGCGCCCGTGATCATGTTCTTCACGTAGTCGGCGTGACCGGGACAGTCCACGTGCGCGTAGTGACGGTTGGCCGTCTCGTACTCCACGTGCGCCGTCGCGATC
>JBKPOC010000163.1:0-2375 GCA_046732935.1 Acidobacteriota bacterium | reverse complement strand
GAGTTGGTGCTGTATTACGGTGAACGAATGCCGGCTGGCGGGCGCGCTAAATTCCAAGAATTATTCGAGCAGTTCCTTCATCAACGCGACGTGGAGGTGACGCGTTTTCCACCCGTTGTATGTCCCAATGGGCATCGGCAAAAGCGCGACGCCGTTATGGAAGCAGTGCGTGAAGGTCTGCCTTCTTTATACTGTTACAAGTGCGGCAGGCAAACTGATTTGCCGAACTTTGACCAACCGCAAACCATTGGTATTCACGCGTCGCCATGGCTGCAACGTGAAGAAGCAGCGGCGCGCTTGCGCAGCGCATACGAAGTGCAACTGACAAAGGTTAAAGGATACCGGCGCGACTGGGCTGCGCCGCGCTGCTACGTCAGTCGCGTAGACGAACAATCCGAGTGGGCAAAGCATGTCATAAAAGACTTGCGCGACGCGGGCGTGTACGTCGTGGAGCAAGCAGCGCAAGTTCAACCTGACGATTTTGTTATCGTGCTGGATACGCCTGCTTATCAGAAAGCGTTCAAAGCGGGAGGCTCCGTGCTCGCCGCTGAAATCCCACTCATCAGCGCGCGCCTGGGCAAGCGTCAATTGATTTCGCTCGCCTTGACGGGTCACGCAGAACCACACGCATTCGAGGATTGCACGCTCGGCAGTTTTTGCGACGAACCGCATTACCCGGTGAGCCTGTTCGATTTAGTCTTGAACTTGTACGCCATTCCTCTGACTCACGCCGCCTTCGCGCCGTTGCGGAAGACATTGCACACGCAGTGGGAACAGACGCTGGCGCAAAAGAAAGGTGATGAGAATACCTCACCACTAAAAATTTTCATCAGCTACTCGCACAAGAAGGATGAAATATTCAAAGATGAACTGGTCACGATGCTGGGCAGTCTGCAACGCCGGGGAATTGTTGATACCTGGCAAGACCGCCGCATCGAAGCGGGCGATGAATGGTATAAGTCCATCCAGGATGCAATGAACGAATGTGACCTTGCCTTGTTGCTGGTGAGCGCGGATTACCTTGCATCTCGTTTCATCCAGGAGGAGGAACAGCCCAAGCTGTTGCAGCGCCGGAAGGAAATGCAACTACGCGTGATTCCAATCATCGTTCGTCCTTGCACGTGGCAAAGCGAACCGGTACTGAAAGATCTTCAAGCCTTGCCAAAGGATGGCAAAGCCATAATCACTTTTTCTGAAGCAACCGGTGACCGAGATCAAGTATGGACCGACATCGCGTTCGTCATCGAGAAGCGCGCGAAGGCGAGGACGCTGAGGTCTTGACGATCTGACGTTGGCAGTAGAGTCGGACGCCGCCAGGGCCGCGTTTACGCCAGTTTGCCGCAGTGGCCAGTTAATGATTCTAGAACTGTTCGCAAAATGATTGGAAAACCGATTACTCATCAACGCCCAAGAGCTACGTCTCATTGTTTCTAGAATTGAGCTTGTGTGGCAATGTGCCGTACATATGCTATTATTCCGTTGCAGAACGGGTGAAAGAGTTTATGGCAACAGCTCGTACCAAAAGGGAAAGTACACGCGCAGCGCGGCTGGAGATACGCCTCAATCCCCAGGCCAAAGAAAAAATCGAGCAAGCAGCCGTGATGTCACATCAGTCGCTGACTGATTTTGTTGTGACTAGTCTTTTGCGTGTTTCCGAGGAGACTCTTCAACGTCAACAAATGATTCACCTCACTAACCGCGATCGCGATCTCTTCCTCACGGCACTGGAAGCAGACGTTCGTCCAAATCGAGCGTTGCGCAAAGCTGCTGAGCGATTTAAGCGCTCTTATCGCTAAACAAAGAGACCATCGATAGTGAGTCCCCAACAAGCCGCGCGGCTGGTACGGCATATTGAGGAGATCTATGTAGATAAAGCCTTTCTACTACAATGTTCACTACTGAAAAACTTTCTTCTCACCACCAGCGGCACGCTTTTAATTGCGGTGTCGAAGAACTGAATTCCTACCTCCAGAGATATTCCGGCCAACACGAACGCAAAGGGATGGGCCGAACGTATGTTGCAACGAAAGACAATGATTCGCGTGTACTCGGCTATTACACTATTTCAAGCAGCGCCGTTGCTTTTGATGTCGTCCCGGAAAATCTTCCACGCCATCCTGTGCCCGTCGCGCTGGTCGGCCGGCTTGCGGTGGACAATACTGCGCGAGGCCAAAGGTTGGGAGAAACACTCCTCGTTCATGCATTGGGATCGGCACAACGCGCAGCGAAGATCGTTGGGATCTACGCGGTAGTCGTCGATGCGTTAGATGAATCCGCCAGGAGCTTTTACCTCAAGTTCGGATTCAATGAATTAACTGACGATCGTCTTCACCTTTACCTGCCTATGAAAGTGATCGAGAAGCTTAGTATTTAGG
>JBKPOC010000162.1:0-5925 GCA_046732935.1 Acidobacteriota bacterium | reverse complement strand
GAAGGTGAAGAGCGCGTTCTGGCCGGGCACTACTAGGTTTGCAGTGACGGGTGATCCGAGAGTGCTCGGATTGCTTATGTCGGGAGGTACGTTGTAGAGCGTCAGGTCGATACTGCGTGTGGGGCTCTCATTGCCGGTGAGTGATACGAGAATCGTGTATGTTCCCGGCTTGGCCAAGGTCATGGTATCTATAAAACGCGTGTTCGGATCATTGTTGTCGTTGTCGATCCATTTTTCGCCTACTACCACCCAATCAGGACCAAACACTCGCAAACGGCCATCCACAGTCGCGTTTGCCAACCTCAGGCTGACGCGCTGTCCCTTATAGCCTCTGAAGGTCACAAGCGCATTTTGAGCGTTCGACGTTGTGGTCACCGTCTTCGTGGGACCACCCGGATCGATCCCGAAGCTCACGTCAGGCGGCACGTCTGCGAGCGTCAGAGTTATTGTGCCAATACAACCGTTACTCGGGTCGAGCAGAATCATGTAGGTGCCGGTATAGGAAAGGCTGTTTGTATAACCTCCGAAAAGATTGGTCGTCTTAGTACTGTTAACAAATACAGTTCCTGGACCATTGATGCTGCCAGGCATGAATATCGATCCGTCCGGATTGAAGATCGTATAGCTGAGTGACCGTGGCGTTGTGGTGAGTGCGTTGTTAATAGTCAGGCCCATGCGTTGCCCTGCAACTGCGTCAAAGATCACCAGCGCCTTTTTGTTAGTGACAGTGATGTTGACGACGTGCGACTGACCAAATGACATGCGTCCCACGTATTCAACTTGCGAAGCCGTACAGCAACCGAAATAACTAGGCGTAGGTGGAAAGAAGAAGTCCTGAGTGCTCTGCGCGACTCCAGTAGGTGTGGTAACACGGATCTTCCCTGAACCACCGCGCGCCGGAAGCGTAACGTTCAGACTCGAAGCCGTTGCGCCGGTGACGAGCGTGCGGCCTGTCGCTAGTTCGACCACATTTTTCGTCATTGTGGTGTCGAAATTTGTTCCAGTGATGGCTAGCGTGGCCCCTGGGTCGGCAATGTTCGGAGTAAAGCTCGTAATCGCCGGAGCATTTGTTGGGACTGTGAAAGATGTGGCGCTACTTGCCGAACCAGTCGGCGAGGTAACGCCGATTGGTCCAGTTGTTACTCCAGCCGGGACGGTAGTAGTGATCTCACTCGAGCTCGAGGAAATAACCGTAGCCGAAACGCCGTTGAAGGTAACGGTGTTTTGGGCCGCGGTAGCGCTGAATCCCGTACCGTAGATCGTGACGGGCGTACCGGTAGTCCCGTTGGAGGGCGTGAATTGAAGCACGGAGACCTGAGTCGAGTCGTGGCGCGTAATCGTCAACAGATTGCCGGCTGCGTCGTATGAGTACTTCGCAACCTCGCCGGCGCCGTTCTCAACGGTTGTCAGTCTTCCCACTTCGTCGTAGTTGTATTTAATTGAGTTCGCAGTGCTCGAGGGATCCAGGCTCAGGCTCAACGTAGTGTTCGCTTGTTCGGCGACTGATACACCCGTCTGAGTTTTTACGTTGTAGCCGTTTGCCGATACTTGTACGGTGCCTGTGCCCGGACGAATTGTGGAGATGACGTAGTCGCCATTGCTGTCAGTGACCACACTGCCGACAACTTGATCGTTCTGGTATGCCTTGACTGCGGCTCCGGGAATCGCAGTGGTTCCATTCTGCTGTGTGATTCGCCCGACGATCGACCCTGATTTATAAAGCGCGATATTGGCAGTGGTGGTTGAGCCTTCCGTGACGCTAACTCCCGTTTGGACTTCATTGGCGAACAGGTCCGCTGATGCGCGAAGTTCGTAAGTGCCGGTAGCCAGGCCGCCGATTGAATACGTTCCTGTCGAACTCGTTCTCATTGCCCCGAGATAATTTCCGCCTTGAACGGCTTCGACCAACACACCTGGAACCGGACTGCTATCCAGTACTCTGGTTACAGTCCCGCTAATCGTTCCAGCGGCGGGGCTATAAGTGAAACCATCGCTGGGTACGTTTCGCACCTTCACCACGACGGGTCCGGTCGTGGCTCCGACTGGCACGGGCGTTACGATCTGTGTGCTGGACCAACTAGTGGGTACAGCCAGAACGCCATTAAACGTGACTACATTAGTCCCCTGAGACGAACCGAAATTTGATCCGTTAATCGTTACCGACGAACCGATTGAGGCGCCGTTCGGCGTAATGCCGCTAATGACCGGACGCGGAACAGGCAGAGGAAGGACGAAGTTCGACTCGCGTGTTTGTTCGATATCCAACTCCGCTCTGACGGTGTCGGTGGCCGGTGGATAGGCGTAAACTCCCACCCAAACATAAAACCGATCAGTTGCGGTGAGTGTGAGTTCGGAGGTCGTGAAACACGTCACTATCCAATCATATAGTGTAGTAGTCATCTGATTAGTGGGGCTGGTGGCGCCATGACATTCGCAGACTGGTGTGCCATTGAGCAGCGTTAGCTTCACTTTGGGATAGAACTCGCCAAAGTTCGTCGTCTTCTTCATCCACAGAGTGAATTTGATAGGCGTGTTGATGGGGATCACGCCGGCCACATTCGGTACGTTTGCCAGAGTGTCGAATTCCTTGATCAAGTAGTCGGCGTTAACAGGCAGACCTTTGAGATCTCCGGTCTGCAATGCAAATACGGCCGCATCTCCTGGAGTGAGCTTCAACTGAAATCGCCCGCTCGTCGTCGATGCCTCTTTGTGCAAATAAACCGTCAGCGTATCTGTCACTGTAGCCGGCGCAGGAACTGTAAATACGGCTCCGTTGCTCGCTTGTCCTGCAACGGTTACGACGACAGTTCCCGTAGTGGTGCCGGCGGGCACAGGCGCAACAATGGTGGTGGTGTTCCAGCTTGTTGGTGAGGCAGTAATGCCGTTGAACTTCAACGTACTCGTACCCTGAGTGGCTCCGAAGTTCGTACCTGTGATCGTCACCACATCATTAGGCACCCCCGCATTTGGCGACAGACTGCTGATCTGTGGAGTGAGAGTGAAAGACAGACTGTTACTTGCTTGTCCGCCCACGTTCACCACAACTGGACCAGTGGTTGCGCCAGTTGGCACAAATGCGGAAATGCTTGTCGGACTCCAACTGCTCGCGGCTGTCGCCGCTGTTCCGTTGAAAGTTACCGAACTACCGCCCTGTACTGATCCGAAGTTTGAACCAGTGAGGGTGACAGATAAACCGACTGGGCCAATGTTGGGGGAGAGCGATGTTAATGACGGTGGCGGGAGCGCCGCGGGTACATCGACCGTCGAATCGTAATTTCCATTCGGAGTACCTTCAATACTCAGATTGACAAACGTATCAAGCGTGGCTTTGGTGGTGACGTTCACACCGACCCAAACGTAGAGACGGTCAGACGCCGTCATCGTTATATTCGCTGAGGTGGTGCAGGAGAATGTGTGCTTCGTTAACGTTTGAGTAAGAGCGAAGCCCGTTGCTGTGCAGAAGGCCGTGCCGTTCGCGCTGTTGAGCATTAATTTTGCTCGCGGAACCATTGAGCCAGACGTTGACGTCATACTCATCCATACAGAGAAGCTCACAACGGAGCCGGATGGCACGACACCTGATGAACTCGGCACACCCGAAGGCGTATCAAAAGCCTTGATGATGTATTCGCCGGCATTTTTGTTTTTCAGGTTTATCGACGAGAGTGATACCGTTGTCGCATCGGCGGCTGCGGTCTTTACTTGAAAGAGACCTGCAGTGGTTGAAGCTTCCTGATGCAGATGGTAGGTTGTCGTTTGAGCTTGAGTCTTGGTTGCAAAGCAGAAACCCAAGAGCAATCCCAGACTCAGCAGGCAAAAAACCGATAGTGCGTGATTGGCGACCGTGCGTACCATCGTCAGGCTCCTTTTGAAATTGAGCCTCTAAACGCAGTTGCGCGACAGGCCTCGACTTACATACCCCGCGCAATTTTGCGATGGAGGTCGGATTGTCGGTAGACCGCGCCGTACCGTCGGGAGACGACGTGGACCATTGAATACTTAATCTGTTGGGCTACTTGTTAAGAAATCTGTGAGAGTTCAGACTTCGTGATGTCGGGAAGTGTTGCGTTTGCGAAAAAGTGAGAAAAGCAAAAGCTTAAATTCTCACCAGCCAATGACTGAACGAAGTCCAACATACTCTTCAAATTTTTGATTTGCAATAACCAGTGCTGTTTTATTGGCCGCTGTTTAACACTCCATGTAATTTGAATGTTCGCGCTCCCGTTTTGTTCGAGGCAGTGCGCCGTAGCTGGTTGCGTGTTCCTCAAGCAGTCCGAGTGATATCAATCCTCCTGGGCAGGTGACAAGTTCCTGCCTGTAATTTGACGCTGGAGAGATCCGTATCAATTCCCGAAAACAGCGTGCTCTGATTTCCAGAGGAGCCAGCGGAATTGATTGGCTAATGGGCCTCTGGATTCTTGGTCGAATCGTGATGAAGGGAATCTCGGGATGGACGTGTATGTTTCCACCGGTGCGGGAGAACCCGCGAGAGCCCGCACTGATGCGCATGCAGATGGAAGTACCTTCGTCTCTCGAAAAACCACAATAAGTTGGCTTGCCGCAAATCCGACATGGACGTCTTTTGCTGACGCGCTTAAAGCCGACCGAATCATAGGTTCATCCTGCTCGATTTCATTTAATGACCCACAAGAATTTCACTTTATGACCGACAAAGTGAAACGCCTCCCACTTGAAATCAACAACTTACAAGCGCCGTTTGGTCATTAACTGAAATTTTGTTTGGGCATAACATGATAATTTCCTACAGTTTTCGGTCATAAATTGAAATTTTCCTCAGCGGTTGTCGTTCGAACGACTTCGAGTTCTCATCTATAACGATCTGTGACCGGACTGAACTCTCTATTGGTATGGATTTAGCTAAGAATCATTAGGCTGACGAAACGGCAATTAGAAGCCGTTCTGACTGCGCGCGCGGCTTGTGTGTTCGCCAGAGATAAACGAAGAGTTCAGCCACCTGATTGTTCGGGAACGCACCGAGCGCCCGTCGTCTCAGCGCTTTAAGAGCATTATTCGCTGTGTCTTTGTGGTGGGTCTGTCATTGAAGGCTGCAAAGAACTCTGAGCTTGAGAGGGAAATAGCATCCAGAATGACTCGTACCTGCTGTTGGTCCAATTCCGGGTGCTTCACTCATTGAACAGCCCGATGGAGTTTCCAGGGGACACTCTTATATTGCGAGTGGAAAAGATGAAGCTGATATGAAGATATATAGCGCTTTTTGATGCATTGCCAACGCGCATTTGAGTCCATGCCACCAGGCCTCCGGCTTCATGCCACGGCGCCAGAAAATGATCGGTATCGTCAGGTTTCTTCCCAACACGCGGCGTGGACATGCGCCTTACAAAGATCTTGAGTGCGACGAGTTGTTGTAGCGGTCGCTGACCATGGCCGTCCTCTGCTGTATCATAGCCAGATAGCGAACAGCGGGGCTTCCAGTAAGTATGCAAAAACAATTCGTTTCACCGCGGTCCGGGTTTCTGAGCGGCACTAAGAAAATCATCGCGGTATATCGCGGTTGGGATAACTTTGAACGCGCGCATGGTGGCCCGGAAATCATCGACTTCGATTTGACGGATATTGATAACACCGATTCCTTCGCTTCGAGAGAGGAAATCCTCTCAGCTTTAGAGAATCTAACTGAACAACTCGATACCAATTCTCACGAAGGCGAGTTCCTGCGCGATAAACTGCAAGGCTCTATCTTTTATCTGCGAGCCCTTTTAGGCCAGCAAATTCCTTTTGCCGATTATGCCAAGTATACGCTTGGTACCTCTGTAACTCCGTTTTCTGATCAAGAGTTGGAAGCTGTCCGAAACGAGGTAAACGAACTCTTGTCGTACTTTGGCATCCAGCTCAAAGTAGAACACAAGGAAAAATTTGAGAAGACACTAACCATCTCCAATCAGG
>JBKPOC010000161.1:0-1546 GCA_046732935.1 Acidobacteriota bacterium | reverse complement strand
AGATCAGTATTTGCAGTGGCCGCGCACAGGTGCGCTGAGGTTTTTGACCCACCAAACTCGGTCACCTTGTGGCGACTAACCGCGCAACTGGAGGAAGAATTTGATGCGCGCTGGGAGCATTGGCTAGATCATACTACCGTGTGGAAACCCTTTTTTCAGAAGTTGGAGAATTTAGAATCTTCCAATCTCCTCGAAGCGCTGCGAAAGCTCGACGTCATAACAGATCTGGAAATAGATCGGGCGTCCCGACTGCGGCGTTCCGCAGAAGGACGAGCGGTTCTCATACCGGACCTCTTCTCGGGGTCAGATGATGATGTCGCGCAACTTGCGGTCGGATTCGCCCGTGGAGAGCTTGGTGCGCTCGCGGTTCCCTACCAAAGGTTCGCATGAAGAAAGGCGGAGGTATATCACAAAGACTGTTGCGGAAGGGAGCACTTGCGGCTGAAACATACAAACTGTTTTCGTCATGGGATCAAAGCGCTTCACTGGATAGGAATCTTGAAAAGGGGCTGCAAGGAGAATTCAGCACTGATGCTTGGGGCCGCGAGGTTCGGGCTACTCTTCGCCGGCGATTTCAAAGTATTCCTGCAACTCAACAGTTGGTCCGCCTTGCTATAAGCGGGTTGCCATTAGAGGAATGGCGCTCGTGTCTTCTTTTATGGATCGGTCTGTGTGAACCGCTCTTTGGTGACTTCGTTAGGGACTGGCTGTTTCCTGAGTTTGAAATTGGAACTTTCCAGATAAGAACGCAGGATGTAGCCCCTTTTGTTGAGCAGTACTGGAAACGCCAGTCGCCTAATTCCCTTAGTGCTTACGGTACTACACGTACGGCTCGGGATCTTCTTCGGATGGGTGTTGATCTGAGACTCCTGCAAGGAAACGGACCCGCGAAGTCGTTTGCATCACATCATTTGAGCGACCGGTGCTTCGTTTATTGGGCTCACGTTATCGCCGAGGTGGAGGGATCGACTGCGCGCTTGATTGAAAGTAAAGCCTGGCGCCTGGCGTTGATGGGGCCGAACGCAATCGAGAATGAGCTTTTGCGGCTTCATCAGTTCCGGAAACTGGAATACGAAGTCGCCGGGAGCCTCGTGCAGATCTCATTACCGTGCAAGAGTGCCCGCGAATTCGTAGAAAGGATGGCGGCGTGAGCGATCTCCAACAACGGATCAAGCAAGACCTCGAGCCGGTGCTCGAAATGCCGGACCCTCGGGAAAAGATTAGCGCGTACCACGACATGCCATACGCACTTTTTCGTTACGCGCCTGAAGATGAATACGAACTGCGTAAGCAGGTGACGCTTCTTGAGACCCGCTTGACGCAAAAAGGCAAGAGGATAAGACGGATTTCACTTGCAGAATGCCTTGACGAAGCGATGCTTTCCCAACGACCGCTTGAAGAATGGTTCAACGCCGAACGCGAGCAGGGCGTCGAAACCATTGTCGAGACAGTCCATTCGGTGCTGGCAGAATATGCACCGCTCGTTGACCTCGTTGCCTCGCGGCTACCCGAAGAGCCTGATCCACTTCGTGACATCGTTTTCATC
>JBKPOC010000160.1:0-48568 GCA_046732935.1 Acidobacteriota bacterium | reverse complement strand
CGCAGGATCGGGAGAATCTCGGTCTCGGCGATGCGGTTGAGTTCTGTAGCGGAATTGGCCTTAAGCTTTAAAGTAACTTGTCGTCCAAACATTTCTTGCTCCTCTGTTGTTAGGCTGTTGACTTCAGGTGATCTGGAAAATCCCAGAGGAGCTGAGAAGGGAGTAAGCGAACTCGGTTCGCAGCCACCTTATGCGAACTACGAATATATGTCAAGTATAGAATATATCTCATATAGACATTATGTGTCGTATGTGATAAATAGGCCATGACCGAGACACATCATGATTGAGATTCGCATAGACGCGTTATTGGCCAACCGCGGTCGATCTTTCTACTGGCTGGCTAAAGAGACCGGCATCAGCCATACGACACTGTGGCGGTTGAAGAAGGGTAAGGCACTAGGAATCAATTTTGAAACGTTGGAGAAGATCTGCGTGGTTCTTAAGTGTGAACCCGGCGATGTGCTCTCTCATACGAACACGAAAAAGTTTAATAAAACGCCACCCCGAAAAAGTCGCCCGGCGAAGCACTGACCGCGCGGCCGGTAAGGCCGACGGGAATCATCCACACGGAACATTCTCTATCGTAGCTTCAATCAAATGGTCCACCACAGCATTAATGTCGCTCGTCTTCCGCCAGACTTGAAGCTGCTCGTCGGCTGAAGTGCCGCGCTCGAGAATTGTGTAGATGTGGCCGATCTCTTCGCGCGAACCAAGATCGTCGACAACATCGTCGACAAACTCCAGAAGTTCACGAATGAGATCGCGCACGGGCACTTCCCTGCTCTTACCAAAGTCGATCATCTTGCCGTCAAGCCCATAGCGCACCGCGCGCCACTTGTTTTCCTCGATCAGCATTTTGTGATGCAGCCGGAACGTTAGATTTTGGTCGAGAAGATTATTTATCTTTGCGACTAGTGCCTGGAAAAGGGCCGCAATAGCGATTGTGTCATCAACGCGGGTGGGAATATCGCAGATGCGAAACTCGAGCGTCGGGAAGAACGGGTGCGGGCGCACGTCCCAGTAGATCTTCTTGCCGTCATCAATGCAACCTGTTTCGACGAGAAGCCTGACATAGCGTTGAAACGAGCTGTCCGACTCGAAGTGGTCGGGGATGCCGGTACGCGGCATTCTCGTGAACACTTCCGAGCGGTATGACTTCAATCCCGTGTGTACGCCGAGCCAGAAAGGAGATGAAGTCGAGAGCGCGAGCACATGCGGCAACATGTAGCGCACTGCGTTCATAATTTGGATTGCCCGGTCAGGATCCGCAACGCCAACATGTACGTGGAGTCCGAAGGTGAGTAACGAGCGGGCGATCATCTGGTTCTCTTCCACGATCAGTTCATATCTGGCATTTTCGAAAATCTTCTGATCCTGCCAATGCGAGAACGGATGAGTGCCGGCAGCGACAATCTCCAATCTCTTCTTGCGCACCAAACCAGAAACGATACCGCGCAGGTTTGTGATATCGGATCGAGCTTCTTTTATATCTTTGCAGATTCCGGTGCCCACTTCGATCATCGACTGGATCATTTCGGGTTTGACTTGCTCACCGAGCAGCATCTTGCCTTCTTCCAGGATTTCAGAGACATGGGAGCGCAGTTCGCGGGTATGCGGATCAACAATCTGAAACTCTTCTTCAATACCGAGTGTGAATTGCTTGAACATGCTTCAGGGGACTTTTTCAGTGACCGATTCCAGCCATACTCGTTACGGCGTTTCTCCAAATGGTTCGGAGCTGACGGTCAGTTGTTTATTCATGGGTCGATTACGCGTTAGTCGTGCCTCGCTTGCGACCACTTTTTGAACATCGCCTGATGAGTCCTCCTGGCGAAGGAGCGCTGAACGGATGGTGTTCCCCCGCTATCTTTGACAGAACCATTCATCGGTGTTCTGTCATCGGGCTGACCCTCTGAAAGCCATGGGTTTAGCAGCGCCCAGCGTATCGGATCAAACTTCGCCTGGGTCCTTGATTTGGTTTCGCCCTTTGCGTTTTGCATGACATGCGTGTCGCTCATACAAGCTCCTTGTCATTGTCAGGTCAAACAGGTGAAGACGTCTGTGCGCTCGACCGCTTATGAATACACAAGTTGTTTGTAGCCATCATAACCAATACAGAAATAAAAGGCTTGTATGTGGTGTAACGCACGGACGCCTGTCTTTGCTTAGTCCAGTCTGATAGTTGGTCGAATATTTTCAAATGAGGTGAGTACGTTTATGTTGTGGGTAATTCTAATAGCGTTGTTATTGTTCTGGCTGGTCGCGTTTTATGGCGGCTTTATCACTACCAGCCTCATTCACCTGTTGCTGGTACCAGCCGGCGCTGGTTCTTGCACTTAATCTCTTGAGGCAGTACCGGAATCCGGCATAGAGAGACTACGGCTTCAGGCAAACCCTACGAATCCCATAGAAATCACCAACACCGCTCGACAAGTAAATAAAGATAATGGCAAAGCAAATAACCCTGGGCGATCAATCCCGCGCTGCAATTTTACGCGGTGTGAATAAACTCGCCGACACAGTAAAGCTCACACTCGGTCCAAAAGGCCGCAACGTCGTACTATACAAGAAATATGGCAGCCCGACGATCACTAAAGACGGCGTGACTGTGGCGAAGGAAATCGAGCTCAAAGATGCGATGGAGAACATGGGTGCGCAGATGGTGCGGGAAGTAGCCTCGAAGACCAGCGATGTTGCCGGCGACGGCACGACCACTGCAACCGTACTAGCACAGGCCATTTTCCGCCAGGGCGTGAAGACAGTGGCAGCGGGTGCGAACCCGATGGCTCTAAAGCGCGGGATTGACAAAGCCGTCGAGCGTGCGACTCGAGAGATCAAGAGAATGGCGAAGCCGGTCACTGAAGACATGATCGCCCAGGTTGGCACGATCTCGGCGAACGGCGACGACACGATCGGCAAGTTGATCGCTGAAGCGATGCAGAAGGTGGGCAAAGACGGCGTCATCACCGTCGAAGAATCAAAGACGATCGAGACTGCTTTGGAGGTGGTGGAAGGGATGCAGTTTGATCGCGGCTATCTCTCGCCTTACTTCGTCACCGATGCGGAAACCATGGAAGTCGTGCTTGAAAAACCTGTCGTTCTCCTAAGCGAGAAAAAGATTTCCTCGATGAGAGAAATGCTTCCCATTCTTGAGGAAGTTGCAAAGTTGGGAAGACCGATCTTGATTATCGCGGAAGATATAGACGGTGAAGCATTAGCCACCCTCGTAGTAAATAAATTGCGTGGCACGCTCGCGGTCGCGGCGGTGAAAGCGCCGGGCTTTGGTGATCGTCGTAAGGCCATGCTCGAAGACATCGCCATCCTTACGCGCGCAAAGGTTATTAGCGAAGATCTCGGTATCAAGCTGGAAAATGTCATGCTTGAGGAGCTGGGCAACGCCAGGAAAGTGACGATTGACAAGGACACTACGACGATCATTGATGGCGGCGGAGACGCCAGAGACTTGCAAGCTCGCGTGACCACACTCAAAGCTCAAATCGAAAACTCTGACTCCGCCTATGACCGCGAGAAATTGCAGGAGCGGCTGGCGAAGCTTGTGGGCGGTGTTGCAATAATTCGCGTCGGGGCGGCCACTGAAATGGAACTCAAAGAAAAGAAGGCGCGCGTTGAGGACGCAATGCACGCGACTCGAGCGGCAGTTGAAGAGGGTATCGTGCCAGGTGGAGGTGTGGTTCTGATCCGAGCCGCAAAGGTGCTGGATCGATTCAAGGCCTTCAATAAGGACGAACCTGCGAACGACCCGGACGAACAGATCGGTGTGAACATCGTCAAGCGCGCGCTGGAAGAGCCGCTCCGACAAATCGTCGCTAATGCGGGCAAAGAAGGCGCGGTAATCGTCGAGAGAGTTCGCGCCGAGAAGAACCCGAACATCGGCTACAACGTCATAACCGAGAAGTTTGAAGACCTCATAGCTGCGGGCGTCATTGATCCTGCCAAGGTAACGCGTAGCGCCCTGCAAAACGCCGCATCGATCGCGGGGTTGATGCTGACAACCGAGGCGCTGATTTCTGAGTTTCAGGAAAATAACAAACCTGACCTGGCATCCGGCGGCACGGGCATGTAAATAATTTGTACTTAGGATTCCTGAATTGCGACGTGTGCTTAGAAACCGGAAGAAGCTGTAGAAGCCGAGAGTAGAAAATGACGATTATGAAAAGCACCACTTCTGTTTTTACCCTGTTACTGTTTTCAATCATCATGGGTGTTGGAATACAGGCTCAGCCTGGCCGTAACAATACACGTCAGGTCGGCAACATGCTTCAACGACTTGAACGAAGCTCGAGCAAGTTCCGCAACAGTCTCAATGTGGCACTGGTCCAGCGGAGCGTCGACCAAACGCAGCCTCAGAATGACGTCAGCACCTTCCAATTTGGGCTTGACCTCGCTATTAAGCAGTTTAGGGATCAGTTCACTCGCCGGCTTGCAGTTGCGTCCGACGTTGAGAGCATTCTACAAAAAGCGTCGCCCATCAATAGCTTCATAAAACAAAATACTCTAAACCCTCAGGTCAAGAATGACTGGGCATCGCTTCGAACGGATCTGAACACGTTGGCGAATGCGTATGGCGTCAGTTGGCAGTGGAACAAACTAACTCCTATGAAGGTCGCCGCAAATGGATCGTTCCGATTGTCTGACAGCGAACTAAATCAGTTAATTAAGCTGATCGAAAATGGCGGCGATAACTTTCGTGGGAGTGTTACAGACGCTTTTTTCAGACGACCTTACGATCACACGCGAGTCGAGGCGAACATGAACGATGCTCTTCGCGGCTTTAAGAAGGCAACCGATCAGGTGCGTATTCACTTCGATGCCAGGCAGCTGACTTCGGACGACGTAAAGCATCTGCTCGATCAGGCCCAACCCCTCGACAATTTCATGCGTGAGAACCCGCTTACAGACGGCGCCAGGAACGATTGGTCAACATTGCGCGTGAATCTAAGCGTCCTGGCCAACGCATACAATGTTGCGCCAAGTTGGATAAACAATTCATCTTCACAAACTGGATACAAAGGCACGAATCGCCTGACCGGAACTTTTAGACTGGATTCATCTCGCAGTGACAACCCGCGGGACAAAGCGCGACGCGCGACTCGGAATGTGCGCGCCTACGAGCGTCAGGAAGTCACCGACCAAATCCTGGAGCGACTTGAATCTCCTGAGATGCTGATGATCCAACGCCGCGGTACGACGATGACTATTGCTTCTTCGCTAGCGCCACAATCAACATTTGAAGCAGATAACCGTGAGCGTCAGGAACAATTTCCCAATGGTAGATCGACCCGCGTGACCGCTACGTTGCGCGGGGAACAGTTGGTAGTTAGTACGAACGGCTACAAAGAGGATGATTTTAATGTCACTTTCGACGCAACCGAAAACGACAACAGTCTACGAGTGCGGCGGCAGATCTATTCCGACAGGTTAACGCAACCAGTTGTCGTCGATAGTATTTATAACCGGACCGCCAATATAGTAGAGTGGAATATCAACGACAATTCGCGGCCCGTCGTGGGTAACACTAACGCGTCCAGCGGTGAATTCATCGTGCGCGATGGTGAAAGCATGGTAGCAGTTCTGAACAATGACTTAACTGGGAAGCGGACGAAGCGCGGCGACCGGTTCACTATGACCGTACGCCAACCCGGTCAATACCAGGATGCAGTTATCGAAGGCGTAGTTGGGAACGTTGACGGAGGTGGACGCCTGAATGGCCGGTCCGAGATCTCGCTCAGTTTCGACACGATCCGGCTGCGGAACGGTCAAACGTACAGGTTCGCCGGAATTCTCGAGACCGTTCGAACGCCGAATGGCGACGCCATCAAGGTTGACAACGAAGGGAGCGCGCAAGGCGCTAACCAGACCACGCAAACGATCCAACGCGCAGGCGTTGCTACGACTGTCGGAGCTATCATCGGCGCCATTGCCGGCGGTGGAAAAGGAGCAGCGATTGGCGGAATCATCGGCGCCGCAGGCGGAGCCGGCTCGGTTTTTATTCAGGGCAAAGACAACCTCGAGCTTCCGATGGGTACGGAGCTCACAATTCGATCGACTGGGCCAAGGTAAAGATTCTCAAGGTCCTAACATGACACTTATGGGTTGCGCGACCTTCGCCTCGGTGTACAAAAAGAAGCACGCTGCATCCTTCGCGTGACCACGCTCGAGCCCCAGGCCGAAGTAGTGGTTAAGATCAAATGTTTCTGTGCAAATCGTGAGTTAAGAATGAGCATGTATCATTCGCCGTATGCGATCCGCGAATAACACATCCATTTTCTGTGGTTCTATGATCGCCGTTACCTCACCTTCACCAAACGTGGGGTGAATCAACGTCTGTCCCTTACGATACGTTCGCGTGCGATCATATGGCGCGCCGACTTTATCGGAAACGCGGGGCGTTGTGCCGGCGCGATACATGACACGTGACGCACACATTGGACACTCGACGCGTGTGATCCTCCCTGTCTTGCTGAGAGAAACTACGATATGACCGCGCTCCTCGTTACAGGTGATGCACATTTGGTCGATGCGCTCTCCGATTTTGAAAACTGGCTTCTCTTCCATGATTTCTCCTGCTTAAAAGAGTGCTGGTGATGGCAGTTTCTCATGCCCTCGATTGATAGCTGTTGCGTCAGGTGATCTCGGTGGTTCCAGAGGCGCTGAGAAGGGAGTAAGCAACACTCGGTTCCTACCGACCTTACGCCAGCTGCAGGCATATGTCAAATATGAGATATATTCCGTATGTACAATACTCTCGGAATCACACAGCGGTTGATAGGGGTTTGATCACGTGTGATTCCCCACAAGTAAGGTGAGTTCCGCGTGATCCACCTGATCGCCACGTTTCAGGCTCCGTAGCGGATCTTTCACCAGCAAGAGGTCCACATTATTTTGACCGCCTTTAGGTCTAAGTTCGCGGAGCAAACGAGCATCGAGGACCACAGGTTTGAAAAGCAGCATGTCCCCATTACGCAACCGAGCGGTCGTCGCGTCATGGCTGCTATGAAACAGGGGCACGCAAAAGCGTCCCTTATTATCGAGCGCAAACACATCGCCGTTCGCCCGTTGCATGGCATAGATATCGCTCATGAAAAGATTTTACTTTGTCAGGCGGCGGCGTCTGTGCGTTAGACCGCTTATAGGCGAGTCGCTTTAACTCTTCGCAGCTATATAACGTGTTGGCGCACGGACGGGTGAGGATGGCACGTATGTGGTATAGCGCACAGACGGTTCTGTTTGCATAGTCCAGTCTCAAACAATAGGTTTCTAAACATTTGAAGTGAGGGGATACGATTCATGTTATGGACGATTCTTGTAGTGTTGTTGGTGCTGTGGCTGGTTGGGTTTTACGGCGGCTTCGTCACCAATAGCTTGATTCACCTGTTGCTGGTAGCAGCCGCCATTGTTCTTGCGCTGAACCTGTTCAAAAGAAGCAGAAACCCGGCATAAGGTCCACAGAACAGGCCGACGTATGGCAAAGCAAGTAATTTCCGGCGGACACTCGCGTGCGGCAATTCTGCGTGTGTAAATAAACCCGCCGACACGGTAAGACTCGCCCTTGGTCCAAAAGGACGCAACGTCGTACTCGACAACAAACATGGCAGCCCGACTATCACCAGCCTGGTGTTGCCGTCGCAAAAGAGATCGACCCGATGGAGAATATGGGCGCGCAGAGATGGTACGAGAGGTGGCTGCAAAAACCAGCGACGCTGCCGGCGATGGAACGACGACCGGAACCGTATGGAACTCAAAGAGAAGAAAGCCCGCGTCGAGAAAGTTTAAAGACCTCATTCCTGCAGGAGTTATTGATCCCGCTAAGGTGACTCGTTGGGGGGTTGCCAACGCCTCGTCAATCGCAGGGCTAAGGCTCACTACGGAGGTGCTAGTCTCAGAGGCCTCTGTGCACCCCTACAGAAACTTGAAAAACAAAATCAATAAAGGCCCTGCGGCCGCGATTAAAACAAGCACGTGGAACCAGCTTAATTCACGGCGCCCACAGTTTGAGCACTTGATTTTCCAGAGTGGCAGCACAGTACCGCAGTGGGAACAAGACCAGATGATTTTAGGCATCGATACTCCGTAGTTGCTTAACACGTTCGGATTTTACTCGACCGGAGACGAGTTGCCAGACGGACGAAACGCGATTGAAACGAAGGCGTTTTATCCCATGGGCCAATCCCATAAATTGCAAAGTTCGAATACCCATCCAGTTCAAATCGAACTCGTACCAACGCAGGCCGTGGCGCGCTGAAGTGGGATGAGCGTGATGGTTGTTGTGCCATCCTTCGCCGAATGTCAGCAGCGCTACCCACCAGCTATTGCGCGAGTCGTCACCGGTTTCGAATCTGGTTTTTCCCCACAGGTGTGTAGCCGAATTGACGAGCCACGTCGCATGCAGGCACAACGTAAGGCGGAGAAATATTCCCCACAGCATCACGCCCCACCCGCCAAACGCAAAAAGCATCAGGCCCACTACAATCAGCGGGACCCAGTAGCGGTGACTCAGCCAACGATAGTAACGGTCCTTTATTAAATCAGGGGCGTAGCGTGCGAGGGTGGCGTCGTCGTGATTCTGAGCCGTGCCCCACAGTACCCAACCGATATGTGCCCACCAGCCGCCATGGCGTGGCGTATGTGGATCGTTCGCGCGATCTGTGTGGGCGTGGTGTATCCGGTGCGTCACCACCCATTGAATGGGACCACCTTCGAGGGTTAGCGTGCCGCAGGTGATGAGAAAGTATTCAACCAGTTTCGGCACTTTGTAACCGCGGTGGGTTATTAGCCTGTGATAACCCATGCCGATACCAAGACTACCGCCAACCCAGTAAAGTACGACTCCAGTGATTACTGCCGGCCAACTCCAAAAGAAGAGCGCTGCGATGGAGCCAAGATGGGCGCAAATCAGAAAAGTCGCGGTGCCCCAATTGCCCCTCGCCCAATTGATGGGCTGTCTCCGCGTCGCCGTTGCGGCGTCCCCGCCTTCTATTAATTTCATTAGCAGTCCTGTCAGACTTCTTATCTGCGTGATGGAAATGGACAGCCAGCGCGGCTCTCCGGGATGAATCGGATCATCCCGGAGACCAAAGCACTGTGTGGAGTGTTGATTGTTACCAGCGCGGCTCGACCCGGCGACCACCATTGCCGCCGTAGCCACCCCCGCGATTGTCGCTAAAGCCACGTCCACCTCCGCCGCGGTTTTCGCGGGGTTTGGCTTCATTGACCTTCAGGGCGCGACCACTGACATCTTTGCCGTTGAATTGTTCGATCGCTGAAGTCGCTTCTTCCTGGCTGGACATTTCCACGAAGGCAAAGCCTCTCGAGCGTCCCGTATCGCGGTCTTCCACAACACTTGCGGATTGAACTGTTCCAGCTTGCCCAAACAACTGCTCGAGATCCTGATTGGTGGTTTGGAAAGCAAGATTTCCAACATAAAGTTTCGTTGACATAGAGATATACCTTTCCCCTTTTGGGAATGAAAAAGAAGCTGTGAATCGGATGGGCTTCGGCGAAACGGTAGCGGTCGAAGGACCAGGTTCGGATGCTCTAAAAAAAGAGCGGCTTCGAAGTGTGAAACAAGCCAACTCTCGAACTTCCAAACGCCAGCGCTAATCGATTTATGCGCGGAGCGCATCACCGTCGATGCGCGAGAGAAGGATTAACCAGGGCCTATGATGCCTCATCAAAGCATTAGTTGCAAGCTCATAAGAGCCATATATGTCGTCTACAGAATATATTTCAAAGCGACAATATATTTTAGATATGGTAAATATGACCTTCCGATATGATTGTGCCCAGGCTTGATAAAGTATTGGCTAAGGAAAAGCGCACCTTCTACTGGCTGGCGAAGGAGACCGGTTTCAGTCATACAACTCTGTGGCGATTAAAAAAAGGCAAGGCAGTGGGAATTAATTTTGAAACGTTGGAGAAAATCTGCTTCGCCTTGCGATGCCAGCCTGGCGACGTTTTGTTCCTTACAAAAGATAAAACTCCCCCACGGCGTCAAGCTTCGAAAAGGGGGCGGAAGTCCTGAGCTGAACAGTTTTCTTTTCGGCAATGCCAAATCCGATGGTCGCGTGCTTATTCGTTTGTCGACGCACTCCGAACGGCCGGCATTGCGGTAGTTATGGATGGCCCACGCGTTACCGAACTAGAACAGTGTGGTATACTTCAGGCAGCATTTTATCAGTTCTTTAAAACCACTCTCGACATCAGGATCCGCGCGCTTTAATTTTTTCCCTCCTTGTGCCGTCTGTTTGTTTTTCAAACCTGACTATGCCAGGGATCCTGATGCACCTATTACCACCACACTTGAATAATCATGAGCAAACCGGTTCCTGTTTGCAATACTGCCTTTCGACGTCGGTGCGGGAGTACAGGGAATGAACGAGAGTCCGTCTCAGGCTCACCAATACATAACTACGAAAGAGGCCGGCGGACCCATTCGGATAACTGCATCAGAGCATGATGCATTAAGGCAGCTTTAAGGCTGGCGGGGGGGGACCATGAACGGATTGCGTATATTCATCAAGCCTGGCTCTAGGGGTGGAGAAAATAGTATTTTCTATAGCCAGCGGAGCCATGGTCCAATATATTGCTGGCATTATGAAGAACACCTTGACCGGTGGCACGTGGTGCGGGTAGACGCGTTAACCTCGTTTTTGAAAGAATTGTGCGCTGCCCGCTGGAATTCCGTTCCTCTGGGACTCAAAGCGCAATTGAGTGAACACTATACTCAGTACCTCAGTGTCCTTGTGCAACGCTACAAATACGAACTGAGAGAGCGTTGTTAATCCTGGAACTTATCTGCTACTTGAGGCAGGTAACAGGCGTAAGCAATTTGATACGAAAAGAGGGCCGATGCGGCAACTAAAAGAGAGAGGCATTTATACCTTACCCTCGGAACGAGAAGAGTTAGTGGCGCATGCCGTGTTCCGCGGTGGCTACGTTCTCTACACAGCCACAGATTGGGAATTCTTTGGGCCATACACCTACGAGTCCGATGGGACCGGCAATATTCGCAGTGAGGAACAATCCACACGGTGGCATATAGACGACCTCGCCTATACAAATCGCACGGCGCGCTCGCGTTCCCGCACCGGTGCTGCCCAAGCCCCTGCCCTGTCTGAATAATTTCTCGAAGCGAGCGCGGTTTAGGTTCGCTTAGTGAACGGCGGATAAGGACAGGTATGAACAGTCTGAGGAGCTGTAAAGCTGGACTTAAAATCCGGCTTCTTACCTAGTGCTGCCAACGATACGAAGCAGTATTTATCGAGGTCAACGTCAAAGCAGCTAACATCCTGCCTGGTATTACAAGGGAGTCCCTCATGTAGTCTTCAAGTCTTCAAGCCGCGCATCGTCAGCAGCCCCATAACGATGACCGTATTCCCATGAATCAGAACTGTTTCAGGCTCACGGGTAAACGAAGAATAAGTGACGGCGCCCGTGCGGATCCGATCCGCTCTATCAATCTGATTAAAGGGATTGTTGACTTTGAAATCTTCCGTCCAGAGTTTGTCTAGCGCTGCCAAATCACCACGGACAATCGCGTCGGCATCTGTGAGATCAAGTCTTCGGAGTTCCTGTTCAATCTTTGCCTTTTGTTTTACGCGGCTTTATCCATTCGTTCAGGAACCTCGTGCAGTTCTCGAATAACCTTATCGCTACCAATGCATTTTGCGCAGCATGTATAAAGAACTTGCCTCGGCGGTTCATCGGATAATAAAGGTCATCTCCAAGACGGCCCAATATGTTACCGCCTTACCATCTTTCATCGCTGGTTTGAACTTTGATCGACGCGCAGCATCGATTGCTTGTTCAGTGAGACCATCAGGAAGACCGCGAACGACCCGCACGGCGGTCACATCGCCACCCTCATTCACCAGCACGCGTAAGATTACCGAACCTTGGGTGCGATTGGCGCGAGCTGCTTCTGTATATTGAGGAGTTGGCGCATGCAAGCGCACTGGCTTTGTATCCACACTACTGGCTACCGTGCCGTCACTGTTGGTTGCAGGCGGCCGAACGGGAAAGCGTGGACCATCTCCTATACCTGCACCCACGCCCGCCTCGCCGAGATGCTTTAGCTTGGCCAGGCGAGAAGATGGCAACGCCAAACCGGCGCTTTGTCTATCCCGACTTTTAGCGGCTATACCAATCACTTCACCGTAGCGGTTGAAAACCGGCGCACCTTTGTTTTTTGAGTCGATCTGAATACTTATCGAGAACGCCTGAGTATTCTCTATTGTCGTGGTACCGGTGACCCTACCAGCAACTATCTGCCCGGAAGCGCTGAGCATGTATACACTGTCATTCACTGCGACTTGTTCGCTGTCTCCCAGACTTAACGGCGAAACTTCCGCTGGCGCCTCCAGCAAGACGTACGGAAGAAAATAGTTGCCGGAGGATAAGACTTGCGCCGTACCTACCTCTGTCGCAGCGGTAACATGAAGGCGCGAGTTTCTATCGCCAATTTCTAAGCCGGTGGCGATAAGATCTTTGCGAATGAAAAAGCCAAGCGCCTGGGAGATCGTTTTATTTGACTGGTCCGCTGCCTTGACCATTACGATCGAAGCGCGTGCCTGCCGGATGCGCTCTCTTGCAGTCGAGTCAAGTTCGCTCGGATCTTGGCCGAACGTCGCGACGGTACACACAGCCAGGACCATTGAGACATTAATAAATCCTAGAGCCCAGGCGGACTGTTTCATCATTCACCTCTCGATATATTAGCTTCTCTAGAAGGGATGCAACTCCCGCCCAATTAAAGTGGCCTCAAGATTTGTTGTAAAGTTGCTGTAATCTTCCTTGCGCTGTATGCACTTAAGTGGTTTGTGTTCTGCTCAAACGACTGCTATTCCGCGGAAAGTGCTGATTTTACTTTGGAAGGCATTGTATGCAGTGGCGAATTCAGGCTTCATAACCCCGCAAGGTAGTCTTTGAGGTCGAAGGTCCTAGTCCCCCAACGAAAGATCCATGGGGCAACACGCGAATTGGCCTCTCGGCTACCACTCGTGTCAACCGCAAAGATTTTGGTCTGAACTGGAATGCCGTGCTAGAAGCTGGCGGGATCTTGATCCCGTGCTTAACTTTCGGGTCGTCAACTCTTATTACCTCAGTTGAGTTTCGGTCTCTTTAGTTTTTCATCGAGTCGACATTGACCCGGCCTTCTGGTGTCAAGGCATAAAAATCATTGCCGCGCTCCTCCAACAATCCATCCTTAACCAGGTGCTCGACCGTATCAAGCACAGCAGCGCGAGCATCAGGGTCATTACCTCCTGCCTCGAACAATACGTGCAGATCGAGCGTCTCCTTATTGAAGGAGCCAAACAACGCCAAGATTTTTCCGGCCAACACATCCATGTCTATTCTTTGCTTTAAGAGCACTCTTCAAACTCATTTTGCACGATTGTAAAGCGCATGAGTTGACTTGTAAAAGCGATCAGATCGGCATACCACTCACAACACGATTCTCACGCAATCAGAGATCAAAGTGACCGGCAGCCTCCGGCTGATAAATGAGCGTGTCCACTCTGAGTCTTCGCAGCCCGGACGGCACGGTCCACTCAATCGTGTCGCCGGTTTTATAACCAAGAATCGCAGTCCCAATTGGCGCGAGGACAGAAATCTTTCCCTGACTGAAATCTGCTTCTGTTGGAAACACCAATGAGTAAGTGTTCTCCTCTCCGCTCGCTAAATCCTTCAGCCGAACGGTTGAGCGCATTGTTATCACGTTCGCCGGAATGTCTTTAGCGTCGACAATCTCTGCGCGATCCAATTCTGCTTCCAACTTCTTAAGGTATTGGCGATCTACGCCGTTCCCTTCACGCGTCTTTTCGATCAGTGCGCTAAGACGGTGGTAATCCGGTTCTGTTATGTAAATGTTTGCGGTTTTTTCTGATTGTTTCGTCATCGTATTACTCCCAAAAAGTTAATGCTGTAATCGTCACTGTATTTCGCTATGCAACCTTCCTCAAGGAACCCTCTCCATACACCGCACTTCCATCCTGCTCAGTCTGGAACGGACCCCGAGGCAGTTGTTCGCCCTGTGAAACACTGTTTCCGCGGACGACCCTGACAGAACAATGCGCGCGGTTTGCAACCTCCACAGCAGTGCCCCGCGAGATCAGTCGCTTCAAACCTTCTCGCTCCGCAGTACCGACGATTATGAGATCCGCATTCCAATCTCTCGCCCGAGCGACGATCTGTTGAGCTCTCCGGCCGGCAATCACTTCTGCAGAGATCTTCAATGGTGCACTCTCCAACATGCTGACAGCCTTGCCAATCGCATGGTGGGCGTGGCCGCTGTCTTTGCCACGTAGAAATCCGATCTCTTCAAGTGAATATTTGATTGGATTGATCACGCTCACCACCTTCACTTCCGTATCCTGCGGAAATTGCATCTCAGCGACTGTCTGAGTTGCAGCTAATGAAGCGTCGGATCCATCGGTGGGGAGCAGTATTCTCATGTTACGGCTTACCGCGTTCGACTGGTCTCCACGAACAACTTCAACCGAACATGGAGCATACTCAACAACTGACTTTGCTATGCTGCCAAGTAACCAGTTGCGAAACTTCATCCGATTGTTTGCGCGAATCAGAATCAGATCAGACGACCACTTTCGGGCTGCAAAAGGAATCAGGAATGCCGGATCGCCTCGCATGATCGTGACCTGAGCTGGAATTCCGATTGCTCGCAGGCGCTCGACGACCAGGCCGCTTATTTGTTCGCCGCGTCTCTGCATTTCACGGCGCACGGCGCCGATTCCATAACCCTCTGCACGCCATGTTTCGGGCGGAATGGTTTCGTCTTCCACTACGGAAAGAACTCCCGCTTCGGTTCCCTTAGGCCACGAACGCGCTTCCATGTAGTTAAGAAGAATATCCAAAGTTTTCAGCGTATCAACTGCAAGCAATAGTCTCATTGTGTTTCTCTTTCTGATAAGCAATTACGATTTCCCTTCCCCCCTCGCTAGCTCAAGCTGCAGGCTTCCAATGTTCGGCGTTCACGGTTCTCGGTCGCACTATTTCAACCGAACAAGGCGCTCCCAGAACAACGGATCGAGCGACCTTGCTGAGTTCCCTACGGGTCTCCTGACCACGAGCCATTATGTTTGCATCTATGAAAATGCAATCGACTGACATCTCCTTTGCATGTTCCAAGAGCAGCTCTTGTGCTTCTCCGTACTTAAGCGCAATCGAGACGTTCGAACCTCCTGCCCGCAACTTGCTGACTAGTTCTTCCAATGTACCTATCCTCTCCGATTCACGCAGGAGATCCCTTGGTCTAAGTTCCCCGATTACAACCACGTCTACTTTGGTTCCGACGGGCCAAACCCGCTCTGACACAGCCTCAATTACCCGCTCCATAGATTGTGTTTCGCCCAGGCCGATCACGATGTGTATCGGCGAATGAAGATTCCTCTGAGACGGTCGTGCAATTCGAACCGAACAATCAGCAGCTCGAGCAACGCTCAGAGCTGGTCCAGCATAATCCGTGATATTCGGTGACGGACTGAGTTGGGCGCCCACCACTATAAGTTCAGCTCCATAGCTTTTTGCTTTTTGAACGACGTCCCTCATTACGGATGTACTCTCCGGCATCGCTTCGGTCGTCACATCGGCTGAGGGAAACATCGAACGAATACGATCGTTCGCCTCGCGCGACAAGACTCGCTGCTCTTCGCAGTCTCGCATTGCCGGCGCAAAAGAAGAGAGTCCTGACGTCAAGAGTTTCAGCCGGCGGGCACTCACAGCCCGGGTAATCTCAGATGGCGATGAGGGCAACCAGACTTCCGTCACCGCAACCAGCGCTTCAAATTTCTGCGGTAGCCCCGCTCGCTTTAAGTCGTCTATTGCCGTTTCGCACCCAGTTGAGCCATCGTACGGAATCAACACTTTACATCGGTTGGGTTCTACAGCGGCCAACACATGCTGTGGCGATTCCTCATAAGTTTGCTTAGTCATTGGCACCGACATCTCTGACCTCTCAACCTCCAGTCCTCTCAGTTCCATTGGTCCTCACCGGCCCCGGCCACCGGACCGATTCTCAGGACGGTAAAAAGCACCGACCATCCTCCACTGTTCCAAGTCGAAACGGCGACGAGCCCCACAATCTGCACACGTTCGATAAGTTTCGGTCCCTCGTGTAAATGGGATACTCATGTGCCGATGCCAACATCCCAATACACGTCTGAAAACGTTACTAACTCGATTGACACCATCTGTAAATTCGGCTTGATCTACCCGAGTTTCTTGAAGCACGGCCTCCACGATTCCTACCTCACGTTTCTCGTTCTCAAGGCTAACCTGCAGCAACGCCGATCACTGATTAGTCAAACGTAATACCAGTAACTTCCAACACCGCACGCGCGCGATCTGAGTCTCTGTCTATGCCTTCCAACAAAATCCGCACGTTGATAGGTTCGTTGTGCTCGAGTGCGGTTTGTTGGAGAGGAATCACGGCAACAGTTCGTTCTCGAACAATCGAGTTTTCTGTGTCCACAATTGCTCCGCGCAGTTCCAGCCCACTAATGGTCTGCCCAGTTTCATTTCTGACCACTCCCGTCAACTCCACCACCAGGTTGTTAAATGGATGTAGCTTCTCATTTCCCATTAACTGCTCAATGCTGATCTGTAGTCTGAATCGATCAAACTCCGAGTGCCCTGGTTGTAGCATCCACTCGAACTGCGGCGACGAAGACCGATTCACCGGCGTCGAAGTAACAAAGTGCATCGTTGCAACCAGCAACGCGATCGCCGTGGTTATTAATGCAGCAATTAATACGATGGGCCAACGAAGCTCTGGCTCTTTAATCAACATTGGTCCGTTATATGACATCTATTCTTCTCCATTTCTTAAGCGTGTATTCATTACTTGAGTGGTCGTTCGGCTGATGGTGAAACTATGTCCACAATCTTTGCAGACGTAACGTTCGTTTTCGCGTGCTCCGACAACCAATCTAACCTCGGTACACTGTGGACATTTGACAAGCCAGCGCCGCAGTGTCTCCGGCAAGCTTTCTGTTGCGTCTTTTTCCAGTTCGTGTTCTTGAAAAACCACATACTTAGACTCCGCTAATGACATCCGCTTGACTTGCTCCTTATCAGCGTTTTTACAGTGTCTAGACTAGCGGGAACGACAAGAGCGAAGTAGCGTATTAACACCTGATTTTCCGCGTATTTACACCTGACTACCGCGTTCAAGAAGGTGGGCAAGAATCTGCCCGCAGCTAAGCGGGCTGTAGGTGCTATTTGGCGAATATTCTTGTGAGGTTAGTTTGATTGCCGGCGTTCTCGCACGTGCAGGGCCAATTCCACCCGGTTGCTCAAATTCTTCTTGTCGAGAATGCGACTGATATGACCTTCTATGGTTCTTAGACTCAGCTTTAACTCCGCGGCGATTTCCTTGTTCGAGAGTCCGCGCGCGACTGCCTCCGCAACGCGCCACTCTGCGTCTGTCAACTCTTCATCGCGCACGAGATCCATACCGGCGTCATCTTGTTCTCCAAACATCCGCGCAAGGTCGGAATGGGTGCGCTGTACTCTGTCGAGAATGCTTTTCACAATAGCCACCAACTCTTCGGGTTCGAAAGGTTTTGTGATGTAGGCGTCAACACCGGTACGAAACCCCTCAATGCGATCGGCTGTTTCATCTTTGGCAGTGAGGAAGACGATGGGAACGAGACGCGTCCGCGGTGAGGCGCGCAGGTTACGTACAAGGGCGTAGCCATCCATGCCAGGCATGCGAATGTCACTGATGATCAGATCCGGAAGAGATTCGGCAACGCGGATCATCGCTTCACTACCGCGACGAGCCGTCTGCACCTCATAACCCTCTGCGCGCATCGTTTCCGATACTGCGAGCAAGAGACCGGGATCGTCATCAACGACCAACAACTGTTTTGCCAACGGCGCCCTCCTCAATACTACGGTTATTGCAGCCTTCGTCATGCCACAGGGGTAAGTGCAAACTGAATGTGCTGCCTCGGCCCACCTCGCTCTCTACGGTGATGCGCCCTCCCATTCGCTCCATCACGTTTCTTGCCAGATATAGGCCGAGGCCGACGCCGGAAACATCGGCATCCTCTAAAAACTCCGCATCCGTTGTGGCATTCCGCAGAGCCTCGGAGTGGCGCGCCGGCCGCCCGCGATGAAATTTGTCGAAGAGGATCGGCATATCTTCCGGAGGTATACCTCGGCCGTTATCTGCCACGCTTATAGCTACCTGACCATCTTGTTGAAGTGCAGACAAAACAATGCGCCCGCCATCGGGTGTGTACTTGATAGCGTTCTCGACTATGTTCGACAGGACACGACGAAGTTCCTTCGGATCGGCGCAGATTGGGGGGACTTCAATGTTGCGATCGAATTGAAGCTCATGCCTTCTCTTCTCAGCCGATCGTGTTTCGGATTTGACGACGGATGAGATCACTTCCTGCACGTCAACTCGTTCATGGGTGACTCGCAACACGCCGCCTTCGATTCGGGAAAGGTCGAGCAGATTGAGAACGAAATCAATCTGGCGATCGCACTCTACTGAAATCGTTTCGATGTACTCACGTCTTTTCTTCTCATCCAGTCCGTCACGCATTAGCAGGCGCGTCAATGCTTTGATTGTGGTCAAAGGTGTGCGCAGCTCGTGCGAGACTGTCGAGACAAACTCCGATTTTAGTCGATCGAGTTCCGTGAACCTCTCTTCTCTTTTCTGTAGACGCTCTGCCATTGCATTGAAGTTCATGCCCAGGCGTGACATCTCATCACGTCCTTCGGCCGGCGCGCGCGCAGAGAAGTTTCCGCTACCAAACTCGTCGGCGGCAAAACTGAGTAGACGCACAGGTCGGGCGATGCTTCGGGCAATCAGAAGTGCCGCCGTGACTGCGCAAAACACAACGACTAGACCCATTACGGCATAGCTCATCAATTGTCGCCATGCAGATGAATAAAGAACGGCGCTTTGGACCCCCACCATCACAACATAACCGGTATTTCCAACACGGCTCAGACCGTAGACTCGTTCGACGCCATCAACAGAACTTCTTCTCAGCGTGACTACGGTATTACGGTCGTTTAGTGCTGACAGTTGATCCGTGCCGCTGAGATCAAGACCCAACACCGATTCCGCAGTTTGGCTGCGATAAATGATGCGATGATTCTGATCGAGTAAAGTAACGACTGCTCGCTCGGGCAACGTAATTCCGTGCAGTGCGTCTTTTAACGCCACACCATCTATCCGGGCGACCGCTGCGCCGCCGCCATCCGTAGGTACAGCGATCGCAAGAAGGTAGTGTCCTTCTCCAAGAGTCCAATCGGTTTGTAGATCAGCAGCACCGCGTTTCGCTTCACTTAGGAGCTTTTCGCTAACGGAGATCGGGAGATTGCCGGCGCCGGCAGGTTCGAGGGCGACAACTTTTCCAGTTGCGTCCAAAATACGAATATCGATCCAGGCGCGACGCGGAATCATAGCCGCCTGTAAGTTGGCCTTTAGCTTGGTAAGGTCCTTCAGGTCGTCAGATGGGTACGACGAGATCGTTCTGAGCGGTTGGTATTGAGCGTCGAGCCAGCGGTCGAAAACCACTGCGACTAACTCTGCCTGCTGCTCCAGGGAGTCGTTGATCTGATTTCGTTTTTCAGTCCAAACCACCCACAGAACGATGAGGCCGACTATCAGCAGCGGCAGAATACCGCCAACCGCTAACGTCAGTAATCGCCCACGAATACTCACTCGTACCTCTGAATTGATGGCTTCATGCGAAGTATAACAAAAGCGTTCGCGGCATTCAGATCGCTCTCCCCTCGCGTAAGACACGGGATAACTCCTGCAATCCACGCGTGAAAACACTCTCGCGCTCGATCGGCGTGACGACTACGCTTTATGTACTTAGAGGTAAGGTATCCAAGAGGCAGATGATCTTTCGACGGCGAGAAAAACAGTTTAGCGGAACGACTGCGGTCAATGTTGTTCGCGCGCTTGAACGCGATGACAAAGAGTATCAGCAGTGTGGCGGATCTATTCGGCAATATCTGAGCTGGTCGCTGAATCAATTAGGAAGCAGGGTTTCGTCAAGGGATCTGGACGTAAGTGACCGATTAGAAGACGAAGCATTGGCACTAGGCTATCTGCTCCTGCTCGACGAATACGGCATGGGTGAACTTGGTCCAACTGAAACTGAAAATGGTACAGGTGAAGGAGTATCACGGAAAGCTTAGAGTTCGTACAAGACACAACAGTAGGGTGTTTCCAGGGGGCTGCCCTGTTTTAAGTAATTTGGGAGAAATTGAAGATGATGAAGATCCCACGTGTACTTTCGCAAAACTGCGTCAAGTACGATCAGATGCCTTGCTAGTTCGCCCTTGGAAATACCCTTCCACCTACTTGTCGAATCCACGACTCAAACGCGCCAGTGCCAGGGCGCCGAGTGCCAGGCCGAAATCTCGCAACGCTACGTCGAAATAGCCAGGTATCATCAGGAGATTGACTACGATAAGTAGAAGCCATAACGAAACAACGTACGCGAAAACCTTTGGCTTAAAGGCGACCCCAAGGCCGGCAACTATTTCGATCGCGCCAACCACGAGCATGAACGCGTGTCCATGACCGCCGAGCATGTTGGTAACAACCGGCGGCAGGTATTGCTCCCAATTCACCAGCAAGTTGAAAAACTTATCCAAGCCGGCAACGATGGGTGCAATTGTGAAAGCGACATGCAGGATGCGGTAAGCCTCATATGCCGGACCAAACGCAACTGATTCCTCGTTGGTTAGAGAATAACGGCGGGTCGGTTCTTCAAGTATGTGTTCCATCTTTTGTGTCCCCCATTTTCCAAAGATTTGGGAATTTCGCCGATCGCGATTTCCTTTTAGACGAAGGATACACCATTACTACAATAAGTCAAGGGAATGCTTGACTTATTGTGTTTACTCTTAACAGGTGCGATAATAACGCCCGTATGACGACAAAGATGGACAAGCGGTTTTTCGAGAGTACGCGCGGCCAAATCATCCGGCTCATGCGCGGAACAACGAAGTCCGTCAATGAGTTAGCTGCGGAGCTTGAACTAACGGACAATGCAGTGAGGGCTCAACTCCTTTCGCTCGAGCGCGACGGACTTATTCATCAGAGCGGCATACAACGCGGCACACGCAAGCCGCACTTCGCCTATGAGTTAACAAGTGAGGCAGAGAAGTTATTCCCGAAAGCATATGATGCCGTACTCACTCAATTGATCACCGTCTTAAAAGGACAACTCACTCCGGATGCACTGGAAAAGGCTTTACGCGAGGTAGGTAGTTCGTTAGCTCGTGCTCAGACCGGTGGCACACAGCACGGTGACTTCGAAAGCCGCCTTAAGATCGCCTTAACTGCGTTGGAGGCTATCGGCGGAACCGCTCGCGTTGAGAAGAACGGCGGAACGTGCGTCATTACCAGCGATGGTTGCCCTCTCGCGGCGGTCGTTTCCGAACACCCGGAAGTTTGCAGGCTTGCAGAAACACTAATGTCCGAGATAATTGGCGAGAAGGTTCAAGAGCGGTGCGACCGCCAAGGCTCTCCGCGGTGCCGTTTTGAAGTAATGATGAAGAGATAGCAGTACGTCCTCCCTTTGGCGCAGCTCATTTCCGAGCAGGCTTCTTTGTGCGAGCTCCGGGCGCACCGATCTTAGATTTATCGCGCGAAGCAGGCGTTCGGTTACCGGTACTGTCAGGGTTGCTCGCCGGGTTGCTTTCAGAGGATATCGTGGAGTCGGCCGCAATCCTTCCGCCCTCGTTCTCCCACCGGTCAAGCATTTTTTTCTTCAGCCGCTTTCTGGCGTTGTCATCAGGCATCTTTTTATCCCCCTTTTCGCGACTCGTTGTCTCACCATTATTGCGTGTTAACAAATATCGCGAAAGGCCAGGAGAACTTCAAGACGAGGGCTTCGACGCCGTGCAACTATCTCGCGCTATTCATGCCGCCTTGTTTTCAGGGTGCTTCCGCTCGTCCGAATTGGTACTCAGCTTCTCTAGTGCGCGATTGTGCATCTCTTTATCTCTCGCTTCTAAATTGGAGAACGCAACTACAAGCAACAGTCCACAGATTGCTAGTGTGGAAAGCACGAACAGCAAACCGACTTGTTCCCAATACAACAGCGCACAGATCGCGAATGTCCCACCAAAGATCCAGAGGAACTTACGATAACGACGTGCACTGCGAACTCTTCTCTTGTTATTGCGCCTCATTATACCCACCTCCATCCTGGCCATACATCGACCTTCTCCCACCCTCGGTTCTTCGAAAACTTCCTGGCGGGCTGCTAATTAAGCTAATACACTGCGCAGCATCCAAGCCGCTTTCTCATGAGCCAGCAGTCGCTGAGTCAAGAGGTCTTCGGTAGCTGCATCAACCGCCGACCGCGAAACCGCCAACGCCGTGCGAACAGTGCGTGCAGACGTTTCGTGATCGCTTAACAACTCGCCGATCATCCCTGTCGCACTAGGGACAGCCTCAGACTCGCGAAGGTAAGTGAGTTTGGCAAACTCGCGATACGAACCTGGAGCAGCGGCGCCAAGCGCGCGGATTCGTTCGGCAATGGCATCACCCGCCTGCCAGAGCTCGTTGTACTGCTCCTCAAACATTGAGTGCAGCGTGTAGAACATTGGTCCAGTCACATTCCAGTGAAAGCTTTGTGTCTTGAGAGATAAAATAAATGTATTGGCCAACACCTGTGACAGCGCTTCAGCAAGTCTTTGCGTATCCTTATCTATGCTCAGTGGCGGCATTACGCTCGCCTCAATTCCAACAACAGTCGACATCTTCGATACCTACCTCATACCAAAATTTATAATGCCGTCGTTTGCACTCCAGCATTACCATTGCAGCTTACCGTCACTCGAAAACGCTCGAAACGGTGATTTCACGCATTGTATTCAGGTGTTTTCACGTCATTGACCTGACGCGGAAGTCTCAACGTGAGCCATCTCTGAAGTTCGCGTACCCCTCGTGTAAATAATGCGCCGATCGTTGCCGCACGAGCATCACTCGGAAGCTCCCCCAGCGGGCATTCCCCGCAAATGCCCCGCTCGCATCCGATTAGCTCAAGCACGTGCAACGATCAGCATCTCTGACGGTAACCGAAGATCTAAAGTCACTAAAGAGTGATTACACCGGACAACTCAGGAGTTAACACTTGTCCATCCTTCCCTATTCATAGTTTTCGCACTCCCGATAAGAATGCCTGAGACGTTCTTTAGAAAATTCTCTTCCGAGCGAAAAGGCATCTTGAATTTCGCGGTCGCGTTGTGCGACTATACATCCCTAGAAGCAACAGGGGGACGGAGTCGGAAACAACTCGCCACTGAAGAGTCTCAATGGCAGCACCTCTCAACGGCGATAACCAAAGTATTAAGGCGACGTAAAGAGGAGGCAGTGACATGTGGTCGTGGAAACTTTTGCGGGACAGATTCAGGGCTTTGCGAGATAGCGACGCCGTTCACCGCGAGATCGATGAAGAAGTGCGTTTTCACCTCGACATGCAAACTGAGGAAAATATCAGGAAGGGCATGTCGCCTGACGAAGCTCGCCGGTTAGCTGAAAAACGATTCGGGCGCGTCACGCGGATTAAAGAATTGGGATACTCAGTTAGAGGTGGCGGTCTCTTCGAGACACTGTGGCAGGACCTGCGTTACGCGGTCCGTATGCTGCGACACGACGCGCCTTTCACCTTCGTCGCAGTTCTGACGTTGGCGCTGGGCATTGGCATGAACACCGCCATCTTCAGCATCGTCAATGCGGTGCTGTTGCAGCCACTGCCGTACGCTAACGCCGACGCGCTCGTGACGATCTACAACACGTCTACTGGAGAATCCAAATTCCCTTTGTCGCCAATCGCTTTTCTGAATCTGAAGCGAAACAACAGCGTCTTTACTGACGTCGCGGCACTCAGTAACAAGGGATGGGCCGCAAATCTTACGGGACGCGGCGAGGCGGAACGGCTACAAGGGTTTCAAGTCTCAGCCAATCTGTTTTCATTGCTCGGTGTCACGCCTCGACAGGGTCGGACATTCGTCGAAGATGAGGATCGTCCCGGCGGAAATCACGTTGTAGTACTTAGCAATGAGCTCTGGCAGAGGCGGTTTGCAGGCGACCCACAGATTTTAGGACAGACGATCACACTCAACGGCGAATCCTACACAGTTATTGGAGTGATGCCCGAAGACTTTCGATTTTTCACTAAAACAGATCTATGGACGCCACTGGCATTCACGCCGACGGACGAGAATGATGCCGCCGGATACCTCGAGGTGATCGGCCGTCGCAAACCAGGCGTATCGTTTGCTCAAGCCGGCACGCAGGTCGAAACGATCTCGCGCGAGTTTAATAAAGACGGTGATTCACAAGTGACTACCCGGCTAGGTATCCCGCAATCCGAGCTGACAGAGGAAGTTCGTCCGATGCTGTTGGTGCTGATGGGGGCGGTTGGGTTCGTACTACTGATTGCTTGTGTAAACATCGCCAATCTTCTACTGGCCCGCGGAAATGTAAGACGCAGAGAAATAGCAGTCCGGACGGCATTGGGTGCAGGCCGATGGCGCGTGATGCGGCAATTGTTGACGGAAAACCTGCTGCTGGCATTTCTAAGCGCCGGCATCGGACTGCTGCTCGCGAGATGGGCGACTCAATTCGTTGCGAGTGGTTTGCCTGAGTATCTGGCCGACGCAAACTCACGTGTCGCTCTATTGAGGTTAGACACAACCGCGCTGGTTGTGACTTTCACGCTGGCGCTCATAACGAGTCTCCTCTTTGGTTTAGTGCCGGCGTTTCAGGTTTCCAGAATCGATCTAACCGAAGCATTAAATGAAGGTGGTAGAACTGTCGCACCACGAAAGAGTCTTCGCTCGGTGCTGGTCGTCGCCGAGGTTGCACTGGCCATGGTGCTCCTCGTGGGCGGCGGTCTGATGACCAGGAGTTTCTGGCGATTAGCGCATGTGAATCTTGGATACGATCCGACCGGGGTATTGACTGCGAAGATTGATCCCTCAGGTGACAAGTACGAAGGGCTCGAGCGCGTCAGTACGTTTTATCAGGAATTACTTCGACGCGTTCAGACGATTCCAAACGTTCGCGAGGCCGGACTCATCAATAGTCTTCACGCGTCGTTCTCGTTTAGCATTGATGAGCACCCGCCGCTTCCTCCTGAGCAGCAGCCATTCGCGCAAATCAATCAGGTCAGCCCGGATTATTTTCGTGTGTTGGGAATTCCCTTACGCGAGGGACGGTTCTTCAACGATAGCGACGGGAAAGGATCGCAGCCCGTCATCATTATCGACGAGACATTCGCTAAGCAGTATTTCCCTGGAGAAGATCCGATTGGCAAACATATCAAAGGTGAATTCAGCCGTGGCGAGGGAAAGACGTCGCGCGAGATCGTGGGAGTCGTCGGCGGCGCAAGGTATTGGAACGTTAGCCGAGCGCCTTTGCCTCACATGTACTTTTCTTATCTTCAGGAAAACTGGGGCTCCATGTCGCTAATGGTGCGGGCGCAATCGGGAGATCCGATGCAGCTGTCCGCACCCATTCGCGCAGAACTCGCGGCGATCGACAAGTTGCAGCCAATCCATTCTTTTAAATCGATGGAATCGACAGTGTCTGAGCTGGTCGCTCCGCAACGATTTACGACCTTTGTACTTTCGGCTTTTGCCGTTATGGCAGCGGGCCTTGCGGCGATCGGAATTTACGGCGTGGTGTCGTATACGATAGCTCAACGCACGCGAGAGATTGGTGTGCGCATGGCTTTAGGCGCAACGAAGCGCGACATGCTGAAATTGATACTGCGGCAGGGAATGACTCCGGTCGCAATCGGAGCAACCATTGGGATCATCGCTTCTATTGCCCTTACGAAACTGATTTCGGGTTTGCTCTTTGGAGTGAAGACTACTGATCTAGCGACTTTGATTGCTGTGACGTTACTGCTGGTAGTAATTGCTCTCATCGCTAATTACATACCGGCCCGCCGCGCGATAAGAATAGATCCACTGAGCGCACTACGCTATGAGTAGAATGTAAAGAAAAGCTGGTCAGATAGCCTAAAAAGCTACCAAATAGCCATTTTCGCTACCAAATTCTTCTTGCCTACCGTGACTGGGTTCAAGTAAGGTGCGCACTTCGAACTCAGCGGTTCTAAGAGTTCGGATCCCCACAATCTGATTGAGTCTGCGGACACCAAGTCCTCGCAGCCTATTTGCAAAATTGAACTGCCCAGTTTTGCCTATCCCCCTGTAACGAAATACCTCACTGCGGCAAACCTCCCTGGCGTCTCTCCTACCGCCTCAAAAACTAGTGGCCCAGCGACAGGGGCGACCTGAGGTTCGGTCGTCTAATCAGACACTCGTGCATCCCGACTACGACTCGAGCAATCGGAAGGGACACAAATGAATGGCAAGGCAGTTCGCATGGCTTCTAAAGTCGAGCCGTTGCAAACGGCAAGAGAACTCAAACAACACCAGCGCCAATTCGAACGGGGACATCTTGCAGCCGAAGAACAACTAGTCTCAAACGATCGTCGCTCATTGTTGGGAATCCTGACTGGCCTGATCGGTCTCGGGATCACCAGCTTACTCGGAGTCACGCTCGGTCGTTACAGTGTTGTTCCGGCCTTGGCCGCTGCGAATGTTTCAGACTGGGTGGACGTTGTACGGCTGGACGCCATTCCAGAAGGCAAGCCCAAGAAGCAAACGGTCCTGGTAGCGCAGAACGCCGGCTGGGGTCGCTTCACCTCTGAACAAGCCGTGTGGCTGATAAGGAAGGGCGACCAGGTTACCGTCTTCTCTTCCGTTTGTCCTCATCTAGGTTGCACCGTCAACGAAAGCGCGAACGGATTCGGATGTGTGTGTCACAACAGCGCCTGGACGCGCGACGGCGAGACCTCGGGCGGACCTACACCACGTGGGATGGATCGTCTCGAACACAAGGTCGAGGACGGAGTACTAAAGATCAAGTATCAGAGTTTTAAGCAGGGTATCCCTGAAAAGATCGTCGCGAGTTGAATTAATCATGCGGACCTCATCGCTACTGAACAAAGCTTATTCATTCATTGACGAGCGCACCGGAGTGAAAGAAGTGTTGCAGCGAAGTCTCGACGAACCGATTCGCGGCGGCGCGCGTTGGGCCTACGTTTTTGGCAGCGCCCTGCTCATGTTGTTTGTTATTCAGGCGCTGACCGGCATTTTTCTGACCATGTACTACGTTCCCAGTGCCGATCACGCGCACGCGAGCGTGGCCTACATTCAAAAGGCTGTCCCAGGCGGCGCGCTACTTAGAGGCTTACATTACTACGGCTCCAGCGCGATGATCATTCTGCTGGTCACGCACATCACGCAAACATTTCTTTTCGGCGCCTATAAACAGAAGCGCGAGCTCGTATGGATCGTCGGCAGTGTGCTCTTTCTACTAACTCTTTGTTTTGCATTCACTGGTCAGCTATTGCCATGGGATCAAGAGGCGTATTTCGGGACCAAGGTCGGGACCTCAATCGCCGGCGAGGTGCCACTGATCGGTCGACTCCAGCAACGGATACTGCTGGGCGGAACTGAAGTTACCTCCAGCACACTCTCGCGGTTCTTCATGGTCCACGTTTTCCTGCTTCCGCTTAGCCTGTTGCTGCTGTCAGTGCTGCACGTCTACCTGTTTCGCCATGCCGGTCCGGCAGGCCCGTTTCATCAGCGCGCCGATCACCGCGTCGATCGTTTCTACCCCAGGCAACTTTTCAAAGACGCAGTCTTCTTCTTATTTGTCTTCGCGGTGCTGGTAATAGTCTCCACTCTGGCCCCGGCAGCCTTAGGTCCACAGGCTCGACCTGGTTCGGATTTTCTGGCGCGGCCACCGTGGTACTTTCTACCGCTGTTTCAGTTACTGAAATACTTCTCCGGCCCACTTACGCTGATTCCCACGGTCGTGTTGCCGGCCCTGGTTTTTCTCACACTCTTCCTGCTGCCTTTTATCGATCGAAAGCAGGAACGACACCCACTCAAACGTCCGCTGGCTACTACAGCACTGGCGCTGCTCTTACTGGGCAGCGGCAGTCTGATTTTTTTGGCGAAGCATCAGGACCGGATCAACCCACTATTCAATGCGCAATTACGACGGCAGGATGAGCTGGCTAAGAAATTTCTCAAGACAGAGTTCCGGCCGCAGGAGGTCCGTCCGGCACAGGTTACTGGGACCACGAACGTCCATCCCCCTAAAGCGTTCGTTGAGACTTGTGCTTTGTGCCACGGAGATTCTGCCCAGGGGAATGAAATTGGACCAACTCTCCTGGGCGTTACTGAGAAACCAAACCGCACGAAGGAAGACCTACTAAAGATACTCGACAACCCGCCGGCTTACGGTCTCAAGGACCCGATGCCGGAATCATTTCCCGGCCTCTCAGACGACGACAAGCGCCTCATAGTCAATTGGCTCATTAACCTTAACAACCCCGAGAGTGTCTCACTACTCGAGCAATGACACGTAGAACTCGCGATCTGTGGAGGGAGTTAAATGAAAGAGAGCAGAATGCTTCACCTCATCTCGATATTTTTCGTCACGCTGACGGTAACGCTGATCACTGGCACGAACGCACTCATGTCAGCAAATACGAGAGGGCCGAACCCACCGAGCGATGGCGCGGCCTTGTACGCATCTAAATGCGCCATCTGTCATGGCCGTAACGGCGCCGGCACTCCTGCATGGAAGTCAAAAGGTCAGCCAGATCTTTCGACCGCCGAATGGCAGAAGTCACACTCTGACGCTCAGATTGCCGAGCAAATTAAACGGGGCAAAGGCAAGATGCCGCCGTTTGGCAGCAAGCTGTCTGAGGAAGACGTGGTGGCGTTGGTCAAGCAAGTTCGCAACTTCAGGAAATGATGTGGACGGTGACTGGGCGCTGCACCAGTTACTCACGAACTGGATTAAGAGTTCGGGATGGAGAACTCAGTGCGGGCGTGTTGACCATTAGGTGTGTGCAGAGAGGTAGGTCATGAAATTAGAACACTTGCTTCGCGTAGCGAATCTCTCGGCAATATTGCTCGTGAGTGTGTTTGTAGTCGATTGCGAATGCGAAGCGATGCCGATGTTCGCACGGCGCTACAATGTACCGTGTAGCACTTGCCACACCTCACCGCCTCGTCTTAACGAAACGGGATACAGGTTTCGCGCGGCGGGCTTTCGCATGCCCGAAGAACTTGGTCACGCAGTCGAGGGAAAGCTAGATCTCCTGGACCACATTGGCTTCAGGCTACAGCCCCGCGTGCATGTGGTCCATTCTTCAATCGGACCGAATACGCAGACGGAAAATGAAGTGCAACTTTTTGCTTCCGAGGGTTACTTGTGGTACGGCCCGATTTCCAAACATTTCTCTGCCTCCGCAAAAGTAACCTTCTGGCCAGAAGAATCAACCGAGACCGAACTGCACGAGCGAACGGAAGGCGTGGTGAGGTTCGATTATGGGACTGCCGACAACTTTATCGACATTCGGGCCGGGGTCCCGCACCCACACGAAGGCTTTGGTGGATCCGAAAGCTATACCGTGTCGAACACCAAGCCATTCTTTCAGGAATTGAAGACCGCGAACTTCAATCAAGACACGTTCTTCACGCCGCTCGGGCTCCACCAAATGGCCTTCACCGTTGGCTACTATCACAAGCGAACAACCATTAGAGGTGGGATATCGAGTGGGATGCGTTTACTGGTAGATCACGACAACGGTGAAGTCGAAGCATTTGGTCGAAAGGAACCAATCACCCACGCCATGGAAGGCTCTGACGGCGGTCCTGATTACCAGATCTTTTTCAACCAGATCCTGCACCACGATGGCGGCAATGTTTCAGTATATTACTACAACGGTCGCTCAATGCTTCCTCGTCTCGATCTGCTGCCTCCCCGGCAGCGCACTGATCCATTCGACGACACGACAACGTTGACACCGAATGAGGCAGCAAGTCTCACCTTCTTCAAAAACAGTTTTCACCGGCTGGCTTTTTATGCCGGATACCCAATCAAGAGAGTTAGCTTACTGGGCGGCGTTCAGTACGGGCGGGACGACATCAACACCGGCGGAACGTTCAGCAGTCTGGGAAACTTTGCTGAGGCCAACGTCAAGATCGTGAATGATATCAGTGTGGCTGGGGTACGGTTTGATTGGTTCGATCCGGCACGCAACAAATCAAACAACGAGATCACCGGAATCACGCCTTATATAAACGTCTGGCTGCGCAGCCAACTTCGTATCGCCGCGGAGTACCAGCACATCGTCACCCGGCGTGGACCGACGGAAGCCAACCGCCGGGACAACATTTTCCAGCTACGACTCTACTGGATCAAATAACTATGGCGGCGACTAAAGTGACCTTAGGGACTGGTGAGAGGCGGAACTTTGCGAAAGCAACCGGCGAGATGGACGAGCGTATCAAGCGTGTCATCGTCGAGATGGAGAAACACCTGGATTCTGAACTGTCGCTGGATGTGTTGGCGCAATCGGTCAACTTGTCGACTTCACGTTTCCGTCATCTATTCAAAGCAGAGACTGGGACGACGCCGGCCCAGTACGTCAAGTCGCTGCGAATGTCTCGTGCCAAAAAACTGGTCGAAACCACTTTTCTGAATATCAAACAGATCATGTGTAGCATTGGAGTCCGCGACAAGCGACACTTCGCCAAGGACTTTGAAAGAAGCTACGGCTTGAACCCAACGCAGTACCGAGCGCGAATTCGTAATGACGGTAGAGGATCTAATTAAATGTCGGGTCGACAATAAACCTCAACGCCTCGTTTTTTCTTTCTCAAGCACTGAACTTGCAACAGCAAGCATCGCTATCGCTCGCGCGGATTCGTTGGTAATGCTTCTGGCCAGTTCGGCAGCCTGATATACATCCTTATCCGCCAATGCCTGGAACAAACCCGGCAAGCTGATACTAGGCGTTGGGACTTGCATCATTTGAAGGTTGTTTCTACTGCGAAACGAAACCGGCAGCACATTTTCATTGCCAGTATAGTCAACAGCATTATTTACCGCCTTGATCGCATCCGAAACCGTTTCCCACTTCCGCTCCGGCTCAATCTCAGCCGTCCGTCGCGCGATAGCTATCCGGGCTCGGGCATACTCCGAACTTGTCACTGCGATGCGCTCGGCCTCCGTTGTGCCTTCCCTGATTAACTCCATCGCTTGGTCCTGACCGGACGATTTTGAAAGCACTGCAATTTCCGCGAACGACCAAGCGCGTTGGAAATGCGATAACTCGCCCGCGCGCGCCAGTTGTAGCGCTTTTTCCCAATCCTTCTTTTCCAGGAACTTGCTGACCAGAATGAAGTCGACGAAGCCGCGTACATTTTTCTTCAACTCCGGCTCATCGATCTTGTCTGCAAACTCACGCGCTTTTGGATCATTCTTCTTTAGCGCCGCACTCGCGGCCATAGCATAAAGATGGTCACGCTCTCTTGTACTGGCTGCTCGTTCAATCTGTGTCAGCAGGTCTTCCGATTTTTCCGTCTCCTCTTGCTCGTTCGCGTTGAGTCCTGCGTCGATCAAGGCACGATGTTCATCCGGTATCATTTCCACGCGTCCCTGCGCCAATACATTAAGCTTGCTTCGCAACGCCACGGCCGTGTCAGGATCATTCTGTTCGAAGAGAGGCAGTAACCGCTCAACTGTAAAGTATGTTCCAGCTAAGCCCGCCGAAGTGAGCTCTAATTCTGCCGGACTGGCAGGACGAAGCAGGATGTCGCCGGCCACACTAAAAAACTTCGCGCGTAAAGCTGGTGATAACTGTGGCGGCGGCAGCGTCGAACGCCACCGATGAACAAAAACACCATTTTTCGTGTCGGTCACGACCACTGAAGGCGTAAAGATGTACGAGGAAAGGATGGAAACCGAAGTGGCATCCGCAATTGGATCGCTTGCAGTTCTCTCGAGCAGAAACCCGAACAGTTGATCTGCCGGCGCTGCATCTTTCTCTCGTAAGAGAACCAGAAAGATGATGCCCTGAGAAGTAACACGGTTCAGAGCCGGCTTAGCAACGAACAATGCCTTATCAGTCTCGCCGTTTTCGAGTAATTGCTGGGCCAGCGTTAAACGCTTCGCGATCGTGTCGGGGGGTTCGCTAGGATCCCAATTCTTTTGTGCTTGGCTCTCCTCCTCATCCCGTTTTTGTTTTTCTTCCATCTTCGCGAGAAAACTCTCGACCAACGCGCGGTCATGAAGAGCAGCAAGGCGAAGCACTTCCGCTCGCAGATTGGATGGGGCCGGGATGAACCCCGGTCCGCCCCGGCGAGCCAGAAGGTGGTCGCGTTCTTTCTGATGTTGAAGGTGTCCCTCTTCATCTACAACTTCGGCCGCTTCCCAAGCCCGCACAAATAAGGAGCGAGCGCGAGCGCGATCAACATTCCACAAAGCATCAGCGGTACTTGCTTGAACCCGCACTCTGAGCGATTGATCCTTATAGTTGCGCGCTTCATCGGCAAGCGAAGAGATGACCTGAAGGGCAAATGCCAAACGCGCTTTTTTCAATTTGGCCGCGTCGCCTTCCGCAGACACTCTCGATTGTGTGTGCGCTACCGAGCTGAACAAAATCCCACAGCAGATCACAGCAAGAATATGGCGAACCATTTAGCCCTCCTAACTTAGTGCGTACGACGGTAATGACGTCCAATAGGAAGAATCACCCTCAAGACTTAAAGTCCTGAGGGTGATCGCGTAACTCATTGCAACTAGCAGCACAACTCGCCGCAACCGTTGCAGCTTAAACAATGTCCCGTGCCGGGGCAGCAAGTACTGCCTCCGCAACTAGCGCAACAAGGTTCGGAACGTTGTTGGCCATCTTGCGGAACGAGAATTGAAACGGCCCTGAACGTCAGCTTTCCATCTTTGAAGTTTGAGCCCAGATTAGACAGTTCCGAGACGGTGACCTCCTGGCCTTCGTTTAAGTTATAAGTCATAACGCGTGACTGCTTTAACAGCCCCCAGTCTTTGCAAGACTTCACGAGGTTGATGTCGCCGGAGAGCAATGTCAGCGTTACTTCTACGTTGTTTCCAACCAGCTTAGGTTCCAGCCTAATCGCAGAGTAGGGTGATTCACTGTTGGCATTGGCGGGAATGCGCCAGAATGCCTTAAGTGTGTGGCCTTCCGTACCTGCCCTTACAGTCATCGGTGTGTTCAAGCCAATTTCAAGAGCGAGCCGGCGCTGCAGGCTCGGACCATTATTGGGCTTTTGCGCGAAGACGATCGCCAGGAAAGTCAGAAGTAAAATAGTGGAGACGAGAAAGTGTGCTCTTAGGATTCTCATTTGATGTTGCTCCTTACGTTTGAGAGTTGATCCATGCGCAAGATGGCGATCGCCTGCTTGCGCAGATGCAGAGTTCTCCACGTCGTCTCTGAGCTTGGAGTTCTCAGTCGCGTTGAACGGGTAATGAGGCAGAGTGAGAGATAAGGTCGAGAGATCCGCTGTTATCCGAAGGCGCTGCCCCCGAAGCGTAATTAGTGTTCGGCAAGACACCACTGCAAAACAGCCATAGCGCTATACAGCTTATGTTCCGATTGACGGAAAGCGCGGCTCTGTGGACCGTCCAGGACCTCGTCGTGCACATCCATCCCGCGCACTGCCGGCAGATCATGTAAGAAGATCGTTTTGCCTGACGGTTTCGAGGTTTGCTCCATCAATGCCTGCGTTACGCTGTACGGCCTGAATTTTTCGACCCAATTTGGATCGGCTTTGGGCACACCCATTGTCTGCCAGCGCGTTGTGTAAACCACGTCAACTCCTCTCGGCAGATCGTCGCTACGATGATGTTGCTCGATAGACGAGCCGTGCTGCAAGGCCAGGCGCCTGGCTGTGTCGAGAACGGCATCAGGTAATCCATAACCTTCAGGCGTGACTAAAGTGAGACGCATCCGCGGAGTCATGGAAACGGCAAGCGCCAACGCTGCGGCGGAATTGTTGCCTTCGCCAAGATAGAGCACATGGACGTTCAAATGGCCAAACGCCTCTTTGATAGTCACGAGGTCAGCAATGGCCTGCGTCGGATGCTCATTTTCACTCATCGCATTAATGACCGCCATTCGGTTTTGCGCGGCGAGTGCCCGCATCTCCGCGATCGAATCGTTGGTGCGAATAACGAGGATGTCCAGATAGCCGGAGAGAACTCGCGCCGTGTCTTCAATCGTCTCACCGGTTTTTATCTGCAGGTCGTCGGGCCCATACGTAATGACGCTCGCGCCCAGTTTCATAGCGCCGACCGTAAACGCGGTCCGCGTCCGAGTTGAAGTTCCTCTAAAGAAGATGCCGGCTACGCTTCCCGCGAGAGGTTTCGTCCTTCCCGCGTCGCCAGCCGCGATCTGTAGAGAATCATCGATTAATTTTGAGAGATGCTGAGGCCCAATCTCCTCAAGCGCAAGGGCATGTCTTACACTCACAGTATTGCTCCTTATGGATACCAAACACAGTTCACCTACCGCATAAAACTCAATCCGAAGGTAGGTTTTCGGACTGCTTAGCAGCCTGCACTCGTCGCGCGTCTGCCAATAAATTCAGTGATTACATTGTTGGGAGGCCGAGATGGAGGGGCGTGGATTAGGCCATCTGCTGTCTCAAACTGAGCGGGCGCATGTCCGTCCAAACTTCCTTGATGTAGGAAAGGCACTCCTCTTTGGTGCCGGTTTTTCCCGCATTACGCCAGCCTAAGGCGTTCTCCCTATCGGCAGGCCAGATTGAGTATTGTTCTTCGTGATTGACCACGACATTGTAGATCGTCGTGTCTTCTGTCTCTTCTTGATTCATGATGTCTCTCTTTCTTGAAGATTGGTTAAATGATGACGTGCTTACAACCAGGCTCGTTCTTCGAGATGCCGTGCGACGAGGCGAAACTCGCAAGTGTAGGTTTCACCTTGCGCGTCGGCCAGCCAGGTTTGATCCGTGCGCGGAATCATTTCAGTCACCGTGATGACCTGATCGGGCTTGCCTGTTTCCACTGTCCGCCGGACTGCCTTAGCAAACATATTTACGTAGACGGGACTATCGAAATCGAGATAGAACGGCTTCTGTTCCACCGGCACTTTGACAAACACGAAGCGGGGCAAATCATTCGCACGCGCCCACCGCCGGGCCGATATCATGCGGGCCGCCTCATCCTTCTCAGCAGCAAACTCTATCTCCGCAGGTGAAAAGCTCCATGACTCGCGACTCACCACGAGACGATCAATCGTCACACGCGGCGTGTGCCCTCGGGCCGGGAGAATTCTGAAAAAGCCAACTCCCAAACCCGCTAACATTTCGCCGTACATTTCGAGCAGGTCAAACTGCCGTTTGCCGTCGCGAGTCCGAGCTACGAGTTCACCATTGGACTTATCGATGACAAGCGCGCCCATTGCCAGAGCCTGTGATTTAGGAACGCCACAAGAATCGGCGGCCAGCATTAGACGAAAATCTTTTACTGAGAAGAGCACCGGAACTGTGCGGGAGGTCAACATGGGCCAGTGCTTCGGAACCACAGGGACAAAACGCGGCTGAGGACGGTCTATATCAACGGCCTCAAATAATTCTTCGGGCGCAGGATGTTGCTCAACGAAAATCGACGTGCCCAGCGTGTTCACGCCGAGGTGAAGTTCGCCCATCACTAGCTGGTAGTCGCCGCGCCGGATCGCCTCGGCGCCGGAAGCCGCAATCATGATGTCAGGACTGTGATAGCAAGCTGCCGTAAAACCGGCGTCGGGAACGTCAAATGCCTTCATCACGAGGGGCCGCAGTTCTTCAGTCGTATATTCAACATGCCGCTGCCCGGGAGAAATCTTGAGGACGTCTGCCCAGAGTTGCTGTAGCCGCGGACGTAGCGCGTCAACCGGGAGTTCGTCTGGACTGAAGATGAGACGTTGGACGCGCAACCAAAAGGTGGCGCAATCCACTGTCGCAGAGTTACTGCTTCTGGCGAGTTCGTCAAACACTTCGTGGAAAACTCTTCTATAGACGGAGGCGATCTGGTACGTGAACCAGCGTGCGCTGGTCAGCATCAACGAAAGCGGCGGCCCCAGAGCTTCAAGAACATCAGGGCCGATGTCCACCTCGACGTCTCTTCTACAATCTTCATAGACCAACGTGCGGGCGGCATAGTTCTGTTCGCCGATCCGCGTTGAAGCCACCCCGGTGAGGCTTGTAAAAGTATCTTCGAACTGACTGAAAGCCCGATCGAGTTGTTCAGGCTCACCAGCGGCTAATGCGACCGTCTCGCGCGCGGCATCTAACTTGTCGACGGCGTCGAGCCACGGTGCACGCAAGACGTCGTCTTCAATGCGTTCAACCATCGAGCGCAGGGTTCGTTCGGGAAATGGGCCAATCGGGACTTCAAAGCTCCAGCGTATTAAACCCATGTCTTGCAATGCCGAAAGGAATTTATAAACAAAGCTCTCCGTCTTCAGCTCGTTCGGAAATTCCCTGAGGAGCGCTGCGGCTATTTCTCTTGCGGTGTGTTCCCCGTCACAGGCTTGAAGCGCGGCGGCTTGCAAGCGCGAGATTGATTTAGCGGGCAGATCGGGTAGATGCAACGTCGTTCCCACCACGTCGATGGCCGGGACGCGCAGCGGCATGGCCCACGGGAGGAGTTCCTTGTGGCTCGTCATCCTATCGGCGAACGCGTCAACACACCACCCCTCGACGTATACATTGCGCGCGGCGAGAAGAGAGTTCCCGGGGCAAACGGCTAAAGCTTCTCCAGTTGAAGCCAACCTGGCCCAACCGACCGGCCCGAAGAACCCAATGGTGTCGTTCTTAACGCAATATCGTTGCACGTAGCTGGCGATCAATTCTTCCCGCTGGCGTTGCTTGGAGTCGCGTGAATTCTTCGATTCTTTTCGCAACAGCGTCTTGATCGCAAAATTGTAAGCGTGACGGTTTTGCCAGATAAGCGCTTCTTGAAAGGAGTCTCCAGACGCTATCTCGCGGAGTTTCAGCGAAGTCTCAGCAATTGCCGCCTTGTAAGTTTGCTGAAAGACTTGCAAAGCGGGTTCAAGTCTGGCTGAAGCTGCACTCGCGGCTTCGATGGCGGCATCAACAGCAGCATCAACTCCCGTCTGCGTCGCCAGCTTGCCAGACTTTAATCGCCGCATCGCCTTCAATAACGGAGTGCGTCTTTCGTCGTTATCCCAATCGGAAGTAGAACGGAGCGCATCGAGCGTACTGTTGATACGCTGCAACGCGGCGTCTTTGGTCCAGCGGGCTTCTTCTTCAAGGTGAGACAGTTGATCCGCGGCCGCGGCGCACTCCGGCGATGCGAGCTCGAGCACTTGCCTGGCGGGAAAACCCGCACCTCGCAAGGCCACCCAACGCCATACAGCCCAGGGGCCGCCCGGCAGCCGAGACAAGTGTTTTGGAAGCGGCGACGATTCCGGCTCTCTGTTTTCGTCTGTCAACGTTTCAACAGACGCAGTGGCTACACTGAGACTGGCTAAGTTGTTATTCATAAAAATTTCCGGTTGTACTGGTGGGACTAGACTTGCACGAAGTCTCTATGGTGAAAATATTCCGGGCGCTCAGACGCAAGCGTTGCCACGTTTTTCTAAAGGGCGTTGCTTGCGCCTTTGCGCGAGAAATATTTCCTCTCACGGAGCGTAGAGGATTTGAGTACTCAGTTCATTCATTCCGCAGAGCGATCATCGGGTCTACTTTCGTTGCCTTCCGTGCCGGCAGATAACAGGCCATGAACGCGACCAGAGCCAGCAGCAACGAGACGGCGGCAAAGATGGTCAGATCGGTTGGAACAACGCCAAACAGTAAACTCGCCAGTACACGCCCGAAAACCATTGCCCCAGCGATACCAATCGCGATGCCGATCACAGCGAGCAGCAATCCCTGTCCGACCACCATCTTGAAAATGTGAGAACGTTGTGCGCCCAAGGCCAAGCGCAGACCGATCTCATGTATGCGCTGATTGACCGAGTAGGAGATCACTCCGTAGACGCCGACCACCGAGAGAATGAGTGCGACGGCTGCGAAAATTCCGAGCAGCAAAGCGTTGAAGCGCGGCTTAGCCATCGTCATAGAGACGCGCTCATCCATGGATTTGATGTCATAAACAGGTTGGCTTTTATCCACGTTCGAAACCTCACTCCGAACGAGTCCAGCCAGACTCATCGGATTGGTCTCTGTGCGTACCAACAAGTAAAGACTGGGATTACCGTGTTGCTTATAGCAAAGGTAGAACTGCTCCTTCTGTTTCTTCTCCACGCCATAATGCTTTACGTTGGCAACAACTCCCACGATCTCATGTGGCGCACCGGCGAGCGGAATAAATCGCTTGCCGATTGGATCCTGGTTCGGAAAAGCTTTTCGCGCCATCTCCTGGTCAATGATGATCACGGGCGGAGTATTCATGGTGTCGTTTTCCGTGAAAGCGCGGCCCTTCAATATCGGAATGCCCATGGCGCTGAAATAGCCCGGAGTGACGCCGAACTCGACTGCTATCGGCTGCTGCTCCGGGGGCAACGGCGGCTGCCCTTCTACTAAATAAGGAGTCTCGCTTCCTCTGCCTAGCGGCATACCGTTGGCGATACCCACAGCCTTAACGCCGGGAATGCCTGCAATCCGCGCGCTGAGTTGGTCGACGAACTGAATCTGATGCGCCTCGTCCGGATATTTGGCTGGAGGCAGAGCGATTTGCATCGTCAGCAGGTTATGCGCATCAAAGCCCGGGTTAATCGCACGCAGTTGCAGAAAGCTCTTAATCATCAAGCCTGCTGAAACCAGGAGCATCAGCGAAATGGCGATTTCGCCGATCACAAGTACTTTGCTGATGCTGCGGGTGCTAGAGCCGGCGTTCGCGCTTCTGCCTCCCTCTTTAAGTGCTTCATTGAGGTTGACCTTGGAAGCCTGAAGCGCAGGCGCTAAGCCGAAGATAACACCAGTGATGAGCGACATCAGCAAGGTAAAGCCAAGCACCCCCAGATCGAGGCCGACTTCTTTCGTGCGTGGAATGTCAGGCGGCACAAGTGTCATCAATATCCTGATGCCAAAGACGGCAATCAAGAGACCGCCGATTCCGCCAGCCAACGAAAGCAAGATGCTTTCGGTGAGTAGCTGTCGAATCAAACGAATGCGCAGGGCGCCCATCGCGCTGCGAATCGCAATCTCCTTCTGTCGGGTCGTGGAGCGAGCGAGCAGGAGGTTAGCAACGTTCGCGCACGCGATTAACAATACGAGCGCGACCGCGCCGAGCAGTATCAGGAAAGGTGTTCGAATATTTCCGACCGTGTCTTCGTACAGGCTAACCACTACAGCGCTGTTACCCGCGTTGGTTGCGGGATATTGCTCACTGAGGCTGGAAGTGACGTTCGCCATTCCGGTGATTGCGTTTTCGATCGTCAGCCCTTGCTTGAGATGGCCGACGACGTAAATACCGGGATGTGACCCTCGATCCATCATCTTGTCTGCATTCAGACCGATCGGCACGAAGATGTCAGTCACACCATTAAATTCGAAATCGGCAGGCAGCACGCCGATCAAGGTAAAATCTTTTCCGTTCAACTTGAGCGGCTGACCAATCACTGCGGAGTTGGCGGACAAGCGATTTTTCCAGAACGCATTGCTGACGATGACTGTAGGAGGGGCACCCGGTTTATCGTCTTCACTGGAAAAGGAGCGGCCAAGAATTGGGTTCACTCCAAGCAACGCAAAGAAGTCTGCCGAAACCTGCTTGCCTCTCAGGCGCTCCGGGTCACCGCCATCCGTATAGTTGAAGTTGTCGCTTTTGAAAGCGGCCATCTGATCGAAAACCCGATTCTGGGCCTGCCAATCAAGAAAGTTAGGATAGGCCACGGACATCTCATCCATCTGTTTGGATCGTTCCCAGAGGGCCATCAACTGTCCCGAGTCCTTATAACGTAGAGGTCGAAAAATAATCGCATTAATCACACTGAACATGGCCGTGTTAGCGCCAATGCCTAAAGCCAGTACGAGGACGACAATGAGAGTGAAGCCCGGCCTCTTCCGCGCCATCCGAATGCCGTATTTAATATCTTGTAGTAAGGTTTCCATCTTTTTTCATCTCCACTAATTCAGGGCGCCAAAACGCCGCGGCTTTGATTAAATCAACCTGCATCACTACGGTTGTTCCGAGGGGATTAATGGGTCAACGCGGGTATGAGGGAAGGGTCGTCTTCGAGATCTACGACAACGCTCTTGTCGAAGGAAAGCTTGCCGTCGTCAAGTTTGATGATGCGATCTCCCACGTGATAGTACTTGTCGTCGTGACTTATTACAACCGCCGTCTTCCCTCTTGCCTTCAGTTCCGGCAGAAGTTGGCAGTAGAAGATCTCCTTGAAGAGCGGGTCTTGATCTGCTGCCCACTCGTCAAAAACATAGATGGAACGATCTTCAAGATAGGCCGTCAATAAAGCCAGCCTCTTGCGCTGACCCTGTGAAAGGTCAGTCGTTGACAACACACCATCCTGAATCTTGAGCTTGTTCTCGAGTCGCAACAGCGAAAGGTATTTGCGGGCATTATCATCCAGGTCCGGAGCGTCCAATCCCAGCAGGCTATTGAAAAGGAAATAGTCTGAGAAGACCACGGAAAAAAGTTGCCGATAGGCTTCCCTGTTTTGATCCGTGATAAGCGAATCGTCGAGACGAACTTCTCCCTGCTCGGGACTATAGAGTCCAACCAAAAGCTTGGAAAGAGTGGTCTTGCCGCTGCCATTGCCGCCGACCAGAAAAACCAATTCGCCCGGTGTGAGAGTCAAATCGATTGGCCCAAGGACAAAGCTGCTGTCCTCTCCCTCACGTCGATACATGTGAGTCACGTTCGACAGCTCCACGCTTGTCCAGGCCGAACCTGCGCCTATCTGCTTGTGCGGCATAGTCTCCGGCGATTCCGAAGAGAGGGTCAGGCCGAGTTCCTCTACCTTTCGCAGGGAGACGTTCGCGCGGCTCAAGTTTGGAAGCGTGGTCATGATGACCTGTAACGGAGTCATCAGATACAACAGCACTAGCGTGTATCCCGTCATCGTTACCGGTGACACACCGCTCATTACCGGAAGCGCAAAAAGCACTAAGCCGACGACGATGAAAACGAGAATTTGTCCCCAACTGTTGGCCGCCGTGAGAATCACCATTCCCTTCACGTTGTGCCGGCGAAAGTTATGCGATGTGGCCTCGAGTGATTGCGTCAGAAAGGCATCGCGTCGTCGACTGTGGAGTTTGAGTTCCTTAGCACCGTCTGTGAGAGCACGGAAGTGGCTGAATAATGCATCGCCTTCTTCACGCGCGTGACGCAAGTGGTGCATGGCTTTGATTACCGGAAGCTGATAGGTGGCGATGCCCAGAACCATGAAAAAGAGCACCGCAATAAGGACCACCCACGATAGCCATCCAAGGTAAACAAGACTGCCGATGATAATGGCGATGTTGATACAGAGAATCGGCACGGCGAGCAGCGCATTGGTAATTATCGGCACATCGTCCGAAAGAACAGCCAGCAGACGCGGAGCGCCGATTTCTTCAAGCTGGCGTAAAGGCGCGGCTAGAATTTGACGGCTCAATCGCATGCGCAGGTCAACCAGCGCGCCTTGACCAAGTCTTATCAAGAGCACCTCGGCGATAAATCTGGTTACCGGCAGCAACACGCAAAGCCCAATGAACATGAGAAGCAACGTGGATTTCGAAAAGCCGTTGTTCCTCAAGACTGCGTTGATGACTGCGAGCAGCCCCGTGTTGCTTGCGCCGCTTATGATCCCGGCGACGATCGCCAGAATCACAGCCGTGCGTGAATACTTCGTTAAGAACTTTATGATTTTCATGTTTGCCTTACTCGCTCATCGCTTTCGCAATGCCTGTTTGTAATCTTTCCGCCAACGTCTCGACGTGAGGAGAGATGAGTATTGAATGATGATCACCTTCGAGAAATTGAACTGCTACAGGTGTTCGAGAAAATTCTTCCCACCCAAGAGTCGAATCGCGAAAAGTGTTTTCCAGTTCTGACTGTCGCAGTTGCAGAATTTCTTCGTCAACTACTTCTTCCAACTCGGCGAAGAAATCGTTTGCCGGCTCGCTCGTTCGCAGCAGCGTGAGTTGGCCCTCAATGGGCTTTGGACGATACGTTTGTATGGCATGGCGCCGGCCTCTATGTAATTCGAGGTACCGATGCACGTCCGAAAGTTCGATCTCCGGCGGCCAGATCCCTGCGTCTTTCGCTTTCTCGAACGCATAAATCAGCCGCTCTTGCGGCGGAAGCTGCCAGAGCGTAGTTAGCGAAAAAGGCGCCGCAACTCCCGCTTGCCTTGCCTGCTCCAACACTTCCACCCCCAGCATCAACCCATCGTCCATACCCATCTGAGCCTCGAGCTCAAGAACTCTTGAAATACTCTGCGGCGTGGCCGTATCGATCAAAGCGAGGAAGGCTACTTCTTGATTTTGAGCTCGTAGCTGTCGCGCCATTTCAAAGGCGACTAACCCGCCAAACGAATAGCCTCCCAGAAAATACGGTCCAGCCGGTTGGACCGCACGCACCACTTCGTTGTAGTTAGCGGCCATCTCTTCTATGTTGTCGTAGATCTGCCGCGACCCGTCCAGACTCGGCGGATCTTGCAAACCGTAAAACGGTTGGTCTAATCCGAGTTGCTGCGACAATTCAACATAGCAGAACACATTGCCGCCGCTCGGATGGACGCAGAAGAAGGGACGCTTTGGACCCGACGGTTGAATTGGGACCAGAGGAGACCAATGAGAACCGCCGGCGCGCTGCTGCAGAATACGTGCAAGTCTTTCGATAGTTGGCTCTGCCAGTAGCGTGGCGAGCGGTAACTCCTGGTTGAAGTGCTTTTGAATCGAGGCCATGAGACGCAGAGCCAAAATGGAATGGCCTCCAAGATCAAAGAAGTCGTCTGTAATCCCTATCGGATGTATTCCGAAGAGGTTTTCCCAGATCTGCACTAAGCGAACTTCAGTCGAGTTGGTTGGCGCAACCGCTGTGTTCTCCCGGTTTATTGCCAGCGCGCGTTCCGGTTCAGGCAACTGGTTTCGCGCGACTTTGCCGTTAGACGACAATGGGAGCGCGTCCAGCAAAACAAATGCCTGCGGCAACATGTATTGCGGCAGCTTCTCCTTCATGTCGCTGCGCAACTCGCCAGCCGTCGGTTCAAATCCAGGATGGGCCACGAGGTATGCGACTATACGTTTGTCATCGGGTTTATCCTCTCTGATGATCACCACGACTTCGCGCACAGCTTCATGCTGCCGCAACACCGCTTCGATCTCACCCAACTCGATCCGATACCCACGCACCTTTACCTGGTAATCTGCCCTGCCCTGATATTCGATCTCTCCCGTCGGCCTGAATCTTCCGATGTCCCCCGTCCGGTACAACCTCTCTCCCGCCCGGTCGCTGTAGGGATGTGGCACGAACCTCTCGGCCGTCAACTCGGGGCGTCCGCGATAGCCGCGCGCGAGCCCAACGCCGCCGATGTATAGTTCGCCGCAGACATTGATTGGGACCGCCCGCATGCGCTCGTCCAACACGTACATCTCGATGTTGGCAATGGGCCGGCCAATCGGTACGCTCGCACCGGTCTTATCCGGCACGCATTCCCATCGCGTCACATCGACCGCCGCCTCTGTCGGCCCATAGAGGTTCTCCAGTGGTGCTGACAGTTGCTGGTAGTAGCGTGCTACCAACTCCGGCACTAAAGCTTCTCCGCTACAAATCACCCGCCGCAGGCTGCGACAGTGTTGCGCCACACTATCTTCAGCCAACAATGCCTGGAGCATCGAGGGAACAAAATGCAGCGTCGTAATCTGCTGCTCATCGATGAGATCGAGCAAGTAGCGGGCATCCTGATGCCCTCCAGGACGCGCGACGACGAGACTGGATCCCGTGAGCAGCGGCCAGAAGAACTCCCAAACCGACACATCAAACGTGAAGGGAGTTTTTTGCAGGACTACGTCTGAAGCATCGAGTTGATATTGCTGCTGCATCCAGAGCAGGCGGTTCAAGATGGCCCCATGTGAGACCATCACTCCCTTCGGCTGTCCGGTCGAGCCTGAGGTGTAGATGACATAGGCGATATTATCGGGATCGACTGTCACGCCCGGATTCTCTGAAGAGTAATCCAAAGCCGAAACTCGCTGTTCGTCGACGACTACCAGCGCTACCTGTTGACCGAACGCTTCCGACGTGAGCAACTGTTCAAACCTTTGCTGCACCAGCAACACCAATGGCTGGGCATCTTCGAGCATAAAGGAGAGTCGCTGCACCGGATAGGTCGGCTCTAACGGTAGGTATGCAGCTCCTGCTTTAAGCACGGCCATCAGGGAGATCACCATCTCAAAGCTGCGTTCCATCAAAACGCCCACCACCGATTCTGCACCGACACCCAACGACCGCAGATGATGTGCGAGTTGATTGGCACGCTCGTTTAGTTGTCGGTAGGTCAGGGAGTCCGGACCAAAGACCAGTGCCACTGCATCGGGCGTGCGCGCAGCCTGTTGCGCAAACAGTTCGTGTATCGGTTCTTGCGTGGCGTAATCAACCTCTGTCAGGTTCCAGTCCGTCAATACTTGATGTTCTTCAACCGCAGTGAGCACCGGAAGGTTGAAGAGCGGCTGTTCGGCATCAGAGGCGATGGCGGCCAGTAAGGTCTCGAAATGGCTCAGCATGCGCGTGATGGTCGCATCGTCAAAGCGACTTCGATCGTACCTGATTGTCAAAGATGCTTCTGCGTCGGACGATGCGAGAATTGTGAGCGGATAATTTGTTTGTTCCAACGTTTGCGCGTCCGTGATCTCAAAGACTTTCCCTTGCTCCTTGACTGAAGAGTCCAGCGCGGGAAAGTTTTCAAAGACCAGGATGCTTTCAAAGAGCGGCAGCCCGCGCGGAACCTCGCTCCATGCGTGCACCTGGACGAGTGAGCTGTATTCGTACTGCCGCATTTCGCCCTGAGCGCCCTGCAGCTCTCTTAACCATGTTCCCACGCTCTGCTTGTCAGCAACGTTGACGCGCACCGGCAAAGTGTTGATGAACAGCCCGACCATTTCTGCAACACCCGGCAAAGAATCAGGACGGCCTGAAACCACAGCACCGAAGACCACGTCGGACTGATCACTATAGCGACTCAACAAGATTGCCCAGGCGCCTTGAATCACTGTGTTGAGTGTTAACTTTTGCTGTCGTGCAAAAGCTCTTAATCCTGCGCCGAGAGCAATTGCCTGCTCGCCGTATCCTTGCTGGTTAGTAAATGCCGGCTCAATGCCGAGTGGCGTCGGCGCTGTCATGCCATGCAACTGCTTGCGCCAATACTGCTCGGCTTTTCCGATATCCTGCTCTCGCAGCCATTGGATATAGTCGCGGTATGGCCGCGCCGCTTCTCTCTTTACCTGCTCGCCGCGCAGCCGCGCTTCGTAGTTCTCGAACACTTCCGTGATAAGCAAGCCGACGGACCATCCATCCAACACGAGGTGATGGAAACTCCATACGAAGGAGACGTGAGCGTCGTCCTCCTTCATCAAAGCCATCCTCATCAGCGGCCCTTGCTGCACATCAAACCCACGCTCGCGATCCTCAGCCAGGTAACTCGCCATCGCGGCCGCGCGTTGCTCGTCGCTCAGCCCGGTCCAGTCATACTCCGCGATCTCCAACTCGACTCTCGCGCGCACAACCTGTACCGGCTCTTCTAGTCCTTTCCAGGTGAATCCCGTCCGCAAGACGCCGTGTCGCTGCACCATCTGGAGCCAACTGGCGTTGAAAGCTTCGACATCAAATCCCGCTCCGAACCGGCAAGTCATCTGCTGCACGTAGACGCCGCTTCCAGGCGCGTGCACAGTGTGAAACAGCAGTCCTTCCTGCAACGGAGACAACGGGTAAATGTCCTCTATCTCTCCCTTCGCTGCGGCCACCAACTGGTCCAACTCCGCTTGCTCGAGTCCGCTCAACTCGAAGTCCGCCGGCGTGTAGCCATCCTGCGGCCGTCCCACACAGTGCGTGATTAGCGAACGCAACGCCTCGCCATAGGCCGACATCAATTGCTCTACCTGCGCCGCTTCCAGTACTGCCGGGCTGAAGCTCCAATCGAGGCTTAACCGTCCTTCGCCGACACTGCCGTTGATCTCGAGCGCATAATTCAATGGCGTATGCTCGCTCTGACTTGCGCCGGCTGACTCAGGCGCTCCGGCAAAGCCTCCCTCCGCAGTCAACACCTGATCGAACTGTCCCAGATAGTTGAAGCTCAAAGCTGGTCTGCGCGCCGCTCGCAGTTTTGCGCTCAGCTCTTCCGTGCCCAGGTATTTGAGCAGTCCGTAACCGATCCCATGTCGCGGAATCGCCCGCAGTTGTTCCTTCACACTGCGCACCGCCGCTCCCAGTTCCGAGCCAGCCGCGGAGATGTCCAGCAGCACCGGAAACAGCGTGGTGAACCAGCCAAGCGTGCGTCCTAACTCCGCGCCTTCCACCACTTCTTCTTCGCGCCCGTGTCCCTCCAGTTCCAGCCGCAGACGAGACTCGCCGGTGACGTTGCGCACTGCTAGCGCCAGGGCCGTCAACAGCAGGTCATTGATCTGCGTGCGATAAGCCGCCGGCGCCTGCTGCAGCAGTGCGCGCGTCTCTTCCGGGCTCAGTCGCAGCGTGAGCGTCACCGCACTGCCTTGCTTCGGCGCGGGACTAAGCGGCCACTGCGGCGCCAGCTCATTCACTTCGCCGCTGACCTGCGCGAGCCAGTAGTCGGCATCAGTATCGAGAGACCCCGATGCTACCTGCGCCTGCAACAGTTCAGCCCACTGTTTGAACGAAGTGGTCTTTGCCGGCAACTGCAGCGCTTGCCCGCTCGAGAGTTGCGCCAGCGACGTTTGCACGTCTTCAAGCAGAATGCGCCACGAGACTCCGTCTATCGCCAGGTGATGAATGATGATCAATAGCCGATTGCCGGTTGCGGCCTCGCCGGTGAGATAGAGGGCCAGACGCAGAATTGGACCAGTCTTCACGTCGAGGCTTGCTTGCAAACTGGCGGCGCTCTTCTCGATGGCGTCCTTATGACTGCTCTGTGGCAGCATGCTCAAATCTATGATCGAGAGCGGCAGTGGCTCAATCAACTCGACGATTGACGCTTGTCTTGAACCGTCCGGTAATTCCTCTATTCGCAAACGCAAGCTGTCATGATGCAACATCAAGTGCCGGAGCACAGTATTCAGGCTCGCAGGCGTCAACGCCGCAGGCGCCCGGAGTAAGAGTGACTGGTTGTAGTGATTCGGCTCGGCAAGTTTTCTTTCAAAGAAATCATGCTGGATGGGCGTGAGAGGAAACGCGCCTGTAACGGGAGCCTGATGGACCGTAGCAGTCTGTGCGGCGCCCTCCAAGGCAACGGCAGCCAGTTCAGCTATGGTCGGATACTGGAATATTTTTCTGGCCGTCACACGGATGCCGGATCTCATTGCCAACGCACCTATCTGGAGGCTGATAATGGAATCGCCACCCAACTCGAAGAAGTTATCGTGGATGCCCACTCTCTGCACTCCCAACACTTCTTCCCAGATGGCCGCTAACTTTTCTTCAACCGGGGTGCGCGCTGCCGCGTATCCTTGCTCTCGCGAGATTCCTACTTCGCCTTCCATCAGGGCCAAGGTGCGCCGGTCTACCTTCCCATTACTCGTCACCGGCCACTGCTTCAGCCATACAAACATCCCTGGCACCATATACTCCGGCAACCGTTCTCCCAGGTAACCGCGCAATTGGCTACTCGCTATCTCCTCTCCATCCTCACTAATCAAATAGCCCACTAATCGCTTGTGTTCGTTCTCATCCGCTTGCACCACCACCACTGCATCTCGCACCGCTTCATGCTGCCGCAGCGCCGCTTCGATCTCTCCTAATTCAATCCGGTACCCGCGCAGCTTCACCTGATGGTCTACTCGTCCCTGATACTCCAACTCGCCCGTCTCTAAGTACCGTCCCACATCTCCCGTCCGGTACAGTCGCGCTCCTCGCTCCTGACTGTACGGATGCGGCACGAACCGCTCCGCCGTCAGTTCCGCCCGGCCCCAGTAACCGCGCGCCAGTCCCACGCCCCCGATGTACAGTTCGCCGCTGACTCCCACCGGCACACTGTTCATCTGCTCATCCAACACGTACATCTGCATGTTCGCTATCGGCTGCCCGATCGGCACGCTGCTACTCTCGCCCTCACTCGCTTCCCTCACCGCCCAGTGCGTCGCATCGATGGCCGCTTCCGTCGGCCCGTAAAGGTTGTGCAACTCCACTTCCGGCTGCAGCGCCCGGAACCGCTCCGCCAACTCCCGCGGCAACACCTCGCCGCCGCAGAACACGCGCCGTAACCCGCGGCAGTCACTGAACCCTTCCTCTCCGATCAAAGCGCCCAACATCGAGGGCACAAACTGCGCCGTGGTGATCGCTTCCGCCTCCATCAGCGCCACCAGATAATCACTCTCCTGCTGTCCCCCGGGACGCGCTAACACCAGCCGCCCGCCCACCAGCAGCGGCACAAATAACTCCCACAGCGAAGCATCGAAGGAGAAAGAAGTCTTGTTCAGGATTCGTTCCGTAGCAGCGAAGGAAAAATGTTGCGTCATCCAGCGC
>JBKPOC010000159.1:0-1778 GCA_046732935.1 Acidobacteriota bacterium | reverse complement strand
GAAACAGACGACAGCAATCGCAGTGAGAATAGCTATTAGCATTCGCTGTCTGCCGCGTATGCAATAGCCCACAAGAACTCCTAGTATGAATCTCATTGTCAGTCTCCTGTTTGCACACGAATAGAAACAAGTAGCACTTTCCGCTGCTCGCTTTCGTGGAATGTGTGTTTACGGTATGTGGAAAAACTGAGTCGGTCTTGAATGGAAAGAGACTCTTAACGCGGGTCCATTAAGGGTCCATTAACGATTCCTTAGAGTACCTTTGACGACCTTACGATGCTATCCATGCCGCAGGTTTCCTTTGAATTCCTGTAAATCGATTCTCTTTCACGGCGGCGACACGGGTTCGATTCCCATACGGGACGCCAAAGCTATCAATCACTACTGACAATCCCATTCTACCGGCGCTTGTTGAAGCATTTTGGGTGATTAGGAGACGTTGACTTTTTACCGCGAAGAGGCATAATCTCGCCGCCGTTTCAAATCGAAGGCTGAGCGCCCGAGCCTCTGCGGCCTCGCAAACTCGCCATCAGCCTTTCCTAGTTGCGCTTTCCATGTCGCCGGCCGTTCAGCCTGGTCTCAGGGTTTACTGAGATCAGAGGCTAACTAATCTAATGTGCTAAAACGGCATGATGAAGCGCGGAGCCATGACAGCAAAGAATTTGACAAGCTATGCGCTGCTTCACTACCGGAGAAATGCTCCCACATCTAATCAACTCCTCGTGTTCAAGGAGAAGCCGTGAGTGACAACCGTCCAACTTCCGAATCCACTTTGGCAATTATCTTGGGTGCAAGTGAATGGCCTGATGCGCCCGATTTTATAAGTTCGAATGCTTTCAAGAGCGCAGCTTCCGGCATTCGAGAATATCTCACTCTGAAATTTGGTCTTCCTGAAGAGAATTTGCTCGATCTGTTTGATCAGAGTTTTAGTCCATACGAAATCGATAAAGAGATAGCTCAGTTTCTCCAAAGCCGCAGCGGCTCCGACGAAGGAAGGTCTTCAATCCGAGATCTCATAGTCTACTTCGTGGGACACGGCGGGTTTGATAACAATAAGAACTTCTATTTGGCTGTTAAATGTACAAACACGCGCAGTTTAGGACCATCAAGCGTAAAAATCCACGACTTTGCTGTGACCCTAAAGGAACGTGCAAGGTTTCTCCGACGTTATGTGATTCTTGATTGTTGTTTTGCAGCGTCGGCAACAAATGTTTTTCAATCGTCGTCAGCGGCGTCGGAAGCGGCTTCTCAACAGGCCCTGGATGCGTTTGCTGAAACCGCCGCCAAGAAGTCACTAGGCTTGCCCAGCAGGGGAACCTCGTTACTGTGTTCATCTCGCCACAATACGCCTTCGCAATTGAATCCAGATCAAAGCAATACGATGTTTTCCGAAGCCTTACTGTCGGTTCTTGATCATGGGACAACGAGTCTTGGCCTCTCGCTGCATCTGCGCGAGGTTCATTCGTTGGCTGAGAGTTACCTGAAGGACAGATATAGGGACCAAGCTCCGCGCCCGGAAGTACATTCACCTGATCAGTCCGAAGGAGACGTTGCAACAGTTCCGTTCTTTCCTAATCGAGCGTTCCACTCTCAGCAACTTACCGATAGTACTTTTGCCGATTATCTTAGAAAATGCGTGGAAGCCAATTCAGAACCAGAAGCTGAGGAGCGAATTGCGAAGCTTCAGGACAAACGTTTGAAGGCGCACTGGTCATCATTTTTAGGACGTTCGTATTCGCAAAAAGACAAATTTCAAGATGCGGAGAGGTGCTTTAGAC
>JBKPOC010000158.1:0-2343 GCA_046732935.1 Acidobacteriota bacterium | reverse complement strand
CAACGGTTGGGTTCGGTAGTAACCTGAACGAAGCTGCAACAGCGCTGGTTGGAAGTCTGGGCAATGGCGAGGCGGGTGGGTTCGCGGATATTACCTGAAACAGCGGCGGTGTCAGATTGGTTCGGCCGGGCTCAAGGATCCAGAAGCCTATTCGCTCCGTACCTAGGCGCAAAAACTGCTCAGGCCCTACAAGCGTTACCGGCGCTGGAAGCAACCGTGAAAGGGGCGTCACGGAAGTTTGGAGTTTGGGTCCAATGAGCGAATTGTAGAACGTGGATAGAGTGCCACCTGGATTGATGTCAACAAGGATGTCTGGTGCAACTGCTGAATACATGAACCCTACGGACACGTTTATTCCCCTGGACCCGCGAGCACCCCGGTCGTCAACTGCGCGCACGGTTATTGGGAAGATGCCGGCAACGTTCGGTTTACCTTGAGCCGTAAACCTATACCTACCCTGTCCCTGCGCAATGAGTTGAACTGGTCCCAAGCCGGGACCTTGGGCGGTGATGTTATCGATCGGCGTAGGACCATCCGGACTGCTCGTTTGGATGGTTCCAACCAACTGGTAATTGGCGCCAACCTGTAGTTGAGCACCGTTTGCAGGCAGGTTGATTGTCACAACGACAGGCATGGTCAAGCCTCCTCTAAGCAATTCGCGACCGAAGCACGGGTGAGGACGTGCAGCCGCGTGCTTCAACGCCACGAGGCCCCTAACGGCGGTGTAGACACATTGCCCACAGGTTCGAGCAACCCAGGCACGCTCTACTGATTCGATAACACATCGAATCAATACATTTATAACTTGAGCACAACTGGTTATGACTCTGGCACATCATCTGCTACGCACTATAATTGAGGACGGGACGACGCACGACGTATTTTTGTCAATAGTAATACAGCTACCATGGCCTCATAAACAAGTTGCGAAGATTGTCCAGTGTGGGGAGCCAGATAGGACGAAGGTCGCTGGAGTCGGCTCCGGCGGCCTTTTTTCTTTGTCAAGTCGTGGTTCGGCCTCCAACTCAACCGTTAGATACCTTCTATAGGTGTCATTGTTAACGACAGTTCGGTAACTCTAGCTAAAGGAGATGACACACATGCACAAACTTTTCGTGGGCTCTCTTGTGATCTTGTGCTGCGTTCCACTTGCCGTCGCGCAATCTAATCCGCTCTCGCGTCGAGTTTTCGCCGGCTATTCGGCACTGCGAACTAACTACGAAGCTGAACAAACTAATCCGCCGATGCCGGTAATTGTCGCTTTCTCAGGCAAACAAACTCTCAACGGTTTCAACGCCTCAGCTACCGTATACGTAACGAGGGGCTTCGGTTTAGCGGGAGATTTCTCCGGTCACTTTAAGACAAATAGTTTAGCTGACCCGCTGGGAGGTAATATCGAGACTCACATTCGCGTCTTCAACCTGCTGGGTGAACCACAATAAAAATTCGGCAGGGACAGCCGAGTCACTCCGTTTGTACGAGGGCTGGCTGGCATCGCTAACACGCGCGCAAGACTGGAAGTTCCTAGCCTTAATAGTACGGATACAGCGAGTTCGACGGACTTCGCATTAGCGATAGGCGGAGGACTCGATGTGCGAGTCAGTGAGCGTGTGGATTTTCGCGTTTTTCAAGCCGACTACAATCCGATCTTCCTAAGCAGTAGAAACGACCTGGGGTTCGGCAATAAGTGTGCTGATAATGTTCGTTTCTCTTTCGGTGTGGTTATCAAGTGATGAAAGCTGCATATAGCTGTTAACGCGGCATCCACCAACGCCTTGCTGATAATCCTTTCGACGTTGATCGGGCTGCGCGACTTGAGCTCGAATGGTGGATCATCCATCGCGAGCGCGCGCGCCATGCTGCTGGCGATCCTTAGGCAGGGAAATGTGAAATGAAAGAGTCGCGCTTGCATGTTGCGCGGCGATAAAAGACTGAAGCAGCAGTTCTGCTTATGAACTAACGCGAGAATCCTGGTTAAAACGACTCAGTGCGGGCGATTTTTAGAATGCAATTGACGAAGGCAGAAAACTCACTTCGCAAGAAGCTTGCTTAGTACACCGAAGATTGTCCAGTGTGGGGAGCCATTTTATTTTTGCTTCTAAGTTATTGGAACCAGATCGGTTACGGGGTTCTTCCCGCCTTAGTAGTCGTTTCCACCAAGATAGTCTAGCCGTTCGATTCCCCTTTAGTTTTCCCTTTAAGGGTTCATAACGGGTAAGAAGAGCGTCAAACTCGCGGATTGAGTTCGATTGGCCTTCTTGCATCGTCGTGATTACCGAATGTCGTAAGTCGTGGATCGGAAACCAATCAATAAGTTGCCTTCCTTAATCGACCGCCAAGCAC
>JBKPOC010000157.1:0-2723 GCA_046732935.1 Acidobacteriota bacterium | reverse complement strand
CCGCTCACCCGGCCGTCGATACTCCACGATGGTTGCGAGCGCCGCTCCAGACAACAACCCGCCCAAATGCGCGGCATTATCAATCAACCCACGGCCGACAAACCCGATGAACAGATTGATAAAGATGATGGGCAGCAGACCGGTGCCAAACACGCGTTTGAACCCTTCCGGAAGTTCGCGCCGAAACTTAATACCAAACACGAACAGAACGCCGACTAATCCGAACAACGCGCCCGATGCTCCCGCCGAAGGCACGTCGATGCTCTTGAAAATGAAACTCGAAAAGTAGCCGTTGCCCCACCCGGGCCGAACTGTCAAATAACTTCCCACCGTGCCCGCAATCCCTGTAACCAGCCAAAACACTACAAACTTCGCCGATCCGTAAAGCTTCTCGACGAATGGTCCGAGCACCAGCAAGCTGAACATATTCATCACCAGGTGCAGCAGGTTGACGTGCACAAACATCGGCGTGATGAAGCGCCACCACTGATAGTTCGGAGCATTGATCAGGTAGTTGGTTTTCGCGCCGTAAGCGATCAGGACCGCTTCGGAAAAGGGATGCTGCAAGACGGCAAACGAGAGCCCGCTCGATTCCCACATCAACATGAAGATGAAGATGTTGGCGACTAGCAGCGCAATCGTGAATTTGTAAGGACGAGTGAGGACAGCGCGCGCGAACCTGATCGTTTCCTTGTCAGGCCGTTCTCCCGAAGCGGTGGCGGGTGGTGCTGAAGTGGATGCTCCGCAGACGGCACATTGCGACTCGCCTGCGCCGACGATTGCCCCGCAACTACGGCACATTGTTGGCCGGTCGGGAGTAGTTTGGTTTGACTGGCGTTCAGACAATACGCTGAGACTAACAAGCGTGATGCTCCACGTGCAAAGCATCACGCTCTCGGTTGAACTTTGTTTTTGTTCTACCGCTCCCCGTACAAAGCACCAAGCATCAAGTACAAGGCTCGGTCAGCCCATCTTCTCCAATAAAGTTACCAAATCGTCGGCGTGCTCCTCCTCCACGGCGAGGATTCCTTCCATCATGCGTCTCGAGGTCGGATCATCAAGTCCGAAGTAAGTGATCATGTCGCGATAACTGTCGATCGCAATGCGTTCGGCAACAAGATCTTCTTTGATCATGTCCGTAAGCGATTCGCCCTCGACATACTCCGCATGACTCCGCGTCAAAAGGCCCTCGGGATTGAGATTGGGGTCACCTTTTAGCTGAACTATTCGTTGCGCAATCTGATCCGCGTGGCCCTGTTCTTCGTTGGAATGCTGAAGAAACTCTGCGGCCACACTTTCAGCATTAATTCCAGCGGCCATAAAATAATGGCGTCTATACCTCAGCACACATACGATTTCAGTCGCCAGCGCTTCGTTCAAAAGCTTGATCACAGTTTCGCGATCCGCGCTATAGCCCTGGGTCACCGCTCCGTTTTCGATGTGCTGTCGCGCACGTTCGCGCAAAGTCTTGATGTCAGTGAGAAATGGTTTATCGGCCACGACCTCACTCCTTCTATTATGAATTTAGGAAGAAATGATATTACTCGCGGTGGTAAGCGAGGGCAAGTGAGCCGCAGATTAACGCGGATTTACGCAGATCTGCGATTATCCGCGTTAATCTGCATCCGTGAGCTTGCCGTGAAGCTTCACTTCAGCCGGTGCATTCTCATCATTCGTCACTTCCACCGGCAATTGCCAAACGAGCGTTCTGATCCGGCAAGTTCCGGTGTTGTCTTCACGACAAAAAAACAGCGTAACCTGCGCACGAACAGTTGCTGGGCCAACAGCCGTAGCGTTCAGCGGAACGCGAAGCGGCAGCTTCAGATCTTTTGTTGCTCGCGACGCGGTCTTATCGTCGACTGCCAAACTCTTGCTGCCATCGACTGAAATCTTGTAACGCTGCGGGGCCAACGGATTGAGGTGATAGCCCGCAGGTAGTTCCACATCGATTTGCAAAGCAGCGTTGGCGCCGGAACGAAGCCGTTGTGCAGGAACCTTGATCTCTTCGGCGTTTGGACCGACAGCGGATTCGAGCGCCTGCACGTTCTTTGCCGGCGGAGTTAGACTGTTGATCCGAAGCGTGCTCGTCTGTTTGGTTTTCAAATCAATCACGCGAATCGCATGATTGTTTGTATCGGCGACGTAGAGCTTGTCGTGGGCCAGGGCCAATCCGCCGGGCTCGTAGAATGAAGCGGACTTTCCGTCTGCTTGTCCGGCTTTTCCGGTGCCGAATAGCGAGCTAACTTTTTCTCGCTTTGGATCGAGTTCTTTGATCTTGTGATTGTAGGTATCGGCAATCAACACTTTATCGCCAAACGAAATCAGACCGAGCGGGTGTTGCAAGCGTACGTCGTCTCCGGAACCATCAACGTCGCCAAACTCGAATAGATCGCCGCCGACAAGAGTCTTAACCGAACCACCTGCGAGATCTATCGCGCGAATAATGTTTGACTCGCTGTCGGCAACGTAAAGCGTTTTACCGTCCGTAGCAATTCCTGAAGGTTGCGCAAAGCCGGCTTCCGACAGCCGTCCATCCAAACGTGCTTCGCGTCCAGAGCCCGCGAAGGTCGAGACTTCATTCTTATCGAGATCCATTTTCCAGATCTGATGTGGACCAGCCATCGCGATGTAAAGCACGCGTCCGACCAATTGCAGATCCCACGGCGAACTCAATCCAACTGAGCGAGCCGGTCCGGATTTGAAATACTCGTGCGACTGCCGGC
>JBKPOC010000156.1:0-1954 GCA_046732935.1 Acidobacteriota bacterium | reverse complement strand
GTTAAACGAGAAGCAATAAAGAATCCGTTGTATTCACTGCGATGAAAAGAACTGAGGAGGGTGTCAAAGGCCGCAATCTCCCGTTCAGTTTCGGGATATGTCGAGGTCAGGGAGTTGCGAGGAGCAAATCCAAAACGAGAGTAGGCTATAACCACATATGACGCTTAGTCAATCTTTTTGCATACCATCATCGTAACGATGTTTGACGAGGAAAACGGCTAAGGTCACTGGAGGAATGTGCCCGGTTGATTTATAAACTGACCGAGCAGGTTTACATGTGAACCAACCCATGAAAGCTGTTGTTATTACTCGTTTCGGTGGTCCTGAAGTCTTGGAAATCCAGGACGTTCCGAAACCGGAGCCTGGTCCGGACGAAGTCCTCGTTCACGTGCGGGGTACCGCGCTCAATCGCGCAGACCTTTTGCAGAGGTTAGGTCGATATACTGCGCCGCAGGGCGCTCCCCAGAACACCCCCGGGTTGGAATTTGCCGGCGAAGTGGCAGAGTTGGGCACGAACGCTCACCGCTGGTCCAAAGGTAATCGCGTTATGGGGATCGTCGCTGGCGGAGCCCATGCGGAATTTGTGACGACGCATCAAGATGCAGTAGTCGCCGTGCCTCCGAACCTCGAGTGGTCTACCGCGGGCGCCATTCCTGAGGTCTTCGTAACCGCATTTGACGCCCTTCAGCAAGCAGGATTTAAAGCCGGAGAAAACGTCCTGATCCATGCAGTTGGGAGTGGAGTCGGGCTCGCCGCAACTCAACTCGTCAGAGCTTTGGGAGGACGTGCCTTCGGCACTTCGCGTACGCCTGACAAGATTGAGCGCGCGAAATCATTTGGTTTGGAGTCGGGATATGCAGTTTCGGAGCCGAGCGCCCTAACGGGGCTTTCTGCTTTTGCCGGCAGCGTGACGGGCGGCAGCGGATTTGACGTCGTTCTCGACCTGAATGGAGGTCCGTATTTCGCCGCCAGCCTGGAAGCCATGGCGTTGAGGGGGCGGATCATTCTCATCGGTGGCGTCGCCGGCGGTAAGACTGAAGTTGACCTCTATCAGATACTGGGCAAACGTCTCCATATTATCGGTACGGTGCTCCGCGCCCGATCTCTGCCTGAGAAGATCGCAATTACCACCGCATTCGCACGAGAAGTTGGGCCACTGCTGGCCCAGGGAACTATTCAACCAGTGATCGATTCTCTCTTCCCACTCGAGAAAATCCAGGATGCTCATCGACGCCTTGAATCCAACGAGACTTTCGGCAAGGTCGTACTCACGAGGAATTTTTCTTAGCTCCAGAACAATTAGCTAATCGGCTAATTATTAACTTGTTAATTATTAGCGAATGTGCTAAGTATTAACGTCCCAATTTTAGGAGGCCGTTATGGAGAGATCGAACCCAGTCAGGATGTTGTGCACGTATCGTATTAAGGATGGTAAGGAAGCGGAGTTTATGTCACTTCTCGAAAAACACTGGCCCACCCTGCACAGTGTCGGCCTGGCGACTGATGACGCCGCCAGAGTGTTGCGAGCTAGAGATAAGTCGGGCAAAACTGTCTTCATTGAGATGTTCTCCTGGAAAAATCCAGAGGCTCCGGGAATCGCCCATCAGACACCTGAGGTGATGTCTGTTTGGGAACCGATGGGAGCGCTGACAGATGAAATGAATTTCTGGCCGATAGAAGACGTCGCAATCAGTTTTGCGCAAATTTGATCCCAAAAAGCGACTTGAGGAGCTCGACGCCGTCCTGTCAGCGCTTTCACACTCTTCCCGACGGCACGTCTTGCTGGTGGTGCAGTTCCGTGGCGGCAGTATGACTGCGGGAGAAATCGACGAACGTTTCCAGCACACATGGCCAACCACAAGCCGGCATCTGCGGGTGCTTGAGCGCGCCGGATTGCTTCTACACGAAAAGCGCGGGCGGAGCAGGATCTATCGAGTGAATTCAGAGAAGCTTG
>JBKPOC010000155.1:0-7279 GCA_046732935.1 Acidobacteriota bacterium | reverse complement strand
GTTAAAAACGTATATGCGGGATTTGGTAACCTAGTAACTGCCGCGCCTGACTTGTTCAAGAATGTAGCTAGAGCCATCGTGGGGTGCACCCCTTTCGTGAGACAAAAAGTTAAGACACTGCCTCGGCCCATCGGAAAGAGTTGTTGCTTTCGACTGGACCATTGATGACAATCAGCCCGGTTGGTGAAGCGGAGGCGAGCCCTGCTGGAGAGCAACTCGCCAAGGAATAACCAACCGGAAACTCATCAAGACGATGAGCGAGGGCGCGGCCGCGAGGTTGCGCCCTCCGCCTTTTGCTCTCATCGGATTGATAGATTTCCTTATGCCTCAAAAAACTCCCCTGGTCTAACATTAGGCGCCGTCGCGAAAATCGATTGTAGCTCAAATACGCGCGCAGTTTTTCGCCCCATCACTCAAAAATCAATTTTCCTCAGGCTTGGATCACCACGAGCTCCGTCGGAAACAGCAGTTGTTGTCGCTCGAACTCGGCCGGGGGCAAATAGCCCAAGGCGGAGTGCAGGCGTTTCTCGTTATAGACGCTCTCGATGAACTTGCCAATGCATCGCCGGGCATCAGCGAAGTCAAGATACTCGTTGCGATAAACCTCTTCGTACTTCAGCGTCTTGATGAACGATTCCGCCTGCGCATTGTCGTAAGGGTTGCCGCGCCGGCTCATGCTGATCAAAATGTCATGCTCAGTGAGCAGATCGACGTAATCCTTAGACGCATATTGCACCCCGCGATCCGAGTGATGCACCAATCCTGGCGCCACTCGCCCGCGTCCGATCGCCATCTGCAACGCGGCCAGCGCCAACTCCGCCTCGAGCGTGCGCCCCAACGCCCAACCAATCACCCGGCGTGAAAACGCATCCAGAATCACGGCCAGATACACGAACTCCAGCAGCAGCCGGATGTAGGTAATGTCGGCCACCCAGAGCTGATTCAAACCGCTCGGCTTCAGCTCGCGCGCCAGGTTCGGATAAATCCGCAGGTCGTGATCCGAATCGGTCGTGCGCACAAACGCTCGCTTCCGCAGACACAGCAGATTATCCGCACGCATCAACCGCAACACTCGTTTGTGATTTACCTCCCAGCCCGCACGTTGCAGCGCCGCGGTGATCCGCCGATAGCCATAGGCTGGCATCGCTACCGCCTGCTTCTGAATCGCATCGCGCAACTTCATCTCCGCGGCCTTTTCTGCGACCGGCTTGAGGAACCGATAGTAGCCGGCGCGACTGACCGCAGCCGCACGGCACAATCTGGTTATGGGCTTTTCTTCTTCGCTGATCTTCTGGTAGACGGTGCGCCGCCATTGACGGCCACCTGTTGCTCCTCGAAACTCTGTAACAGTTTTTTTAAGAAATCGTTCTCCATCGTCAACTGGCCAATCTTCCGCTCCAACTCAGCCTCACGGCTCTCCGCTAAGACGCGGCGACCCTGACCGGAAAACGCTTTCGTAGATTGTTCCCTGAATTCGCGGCGCCAGCGATGCAGTGTGTTGGCACTGACTTCCAACTGGCGCGCCACCAAGCCTAGCGGTTTGCCCGAATCAAGCTCCTTGATCGCCGCCAGTTTGAACTCCCGCGTGAACACCCGTCGAGACTTAACCATAAAATCCTCCTTTGCCAGTGTAGCAAGTGAAAATTTTGTGGCTTAACAGACTGTCTCATTTTGGGGGTTCACTGCAATCAGTCTCTCCACGACTTTCTGCGACTTTGCGTGCTAAGCAGGTAACAAAACCGAGCTTGTTTTGAAGCCGTTTTGCCGTAGCGGCATTGATGAGAGTGGGCCAATTAAGATCCGAGTACTTCAACAATAACCAAGGCAAAGCTTCAACGGCGCGACTCTGCAGGTAGCTACAACTCAACGCAGAAAGTAGTACTTGCTCAGGGCTCTTCGGGCGTTTGGATTTGAGATATGCAAACCCTGGATAACCGAGAGCTGCAAGGTCGTTCGCAACGGTGTCCGCATCCGCGGGTTGAACGTCAAAATATTCGGAAAGCGACATATCGGAATCCAAAAATTACTGCTACAGTCAAACAAAGTGACGCTTAATCCACCTAGGACAACGACAATGTATAACCCTTGGAGAAGACTCTCGACTAAGCCACCCTTCGTTCTAAGCGATGATTTGCCTTACATTCAGGCGTTACAACCATTTTCATGAGAAGGACGATCTGACGATCAATCTTAATCACATGCCTGAGCGCGGTTGGGACCTGTGAAGGCTCCCATGATTATACTGCAGCTCAATCCGAGCTACTTAAGGACAGATATTAGACGGTCGCACCGATTACGATCGCGTTAGTTGCGACTTCATAAGCATCAAAGATGAGTCGCATGAACACCTTGGTGCCGCACTGCTGGATCACTGGTGGCAGCCGCGTCTCTCTCAGTTGATCAGTGATGTCGGAGCCCAACAACTTTCAAAGATCTTCGTAGTCAGCCAGAATCTCCTCGATAGTCATTCCCGAACTCACCAATTCCAGAATTGTTCAACGGTATACTTGAGGCCGCGAATCGTAGGCTTGCCGTGGCAAACCTCGGGATCCATTGTGATGCGTCCACTTAAATTCAAGACCACCCAACGAACGGCCGTGGCTTCCAAGAAAGCCTATTTAAGAACTGAAGATCAGCGATTCATGGAAGTGGTCTAGCGCTCAGACTCTCAATTGATCCAAGAAATTTTGTCACGCTATAGTCACGTGACTCAATGTCAATCGATGCAAAATGATGTCAAAGTGTACATTAACAAGTGGTCCAGTAACGGCGGCAAGATGTAATGAATGTTAAAGTTATGTCACTCGATGTAAATCAATGCACGAGTAACAGGACGCTTTCATAACCCCACGGTCGCGTTCGATCCCAATCCGAGTGAGTAGATCTCCGCAACACTCACGTTGAGTCGTCGCAGCGCTGGTTGCCGTATTTAGTTCTGGCCAAGCAAGTGTAAGTCTCGGCAGCGCCCACCTAAACAAAACAGCCCCGGCACTCACACTCAGCCGAGGTTCTGGTAATGCCAAGCCCAACAATTGCCGTGATGCGGATAGAGAGATCGTTGAAAGCTGCAAGGTTGCGCCAATAATCACATCAATTGCTTGAGCATCGATTAACTCGTCACCTGGTTTCATGCAAATTCAGCTTTGCACATATGTGGTATGCTGACCGACCAGACTAGGACGTGCAGCCTTCGTACATACATCTTGGCGGATTGCGCGAGATTGAGAGTTTTCGCCGGTATCTCGCGGAACGTCAAATTAATATCCCTTGTGATAACAAACTGATCTCCGGCAGGATTTCACCGCTAGCACAGCCGATCGACATAGGTGACACTAAGGTTGGCAATCGGATCGCTGCTCAACCCATGGAAGGATGGGATGGCACCGCCGAAGGAAGACCTACAGAACTAACGTTTCGTCGCTGGGAGCGGTTCGGAGCGAGCGGCGCAAAACTCATCTGGGGTGGCGAAGCCGTCGCGGTGCGCCACGATGGCCGCGCCAATCCTAACCAGCTCCTCATCAACAAACACTCACGAGATGATTTAAGCCAGCTTCGAGAAACCCTTCTCACCGCTCACAAGCAAGCTACAGGTTCCGATTCACACCTCATGACCGGTCTTCAACTCACTCACTCAGGTCGATATAGCCGGCCGAATGCGCACAATCGCCCCGAGCCTAAGATTGTGTATCACCATCCGATCTTAGATAGTCGTCTCGGTATCAGTCGCGACTATCCGGTGCTCACCGATCGAGAGCTGAACGAAATAATCGAACACTTTCATAACGCAGCAGTCATCGCAGCGCAGGCTGGTTTTGACTTTGTCGATATAAAGCATTGCCATGGTTATCTGGGCCATGAACTTCTCAGTGCCCACACGCGTGAAGGCGACTTTGGTGGTTCTTTTGAAAATCGAACCCGATTCTTGCGTGAAATCACTAATGCTGTCCGTTCTGCAAATCCGCGACTCTCGATCGCGGTCCGATTTTCTGCGTTCGATATGATTCCTTTCCGCAGACCATCGCTGGAAACGTGCGGAACTCCGGAACCGACCGATGGTCTGCTTCCCTACCGTTGGGCGTTTGGCGTGAGCGTAGACAATCCAATCGAGCCCGATCTACACGAGCCGATCCAATTCCTCTCGTTACTGCGTGATCTTGGAGTGAAACTCATTAACGTCTCGGCAGGCAGCCCCTACTACAATCCACACATTCAGCGACCGGCGTATTATCCTCCGTCCGATGGCTATTCTTCACCGGAGGATCCGCTCGAGGGAGTTGCTCGACAGATGCGAGCTACACGTGAGCTGAAACGGCAGTTTCCTGAATTGATTGTTGTGGGATCAGCTTACAGCTACCTTCAGGAGTTCTTGCCGTATGTCGCTCAGGCTGCGATACAGGAGGGCTGGACCGACTTTGTCGGCCTCGGACGGATGATGCTGGCTTATCCATCTTTATTGTTGGATGTAATCGAAGGTCGAACATTGCAACGCAAACTCGTGTGCCGAACGTTCAGCGACTGCACCACGGCTCCGCGTGCCGGTCTACCATCTGGCTGCTATCCATTAGATCCGAATTATAGGAACTCAGCGAACGCGACTAAATTGAAACAGCTCAAGGCGACGAAAAGAACACAAAGTAAAGACACGTGAACATCGAACAGATATTGAGCCGAATACGCCCGCGTCGAAAGGTGAAAGGAATCGCCGCGGCGTTACTGCCGTTCGACGATCGCGGAGCAGTAGCGGTTAAGGCATTTCAACATCACCTACTGCGGACGCATTCCGCCGGCCTCACGAACGCCGTGAACATGGACACGGGTTACATCAATTACTTGTCCGAACGAGAACAGCAACTCGTATTGAAATGGACGCGGGAAGCTCTACCTGCGAATACAAAGTTTGTCGCCGGTGCCTACATCGAGCGACTCGAGGGAGACCTCGTTACACTTTATCGCCGGAGGTTCGATCAGATAATTGAGCACGGCGGAACTCCAATAATTATTCAAACTGCGCGCCTGCACCATCAATCCGCACGCGAAAAGATCAGTTGTTACCAGCAGATTTGTCGCGGTTACGATGAAGTGCTTGGTTTTGAGCTTTCGCCTGTTTTTGCGGCCAACGGTGAGATCTTCGACGACGACACGATGCGAGGTCTAATGCACATACCGGAGCTGACCGGATTGAAACACTCCTCGCTCGATCGAATGAAGGAATTAGAGCGGCTGGCCTTGCGCGATGAGATACGTCCGGAGTTCACGATTTACACTGGAAACGATCTGGCCATCGATATGATCGAGTATGGTTCCGATTACCTGCTCGGCCTCGCGACCTTTGCTCCCGAAATATTTGCTGAGCGCGATCATCTTTGGGAAACGGGCGATCCGGCTTATTACGCACTCTCCGACGCATTGCAACACCTTGGTTGTGTAGCGTTTCGTCCGCCTGTGCCCGCCTATAAACATTCGGCAGCGATCTTTTTGAACTTAATCGATCGGATACCCTCCGATAAAGCACACGCGAAGAATCCGACTCGACCTGCATGGGAGCCGGAGCTCATGCGCGAATGCGCTCAGCGGTTGAAGTTGGATTAACTGCCGGCCGCTTGCCCCGCCATAATCCTCTCGTGAAGTCTGGAAACTTCACCGGCATACTTCCCCTCGCCACTGAAACTTGACTCAGTGGACCAGGCACACTCCACGCTGCCGCATCGTAGACGTCGATGTCCGGCTCGAGTCCCTCACGCATGCACTGAACCAACCGATAACACATGAGGTAATCCATTCCGCCATGCCCACCGAGCTTGCGGGCCAGCTCCCCCTTGTTCTTCCAGAGCGGCGATTCAAATTGCTCTTTATATTTATCGAGCGACGTCCAGGTGTGACCACCTGATTGTCCTTCAATAAAAATGCGCGGCGGATAATCGCGGAAGATCCCTTTCGTACCCTGAATCAGGTTTATGCGATCGTACGGGCGTGGCGTACTGACGTTGTGCTGCAACATGATGGTACGCCCCTTCGCCGTCTTGATGATGCTGGTGTTGTAGTCGCCTGTTTTGTAGATCTCTTTCCACTTCGGGTCTCCCGGCGGCACGTGATCTTTCCGGTAAGCTTCCAAACCAAGATGCGTCGAGCTCATCGACACGATGTGATCGAAGCGGTCGCCACGGTTGATGTCCATGTATTGCGCCATCGGTCCAAGTCCGTGGGTCGGATATAAGTTGCTGTCACGAAGAGTATGATGCCGGCGGCGCCACAGTCCCTCATCCTTGTTCTCAAACAAGATCTCGCGCAGGTCGTGGTTGTAAGCGCATTCACCGTGCACGAGAACTCCAAACACACCCGCGCGCACCATGTTCAGAACTGTAGTTTCTGAATGGTCGTAACAACAGTTCTCCATGATCAGGCAATGACGACGCGCGCGTTCAGACGCGTCAACAAGATTCCAACAATCTTCGAGAGTGTAGGCGGCGGGCACTTCGGTACCGGCATGCTTTCCGGCTCGCAAAGCGGCCAGCACTTGCGGAACATGCCACTCCCATGGCGTGGCAATGTAGATGAAGTCGAGATCGTCACGAGCAACCAGTCTTTCAAAATCCCTTTCTCCGTTCGCGTAAATGCCTGGTGTTTTCTGGCCAGCGTTCTCGATCATTTGTGCCGCGCGCGTACACTTCTCTTTGACAACGTCGCAAACCGCATTGACGATTACCTTGTCAACCGCCAGGAATTCCCGGAGCACCTCCGTGCCACGCAGGCCAACACCAATGATTCCGATACGAACGACAGCGTGAGGTTCGAACCTGACACCGATCATCGTTCGCTGCTGCGCGCGGCGACTCTGCACTGCTTGCTCTTCGGGTAAATACGCGTCCGCAACGCTCGATGCGGCCACTCCTATGCCCGCGAGACCGGCGGCTTTAAACAAGTCGCGTCGCGATAAGGTCGAATCTTCTTCTGGTTTACGATCGTCCATGGCGCACCTCAGGTTTGAAGCTGTTGTCTACCAATCTCTTTTATGCGTTCGTCGGGCCACTTCTCGAGGTAACTGTATTCAGGATGGTTGGGTCTGCCTTTGCACGGATTACGAGCAGCGTTGTAACAGCAGATTAGCGACCAGCGCGGATTAGGACTGCGATTCGCATCTGAGCGGTGTAACAGGTTCGCGTGAAAGAACAGAGCGCTGCCCGGTTCCATCTCGCAATAAACAAGCTCCAGATATTTTAGAGCTTCGTTGACGCGCTCCATGTCTGCGCCGGTCTGATCGCCCGTTTTGTTGTGGTCTATC
>JBKPOC010000154.1:0-13461 GCA_046732935.1 Acidobacteriota bacterium | reverse complement strand
ATCATGCGGAGCAACTTGTCCGCTTACGACGCGCGGACGAGGAGGAGCGGTATGCCGCTTCTCAGCGCCAGGGCAGAATTGATCCCAATCCTCATCAGATCGATGCGGTGATATTTGCCTTAAAGCGGGTCACGGAGGGTGGCTGCATTCTGGCTGATGAGGTTGGGCTGGGAAAGACCATCGAAGCCGGCCTGATCATCAGTCAGCTACGCGCGGAGGGCAGCGCGTCACGCGTCCTTCTCATCGTCCCCAAACCCTTGCTGGGACAATGGCAGGATGAGTTATTCCGGCTATTCGGCATCAAGGCGACCGAAGGTCAAATGGAACCAGGTGGCTTCGAGGGTAATGGCGTTTTCCTAATCGGTCGCGAAAGCGCAGGCAGCGAGCGTGGCTCCAATATACTGCGTGACAGTGAACCATTCGATCTTTGCGTCATTGATGAAGCGCACGAGATCTTTGCGAACATCTACCGTCGTTTCGATAAGTTCGGCAACTATTTGTCCGATTCCCCCGAAGCCCGGATGGCAGATCGAGTCCGCAGCTTCTTGCGAAAAACGCCTGTTCTTCTCCTGACCGCTACTCCAATTCAAAACAATCTGACCGAGTTGTGGGGGCTGGTTCAATACGTTGAGCCAACTGGGACCTTGCTTGGCAACCTCCGAACGTTCCGGGATGTATTCTGCGAAGGCGATGATCGCACTCTGGTCCAGGGACAGGATCATGAACTGCGTCGTCGGATTGAAACGGTCGTGCAACGCACACTGCGCCGGCAAGCCCAGGAGTTCCTGGAGCGTCCATTCGTTGGCAGACGAGCTCAGATTTTTGAGTATTCGATGACTCCCGAGGAAAAGTTACTTTACGACGACGTCACCGCGTATCTACTCGAACCGCAGCTTTTCGCCTTCCGGGGCAGCCAGCGACAGCTACTTCTGATCAGTTTCCATCGATTGATGGCTTCGTCCGTCCCTGCTCTGGCAAGCAGTTTAAGAAAGGTGGCTGAACGGCTTAAACGTCTGCTGCGAGTACCACCGTCTGATCAAGCCGACGTTGGTACGCTCCTAGATGACTTGGAGGAGGAAGATGTAGGGAGTGAGGCTGAAGAGGAGACAGTTGATTTGCCTGAACCGCGTGTGGTGAAAGCAGAGCTCGAGCGAGTCCTCAATTTCATATCCCGGGCCGAATTCCTGCCCCGCGATAGCAAGGCGGAAAAGCTGCTTGAGGTGATGAATGTCATTAGACAGCGTCCCCCAGAACGTGGCCGGCTGGTCATCTTTACAGAATCCCTGGTTACTCAGGCCTACCTGGAGAATCTCCTGATCCAACGAGGTCGCTTCAGCCCAGAGGAGATCACGCTCTTTCGAGGCGTGAATGACTCTCCCAGAGTGAAGCAGGCGCTTGAGCGTTGGCAACAGGAGATAGGCGAGACGTTGCCAACATATCAGCGCCCCAGTCGGGCAGTTGCCGTGCGCCTCGCATTAGTTCACGAGTTCAAGACTCGTTCACGAATCTTCATCTCGACCGAATCCGGAGCCAAAGGCCTTAATCTGCAGTTCTGCGACACGATAGTCAACTACGATTTGCCTTGGAATCCACAGCGAATAGAACAGCGCATTGGCCGTTGCCACCGTTATGGCCAGGAACACGATGTCACGGTGATTAACTTTCTGGCTACCGACAATGAAGCCCAGAGGCTCACCTTTGAGATTCTCAGTCGCAAACTGGATCTGTTCGGCCGCGTACTGGACGCTTCCGACGTCGTGCTTCATGAGCCATCAACGGATGCTCCTGAAACGCTGGCAGGAGCGCTCGGCAATGATTTCGAGGCACGACTGCGTCGGATCTACGAGCGCGCAAGGACTGTCCAGGAGATCGAGGCCGAGCTCCGTCTGCTCCGCGAGCAAATGAGCGAGGAGCGTCAACGGTTCGAAGAGACGTGGACACGCACCGAAGGGATCATTGAGTCTCGCTTTGACGAAGGCGTAAAACGGGTATTTCGCCAATTGAAAGAGGGCTTCCCAAAGGGACTTGCTCGCTTCGACTCTGAACTGGACCGTCTGATCTCAGGCTTCCTGCAGGCAATAGAAGTCCAACACAGGCGGGTGTCAGTCGACGGCCGCATCCATTTCGAGATCTCGCCTTCGACACGGTTGCCCGAAGACTGGCGGGAAGGTGGGAGAGTGACTATCGGTCACGTTAAAGATCTTGAGGAGGCTGATCCTCTCCACCTCGGCCATCCCCTGGTCAGCGCCGCGGTGGCCGAGGCTCGCCAAGCCACGACAGCGCGCTTCTCAGTATCCTGGACTCTCGACGATAGCGCTCCTTCTTCTCTGAAGCTTCACAGAGGAAAGCGCGGATGTCTTGTTCTCCTGCGACTTCGCTACGACGGCTTCGAACGATTCGATCGACTGATCCCGGTCGGTGTTTTGGATGGCGACTCGATACCGTTGGATGAAGCCTGCACTTCCTGGCTGCTCGATCATCGACCTCAGGACTGTGACGAGCTTACTCCATTGATGGGCCTCGATGAGCTCCTGCAGGATGCCATTGACGAGATCGTTTTCCTCGAGCAGGAGCAAGTTGGTGTTCCGGAGCAGCAACGCTTTGAACGCAACCTGGAGCAGATCGAGTCTTTTGTCGAAGACCAACTCCTCGTGTTGCGAAGGCGACTGACCGCTGCACAGGCTACGCTGCGATCGTCGGAGGATCAGCGAGACAGGGCACTGGGCTCCGACGCCCGAACCGAAGCGGAACGCAAGGTGCGCAACACTCAGACTCAAATCGACGAGCTTGAGGCTCAAATAGAGCGGCTCGAGAACCGAAGTGATCGGGAATACGAAAAGTGGCGGGAGCTGGCGCACACGCGCCGCTTCCGGGCACCTGAAATCACACGAATTCTTGAAGTGGAGTTCACGATCGAATGAAATCCCTGGAGGCAGATGAAGTGGCACTCAAGATTCTGCACACGGCCGACTGGCATCTTGGTCGCTCTTTTCGATCATTTGCTGATGAAGACGAGAAGAAGCTCACTAGGGGTCGGATCGAAGCTGTCGACAAGGTGCTCGGAGTGGCCGAGAGCTATTCGGTGAACGCCGTTCTTTGCGCTGGCGACTTGTTCGACGAACCCGCACCACCGGAAATGTGGTGGAGAGAGCTCCTTCGACTGTTCGAACGCAGGCGGTGGACCGATCGACCAGTGTTCCTTCTACCCGGCAACCACGATCCGTTGGAGCCGAACTCAATCTGGGCGGAAGACCATCCTTTCCGTCGCGCGTTGCCCGGTTGGGTTCACGTAATTGATCGCGACGATTACGAGTTCTCACTGTCTGAGGAGGCAGTCTTGTACGCCGCCCCCTGTCGGAGCCAGGCGGGGGCAGATGATCTTGCCTTGCGACTCCCGAAGCGAGAAGCGGGCGACAATCGCATTCGCATCGGCCTGGTTCACGGATCCACGTTTGATATGACTGATTACCAGACGAACTTTCCAATCTCGAAAGAGGCCGCAGAGCGACAGGGCCTGACGTACCTCGCTATCGGTGACACTCACGCCTTTCGAGAGTACCCGCCTAAGGCCTGTCCCACTGTCTACCCAAGCGCTCCGGAAGCGACCAACTTTGGAGAGAAAGATACTGGATTCGTAGCCGTTGTCTTCTTTCCCCGACACGGCCGTCCGCCGATTATTCAGAAGGAAAAGGTTTCACGCTGGTGCTGGCGCGATGAATATTGCGCCAGTCTTGATGAACTCGAAGCGCTGTATCGGGAAGATCTCAAGGACTGCGTACTCAGACTTACTCTGGGGATGGAAGTTAGTCTTTCAGAGCTGGAACGAGTCGAAGCAATACTGGAAGAACTCAAGGGAAATGAGGCGGCTCATGGTAAAGCCGGCCTGCTCCAGATTGACCGTACCAACCTGGAACTGTGTGTCGAAGATGTTGGCGGGTTTGAAGAAGCTCTGCCAGACGTGCTCAAGTCCGTCGTTAATCGACTGCAGGAACTAGCGAGTGGAAATGATGATGAAGCCCCTGTCGCGCGGACTGCGCTTTACCATTTGTACCGGACCATCCGGGAGGCAAGCCGATGAGAATCCTCTCGCTTGCCGTCGAACACTTTAAATGCGTTCGAAAGGCGCAGATGAAATTCTGCCCGGGCTTGAACGTGTTGCATGGCCCGAACGACCTTGGAAAGTCCAGCCTCGTGGAAGCCATCCGCGCCGCGCTCCTGTTGCAGGCATCCTCCAAAGAGTGTGAGCTCTTTCTCCCCTGGGCAGAAAGCGGAGAGCCTTCAGTGGAGCTCGTATTCGAGAGTGAGTCGGAACGAATCTGGCGAGTCAGGAAAACATTTGGAAGCCGGTCGCAGGCATTTCTTGAAGAATCCCGCAACGGTGTCGACTTCCGTCAGGAAGCGCGAGGTCGTGACGTCGACGGACGGCTCTCGGAGATATTGCGGTGGGGACTGGCACCGCCCGGTGGCAGGGGCAGGCCAAAGGGCATGCCGATCACTTTTCTGTCGCAGGCGCTCCTCCCAGACCAGCAGCGAGTCGCTGAAGTTCTGGAACAGGACCTTTCAACCGACTCTGACGAATCCGGAAAGAAGCGCTTGATCGAAGCCCTGCAGGCGATCGCCGAGGATCCACTGTTTAAGTCGGTGCTTGAGACGGCCCAGTCGAGGGTCGACGAGGCTTTCTCCAGCTCAGGTCGAAAGAGAGCTGGAAAGAACTCTCCCTGGACGCAAACCCGCGACTTAATTAATCAAAGAACTGATACGGTCCAGCAGTATCGGGAACAGGCGCAAAAGAGTAAAGCGATAGAGCTTGAGCTCAGCTCGCTCAACAACCAGCAACTTAAACGCAAAGGCGCTCTACAGAAAGCGGAAGGGACGCTGCAGGAAATCCTGGAAAACCAAAAACGGCAACAGGCAAGGCAGGGCATCGTCACCCGTTTGCAGGAATGCGATAGGCGCCTTTCTGAAATAGACGACGCGCTCAAGCAGCTCGAGACTGCAGAGTCGCTGCACAAGGAATTGGAGCAACGTGTCGTTAAACTGCAGCAACAGCGAAAGGTCGCGAGTGCAGCCTTCGTCGAGGCTGCTGAAACTGCACGCATTGCTAAGGAGAATCTGGCTCGTTTGCAAAGCGAGGATAGTGCGAGGGAGCGTCAGCTCAAGCAAACGGCGCTGGAGGGTCGTCGTGCGGAGCTTCGCGTTGAACAGGAACAGACAGAATCAACCATCTCACGAATCCGCTTAGCTGAGGCCGCAACGCTTCGTGTGGCTTCTGCAGAATCAGAGATTCACAAATTGACCGAGTCCATTGCGAAGATTGCGCGGCGGCGGGAGGAGTCGTCAAATGGGATTCGAGATGCCAACGAGCAAGAGCTCCAGTTGAGCGGCATAGCCAGCCTGTTCCGGGTCAAAGCCGCACGACTCGGGATTGAAGAGGCTGAGGCTGGCTTGGCGCGAATTGCATCGTGGACCGCCGAAGCAGATCAGAAGCGCGCGGCTGCCGCGGCTCTAAAGGAGGCCCTCTCTCAAGTCAGCTTGCCTTCTTCGGCAGAGATCGAGGCCTTCAAGAAACTCGCTCAGCAGTTGGAAGTGGCACGTGCGAAGCTGAGCGTGGGTTTGCAGGTCCAGATTCAGCCCAAAAAGAATTTAAAGATCTCAGTTCATCGCGACGATGAGCCACCTCAACAGCACGAGCTTGTCAGCGAGCCACTGAGTATCACTGCGAACAGCGAGATTCAGGTCAATATAGAAGATGTAGCCGATCTCATCCTGTCGGGCGGCGAAAAGGACGCGCGGGACGAGGCTCAACGCTTGAGTGACCGTTGGGCGTCCGAGGTCGAGCCCGTGCTCACGAGGCTCGGAGCAGCAAATATTGACGGCCTTATCCGACTCTCCAATGAATCCTCAGATCGATCACGCGAGATCGAGGCTCTTTCAAGCGAAGTATCCCAACTCGAACAGAGAATTGCGGACCAGCGTGATTGGTCGGGATCTCTCGCGCAGTGCCGGACAAGTCTGACTGAAGCAGAGCATGCGCTGGGCGCAGGAACTGTTGAGGCGCTGGAGGCTGCGATATCGCGTCTTGGAATCAAAGATCTTGCGGAGACTGAGTCGCGATCGGCCAAGCTTCGAGCTGAGCTAGATCGGCTCCGAGAAACGGAACGGAAGATTGAGACTGAGCTGAACACCGCGGAAGCGACAATGGCAGAAAAACAGAAAGTAGTCGCGCAGCTAAGAGAGGAACTCGTTCAGACGGAATCACCGCTCGCGGGGAAGTGGCAGGAGCTTCTCCCGCCCGCCCTCGAACGACAAGCTTCTCTCAAGCTGGATCTCAAGGCCATCTCGCAAGAACTTGAAAGCCTCGGCGCTGAAGCGGACAAGTCATTGACTGAGGCAGAGAGCGTTGCTGAAGCCGGCGAGAGGAAACGCCTCGCTGCTGAGTCTGAGCAACAACGAATCATTGCGGAACTACAGACAGCCGAAAAGCTTCAGTCAAAGAGTGAAGGCGAGCTAAAGATCCGTCGAGAGACAACAGGGAAACTCGACCGGCAATTAGCGTGGCGGGCGGCGGAAGAAGTCCGGGCGGAGCTTGCACAAGTACCTGAGCCGTCTTATGAGGTCATTGAAGCAATGGTGACCGCCGCCCAACAGAACCTTCAGCAGGTTCGCATTCAATTGACTGAAATCGAAGACGACATCAAGGCAAAGCGCGGTGCCCTTGAACACGTAGGTGGTGCCGTGGCCAAGGATCGGGCTGAGTCAGCCCAGGAGGCGCTCAAGTTCGCCCGGGAACAAGAGCAAAAAATGGAGAATGAGTACGCAGCGTGGGAGCTTCTCAGAAACACACTCCGTGAAGCAGAGGAAAGTGAGGGAGTACACCTCGGACGTGTCCTTGGAGAACCAATTTCAAAGCGTTTCAGCGAGCTCACCCAACGTAGGTACGGCACCCTCACACTCGGACCTGACTTGACGACTGAGGACATCGCATGCGTCGGCAATGGCCGTTCGATCACGTCTCTCTCTGTGGGTACGCGCGATCAGCTCGCCACAATCTTCCGGCTGTCCTTAGCTGAACAGCTTCAGAGCGCCGTAATCCTTGACGACCAGCTCACCCAGAGTGATACAGATCGCATGTCGTGGTTAAGAGATCTCATCAGCGGATTGTCGTCAAAGATTCAGATTATCGTATTCACGTGCCGGCCAAGCGACTACCTGCTGCCTAGAGAATTGAAATCGGATAAGAAAATCGAAGCCGATCCATCGCTAACCCGCTTAATCAATCTTGAGCAAGTTGTCGAGCGGTCAGGAGATTAAGGTCTGCCGAAATGACTCCAGTTGGACCCACGAGCAAGGTCGGCCAGAAGTCGTACTCGGTACGGCTACCAGCCGGCCAAGATAGCTGACTTAAGACTGCGATTAACTAGCACTTTTAGTCTTGCAGGACTGCGAGGCTCAGCAAGTAACCGCATTGCTAGGAAAGACCGCCGACCCGGAAATTGAAGAGCAACTCGAAGCCCTATGCAGGCACGTATTGAGAAGACCGTCCAGTTGACAGAGGCCACTGCCTTCTTCGAACAACACCAGCTCTTGCTGGAATTGTAGCTGTAAGCGCACCAGGCTGTGGCCGCTCGTGCATGGCGCCGTCATGCAGGTTGTGGTTTGCGAGTGAAGGTGAGCAGAAGAACCGAACTAGAAATAACTTGAGAGGCTAACTATAGGCAATTGACAACATGAGTTACAGTGATCCGAAAGATGTCTATACCACTGAGGATTTGATGAGGTTAGTTAAATCCGACGGGACGATCCATACCTCAGTCACTATCAGGGGTGAATACCTGCGGGAAATCAGCGGTGTCGAAAAGATAAGTGGCAGTCTAGGCTCGGTTGATTCAAAGCTGGAAAGCTTCGGCTCGCTTAAGGAGGTGGGCGGAGATGTTTGGTTCAGTATTCACACGGTTGCGCCTCTTATCAAAGAACTGGGACAGCTCAAAACGGTTGGCGGCGACCTGCGGTTGAATGATCTGAACATCAGGAGTCTCGGTGGCCTCAGGCGAGTGGGCGGCAACTTGAATTTGAGGAACGTAGTGATTGAAGACTTTGGCAGCCTTGAATGTGTCGGGGGAAACATTCTCTTGTCCAAAAGTCTGCAAGGCAAGCTCGATCTGAGCGGGATAGAAGTTGCCGGAAAGATGAAATACTTTAACGACACGAAAAGCCGGCTGGACGAAATCCCCAAGAATCAGCCGACGTTGGCCGAGCCAGAAATTCCGGTGCCGCTGTGGAAAAAGACTTACGCCTACTCGGTGGCGATTCTCGGTTCAGCCGACGCGGGGCAGCAAGAGTTTTACCGTTACTTCAAACAGACCTTCCTCGACGGCAGGCTCATTGATGTGCGCGGCAACTCGAATTACGTGTTTGCCCTGATGTTCGATTTAATCAGGGACTTCCGTAAACATCGGGATGAACAGCTCGTCGTTCGGCAGCTTACCGAACTCGAAACCGCTTACCCGGTGATTCAGAGGTACACGGAAGAAAACCTAACCGCCGCGATTAAGGGAAAACCGGAAAGGCCCGACGTTAGCAGCGGTGGCATCGGCATAACCATTGACGTGGGCGAAGGGCTCGACAATTTGCGGAGCGAGCATCCTCATCTTTTTGAGGCGGCGGAAGGCGCTGACGGGCTTGAATCGGGAGACGCGGAGGAAGGACAGTTTGATGACAATGATTACGAAGAGTTTGAAGATAAAGAAGATGACGAGCAAGATGTCGAAAGGTTTAAGTTTCCGCCTGCCGACCCGCTTTACACGGTTGTCCTGATCGAGACAACACGTGACGACGATTACAACTGTCTTGAAACGAGCGTTGCCATCAACGAGAAAACCTTTGCCGTTCTGAAAGCGCGCGTGAACAGCATTAGAGCTGACGTTTGGGCAGATCGGCTTTTCATTCAGACGATGCACTCCGAAAACGAAGACTCGTTTTCGATCTTCTGTTTTGAGCTTTCGACGGGCAGGCGTTTGTGGCAAACGGGAAACATTCCGCCGGGCGGCAGCCTTTACGTTGATACGGCGCTGAGAAGGGTGGAAGCGGGATTGACTTACGGTCAGAAGGAGAACTATCTGGTGCTGCTCGACTATGACGGAAATATCTTAGGACGTAATTTCCGCAGCGGCTATGAAATGATTTCTGCAGCGGAAGAGCATTTCAAAAATAACGAGTTTGAGAAGGCGAAAGAACTGTTTTTGCAGGCGCTCGAAACCAAGATTTCGACTAACACAAAAAGCAAAGCCGCGAAGAAACTGGCTCGCATCGGCAAGCTGATGCGCGACGAAGAACTGTTTGCACAATTCGCCCTACAGTCGTCGAGTTTAGAATCTGAGAAGGAGGCAGAAAAAACGAGGAGAGCCAATAGGGAAGGGCAGCAAGCATTACCGCTCGCCGAACGGTTATCGAAGCGCAGCCAAGCCGAGGACGACGAAGACGACGAAGGGTACAAAGCTTCCGAATTGTCGGAAAATGAGGCTAGCAAAGGTCAGTATTGGGGAAAACGGTGGAAGCAGATTGAAGAAGAGGGCGGCAGTTAAAGGAGGCGTCACAATGGTCTGCAAGAGATCGAGTTAGTCACCTTGATCGAAAACCCTCCAAGGCTTCATCGGTGATGGTTTCGAGGTTTGCTCGGGCGTATGCGCGGTATCTTTTCCAATGTTCTGACTCCAATGTGTCCTCAGCGAGCAGTATAAAACCGTTCTCAACAAGGAATCCTGTGCGCGCTATTTGGCCGAAGAGAATGCGCTGACTTGGAGTGAGTGCGACGGGAAGCTTCAGCGTTCGCTCGAGAGGTGGACTTCTTCTCTGTAGGATACAGTGTTTGAGACGTATCCATCCATCTGCAAGTTGTTCGATCAGACTGGGCTTGGAATCTGTTTGACTGGTGAGGTCAGAAAACTTAAAGGCGCCTCCATATCGTTTCCATTTGAACTGGAATCCGTCGACTCGCTGCCCGGAACCTATTGAAAATCATCAACGCGGCCAGCTTTCGGATCTGCAACCGCTATCCACTGTAGCGTATCCTCCCTAAGCGCTCTTATTACTCGAGCCGCGCTTATTCTATATTGGGGATAGTACCCAGTTACTGCATCTCGTTCACCCCAAGCTGGTGCGCGTGTTGTAGCCACTCGTAAACCTCAGCATAAAGTCAGCCCTCTCCGAATACTAAGTTGCAAGGACTGTGAGGATAACGGTTGTGATATCGACGCAATGCATACCTATAAACTTGCCGCATTAGGCAAGCTCGCTGACCTGATATCTCAACGTGCGCATTGACGAGCTACTAGAATCGTTCGTAGCAGGTATCTCCAATGAGACGACGCTCACGTCACACCTGGTATCAGCACGTAACTCCCTCATCATTTAGTCTTGATGCGGCCCAATACTTTGTGAGCTGCGTTGCGAAAATTATTCTTCGAAACTACCCAGCCAAACGATCCGGGCAGCGCAGGTGTCGCAGCGCAATACCCACGGAGGATTTGGAGTATCGTGTTTTTGCCAGGCAGGCCAATCGTCCGGTGGTTGCCAATCGTGACGCCCTTGGGCTGCGTGTTCGGCGACGTTCTTATACCGTGGGTCAAGTAAGTCCGCTTGGATTTCAGCACGCGTGGCCGGACGAAGTTTCGCACCACAATGACACTCCCGAACAAGAGGCAAATCTATTACATCAGCCATAAGAGTGTTCCTCAAGTAGAACCTAAAGCTAACACATAAAGGGATACTGAGGATACACACGCGGACTGTGTGCGACAGCGTGTCACAGCCTTGATTAGCCTTCTCGATCGTGTTGCATGGCTACAGCTCAGATCTGCAAAAAACTAGAAACATTCGTTTGAGCAGAACATAACGCACTTGATCAACTAGGAATGTCCGATAAAAGAGCGACAAGTAACTAGTCAGATCTTATGTTTCTCTCCGAGTGTCTTGCGACACGCCCTTTTTCAAAATAACGAGAGATTCTTACAAACTCGGCAAGATATAGATCGCGTAGTAAAAGATGCCGTCGAGAAGGAAATGGCTCGCGTTACAGAGAGAACATCACTGCTCCAGGAGTTAGTCGTGCGAGCGGCCCACGACCTATCTGGTAAAGAGTACAGCTGGGCGGGACATCTCTCAGATCTTGGCATCAAGAGATATCGCCTGAAAATGAGTATCGATGCTACTGGCGATGATTGGAAGAGACTTTCTATCTATGCGGAACTCATGGCCGCGATTGAAAAGCCGCCGAAACCCAGACAAAATAATTTCTTCGCACTGGCCCGTGAGAAATGTATCGATCAGTCAGAAGCAAAACCGTCGTTCACCAATTCTTTTGGAACGCTCATAGGTAATCAGAATGAAATTAAATAAACAGCTTCTTCAACATTCTGACGAAGTCGTTGACCGTAGTAGCGCTGCCTTCGGAGACATTAGAGGTTTGTATAACTCAATGCAGTTTGTCTTGAGATTACATCCGGATATACACGCTGTCCTTGAGAATGCGCCAAAAGGAATCGTTCAGGCAGGCGACATTGACTTCAATGCAGTCCAAGCCTTTTCAACTTATCTTCATGAAACGATTCATTGGTGGCAGCATATGGGAACTACCAGTGGACTACTGCTTAGTTTGACTTATCCAGCGCAGCTCCACTTGAATCACACACACTTGCGAGATTTCTTGGTTCGATCGGGTCCCAAGAAGTCCATACTCAAATACAACTCATTGAATGCGAAGCGGGAGAATCAGGCCAGCGAAGAGTTTAGAACCATAAATCTAATACTGAACAATTATTTTGACATAGAGTTCTATAGAACGTTGGTAATCAATCCGTCCGGTGTCAGTCGCGTAGTCAAAAACTTGTATTTCGATTGCATGGGCCATTCGTATCACATAGCGTATTCCTCTGTTCTTTGGTTGCTATCGGCAACGTTTGATCCAAGGCTGGAGCATTTTCCAGATCCACGATTGTGGTCAAAAGAATTCAAGAGGCTGAGAGACGATAAGTTTACTGGGTACTACTACAAGTCTGATATCCAGTTGTCGCCGATTGGGTTGAGGGAAGTATTTGAGGGACAAGCCCGTTTTACTCAATTGCAATATCTTCATTTTGGATCCGGTGGAAACTTAGAATGGGAGGACTTCCGTGCTCAAGGGATGCTATCAACCCTATACATCAAAGCATTTGAGCAATTTCTGCAGTTGACAGAATCTGAGTGGCCTAACAGTGTGAGCGATCCGCTGGTTGCTCTGTTCTTGCTTGTATGTGACGTTTCAATTAATCCTTCTGATGGCTTTCCGTTTGACATTATTCATTTTGAGTCTTTCATCGAATCTACCGATCCGGGAATTCGATTCTTTCTTCTGTGCCGCCTCATCGCAATGAAGTTTCCGAATTTTAAGCGTCAGATTAAGGGCTACTCCAAATCTGAGTATATCGAAATCAGTGAAACATTGAGTGAGGCCATGGCTTGTAGGTCGCCGTTGTCAGCGGCGCAAACGATCGTGAACTGGAGCACAGAATCGCCTCAATTGCGTGATTTGATTATGCAAGGTGAAACCTTTAGTTTCTCTCAAACAAATTTACCAGTAAGAGTGGTCTTTGAAAGATTTATAAAGTTTTGCGAGGACAAGGTTAAAAATCCGGAATTTTTCTGCTGGCCGGGAGCGTGGGCTGCCGGTGAGCGATGTTCTGAACACTTCATGGAGACTTTCTATGCCCATGAAGCTTTGTTTACTAGCAAAGTAGATGACGATATTTACCCACGACGCTTTCCCGAAAAAGACGAACGCTTGGTACAAAGTACTTTTGACGCCTTTTATGCGTGGAACATTATGTATGATTTATGCAGACAATGGATCATAGAGGAAGGTGAATTTCGCTACTTCTTTTTCTGGCTCTCTAACAAGATCGGCTTAGACGAATATTGCTCATGGGCTGCGCACCTGTTTAGGAATTCATTTGGCGTTCTTCCTGATGAGTTTGAAATACTATGATATCGGTCACCAGTAACAATCTGTGGCGAGGCGTTTGCAACTTCTTGGTACGGGCGATCCAGCCGGACCACCCAAACGTCGACTCATGTGCTGCGCTCACTGTCTTCTGACACGACGCTTTGAGTGTCGGGACGCCTCCTCTTCCTGACGTTGAGCAAACGCTAACACTTCTTCGAGAATAAAACGGATTTGGCGTGGACCGTTGCGTATACGTGTTAGCTCACCGGTGCCGGCCCCACCCTTACGTACTGTCTTGGGAGAGCAGCCAATAATCTCAGCCACTCGCTTGGCGTCGATGCGTGTCTTTTTCTTGATTAGAGTCATCCTCGGGGAACACCCAAAAGCGGCCATATAGGGTCACTTGAAAACCGGCCATAGAGAAGGTCGCCCGGGACGTTGACGACGCTGGGAGGCAAGGTAGCCTCCAGCGGCATGAGCAACGT
>JBKPOC010000153.1:0-2332 GCA_046732935.1 Acidobacteriota bacterium | reverse complement strand
GAGAAGATCATGGAGGCAGTCCGCGCAAACGTCACAAACGGTAACAAGCAAATCTCGCTTGCCACCGAAGACATGTTCATCTGGGGACAAGTGCACACTGATACGCCTTTCTATTTTCCGAATCGCGAGGCGCTCGTCGATCTTTATTCGGAGATCGTGAACACGCCGGGGGTCGAGCAGCACGTGCTCAGTCACTGCACGATCGCGCCGGCGGTAGTCGATCCTTTACTCATTAAGCAACTATCAGATCTGCTGCTGCCAAAGAGTCCGATTCATTTTCCATACCTGAGCAGTCACCCGCAGAAAAAGGCACTGGCGCCGTTGATTGGCCTCGAGACCGGATCGGTGCGGATGGCTAAACAGATTATGTCGAGTAAGGGCGTGCCATTTTCAATAGAGGATTGGCCCAGCGTTGTGCTCGAAGGATTGCGTGTGCTGAACGAGAACAACTGGTTTCCGGCAATGACGTTGATCGTCGGCAATCCCGGCGAGACCGATCAGGACGTGATGGAAACGATCGATCTTGTTTACGAGATGGAGCGACGCGGATTGTTTGCGTTTCTGATCCCGTCGATCTTTACGCCGCTGCACGACACGCGCATGGAAAAAGAAAAAGGCGTGACGCAGACACGGCAGTTAACGCCGTTGCAATGGCAGTTGATGATGAAGTGTTGGAAGATGAACTTGAGACCTGGTCAGTATAGTTGGTGGGGACCAATGGCCTGGCGCGTGGGATCGATCGGGATGTGGCTTTACAAGTTGCGTGGTCTGAATGGTCCAAACTTTACCTGGCCGCTGCTGATGTTCTCGGGCGCGATTTCAGAGAAGAATTTGCAGCGAATGGGAAAGATCTATCGCGGCAAACCTCTGAAGGTGAAGACTCGCAAAGAGCTCATCGCCTCGCTCAAGCCCAAAGACTGGCAACATTTCCGCGCAGACAATGGCGACATGCCGATAGAATACGTCCCGCACGCCACCGCGCGCGCCGCCGCAACGTTGTAGGGGCGGCGGCACTCCGTGGCCGCCCGCCGTGTTCACCACGAAGTAAAAGAAATCAACAGAGGGGTGGCCACGGAGGGCCACCCCTACAAATCATTCCCGCGGCCGTGCAACAGAAAAAGGCAGACTCGCCCGCCAAACAAGTCGCCGGGTTCATCGTCAAATTTGATCCGGCCATCGCAAAGCTCGTACGCGCCGCTCGCTCGGTCCTGCGCAAGCGATACCCAACCGCCATCGAGCTGGTTTACGACAATTACAACGCACTCGCTATCGGTTACAGCCCGACTGAGAAGACTTCAGATGTACTCTTCTCCCTCGCAGTCTACCCACGCTGGATCGATCTTTATTTCATGTATGGCCGAAGTCTTCCCGATCCAGACAAGCTGTTGCAAGGCAGCGGCAACCAGGGCGCTTTTGTCCGGCTCAACGATATATCTGTGCTGGATCGTCCCGCGATCAAGGCGTTGATGGACGCGGCCATTCGCAATTCGGATGTGCCGTTGCGGGAGAGCGGCCGAGGCTATACGGTGGTAAAGTCGATTTCGGCAAAACAACGCCCACGCCGCCCGAATTAGTCGAGCACGAGGTCAACGCCTGTGCTTGATCGACAAGTCAGACAGCTTCACTTGGTCATCAACCAACTCGTTAATGGTCACGCCGGCAAGCTTCGAGTAAGCGAGCAGAACCAACAGAGATGGCTCTCGCCCGCTTTGCTCGAATAGTGAGATGCTGGACGGATACAGCGACTCGCCTTTGACTGCGAGCCGGTTAATCAATGCTGACTGAGTCAGACCAAAATGAATCCGAATCAAACGCAGCTTCTCGCCAAGCCGGTTAGGTCGCGATCGGTGAGCGCGCCCCATCAACTTGTCCTCCCGGAAGAGGCGCGGCTGCACTTGCCAAATTTTCTAAATAGAAATACGCTGTGGCTGGCTTTAGGAGAGACCCGGAATCCTTGCATCCGGGCGGCGAGCATCTTAGGCGATTCTCGTTCGCCAGTTAATCATTTCCATTTATGTTAGCGAAGTGCGTAGCCCAGAGGCAATCGGGTTTGTCACGTGCTTCGCCCTCGGGAGCGGCAACTTAAAGGGTTTGGGAAGTTGCCGCTCTCGCCCTGTTAGCACATAGTCAACTCTTAGCAATTACTCTGTCGTGATGTTCAAGTAAATCTCATAACGAACACCCTTCCACCTTTTGCAGATCGATAATTAAAGGTCGAGCTGAGACAAGAAATTGATACAATTCTCAGCTTCGGAAAAAAGAGTACCTCCTGCTCAGGCCTTTTGAAATTCCGTTACCTTTGTCATGGTGAATCCATACTAGCAAACAGATT
>JBKPOC010000152.1:0-66330 GCA_046732935.1 Acidobacteriota bacterium | reverse complement strand
CTTCGCAACATCGTCACGGCGCGAAAGACCAAGAACGGCAGACCGCGAGACATTCCTATGAACGATGAAGTCAGAGAAACACTGGCTGAGTTGTGCAAGGACAAGCGGCCTGATGCTTACGTTTTCGTTAGTCCTAAAGACGACGACGAACGTCAGCGGGAAGTGAAGAAGGGATTTCACACTGCCTGCCGACTCGCCGGTATCGAAGGACTAATATGGAAGGATCTCAGAGCGACTTTCGGCACTCGCCTAGCCGAGGCCGGATGCGATGCGTTTACGATTGCTCAACTGTTGGGCCACTCAGATGTTCGCGTGACTATGCGTTACGTGAGATCGGTTGAAGAAACAAAACGAGTGGCGGTTGAAGCGATAAAACTGAGCTCCCGAAAAAGTGTCCACAAATTGGCCACAAATGAAATACGGCCGCCAGTACGGGCAGCCGTAAATGATTGAAACTAAATGGTGGAGCAGAGGGGGGTCGAACCCCTGACCTCCGCATTGCGAACGCGGCGCTCTGCCAAACTGAGCTACTGCCCCACGCGGAGTGTCATATTAGGAACCGCGGTGAAGGAGTGTCAAGCCGCGCGCTAAGAATTATTTGACGTTAGGGATTCGGCGGCGTGATTGAGTGCGGCTTCGAGGTTAGCGACGTTTTTGCCGCCGCCCTGGGCGAGATCGGGTTTGCCGCCGCCGCGGCCGTCGAGCATGGCGCACGCTTCGCGCATCAACGCGTTCATGTCGCCACGTGCATCACTCGAGCGGGCGAAGACGAGGCGGGCAGCGTCTTTGTCGCGCGAGCCGAGCAGCGCTATCGTGTTAGAGTTGGGCATTAAGGCTTGTGCCAATTTTTTCAAGGATTCTGCGTCACGGCCGTCGAACGTGTGGACGACGAGACGAGTATCGTCGGAAAGAACCGGAGCAGCGGCGAGCATCTTTCCCGCTTCAACCTCCGCAGCGAGCTCTTCGAGGATACGGATTCGTCGATGCAGTTCCTTATTTTCGTCAAGCATCTGAGACGCTAGTTGAGGAATGTCCTCGCGGGCGGCGCTGAACAACGCCGCCACTTCACGGGCGCTGCGATTGGCTTTGCGATAATCCGCAAGCGCACGTGTGCCGGCCACAAACTCCATTCGCGTCAAACCCTTTGCGTGTTCCCACGAGCGCACCGCGATCATTCCAACTTCGCCGGTTCGAAAAGCGTGCGTCCCGCCGCACGGCGTAAGATCAAATCCTTCGATCTCAATCAGTCGCAACTCTCCTTCACGCGATGGCTCTTTGCGCAAAGCAAGCTCAGCCGCTTCTGTAGAAGAGACGTTGCGAATCGCAATCGCGCGGTCTTCCCAAATGACGTTGTTCGCGAGCTCGACCGCCCGCTCGATCTTCTCCGTCGTCGGCTCATGCAACTCTACGTCGATCTCACACACTGACTCCGACACGCGAAAGCTTCGCGTCGGCGCGTCGAAGAGCGTGACGAACGCCTGCGAGAGAATGTGCTGCCCGGTATGTTGTTGCATGTGGTCCAGCCGGCGCGCCCAGTCGACTCGACCGCGAACGATCGCATCTCGCGCCGGCGCGACACCTTGCACGACGTGAAGCACGCCCCGGTCGCCGTCGTCGATACACTCCACCACGCGAAGACCATCAAGCGTGCCGGTATCGCTCGGCTGTCCGCCGCCAGTCGGATAAAAGGCGGTGCGATCCAGCACGATCGCGGCCCAGCCACTGACGCGCTCCGTGACATCTACCAGCCGAGCTTCAAACTCGATCAGATGGGAATCGGCGTAATAGAGACGTTCGGTTACGGCCATTTATCCAGTAAGATAGTGCGCCCATGCACACTTGTCCACGCAAAATAATCGTCGCAATCGCGGCCGTCATCATCTTAACCGGCATCGCTGCGGCGCAAGAGCCGCCGCTGAAATCAATCAGCTACAACTTATCGATGTCGCGCCCTACGTCGCACCTCTTCGAGGTCGCGATCGCGGTCGAAGTGCCCGATGAGTTGAGGGAGAAGCCGCTTCAGTTTCAGATGCCGAAGTGGTCGCCCGGGCGTTACGCGGTTTTCGACTTTGCCAAAAACGTTCAGGAGTTTCACGCAAACGGCCAGGTGACGCGCATTGACGATCAGACCTGGAGCGTCGCGCCTAACGGCACGAACAAAATCAGCGTTTCCTACAAAGTTTTCGGCAACGATCTCTCCGGCACCTTTTCTCAACTCGACGAACGACACGCCAACTACAACGGCGGATCGATCTTCATGTACGTCGTGGGCCACAAACCCGATCCGGTGAAGTTGACCATCAATCCGCCGAGTGGTTGGAAGATCGTGAACGGCCGCATCGATCGCCCCGGCCAGGCTGAATGGGTCTTTCCAAACTGGGACATCATGATCGACACGTCGACTGAAATCGCGCCTGACTGGACGCAGGAGAATTTTGAAGTCGAGGGGAAGAAGTATCATGTCGTGGTCCATTCCTTCGGCGCGGAAGGCGGGAAGCGTCAGGCGCTCGTCAAAGACATCGAACGAATCGTTCGGGCTGAAGTGGCGATGTGGGGCGCGCCGGAGTTCAGCGAGTACACGTTTCTGATCCACTTTGCCGCCGACGATCATTCAGGCGACGGCATGGAACACCTGACGTCGACGCAGATCATCGAACCGGGTGCGCTCGGCGATCCCGGCGTTTACGAAGACACCCTAGGCACTGTCGCGCACGAGTTCTTCCACGTCTGGAACGTCAAGCGACTTCGCCCGCAAGAACTTGGACCATGGGACTTCACGCGTCCCGCCCGTACCCGCGGACTGTGGGTCGCCGAAGGATTCACGAACTACTACGGCCACTTGATGCTCCGCCGCGCGGGCCTCTGGAACGACAAGAAGTTTCTCGCTCGCGAAGCGGAGACAATCTCGCATATCGAGAACGCACAAGGCAGTCGGATGATGACGGCTGAGGAGTCGTCGTTGTCGGCGCCGTTCCTCGACGATGCGCCACACGCGCAGTTGACCAACCTCGAAAACACTTCCATCAGTTATTACCCCAAAGGCGAACTCATCGGCATGGTGATGGACCTGCTGGTCCGTGGGCGTACTAAGGCCAGGCTGTCGCTCGACGACGTGATGCGGCAGATGTACGAGGAGTTTTATTTAAAGAGCTCGAACAGCAGTTACTACCTGCGCGGCCGCGGTTACCAGACGGAAGATCTCGAACGAGTCGTATCACAGGTTTCGGGCACCGACTTCACACAGTTCTTCAAACGTTACGTGCGGAATGTCGAGGTGTTGCCGTACGAGGAGGCATTCAATTACGCCGGGTTGCGCCTGGTGAAGACGCAAGCACGCGAACCGTTCGACGCCGGACTGTCGATCGAGTTTGAGGCTCGCACCGGAATGATCAACAACGTTCGCAATGGTTCACCGGCTGAAGAAGCAGGGCTGCAAACGGCCGACGAGATAATCTCGCTTGCCGGTAAAGAGATTACGAAACAGTGGATGACCACGCTGGCGCGGTACAAGCGAGGCGATTCGATCCCGATCACGGTCAAACGCGATCGACGGACGATCAAAACGACGCTGACGTTGAAAGAAGTCGAACGATACGATTATAGAATTGAAGAGAATCCGGGTGCGAATTCCGAGCAGAAAGCGTTGCGCGCGGCTTGGCTCAAGGGAACAAGGAGTTAGGGCACGATCACTTCGAGAGAAGCCGATGAGACTTCGAAGCGCATCGGCAGGCCACCAATCAATTCACCATCAATCTGTACGTGCGCGTTGCCATGGGCCACGACCTTGTTTGTCTTCACGAACCGGACTTCCGGATTGTCTCGCGGCATTCCCTCGCGCATCGCGTGCGACAACAGATGCAGGTAACGCAACCGGCTTGCGGTCTCGATGATGCACACCTCGAATTCCGGTTGGTCCAGCCGCGCGCCGGGTGTGATCGCGAGATCGCCGCCATATCGCGGCGCGTTTCCAATCGCCGCAAACGTCGCCGTGTATTTACGGCCGTCGATCTCGAGCGTGAACGGATGCGGATCCCACGAAGCGAGATGACTCAAACCGGAAACCCAGAACGCGCCTCTGCCGATCCGCTTCTTTAGCGACGGCTGCACACGCCGCACGATCGACGCATCGAGCCCGATACCGGCCATCAACGCAAAATGGCGGCTGAGGTTATTTGTTTCGTCAATCGCCAAACCGAGATAAATGCGACGCGACTTACCGCGCGCCGCGATCACCGTCGCTTCTTCTTCGTTCAGCGGCAGACCAAGCTCACGCGCCAGCACGTTCGCCGTCCCGCGGGGAATAATCGCGAGTCGAGCTTTGGTTCCCGCTAAACCCTGGATTGCTTCGTTGATGGTCCCATCGCCGCCGGCGACGATGACGTCAGACGATCCGTTGCGCGAGGCGCGCGCGGCCAATTCGGTGGCGTCGCCTGGTCCGGCAGTGAGTTTCAGTTGGACGTCGAGACCGAGCGATTTCAACTGGGAGACGAGTTCCTGGATAGGACGAAGCCGGCGCGATGCATAACGTCCGGTCTTCGGATTTGAGATCAGTATTGCCACGGACCTTCACTATTACTCTAACCGGTAATTTGGCGCCTCCTTCGTGATGATCACGTCGTGAACGTGCGATTCCTTCAAGCCGGCCGACGTAATGCGCAGGAAGCGAGTCTTCTCCTGAAACTCGGTGATCGTGCGGCAACCGGTGTAACCCATCCCGGAGCGAAGACCGCCGACGAGTTGCGTCACCATATCCGCAAGCGTTCCCTTGTAAGGCACGCGGCCTTCGATTCCTTCGGGAACGAGTTTCGACTCGCTCGCCGTCATGTCCTGCGCGTATCGATCGCGGGACCCTTCACGCATCGCTCCGAGCGATCCCATCCCGCGGTAGCTCTTGAACGAACGACCCTGAAACAAGATCACTTCGCCTGGCGCCTCTTCCGTACCGGCAAACAACGATCCAATCATTACTACGTCCGCGCCGGCCGCGATTGCCTTAGCAACGTCGCCGGAAAACTTCACGCCGCCATCCGAAATCACCGGGATGCCTTTACTATGTGCTGCCTGAACACAACTTGAAATGGCGGTTATTTGCGGCACCCCTGCGCCGGTCACGACCCGCGTCGTGCAGATCGATCCCGGTCCGATACCGACTTTGATCGCGTCGACTCCGGCATCCATCAACTCCTGCGCGCCCGCGGTAGTGCCGACGTTTCCGGCAATCAGATCGGTTTCCGGATGCCGGCGCTTGATATCTCTGACAGCATTAATGACGCGCGAAGAATGACCATGCGCAGTGTCGATGACGAGACAGTCGACGCGCGCCTTAACCAACTCGTCGGCGCGTTCCTGGTAATCGCCCGTGGCGCCGATCGCGGCCGCGACGCGCAAACGGCCGAGATTGTCTTTCGCCGCTGACGGATATTTGATCGCTTTTTGAATGTCTTTGACGGTGATGAGGCCTTTGATGTGTTTGTCGTCATCGACGACGAGAAGCTTTTCGATCCGGTGTTTTTGGAGAACGGCCTTCGCTTGGTCCAGCGTGGTGCCAACGGGAACCGTGACGAGCGGCTGCTTCGTCATCACTTCGGCGACTGGAATGTCGAACCTTGTTTCGAAACGAAGATCACGATTGGTGATGATGCCGACCAGGTGTCCGGTTTCGTCAACGACGGGCACGCCGCTGATATGAAATCGCTCCATCACTTGGAGCGCTTCGCGCACGGGACGATCGGGCCGGATGGTGACCGGATCGACGATCATGCCCGATTCTGACCGTTTTACTTTATCGACTTCCTCCGCCTGCCGTTCGATGCTGAGGTTTTTGTGAATGACGCCAATGCCGCCTTGCTGCGCCAGTGCGATCGCGAGCGACGCTTCGGTGACAGTGTCCATCGCCGCCGAGCAGAGGGGAATCTGCAAGCGAATGTTGCGCGTGAATTGGGTGGCGGTGTCGGTTTCGTGAGGGAGAACGTCGGAACGATCAGGAATTAGAAGTACGTCGTCGAAGGTCAAGCCTTCGTAGATTTCTGATGTGATCATTTTTTAACTCTAAATGGGCTGTTGTCGGTGACCCGACATTATACATAGATCCGTAATATTCGCTGTTCCGGGGAGCGCGGTTTTCAGCTCGCTTTTGAAACCAGTGGAGAGCTGCGAGTGCGGCTGCGGTCAGTATTGCCAGAATCACGACTGCGAGGAATACGGTTAATAAAGGAGAACGGGTTGCGGGGGTGTCGGTGTAGACCTTGGAATGCATCGGGTGCGTGTTCACCTCGTCAGACGAGTCGCCGTGTTCGCGCAAGTAACGGGTATAGCCTTCGATCGCCTCGCTTTCGTCGTAGCCCACACATCTCGCGTAGGCTTTAATAAAGCTGCGATTGAAAACGCCTCCGGGGAGACGTTTGTAGTCGTTTGCTTCGATTGCTTCGAGATAATGGACGGAAATGCGAGTTTGATCGCAGATTTCGCGCAGGCCAATTCCGCGCTCCTCGCGGGCGAGTCGCAATTGTTCGCCTATACTCGCTGCCATCTCCAATCGCTCGTTTCCAGGCCTTGGTAGGTTGGACCGCCGCTTGTATGGATGCGCACAACTCCCACTTTTTCTGCACTATAGCTTGGGCTGCTAAACGGTGTCAAACTTTTGCATCTCAAAAGATTTGCTTCTCTTGCTTCTTGTCGCCTGCGGTGGTAGGTTGAACCCAATTAGTGACCCAGTACAGTTGCTTTTAATTTCTACAATCACAAAGTGAGGACGAAAGAGATGCCCCTGGAAGCACTCGGAATGGTTGAGACCAAAGGATTCGTGGGTGCAGTTGAGGCCGCGGATGCGATGGTCAAAGCAGCGAATGTGCAACTACTCGGCAAAGAGTACATCGGTGCAGGGTACGTGACGATCTTCGTGCGCGGCGACGTCGGCGCGGTGAAGGCAGCGACGGACGCGGGCGCGGCTGCGGCCCGAAGGGTCGGCGAGTTGATCAGCGTTCACGTTATTCCACGGCCGCACGCCGAGGTGGAGCGTGTGCTTCCGGTCAATGGGCGCACGGGTTTGAGCCCTGATGAGAGTGCTTTGCAGGGCGGAGCGCGCGGGCAGCTTGGTGCCGGATCGCGCGAATCACTCGCTCCCGGATCGCGCGATGCGAATAAAGAGCGGGCGAGATAAGGTCAGTTGTCCGTAGTCCGTAGTCAGTTGCGTTTAAGTACAACGGACAACTGACCACTGACTACTGACAAATGGAGTTCGTCATGTCAGTAGACAAGGATCTGGTTTCGGTACAGCAGGCGCGCGATCTGGTTGAGGCCGCGCACCGGGCCCAGGCGCAGGTGGCCCAGTTTGATCAGGAGAAGATCGACCGCATTTGCGAGATGATGGCCGGCGCGGCGCTGCGTGAGTCAGCGCGTCTCGGAGCGATGGCCGTCGACGAGACTGGCTACGGCATCCCGGCTGACAAACAAGAGAAGAACCGGTTCGCCGCCGAAGACGTCTGGAACTACTTTCGCGGGCTCCGCACCAAAGGCGTTGTGTCAGAGTCCAAAGATGTCGTCGAGATCGCCAGCCCGCGCGGTGTCGTAGCGGGCATCATACCTTCCACCAATCCAACGTCCACCGCCATCTTCAAGATTCTAATCGCCATCAAGTCGCGTAACGCGGTTGTGCTGTCGCCGCATCCTTCCGCGGCGAAGTGCATCAACGAAACGGCGCGCGTCATGCGCGAGGCCGGTGTCAAAGAAGGCCTGCCTGCCGAGGCCATCGGATGCATGACGACTGCGACCATCGAAGGCACTGAAAGCCTGATGAAACACAAGCAGACGGCAGTGATTCTCGCCACCGGCGGAATCGGACTCGTTCGCGCTGCTTATTCGTCGGGCAAGCCGGCGTTCGGCGTTGGTCCAGGCAACGTACCCGTTTGTATAGAGCGCACCGCCGACGTGCCTAAAGCTGTTCAAGACATTCTTACCGGGAAGTGTTTCGACAACGGAACGATCTGCGCTTCGGAGCAGGCGGTCGTTTGCGACGCGCCGGTCGAGCAGGCAGTGCGCGAACAGTTCAAGCTTCAGGGCGCGTACTTCCTTTCCGCCGCCGAAGCGGACCAACTCGGGAAGGTTGTTGCGACTCCGCAACGATCCTTGAATCCAGCGATCGTGGGGAAGTCAGTCGAAGTGATCGCGAAGATGGCGGGCCTGAACGTGCCGCCGGGAACGCGCTGCCTGATGGCGGACGTGGCCGGCGTCGGACGAGACTTTCCGTTATCGATGGAGAAGCTGTCTCCTATTCTGGCGTTTTATGTCGCCGATGGTTTAGCGGCTTGTGCGCAGCTCAGCCAGCAGGTGCTTGGTTACGGCGGCATGGGCCACACTGCCGGCATTCACACGCGGTCGCGTGAAGCGGCGGTCAGGTTTGGTTCCGACATGCCTGCCTCGCGTATCACCGTGAACACGCCGACGACGCACGGCGCGATCGGTTTCTCGACCGCGTTGCCGCCATCGATGACGCTGGGTTGCGGATCGTGGGGCGGTAACGTTACTTCCGACAACGTGTCGCCGTTGCACTTGATGGACATCAAGCGCGTCGCGTTTGAGACGCGTCCGGTGAAGAGTGTTCGCCCGGCGGCGAACGTCCAGCAAGTCGCGAGCACGGCACAGCCATCGCGAACGAGAGAGCCCGCGATTGCAGGCGGCAAGATCGATCGACAGGAGATTGCGGCGATCGTCGATCGCTTCCTGGCGGGAAAACGCGTCGAAGCGCCGTCGCCCGCGCCGTCACCACTGCCGAAGCCGGAGATCGAAGAGGAAGCTGGAAGCATGTACACCGCGCCGACTCCACCTCCTGAGCCGGTAAGCAAACCCAAACCTCCGGTTGCAACAAATGGCAACAAAGCGGCGGTCGATTTTGTCAGCGAAGACGACGTGCGGCGCGCGATTCAGAAGGGCGAGAAGATTTACATAACTTCGAAAACCATCATCACTCCCGCTGCTCGCGACCTCGGTGAGCCGGCGGAGGTATTCGCAAAGGTCTAATGTTCCTGGGAAAGGTAGTAGGCACCGTCTGGTCCACCAAGAAGACGCCGGATCTCGAAGGCGTCAGGTTTCTGATCGTCCATCCTTACGATCTCGATAAAGAACCAACGCGAAACATCGTCGTCGTCGCCGACAGGCTCGGCGCCGGGACTGGCGAAATGGTGATGTGCGCCTTTGGCAAGGCGGCCCGATCCGCGATCGGCAACCAGGACATGTCGATCGAAGCCGCCGTGGTCGGCATTGTCGATCGAGTGGACATCAACGAGACGCTGTCAGACGAGATGCGCGATGCCGCGCGCCGGCTCGCGCAGGAAAATGGTCGCCCCTAGCATCCGGCATTTGACTACTCAGCACCAACCACGGACACTGATCACTTCCAAATGGCCAATGAAGATTTGATTTATCGCATCACTCGCGCGGTTTACGAGCGTCTCGGAGCCGGTGCGGATGAACAGATGGTTGAACAGTTGGTCACGGACATCTATCGTGAAGTCGACGCGTCCGGCTCGATCAGCTCAACGACATCATCCGTTTCGACCGCCGAAGGATCTTCCTCGCGCATGATCATCTCCGTGTTCGGCCTGGATAATCCGGGTATCGTGGCGGGCGTTTCGCAGATCCTTGCGGAGGCGAGTTGCAGTATCATCGACATCAATCAGACCGTAGTGCAGGGAAAATTCGCGATGGTGATCATTACCGACACGTCGCGAGCGCGTGAAAGCACGACGGAACTGAAGGAACGGCTGCGGCGCGAGGGAGAAACGCTGGGCGTGCGAATCTACGCCCAACGCGAAGACCTCTTCAACGCGATGCATCGAGTTTAAGATCGGTCCCATATGTCTGAACCGGAAATTGCTCGTCGCTGTAGTGCCTGTGGCGTGTCCGTGCGCCAGAGCGCGGTGTTCTGTCCGCAGTGCGGCAATCCGATCGTCAAGCAGCAGACGACAACTGAAGTTTCGCACACTGCCGCGACTCAATCGTTGCGCGCGATCACAACTGCCGACGATTCGCCGCCGGCTCCACAAACTCCACCGGCGAAAGCGATCCATCCACCACCAACAACTCCACATTCGTCTGCATTGACGGGCGTCGCCGACAACGTGCGCGATCGAGTGGAGAAGATACGCCACGTCTCGAGTGTCGTTATCGATCAGGCTGCGTACGATCCGAGTTTGCGCTTTCTGCTCGTGGCCGCGGCCCTGTTTGTGTTGTTCGTCATCCTCGTCATTCTCAGCAAAGTCGTAGGATGACACGGTCTTTGGTCTTTGGGTTTTGGCCTTTGTAAAGACCCAAGAGCAAAGACCCAAGACCAAGACGTTATGGAATACACGCAGGCCGAAATACTTCAAACCGTCGCGATGACCGAAATGGAGCACCTCGACGTGCGCACGGTCACGCTCGGTCTCAGCCTGCTCGACTGTAGCAGCGATTCCATCCCCACCATCGCGCAAAAAGCAGCCGACAAGATCCGCGCGACTGCTGCTCGCTTAGTAAAGACGGTCGACGAGATTGGCGACGAGTTTGGTATCAGGATCGCGAACAAGCGGATCTCCGTAACTCCCATTTCGTTGCTGACCGAAGGCGCGAAAGGCGATCCAGTGCAACTGGCTCGCGCGATCGACGACGCAGCAGGTTCCGTCGGCGTCGATTTCCTCGGCGGCTACTCCGCCTTGGTCCAGAAAGGCACGACGCACTCCGAACGGCTGTTTCTCGATTCGATTCCCGAGGCGCTGGCGACGACTCAGCGTTTGTGCTCGTCGGTCAACGCAGCGACGACCAGGGCCGGAATCAACATGGACGTTGTCGCCCAGGTCGGGCGAATCATCAAAGACGCCGCTGAGAAAACGCGCGACGAGGGCGGGCTCGCCTGTGCGAAGTTCGTTTGCTTCGCGAACGCCGTCGAAGATAATCCATTCATGGCGGGTGCGTTTCACGGCGTAAGTGAAGCGGGTGCCGTGATCAACGTCGGCGTCTCCGGTCCGGGCGTGGTCCACCATGCGGTCCGTCATGCCGGCCGGAACCTGCCGCTGCAAGATCTCGCGGAGACGATCAAGAAGCTCTCTTTCAAGCTCGCACGCGCCGGCGAACTGGTGGGCCGTGAGGCTGCGCGACGTTTGGGAATTCCTTTCGGCATCATCGATCTCTCGCTGGCGCCGACGCCGGTTGTCGGCGACTCCGTCGCGAACATCATTGAAGCGATGGGATTCGAGCGCGCCGGCACGCATGGTACGACCGCGGCGCTGGCCCTGATTACTGACGCCGTGAAGAAAGGCGGCGCGATGGCCAGCGGTTCCGTTGGCGGCATGAGCGGCGCATTCATACCCGTTTCGGAAGACGCCGGGATGATCGAGGCGGCGCAGATCGGCGCGTTATCGCTCGCGAAACTCGAAGCCTGGACCAGCGTCTGTTCCGTGGGAATTGATATGGTCGCCGTGCCCGGATCGACTTCCGCGGAAACGATTGCCGCGATAATTGCCGATGAAATGGCGATTGGAGTGATGAACAACAAAACGACGGCCGTGCGGATCATTCCAGTGCCGGGCCGCGACGTCGGCGAGATGGTCGACTTTGGCGGGCTTTTGGGCAGTGCTCCGATCATGCCGGTTAGTTCATACTCGTGCGAGGCTTTCATTCGTCGCGGTGGCCGGATCCCCGCCCCGATTCATTCTTTGCGGAACTGAGTTATAGTCACGACTGGAGGACGCTGATGCCCGAAGCACTCGGAATGGTTGAATGTCGTGGACTGGTGGCGATGATCGAAGCCGCCGATGCGATGGTAAAGGCTGCGAACGTTCGCCTTGTGGGATGGGAAAAGATTGACGCAGGACTGGTGACGGCGATTGTGCGCGGGGACGTCGCCGCCGTCAGAAGCGCCGTTGACGCCGGCGCCGCAGCAGGGAAGCGAGTCGGAGAGGTCGTCGCGACGCATGTGATTCCCCAGCCTCATTCAGATGTGGACCTCGGTTTGCCTGTCCTGCACACGGGTGAAACAACGAAGAAGAAGATCAGCGGATCTGTTCGCCCCCGAAGTTGACGATTCCACGGCAGGAGAAGTTGATGGCGAAAAAAACGGTTCCGCAGCAAGGACGTGGAGGCGACTCTCCCTTGTTGGAGAAGTTTTCTTACGTGGCCACCCGAGCTACCGGCACATCTTACGCATTTTTAATCGCGGTCGCGGTGATCCTCTTATGGGCCATCACCGGACCGATTTTTCATTTTTCAGATACCTGGCAACTGGTAATCAACACCGGCACCACCATCGTCACTTTCCTGATGGTGTTTCTGATCCAGCGAGCGCAGAACAAAGATGCTGTCGCGATACATCTGAAGCTTAACGAGATCGTCGCCGCTTTGCAGGGAGCGAGCAACCGGCTGATTGACGTCGAGGACCTGACCGAGGCGGATATCGAGGCGCTGCGCAATCACTACCGGAAACTAATCGAGCTCGCAAAGGCAGACGAAGACTTCACCATGACGCACTCGATCGAAGAAGCCGCGTCGCGACACGGCTTGAAGTATAAAAAGAAGCCGAGTTAGTTACGGCTTGTTCGGCAGTCTTACTGTCGGAGGCTTTGGCCCGCTCGATCCCTGCGACTCCCTGCGAGCGAGCCGTCCGTTTCGCGTGAGTGCGATGCGCTTGTCGGAATTCGCAGGTTGATCGACCGTTACTTTGATAGCACGAAAAGTTCCATCCGGAGTCTTGTTCGTAGGATTGTAAGAAAGCACGTATTGCGTGCGGAGATCGCGGATGATCTCGTTTGCAATTTGCGGCAGCTCTGCGACTGATTCCGGGAAGAACGCGCGCCCGCCGGTTTCCTCGGCGAGCTTATTGATCAGATTGACTGCCCGTTCCCTCGGGCTCTTGCGAATAAAGCCGGCCTCTTTGTCGAGTTCGTTAACGAAACCGATCACGAAGATCTGCACGTCTTCTTCGCGCAGCCGCGCGAACAACTGCTCCTGCTTGTAGAAACTGTTCCGGTCTTCGCCGTCCGTGATCACGATCAGCGCGCGTCGCCGGCGATCGTCCTGAGGGTCGCCTTTCTTGTATTCAGAAACGTGTTCGGCGGAGAGATAGACGGCATCGATAATGGCCGTCTGGCCGCCTTCGACATAGAAGCTGTCGAGCCCATCCATCAACAGATCTTTCTTGTCGGTGAAGTCCTGGACGGTTTCGATCTTGTCGCTACTGATGAATCGGACGAGAAACGTCTCATCGCCCTGGCGGTTGCTGTTGATGATCGTCTTGCCGGCTTCGATGACGGTTGGCAGTTGTGAGCGCAGCGAACCGGACGTGTCCACGGCTAGACCATAACTGATCGGCACTTCTTCACGCGTGAAGTCTTCAATCGGCTGCGGCACGCCGTCTTCGAATACGTGGAACTCATCTTTTCGCACGTTATTGATCGGACGATTGTTCCGATCGATCACGCGAACGTGAAGCTGGACGAGATCGGTATTGATCTTGACGATACTCTCTTTATCGAGCTCTTCGGGCGGCGTTGGCGTTGGTGTTGGTTTTAGCTTTGGTACCGGCGGTGGCTCGCCCAGTGTCGGAGCAATGCGATCACCTTGCGCGGGACGCTGCGGAGTTGAACCCGGAGCCGGGGTTGGAGTGGCGGTGGCCGCAGGTTTTGGCGCCGGTTGTGTGTTGCGCGGCCGATTCTGCCCCGCGACGGACCAACCAAACACGAATGCAGAAATAATCAGTGCCCACGTTACGAAGAATATCGTACGTCTCACATTCGATTTACGAGCCAATCTGAACTCCTCAAGCAGACGAAACGCTCCGCGGACCCGGAAAGATCGGGGACGGGAGCGTCAAGCATTTTACACCGACAAACAGGCGATGCTGGGGCAACCAGCGTCGCACTTCATATATGCGGAAGCTATACACACGCCTAAACAGATGCGGCGGAGCTAATTCCGCGTTGCCGGCCAGCCGGGTTTCAATCAACGGGCGCCGGAAGTGGCGTAGTAGCCTTCCTTCGAACGAACGAACAAGCGCGGCAGTCCGCGGGGCGCGGTGACTTTCACCTTGACCTTGTGCCACTTGCCGTCGTTCACGAAGGCGTCGGGCTTGTAGCCGATGGAGTACTGATGCCGCAACTCCAGGGCGATCTGTTCGAAAATATCGTCCATTTCGGCGGGTGACCTTGGGAAGAACGCCTTCCCGCCGGAGACGCCGGAGAGCTCGTCAAGAACTCCCTGTCCTTCCATTCCCAGCGAGCTGCCGGCATCGCTGCCGCTGAGAATACCGATCGCGTAAAGAGTCACGTCCGACTCTTTCAAGAGCTTGCGGACTTCGTTGTAGGTGTAGCGCGAGTCGTTGTCCTGTCCGTCGCTGATCAAAAGCAGCGCGCGCTTCGGATGTGCTCCGCGCTGCACCTTTTCGACGCCGAGATAACAGGCGTCGTACAGCGCCGTCTGGCTCTTGGTCTCGACGAAGGTCAACTTATTGAGGATCGAATCTCCGTCGCGTGTTTTGTCGAGTAGCAACTGGGCGCGTGAATTGAAGGCAATCAGGAAGTACTCGTCGGAGTCGTGGCTGGTTTGGATGAACTTGGCCAGCGCGTCGCGAGCGCGTTTCACCTTCTCGCCGCTCATCGAACCCGAGACGTCGAAGATCACTCCGACGGAGACGGGCGAATCATCGTCGCTGAAAAACGTGATCTGCTGTTCGGCCTTGTTGTCGAAGACGGCGAAGGCGCCTTTGCTGAGGCCGGAGACGTAGCGGCCGTAGGTGTCGGTTACCGTAACGGTCAGCGTGATCAGGTCGGCGTTGGTGATCAGCGGTCGGTCGTCAAGTTCAGTGCCAAGCTTGGGGGTCGGTGTTGATACCGCGGCGGGCGCGGACACGGGCTTTCCTTCAGCGGGCGCAGGCTTCTGTTGAGTGGGTTCCTGACTTTTAGCAGCGAGCGTAAACGCAAAAGTCACAGCAACGAGCGACAATAAAGCTGCCGTGATTCTGGTGGCGCAGCGAGTCGGTAAATACATGTCACCCCCGGCTACAATCCTCGATTCAATTTTTAATACCGGTCAGGGCTCGTAAGGGAACGTCGTCAACACAGATGCTCGCTGGGGAACGAGTGATGCCCGAGTTACAGTCGGATCGTGAAATGTTCACGGGGAGACGGCCGCGCGCGTTTCATTATCGGTGTTGGCTCGGCCATTCTAGGACAGCCCCACCGCCAGTGCAAGAAATCTCTGGCGGCAGGTCTGTCACTCCGTGCCTGGAGGAACACGGGTCTTAAAAACAACTAAACGCGTTCAGCTTCCACGATGCTGGTGGGCAGATCGGTGGGAATCACGCGCACGAATTTCAGGCCGGCGGCTGCGAAGAGTTCAGCAAATTCGCGCTGCGTTCTTTCCTTGCCTCCGGTCATCACGAGCATGTTCAGATCGAAGAACTTCGAGAAGTCAGGCTCGTCGCCCTCGGGCACAACGGCGTCGACGACGATCACTCGCCCGTTCTGCGGCAAGTTCGTCCTGACGTTCTTGAGGATCCGAATGGCGCGTTCATCTTCCCAGTCGTGGATGATCCATTTCATGATGTAGGCGTCGCCGCCCGCAGGAACCGACTGGAAGAAATCGCCGGCAACGGTTTCGCATCTCTCGGCGAGACCGGCGGCTTCGATTTTCGGACGGGCACCGGAGATCACTTCCGCGGCATCGAACAGCACTCCTTTAGCCTGCGGGTTGGCTTTGAGGATCGACGTGATCAGCCCGCCATGGCCGCCGCCGATATCGACAATCTTGTTGAATCGTGAGAAGTCGTACAGAGACGTGATTTTCTCGTTCACGACTGCGGTCATGCCGCTCATCGAATCGTTGAAAACGGCGGCATCTTCCGGGTTCTTCGCGAAGTACTTCCAGATGTCCATGCCGAAGTGGTTGTCGAAGGCGATCTCGCCGGTCTTGACGCTGTGCATCAAGTTGCCCCAGGCCGGGTAATGTTCCTGGCCAAGTTCGGAAATGACGAACCAGCGCATCGAGCCTGGCGCGTCGGTCACGAGCAGTTCGGACATGGGCGTCAGCGCAAAGCGGCCTCCCGTTTCTGAGCGGTAGATGCCGGCGCTCGTCAGCGCGCGCAGCAACCGGTAGAGTGACGGTGCGTGTGTTTCGGTTGATTCGGCAAGTTCTCTGGCGGTCCGGGGGCCTGACTTGAGCAAATCCGGAATGCCGAGTTTGGCCGTAATGTAAAGCGCTCGAGACGTCCAAAAGTTGGTGATGATTTGCAGCATCTGGGCAGGTGCCTGCATCTCAATCTCTTTTTCAATTGCGGGTGCGGTCACTAGCGTCCTCCTTGTGTAAACTGTGGAAACTTTCCACTTATAAACGCGTGATATACTCGCAATTCGGTTCAAGTCGGGTTAGCAATGGCTGAGTTCATATGTAGATTGGGAACGCCCGGGGGCGAGGTGGTGACGCGCACTGTCGAGGCCGCGGGAGTTCATGAAGCGCGGGCGCGCCTCGAACGTGAGGGGTTTCGTGTCTTCAACGTCACGCCGCCGAAAACATCAGGCGTTGCGGCGTTGACGCGACTCGGCCGGCCCGGCGGCCACCCGCGAGTCAAGGCAAACGACTTCCTGCTCTTCAATCAACAGCTCGCGGCGCTGGTTCGCGCGGGTATCCCGATTCTTCAGGCGATCACGATGTTGCGCAAACGCGCGGCGTCGGCGCGGCTGCGGGCGGTGCTGGGAGACGTGGAGGAGCAGATTCGCGGAGGCGCGGCGCTGTCGGAGGCGTTTGCCCAGCAGGGCGGCATCTTCCCCCGCATTTACACGGCTTCGATTCTCGCGGGCGAACGATCGGGCGCACTCGACGAAGTGCTGAGCCGCTACGTCAATTACATGCGACGCAACGTCGCGTTGCGGCGAAAAATTCGCGGCGCGCTGGCATATCCCGTGTTTCTATTGTTTGCCTCGGCGTGTATGGTGACGTTCCTGACGATCTACGTCGTCCCGCGAATGTCTGACCTGTTCACCGGATTTGGAAACGAACTGCCGACGGTGACGCAGATCGTTGTCGGCCTTTCGCACTGGATGTCGAGCAATGTACTTTGGTTCGGTCCGCTGATAATCGGCGGCTCGGTGTTGTTGTTTCTGTGGTCTCGGACGCCGAGCGGGAAATTAGCCGTCAGCGCGTTGCTTCTGAAGATACCGCTGGCAGGCAGCCTGGCCGTGCAGTTGTCAGTGGCACAGGCGACACGTTCGTTGGCGACGTTGCTGGCGGGCGGCATCACGCTGGTTGAATCGTGGGAGATCGCGTCTGAGTCGATCACCAATTTCGAACTGCGACGGCGCAGCGAGTCGATCTTGCCGATGATCCGTGAAGGGCGCTCGTTTACGGAGAGCCTGGAGTCGGCCGGTTGGATGCCGGCGCTGGCCATCGACATGATCGGAATCGGCGAACGATCCGGCAGTTTGCGCGAGATGCTCGACGAAGTCGCGGTGTTCTACGATGCTGAATCAGAAGTGCGGCTTGAACAGTTGACGACCACGCTCGAGCCTGCGATTCTTATCGTCATGGGTGGTGTCGTGGTGACGATCCTCCTCGCGATCTACCTGCCAATCATTCAATCGATCTCGAGCGGAGCGGGAGTGACCGGGGCTCATCATTAATGCCCCCGCGAAAGTATTTATGAAGGAAGTTGCAGAAAACGAAAACCCGGTTGTCACACCGATCATGCCGGCTACGCAGGACGGCAGCCAGAACGGCGATCACGAGCCGCCCGAGATGAAGGCCGCGAAGGAGCTGGCGCGACGCTATCGCCTGCCGTTCGTCGATCTGCTGCCGCCGGATCGCGAGTCGCCAATCGATTATCAACTGTTTGCTGATGTGCCAGTCGACTTGATGGTGCGCCACCAGTTCGTGCCGCTCAAACGCGACGCGAAAGGCTTGCACATCGCGATGGCGGATCCGACGGATCTCGAGCGCCTCGACGAAGTTTCCGGCACGCTTCGCACTCGCGTGATTCCACACGTTGCCACTGCGGGCGCCGTCGAAGTTGTTCTGCGCAAGGGCGACACCACGCAACGCGTCTTACAGGAAGCGGCGTCAGGATTTCGCATCTCGCTTGTAAGAGAAACAGAACACGGCGAAGAAGTGCTCGATCTCGATCGACTGGCGACCGACTCCGAAATGTCGCCGATCATCAAGCTCGTAGACACGATTATCTACAACGCGATGGAGTCGCGCGCGTCCGACATTCACATCGAAACGCGCGATACGGAAGTGCAGGTCAAGTACCGCATCGACGGCGCGCTGTACGCCAAGGTCGACCCGATCGATATCGCTTACCATCAAACGTTGATCTCGCGCATCAAGGTCATGTCTGAGCTGGACATCGCCGAACGGCGCGTGCCGCAGGACGGCCGCTTCCGAGTTAGATACAAAGGACGCAACGTCGACTTCCGCGTTTCCATCATGCCCACGATCCATGGTGAAGACGCTGTGATTCGTATTCTCGACAAAGAGCAGATCAACGAAGAGTTTCGCAACTTGAACCTGCACGTCGTCGGCTTTTCAGAAGATGACCTACGGAAGTTTCGCCGTTACATCGCGGAACCTTACGGCATGGTGCTCGTGACCGGACCGACGGGCTCCGGCAAAACGACTACTCTTTACGCCGCACTAAACGAGATCAGAAACGAAGAGGACAAGATCGTCACGATCGAAGACCCGGTCGAGTATCAGCTTCACGGCATCACGCAGATCCCGGTGAACGAAAAGAAGGGACTGACGTTCGATCGCGGCCTGCGTTCGATACTGCGTCACGACCCCGACAAGATCATGGTCGGCGAGATCCGCGACACCGAAACCGCTCAAATCGCGATTCAGTCGGCGTTGACCGGCCACCTCGTGTTCACCACCGTCCACGCCAACAACGTTATCGACGTGATCGGACGATTTCTGAACATGGGCGTCGAGCCGTACAACTTCGTCTCCTCGCTCAACTGCGTTCTCGCGCAACGCTTGATCCGGATGCTGTGCCAGTATTGTAAGCGGCCGTATCATCCGAGCGACGAGGAGCTGACGGAATCGGGGCTCAGGCCCGAGGAGCACGCGGGACGAGTGTTCTATATGAACGTCGGTTGCGACGCGTGCAACCACACGGGTTATCGAGGACGAACGGCGATTCACGAACTGTTGGACTTGTCGGATAACATCCGCGAGATGATCGTCGAGCGGCGTCCGGGTTCAGAGGTGCGCCGCGCGGCTGAGACGGAAGGCTTGACGAGCTTGAGAACGTCCGCCTTGCAGAAGGTTTTCAGCGGGATTTCGACCTTGCACGAAATCAACCGCGTCACGTTTGTAGAGGAATTAAACGGAACCAAATAGGGTATTCAGATAGGGTATTCAGCCTCCCCCGGGCCCATCCCCGAAACCCCGACCGGGCATCGTCGCTTTAGCCGTCTTATGGGAACAAAAAAATAAGGTTCGCGTGTAAGGAAAACGACAGCGCGGATCTTGCATCTTAGGGCTTCGCGGCTGCATTATTAGGGTCGCATTTAGGGTCGCAAACTTCCACCACCCCGGACGAAAATGTCATGAGAAACAATACACGAAGTCGAACACTAATCTCTTTCGTTCTGGCCATTAGCCTGTTCTCCTTACCGATCACGGCTTTTGCCAAGAAGGGCGATAAGAACTTCAAGCGTGGCATGCAGTACGAGCAGTCACAACAGTGGGACAAAGCGGCCCAGGAGTTCACTCTCGCCGTCGCCGCCGACCCGTCGAACATGGAGTATCAGCTCCACTTCCGGCGCGCGAGTTTCAATGCTTCGCAGACCTACATGCAGCAAGGCCGCTCGTTGGCGGAGCGCGGCGATTTCGTCGGCGCTTATAACGCTTTCCGGCAAGCCTATGGCTACGACCCCGTGAACGAGCTCGCCGTGTCAGAGATGGAGCGAATGCTGCGCATGCAGGCCGTGAAGGAAGGTCGAACGGTCGGCGGTAGCGGTAATGGCAACGGTCGAAGCGGCGAGTCGGATATGGGCACGCCCACGCCCACCAGCGCTCAGACGCAAGATCCGATCGTGCCGTCCCAACAGCAACTCCGAGTCATCAACTACAACGGGGATCTCAAGACGCTGATCCGCAGTCTCGCCGATCAACTCAGTCTCAACGTCATTTTCGACCGGCAATCGTTTACGCAGTCTCGTCCAATCGACATCAACTTGAAAGACGTCACCACGGCGCAGGCGCTCGACTACGTCTTCTTGCAGGAAGGTCTCTTCTTTCAGAAGCTGAGCCGCCGCACGATCCTCGTCGCGGATCAGGCGCGCCGCCCGCAGTATCAGCAACTCGTGCTGCGAACGTTCTTCCTATCGAACATGAAGCCGGCGGATGCGCGGCAATTGGTCCAACAGGCGATCCCGCCGTCAGTCGGCCGCCCGCAGACGATCGTCGTTCCTGACGATGCAACCAACAGTTTGACCGTTCGCGACACTGCCGAGAACGTGCGCTTGATCGGCGATCTGCTTCAGAGCATCGACAAAGATCGCGCTGAAGTCGTCATGGACGTGAACATCTACGAAGTGTCGAAGAACGACCTTCTGGCGTTCGGTAATCAGATCAACGCCACGCTCGACAATGGTCTCGGCGGATCGCCGGGCTTCTCGTTGTTGACCGACAACGGCGTGCTCAGTTCGGCCGCGCGCGGCGTCAGCCTGGCGGGCCAGGTGGCTGGTGTTCCGACCGCGTTGGCAGGCGCATTGGTGATTCCACCTTCAATTTTGCGGGCGTTCCAGAGCAGAGACAACACGAAGCTGATCGCCTCGACGCAAGTTCATGCTTTCAATGGTGAAGAGTCGACGGCCCGCATCGGACAACGCGTCCCGGTGCAAACGGCGCAGGCTTATCCGTTCGGCGTCCAGACCGGTACACCGACTCCGGGACTCGGCGGCAATCCGTTCCCGAGCGGTGGTTTCCCAGTCATCAACTATGAGCCGACTGGTCTAACTCTGAAGTTCACGCCGCAGGTGTTTCCGAACCTTGACGTGCAGGTGAAGATGAACATCGAGCAGAAGGACGTGATCGGAGCGAGCACGCTGACGCCGACGTTTACTGAACGCACGATGACGGGCACTGCTCGCGTCCAGAACAATCGCACGATGATGCTCGCCAGCATCTCCACGGACATCGAAGCGCGCGGCCGTAGAGGCATTGCCTACATCAGCGGCCTGCCGTTCATCGGCCGGTTTTTCACTGCGCCGACGCGCGACATGCGCCAGGTCGATATCGTAATCAGTGTGACTCCGCGCGTGCTTCGCGCACCGGCCGTAACGCCGCGTGACGAAGAGATGAGGCCCAGCGGTACATTGCAATCGCCGACGACGGGATTGCTCGCGGATATGATGCGCGAAACGGAGCGTGAAGAGCAGATCGCCGCAGCGCGCGCACTGCCGACACACGCAACGATTCAGCTTCGCGATGCGCCAGTGGAGGTTGCGAAAGCAAACGACGCCACGTTGATGAAGCCGGCGCAAACAGCTAACACTGAACCAGCCAACAACACGACGGCGGCAGCAAACACGAATCCTGCTCCGGCGCCAGTACCGAATAACACGGCCGTTGCGACTAATAACACTAAACCGGCCGAGATGGAGGAGTTGCCGGCATACGTACCTGCTCCGAAGGCACTCGTCAGCGAGAAAGCAGCAGCAGAGGTTGCCGCCGTTAATCCGAGTGCTGCCGGCGCGCAGAATGCCGTGCTCACGAGCGGTGTAAAGGCGACTGAAACTTCGCTCACCGCGAAGTCGGGCGCAACGGCCCAGCTCAGTTTCTTACCCGCGAACGACGTGATGAAGATCGGCGAGAAACATCGTTACGCCATTCAACTCAATTCAGACGTTCCATTGACGCTGGCGCTCTTGGCGTTGAGGTTCGATCCCAAGGTAGTGAAGGTCCATGCGTTGACCGCCGGCAGCCTGATCGGCTCGCCGGACGACGGTGGGCCACTCTTCACACCGTCGATCGACGCGTCTGGCGTTTGCTTGATTTCCATCTCTTCGCTCAACGGTAAGACATCGTTCCGGGGCTCCGGACCGCTGCTGTTTATCGACGTCGAAGCGATCGGCGCAGGTAATGCCTCGCTCGTCTTCGACAAGGAGAGGATGCACCTGGTTGCTGCTGACTCTCGCGACGTAGTGTCCGAGTTGATTCAGGGGACAGCAACCGTGAAAGAATAGAATGTTGAACGGGAACAGGCAGTACGCAGCCCAACAACGCGGCGACTGGGTGAACAGAGGTAAATTTACTGGTCGCCGCTTTCCTTTGCGCGCAACGTCGCAGCGTCGCGAGCATGGTTTCTCGCTGATCGAGTTGGTGATCACCATCACCGTGATGACGATCCTGACGCTCGGCGTGATGCCTCTCGTCAAGGTGTCGGTGAAGCGCCAGAAGGAACAGCAACTGCGCGAAACGTTGCGACAGATCCGCAGCGCGATCGACGAGTTTCATCGCGACACGGTGCAGATGCCTTGCACCGCCGCGGTTGGTGGCGGGCAGCCGCCGCCGTCGACCTATATCGATGCGCGCAGCAAGGTTGTGATCAGCGACTGCACAATCTTTGGAGTCGACAATCCGGATCATTACCCGCCGGATCTGGAAACGCTCGTCAACGGCGTCAACGTGATGCCGAGGGGTTTAAATCCCGCGATGATGGGTGGCGCAGGTATCGCCGGGCGGCCCGCGATGAGCGAGCAGGGCCAGTTGTCCACCAAGACGAAGGTTTACTTGCGAGGCATACCTTACGATCCGATAACGGGGAAACAAGAGTGGGAGCTACGATCGTCGTACGACACCGCAGACGCTGGATCGTGGGGCGGTGAGAACGTCTTTGACGTGCGATCGAAGTCGAAAGAAAAGGCATTGAACGGAGAGCAGTACAGTGATTGGTAGAGTCAAGGCGCAACTGAAATCTGGATCGAAAGGGTTCACGCTCCTGGAACTGATGATCGTGATCTCGATCATCATCATTCTCGCCGCGATCGCGCTGCCGCAATACCAAAAGACGATCATGCACACGCGCGAGACCGTGTTGCACGACAACCTCTTCAAGATGAGGTCGCTGATCGATCAGTTCGCCGCCGACAAAGGACGCCTGCCGCAGTCGCTCGACGAGCTCGTCAGCGAAGGTTACATGCGGGAAGTGCCCGTCGATCCGATGACGAACCAGAAGGACTGGGCCGTGACCATGGGCGACGATCCCAATTCAATGGACGGCGGCCAGGGCATGACTGACATTCACTCCAATTCCGAAGACACGGCTCTCGACGGCTCCGCGTATCGCGACTGGTAGCGTCACACGAACCTGATGGCAAATTTGGTCTCCAGACTTATCGAACCCTGGTATCCAGCTACCGCGATTGGCCTAGAAAAAGGCAACGCCTCCGTGGTCCACCTGGAGCGCATGAAAAATCACGCCTACCGGTTGCGCCGCGCGGCGAGTTTCAACGTCTCCGATTCACTGCTCCGGCCCAGCTTCGACCAGCGGAATATCGAGGACCGAGCGCAACTCGCGAACGTTCTGAACGAACTCGCAGCCAGTGCCGGCTTATTAAAGCAGAAGCGCTGGTCGTTGAGTCTGCCTGAAGCGACCACGCGCACCGTCGTACTGACTGTGGAAGGGCAGCCGCAATCCGGCAGCGAACTTCAGGAGATCCTGACGTGGAAGATCGAGCGTAGCTTTGGCGCGCCGCTCGAGGAGCTTTCGGTCTCCAGGGAACGACTGCAAAAGGATCCGCAGGGACGCGATCGTTACCTTGTCATCGCCGTCAAGAAGGAAGTGCTCGCGGAATACGAAGCAGTGCTCGAATTCCTGGGCTGGCGAACGGGCCTGATTCTGCCGCGACATCTCGGCGAGGCGCAGTGGCTGACGCGGAACGGCGCGGCCGGCGATTCGCTACTTTTGAGCGGCTTCACCGAAGGCTTTACGGGCGTGATCTTCCGCGACAAGTATCCGTTGATTCTCCGCAGCGTGATCTGCGCGCAGGAGGAGTTCGAAGACGAGTTCTATCGTTTCCTGCTTTTCTACCGCGATCGGAGCGCTCCGGGAGGGCCCGATGGCGCGTCTATCCTTACGCGGTTGATGATCATGGGCGAGGGCATCACGAAAGAGCGCGCCGGCGAGATCGTCAACGAAACTACGGGCGGCGACTTGCGCCCGCTGGACGCCCACGACCTTGGTTTACAGCTCCCAAGCCGCGATTTCAGTTTCGACGCGATCGCGGCGCCTGCCGGCCTGGCGACTTTATCCTGGTAAATCGCTAACCAGCCTTGGCTGAAAAGTTCTCTCTCATTCTCACCGGGCTAAAGCCGGGTGAGAATGAGAAAGACTTTAATCGCAAACCTGGCTAACCCGTTGAAACAATCCGTCTTAGTCAGACGTAACACCCCAGTATCATGAACGTTGCCACCCCCTCCGTTTCAACGATATTTCAACGAGATCTGGCCGTCGTAACCGACCGTGACCTGGTGGCGTCTGCCGTAGTTGGCGCTGAGGGAAGTTTCGAGGAGCTTGTGCGCCGCTACCAGCGTCCGATTTCCGCGTACGTCTATCGCATGGTCGGGAATTACGAGTCCGCGCTCGATCTCACGCAGGAGATCTTCATCAAGGTCTACAGCTCGCTCGACCGGTATCGTAGCGAGTTCAAGTTTTCGACCTGGATTTACAAGATCGCCCACAACGCTGCCGTCGATCATCTGCGCCGCGCCTCGACCCGCGAACAATCGCTCGTCCTCGGCACGGAAGGCGATCAATTCGATCTACCCGTCGAGTCGACGCGTTTGAGCCCCGAACAGGAGAGTGAACAACGCGAGCGGCGAGTGGAGATCGAGACTGTGGTTCGCGCGCTGCCCTCCAACTACCGCGAGCTCATCATTCTGCGGCACTCGCAAGACCTCAGTTACGAAGAGATAGTGGAAGTGACCGGACTGCCGTTGGGCACCGTGAAGAACCGCCTGTTTCGCGCCCGCGAGATGATGCGGCAGCAATTCGTCGAGAAGGGAATCACCGGGATTTAAATGTCGACAGCGCACCAGAAAGGAATCTGCGAGAGAAATCTATTCGCAGCCTACGTCGACGGCGAGCTCGACGCCGGCTTGACGGTCCTTTTTGAGCAGCACCTCGAAAGCTGCGCATCGTGCCGCGCCGAACTGAGAGCGCATCGCCTGTTCGTCTGTGAACTCGATGCGGCGTTGACTGACAGTGTAGAGATTCCGGTTCCGGCAAATTTCTCGAGGATGGTCGCGGCCCGCGCAACCAGCGATATGCGCGGCGTCCGCACTCGTTCTGAACACCGGAAAGCCTTGAGCATCTGCCTGGTGCTCGCGCTCGCCGGGTTTGCGTTGATCGGCAGCGCCGCACGTGATGCGCTGTTTGCTTTCGGAGAACGATTCGTTACTGCTTCGCTCAGCGTCGGCGGGTTCTTGTCGGGAGTCGTTTACTACGCCGGCGCTGCTGTCGCCGTTATTTTTAGAGTTTTGAGCAGGAAACTGATCGTCGAAACAGGCTCGTTGATACCGCTGCTCGTTTTGTTGGGCGTCGCTATTCTGATCCTCTCGCGCTTGATCTCCAACTACCATCGCACGGGCGCAACCGAATAAGGGGGCTGCCTGTTGGCAATGGTAATAAGTCGCGCACAAGCCAGCTTCCAAGCTCCACAAGTTCCTCAGTGTCTCAGGAAACTCGGGCTGGTCCGTCTCGCTGCGCTCGTGGTTTGGTTGCTGGTGATGGTGAGCGCGGTCTATGCACAAAGTTCGACGCCCGCGGAAGAAAAAGAAGTCCTGGTTAACGGAACCACCGACAGCACCGTCTTTGGAATAGGGAACTCCGTTCGGATCAGCGGCACTGTCAAACAAGGTGCGATGTCCTTCGGCGGCGACGTGATCGTCGAAGGCGTGGTTGAGGGCGACGTCGCGGCAATCGGCGGCGACGTGATTCAACGCGCGGGATCACGAATCGGCGGCGACGTGATCGTGCTCGGCGGAACTTATCGCAGCGACGACACGCCGCCAAATCGAAAGCCCGAAGCCATGACGATCATGTACGCCGGTTACCAGCAGCAACTGCGTGACATGATGCGCAACCCGACCGGGTTATTCAGTCCTCGCTGGACACCCAGTTACTTCGGAACCAGGTTCCTCGTCGTTCTTTTCTGGTTCATCATCTCGCTGGCTCTGACGGCGGCAATGCCGGGCACCATCAGCCGTGGCGTGGCGCGTTTGCAGTTGACGAGTTTGCGAGTGGCGATGATCGGCATAATCGGCGTGGTCGTGCTGTTTATCGGCGTGCTGTTGAGTCTGTGGATCATGCCAGAGCCGATTCGAGTTTTGATCGGCTTGCTGGCCCTGTTGCTGTGGATAGTCGCCAGTTTGTTCGGCCGTGTGATCCTTTACGCGGCGACGGGTCGTTGGCTGCAACGCAAATACGTCGCTCTCGGAAGGAGCTCGGAAGCGGTGGCGCTGTTGCTTGGCACGAGCTTCTGGGTCCTACTGACGTCGCTTCCCTACGTTTGGCCGTTCATGGCCGGGTTCATTTTGATCATTAGTTTTGGCCTCGCCCTGACTGCGCGTTACCGGGTGGGCTGGAAATCCGTGTAATCTGTGTTTTGAACAAAAACTACATAAACTCGTATGCCGTGGTGTTTACGAGTGAGAAAGGACGAGTAATGAGGGCGTTACTTTTCACGGTCATAACACTGATTACCCTGACGTTTGCAGGTTCGAGCTCCTATGCCCAGGGCACTGATCCGAACATCACTGCCAAGTACGCGATAGGCGAGGTCAAAACGGTCGATGCCGCGACCAAACAGTTGACGATCAAGACTGATGCGGGCGCGATGGTCACCGTCTCCGTCACTGACAAGACAAGCTATAAAAAACTCGCGCCGGGCGAGCAGTCGTTGACCAACGCCACGGACGTCACGTTAGCTGAAATAGCTGAAGGCGATCGCATCATGGCGAGAGGCAATGTCGCCGCGGACCAGAAGTCGGTCCCTGCGGCGATGGTGATCGTGATGACGAAGGGCGACCTCGCGAAAAAGCAGGAAGCCGAACGACTCGAGTGGCGCCGGCGCGGAATTCTCGGCGTCATCACTGCGCTAAAACCCGACACGAAAGAGATCACGATCAGCAATCGCACGATGGCGGGCACGCAGTCGATCGTGATTCCGGTTAGCGACAAGACCGAGATGCGTCGTTACGCTCCCGACTCGATCAAGTTTGGCGATGCCAAGCCGAGCGACTTCGGCGAGTTGAAAGTCGGCGATCAATTGCGAGCGCTCGGGGATAGGACCCAGGACCCGCTGCGTTTCAATCCGCAGAAGATCGTGACGGGAAGTTTCCGCACGGTCGGTGGTGTTGTGACGGCAGTAGACGCGGCAACCGGCGAGATCAAGATCAACGAACTCGAGAAGAAGACTCCGCTCGTCATCGTCATCAAGCAGGACGCAGTATTGAGAAGGTTCCCCTCCGACATGGGCGCGATGATGGGTGGTTTCAATCGTGGCGCAGGTGGTCCGGGCGGCGGCGGTCCCGGCGGTGCGCCTCCTGCTGGTCAGGCACAAGGACAAGGCCAGGGCCAAGCGCAACGCCCGCAAGGCGGACCGGGAGGTCCCGGTGGGCCAGGTGGTCCGGGTGGTCGTCCAGGCTTCAACATCAACGACATGCTCGAGCGGCTTCCGACTATTTCCATCGCCGATGTTAAGGTCGGCGACACCATCATCGTTTCCAGTACGCAGGGTGTCGACCCGCACCGCTTGACCGCCATTTCGCTAGTCGCGGGCGCCGATACTCTGCTCGCTATGCTGGCGCCACGCCCAGCACCTGGGCAAACAGCGCCGAATCCTGCGTCAGGCTTAGGCAGCAGCGGTATTTCATTCGGCATCGGCTTGCCATAAACATCAGGCTTTCGCCCTCGACTTGATGGTGAGGGCCTGGTTATTTCCTAACCAAGGCATCGTCCTTAATCCCCAAAGGTTTTTGCCATGAAGTCTACCCGATGTGTCCTCCCTCAGTTTCCAGGTGTCATTCTGTGTCTTTTACTCGGTTCCGCTCTGGTCATCGCGCAGCAGCAACCACGCGGAACGTTGCGCGGCGCGATCACCGACGAACTCGGCGCTGTTATTGTCGGCGCTAACGTCGTCCTGACGGACGCGAGCGGTGTGCAAAAGAAGACCACGACGAACGCCGACGGAATCTACACCTACGCCGGCGTCGCGCCGGGCAAGTATTCAGTCCAGGCTAACGCGCCCGGCTTTGCGCCTTCCGAAGAAAAGCAGATCGACGTCACCGGCGGACGTCAGACTCTCGATCTCACTTTGAAGGTGACGATCGAAGAGAAAGTCACTGTTCAGGAAACTCCCGTCAGCACGGAAGCCACGAACAACGCTAACCAAACGTTGATAACCGGCAAGGACCTTGACGCGCTGCCCGACGATCCGGACGAACTGGCGGCAGCGTTACAAGCGCTCGCTGGACCATCGGTCGGACCAAACGGCGGTCAGATCTTCATCGACGGCTTCACTGGCGGTACGATGCCGTCGAAAGATTCCATTCGCGAGATTCGCATCAACCAGAATCCATTCGCGGCCGAGAACGATCAACCGTCAGGCCGAATCGAGATTCTGACCAGGCCGGGAACTGATAAATTGCGCGGCGGCACGTCGTTCAATTTCACTGACGAGAGTCTGAACTCGCGCAATCCGTTCGCGATTAGCTCCAGCAAGCGAACGCCGTTTCAGATTCGCCAGTACGACGCGAACCTCAACGGGCCCATCGTCGCGCGCAAAGCGTCGTTCTTCGTCAGCTTCAGCCGCTTCGAGACTGACGATAACGAGCTCATCCGCGCTACAGTCCTCGACGCCAATAACAACATCGTCGAGATCGGCGATGCCTTCCTGGTGCCGAAGCGCAACACGTTCTTCAGCCCGCGTATTGATTACGCCATCAACACCAATAACACGCTGGTGGCCCGTTACAGCTACAACCGCTCCACTACTGACAACCAGGGCGTCGGCGGTTTTTCACTTCCGGAACGCGCCTTCAACTTCGTATCGACCAACCACAACGTGCAGTTGACTGAAACCGCCGTCCGGAATCCGACGACGATCAACGAGACGCGCTTTCAGTATTCGTTTGGACGGTTCGAGCAGGTTGGCGACGACTCGGTGCCAGGGTTGAACGTCAGCGGCGCCTTCAACGCGGGCAGTTCGCAGGTCGGCAATTCCTTCAACGAACGCCATAGTTGGGAGTTGAACAACTTCACCGCGAAACAACGGGCTACGCACGCGATCAAGTTTGGCGGCCGCATCCGTCACGTGAATGTCGACGACAACAACGAGAATAACTTCGGCGGGACCTGGTTCTTCACCGGCGGGTTCGGCTTGACCAGCATTCAACGTTATCAACTGACAGTGCAAATGCAGCAGCAGGGATTCACGCCCGAACAAATTCGCGCCGCAGGTGGCGGCGCAGCCGCGTTCAGCATCAATGCGGGAAACCCGTTCGCGAGTGTCAATCAAACCGACGTCGGCGTGTTTCTACAGGACGACTGGCGCGTGCGGCCGAACCTCACTTTGAGTTACGGCCTGCGCTACGAGATTCAAACGAATACGGCGAGCAGGTATGACTTTGCGCCGCGCGTCGCCGTCGCGTGGTCGCCGGGCGCCGCGAACAGCGCGCGTCCGCCGAAGATGGTGATTCGTGCCGGCACCGGTTTCTTTTACAACCGCTTCAATGAAGGTTCGACGCTGACCGTCAATCGCAACAACGGCGTGAACCTGCTGCAAACGACGATCACGGAAGAGGCCAGACGGTTTGTTCCTCCCACGATTGCCGAACAAAATCTTCCGAACGTCGCAGCCGCGTATGCGATCTTGAATCAGTGGAGCCCGACGGCTGTTCCGAATGTCTCCGGCGTTCCGGTCACTCAGCAGATAGTCTGGGAAAAGGATCCCAACCTCCAGAACCCGATGGTGTGGGTCGTGGGCACGCAGGTCGAACGGCAAATGCCGCGCAACATCACGATGTTCGCGGGCTTCTACAACATCCGCATCACCCACGTGATTCGCGCGCGCGACATCAATGCTCCGTTTCCCGCGACCATCACGCCGCTGACGCCGCTCGGCATCCGACCCGACCCGACTCGCGGCGAGGTCTATCAGTTCGAAGCCAGTGGGCAGTTTAATCAGCGACAGTTCTTCGTCGGCTTCAACACGCGTCTCAGCAGGATGTTCCAACTCAACGGCAACTATTCGTTGAGCAAGAGCACGAACGACACCGACGGGCAGGGCAGTCAATTGTTCCCGATGAACTCCTACGATTTGTCGGGTGAGTTTGGACGTAGCGGGTTCGACATTCGCCATCGTTTCACGATCTTCGGAACGGTGAATCTCCCGTGGTGGAAAGTGGTGTTGAATCCGTTCGTGGTTGCGAACAGTGGTCCACCGTTCAATATCACGACGGGCCAGGATCTGAATCTCGATCGACAGGTCAACGAACGTCCGAGTCTTCTTGGTCCGGATGCGAACTGTGCGCTCAAGACGGTTAAGTGCACGCCCTTTGGAAACTTCAATCTCGTGCCGCTCACGGGTGAGGCGATCATTCCGCGTAACTTCGGACACTCGCCGGGAGCGTTCGTGGTGAACATGCGCGTCAGCCGCACGTTCCTGTTCGGCACTATCAATCATGGCAACGCCGCTGCTCCGGCGCGGCCGGCAGGCGGTGGTCCAGGTGGGCCGGGTGGACCGGTCGCCGCTGCTGCTCCGGCTGGTGCGACGAGAGTTGCTGCCGGCGGTCCGCAAGGTGGTCCGGCGGGCGGCGCCGCGAGTGAAAAGCGATTCACTCTGAACGTCTCGATCAACTTTCAAAACCTGTTCAATCACGTGAATCTCTCGACGCCCGTCGGCAATCTGTCGTCGCCGAACTTCGGCCAATCGCTCGGACTCGGCGGGGCCTTTGGCGGCTTCGGCGGCGGCGGTGGCAGCACCGGCGCGGGCAATCGACGAATCTACGCGCAAGTGCGCTTGAACTTCTAAACGAGAAAGGGTTTTAGCAATGAGAAGTCTTTTGTTGATACTGATGCTCGGCTTGGTTTTCGGCGCAACGGTTCAGGCGCAGGAGCAGAAGAAGGACGCGCCGGCCGCGGCTACGAACGGCGCTGCTGCGGCGCCGGCTGTCGTCATTACAGAGACGAGCACGCCGGCTGAGTTGGCGAAAGCCGCGTTCATCGCTCAGGGTGGCGAGAAACTTCGCACCGTGCAAAACATCGTCCTGCGCGGCTCGGTCCAACTTTACCCGCCCAATAGCGTGCAATCGATTCCGGGTTCGTTCACGCTCGTAACGGCGGGACAAAACCTGCGAATGGATATCGACGCGCGTCCGGCGATCGTCTTCAAACAGATCTACAACGGCGAACAATCGTATAGCTCGATGCCGAACGTTTCGATGCCGCCGCTCACGAAGTACGGCTTGAGCGCGCTCTCTCGCTACGACCAGCCGGGCTACCAGCTCAGCCCACTGCCGAACAAGAAGAAGCAGCGTGCATTTCGTCTCGTCGACCCGGACGGCTACACGACTGATTTCTATATCGATCCGACGAACGGAAGAGTGATGAGCTTCATGCTCTACTATCAGGGGTTGACCTTAGGCACGGAACACAGCAAGTTCAAAGACGTGGACGGCGTGCTGGTGCCGATGAGTTTTTCTCAGAAGTTCGAGATGCCGATGGGCGCGTTTTTCGCGGAGTTCAGTGCGAAGGACATCAAGATCAACCAGCAACTGGCTGAAGACGCGTTTGCAATTCCGAAATAAGTTATTGATTCACAATGGTGAGATAGGCCGTCCACGGGCCGATGGCCTCACGATACTGTTTGGCCATCACTCGGACGATCTGTCGAATGTGGCCCAGATCGTGGACCACCCACGCGGACAGCAACTGGCTTAGTGTGACCACGCCCAGTGCTGGATGCGTTCCTCGCTTCTGCAAAAGTTCCGGAGTCAGCTTCAGCTCGTCCAACTGGCGCAGACTTTCGAGGCGCAGTTGTTCGAAGCGCGCGAGCAGTTCCAGTAACGACTTGCCGTGCGACTTCTCGATCATGGCGAAGCGATCGAATTTATCGAACGCGCGTGCTTCGCCCTGCTCGAGGATGATGCGGGCGCGAGGAATCCAGTCCGACTCCTCACCTTCGATTAAGTGCCCGATGACATCGTAAGGGCTCCACGTCTCCGGTCCTTCATTCGAAAGCACCCAATCGTTCGGCAGATCGGTCAAGAGCGCATTCAAGGTCGCCGGTGTCCGCCGCAGTAGTTCTTTAGCTTGATCGAGTTGAAATTCCATGGCCGGTACCTCAACACAAGGACACGGATTTCGTACGAATTAAACGTTCGTGATCTCTTGTTCCTTGCTCTTCAGCAGTTCGTCGATTTTGGAGATGAAGGTGTTGGTGATTTTTTGGATTTCGTCGAGCGCGTCGCGTTCGGCGTCTTCGGAGATCTGTTTGTCCTTCAACATCCTCTTCAGACGATCGTTGCTGTCACGACGGATATTGCGAGTGGCGGTACGATGATCTTCGGCGACATCGTGAAGTTGCTTGGCAAGTTGCCTGCGGCGCTCTTCCGTCAACGGTGGGATAGGAATCCGCACCAGCTTGCCGTCGTTTGAAGGATTGAGTCCGAGGTCGGCGGCGCGAATGGCCTTCTCGATTGGTCCAACCTGGGTTTGATCCCACGGCTGCACGGTGAGCAGTTGCGGCTCAGGCGCGTGGACAGAAGCCATCTGGTTCAGCGGCGTCATCGTGCCGTAGTAGTCGACCATGACGTTGTCCAATATACTGATGGCGGCGCGGCCGGTCCGGATCGCAGCAATCTTCCGCCTGAAGTCGTCGATCACGGTATCCATTCGCGTGCGAGTCTCTTTGATTACGTCCTTTTCGCTCATCTTGCTGAACTCCGCTGAAAATTGACTAGCCGACTTTTGTTCCCACGCCGGCTTCACCCAGAACAACACGCCTGATGTTGCCGGCTTCTCGCATATTGAAAACGATGATGGGTAAGTTGTTGTCCATGCACAACGAGATGGCTGACGCGTCCATCACCTTGAGCTCTTTTTCGAGTACCTGACGGTACGAGATCGCGTCGAACAGTTCCGCCGTCGCATCAAGTACCGGATCGGCTGAATAGACGCCGTCGACTTTCGTCGCTTTCAGAATGATGTCCGCTTTGATCTCCAGCGCTCGCAGCGCGGCAGCCGAGTCAGTCGTGAAGTACGGATTGCCGGTGCCCGCCGCGAAGATAACGATACGTCCCTTTTCGAGATGCCTGACGGCGCGACGCCGGATGAACGACTCCGCCAACTGCGGGATGTCGACCGCCGACAAGACGCGCGTATCGACCTGGATCTTCTCGAGCGCGTCTTGCAACACGACCGCGTTCATGACCGTTGCCAGCATGCCGATGTAATCCGCTGACGAGCGGTCCATGTTGCCTGCGCTCTTCGACACCCCGCGAAAGATGTTGCCGCCGCCGACGACGACCGCGACTTGCACTCCCAACTCGTGAACGGCCTTCAGCTCTTCGGCGACGCTACGCGCGACGTTGACGTCGATGCCGTAGTTCTGCTCGCCCATCAACGCCTCGCCCGAGATCTTCAGCAGAACCCTGCGATAGGCCAACCCTGCTTCTGTCGACGATGCGCTCATCAGTTATTTGACTAAGTTAGCGACTTCACCGCTGAAATCGTCGCCACGTTTCTCGAGCCCTTCGCCCATCTTGTAACGAGTGAATCTGCGGACCGCGATTCGTTCTCCGGTCTTGGCGACTTTCTCCGTCACCAGTTCGCCCACAGTCTTCGCCGGGTCCTTCACAAACGGCTGATCGAGGAGCACGGCTTCTTCGTAGAACTTATTGAGCATTCCATCGACGATCTTGTCGATCACCTGATCGGGTTTGTTCGCGTTCTTCGGATCGTTTTTGGCCTTGTCCCGTGCGATATCGCGCTCCTTGTCGAGTACGCTCGCCGGCACTTCTTCGCGCGACACGTAGCGCGGCTCGGCCGCGGCGACATGCATCGCGATGTCTTTCACGAGTTGCTGAAACTCTTCGCCGCGCGCGACGAAGTCAGTTTCGCAGTTGAGTTCGACCAGCACGCCGACCTTTCCCCCCATGTGGATGTACGAACCGACGATGCCTTCCGCCGCAATGCGGCCCTCGCGCTTCTTCGCCGAGGCGAGACCGCGCCGGCGCAGGATGTCGATAGCCTGCTCCTCGTTTCCTTCCGCTTCGATGAGCGCGTTCTTGCACTCCATCATTCCGGCTCCGGTCTTCTCACGGAGCTGTTTAACTGCCGCTGCTGTAATGTCCGCCATGATTACCGATCTCTCCGAGTATCAAATTTAGCTCTTCAACGAAAAACGCAGCCGAGCGGACGGTCCGCTTGAAGGCTGCGCTTCCCGATGAGTAAGAATATCGCTTAGCTCGCCGCCACGACTGACTCTGGGTTTTCGGCGGGCGCCTCTTCAGTTGCTTCGTTTGCGCCCGTCGACGTCGTGGATTCGGATTGCGCCTCCCCGCTATTTTTGCTGCCGCTATCGACGTTGTCGCCGTCCGATGCGAACTCCCCGGCAGCAATTTCTCCCAAGCCGCCACTGCTTTCGCCGCCTTCACCACCTTCTTCGCCGCCGTCAGTGCTGACAACGCCGCCTTCGGTAGCGATCTGGTTACCTTCGACGATTGCGTCGGCAATGCGTGAAGCAAACAATCGGACCGCGCGCAAGGCGTCGTCATTACCGGGAATGACGTAGTCGATGCCTTCGGGAGAACAATTGGTATCGACGACGGCGACGATCGGGATACCGAGCCGATTAGCTTCGGCAACCGCGATCTCTTCCTTCTTGACGTCGATAATGAAGATGGCATCCGGGAGACGACTCATTCCTTTGATGCCTGACAAGTTTTTGTTCAAGCTCTCGCGTTCGCGGTCCAGCTTGATGCGTTCTTTCTTGGTCAGCTTTTCGTAACGGCCGTCGGTCTGCATGCTCTCGAGATCCTTGAGCCGCTTGATCGACTTCTGGACCGTTTGAAAGTTAGTGAGCAAGCCGCCGAGCCATCTCTGGTTGACGTAGTACTGGCCGCACTTTTCCGACTCTTCGCGAATCGCTTCCTGCGCCTGGCGCTTGGTGCCTACGAAGAGGACCGTTTTGCCTTTATCTTCGGCGATGAGGTTGGTGACGAAGCCGATGGCTTCGCGAAACATCCGCTGCGTTTTTTGCAGGTCGATGATGTAAATTCCGTTGCGCTCGCCAAAGATGTATTCCTTCATCTTTGGGTTCCAGCGCCGTACCTGGTGACCGAAGTGAACGCCGGCCTCAAGCAGCTCTTTCATGGTTACGGAAACCAAACTGAACTCTCCTTCTCGTTAATTGGTTTTATGTACTCGCCGCAACCAGACTTCTTAAGCAACCAATCGTGTTGCGACAATGGATTAAGAACCGCGTTACCGCTTGGAAAACTGGAAACGTTTCCGAGCGCCCTTTTGTCCGTACTTCTTGCGTTCCTTGATTCGGGGATCGCGGGTGATCAAACCGGCGTGTTTGAGCGCCTGCCGCAGGTCGCCATTATACTCGAGCAGCGCTCGCGTGATGCCGTGACGAATCGCGCCCGCTTGGCCCGCCGGGCCGCCGCCGGTGACGTTGATGACCAGGTCGAACTTGTTCGTCGTTTCCGTCAACTGCAACGGTTGGCGAATGATCATGCGCAGCGTTTCGTTGGGGAAATACCGGTCAAAGGGCTTGTGATTGACCTTGACCTCGCCGCCGCCCGGCCGCAAATAGACGCGCGCGGTTGCCGACTTCCGCCGTCCCGTTCCGTAATACTGAATTTCAGCCACAGTAATCTTTCCTCTTTAATCTTCGGGCCCGTTTACTTTGAATCTGATTTGTGAGTTAGGTCGAGTGGTTGAGGGCGCTGGGCTGAGTGCGGGTGCTCGGCGTCGGCGTAAATCTTGAGTTTCTTCGCCATCGCCTTGCCGAGCTTTGTCTTCGGCAACATGCCCTTGATGGCGAGCTCCAGGACCCGTTCGGGCTTTTTGGCAATCATCTCTCGGGCCGTGGTCTGTCTCAGACCTCCCGGGTAGCGCGTGTGATGGCGATAGAGTTTTTGATCGACCTTATTGCCCTTCAACACTGCTTTTCTGGCATTGATCACAACGACGTGATCGCCAGTGTCGAGAAACGGAGTCCACTCCGGATTGCGCTTGCCTGACAGGATCGAAGCAACCTCGGATGCGAGATGGCCGACCGTTTGGCCGTTCGCATCAACCACAAACCATTTTCGTTTTCCAGCGAGGTCTTTACCGCTGGGAAAGTGTGTCGACATAGTTAACTATCTCTGTTTTCAGCGAATAAAACGCGAACGGCTAGAATACCGTTCGGCCCAAAAAGTTGTCAAGCAACGGAGCCGAGCTGTTGCACACAAAAATCCGTGTTTCCCTCGAACAAGGAAAACACGGATTTATAAAGAGGGTTAACCCGCAGCGTTACGGCTTGTCTGTCTTTGGCGGCGGAGTAGTTGAGCCGTCGTTCCGTTTAAGCTTCGGCGGGGCTGATTGTTCGACCGGCTTCTGCTCGCCGTCGGGGGTCGTTGTCGTCGTACCGTCGTCCGGCGTTGGTTGACGCCGCTTCAGTGTGGGACGTCCGGGTGCGCCGTCTTCACCACCAGCCTGGAGCGCGCCGCTCGTCGCTGCACGGGCGTTGGAAAGTCTCAACAACCGGTTCTTCACACGTTGAAATTCCGAGCTGCTGATGACGTACTCGTCGTGGTCCGGAAACCTGGCGGCCAAAGCGAGCGCTGAGGCGCGACGGTCCGGCGGCGCCGGGTGCGTAGCAAAAGCACGTGAGATCAAGCCCGGTTTCTTCTTGTTCTTGGCTTCCAGCTTCTCAAACATCGTCGCCATGGCGCCCGGATCGTAACCGGCCGCATACATGTATTGAACGCCGAGTTTGTCAGCCTCTTCTTCAGCGCCGCGACTGAACTTCATGAAGATTCCCAGCAACCCGATACCGGCAGTGTTCTGATAAATCAGTCCCGGAATACCGCCGAGGAAGATCGAACCGCCGAGCGCGGCATATTCGAGAAGACTAGCCTTCGTCTGGTTCTCGACTGCGTGCCGTGCGGCGACGTGTGCGATCTCGTGCGCCATCACGCCGGCGAGCTCGGCTTCGTTATCAGCCGCGAGCAGCAGTCCCTTGTTTACGTAGAAGAACCCGCCGGGCAGCGCAAAGGCGTTTACCTCGTCGGAATCGATGACTTTGATCGTGAACGGCACCTTTGCGTCAGAGTGCAAAACGATGTTCTGGCCGACGCGGTTGACGTACTCGGTGATGACCGGATCGTCGATGAACTTGGCCTGGCGATCGACCTCGGCTGCGGCCTCGCGTCCCTGGCGGACTTCCTTCTCGGTCGAGCCGCTCATCTTGGCAATGATGCCGGTATTGATATTCCGCTTGCCGATCATCGCCGGATCTTCATTTGTCGATAATGGCTTCTTATTGGTCGTGGTGGCAGTGGCGGTAGCGGTAGTAGTTTTCGTCTTAGCGGTATCGTCCGCCTTGGCGGGGACCGGAGCTGTTTTTGCGGCCTGATCGGCCGGTTTCGGCGCCGTTGTTGTTTGCCCGACCGCAGCCACTGAGCTCGCCAGCAGCGATGCCGTTAGAACAAAAGCACTCGTGGCGCGGGAGAAATTATTCATTTTGGAACCTCCAATAAATCGATAAGAACCTGAGGCCAGGGGTCTGGGGTCGTTTTCTAATCCAAGCGCGCAGTCTATGATGCTCGGGCTCGGCAGACAGGTTGCGCGCCTACAAACAACAATATGTCTTGGTTTGGGCTCTTCAACTATACGCGCATCTGCGCGGCCAGTAAACAAATCTGACCATCGAATTGAACAAATCGCGGTTCAAATGAAGCACAAGCCGGAAATCTCAATCGTCGGCGCCGGACGACTCGGAACCGCGCTGGCAATCGCTCTTACCCGCGAAGGTTATCCTCTTAGCTCGTTCGTCGCTCGGCGCCGCGAGAGCGCCCGCCGCGCTGCTGGTCTGTTAGACGTTCCGGTCCGCGCGTCGGTTTTAAAAGAATTGGTCAACGGGTCGCCGCCCGAACTTTTACTGATCTCAACTCCCGACGATCAAATCCCACGCGTCGCTGAAGCTCTCGCAAACCTCGATTGGGAGACTGCGGGAACCCAAACGGCACTGCACACGAGCGGCGCGCTTTCATCGGAACAGCTAGCGCCGTTGGCCGAGAAAGGCTGGAGCACCGGTTCAGTCCATCCGCTCGCTTCAATTAGCGAACCGAAAGCGGGTGCGAGCTTGCTAAGAGGGGCCTTTTGGTGCATCGAAGGCGACGCGCGCGCCGTGCGGCTGGCGCAAGCGCTCGTGCGAGATCTCGATGGCAAAAGCTTCTCGATCGAGTCGAAGAACAAGCCGCTGTATCACGCCGCCGCCGTGATGGCTTCGGGAAACGTGACCGCACTGTTCGACGTCGCGTCACAGATGCTGGTGCAGTGCGGACTGAGCGACAGGCAAGCACGACAGGTCTTGTTGCCGCTGCTCTCCAGCGCCGTAAACAATCTCCGTCAGCTTGATCCTGCCCGGGCGCTGACGGGAACGTTCGCTCGCGGCGACCTGGAAACTGTCAAACGCCACCTCGCGGCCCTCGAAGATAACCAACCCACGCTCGAGATTTACCGGTTACTCGGCCAATGGTCGCTTGGTCTGGCAGCACCACGACTCGATCCCGCAGTGGTGAAACGGATCAAGAGATTGATACGATAAAAACGGATGCACCAACCAACACCGACCGCGAGTTACAGTTTGACGCTGCGCGTTCGCCTGTCGTCGCGCGCGGGCTCGCTCGGAGAGTTGACGATGGCCATCGGCCGCGCCGGCGGCGACATCGGTGCGATCGACATCGTCACGGTCGGCAACAACTTCATCGTCCGCGACGTCACCGTCAGTTCAGCTTCGAGCGCACATGGCGAACAGATCGTGCAGGCAGTCAAGGACGTCGATGGCGTCGAGCTGCTGCAAGTTTCCGATCCGACGTTTCTCATGCATCTCGGCGGCAAGATCGAAGTCACCTCCAAAGTGCCGCTGAAAACGCGCGCCGATCTCTCGATGGCCTACACTCCCGGCGTGGCTCGAATCTGCGATGCGATTGCTCGTGATCCTGAGAAGGCTTACACGCTCACGATCAAGAAGAACACAGTCGCCGTTGTAACCGATGGCACCGCGGTTCTCGGGCTCGGCGACATTGGACCAGCAGCGGCGATGCCGGTCATGGAAGGCAAGGCGATGCTGTTCAAGGAATTCGCCGGCGTCGATGCTTTCCCGATCTGTCTCAACACGAAAGACCCGGATGAGATCGTGCGAACGGTGAAAGCGATCTCGACGACGTTTGGCGGTATCAATCTCGAAGACATCTCCGCGCCGCGCTGTTTTGAGATCGAAGAGCGGCTCAAGGAAGAACTCGACATTCCAGTCTTTCATGACGATCAGCACGGAACGGCCGTCGTCGTGCTCGCCGCGTTGATCAATGCGCTCAAGCTCACGGGCAAACAGATGGACCGGATCAAACTCATTGTGAACGGCGTCGGCGCGGCCGGCGTTGCGTGTTCGAAGATCATCATGGCGGCGGGAGTGCGAAACATTATCGGCTGCGATCAGACCGGAGCGATCTATCGCGGACGCACCGAGAACATGAACTGGGTGAAAGACTGGTACGCGCAAAACACCAACCCGAATCTCGAGAACGGCTCGGTGCACGATGTGATCAAAGGCGCGGACGTGTTTCTCGGGCTCTCGGTGCCGAACGTGATCGACGAGAACGACGTCAAGAACATGGCTGAAAAACCGATCGTCTTCGCGATGGCGAACCCGACGCCCGAGATCATGCCTGAAGACGCAGCGCCGTACGTCGCGGTGATGGCGACCGGCCGCTCCGACTATCCGAACCAGATCAACAACGTGCTCTGTTTCCCGGGAATCTTTCGCGGCGCCCTGGCGTGCCGCGCGCGACGTATCAACGAAGAGATGAAACTGGCAGCCGCAAATGCCATCGCCGGCATCATCACCGACGCGGAGTTGCATCCCGAGTACATCGTGCCGTCTGTTTTTGATAAGCGAGTGGCGGAAGCCGTCGCACGCGAGGTCGAGGCGGCGGCGTATCAGACCGGTGTGGCGCGCCGCGATCGTGGCAGCGAGATTGAGCCGTCAAATATCTAGCGAGATTTCGCGCGTAGCTGTTTAGCCATGAGTGGAATGATGCGGCGCGGGGCGTCGATAGCTGCCTTGATGTGACGCGCGTGTGTGAAGTGTCCGGCGACATACACGCCACGAACGTTGGTCTCGAAAGTTTCAGGATCATAGACGGGAACTTCCGTCAGTTTGCCAGCCTCCATTTTCACTCCCAACGCTTTCAACAGACTGAGATCGGCATCGCTTCCTGTAAGCACGAAGACGACGTCGTTCGGCAGCGTCATCGACTCGCCGGTTTCCGTCGTCAACTTCACTTCACGTTCGCGAATCTCGTCGATCTGTTTGTAGAGCACGACCTTCAGCCGGCCGGCTTCGATTTCCGCTTCGAGCGGCGTGCGCACCCAGTGTTTCATCGCCCCGGCTTTCGGATCGCGGTTCTCCCAGTCTTCACGCCAGATCGCCATCGTCGCCCGCGCGCCTTCTTCCGACAGGAACAACGCAGCCTCAGCAGCGCTATTGCCGCCGCCGACGACGAGCGCGTGCTTGCGCACATACGGATACGGATCGACGAAACGATGATGGACCTTCGGCAAGTCTTCGCCGGGCACGTTCAACCAGCGCGGGTTGTCCATCGCGCCGATCGCGAACAATACGCACCGCGCGTGATACTCGCCGGAATCAGTCCGAACGACGAACCCGTTCTCCGCGTCGCCGCTGACTGAAAGGACCGTCTCGCCGGTGTTGATGTTCAAGTCGTTGTCGAGAACGAAGTGCACGTAATGCGACAGCAGCTCTTCACGCGTCGGCTTTTCGCGCACCGGCTTGAGCGCGCCTTCGTGCATCTCGACTTCGTTGGGAGTCGAGAACATCGTGCGGCCAACCGGATACTGCCGAATCGTGTTGGCAATCGTCCCTTTCTCGATGACGAGATAGCTCAAACCTTCCCGCCTCGCTGCCTCTGCCGCTGACAGGCCCGCTGGTCCAGCCCCGATTATGATCAAATCCGTGGTCAAAAAATCACTTCGCCTTTCGCGACGAGCACCGACGGCCCACCAACTTTCACCTCTTCCACCGCACCCGCTACACCCGCAACGTCGAGATTGATTCGGCTCGGACGGTGAATGAAGTCACCTTGTTCGATGACGAACTTGTATCGCCCATTTTCCGGTTCCAACGACAACGCGCCATGATGCACCAGGTAACCGCCGAGCGCGCCGCACGCACTGCCAGTCGCCGGATCTTCAGCGATGTTATCAGCCGGAGCGAAGAAACGCGCGTGAGCGCGAGCGGCGCCGATCTCGAGTGTCTCGCGCGTGAACGCATGACAACCCGTCGCGCCTCGCCGCGTGTAGATCTCCGCGAGCAACGTTGCATTGACGCGGCACGAACGCAAATCGGCGAGCGAACGGACCGGCACTGCCATGCACGACAATCCCGTGGTGATGATCTGAATCGGCAGACTCTCGTCGAGATCTTCACGCGCCAGTCCCAATGCGCGGGCGATCTCCGCCTGATCATGTCCGTCGTCAACCTCGTCGAGTATTTCGAACTTGCCCTGCGTCATCACGACCTGCACCGGCTGGCCGTCTTTGAATTCGATATCGAGCGGCAACACGCCGATCCCGACTTCGTGATGAATCCGTTGCCAGCCAGTGCCGCCTTCCGGCAAAGGCACGACGCCTTCACGGGCCAACGCGTTCCACGTCCCAACGACCGGATGACCCGCGAAAGGAATCTCGCGCGTCGGCGTGTAGATGCGCAATCGTTTCAGCGCCTCGCTCGCCTCCGACTCGAGTACGAACACGGTCTCCGACAGATTCATCTCGCGCGCGATCTTGAGCATGACGTCGTCACTCAGTCCTGCGACTTCAGGAAACACGGCGAGCGGATTCCCCGCGAACGCCTGATCGGTAAAGACGTCCATTTGCACGAAACGATAGTTAGTCATGATTTCTCCGAACTCCAGCACTCAATGTGAACAAGGATCTAACAGTAAAATCGTTGTAGAAAACAAGCAAATCTAATATTGTAGGCGCGCTTCAAAATTCCGCAGCCTCGCTCGTAGCACCACCCGATATGCGTTGCCTTTCTGACTCTCGCAACGTCACGCGATGGCCCCCTACTCAAAGGAGATTCTATGGACCTGGGCATCTTGAACACGGTAATCGCGCTCGTGATTGTCTTACTCGTTCTGAGTCTTTTGGTTCAGTCTGTCCAAACATTCATCAAGAAACTTTTGAAACTCAAGTCGCGCCAGATCGCGGATTCGTTGAAAGACTTATACGAACAGGCGCTCAGCAGCGAAACGCCGGCGGCGCCTGCTGAAGACGCCGCAGCGTCCACCACTCCGCCTGCGACAAACGGCACGACTCCTGTGACTCCGGCCGAACATTTCAAGGACCGCGTGCTGGAACAGTTCAAGAACATCGGCCGTAAGACGGCGTTTGGCCGGCCCGTGCTCGATTCACTCTCGAAACAGGACCTGTTCAAAGTGATGGGCAAGCTTGAGCTTGAACAGTTCTTCCCGGCCTACGTCGCAAAGTTTCAACTGCTGTGCGATCACCTCGTCGCGCTGCGAACTGCCATCGAAGGTTTATCGAACAACGAGCAGCTGCGCGGCGCCGCCAGCAGCAAACTCGCTGAGATTCGCGCCATTCTCGCTCCGATCTTCACCAACGTGGAATCGGTGCTCGAGGGCAAAAAGATAAAAGAGAAAGTGCTCTTCGCCGATCTGTTGCAACTCGGAAAACTGAACGTCAAGGAACTGCTCGGTCTACTCGACGAGGCGCAGGCCGCGATCGCGCAGGAAAAGGCGACCGCCACACAGGCCAAAAACACCGCCGAAGTACAGGAGCTTGAAACGCTCTCCAGCGGGCTGGGCGACGTAGCGAAGCTGATCGGTGACTTAACTCAGAAGTTCGATGCCGCGGTGTCGCCGCTGCGTCACAAGATCGATCAGGTCGAGATCTGGTTCGACACCGTCACGCAGAGTTTCGACGAGCGTTACGCGCGCCACATGCGCACCGTTTCCATCTGCATCAGCATCGTCGTCGTAATCGTGCTTAATGCGAACTTCTTCCGCGTCTACAAAAGCATTTCGACGAATGAAGTGCAGCGAAACCTGATCGTCGACAGCGGACCGGAAATTCTGAAGCGCGCCAGCGAATCGAGACAGGCATCCGCGCAACCCACGCCGACGCCCTCGCCGTCACCGACACCCACGCCGGCGCAGTCGCCTGCAAACACGACCCAGCCGGCCGCTGGAACTCAGGACCACACGGCCTCAACAACTAAACCCTCGCCGTCGCCAACGCCAACCATCAAAGAAGAGATCGAACGTACACGCCAGGAGATCGATCTACTCTCCAACACTTATCAAGGCTTCGGGTTCACGCCGCTGAGCGGGCAACAAGTACGTTCGTTCCTGTGGAGCACGGGCCTCTGGACCGGCTTGCTTGAAGTAAAACGAAAAGACACCGAGGGAAATGCGAACAGCACCCAGGGCAATACGAACAACACCCAGGGAAATACGAACAACAACGAAGCCGGCGAAAAAGACGAGAAGAACGAGCGGGCCTGGTGGGGCTTCACGCTGGCCCGTGATGAGAAGGGCGTTCCCGTCAACGTCAACAATGAGCCCGTCCCGATCGATTGCCAGGAAGTTGACAAAACCGGACAGCCGCTGCTGGATAGTCAAAAGCGACCCATGGACTGCACGCCCGTCTGGCGGCTGCAAACACGCGGCGAATGGTGGGAGAGTTTGAAAGGCGACGTCGTCAGCCTGATCGGCTGGGCCATCATGGTCCTGTTGTTGAGTGCCGGCGCGCCGTTCTGGCAAGACGCGCTCGAATCGCTCTTCGGCATCAAAAACCTGTTGCGCCAGCGAAGCGCGACGCAGAACATCGAGGCGAAAAGCGGAGCGGGACAACCAAAGGAGTGATCATTTGGCGAGTCCCGCCACATAAGTTTGGATACGACTGAACTCAGAACAAGGAGCAAGAAATGGCCACTACCGCAACGACTCCCAAACCGAAATCAACCATCATCAAGCTCAAGGTCAACTTTGAACTCAACACTCCGAACGGGTTGCGCCGCGTCATCTTCGGTCTCGAAAAGGACGCAACGGCCGGCAATGTCGTCGTCTGGACAATCAACTTCCAGTTGTTCGAGCGCGCGAAGCGGACCGATCCATATACCGACGCCATCGTCACACTCAACGTCGAGGTCGACAAGGCACTCTTCCCGAAAGCCGAAAAGGCCGCGCAGGGTCTGTCGCCGGCGCAGAGCGCTCACGCACTCGGACCAGCAGCCGACGATGCGAAAGCCGCGAACGACGGCGAGATCGACCAGGAAGATGCCCAGGACACGATCCAGAACACGCTGAAGAAGAAGTAATTTCCATTCGGTGTCTTCGTTGAATCCGTGTTTAAAACTTGTGCTGGCGTTTCTGGCCCTCGTGGCTATCTGCGTGGGCCAGAGCCGCGACGCGATCGAGCGGACTCAGCTTGGTGTGCTTCAGAATTACTACGCCACGCTGGATCCGAGTTACGCGAACGTCGTCGCGCGTCTGCCGGAAATCGAAACGACACTCAACGAGCTGAAAGATCGCCTCACCGCCGCACAACCAACTCAACCGCGAACGGAGTTTTCGACGTGTCTTCAGGCCATCAATACTGCCCTTCGAAGGACCGTGAGCGCGCGCCAGCAAACTGAGGTCTCGCAGTACGGCAACGTGCGCGCGCTCGTCTCCATTCCCGGCGAAGACGACGAGAACCGCCTCGAAAAAGTCGTCCAATGCACAACGCAGCTAAACGGTTTGCTCGCGCATGATGCGGTAATCTCAGAAACAGCATCGCGCCTGCGAATGCTGACGCAGAACGTTCAGGAACAGTTCGATCAGATCGATCTCGGGGCGGCGAAGAGAAGAGCGAAAGCGTCGCTGCGCAGGATCGTGCCTGAAAAAGCACCAGCCCCCGCACGGGCGCCTGCACGGGCGCCCGCTTCGTGCGACAACATCGATCTCGAGGCGGCCGCGTTTACGGTCAGAAGCGTGCGCATCGACGATCCGTTCAAGTTTCTGCCGTGGGTGAAGGCGCGGCAGAATCGTGCGCTCGCGCAGATCACGACGTTGGTCCAGGGCAAGCCTTTCACGTACAAGGACGCAGGCGCGAAAGGAATCGAGATAATCGAACGCGAGAACTTCCTGCCTGACACGACTGACCAGCGCGTCAAGATTCGGGTCGAGATCGTCGCCGTGCAAAACTGCGTCGACCGCCAGTTGGATCTCGTCTACCGCATCTATTCCACGCAAATCATGCCGGTCATGAGCGGGCGTCCGGAAGCGCGCGTGACCGAACGCGAGGCTCCGCAAACGTCCGCAGGTCAAACGACCGTCGTTGCACCTGAAGCAAGTCAGTTTCACTTCAAACCGATCGCGGGTTACGACTTGACGAACCTGCTGACGGGCGGCGCACGCTTCGAAGTCGCGGAGCACAAGTTTTGGAAACTGCCGTTCAAGTCGCTGCTGATCGAAGGCCAGGGAAACGACCGAACGCACTTCTTTACCACCGGCTTCGAAGGCTCGCACGATTCGGATCTCCAGTCGCGCGGTTGGCTGGCGCACGCCGAATGGATCTTCAACTACACCCATTACAAGCTGCCGACTGGCGCCGGCGAGATCCAGGGCGGACACGTGAACGGCCAGTTTGCGGGCGTGTCGAAGCCGTTCGGCAACGGCAATTTCACGTTTCATTTCGGCGGCGCGATTGACGGCGGAAATCGCCAGAGCGATCTGAATGGCGTGGTCCTTGCGCCGGATACAGTGCCCGATGCCGGCTTCGGCACGTTGAAACTGTACGGCGGACTCGACTCGCGTCTCCGGCGACACATCGTCTCGGTTTCTTATGGTCTGGAGTTGGGTTCCGTCGGACCGGCCGCGCGCGTCGACTGGCGAAAACAGATCTTCGACGCTCGGCATCAATTCTGGCAGTCGATTGGCAATCATCGACTGTTGGACCTCGAATCGCGTTTTACGTTGAGCAGTCTTCAGGTGCCGGGAACGGTGCCGCTGCCGGAACGGTTCTTCGGCGGCAACAACCAGGAACTTCTGATTGCGGGCGACGCCTGGGAGATTCGCGCGAATCCGGTCATCCGTGCGATACCCGGGAGCAAGTTCTTTCGCACGCCCGAAGGCGCAGGCGGCAGGAGCTTCTTCAGTTATAACTTCACGGCCGCATATGGGTTCTGGCGCACAACGCTTGTGCCGGAAGAGATCACGAGCGATCCGGAGTTTCAGTCGCAACTACAAGGCGCGATGACGAGCGTCACCAGCACGCTGCAAAACTACTACTCTTCCAAAGACCAGCGCTTTGCGAATGTCGTGGCCCAACTGCCCGCGGCGCAAACAGCGCTCAACGATCTGAAGACGGCGGTTGCTGCGGCGCAGACAGCACACAACGGTCAGCCGGCGAACCTTTTCAAAACTTGCACTCGCGCGGTCACCGGCGCGCTCAGGCGTACGGCGAGCGCGATCACGCCGCAAGCGGCCGACCAGTACGGCCTCGTCATGTTTCTGCTTTCCGACGATCCCGACGAGATTCAACTGCTGAACGTTACGCAAGCGTGTGGAACGGATCTCAATGGCGCGATCAATGATGCTGCGGTCGCGGCTGCGTCCGATCGCGTCGGAACTTTAAGGACGTCGATGTCCGCCGAGTTCAACAAGATCGATCAGAACGCCGCCGGGAAGAAAGCAGCCGCTGACATGGCGTTCACGCGACGCACGCTGAACACGCTCTTCAACGACGTCAACATCTACTCGATCAGTCCGGTGTTTGTGTTCGACGTCGCGCGTATCGGTCCGGTCAGCGGGCCGATCGGCGGCGTGCGTTACGGGCCAGGCGGCGGCGTTCGGTTCGAACTCGCCACCGTCGCGCATTTCACGTTAGGCTATGCCTGGAACGTGAGACGCGGGCCTGACGAGGGTCGGGGCAACGTGTTCTTCTCTATCGGAATTCGAGACCTGTTTCACTAAATGAGCCACAAAAAAGCACAAAAGGATTTTCGCGGGATTCTGCTGCCGACGACGACGCCTTTCGATGCAGACGGGCAAATACTTTCAGACGCGATTCGTTCGAACTTGCGGGCGTGGAGCGAGACGGGCGTCGTCGGGTTTGTTGTGCTCGGGTCGACGGGCGAACGCGTTCATCTGGACGAGCGCGAGTATCTGCAAGTGATCGAGACGTCGCGCGACGCCGTTGGCAATGATCTGGCGTTCATCGTTGGCGCAGGCCAGCAGAGCACGGTCGGAACGATCGCTGAGATCAGGAAGGCGGCCAGCGCGGGCGCGGATGCCGTACTCGTGATCACGCCAAACTACTACCGCTCGGCTATCAATCAGGAAACGCTCGTTAGTTTCTACACTGCTGTGGCAGACGCGTCGCCAGTTCCCGTCTTGCTCTACAGTATGCCGGCGCTAACCGGAATCAAGATCGAACCGCAGACGATCGCGCGGTTGAGTGAACATCCGAACATCATCGGCGTGAAAGACAGTTCCAACGACATTGCCGGGTTTAGTGAAACTGTCCGGCTGTGTCCGGATGATTTTGCCGTGATGACGGGAAACGGGACCGTCTTGCTCGATGCGTTGCGTGCGGGCGCCACCGGAGGAATTCTCGCCGTCGGATGTGTGGTTCCAGAGATCTGCGTAGAAATATTTCGCGACTTCCAGGCGGACATCGCGGAGTCGTTGCAGGCGAAACTCACGCCCTTGGCAGCAGCCGTCACGACGCGGTTCGGTATCGGCGGTCTCAAAGCCGCGCTCGACATGGCCGGCTACACCGGCGGCTCAGTTCGCGCTCCCTTGCAACCGCCAAACGAAAACGCCAAGGCCGAAATTGGCACCGTACTCGATGCTGTTGTTCAGATCACGAGCGACATTCGCAAAAGAACAAGTCAGGAAGGGGGCAACGCCCCCGCTTTTGTAACGAGCGGGGGCACACTCCGTTTGCCCCCTTCCTAACTGTTCTTGAGTTCGTTAGATCCGGGTCTCTGCGGGCCGTCGTTGTGTCTGCTTCATCTGTGGCCTAGAATGTCCGGCAGGAGCTGAACCGATTTTGAGCACTGCCGAACCCGCTTGTTTTAGCACCCCTGAAGAATCAGGTTTGCGCGTCGAGACCCTTCCTTTCGAACGCATTCCGCACCAATCCGCGCTGTTTCTCGATTACTTGAACGATCCGGCGGCGCTGCGACAGTTCTACCCGTCTGCCGTTCGCTTTCAACCCGAGCTGACGCCGCGCATTCCCGAAGTGCTGGCCGCACATCAAGTCGATCGAAACAAGGTCGCCGACGCGCTCGCCGCGATGAACCAGCGTTGGAACGCGCCCGTCGAGACTCTCAACAACATCAACCTGCTGCGCGATCCGGATTGCATCGCCGTCGTCTCCGGTCAGCAGGCCGGACTATTCACAGGCCCGCTTTTTACGATCTACAAAGCGCTCTCGGCCGTGAAACTCGCCGGCTGTTTGCGCCAACGCAACACGAAAGCAGTCCCCGTCTTCTGGATCGCCGCCGAAGATCACGACTTCGTCGAAGTCGCGAAAGCGGAATTCATCGGACGCGATTGCCAGCTCAAACAAGTAGAAGTCTCGACTGATCTCCATCGCGAAGGACAACCCGTCGGCCGCGTCGTACTCGACGACTCGATCAACACCGTCGTGGACCAACTCTTCGAGCTGTTGCCGAATTCCGAGTTTGCCGACGACATGAAGATGCTGGTCCGAAGCGCGTGGCAGCCGGGACGCGGCTACGTCGAGAGTTTTGCGACGATGATGACGCTGCTGCTCGGTCGCTATGGCCTGATCTTCCTCGATCCGCTCGACGCTGACATGAAGAAGCTGGCTGCGCCGCTCTATTCCGCCGCTGTCCGGCAAGCACCGCAGATCGCCGCCGCTATCGAACAGCGCAGCCGTGAGCTGGAAACCGCCGGCTATCACGCGCAGGTCATGGCGACGGCCAACTCGTTCCCATTGTTCCTGCACGACGAAGACGGCGCACGTCGCGCGCTGCTGCGAAATGAAAACGGCAACTACCAAACGAAGGACAACGACACGGAATACAGCCTCGACGAGTTAGCGACGTTGGCACTCAACGAACCGCAACGGTTCAGCCCGAACGTCACCTTGCGCGCCGTAGTTCAGGATTACTTGTTGCCGACGATCGCCTACTACGGCGGCGCCGCGGAGATCGCGTACTTCGCTCAAACAGCCGAGGTCTATCGCGTGCTCGAACGTCCGGCGACGCCGATCCTGCCGCGTTCGAGCCTGACCATGATCGAACGTCACACCGGACGCGTGCTCGAAAGATATGGTTTAACGCTCGGCGATTTCTTCGAAGGCCTCGAACCGGTCACGAAGCGCGTCGTCGAAGAGCATCTCGGCGCTGCCACCGCACGCAACTTCGTGAATGCCGAAAACAACATCCACGGCGAGTTGGACCGCTTAAAGACGGAGCTCGCCGCTATCGATCCCACGCTCGCCGATGCGCTCGAAACCGGCCGCAAGAAGATCACTTATCAGCTCGAGGGTTTGCGCACCCGCTTCGTGCGCGCCCAGATGACGCGCGACGAAGCCGCCCACCGGCAACTGCAACGCGCGTTCGATCAGCTCTACCCGAACAAAGACTTGCAGGAACGCCACATCAACATCACGTCGCTGCTGGCCCGCCACGGCACGTACGTCATCGAGTGGATCTACAACGCGATTAATCTCGGGAGCAACGAGCACCAGGTCGTCAACTTATAATGTCGAAAATCCGCGTCCTCGCAGACCACGTTGCCAATCAAATCGCAGCCGGTGAAGTCGTCGAACGACCTGCTTCAGTCGCCAAGGAGTTGGTCGAGAACTCGATCGACGCCGGCGCCACGCGCATCACGATCGAGATCGAAGCCGGCGGCCGTCGTTTACTGAAAATTTCCGACGACGGCGAAGGCATGGTGCGCGACGACGCAGTGCTCGCATTCGAACGTCATGCGACTTCCAAGATTCGTGACTCGGAAGATCTGGCGGCGATCGGCACGCTGGGTTTTCGCGGCGAAGCACTGGCGTCGATCGCCTCCGTGGCGAAGATCGAGTTGACGACGAGCACTGAAGGCGCGCCGTCCGCGACTCGCGTGACGATCGACGGCGGACGCATGCGTAACGTCAAAGATGCGGCGCATCCACGCGGCACGACGATCGCAGTGCGCGACTTGTTCTTCAACGTTCCGGCGCGACGCAAGTTTCTACGTTCGGAAGCGACCGAGACGTTTCATTTGACGAACCTCGTGACGCACTACGCGCTGGCGCACCCGGAGATTGCATTCACGTTTGTTAACAACGGACGCGAGGTCGTGCGAGCGTCGCCGGCGAAAGACCTGCGCGAGCGGGCATATCAGATATTTGGCGGCGAGTTTCTGGAGAACCTGTTGGAGGTGAACGGCGGACACGCGGACGTCGCGCGCGTCACCGGTTTTGTGTCAGCACCGCGGGATCGACGCACGTCGCGCGACTCGCAGTACTTGTTTGTGAATCGGCGTTTCGTGCGCGATCGGATGATCGGGCGGTCGTTGTCGGAAGGTTATCGTTCGATACTGCCGCATGGCGTTTATCCGGCGGCGTTGTTGTTCATCGAGACGCCGTTAGAAGAAGTTGACGTGAACGTTCATCCGGCAAAGACGGAGGTCCGGTTTCGACGTTCGGCGGCCGTTGCGGATGCAGTGCGTGAAGCGGTGAAGAACGCGTTGGCAACTAACACATACGTTCGTCCGGAACCGCAGATTCCCTACATTCCGCCTGCTCCATTAATACCAGAACCACGGATTGAATTCACACCACCTCCTATTCCTGTTCCTACAGGAGATGAAATTGCGCGCGACGTCGCAATGATGATCGAACAAAAATCCGTGATTCCACCTGTGCCGTCAGCGGAGAAGTTCGCGCGCGAAGTCGAACCTGAAAAGCTGTCGGCCAACATCCGGCCGCTGGGTCAGCTCGACGAGAGTTTCATCATAGCCACCGACGATGAAGGCCTGTTGCTGATCGATCAGCACGTGGCCCACGAACGCGTCTTGTTCGATAAGTATCGCGCGCTCGAAGCAGAGCGCCGCACGGATGCGCAACAACTTCTTGTCCCCGAAACGTTCGACCTGAGTCCCGCGCAATCGGCCGTGTTCGATCAACTCGCGCCGGAGTTGGAAAACTACGGGTTCGCATTGATGCGACTCTCGGGACGCACTGTCGCAATCAGAGCAACGCCCGCGGACCTTCCCGCGGGCGAAGCTCGCAACATGCTTTCGGAGTTGTTGGATACGGTCGACGCGGAAAAGAAGAGCAGCGCGCGCGAGACGTTGCGCGACGAGATCGCAGCCTCACTAGCATGTCATGCGGCGATCAAAGTAAACATGCCGCTGGCACCCGAGAAGATGCGGTGGCTAATCGATCGCCTGCTGCAAACCTCTTCGCCGACAACTTGCCCGCACGGCCGCCCCATTATCATGCGACTGAAGCGGCGCGACATCCTCAAGGGCTTCCATCGCATTTAGCCACAAAAAGGCACAAAAGACACATCACTGCGCGTGTGCTGTTTGCTGTTTCGCTGCGGGCACCAACCAATTTGTAAGCAGCTCCAGTATGGTTAGACCGGCGAAGCCTCCGATTCCGCCAAACAAGAACGCGACAATCCTTGTTCCCAGATCGAGCGCCGCGGGCAATACGGGCGAGCCGAATGCCTGCGATAGTCCAAGCTTGAATGCCCAGTAAAGGAAGAACGCGCTGATCACACTCCCTGCCAGCCGTCCCACACATCCCATGTCCCATTTCTTGCGCGACCGATGAGGCAGAATGTGCGAAAACTTCTTGTCGGCTTTCAACTGCCGCCCAACGCCACCCACGAACCCACCCATCAACGCGAATAACGTCAGCACGTAGGCTTCATATACCACGCCGATCGTATAAGTGCCGTCTGTTATTCCGATACTCGACGCGGTGAGCAAATACTTCCCGACGTTGCCGGCCGGCGAGTATCTGACGACGCCTTTTCGTTCGCCTTTTGGAATCACCAGTTGGCCCGCGCTCAGCACGCCGCCGCTCACGTTGAGATCGATGTGGCGGTCCCAGTCAGCAGCACGATGCTGCCCGTCCTTATCAACCAGATAAACCGTGAACTCGCACTGCTCGCCGCCGCAGTACACTTCGTTTGGTCCGGCGATCAATAGTTTTTCGATCGCGCTTTTGATGACCAGGCTCTTCTGGCCCAGAGTGATTTCCTGATCAGCCTTCGCAAGCAGCTTCAGTTCATTACCGAGCGGCAGTTGCTGGAGTCGCACGACGACCTGCGCGGCTGCCTGGCCCGGCGCCAGCACGATCGACTCCGGATCAAAACTCACCTGATCTGATTCTGTCGCGCGACTGAAGCGAATAGTCACCGGGCGAACGGCTTTGATGGCGAAACCACCTTCATCTGCCAGTTGAACTGTGAGCGGAACGTCCGTGGCATCGGAGCCGATGGTCGTCGGATTGGCGTCGAAGACAAGCTGGGTCGGACGTGGCTCGGTGAACTCCGCGCGCGCCTGGTCCACCGGACCGCTTGGCCGCACCGAGGCGGTGACGTGGAAGTCGCCGGGATGCTCGGAAAAGACGGAGATATCGCCGGAACGATCTTCACCGGCGGCAACTTGAATGTCGGCTGTGCTGCCGTCGATCTGTTGACCTTTGTACAGGATTCCGCCGCTAGTCAGGTTGGTAGTGATTCTGACGGTCGTCGGGTTGGTCAGGACCTTCAGAAACGACACCTTGAATGTCGCGCGATGCCGTCCGTCAGCAGTAGCTGTTCTCGCTTTTGGGAAGATCTCGAAACCAAGATCATCCTCCTGCGCATACGCCGTCGTCTCAAACAGACTCGTGATCTTGTTCAAGAGCGAGGTCGCTCTGTCGGAGGTGACCAGAATCAGCGCCTCTCCGGATTCGAGTCCTTGAGAGCTGGCGGTGATGAAGAGCCGTCCCGCGCCTCGGGAAGTGAACGACGCCGCTCCCGACCACGCGCCCGGTTTCACCACGATCTTCTGCTGATCGAACTGACCCGAGGCTGACGAGCGCGCGTTTGAATTTGACGAAGCCTGGCCCAGCTCGATCGTGCGCGTCGCATCGTTTGCGACCTGGCCGTAGTTCTGGTCGAGAAATTCGACGATGACCTTCGTCGTCTCTCCGGAGCGGACGCGTTCGGGCTCGAGACGTACGCGCAAGCGCTGGGGCGTCGCGCTGCCGGCGCCGCTGTTTGCGACGCCGGGTCCGACGAAGGCTAGCAGGGCCAAAACGGGAAGGATGAGAGGAAGTAAGCGAGGACGTACTTTGGGGAAAGTCATGATGAACTCCTTTGAGCCCAGGTCGAACGGCAACGCTCATGCCAGCGCTGTTTCCCTTGATTTATCGAGTTGCAGGACGCCGGCGTGTCGCTTGGAGTAGACACGTGCTATCTGAATGGATGGGTCAGAGCTCGTCGAGGGTCTTGATGACTGCCGCGGGATCGGACAGGTCGAGCAGAAACTTGTCGGGCGCGTGTTCGAGGACTTCCTCGTTTGAGTAGAAACGCCCCGTGCCGACCGCAACTGCACGAGCGCCGAAATGGCGCGCGCAGTCGATGTCGTTTGGCGTGTCGCCGATGACGATGAAGTGTTCGGGAGCGAGATCGAGTTGCAGGTGTTTGCGGATGCGCTCGGCGGCGAGCGCGGGCAGGTCGCGACGGTTGTGCGACTCGTCGCCAAACGCGCCCGGCAAAGTGAAAAACTTTTCCAGGCCGACGAGCTCCATCTTCAACTGCGCCATGGGCTCGATGTTGCCGGTCAAGAGAGCTGAGCGATAGCGAGGATGTTTGTCTAACGCTTCGAGCGTTTCGCGGACGCCGGGCAGAACCTCGAAAAAGTTATCGCCGTTGCCGGTTACCTTTCTTGCTTCGGCCGTCAGTCGTTCGCTGAGAACGTGGATGCGTTCGCGCAGTTGATCGTGAGTGACGCCGTGATTGCCGAGTGCCTGGAGAAAGATCTGCAAGTCAGTCATGCCGGAGACTTGCATTTCGGCGAGTTGGCCCGCTGTTCCGAACAACTCTTCGAGGACCGGAATCGTGTACAGCTTGTACCCACCCGGCCGCGTTGAATGTATCAGCGTCCCATCAATATCCCACAGAAGAATTCTCATATTTATTCGACGACCGCCAGCACGTCGCCGGCGTTTACAGTGTCTCCCGGTTTGACGTTGATCGAAACGACGACACCCGCCCGCGGCGACTTCATCTCGTTCTGCATCTTCATCGCTTCGACTACGACAACACCCGCGCCTTTCTCGACAGTCGCACCTGTTTCGGTGTGCACGCGCACGACTTTCCCCGGCATCGGCGCGGTTATCTCAGCCAGTCCGTGATGATGTCGATCCGCATCCTGCCCGCTTCGCAGACGCTTCGGATCGACGATCTCGACCATGTAGTTTCCTCCGCGCAGACTGACGTCGAATCCATCGTGAGTTTTACTGACGCGACATTCATGCACCTCCGTGTCGCGAAAGAAGAGATAACATCCCGGCTCCGGCTCGCGCAGCTCGAGCTCATAAACACGACCGTCTATCTCAGCACGCAACGATGCGCCGTTGATCTGCACGTCGAAATCTTGCTCTCGATCTCCAATGACGGCCTTGAGCTTCACGGCTTCTTCCACCTCCGCAATCCAGCCAACCGCGCGGCCGTCTTCCAGCCTCCATTCGAACTCGACTGCGCAAACACCGGCTGCTGGTAACGAGCGTAGTGGATCGCCGCGGCGATTGCCGCCAGATCGACGTCAGCCTGCGGCGGCTCTACAACGTCGGCATGGCGTTCGTTGAAGCGCGCAATGAAACCTGTATCGAGCCTTCCGGCAATGAACTCCTCATCCGTGACGACCTGACGAAAGAACGGCAGCGTAGTCGTGATCCCTGACACCTGATACTCGTCGAGCGCGCGGCGCAGACGATCAATCGCTTCGTCTCGCGTCCGTCCCCACACTGCAAGCTTCGCGATCATCGGATCGTAATAGATCGAGACTTCAGACAAGTTCGTGACGCCGCTGTCGACTCTGACTCCCGGTCCGGACGGTTCGCGCAAGTGCGTGATCGTACCAGGAGAAGGGAAGAAGTTGTTCGCCGGATCTTCCGCGTAGATACGGCACTCGATCGCGTGGCCCGTCCAACGCACGTCGTCCTGCGTGAACGACAACGGCTCGCCTGCCGCCACCCGAAACTGCTCGCGCACCAGATCGAATCCAGTGACAAGCTCGGTCACCGGATGTTCGACCTGGAGTCGCGTGTTCATTTCCAGGAAGTAAAACGCGCGCGTCGCGTCGGCGAGTAGAAACTCGACCGTGCCGGCGCCGGTGTAGTTGACCGTCTTTCCGATCTTCACTGCCGCTTCACCCATGCGACGCCGCAAGTCGGGATTATTAATCGGCGACGGGCATTCTTCGATCACCTTCTGATGTCGCCGCTGGATAGAACACTCGCGTTCGCCGAGGTGGACCACGTTGCCATGCGTGTCCGCAAAGATCTGTATCTCGATGTGACGCGGACGTTCGACAGCTTTTTCGAGATAGAGCGACGAGTCGCCGAACGCAGCGGCCGCTTCCGTCTTCGCAGTCTCAAACGCGGAACGAAGCTCGTCGCCGCTGGTCACCAGGCGCATGCCTTTGCCGCCGCCGCCGGCAGCAGCTTTCAACATCACGGGATAACCAAACTTTTCCGCCGTCGTCCGCGCTTCCTCGAACGACGTCAATGCCTCGACTGTCCCCGGCACGATCGGCACACTCGATTCAACTGCTGCGCGCCGCGCGCTCGTCTTTGATCCCATCGTGTCCATCGCACCGGCGGGTGGGCCAATGAACGTCAGTCCCGCGGAAGTCACGGCGCGAGCGAAGTCGGCGTTCTCGGCGAGAAACCCATAGCCCGGATGTATCGCCTCCGCTTTCACTTTTTTTGCAGCGGCGATGATGGCGTCGATGTTCAAATAGCTGTGGCTCGACGTAGCCGGTCCGACGCACACGGCTTCATCAGCCACCCGCACGTGCACGCTCTCGACGTCGGCTTCGGAATAGATCGCCACCGGGCTGATCCCCAACTCGCGACACCCGCGAACGATGCGGACAGCAATCTCCCCGCGATTCGCTATCAGTACTTTACGGAACATATATCTCTTGGTCTTAGGGCTTTGGCCTTTGGTCTTGTATTGTCCAACCCGCACCTGAATTCTGCCCGATCGAACACAAAAACACTAAGACCCAAGACCAAAAACCGAAGACCTTCAAACCACAATTGAGTTCGCGGGTTGACGCGGATCGTATCTCACGACGATCTGGTTGCCGGGCGCGTAGTCGAATGACCGCTGCTGTTGCTGGGCGTCGAGTGCTTGTGAAGATTCGTAGAGCACGCCTGCAAGCATGTAAGTGTAAGTGACTTGAGTGATTCGGCCGGAGTTGTCCGAGACGGCGTCGATGATGCTTCCGTCAGTCATGCGGCCGGTCTTCGAGAGCCGGGCGATTCGTGAGGCTTCATCTTCAGTTTTTTTGCGGAAGCGATCGAGAAACGACATGCGTCGCTAAGGTTGCAGGACGCCGGCGGAGACTGAGCGGCCGACGCCGCCTTTGGCAGCGTCGCTGTACTTCTTGAGAATGCCGTTGCTGCCGATCCAGTCGTCGTCGGTGCCGAGGATCTTGTCTTCGCCTGGGAGCCGCAGTTCATACGTCGTAAATGCCAATCCTCCCGAGGGCATGTCGTCGGTTGCCGGCGAGAGGGAAGCATTGCGAATGACTGCGCCACGAAGTCTGCGAGATTTTTCGGAAGCTACGGCAGCTACGTCCGCGCTCGGATGGTAACCACTGGGATCGAGAGTCGCGAGTGCGGCTGCAAGCTGGCCGTCGGGATCCGGAATACGTTCGCGTAGATCTTTGAAGTCTGCCGGGTAAGTTTTGTAAAGCGAGCGATACTCGAGAAGCGCGCGTTCAAACGTGTGCCAGTTCGCGCGAATCCCGGCCTCTTTCGCGAGGCGCCTGTTTTCCAGACGAGCGGGAACAGTGATGCCGATCAAAAAAGCAATCAGCATGACCACGATCGACGACGCGAGTAAACCGCGGCGCGCGTACTTGACTCCGCAGAACCTGTCCGGTTGAGACTTGATCGAGCGATAGAGCTTTCGTCCGAGCGACACGGTGACGATGAAGAGCGGAATCGCAATCCACTTCAAACGCCAGGCAGCAGTTTCACCCGCGGCCACCCAGGACCAGAAGTGGAACGACTTGCGCTGAAATATCGCGATGAAGAGCTGGACTGCGAAGACGAGGACCGTCAGGAAACCGCCGGCTACCAGGACCAACGAGCGTCCGTAAGACGGGAGTTCATGGGCCGGTTTCGGGAGGGGCTCACCGACGGAGCGCGCGCCACACTGGCGACAACCATTGCTCAGGGCCCCAACGAACTTGAAGCCACAACACGGACAGATAGTCACTCGGTTACCTCAAAACCAACAACATTCTGCTAATCCGGGTTCCTCTGCAACGCGGATTTCGCGAATGATAACGGATTGCGCACGCGAACAGTTCCAGTCGGCTCCTGCTCTGTTGCCGGCGCTTCAGCCTTCGTCAATTCGCGCCACGTGTGGTACATGCGATGCGCGAAGGTCCAATAGGAACCAACTGCAAGCACCCACAACACAGCCGGCATCCGATTGGAAAAGAAACTATTAGAACCTGGATGAGTACTTAGCGCGCCGATAATAAAGAGTACAACGCGTTCTGGGCGGCGCAGGAACCCGACGTCACATTTGGGAATCAGGCTCTCAGCCCGCGCGCTGGCGTAGCTTACCATAACCGAGCCCATTAGTCCGGCGCCTGCGAGAAAAACGTTAAGAGTGGAATGGTCCGGGATGTCGCGCGCGTAAAAGACCATAAGGCCCACAAAAACGACCATATCCGAGAGGCGGTCCAACGAGGAATCGAGAAAACCGCCGAACCGCGTGACCCGGCCCGAAAGACGGGCCACCTGCCCGTCGAGCATGTCGAAGAGGTTGGCGACGACCAGGGCAATCCCGGCCCAGAAAAACCAGCCCAGCCCAAAAAGAAGACCGCAGCCGACGTTTAGCGAGACGCCGATAACGGTCAAGATATTGGGACTGATATGGCCTTTCGCAAGCCACCGCACCATAGCGTCAATGATTCGCTGAGCGGCGCGTCCGATACTTGCACCAAACATCTGTTGGGTTTGTTTCTCCTCGGTTAATCCGTGTGATTTTTAACCAGTAATGCCTTTGCAGACTGTACGTCCGCAGACACTACATTTGATCATGCAAGGTGCGCAATTGGCGGATCTCGAAGTTGCGGGCGCCGGCCGGGGTCCGCACCACGACTTCGTCGCCTTCCTGTTTGCCCATCAAGCTGCGGCCGACGGGCGAAGTGGTTGAAATGAGTCCCTCGGCCGGATCGCTTTCCTCGGGTGTCACCAGCCGGTAAGTGACCTCTTCGTCCTTCTCGGCGTCGTAAAGGACCAGCGTCGAGCCGTAGGAGGCTTTGTCGCGCGGCACCTTGTTGGGATCGATTGAGGCGATCTCGCTGATGCGCTGGCGCAGTTCGACGATACGTGCCTTGACGACGTTCTGCCGGTCGAGCGCAGCGCGATATTCGGAGTTCTCGCGAAGGTCGCCAAACTCGAGCGCCCGCTTGATCTCTTTCGGCAAGTGAATGCGGAGCTCGCTCTCGAGTTCGTCGAGTTCGCCCTGGAGCTTTGCTTTAATTCCCTCTGACATTGGTCCGGTCAACTTCCATCAATCCGTGTTCCACTGGAACCACGGTTCATTTTAAACAGATCTATGATAACTGCCTTCGTCGGGTGCACCAAAAGAAACACCCGTGTCGCGCGCCGTCCGGACGAGCTGGCCGGTTGGCGGCACGGTCTTGATGTTCTTTATTGCCTCGGTCAGCGGTACCGTAACGACGTCACCTGCTTGCAAAGCCACCATTACGCCGCTTTTTCCACTCGCCACAGCGCGCACCGCGCACGAACCAAAGTTCGTTGCCAGCATGCGATCGAAAGCGTTGGGGCGTCCGCCTCGTTGCAGATGCCCGAGGACGACGCAACGCGTTTCGCGGCCGGTCACGTCCTCGATGTCGTGCTGTAGATGCTGGCCTATGCCACCGAGACGAGGTGCACGAGAACTATCACCCTTGTCTTGATAAACCAGCTCGTGGCCGATCTCTATCGCGCCTTCGGCCACGACGATAATACTAAAGTTCGCGCCCATGGCGTCGCGGGAACGCACTTTCTCAACAACTGTGTCGAGAGAAAACGGAATCTCCGGAATCAGGATCACGTCCGCGCCGCCGGCGATGCCGGAATGGAGTGCGATCCAACCGGCGTGACGGCCCATCACTTCCAGGATCATCACGCGATCGTGCGACTCCGCCGTCGTATGCAGACGATCGAGCGCTTCCGTGGCGATGTCCAGCGCCGTGACGAAGCCGAACGTCAGCTCGGTGCACGCCAGATCGTTGTCGATCGTCTTCGGGACGCCGCAAATCGGGATGCCGCGCTTGTCGAACTCGGCTGCGATCGTCAGCGTACCTTCGCCGCCAAGCACGACCAGTGCGTCGATTCCGAGGACCTTCATGTTGGCGATCGCTTCCTCGTAGACGCTTTCGACGCTCATCGGCACGCCGTCTTTCTTGCGCTGCACGAAATGGCCCTGGTTGCGAGTGCCGAGAATGGTTCCGCCGCGCGGCAAAAGTCCGCGCACGTCGGACGCCGTGAGCGACCGCGTTTTGGTGGCGCCGAGCAGGCCGTCAAAGCCGTCTTCGATGCCGATGACGCGCATGCCGTACTCGCACGTGGCAGTCTTCACCACCGCACGAATAACCGCATTCAGACCCGGAGCATCTCCGCCGCCTGTTAGAATTCCAATGGTTGCGAGCATAAATGGACTGCGACAGTCTATAAGCTGCGATTGGCAGTTGGCAATCTTCTGCTACTGGCGTAGCATACCAACAAAATGGAAATCGATGACGACGCAAAAGAGATAGTTCGCGAGATTGGCAGCGCGATCAATGAATCCGTCGAGAACTCGACGAAGGTTGCGGAAGCGATCGAACGTTTGCGAGAAGCCGGGTATGAGATGGAATTAACGTTGCGGCTCGAAATCGGTTTGAGGCCTCACGCGGGGGAAGAAGAGTCTGAAAACGATCCCGCCACGCTCGACCTCACCGACGAAGATTTACAGGTCTTGCAACGCATGAAGATCCGCATCGATCCGGAGAAGTAGTTCGTTGCCGGAGTCCAATCGCGGTCGCCAATTGCTTACAAATCACGATCTGATTCTGTGACATCGAAGCCGCAGGCGATCATTAATGCCCGCTGAACGTCAGGCCATCGACCCTGCGGTAGATGACAAATAAGACTAGTGATGCGATTGCGCTGGGCAATTGAGATGTGATCAAAGTTTAGCGCGCAGGTGACCGGCATCCCATCATCAGGCGTTAAAACGACCTCGGTTGTAAGACCTCGAATCGTTCTTGTTACCGGGACGACGATAATCTCATTTAGGCGGTCGATAACTTCGTCGCGCGTAAGGACCAGCACCGGTCTACGTTTATCCGGCGCCGGGAAAGTGTACCAGCGAATCTCACCACGTTTCACTCGACGTTCTCCCAACCATCAGCGTCCCATGCGAGTGGGTCATCATCGGTTGAGAATTCAGTCGCCGTTGGAGGGTGCGCTTGATACGCGGCGACGTCAGTAGCCGGAATCAGACGAGCCAAAGCTTTGCCGTTATCGATTATGATTACCTCATCGCCTTCGGCGGTCGTGGCGATCAAATCGAAAAACTGATCTTTGGCTTCGTCGAGTTTGACGGTGTGAATCGGCATGACTACATAGTAGGTTGCCCGAACGAACGCGTCAATTATACAACGTTAGCGAGAGATAACCTCCGCGTTCGCCCTTTGATGAGTCGAAGTAACGTCTACTCTGGTACTTCCTCGCTGCCAGTTAGCGTTTGTTGACGAAGTGCCGCTGCGCCTAATAACCCGCCCATTCCCATTGACTCGACTGCGCTGCTCGGGACCAGCATGAGGGCGCCTTTCTCCTTCAGTCCTTCATACAACATGTTCATTGCGCGCAGGTGCAGCGCGGTCGGATTGTCGCGATAGGATTTGGCTGCGGTCTCGAACGAGTGGGCGATTTCGACTTCCGCCTGGCCCAGGATAATGCGCGCCTGCTTCTCGCGCGCGGCCTGCGCCTCGCGTGACATCGCGTCCTGTAGCGCCTGAGGGATAATCACGTCGCGCATCTCGACCGATTGCACGGTCACGCCCCATGGATTGGAACGTTCGTCAATCAGTTGCTGCAACTCGTCTTCGATTCGCTCGCGCCCGCGCAGCAGGTCCGTAAGCGACGTTCGTCCGATGATGTCACGCAGCGCAGTTTGCGCGGCCCAACTCACGGCTTGCGGATAGTTCTGCACTTCCAGCGCGGCCTTCTCCGGATCGTAAACCATCCAGAACAGCACGGCGTCGACGTTGACCGGAACAGTGTCTGACGTCAGCGTCTCTTCGGCAGCGAAGCTGGTCGTGATCACGCGTTGGTCCACCCAGGCCGAAACGCTGTCGACGAAGGGAACGATCCAAAACAGACCCGGACCTCGCAAACCGACGTAACGTCCGAGACGCAACACCACGGCGCGTTCCCACTGTCGCGCGATCTTCGGCGACTGGGCCAGCAGCGCGCCAAGGATGATACCGACGATCACGCCGGCTGGATTGAACGTCATCCACGTTGCGAGTGCGCCGAGCAGCAACGGGACAAGAAAAACTACGGCCGACACGACGTTGAATCGCGGCGTATCTATTGCGGGCAGGTTACCCCTGGTTTGAATCAGGCTCGTCGTTGAGCTAGACATTTTCGACAGTCTCCTTTTTGCGCCGGCTTTGAAGTTGATCAAGCAAGTCGTCTGATGAAAAGCCCATCGCCGCGGCTTCTTCGAGAAACCGATCGACGAGTTCGGTCAGATGCTGTTCGTGCTTTTCGCGATGACTTGAGGCGAAATGGCGGGCGCTGACGAAAGTTCCCACGCCTCTTCGTGTTTCGAGTACACCCGAACGCTCCAACTCCGCGTAAACCTTGGCGACGGTGTTGGCGTTGACGCGCAACTCGACGGCCAACTGCCGCACGGTTGGCAGTTGCTCGCCGACGCGCAGCTTGCCGGTAGCGATCGCGAACTGAATCGCCCGGGTTAGCTGCGCGTAAAGCGGCATAGGGTGCGAAGGGCTGAGTGAGAAGATTCCGTCCATCTCGAAGTTGTACTACGACGCTAGTACAATCAAGGTTTCATTGATTTTGTGTGGTTCCATAAAAAAGTTTGCCTCAGCCCCTGGACTGGACTATTGTTTTCGCCTCGCGCGCTCTACGCGATATACCTCGTTCTTTTGATTCGAATTCAGCCACAAGACTGAACGTTTCTAGTTGAACCACAAGTTGGAAGGTCCCCGCATGCTGCGGCATCTCCCTTCCTCAATTCCAGCATTGGAGGTTCTCATGGCTACCCAACCCTTCAGCGAAAACGGTCACGATCCCTCTGCAAAGGCCACTCAGGTGCTGCGCCTTCCGGAAGTGCCTCGATGGTCACACCTCATCTCGAAAGAATGGAACCATCAGAAAGACGCGATCAGGTTTCTCGGACGCTATCTTTCGAAAGGCAAAGAATGTCGTGAACACGCGGCGCTGGTTCGCATGCCGACCGGAACGGGAAAAACCGGGATCATGGCGGTGCTCGCTAACTACTTCTCGCGGCTCAACGTCGGTAACGTCGTTATCATCGCCCCTTCTGAATTTTTGACGGAACAGATCTCCAATGCCCTAAACAGTGACTTTTGGCTCACCGTCAAAGGCAGACCGGAGAAGGGGCCGAAACCCTGCGTTAAGTTTCTGCCGAGCACGCTCGAGAAGAGCCTCGCCGAACAGGCGGGCAGGCCGACAGTTTACGTCTGTACCACGCAGGCACTCGACATGCTGCATAGAAATTTCAAGCTCGAAGATTCTGACGAATTCAAGAAGGAATCCTGGGCCGACGCGTACCTGCAATTGAGGAACCTGGCGGATTTAGTCGTGGTAGATGAGGGGCACCGCGAGCCGGCCAAGGAATGGGCCAAGGCGGTGCGTTCCTTCTCGTCACCCACCATCTTGTTCACCGCAACGCCTTACAGAAATGATCTCCGGTTCTTCAAGGTTGGTCCGGAAGATGGATTTCGTCATACGCTTCGGTTTCAGGAGGCGATTGCCCGCAAGATTATTCGCAAAGTGAGTTTTAAGGACGACGAAAAATTTGCCGATCGCCCGCAGCGATTCGTTGACGTTCTACTGCGTTATTTTGAAGGTGAGTTTCAGTCAAAGATTCCAGTTAGTGTCAAATCGCCCAAGGTAATCGTCCGCTGTGAGGACTTTGAAACTCTCAAACATATTAAGAACCTGCTCGCCGGCAAACTGAAGGACAGCACCAGAGTGCTGGCGGTTCACGACAGGTTTGCGAAAGACGACAAGGAGGCACAGGAGTTTCACGACGTTCCGCTCAACCATCCTGCCACATTCTGGGTGCATCAATTCAAACTCACAGAGGGTCTCGACAATCCGGACTTTTGTTTGCTCGCGTTCTTCGATCCATTTCCTAATTCGCGCGGTTTAGTGCAGCAGATTGGAAGAGTGTTGCGCAATCCGGGACTTCGCGCCAATCAATCTGCGATCGTATTGTCAGACCGCAGACATGGCTTGCGGGAACAATGGGAGGGATATCTCGCTTTCGAACAATCGAAGCGGTCGCTGGTCGGTCCTGAAGAGATAGTTGAACGCTTTTTGAAGGCACTGCCGGATTGGTTTTACGCTGGTGGACGGTATCGGCAAGCGGCTGATTTTCAGAGTCCTGATTTTGACGACGAGTCGCTCTGGAACGATCTGCGCCTGCGCAAGTCAGCGAGTATCTACCGGCTGTATCCGCGCTTCGGCCAGCAGAAGTTTGAAGCGCTCCTGGAGAAACTCTCCGACGCGCTTGAAGATCAGGACATGATCGAAGTCCGAAGTTTGCCCATCAAACAAGAACGCGGAATGCTTGGCGCTATTCTGAGTTGGCGGATCATTCAAACCGACGCACTGGCAGAAGGAGGCTTCTTTAACGTCGCGTTCGTTCCCAGTGTGCTCTACGTACATAAGGGATTTCTCTTTCACAGTGGACCGATTGGTCTGGCGCAACTCGACGAAGACGATACCCTGATCAAACTGAGTCCCGGCGAAATGGAGAAGCTTCTCGGCAGTGAACCGACACTCAAACAGGTATCACTGATTAGCTGTGACCTCAGTGATGCCGCCGTCCGTCGAAAATCACTGGGGGCCAGATCTATCGCAGCCGTCGCTCCTGGATTGAGTGATCATTTCCATTTTGTTTCCACTGCCGTTGGAACTTTCTTCGACGGCGATTTTTATCGTCGGCGGTACCTCGGATTGTCTAAGGGCAGAATTTCGGAGGCGGAGGATTCGCAGATTAGCGTAGGGTTTTTTCAAAACTGGGCGCAGCAACTCGCCAGGCAGTTGCAGAAAGATGATTTCCAGAGCCCTCCGGTATTCGATCGGTTTGCGGAGGCGATAGCGTCACCTCCAACGGCGCAAGCTGCCCACTTACTGCTGGACCTCGTGGAGTTTTTTGAAGCATATGGGGATCGACCGGATGACATGTTCGAGGATACCTTCGAGGCGACCGCGTGCGACGTAGGGCCCGATGGGAAGTTCGAGTGCAAGGTGGGGGATAAGACGATCACAGGTTCCGTAAATTATTTAACTCCCCGGAAGGGAAGCAAACGGTTCGTCCTCGCCTCGGAAGATCTCGATGAGCACTTTGCACTAAAGGACTCGCAGATGGGAAGCATGAAGCAGTCTGCCTCCGCTTACTTTACTCATCGCGGAGTGATGCGCATCGTGACCACGGATCTACATCTCTACGCTGACAAGCACTTCTATACTCCTCGCATTCCTCTTTGGGGAAAAGGCCGTTTGGATAACCTCGAACTGCTGTTTGGTCTCGAGGAGTTGGCCAAGGTAAAGACGGAAAAAGGCCCGACCGGAAAAATCGGTCCTGGTACCTGGGCCCACAGGAGCATCTTCCGAGTCATCGACACGAGCAGCGAGTTCTTCAAGCTTGGTGAGCTTGAGCCGCAGATATTGATCTGTGAAGACATGGGGACTGAGTACGCGGACTTCATTGCTGTGGACAAAGAGAAGAATCGCCTCGCCCTGATACATGCCAAACAATGTGATGGCGGGTTGTCGGCCGGCGATCTCCACATCCTCAACTCTCAGGTCACGAAGAATCTCGAATTCCTCAATCCCACTGGCTCGGTCGGCCCTGACAGAGGCGGCAGGTGGAACCAACTCTGGAAGTGGCTCAAAACGGATTCGGACACACAAGGTCTGAAGCGAATTCGTCGTGTGCCAGACGGCGCTCCTGACGATGGAGCGACTGTATTTCAGCTGGTTCAGGACATGATCAGAAGACCTTCAACGGAGAAGGAAGTCTGGATGGTCCTCGGCAACGGCTTTTCAATCGACGCTCTCAAGAAGGAGCTCGACAAGGCCAAGCCGCTGTATCACGTAGTCCATCTCATGTATCTGCTTCAGTCGTGCAACGCGAATGTTTCCTCAGTGGGCGCGAGGCTGAGAATATTTACTCGCCCGTGACGCGCGAGGTTGGGTTGCGGTTCAGAAAACAGAGATGAATAGGGCGCCAGCTTCTGGAGAGTCGTATTTTGCTTGGATTAATTCGGTGTGGTATCTTGTTCCGCTTTTAAACCTGCCCATTTTGTTCGCCTTTATAGGTCGAAAGAGGAGTTCAGAGACAGTATGTCTACGCCTAATGGAAACGTGAGCGCCGACGGTAATCACGTCGGCAAAGTCGTGCAGATTATCGGTCCGGTCCTCGACGTCGAGTTTCA
>JBKPOC010000151.1:0-1079 GCA_046732935.1 Acidobacteriota bacterium | reverse complement strand
GTCTTAGAGCAATCTCAAAAAAGTCATTAGAATTTTTAAGAGGATTCCTTTGACCACCTTTAGGCCAAGATACGTTAAACTAATGACCAATGAGTTATCGACTCGTACTCATTGAATGGGAAGACTCACATGGTGTCTCTGCGAATTGGGAGTATGTGAGTAAGTGTGATCCTTATGTTTTGGTCTGTAGGTCCGTAGGTTGGCTGATTCATGACGGCGAGAAGTGCAAGGTTGTGGTCCCTCATCTGACGGCGTCAGACAAAGCCAAAGAGCAAGGCTGCGGTGATATGACGATCCCCGCAGCCTGTATCTTGAGAATGGTTGATCTGACAGAGTCTGCCGTCTAGTTCTTTTTGTCGCTCTTGTTATCGGACTTGCTGTCGTCGTTTCCCTCCGCCTGAGACAAAGCCGAACCCGCAGCACTCTTTGATTTGTCGCCAGTACGATCATCCCTCAAAACATCGCTGGATTTCGATGCTACTTCGGGTGAAGTTTCTTTATCGTTTCCCATGAGAAAAACTCCTTTCGTTAGCAGGGTACGAAATTGTGCACGTAGTTACTATTCGCATTTTGTGTGCCATACATGAAACTCCGTAACATTCGGGATGCCGGATGTGAGTAGAACGTTTTCTATACGCTCGGGTAGGTAAACGGAACGATCTTGCTATTTCTCCATAGTTAGGCATATTTAGGTTTCATGCAGCTAGAATGTTTGCACTGTGGGCTTAGCTAGCTAGACTTGCGGCGCGGCTTTCGAAAGCGGGGCAAGTGAAAGGTGTAGCACAAACGGGTTGGGAACAAAGAGGATCTAACAGTTACTACTATCGCAAGGAGCGCGAAGCCTCGCGGGTGAAGTCGGTCTATGTCGGCAGGGAAGAGATGGGTCACATGATTTCGCAGTTTGAATCGAGTTCCGCTGATCTCGAGAAATTGATGCGGGCGAAGAAATCGATCGAAGCTGACGAATTGGAGAAGGTAGAAGGCGTCGCGGTAGAACTGACTCAACTCGCAACACGCCCGCCTTGCAGTTCAATATAGCGACGAGTGGAGGGCAGCAAGTTAATGTCTCGAAGTAAGGG
>JBKPOC010000150.1:0-1881 GCA_046732935.1 Acidobacteriota bacterium | reverse complement strand
GGAATAGCGAGTTCGCCAGTTCGAGCACGGAGCGGTAATGTTCCGCGTGTCGCATGTTAGCTTCTCGCAGTGTGGGCATAACGTAATTTTAGTATACAGTGCCAAGCGAAATATGCCGGAGTATAATTCCGAACAAAAGATAGTTAGGCCGCCATGGATGACGCATCAGTCGCAATTTCACTCTAACGAATCGATTTTTGTTGCTGAGGAGACGATATGGACGAGATTTCAACCGCTAAAGAGCTAGCTACTTATTTGACTCCCTTCTTGCCATACTTGGCCGAGGCAGGTAAGTATGCCGCGGGAGCGGCCGCAAAGAAGTTTGGCGAGAGCGCTTGGAACGGAGCTACCGCTTTATGGCAAAAGCTGTGGCCGAAAGTTGAAGAGAGGCCCGCGCTAAAGGCAGCTTTTGACGATGTGACCAACACCCCTGAAGATGAAGATGTGCAGGCTGCACTGCGTGTTCAGCTAAGAAAGGTTCTTCTTGAGGATGGATCACTAGCGGTGGAGTTAGCCCAAATTCTTAACAAGCTGAAAGACCCAGGGATTAACGTAACTTCCAGTGGTGAACGAAGTGTTGCAGTCGGACGCGACATTACCAACAGTACAATCAATACTGGCGATACATATCGAAAGGGCTGAGAGAGTAAACACTCTCTTACTGCCGCTGTTTAGCACCTGTGAAAGAAATAACTGCAAGCGGGGCGGGCAGCATAGCTGCCGAGCGCATAGAAAACAGTTGGGTGAATTCTGGTATTTATCTAAATTTCGCCCAAGCACCTGAACCTCTAAGTCGCTTTATTAGAACCCGACAATTTAGCGCTTTGGTGAATGAGCGCACGCGAAACTTTGTCGGTCGTCAGTATATCTTCGAGTCAATCGATCAACACATCAATAAGGTTGGATTTCCCTCCGGCTACATAGTCATTAAAGGTGAGCCCGGCATTGGCAAGACCGCATTAATCGCCAGAATGGTTCAGCAAGGAGGACATGTTCATCACTTTAATATCTCCCAGCAACAAATAAACTCGACTGACGCATTCCTCAAGAATATTTGCGCGCAGCTCATTGTTCGTTTTCAGCTCAGTTACTCATCACTGCCTTTCACTGATGCCGCAACTGACAGCGGTTTTCTTTCGGAATTGTTGTTGGAAGCTGCCGAAAAGAGCACCGAGCCTGTTGTTGTACTTATTGATGCACTTGACGAGGTTGAAAGTATTCCTAAGCCAAACGTAAATACTCTTTTATTGCCCGCAAGTTTGCCTGACAAAGTCTATTTTGTCGTAACTACACGTGAGTCGGAGGAGGTACGGCTACGTGTCGATCGGGAAGAACCTATTTACATCAATGAAACCGATCCGCGGAACATTGCTGATGTAGAGAATTATATTCGCGGCATTTTTCAGCAGCATCAACCTGAAATGCGGCAAGCTCTGAAACACTGGAGAGTAGATGAGAATTCCTTCGTGCATATCATGAGCGCTAAGAGTGAGGGCAATTTCATGTACTTGGTCTACGTGCTTATTGATATTCGGACTGGCAGGCTTAACGTTGCGAATCTTAGCAAGTTGCGTGATCTGCCCACAGGCTTGAAAAGTTATTACAAACAACACTGGAACGTAATGCGATCAGGTGATCCTGTCATGTTCGAAAAAGTGCACCAGCAGGTCATTTGCATACTAGCTTCGGTCCTTGAACCCGTATCAATGTCACAGCTCATATCTTGGACAGGTTTGCCTCATGAAGCCGTTCAACGCGTCATCCTTGAATGGCGTGAATTCCTGAATGAGGAAGTTATCGAAGGCCAACCTTTTTATCGACTTCACCATGCAAGCTTTCGAGACTTCTTGCAAGAGGCTGTTGGACTGCATACCTACGACG
>JBKPOC010000149.1:0-14076 GCA_046732935.1 Acidobacteriota bacterium | reverse complement strand
GGCCATTGAGATGGACAGGAAGATGGGCCAACCGGCAAATCAAGTGGTACTTGAAAAATCAAGCGGCGCTTGAATGAACAATCAAAATCCAAACATGAAGGAGAAGTTTCTATGGAACCCGTAAACCCGACATCGCCAGTCGAACAACAACCAAGATTTATTCCGTGGGAAGAGCAGCTTCAGGATCATACTCGTAAGCTTGAGGAGTATCTCCAGAATCTCTTATTCCGCGGCTGCACCCTTGAGACGACAATTAGATCGTCGAGAGCGGTACTGAATCACCTTTTCGATCGACTTCAGATCAAGGATCCAACTCACCCTCGGGGAAGCAGACAGCTACTGGTTTGGGATCTCCTGGACCCGGGACTCGGATCGACGCGGTTGGGCTTACTCATTTCCTCGCTGCTCGAGGACAATCTGGCACATGGAACCAGGCGGAAGTATATTCGCGAGCTGCGGTCATTCTGCGATTATGTCCTTGCCAAGCCTAACCTCCCAGGCAGTGGCGTACTCACCATTAGTGAAAAATACGGTCCGATAACGCAGACGTTTACGAAATACGATGTACCAATGCATGTGCAAGACATTCTGACCCAACCTCGCTACGCTTTATCCGCTACGCTGCGGGACGAATTTTACGAGTTCATGCGGACCGAATATCTGCCGCAGCATGCGTCACCTCATCGCGGTGCACGAGACTACACGGCCATTGTCGTTCAAGCCGAGATCGGCGTGCGTACAAGTGAGCTGTTGGGAATACGGTCGAGCGGAGAAAGCTGCGACATAGATTGGCGCACTGAGCGTGTGCGTCTCTTTGGTAAAGGGAAAGCATTTGGCGGCAAGCGTGTGCGAACGGTTCCGTTGACTCCGTTGGCGATGGAGGTGCTGCGTGTATTCGAGAGAGTCTTCAAACCTATGTTTCCCCACACTGCGGCAGCCGGATATCTTTTTCTCAATGAGGACGGAAACCGGTTAGATAAAAGACAGTTCTTTAAGAATTTGAGAAGATCGTTGAGTTAGCGCGAGACGCTGGAGTGCCCTTACCTGAAGACCTGCGGCCTCACGACTTGCGGCGGACATTTGCAACAAATGAAATCGAACGAAATCCGTGGGCCTACCGGAAAGTTCTACGAAAACTGGGTCACACGTATCCGAGCTCAGCCGCTCCTTATCTCATTGCAACGGACGCCGACGTTGAAGATGAGCAAAGTGATCTCATTGACATCTTTGTTAATCCGTACATTGAAAAAAGGGGAAAACGGTAATGCCTACTATTTGGAACTTGCGAAGTGTATTGAAGGAGCGTGGCATCAATCGCGCAGCTGAAATCAGCAGACTTATTGGTAAGCGGACCGGCTACCAGTTGTCCACACAAGCAGTCTGCGATTTGCTAAATACTGAACCGAAAATGATTCGTATCGAAACGATCCAGGCATTCTGTGACGCTTTCTACCTTCGTCTCGGTGATGTTCTAGACGTTTTACCAAGCGCAGCGGAGAAGCGACGAAAAAGGATGGGCAATCAGGATTTTGCGGCGTTCTATCCAAATGTGCACGACTATTCATCAGAGTCATGACGGGATGAATACGTTCAAAGAAGTAAAGGAAACAACAGCTGTGAGCAAGTCAGTAAGCCGTTCAATAATGTGTGAAGAGTGTAAGTTGCCGCGAAGGACCAGCCACTGGTCTGACGTGTGCGAAGGCTGCTTAAGCAACCTTCCGAAAGTGCGATGCCCCGCTTGCTCGAGGCTGTTATCCAAACTGCAAGTAGATGCCCCCTTTTGTCGTCGATGTGCTGGAAAGTACTCCAACCTCAAGAGTGTGTGCGAAACGTGCGGCGTGGCTGATTATCCCTTTATCAATGATCTGAGCCATTGTCGTAAGTGTCACCGGAAAGCGCGGCATAAACTGTGGTTGAAGTCGATGCATCACGACATCGTATGTAACGTCTGTGGCCTGACGAAGCCATCATACAAAAAGACTGAAAGGATCTGTGGCCCATGCTACGAGAAGCGAAGAGGCGTGTGGATGAAATGCAAATTCAGTGGATGTTCAAGATTAACCAATTACAAAAGCTCGCAGCTCTGCAAGCGTCATTATGAGGAGCGTCTGGCACCAAAGGCACTGGAGAAGTATGTCAGAACCTATTGCTCGCCATTTCCGCAGAATGATCGGTATTTTGCGGCTCTGGCGGCGAAGTTGAAACGTGATAGCTGTAATGCAGCGGAAACAGCCATTCGGGCAAGAGACTTCTGGCGGTATCGGGCGTTTGGTGAATATCTCAAAACGTGCGAACTTCCTGAAACATTGACTTGGCGCGCGATTGATGATGCGTTGCCTAAGCTCACCAAGCGAGCGAGAGTTAGGACTAAGGCAATCCGTTCGTGCTTGTTCGAGTTAGGTAACCTCTTCCTGCAGGAGGAACTCTGGAGTAAGTACAGGCGGGAACGTTTATTGGCAAAATATCTGAAGTCTACGCCGGTGATATTTGGTGAACATGTAGCCGCCTTCGAGAGGTGGGCATCGCAGGGAATGCTGAATCCGAAGCTCGACGTGGAGCTGCCAGAATCGCGGCCTCTAACTAATACACCTCGAGCGATACTCGGCACGGTTAGGGTAGTTGGCGTATTTCTTCAGTGGTGTGTCAAGCGCAACATTCTCTCACTCGCCGAGGTGAACCAGAGCACTATAGAAAGTTATAAGGAAACTCTATTCTGGCAATACGAATGTAAAGTCTGTGGGAAGCGAGCGCATCTAGACGTCGATAAGACCAGCGAGAAGTGTAGCGATAGCAAATGCCAGGCGATGAACGCGTGCGTAAAGACCAGAAGGTTGGCTCGTAGGTCAGTTACGGACATAACGATGAAACTTCGGACGTTCTTCAACTGGGCGCAGCTCCACGGCCTCGTGCTGGAAAATCCGCTGGCTCATGAGGTCTCAGTGCGCGACACGTTCACGGCGAGGAACGAACGCGGCGAAATGATTGAGATCTCAGATTCCATTAGGCGGTACGCTGACGACGTTGTCGAACGCCTTGGTCGTTATATAGTGACGCCTGACGCGGACCTTAGAGAGGCGTTGGTTCTTTATTTGATTATCGTTCACAAGCTTACAGTCACAGAGATATGTAAAGCAAAATTACCGTCATTAGCGGCCGAGATAAGAGGCACGTGCGATCGTGCAAAAGACTTTGAGTATTTGCTGTTACCAGTTCGCAAACCGACCCGGGGCCAACTCTCACGCGGGCGTGAGAACCCATTACTGAAGTATCCGAAAGAGGCAGCGTGCTGGCTCCGCCCGCTGTTAGAGCGGTACTTCGAGAAGCGCAGGAACGACGTTGGCTCGGAATATCTATTCGTTGGACCACATTATCGTACACGGAACAATAGGCCGGTAACGCATCGAACCATCAGCATGCTGGTCCATAAGGCTTCACAGCGGGTATTCAATGCAATGATTAGTCCGCGTGACCTGCGTAACACGGCTGCTGCGATTAGGCGAACAAGTCAAAGCGCCGTGGCGCGATACTTACAAGGCTTGGTTACAGCAGTGAACGCGCCACTCGGTTCAACTATCTGGAAACTTTTCTACTGGAGCCTAAGCCATTCAAACAGCGCCAGCCCCCAGCGGGGGCGTAGCGAAGTGAGCGGTGCGAGGCGCGCCGAGCGCGCGAACGCAGCGGGCGCAAGGGGGAGAATTAATAAAGTAGCGGGCGTTTGATAACAGCGATTCCGTTCGGGAGCGCCGCCAGGCGCTGTAGTTGGGAGAACGGAATCTTCTGTTATCAGATGACCGTCCTTTATTGAGGCTCTTTGTGCCGAAACCCTCTAGTTTCGAGGACAGCCGCAGATGCTTTTCCTGCGGCGTCCGAGAACCGCAACAGAATGTAGCGAAGTGCGGGGAGGCAACTCACAGCAATTCGAACAAAGTTGTGAGTATTACGGCAAGGTAATCGCCACCAGGAAGGCGATCTTCGCCTAGCAATCAGTCTCGCCACTTCATCAGCGAGGTCCAAAATTTCCAACGGCTTTGTGAGATAGCCTTGGGCGTCGGCATCGCGGGCCTGTTACTTGTCAGATTCCTGCGCCGCTCTGGGGTAAAAGGTTCGGAGTGGTTGTATTGAACTCTCGGACTTGGCGCGTCAGATCTGGTGCTGATAGTCCGGGCATCCAGTCGTCGACGAGAAACAAATCGAACCGTTCAAGTTTACTAAAGTCAGTGCGTCAGTGGAGCGTTCTGTTGCTGTTATCTCATAACCTCTTGTGTGAGAACAAAGATGATTGCGCGCGAGAGTAACCCATCATTCTCAGTGCAAAGAATGCAGCGTTCATTTTTGGATTAGCGTGCATGTGTGACACTTAGACCTGAAAAATTAGTTACGAGTAGTCCCGAATCATATCAGTGCTCGTCTTTGCGCTCAGACACGCAAGAACGAAGAAAATGCAACTGCGTAGCCGCAGTTGCATTTTAATTTGCGCCAGCCGAACGCTGACGCGTTCGGCTGGCATTCTTTCTCAGGTGAGTGGTAGTTATGCGGAAATCTTATCCGAGTCCATGCGTCTGTCGCCTATGATTTGATGGGTAACACGGAAGACTTTTTGGAAGCTTTTCGGAAGACTGCGTCGTCTTAACACCACTTCTAGGGCTTAATTTAATGCATGTAATCTCTGCATTACTCCGTTCCCATCAGTGAAGGTGCTGCATGATCCCATGATCAGACCTGACTTAATGACTGCTTCGATTAGTAGGGCGGTCCGCGCCATTGCTGTAATGACTCAAAATGAATTCAAGCCTACGCAATAGGTCGTCATAGGTGATGATATCAACGATATTTCTGTACTTCCGCTTCACGACTTCGAAATCCTGCAACTGAGCTGCGGAAAGATTATTATCGCGTCCCATAATAATGATGCCACTCGGGTTTGTAATCCGTATTTTGAAACCTTCTGGGAATTCGCCGCGGTATTTCTCTGTTAAAGTATCTTCTCCGGTTTTGCCCCATCGGTTCAGATAATAAATATACTTCTCAATCTGCATGACAGCTCCCGAAAGCTCGCGGAGCGGAATGTGATTGTTCCTGTACTGTCCAGGTGTGAGAATGCATTGATCGAAAGGTTGTTTGATTTCGATGAGATCAACGTTTCCAGATGCGTCGACCAACAAAATATCCGCTCGTCGAGTTCTACGCTGATCGACGTCTCGAATAGAAACGTTCTGTATTGCTTTTATGTACTTTGGGTTTAAGAGCAATATGATCTGCAAGATTTCGGTCTGCCACACCGCTTCAGGATAGGACTGTTCTGAAGCCAGCATCGCTCGGAGTCGATCGAGCATGTATTGATATTTCTGTTGCTCTTGATCGCTAAAACGGGCAAGAAGGTCGCGGGGCGTTCTTCTAAGCCGCTTTTGTACGTAAGCTCGGTAGAGGCGCTCTGCGTCCACTTTCGTCTCGGCGTATTCACGTACAACTGATCCTACACGAGCCAAAACATACCGTTTGAGCTCGTGGCGGTTCGGAAAGTTCTCGATCATCTTTTCGTATTCCACAACGGGAATTGCATCTGGTGTGTCACCCCCAATTACAATCCGTTGCGGTTTGAGTTCGGCGATCTCTTTAAATATCGAAACGCGTTCTTCAGCGGTAAACCATTTCCAAGTGATGGTTGCTGTTTCATGAATTAACACCGGAACATCTATCGAGAGAATCTTGGAATCGACGTAATAGTAGCTTCCCTTGAGTGTCGCTATTTGGAACTGAAGATCGTTTTCCAAAGAGTCAGCTTCCTCGTCATGGATTTTAAGATCGAGAAGGTGTTGCTGGCGAAGACGGAATGTTCCCTTTATGACTAGCTCCTCACCACGATCAAATTTGGCATGTACCCAGGAGTCGTCATCGCGAGGCGTGTATACGAGGATCAATGCATCGTTCAACTTTAGAAAGGTAACTGCATTATGCATAAAAGGTGCCTGGCTGGGTTAGTTGAGGGGATCGCGTGGGTTATTCAAGTATCGTTAGTCACAAACCTTCTGCGGTCGCACCGCACCACTAGCTTGACGCCGAGATCAAAGGCGAACTGCATCAGTATGATTATGCTTAAAATCATCCAATTCTTCTTCGAGCCACGGAACGAAGATAATGTCCGTTGCCTTGCGGTTTGTTAGAACGCGATTGAGAAATTGGGTACTAATTGCGGCAGCGAGCACCGGACCTCGAATAAAGGCAGCAGGATCGATGCGTTCGGTTAAGAGGTAAAACGTACAGCCGTCAATCGTCACCTGACCTTTCGATAGAGTTTTCGTAGCGACTTCTCCGATAACGTCTTCCCATATGTTACTGTGGGCAATCTGGTCCTTTGTGTGCGCGGCGACAGCGCCATGACGCCCTTGATGCTTTGGGTATAAAACTAAAGGCACTCGCCGGTCAAGCCATACAGGAACCCAGTTCCTGTAAACATGTGACTACTAGAGAATGTCAATATCTTGATTTGTATAGCCTCGTATCCCCAAAATGTAGATCCCCAGGCACAATCCATAGAAAAACCTTGCAACAGAAAAAAATCGATCTATACTTGGCACTCGACGTCGCAGAGCGCTAAACATATTTTGCGAAGATATGCTACGGAAACGGTACGAATGATGGTCATAGGTAAAAGATTGAGGCGGTCACCTCCCCTCGTGGACGAACCTTAGGGTTATTGGCTTCATAACTGAAGTGAAACCGTCCCGAGAGAATTTCTCGTGGCGGTTTTTAATTTGGGTTTCGCTGTCCCATTCACAGCGAGGAAGTTGAGATGTTGAAATGCAAAGCTGCTTATCATGCCAACACGAGCTACCAGAGCAAGGTGCGTTTTGCCCATCGTGCGGCGCGCCGACGCGTTGCAAATCGTGTGAATATCTTCTGACTCCTCAAGCACGCTTCTGCGCTAATTGCGGTGCTCAGATAAGCGATGTTAGTCAGACCCAAGTACAGTTGAACGGGGATACTGGCATCAGATCCCTAAGCCCAGCACATAACCTCATTCGATTCGATCAAGACACCAAGACCTGCCGCCTTGAAGCAAGGCTTAGCGATTCTGCCTTTGAAGTTGGTGGTAAGGTATTAGGTCTGGTTATAGCGGGACGCGCTGGCGTCTCGATCAAACGGAGTCGGCATGCTCATGCTTCGAATGGTAATGGTGACGAACGGCAGCCTACATTACTCGACTACATCGACGTAGCGGATGAGGATCACGGTGATGTAAATGTTGTTACACCTGAGCAGGCACCGCACAAGGCAGCCGCCGCTTTGCCTCGGAGCGATGATGAAACGAAGTTGAGAGAGATCTTTCGCATCACTGACGACAAGGAGCTTAAGGTAATCAACACTCGTCTCAAGCAAACTCTCAAAAAAGACTTTGTTGAGCGCCTATCAGCTCTTTTCCTGTATGGGCATGAACTACTTACACAGCAGGAATCTGTACCACGGAATGACCTGAATAAAGTGTTGACCGATACAAAAGTTTACGATCCAAACGCGCGGACATGGCTCCGTAATAACGACTTGCTCTCGCACGACGGCGATTCAGTTTGCTTGAGCGTGCCAGGCCGTGAGTTCGCCCAAGAGGTGCTTCGCCAATACTCTGATCCTAACTTTGAAACCAAGTGGACTATTGGCTCTAAATCAAGCGCCCGCTCAGGTAAATCCACTGCTAAGGATGGCGACGAGGCTCAATCAGGTAGCAAGACCTCAAAAGGTAAGCGACCAAAAGGATCTTCTTATTTTGCCCAAGTAAAGAAGCTGTTTGAAGGAGGCTTCTTGAAGAAAGGGCATACTGGTGAAGGAGTAAGAGCCGAATTGGAGCGGCGGGGCCATAAGTTCGAAATGAAGCGTATCAATGCTGCACTCGTAAAGCTGACAAAACAGGAGCTACTTTCACGACAGAAGAACGCCGCTGGTGAGTGGGTTTATCAAACCAAATGAAGCCTGAAGAAGCAAAAGCAGTTGTTGATACGTTGTTGAGGCAGGGACAGGAAGCTTGTGACGCTGCAAAGAAAGCAGCAAAGCACGAGGCTTCGCTTAAAGGTGATAACTTCTATGGCAAGAAGTTTCATTCAGCGATTATTTCGTTGTCTCAGACCTACTCTAAGCTCAAGAGAGTAATAGCCGCTGGAGATCTGGAAGAGAGTGAAGCTAATAAGCTCTCTTCCAATCTCGAGACCATTAAATCGACTTCCGCTAAACGAGCACAACGAACACAAGCGTTGAAGGAAATACAATTCATTTGTAAATCCGAGCTGTTGCCTCGGATTGAAAATCTCACTGCTGATCCCGTGCCCGAAACGGAACAAGTGCTTCCGATGGCCGTCGTTCAAGGCAGCCGGGGCTATATTGAGAGAGTCGTCTTACAGGCTAACGGATGTTATGAGCACGAATGGTTTGATGCCTGTGCAGTTATGATTCGCAGGCTTGTAGAGACTCTCATAATTGAAGTGTACGAGAAGCATAAAAACGAAACCGAAATTCAAGATCACGATCGTAATTATCTAATGTTGAGTCACTTGGTAGGAAAAATACTCGATAACAAATCTTGGAATTTAGGTAGAGAGACAAGGGCGTCGCTTCCGCAACTTAAGAGTCTGGGAGATCGGTCCGCCCACAATCGCCGCTACCTCGCCAAGAAAAGAGATATTGACAACGTTCTGCCTGGACTTCGCGTGGTAGTTGACGATCTATTGCACTTGGCTAACTTAAAATAAGAATTGCTTATTACAGCTTTGTGAACGAGGAATAATTATGGCCGAAGAAAGATATTTCAATGCATACATCAATCCCCTTGCGTTTTTAGAAGTAGACGAGCCGTGGGCTTCAAATATTGACCGCGCTCCTGACGTTGAAGCGGTTCTTCGCTTTCTCTGTCCTCCTGAAACTTCGTCGGACTTTGAAAGTGTGATTGCACGCTACCGTGAGATAAGCAACGAATCTAAGCGTTTGTTTGCTGCCCCTGCCGAGAAGAACATCCTTGAAAAGCTTGTGTGGCCGCTTAGAAACGCAAAAGCGAGCTATATGGTTGGTAATTATCTTGGAACAATATCGCTATCCGGTATGGTGGCTGAGATGGTCGCAATATTGGTCTTTGAAATTTCCAATCTTTCCATTAATGGTAAACCACTCGACAAAAAGACTCAGGAGAACATATTTACGCGCACGTTTGAAAACTTGGGCCAGGATCAGCGAGTAAGGGTCTTGCACGGTTTCGATCTAATTGATGATGAGATGAAATCCAATTTCGACACGATCCGAGATCGACGCAAGCGTTATCTGCATCTCTTTTCTCACGAACACGCGCAAATAGCGCGTGATGCAATAGCCGTTTACGACGCAGCTATTAAGCTTGTTGTTCGGGTCGTGGGGCAGGATATCAAAGAAGGCGTAATCATGCTAAATCCTGCTCTAATCAAGTATCTAGAACAGAAGGGTGTCATGCAGAGCGAAGAAAAAGGTGAGGCTGCCGCTGCCGTCTAACAGCGAAGATGGTTGATAGAGTTCAAGAGCGATAGCTACAACGGTGCGCATCATTGGAGCCTGAATGTCTGTAACGAAGGGGCTTGAGTATGGATCAATGGTTCAGAATTCCCCTGACCGCCGACGAGATCGCAAGTAACGTTTTGATGACGATTCAAATTGAATTCAGCCGGCGCTGGATTGCTTCTAATCGCAACGGAATAGCTTTGCTAATAACGCAAAGCCCAAACGAATTCGCTGACCCAAACAACACCGCATTGTTCGTTACGCCATTGGCTGTTCCGCTTTGCGCTGACATCATACATCGGTATCGCGGAACTCAATGTTCCGAGCCACCGCCGTCTGAGGCCGAATGGTTTGCTGGTGATGACAAATTCATGTCATCGATTCGACTCGCCTCGAACGCCCGCGGCGCATAAACAAATCGTTAGACGCGAATTACGGGAGTCTGTCGGATAATTAGTCCAGTAAAACATGAATGAACTACGCGATTAACTCAACCGTTGGCTGCATGTCTGCTGAAAGGAAAACTCGATATGGGATGGACACGTCCGAAATTGATTGCTGTTAAAGGCATATGGTTTCCCGAGCTTTTGGATAACGACGGACCTGCGTGTTACGAACTTGGCACGGGCGGTCCAAGAGGTGGAAATATTCAATGGCACTATGTAGGCGAGACGACTAACGAACGCTCCAGAATAGAATGCTACGGTCGGAATGGTTCTCACCTTTCAAAGATAATAAATTGGCATCTCAATAAGGGCTGGTGTTTATATTACCGCGCCAGCGCGTGTGTTTCTAAGATCGCCGCGAGAGAAATGCAGAATAACCTTCTCAAGCGTTTTAAATACGACTGGAATCGAGTGCTCAATGGCGATTAACTGGCATACCCCTTGTGAGTCGCAACAAATCGTCGGATACGGGCGGGTGCCCGTTTGTAACGTACTTAGTGGGCAAAGGGGACTTTGGTTCGCACTGCCGCATTATTCACCTCTTATCCTCCAAAGTTTTTGATTTATGCCACACGCACTCTCTCACAAAATTCCCCCGCAGATTGATGAGATTTATTATCTACTCTTCAATCAGGTTTCACACCTTCACGTCCAGTGGACGATCTTTCGTCAACTTTATGTGTCGGGACCGGAGACTTCCGCATTGCTAAAATGGTCGGCGAACGGTTTCTTTGGCGTCGTCCAACACACGCTGGCTTCCGAAATTCTTTTGACAATATCTCGTTTGACGGACACTAAACAGACGGGCTCTGGCAAACATGCTCGCGACAACCTCAGCTTGGATCGCTTAGCCGATCGTATTGATGAGCAGCAGTTTCCCGATCTTAAAGACGAAATCTCAAAACGTCTCGTTGCCGCGCGGCATGCTTGCGGCTTCGCGCGCGAGGTTCGCAATAAACTCCTTGCACACAGCGATCTCGCAACCAGTCTTCGTGATCGCGCTGCGGTGGCATCTCAGACCACCACAACGAACATTGACGAGGCACTTCGATCTATCGCTTACGTTATGAACGCGGTACCTGGCCATTTTGATAATTCTGGCGTTGCGTGTGAAATCGCTTCCATGTCTACGGATGGCATCACGCTGCTAAATCGCTTGCGTGCTGCTAAGACCCATTTGGAATTCCTTGCGGATCAACTATCTATCAGCGAAGGGATATAAACAATGGTTTGATGGGAGCGGCGGAAACGTGTTTCGTATCATGATTGCTCCGGCGATGCTTAAATGAATTGCGAGTTGTTGCACCAACAGTTATTCATTATGAATGACCGTCGTTGGGCGCCTTGGACTGGCGAGTAGGTTTAGCTCGCGACTGTCGATCTTTCGATCTCGTTTTGAAAGATATATCCCAAGCACTTGTAAACAAGCTTCGCAGCTAAGAAATCCGGTGCGCTGTTTCCCGGCATCGGTGCGAGTTCTGTTAAGTCCATCCCGACAATATTTCTCGCACAAGCCGTAGCACGGATTATGCCAGTCACATCGTACCAGCTAAGTCCTCCAGGTTCGGGCGCGCCTGTGCTCGGGACCAGGCTAGGATCGAAGCCATCAATATCAATTGTGAGATAGACGTTTTGTGTTAGATGCGAAATGGCGTCTTCGTACCACTCGGTGCGACCGACGATGTCTCTGGCCCAAAACACGGCTGAGGGTATCGTCGGTAGGCGCTTGGCTTCGACCTCTGAAATAGAACGAATTCCAACTTGTACGACCGGACATACTTCCACCACTCTCGCCATTATCGATGTATGAGAATGCGGCGTGCCATCATAGGTTTCGCGCAGGTCCGTATGTGCATCAATTTGAAGTACTGAGAGATCAGGCACTTGTTTAGCAAACGCCCGCACGATTGGACCAGATATCGAATGTTCGCCGCCCAAGGTAGCCAAGAACTTCCCTGTGGCCAAAAGCTTTTGAGCTTCCTGTTCTATACTTACCATCATAGCCGCTGGTTGGTCGGCGATTCCCAATTCAGGTAGCGTGTGTATCCCTAATCTATAGATTGAATTTTCTATCTCCTCGTCATACAGCTCCATGTTTCGTGAGGCATTGATGATTGCACGTGGTCCATCTCCAGTCCCACTACCATAACTAACTGTACCTTGGTACGGAATTGGCCACACCAGGATGCGCGAGTCCTCAAAGCCGGCATATTTCGCTTCGGCTATTCCGCCAAAATTGAACGGAAGAAGTTGCGATTCGGTCATGGTTGTCTGCGAGCTAATAGCTGGAGGTCACAATCAAAAAAGTGCGCTTCTCGCGTCGTGCTCATGCATGGGAATCTGCCCAAAAACGTCCAAATTTATTTAGCTCTTCTGCCGGAGGCGCTACTCCAAAATACGGCTTCTTGTCCATTGCTTGAGCGAGTGCCGTAAGTCCCTCGGTGAAGGTTCTGTAAGACTCATCTGACGTCGTGAACGTGGAGTCAAAAACGGGACACATGTCCTCACTGTAGAGTTCGAATCGCTTGTGGTGAATTCGCATTCCGTATTTCTCAGGGTGTGCATATAGATCACCTCCGGGATACGGTACGAGCATTTGAAGGTAAGAGGCTTGCAACAAATCCTTCTGAATGAGTTTGCAGGTCCATTCAATCGATCGTTTCATTTCATCCGTGGTTTGGTTCGGAAAGCCATTGACCATGAAAGTGCAGGTCGAGATACCGTTATCACGGATGCTGGCGAGAATGTCTTCCGCAGTACCGACTTTTACGCCCTGCTTGAAAATGTCCTGACTCTCTTGATTCGCTGTTTCGAGTCCAACCTCTAACCAGCGGCATCCGCTGGCAGCCAGGGCCTTAACGATTGCAGGTTTGACCAGACAATTAAGGCGGGTCTGACAATCGTAATAAACGTTACCTTCCGCTTCGAGTGCGGCACACAGCTCCAGGGTATGCGGCACATCGAGAGTAAAAGTCTCATCTCCCCAGTAGATATTGTGATGCTCGCCGTAGTGAGCCCGGTAAGCCCTGATCTCCGCGAGCACGCGATCAATTGCAAAGTAATCAGGCTTACGGCCGATGGTTTGTATCGTGCAGAACGGACATTTATACGGACATCCCAACCCATGAACAATTCGAATGTATCGCAACGCTTTTCCAATTGACGAAGGAAACAAGTCTATTTTCGGAAAAGGGATCGTATTGACTGGACTGTAAGGATAACGGGCCTTGTTTGTTACAACTACGCCGTCACTGTTCTTGTATGAAAGGTTGCCGATGCCATCGACCGCACTACTCGTCTGTAGTGCTTTCAACAGTGCGGGCAGCGCGTATTCGCCTCTTTCAAAAACGACATAGTCAACGCTTGGATGGCCTGCGACTTCCTCGTGTAACGGAGTGGCCATGCAGCCCCCAAATACTACGGTGCTGCGTGGATATTTGTCTTTGATAACTTCGGCTATTTGATAAGCAAAGGTGATGTTCGCCGTCATTGGCGAAAAGAGAAAAACATCTGAGTTATGCTCGTTCAAAGCGTTATTGACTACTGCTGTATCTAGTCGAGTGGTTGGCATTTTTGAGGAGTAAAGATCAAGAACATTGAGCGAGGTGAAACCTTCAGGGGTCAAGACACCGGCTAACCAGTGCATCCAGTGCGGAAGTTCCCACGTGGTGCCTTCCATGTGCCGTAGACCTGGATGGGCGGCGTGGTACTGAATATCAAAGTTACGCCAAAACAATTCCCGCTCAGGTACCGGATTTACCGGCATTGGTGTGTGGACAAAGGTGATCTTCATCGTTCTCCGCGCTTTCTACGTGAGGCCAAATTCGCGCGGCGACCTAACATTGGCGCGTCTGGCAAAGGAAACGAGGTCAGCGGTGGGTCCGCTAGGTTGTTAGTTGCGATGTTGCAGAGAGTGATTCTGCAAATGAATGCTAGTCCGTATTGAGAGTGGCAGGACTCTTACTCGTCCGACCATTTCAGATAATCCCTCCTTTCAGAACAAAACTGCCGAGTTTTACTCACCTTAAAGCGAAAAACGATATCTAAACGCTACATCGGAGTCAAGGTTCAGCAGGCGGCGGATTCTGCACTTAATCATTCAAATCCTCATTTCAACCCATTG
>JBKPOC010000148.1:0-6419 GCA_046732935.1 Acidobacteriota bacterium | reverse complement strand
GAACTCAACCCTTCTACAGAAAGGACCGAGCTCATGAGTACGCATAGTAGCGCACCAGCGCGACAAGCAACACCTCACGCAACAAACTCAATCACAAATAACACAATCAGCGATGCTGTCAGACGTCGGGCGCAGTCGCTCATCAAAGACAATTCAATCGACGCAAACGGACGAGCCGGGATTCGCTACGCACTGGAAATTAATGATCCAATACTGCCTGAACTGGTACGCCGCGCTGATGCCCGCGAACGGATCATCGATGATTCACCCTGGGAGCCTAACGAAGAAATTTCGACTGAAGAAAAGCTTGAACGTTTGGCTGAGATGATCTGCCACGCTGGCGATCAGCCGGAAACCAGAGCGGCGGCACTGCTCGTTCTAATGTCGACGCTCGAAAATTCAACACAGCCGAAAGTACTTGCCAATCATGTAAAGCACATTGCATTCACTCGCTGCGGTGAGTTGAACTGTCATGGCATGGTTGACGCGCAGGTTGCCAAAATCGAAAGCGAGCTGTTCGCCACCACCACGCTCATTGCTTGACTCTTGATTAGCCGGGACCCACCATCCCGGCGACCATCATGGCCCCGCCCAAAACACGGGCCATACATTTTTTTGACGTGGGCCAATCTCAGAAACTTCTGTAACAATCTAATTTTAAATTGAGAATTCTCTAAGGATTCGAAGACGCAATCTGATCTAATTTTCATGCCCTGAGGCGAGAATGCAGGACGTCTTGCATGCACGCATCGTTGAAAAATTTTGGCAACCAAATAGTACGCAGGTTGGTCTACTGCATGTTGTTAGCCAAGAAACTTTCGAGTGAAAAACCCACTGCTGTTGAAAATTTCTTGCATCAAACCCTGACTCCCGGGGGATCTCCCACATGACTACAACTTATCGACATAAACCCGGCAAAGACACTTGGCATTTCTGCAAGAATGCCGCCATTGGCCAACCAAAGATTACGGGTCTCGCACAAAAACCTACCACTGGTGAGTTTTGTGACCAGTGTAAGTCCAAACGTTCCAACAAAAACTGCAAGTAACAAACACGAAGCATAGATCACAACTTGATCGAGTCTAAGCAAGGAAGTTTCAGAGGAAGCCTGACGTGATCGCGCCTGTGCAAGGAAGTTTCCGGCGAAGTTTGACGTGATCGGATACATGCTTGACGTGATCGTCAACGAGGTTAGGGAAGTATTCGCCGAATGCGAGGAAGCTTGAAGCGAAAGCTGAGAAGTAACGCGAATAGCTTGACGTGATCGCGATCGTGCAAGTCACAACCGAACGCAGAGCAGTCAAACATGCAGTGAGTTTCAACTTGCAAAGATGAATTCACGTCAAATCTCGGCTAAAGCAGAAAACGTATCAAGCAAAACACGTCAACTTTGCCAAGGATCTGTCTTAGCCGTAATCAAAACTTCCCAGCCTTCGCGAAGAACTTCCCTGCTCTGAACGAAGCATGTCAGCTCAAGCACGAACACACATTGATTTTGTACGTGCGCAACAAGCGCCGGCAAACACGAGTCTCCCCGGTCATCCAAACCTCGTAATGGAAAACTCTTGAAGGAGCAGCTATGTCACGAATCAAATTAAACCTGCGACAGCCAATCCCAGATAAGCTTCAAACAGGCCGGCAGATCGTCGCCGCAATGACCAACAATCCTAACTTTGCCAGTCCACATCCTCCGCTGGCCGACGTCGCAGCGTCGCTCTCAACGCTCGACGAGGCGTACAAGGCACATCAAATTGCCAAGTCGGATGCCCGGGCAAAAGCCAATGTGGCGGATGATGCGGAGATTCAGCTTGACAGCCAGTTGAGGAAGCTTGCCGCATACGTTGAGAGCATAGCGGACAAAGATGAAACCATCATTGCCAGCGCCGGGATGCAAACCAAAGCATCTCGCACGACTCCCTCAACTTTACCCGCGCCTGAAGCTTTGAGCGCGACGGCTAGTGATCACGAAGGTGAAATCCATCTCACCTGGAGGAAAGTCGAGAACTCGAGGAGCTACATCATCCAGATCAGTCCCGATCCTCCGAGTGCGGACAGTTGGGGTCACGCGGAAACAGTAACGGTTGCTAACAAGACGATCCAAAACCTGACGAGTGGAAAGAAGTACTGGTTCCGGGTGGCAGCGATTGGGTCGCTGGGCCAAAGCGGGTGGAGTGAGCCTGCGACCAGGATTGCACCGTAGTCTGTTTCCCTACGGTGCTGGCCTCATGACGTTGAGTGATGAGGCTGTGGGGCATCACTCTTGGTGAGGGACGGTGATGCCCCATTTTTCCGATGGTCCTGGATTCTCCAGTACGACCTTCCCTTAAGCGCAACTTACAATTTCAGCAATACCAGCACCGGCGCAGGTGTAAATGTTTACGCGCTTGGTGGTGAAATCAAGACGCCGCACACCGCCTAGGAATGTTAGGCCAGCTTTGCACGAAAAGTACCTCTATCCAAGAAGATCTCTCGCGCAAAGGCGCGAAGCGCTACCGCGTTTCTAAGGGTTTTCTTTGCGCCTTTGCGCCTTTGCGCGAGAAATATTTTTCTTTTTCAAGACCTCAGAGTACTTTTCGTGCAAAGCTGGTGTTAGGCCTTAGACTGCCATCGCTCAATCGAAGCGGACAGTCCACGTTCATCGAAAAACTTCTCCTGCGCGACTCCACGTTAATGCCGGCAGCCTCTTGTGTGACGCTATTGAAAGGCGCTGACACAAACGCAAATTCATTTAGACAAATATTACTGCCACGATGAAGCCGTCGGACAAGTCATAGGGAGAATATAAATGAGCAAACCCGTTCGCATTCTCGGCATAGCAGGAAGCCTCCGGGTCGAATCCTACAACCGCGCCGCCCTGCGCGCCGCAACACAACTCGGGCCGGAAGGCGCGACCATTGACGTCTTCGAACTTGACGACATACCTGGCTTCAATCAGGACGAGGAGCAGAACCCGCCTGCCAAAGTCGTGGAGTTAAAGAGGCGCATCCGCGAGGCCGATGCCATTTTGATCGTGACGCCGGAGTACAACTACTCCGTCCCTGGAGTATTGAAGAACGCTATTGACTGGGCGTCGAGACCTTACGGCGATAGCGCGTGGAATGGAAAACCGGCGGCGATCATGGGCGCTTCGATTGGGACCATCGGCACGGCGCGCGCTCAGTATCACCTCCGCCAGATGATGGTTTTCCTCAACATGTTCCCCATCAACCAGCCGGAGGTGATGATCGGCAACGCTCAAGAGCGGTTCGACGCGCAAGGGAATCTGACGGATGACGCGACCAAAGAGTTTATCCGCCAGCTACTTCAGAGTCTGCTCGAGTGGACCAGACGAATCGGGCAGACTCAGGAAACGTAAAGCACGCCGCCCGCGTAACCCTTAAAGGTTGAGGAAACAAGAACATGATTAAGACGGTGATCTTTGACGTTGACGGAACACTCGTCGACACGGTGGACATGCACGCCGAAGCGTGGCAACGGGCGCTGAAAGAGTACGGCAAGGAAGTTAAGTTCTCCGCTGTCCGCGCGCAGATCGGCAAAGGCGGCGACCAACTGATGCCCGTTTTCCTCTCACGAGAAGAACTTGAGCAATTCGGCGAAGAGCTTGAAGAACGGCGCGGCGAGATTTTCAAACATGACTATTTGCCGAAGACGAACGCCTTCCCGCAGGTGCGCGAACTCGTCGAGCGCATCCAGCGGGACGGCAAGCGAGTCGTTCTGGCTTCGAGTGCGAAGCAGGACGAACTAAAACATTTCAAAAAGGTGACGAACATCGCGGATTTGCTCGAAGGCGAAACTTCAGCCGACGACGCCGAAAAGTCTAAGCCGGAGCCAGACATCTTCCTTGCGGCCCTAAGTGAAGGCGGAAATCCTGAGCCGAGGGAGGCAATCGTCGTCGGCGACACGCCCTACGATGCAATTGCCGCAGCGAAGGCGAAACTCAAAACTATCGGCTTACTCTGCGGCGGCTTCCCCGAACAGAGCCTGAAGGATGCGGGCTGCGTGGCGATCTACAAAGACCCAGCGGATCTGCTCGCGCGCTACGAAGAATCGCCAATTGCTAAAGATGTAAACGAAGCGGCAGGTAAATAATCGCCCATCGGACTAGCCGCAAGTGCTTGTTCAAAGAACGACGAGATTGAAATGATTCAAGGAAGTACACCCTTTCTCAACCGGTGCCGGACTCCGGCGACTCGCGCGCTAAACGCCTCCGGGCTTCGTTGACGATCTCGCGGGCCCGCTCAACGCCGCCCCGCCCTACAGGCTTGAAGTGTTTACCGCGGACCTCGTTGTAAGAGACGAAGAAGTGCTCGATCTCAGCCACCAAATTTTCGTTGAGGTCCTGGAGTTGCCGCACATGACGGTGAACGCGCGAGTTGTCAGGGACGGCGACGAGCCTGTCGTTACGTGTCGTCTCGCCTTCCTCAGTCTGCTCCGCCTCGATCACGCCGAGAAGTCGCGCCTCGACGAGACACCCCGGATAGGTCGGCTCGTCCATTAGCAGGAGCACGTCGACGGGGTCGCCATCGCCTCCCAGCGTAGAAGGAACGAATCCGAAATGGTATGGGAACTCCATCCCGGCGGGCAGCGCACCGCCGAGTTTGAACAGGCCCCGCCCATCGTCGTAGTCGAACTTGTTGCGGCTTCCCTTCGGCGTCTCGATGATGACATTCAGAAGCTCCTCCTCGCCCTCGAAGGCCGGGATCTTAGACAGATTCATAGAACATGGTCTCCCTTAGGGCCGGATTAAAGTGAACCGCGGTGTCTCGAATAGTTCTGAAATGTCATAGTCTCATGGCGCGGCAACGACCTCCAGCAAAGATTATCAAAGGCTATTTATGACTGGCGTGATCTAACCGGCCTGTGTCGTTGACTTTTATCTGGAGGTGAGCGTCATGGCCGTGATTGGCGTCGCGCACCGCGGCAAGCCTCATTGCAGCATCGATCTGAAAAACCCCAAAACCCAGAATTGGCATCTTAGTTCCGTTATTTCAATACACTCTTTTGCATATCTCTCGTTTAGCGAAAAGCTGTTCTCGCATCCTAGCGTTCCAGCCGGCATTAAGATCAAGAAAGGGGATGCGTGCGCCAAGGCGATGGACGTGCATTTGATCGACGCGAATCCTCTCGACGCTGTCGTACGACTGGTTCGACTCACGGATGAACCGGAAAGCAGTAACGTTTTGGCACCGCTAATCGTGAAGGAGATCATCTACCGGCTCCTGCCGGAGGCCAGGCGCGCGGCTCGGTCATCTCTTACCGTCCAGAGACACCCAACGCATCTCGCGGGCGATTGGGCACCTCCGCGAGCAGAGCCGCTAAAGATTGATGATATCGCTCGCGAACTCGGGATGAGCATTTCCGGTTTCCACCATCACGGCGTTAGCGGATGGAAGTCAAAAATCGTTGATGTTGCATGCTGATCGCTCACGCATCCGCTACCGCGGACGGTACTGATCCGATCCAATCATCATTTTCGACTTTTGAGGCAAAGCAAAGTCGCACCAGCCTTGCTATGAAAATGACTGCCCGATACTCAACTTATTTCGGACTCATATGAGTGATCAATACACCAATTGAGAGCATGGCTTTGTCTCATAACCCTGATAACTCCTTTAGAACAATCTGATTCAGGGCTTCAGGAAGGTGGTATGGACCTTGCCATCTTTGACATATGAGGAGAGAAGAACCAATGAGAACAATCGGGTACAGGAACAAAATCGGGGGAGCAATCTTAGCTTTATCATTAGTGTTTGGAATTGGGATGATTGCCAGCACAACTGCACAAGCGCAGGATCGCAATAACGGTCGATGGCGTCGTGATGATCGCAATCGTAGTGACCAGCAGGATCGAGATTGGCGACGGAATCGCAACGACGACCGGTATCGCGGTCGCCGTGATGATCGTTCCGATCGCAATGACCGCTACGATCGGAATGGCCGTTACGGGAACTATGGTGGCTACAACAACGGCGCTCAGATTGAGCTGAACCAGGGATACCAAGCCGGCTTGAGCACTGGGTCGAGTGATGCTCGCCGCGGCCAGAGCTATAATCCGCAGCGTTCGCACTACTACAAGGACGCTCGCTCGCAGCAATTTAGAAATGGATTTGTGCGGGGCTATGCGGAAGGTTTTCGCCAGTATGGTGGTTACAACAACAACGGCGACTACCGGAGGAATAATGGCGGCTTCGGCAACATCCTCGGCGATATCTTTGGCCGACCTTAAGTCTCGCTAATCAGAAGCAAAACCTCTAACTGAATAGAAATGCCGCGATTGATCGTCGTGGCATTTCTTTTTGGTTGCGTGAGCGTAACTGGTTTACTGCGGCTCTCTTTTGGATTCATCGGTCATAAAGTCCTGGCCTTTCCAACCTACACGGTCACAGGAAATTGCCGTCAAGCCCTAAGCGTCACTACTG
>JBKPOC010000147.1:0-41821 GCA_046732935.1 Acidobacteriota bacterium | reverse complement strand
TGCTGGAAATTCGTGTTGAAGCGGGTTACGCGCCTGCCGTATATCTTCTTTCCCCCGATGATTTGGCAGACTATCTCGATGCATATGGCTTCGATGTGTATGCTTTATCGGAGGCCGAGGCTGAGTTTCACTTTGGCGACTATCGTGCGCCGTTGGCGCCGGGCGGCGATCACGCTCACTGCTCGCTAACCGCACATTAACATAATCCGTGTTCCCCCACACGGATTACTTCATTGCCTTAATAATAAAAAACGTAACGTCGTCGTTAGCGCCTGCGCTCGCAGTCCAGTCGAGCACGGCCATCTGGATGCCGGCGATCATCTCGCGGGCCGGCCTGTCCAGTGAGTCTTTGACTGCCGCGGCGAGTCGATCGCGGCCAAACTCCTCACCTTCAGGGCTCTCCGCTTCCGTCGCGCCGTCGGTATAAAGAACAAACACGTCGCCCGGCTCGAAGACCACGTGATACTGGTGATATCGCGTTTCCTGAAACATTCCCAACGGCTGCTCGCCGGAATCGAGGAAACGAGTCTCGCCGTTTGCTTTGATCAGCAGCGGTGGATTGTGGCCTGCGTTCGAATAAACGAGTGTGTTGTTCGAGGCGTCCAAAATGCCATAGAACGCCGTCACGAACTGGTTTCGTTCGATCGACTCCCACAACAAATAGTTCACCTTCGCCATCGATATGTGCGTCGCGTAGCCGATGTGACTCGCAGCCCGCAAACTCGCGCGCAGAAACGCCATCAGGATCGCCGCCGGCACACCCTTGCCGGAGACGTCAGCGATGACGAGGGCTATCTGGTCTTCGTAAATACGGACCCAGTCGTAGTAGTCGCCGGAGACTTCCTCGGTGGGAAAGTTGTAACCACTGATATCGAAACCCGTGAGCGCGGGATCTTCCGCAGGCAGCAATTCCAACTGGACCTGCCGCGCCACTTCGAGCTGACCTTCCAGCCGCTTCTTCTCGATCAACTGCTCGTGCAGCATCACCTTCTCGATAATGATCGCCACCTGCGACGCGAGCAGCATCAACACTTCGAGATCGTCGGCTGAATAAGCATTGAGCTCGTCGCTTTCGAGATCGAAGCAACCGATCACTTCGTCGTTGGAAATGATCGGCGCGACCATTTCGGACCGCGTGCGGTCGCGCGCGTTGACGTAAACCGGGTCTTTGCGAACGTCGTTGGAAATGATGGGAGTGCCGCTGAGTGCAACGCTGCCCAGAAAGCCTTCGCCCAACTTGAGGTGAAGATCGTAAAGTTCCTCGACGTCGTAACCGCGAACGGCTTCGGCTTTGAACTGGCACGGCTCCTCGCCCTCCGGCAGCAACTCGTTCTCGACACACTCGATGAGAAAGATGCCGGCGGCGTCGTACGGAATAACGGAGTCGAGGGTCTCCATCACCAAATTCAGCACTTCCTGGAGGTCGAGTGAACGGCTGATCTTCTTGGTGATGTCCAGCAGCATGCGCAGCTTGTCGAGCGTCGTTAGACCATGCGCGGCTGCATCTTTTACTTGCTCACTCATGCGGGTGCCTATTCTAACGAAAATCTTTGTACTCGCGCCAAAGGTGAGTAACTTTCATCCGATACTCAACCAGCTCGCGGCTGACTCGAAAATGGCCCGCGATCTCGCGCACCCCTTTTCCCTGTAACAAAAGACCCTTCAATGAAGCGTACGGGACCAGCGCGGCGGCGCCCACGCCATACGCCTCTTCTTCGTCGGCCCTCCGGTAATCGCGGTTCATCACTTTGCCGCGCTCGTCTTTCGTGACGACGGAAAGCCGGTTCGGTTCATGGGCCAGAAAGACGTGACATATCTCTTCCATCAAGGTCGCCTTCGTTCGCGCCGGGCCATGATTTGGATTCAGAATCACGACTTTCATTCCGTTTGGCAACGTGCAGGCGCCGCCGGACCATGCTTCGGTTGCCGGCCCGAGCAGGTGTTCGCGAGCGGACTCGCTTAAGCCCTGGACCTTGTCGAAGTCGAGCACGATGAGGTTGGCGAATCGTGCGAGTTCAAAAGGATTGAGAGGCAGGTCACGACGAACACGGGCGAAGTGGCGCAAGGCCATGGCTTTCAGTTCGAAGTTTCGCCACTTATCACCTGGAGGTAGGTCGCCAAGCTGCACGCGATGAGTATAACTAATTGTCAGTGGTCAGTGGTCAGTGGTCAGTGGCGGGATCTTAACTACTGACTACGGACAACTGACTACTGACCATTTAGCGTCGTTTCTTCGAGCTCTTTTCGACGCCGCTGCGGCTGAACTGCGTGTACGCGACGCGGAAGAGCTCCGAGAGCGCGGCGGCAGTTTCAGGCGTGAGATTGCGGTCGGCGCGCAGATGGGCCTCGACGATTTCGGGCGTCGGCTCTTGCGGATAGTAGACCACGGGCGGAGCAGCGTCTGTTTGACTCTGGCGGCCGCTGAGAATGCGTTCCATGGGAACGTCGAGCCAGGCGGTCAGACGTGCGATGTTGTCCGCGTCCGGCTTGCCTGTGCCGTTTTCGATGCGCGACAGTGTGGAGGCGGAGACGGAGGTCTTGTCGGCGACGTCGCGGAGGCTGAGGCCGAGTTCTTCGCGGCGTCGACGGACGGCGCGTCCGAGTTCTTCGGTGTTGACGAGCGGTTTGTTGCGTTTCATACCAGCAGAACGTATCACACTGCCGGTTTTAGACGCAAGACTCTGTTTTATTCTTGAAACATCCGCGTTTCCTTACGCGGATTAATAAATAGATCTCGACGCGAGCTCGCGGGCCTTTGGCAGCACGTCCACGGCTTTCGCAACCTGTGGATCGTCGCTGGTGATGAAGACGCGATCGCCAATCACGCGACCGTGCGCGGCGGTGACGATGTTGAAGCGAAGCTCGAGTTCGACGAAAGCACGATTACGATCGATGATAGCCTCTGACAGCTTGTAGGCCGGGTCCTTGGTAGCAAAGTCGCGAAACGCACGAAAGATCGCATCGCTGATCCTGTAATCATCCGGCTGAAGATCGTGCTCGAACACGATCCCTCGCGTGAGCTTGCTCGACTCCAAACCACGAACCCGCCCATTAACCAACTCGCGAACAAATGCAAACACCGGACTCAGCATCCGCCTCTGCGTGAGGTTCACCGTTCGCGGCTTCACGTTTTCATCGGGCGAGATCCCACCGCCACCGTAAACAGCGCGGCCCGTGTCAGTCTTTCTCTCCGGCCCAGCCGGTTTCGACGGTTCTTGTTGAGCGCCTGCGACGCCGCCTCCGTGAGTGTAGTAGTCGTAGAACCCGCCGTTGGAATAATCGCGCTGAATCAACCGTCCGGACGGCGTGTAGTATTTCGCCGACGTCAACGTCAATCCGGCGCCGTACTGGAGCGGAATGATGCTCTGGACCAGCCCTTTACCGAAACTTGTCTCACCGACAATCAACGCCCGATCGTGGTCCTGCATCGCGCCGGCAACGATCTCCGACGCCGACGCAGTATTCTCGTTGATCAGAATCACGAGCGGCGTCAGATCCGGCGCGTTGTTGCGCGACTCGTACGTGTTATCGCGAAAACCGTTGCGCCCTTTCTGCGTCAGAATCAATTGCCCGCTACGCAGAAACACTTCGGCGACGTGAATCGCCTGGTCTAAAAATCCGCCGGGGTTGTTTCGCAGATCCAGCACCAGCGACTTCATACCTCTCTGGTGCAGACGATCCAGCGCTTCGACCAATTCGTCGGTGGTCGTGTAGTTGAAGCCGCGGGTCATGTCGATGTAACCGACGCCCGGCTTCAGCATGTAAGCATCGGGAATTGAAGGCTGCGGCACCGCGTCACGCACGATCTCCACTTTCTCGATCCGTTTGTCAGCCGCGCGCTCGAGCGTGAGCCTCACGACTGAGCCGCGCGGTCCGCGAATCTTGTCGCGCACTTCCAGCGAAGTCTTGCCCGTCATCGCAACGCCGTCAACTTCGACGATGCGATCGCCGTAGCGAAGTCCGGCTTTACTGGCCGGAGACGCATCGAAAGTCGCTGTGATGTAAGTGTCGGCCTGGTCGCCGTGGATGTAGTTTTGAATGGAAGCACCGATGCCGAAGTACTCGGAACGCTGATCGGTCTTCAGCTCCTCAAACTCTTCGCGGTCGTAGTAGTTGGAGTGCGGGTCGAGCGAGCGGAGCATGCCGATGATCGACGACTTGTAAACGTCGTTGTAGTTGAGCTTCCGGCCGTCGACGTACTGCTGTTCGATCATTTTCAGCGCTTCCTCGAAGTCGCGCTGAATGGACGCCAACTTCGGATCTGCCGGCCCTCTGGGCCTCCGGCTCACGTCCGTTGGACCCTGACCCGGCGTACGAATGCTTTGCGCAAATACAAACCCAGGTACGGCGAGAGAAAAAATCAAAAAGACGAAAATCAGGCGAGCCGTATTACTTTTCATGAGACCTCGATGTGCACTCCAAACTTGTTTTGCACTATAACGGATGCGGCAGGGTGCGGCAAGGTTGCGATTGCTTGACGGGTCTTTCCCGCGCTCCGTAGAATGAACTTCCAAATGACAACAATCGTAAGAACGGACGGTTAGAATTCGGAGTCACCAAAGGAGTGTTTGCGAAATGAGCAGTCCGTATCATAAGGAAGAACAAGCTTCTCCCGAACGAGTAGACGATTTAATGCTTCGAGACGACGATCAAAATAATGAAGAAGGCAACCGGACCGCGTCATCTGTGCGTGATATAGCTTCGCGTATTCCCGAATCGTTGAGTGCCATCGGGCGCGACATCAGTAGGACCATCGAAAAGGCCATCTCGGCGAAAGACGATTACGTGGTCGCCGTGAAGGTCTCGCCGGAGTCGCAGGAAAAGTTGGAGGCGCTGGTCCAGGCAGGAGTTTTTCGGAGCCGCGCGGAAGCGGCCGGCTTCCTGATCGAAGAGGGCATCAAGACGCAAGCACCACTGTTCGAACGCGTCCGCCAGAAACTATCTGAGATTGAACGATTGCGGGCCGAGCTTCGCGGACTCATAGCCGACAAAACGGTTTGAAGTCCCAACAATAACAGCGCGCCGTCTTTCGCGCTTAAACTAAACACTTCCCCCCAAAGCAGTGCTTTACCATTCCTCTCGTTTGGTAAAGCACGCCTTTGTTTTCGGCAGAGAAAACTCGTGGCAGAAACATTTCAATTACCGCCTACGGCGATCGAAGAGTTTACGCTGGCAAACGGTCTGCGCGTCGTGCTGAGCCCGGACCATGCCATTCCCGTCGTGTCCATCGCCGTCTATTACGACGTCGGCTCACGCAACGAAAAGGAAGGCCGCACGGGCTTTGCCCACCTCTTCGAACACATGATGTTCCAGGGATCCGAAAACGTTCCCAAGGCCGCCCACTTCCAATACATCTTCAATGCGGGCGGCACGATGAATGGGACCACTTCCACCGAACGCACCAACTATTTCGAGACTCTTCCTTCTAACTACCTGCCGCTGGCGTTCTGGCTCGAAAGCGATCGCATGCGCTCGCTGAAAGTCACGCAGGAGAACCTCGACAACCAGCGCAACGCGGTCCAGGAGGAAAAACGACTTCGCTACGATAATCAACCCTACGTCAACGCGTTTCTGCGGATGAACGAGCTGATATTCACCAACCCCGCAAACGCGCACTCGACTATCGGGTCGATGGAGGATCTCGACGCCGCCACGATCGACGACGTTCGTGAGTTCTTTCGCATTTACTACGCGCCGAACAACGCCGTCATGACAGTTGTCGGCGACTTCGATACCGGCGAAGCACGATCGTTGGTCGAGAAGTACTTCGGCAACATTCCGGCGCAGCCAATTCCGCCGCCGGTTGACGTTTCTGAGCCGGACCCGGTCGCCATTCGCAACGAGACGTTTCCCGATCCATTAGCTCCGGCGCCTGCGTTTGTCCTCGGTTGGAAGATTCCGGCCAGACGTACGAAGGACTTTTACGCGCTGTCGCTGGCCGGCACGTTGTTGTTCGAAGGCGACAGTTCGCGTCTCTATCAGAAGCTCGTGAAGGGCGACGAATCAGTCGTCTCGATCGAAGGCGGCATAGACGAACGTCGTGGGCCATCGGCGCTGTACGTCTTTGCCCTGCCGAAACCGGGCGAGGAAGTCGATGTAATTCGTCAAAAGATTTTCGAGGAGATCACACGCATCGGCCGCGAAGGTCCAACGGACCAGGAGATGGAAAAACTGCGCAACTCGCTCTGCAACGACGCGGTGCGCGGGCGCCAGTCGACGATGTATCGCGCCCAGCGGCTCGCGGAGTTTGCGCTTTACGATTCAGATCCGCGGCTCGTCGATTCGGAGTTGGACCATTATCTGCGCATCACGGCCGACGACATCAAGAACGCCGCCCAGCGTTTTATGGACGTCGACAACCGCGTCGTGCTCGACATCATTCCCGCGGAGGCTGAAGCCACCGAAGCCGTGGCCGCGTCTCCGCATCCTCCCGGCGATCCGCATCAGCCTGCGGCGCCACCGCCCCAGATTCCCGACGTCCCTGCTCCGGAACCGGAGTCGCCCATGAATGCGGACGTCGCACAAATAAAACCAGCGAAGCCCGTTGAGCAACCGGGCGATCCGGCTGATGTGCCTCCGCAAACAAAACCCGGATCAGGACCATTGCATCCATAAGAGATGAGTCAACAAAAAGAAGCTTTTCGTAGCCAGGCGCCGCCGCCGCTACAACCGCACCCGCTTACTATTCCGGCACCTCGTGAGACGGTGCTGTCGAACGGTCTTACCATCGTGGTGGTCGAAGACAACCGGCTGCCGCTCGTCAGTTATCGTTTGGCGTTTCGTGTCGGCGGGGCTTTCGATCCGCCGGACTTGCCTGGTCTAACCGATCTGCTCGCCGGGCTGCTGCCGGAAGGCACTGAATCCAGGACGAGCCGCGAGATCGCCGACGAAGTTGCGCGCATGGGCGCGAGCCTGTCCGCGGGCGCGAACTCCGATTACACGATAGTCGCCGCTTCTGCGCTGGCGCAGTTCAACGATCGCATACTCGACTTGATGGCTGAAGTTGTGTTGCAGCCTTCATTTCCGGAGAACGAAGTCGAACTGGCGAAGCAGAACACCAAAGAAAGCCTGCGGCAACAACGAGCTCAACCTTCGTTTCTCGCGAGCGAGATGGTTTCGCGAGTGATGTTTGGCGATCACCCGTACTCGGTTGTAGCGCCGACGCCCGAGTCGATCGATCGTTCATCACGCGACGAGTTCGTCAACTTTCACCGCGCGAAGTTTGTTCCGAACAGCGCCGTGTTCATCGTCGTCGGCGATGTTCGGTACGACGCGATCACGGCCCGGCTCGAGTCGCTCTTTTCCGGATGGCAACGCGGTGAAGACATCGTCACCAATTTTCCGGCGCCGCCGGTCAGGACCAAAAAGACTGCGTATCTGATCGATCGTCGTGGATCGGCGCAGTCGAACATCGTGATCGCGAATAGCGGCATCGTCAGAACGAGTCCCGACTACTTCCCGATGATGTTGATGCACACCGTGCTCGGCGCGAATGCATCGTCGCGTTTGTTTATGAACCTGCGTGAGGAGAAGGGCTACACCTACGGCGCGTACACGAACCTCGACGCGCGCCGGACTGCGGGAACTTTTCGGGCGACAGCGGAAGTGCGGACGCAGGTCACTGGCGATTCGCTGAAGGAGTTTTTCTACGAGCTGAATCGCATTCGCAACGAACCCGTTTCGGCGAAAGAGATCGCGGATGCGAAGTCGTACCTGACGGGCGTGTTTCCGATCCGTCTCGAGACGCAGGAAGGACTGACGGATCAACTCGTCCAGATCAAGATGCTGAACCTGCCCGACAACTACTTGCAGATGTATCGCGATCGCGTGCAGGCGGTGACTATCGAGGAGATTCAGCGCGTCGCGCAACAATACGTCAAACCAGACGAGGCGGCGTTGATTATCGTCGGCGACGGCTCGTCAGTGCTCGATCAGATCAGGCCGTACTGCGAAGACATCGAGATCTACAACACCGCGGGGAAACGAAAATCGATGGACAGTTCGGGTGTGACTGACCCGGCCGGATCGTGGTCGATCGAGTTGGAGACGCCGCTGGGACAAAGCATTCCGGCGACGTTGACGATTGCGCGTGAAGGTGAAGGCTTCTCCGGGACGTTCAGTTCAGAGATGGGAGACGCGAACCTGGGAACTGTCCAGATCCACGATAATTCGTTTCACGCATCCACTTCTTTAAACGTCGATGGACATGAAGTGCCTGTGGAGATTTCGGCAAGGTTCGAAGTAGACCACGCGGAAGGCACGATAATGCTGCAAGACGCGCCCGCGCTCCCCTTCACCGGCAGCAAAGACTAAAAAACCTCCTAAAAAAATACCGCCCGGCATGGCCGACATGCCGGGCGCAAATCACAGGAGGAACCGAGTGTTATGGTCGTCGCTATAACCACTGCGGCGATCCGATTAACCTCGCGGACTAAGATGTCTTTTCAGTTACGGAGGTTGCTCAGCCTCAATTACAGTCGCAACGAAGCACGATCCCCTCACCGCCAACTGCCCAGCCAATCTTCTTGTTGAAATTGAGCGAGTACAGGTTTTGCCGCGTTGTCGACTCTTGTTGCATCCACGTCTTGCCTTCGTCGTTGCTGCGCAGGATCGTGCCGTTCCGTCCAATCGCCCAACCATCGTCGTCATTCAAGAATTGGACGCTGAGCAGCGTGACCTTCACGTTCGTTTGAATAGCCGTCCACGTTTCGCCGCCGTCCGTCGTGCGCAACAGCGTGCCTCGTTCACCGACCGCCCAGCCGCGTTTATCGCCGCGGAAGTCGACGTGGTAGAGCGTCACGTTGGTGCTGGTGTTTTGCTTCGTCCAACTGTCGCCCGCGTCGCGCGTGAACAAGACCGTTCCGTCGGCGCCGACGATCCAACCTCTCTTGTCACTGACGAAGTCGATGTGGATTAACTCGAGCCGGCTCGGCGCGCGTTGTCGTCTCCACGTCTGCCCGGCATCGTCGGTGTAAACCAGGATGCTGTCGACGACGCGATCGCGTTTACTTACCGAACCGACGACCCAGCCTTTGTTCTTGCTCGAGAAGCGCACGCTGTACAACTCAACTTCAGCGCCGTCGAACTCCTCGGGCAGAAAGCTGCGCGACTTGGTCCAGGTCGCGCCGTAGTCGCGCGTGAGAAAGATCGAGTTTCCCGCCAGCAGGAAACCGATCTCCTTGTCGCGAAAATAGATGTCGTTTATGGCAGCTTTCGTGGCGACGTTTTGGCGCGTCCATGTTCGGCCTGCGTCGTCAGTGCGACTCAGAAAGCCTTGGTCGCCGGCGACCCAGCCACGCTTGTCGTCAAGGAAGTAGACAGTGTTGAGATCGTTGCCGCCGGTGTTGACCCGCGTCGGCGTCCAACCGCCCTGCGCGCTGGCGGAGCCGGTCAGCAGCCACAGGACCAGAGAAAGCTGAAAGAGCCTTGAAACTTGGGTTTTCATTTTCTGAATTTTTACCCTAGTCTCAAGGCTCCCCGCAAGGCAACCCGTGTTTCTACGAGACCCTGAACACTCGGCCCTCGAGAACCACGACCACCCGCTCTCCCAAGGCGAAATAACTGCTTAACTTCGGATACTGCTTGATCAGCGCGAAGTATTCCTCGCTGCCAAACTTCACCACAGTCTCCGGCAGTTTCGATTCAGCCTTGAACTCCGAATCGGTCCAAACGTCGTCGACCAGGTAGAACGTCTTGGTCGCGACGCGTCGGACTGCGTCCGCGCGGTCTTCCTCTTGCAGGAACGCCCTCTCCTGCTGTTCGCGCGCCAGCTTGCTTTGCGCGACTGCGCCGGCGCCGGTCGTGGCGGTCGCATCCACGGCCGCGTTCATGGTTGCGGGAGCGGGCACGCTCTTCGGCGGACGCACGCTTTTCAAATCTGCCAAACCGCGGCGGGCGCTATCCCGTCCAGCCATCGGAAGCTGGGATATCGCTCTTTCCGGTTCCAACGCCAGGTACGACGTGTAGGGCGTGACGATGCCGTAGCGCGTTCCAAGATCGACGATCTCGTCTCGCAACTCCTTCTGCTCGCCGTTGGTTCGTATCTGTTCCATCAACCAGCCGACGCGGCGCGTGGCCCACAAACGCGGCAAGTAGTCGTTCGCTTCCTCACGCAGCGGAAAACTCAGCTTGTCGTACGTGTAGGAGCGTGTCTGGCCGTTTGATTTACCGGAGAGACGCAAACGAATGGATTCGAGCGACGCAGTGTTGTTGTAACGACCGATCAGCGTCACTTGCGATCCGCGGAAGACGTCGGGAATCGTGCGCGGGTAAACGAGATCCGTTTGCGCGCCGCCCATGTCAAGTTGCAGATCCGTCAGTACCGGATAGTTCACCTTGGTGAAGAAGTTCGAGACTTTGACTTCCAGATCTTCCTTCGGCTCGACGTAATCGGCGACACCGCCGTTTTCCGCGGCCAGTTTGTCGAGCAGCGTGGTGTTGACGTTGTATCCCACGCCAAATGTGAACAACCGCACGCCCGGCTTGCTCGCCTTTCGCACGTTCTCGACGATGTTCGGCACGCGCGTCTCGTCAACGGTCGGCAAACCGTCAGTCATGAAAACGATGATCTTCGGCCGCTCTCGATCCGTGTCGCTGAACTGGCGCAAGGATGCGAGCAGCGACTGATTGATGTTCGTGCCGCCAACGGGCTTCAGCGCTTTGACGAACGCCGCGCCGCGCTGGCGTCCTTTCTCGTCAGCCGGAATCAGTCCGGACTCCATCAGGTGTTCTTCACCGGCAAACGAGATCACGTTGAACCGATCTTGCGGGCGCAGGATGTTCACGCCGTAGAGCAACGCAGATCGGGCCTTTTCCATCTTGCCTTCGTCGGCCATCGAACCTGACGTGTCGACCACAAAGACCACGTCCTTGGCGGAGTATTCCTGGTCCGTCCACTCGTCTTTGGGCGAGATCATCAGGAGGAAGTAACCGTCCTTGCCGGGCTCGCGGTAAGTGAGCAGCGTTAGACCAAAGTCTTCTTTCGAGATGGTGTAGAAGAGTTGAAAGTCCTGCGGCTCTTTTCCGCCGGCAGTTTCGAAGGAGACGACTGAACGGCGATCCGCGTGATGCTTGATGTCGATCACGTGCGTCGGCGAATAGACGTTCCGCACCGGTTCTTTGCTTTCGACTTCGACGCGGCCCGAGACCGTGCCGATCTCCGCAGCCTGCCGTCCGGTGCCGAGCGGATAGCGATACGAAACGGTCCCGCCTTCCGCGCGTACGACTTGCGTGTAGGTCAACTCCAGCTTCTTGTCCGAATGCGGCGGGATCGGGAAGATGCTCGCCTGAAAGAGATCCTTGCCGGCGTATTCCAACAGTCCGGGATCGCGCTGGCGTCGCACGATCTCGTCGTAGATTTGCCGCGCCTCTTCACGCGTCCTGACTTCGCCGACGAGCCTCCGGTCGCCGTCCCAAATCGCGAATTCCGTGACTGATGCCGACTCCGGAATGGGAAAGAAGTACGTCCCTTCGAGCGTCGCCGGTGTGTCGTTTCGAAAGACCTGTTCGACGTGCGTCGTCGCCACCTGGGAACTGATGCGCGTGTCGATCTTGATCGACTTGACGGGTAACGAGCGCATGAGTGCAACTGACGGCTCGCGTATCGGCGGCGGGCACCGGCGGCACGGGCCGGGGACGATGATTCCCTGGGCGTTTGCGACAACCGCGGCGGCGGCAAGAATCATGAATAAAGCGAGGAGATGTGTCAGGCTGGTTCGTGTCGGCATATGAGTCTCCAGAAATCAGGCGTAAAGCTCATGCTGGTAACAGAACGGCCCGCTGGTTGGTTCTTGCGTGGGTTTAGTGCAATTCTCGCAGCCGCTTGTTAAAAAACGCGACGGAGGCTGCAAAAACGGTGACGACGAGGCCGCCAACAGCCAACGTCGGCTGCGGCCCGAAGTGACTGGACATGGCGCCGGCGATGATGTTTCCGAGGGGCATCGTGCCCATGAAGGAAAGAATGAACATGCTCATCACTCGCCCGCGCATCTGGTCGGTGACGAGCTTCTGGAGCAGCGTGTTGATTAAGGCGACCGACACGACAAGCGCAAAGCCCAACCCGAACAGAAACGCCAACGAAAGAGCAAGCCGCGTAGTGAGCGCGAAATTGCTGATGCAGATGCCGAACATGAGCGAGCCGCCGAGCACGAACCAGCCTTTGCGCCGGAAGTCGCCGAGGTAGGCGACGAGCAATGCGCCGAAGAACGCGCCGGCGCCGGCTGTTCCCATCATCAGCGCGAGCCCGGTTGCGCCGAGATGAAAGATGTCGCGCGCGTAGATCGGCACCATCGTGAAGTAAGGCGCGCCGAAGAAACTGTTGACTGCTGCGACCATCAGCAACGACGAGACGCGCGGCCGGTTGCGCACGTAATGCAAGCCTTCGATCAGATCGCGCCACAGCGCGCGCCGATCGCGCACCGAGTGTACTGGTGCGTCCTGATTTGTTATCGGCCGCACTTTCGAGAGGGAGGCGACGACGGCAACAAACGAAAGCGCGTTCGCGAAGAAGCAACCCGCTAGTCCAAGGACGCGAAACGCGACACCCGCGAGCGCTGGTCCGATGACGCGCGAGAGCTGAAACTGCGTCGAGTTCATCGCGATGGCATTCGCGAGATCTTCACGGCCGACGAGATCGTAAGTCATCGCCAGGAATGACGGGCTTGCCAGGGCCATGCAGCAGCCGGTCGCAAAAGAAAACCCAAGCACCATCCACCGGTTGACGACGTTGGTGGCGACGAGCATGGCGAGACCAAAGGCAGCGATGCCCGCGGCCACCTGCGTGTAAAGCATTAGCCGGCGACGATCGATGAGGTCGGCGAACACGCCTCCAATCAACGTAAAGACGACGCCGGGAGCGGTGGCCATGAACGCGTCGAGGCCGAGCCAGAAAGGAGAGTCGGTCAACTGCAGCACGAGCCAACCCTGCGCGACGGTTTGCATCCAGGTTCCGACGTTAGAGAGAAAGGCGCCGATCCAGAAGATGCGATAGTTGGGATTCGACAGCGCGCGGAACATTCCCGTCCGGCGCACGGCCGGCTGAAATCTTCGGGGTTCGACGTCTACTTCTTGTTCGATCAAAGCTATAACCCGCGTCGCCAGGCGGACAGCGATTTGCCACTCGCGCCACGACGTTCGGCGATGATCTCCGCCATGATCGCGAGCGCTACTTCCTCGGGACTGACGGCGCCGATGTCCAGCCCGATCGGCGCGTGAATCTTTTGCAGTTGCTCGTTAGTCGCGCCTTTCTCGCGCAGCCGTTCGATAACGATCGACGTCCGCCGTTTGCTGCCAATCATGCCAGCGTAATCGGGATTCGAACGTACGACAGCGTTCATGCAGCGCTCGTCTTCGTTGTGGCCGCGCGTCACCACCGCGACCGAGACTCCGCTGCCGTTTCCCATCGCCGCGCTGACCGCCTCTTCCCAATCCTTCGCGACGACGAGCTCGACATCCTCGGGAAAGCGCGAGCGTTCGAGAAACTCAGCGCGATCGTCAATCAACGTCGTCTGGTAACCGGCGAAACTGCCCAGCTTCGCGAGGGCCGCACCGACGTGCCCCGCGCCGCAGATGACCAAACGCGGCGCCGGCTGCAAACGTTCAAACATCAGTAACGTCTCTCGCGCGCCCAGAAACTCCGATGCAAATTCAGGCGCGAACTCATTGACGCCATACATCCGAGTGTCAGTATGCGACCGCAGAAACTCCGCCGACTGCTTCGCCGCCAGTACATCCAACTCGGCATTGCCGAGACTTCCAACCGTCAATCCGCGTTCATCAACGACGAGCTTCGCTCCGGTTCCCGGCCCGCGCACCACTGTGACGACGACGGCAAGCGCACCCCGGTCGAGTAGCTCGGCAATCACTTGCGTGATTGTCGGCGAAGGGGCGTGGTCCTTTTGTTCGGGCATCAAACCTTTCTGTTCGCCAGGCGGGGATTTACTTTTGCGCCCTGCTCAGTCCGAAGACCGAGCCGACGCGCCGCACGAGCCACAATGGCCCAACCAATAGATAGACGGGGTTTCTGAAGAAGGCAGGCTGATTACCCTCGATTGCGTGGCCGATGAATTGCAAGATCCAACCGGCAATGAACAACCCGAGTGCCCACTGCCAGTTGAAAAAGAAGAGCGGCAGCGAGATGACGATCATGGGTATGCCGAAGCTGTGCGCGAGCCGGTTGAGCGGATGCTGGTGTTTGGCTTTGTAGTTAGCCAGGAAATCTTGAGACATAGTTCGTCACCGCCAATCGCGAATGAATTATGCGTTCATCACTTCGATAAAGATCTCCATCGTGCCGCCGCAGACCATTCCCTCTTCGCTCGCTTCATCTGCCGTCAGAGAGTAGTGATGCAGTTCAGACGTGCCGGTACGCATCGCCGCTTGCGCCTCGGCCCACACTTCCGCCTCGATACAACCGCCGCCGACCGTTCCCGCAACCTCTCCGTTCTGAAAAAAGAGCATCTTCGCGCCGCGCTGCTGCGGCGTCGAGCCCCGCGTATGCGCGACCGTCGCTACGACGACACGTTCACCGCGTTCGCCGGCTTCGTTGATCAGACGATAGAGGTCGCGTTGTGCAATCGTCGGCATTGCTTTGGGTGAGATAGTCTATCACCTGGAAAATATCTTGTTTAGCTCAGCGAATGCGGCGGTTTCGCCGAGGCTATCGAACGTGCCTGTCGTGGCGATGCTCTGCGCGGCGCGGATAAAGGCGCCCCACGCGACGCGCGACAACGCGGAACCAACCGAGATACGACGTACACCAAGATCCGCGAGCTTTGCAACCGTAAGGTTCGGATCGGGCCGCGACGCCAACACGTTCACGGGCTTCGGAGCGACGGCTTTCACAATCGCCTCGATCTGGCTGGGGTCAGTAACCCCGGGCGCGTAAAGACAGTCGGCGCCTGCTTCCGAGTAAGCAGTCAAACGTTCAATCGCGACTTTGAAGGCGTTGGGATCCTGCGTGAGCCACGCTTCGCAGCGTCCGACCAGGATCACGGGGACGCCTGAATCGTCGATGGCCCGCCGCGCTGCTTTGATCCTTTCGACAGCAAGTTGTATATCGTATAGCGGCGTCGCGGTGTTTCCCGTCGAATCTTCTATGGATAGCCCGGCGACTCCGGTCTCGACGCAACGCGCGACGTTTGCGGCGACGTCTTCCGGCTCGTCGGCGTAACCTTCACGGAAGTCGGCATTGATCGGCAACGACGTCCCTTGAACAAGGTCGCGCTGGTGCACGAGAACAGCCTCGAGTGCCGGGGCAGAAGATGTATCGGCCCGCGCCTGGCTGAACGCGAAGCCGGACGAGGTCGTGGCCAGGGCCTTGAAACCGAGATGCTCGAGATAGACGGCTGATCCGAGATCCCACGGATTCGGTATTACGAAGCAGCCGGATCTGTGCAACGCTGCGAACGTTTCAACAGCGGTTCGCTGAGTCTGATTCATATGAACAAAATCCTTTCGATTGCGATGCTGATGTTGATAACAGCATCTGGCGTGTTTGCGCAAACGGCAACGGCGCCCGATGCTGCGGAGTTGACCAAACTGCTCAACGAGTTCCTTGCGGGCGCGTCGCGAGGTGACGCTGCGATCCATGAGCGCTTTTGGGCCGACGATTTGATCTACACGCGTTCCGCCGGGCGGCGCGTCAACAAAGCCGAGGTCATGCGCGACGTTCGTAGCGCGCCCGCTCCGAAGCCGGGCGATTCGACGACGATCTACACCGCCGAAGACGTTCGCATTCAGCAGTACGGCGATACGGCTGTAGTCGCGTTTCGTCTGGTGGCGACGACGAATGCCGGCGGAACGAAGCAAGTCGCGAACTTGCTCAACAGCGGAACGTTCGTCAAACGGGCAGGTAAGTGGCAGGTCGTGAATTGGCAGTCGACGCGCATGCCGCGCACGGAAGAAGAAAGTAAGACGGAAGCGGCGGCAGTCGAGGCTGCGTTTCACCAGTCGATGCTCGCCGGTGACGGTGCGAAGCTGAGCGCGCTAACTGATCCGGGATTTATTTGGACTCGTCCGGATGGGACGCAAATCAGTCGCAAACAGTTGGTGGACGATCTGAGTTCGGGCCAGTTGAAATTCTCCAAACTCGAGAACAGCAACGTGACTGTTTCAGTATTTGGAGATACGGCGGTGGTGCGAGGCGAGTCAATACGGCAGCGGTCCGCGGTTCCGGGCAGGTCCCCTGACGAAAACCCAGCTGCGGTGAGTTACACGTTGACGCTTGTTAATCAGGTTGGGGGTTGGAAAGCGGTGGCCCTGCACACGAGCAATAAATTCTAACCTCGAGGATTTAAGGTTTGCGTTTCGGCGGATTGAGCTCCATCTGGTCACGCTTCTGTTGCAGCTTCGCTCGCAGTTGATCGACTTCCGCGTCTGAATTAGAGACTGCCACTTCCAACCGCGCCTTGCTCGTCTCGAGGAGCTTGAACTGCGCTTTCAATCGAGTTCGTTCGTTCTCGAGTTGACGCCGGCGCGTGTCCCGCGCCTCTTCCGGCCGCGTTGAACCATATCCCTGCGTCGCGCGGTCGATATTCTCCGGCTTTAACGCATACTCGATCTGTTCCAGCTTCGCTTCGATGTCCGCCATCTTGCTTTCGGAGTCGAGCAACTGGCTGCGCAACTGTTCGGAGCGTTGCTCGGCACGGCTCAAACGCTCCATATCGAGCTGGTAGCGGTCCTCGTCCGACATCGTGCTCAGCTTGTCGTTCAACTTGTCGACCTGAGTGGATAACTTGTTGATCGTCTGCTGCATCTCCTGCTGAGACGGCGACTCGGTTTTAGCAGCAGCGGGCTTTTTCGCCGGCGCGGTTTCCTGCGTTTCCGTACCTTCAGCTTGCGGATCAGCAGTGCTGATGATCTTGACGTCGCTGGGCGTAGTGGCATCTTTCGATTCCGGCGGCGCAACTGACGGGTTTGTGATCACCGGCTGCGCAACCGCAGGCTTGGTGGCGCGCCGAGAGCGTTTCTTCTTCCGGGTCTGCGCGTCCGCCTGAATCAAACAGCAGCTAACAACCACGAAGGCCGCTATGAAAACTTTGATGTAGTTGCGAATCGGCATCAGCGCACTCCTTTTCCGCTTTTAAGATACCCCGCTATCCAGATGCCATCAAGCTCTTGCCAGATGCTTCGATTTTTCACGACAAACCGCCCATCCGGTTCCAAATTCCGCCGAAATCCGTGTCTTAGAAAGGCTGGACTCTGAAGCTGATGTTCATCGCGGGCGCGTTGGTTAACGACTCGATGCTGATCAACTGCGCACCCGCTTCGGCGTATTCACGAACGTTCTCCGGCGTGATCTTTCCCGCGCACTCGACCACTACGGCCGGCGAGAGATCGCGAGCGAGCGTGACGAGACGGCCAACTTCCTGCGCGGTGAGATCATCGACGACGACAACGTCGGCTCCAGCTTTGATCGCGTCGCGCAACTCAGCTTCACTCGAGATCTGCACGGCAACTTTGTGCAGGTATCCCAGTTTCTCCTTCGCGCTCCGCACGGCCGCGTTCACACCGCCGAGAATCGAGACGTGATTCGTCGTCACGACAACGCCGTCGTCCAGACCGAACCGGGCGTTGTATCCGCCGCCGAGTTCGACTGCATAACGTTCCAGCAAACGCAGCCCCGGCGTCGTTGCGCGCGTGTCGACGATCTGCGCGCCCGTGCCGTCAACCGCCGCGACAAACTTGCTCGTCAACGTCGCGATGCCCGAGAGTCGTTGCAAGAGGTTCAGCGCGACTCGCTCCGCCGAGATCAGCACGTCGGCAAAACCGACCATCCGTGCGATGACTTTTCCCGATTCGACTCGCTCGCCGTCCGAAACAAACGCTTCGAGCTGTTGCTGCGAATCGAGCGTCAGAAACACTTCCTCGGCGGCTTCGAGTCCGGCGACGATCATGTTTTCACCGGCGACGAAGCGCGCGCGAGCACGCGTGTTGCGCTCGATGATCGACTGCGTGGTGATGTCGCCGCGGCCGAGATCCTCGCGCAGGAACAGACCGATTTGTGAATAGAGCGCGCCTTCGTCGATCCAGTTCATTGCAGGTTCTCGATTAGTTGGTCCAGGGCTTTGATATGCAGCTCGATTTCTTTGATGCGATCCTGAGCTTGCTGAACTTTTTCAGCCGGAGCGCGGGAAGCGAAATCAGGATTGGCGAGCTGCGCCTGAAGCTTCTTTTCTTCGCTTTGAAGTTTCTCTTTCTTTCGCTCTAGCCGTTTCGTCTCTTCAGCAAAATCGACGAGTCCTTCCAATGGGACGGCCACCTCATCCGTACTTGTAAGTAAGAATTTGGCGGAAGCTTTGGGAGCATCGATGTTTACAGAAATATCGATCGTCGACGCGCCTGTGAGCCGCCGGATCTGATCCGTGTTCTCTTCAAACACCTTGCGCAGACCAGAATCGCGGATACCGATCAATACGTTTATCTTGTCCGACGGCTTCAGGTTGTGCTCGGCCCTGATGTTTCGCACGCCGGAAATCAGGGCAATGAGCAGTTGCATTTCTATTTCCGCTGCTTCGTCGATCGCGCCGGCTTGCGGATACGCGGTCAGCATTACGGTCGGTTCGGCTGCTGAATACGCCGGATGGTGCGGCTTCTCGCCGGGCAAGCGCTGCCACAACTCTTCGGTGATGTAAGGCATGAACGGGTGCAACAAACGTAGCGCTTCTTCGAGCACCGTCAGCAGCCGCGAACGCGCTTCACTTCTTTGCGGAGTGGCGCTGTCTGAGGTGACGTCGGCTTTCGTTAATTCGATATACCAGTCGCAGAAGTCGTCCCAGAAGAAGTGATACAGCGTTTGCACCGCGCCGTGAAACTCGTAGGCATCGATGGCGGCGTTCATGTCGCGCGCTGTTTTATTGAGACGCGAGATGATCCAGCGGTCGTGCAGCGCGAGGTCCGCGTTTGTTTTCAGGAGCTGCGGGTTCACGCCCGCGCCTTCTGAATAAAGCATACAGAAGCGCGCGGCGTTCCAGATCTTGTTGGCGAAGTTGCGATACGACTCGACTTGCTTCTCGTTCCAGCGCGTGTCAGTCGTGCCGACCTGGGCCAGCGTCAGACGCGTCGCGTCGACCCCGAACTTGTCGAAGACGTCGAGTGGATCGACACCGTTCATCTTCGTCTTCGACATGCGCTGGCCCTGGCTGTCGAGAATCGTTCCGCTGATGAAGACGTCTGCGAACGGTTCCTTGCCGATGAACTTGAGCCCCGTCATCACCATGCGCGACACCCAGAGAAAGATGATGTCGCGCGCGGTCACCAGGACGGAGGTCGGATAGAACGTTTTTAGATCTTCGGTTTCGTTGGGCCAGCCGAGAGACGAAAACGGCCATAACGCGGAGGAGAACCAGGTGTCGAGCACGTCCTGGTCTTGCGTGAGCTCGCTCGTGCCGGCCTTTTCGCGCGCCTCTTCTTCTGAGCGTGCGACGATCACTTCGCCCGTTGGCGTGTACCAGGCCGGGATCTGGTGGCCCCACCAGAGTTGGCGCGAGATGGTCCAGTCGCGCAGGTTTTCGAGCCAGTTGGTGTAGACCTTTTCGTACGGCGTCTCGGGAACGAAGCGTGGCTTCTTTTCACGCGACATCAGATCGAGCGCGAGATCTCGCAGTTGATCCATCTTCATGAACCACTGCGTCGATATCAACGGTTCGATCACCGTCTTGCAGCGTTCGCATTTCGAGATCGAGAACTCGTAGTCGACGACTTTTTCTAGCAGTCCGAGGGAATCGAACTCTTCGACGACTTTCTCGCGGGCCTTGTAACGATCGAGACCGGCGAAACGTTCGCCGGCGTCGGCCGTCATCTTTGCCTGTGGATCGATCACGACGACTTGCGGCAAGTCGTGACGCAGTCCCATTTCGTAGTCGTTCGGATCGTGTGCAGGTGTCACCTTCACCGCGCCGGTGCCGAACTCTGGATCGACGAAGTCGTCGGCGATGATGGGGATCTCGCGATTCGTCAGCGGCAGTAAAACAGTCTGGCCTTTTAGATCCGTATAGCGTTCGTCGCTCGGGTTCACGGCAACGCCGGTGTCGCCGAGCATCGTCTCGGGGCGCGTCGTGGCGACGGTGATGCGGCGGTCGCTGTTCTTGATCGGATACTGGAGATAATAGAGTTTGCCGGCCTGTGGAAGTTTCTCGACTTCGAGATCCGAGAGTACGGTTTGGTCCTGCGGGCACCAGTTGACGATCCGGTTGCCGCGATAGATCCAACCTTCGTCATAGAGCCGGACGAACACTTCGCGAACGGCACGCGAGAGGTCTTCGTCCATTGTGAACTTCTCACGCGACCAGTCGACGGACGCGCCTTCTCGCCGCATCTGCTTCGTGATCTGTCCGCCGGATTCGCTTTTCCACTTCCAAACGCGTTCGACAAACTGTTCGCGTCCGAGGTCGTGCCGCGACTTTCCTTCTTTCTTGAGCGCGCGCGAGACCATCAACTGCGTCGAGATGCCGGCGTGGTCCATGCCCGGCAGCCACAAGGCGCGATAGCCCGACATGCGCTTGTGCCGCGTCATCACGTCCATCAGCGTGTGCTGGAGCGCGTGGCCCATGTGCAGCGACCCGGTGACGTTGGGTGGCGGGATGACTATCGAAAACACCGGCGCCTGCGGATCCTTATTGATCTCGGGCGCAAAATACCCATTCCTCTCCCAGCGCTCGTAATGATTCTGCTCCGCCTGCTTCGGGTCGTATTGTTTCGGGATGTCCATCGTTAACTGTCGTGAATACTCGTCCTGATGATGAAAATGAAAGGGTAGAGTCTACGCCAGACCTCGGACAAAGTTCAAAAACGCTGACAACGTGGTAACCTACGCGCATGCCTCGCAAGAAAAACCTCACATCCGACAGCCTCGCTGTGTCGATCCAATCCATCGAGCGCAGGATCTATCTAATTCGCGGCCACAAGGTGATGATTGATGAAGACCTGGCGGAGTTGTATGGAGAGTCCACGAAGCGACTCAACCAACAGGTAAATCGCAATCGCAAGCGATTTCCTGAAGACTTCATGTTTCAGTTAACGAAGGAAGAAGCGGAGATCTTGAGATCGCAATTTGCGATCTCAAGATCACTGCACGGTGGAAGACGGTCATTGCCTTACGTGTTTACCGAGCACGGCGTGGCGATGCTATCGAGCGTCTTAAACAGCGAACGAGCGATCGAAGTAAACATCACGATCATGCGTGCGTTTACTAGACTGCGGCAGCTTTTGGAGTCGAACGAAGAGTTAAACAGGAAGTTTGCTGCGGTTATTAGAAAGCTGGCCACCCATGACAAGTACTTTCAGGTGGTGTTCGATGAGTTAAAACGATTGACGGATCAACCAGCACCTTCGCACAAACAAATCGGATTCAAGACGACCAATAAAACTTGAGGTTGCAAATTGCAACCTCAAGATCGGTGTTTTCATTGGGGTTTTTGCTTTTTTTGCATTTGAGGTCGCAAATTGCGACCTCAAAAACTACTTGGCGGACTTCTCTTCCAACTGTCGCTTGATGAGCAACTCAGCCAAATCCGGGACGACTTCCCAGGCGATTTCGCGGATGACCTTGTCGGACATCAATTCGACTGCGCGGCGGGCAATGGCGTCGATCATCTCGGGCGAGAGTTGGTCCGTGCTAATCGAGGTCACCGGTGAAGGTGTATCAGCAATAGGAAATTCTGTTTCACTAAACACGGGAACAGGATCCGGTGTGAGTTCAGGCGGCGCCGGTGACTCGTATGTCTCTGGTTCCTGATAAGAGGATTGATAACTCGATTCGTAGCTTCCAGTAGTAACCGCAGCTTCCTTAACTTCCGGTTCTACAAACGCGCGCATCGGTGCAGCTTCATACGCAGGCGTCGGTTCGTATGCAGGCGTCGGTTCATACGCAGGCGCGGCTTCATATACCGGCGCTTCATGCACGTCGTCTAGATCGAGAACGAAATCGTCACTCGCAGCCGCACGCGCGTGTTCCAATTCGCCTAAGTCCAACAACACATCGGACGACGACTCACCGTGAGTCTCGCTCTTGGTTTCGGGGATTACAGGTTCCATTCTGCCCTCGTGTTCTGACGTTCCCTCTGCTTGCGACGACTGCATTTCACTGAGCACCGCTTCCAGCCGCGCTGACGGCGTTTCGGTTCGCGGTGACTCCTCGACCACCGGCTGCTCGACTCTGGGCAGAGTGTCGACCAGCGTGTGGCCTGGCAACGGCAGTGTGTCCGCCGTGGTTACTTCCAGTTCCTGCCTGCTCAACGGTTCCTCGGCCGGTGGTTCTTCGGCCTTCGGAAGTTCCGCCGTCGCGGCCTCCTTCTCGGCAGGCGGGCTGCTTACGAGCGCTCCCACTCTGTCGATCAGTCGTCGAATCGATGAAAATGGTTTCGTCAAGATGTCATCCGCGCCAACTCTGCGCGCCTCCACTTCGTCCAGCGGCTCAAACGAGCCAACGAGCAGCATCACGGGAATGTGTTTGAGCTTCTCGTTTGTTTTGACGTATTCGCAAACTTCGTAGCCGTTGGGAGACGGCATGTGAATGTCCGCGAGCACTATATCGGGTGCAAAATCCGCGAGTTGATCGATTGCCTCCCGGCCATTGCTGACAGCCATGACTCGCACGTCTTCGTCAGCAAACGTCAGGTCAATAACTTTCTGAATGGTGGCCGAATCATCGGCAAGTAGGAGTTTGCGTCCAGCTAGCAAAGCCAGTCCCTTTAGCTGAATTGCACCATCGGCGGGGCCTAGTGCGGTTTGCACGGATGGCGCGGGCAAGTCGTCACGCAGTGGGCCTTAGAACAGACCTCATCAGGAAACCTAACACCCGCCGTAATGGGCAGTCAAGAGTTTAGTTTTTTACCACTATGTCGTCAGGGGTGTTGGGTTTGCCGTCGGGGCCGACCGAGCGGATGGCATAGCGGTCATGATCCCCGTCGTACTGGTAGGGCCGGGACCACGGATCCAGGCGAATTACAGGCGTCAGATACCTGGGACTGAGGTGATCGATCAAAACCGATTCTTTGTCAGAAACAACGTAGAAACCACGATCGCGACGATAGTTATCAAGAGCCTGCGCGATCAGTGACAAATCATTCATCGCTCTCGCGCGCTTGAGTTGATCGAGCGAGGCGGGAACTCCGACGACGGATACCCAGTCGTGATTACCACTCTTCACATCAGCGACGCGCCAACCACTCTTATCGCGCACAAGCCGGAAGTCGAGCCGGACCAAACCGACGATCAGGGCCGTCGCATCAGACGAGCCTAGCGACAATCCAAACGGCGAGACTTCACGTATTCGCACATCATCCGACGGCAACGATACCCCAAACAATCCCGCGATGAGACAACGAGCGCGCTTCGTCGTTAACTCAGTTGACTCCGCCTTTCGCGCAAACTGCGAGGGCGCATCGCATTCGTCACCGGGAAATGGAAGATTCATCGCCTGCGCGATCAAATCGATACGTTCCCAACGATCCTGCCCCGTTCGAACGTCACTCAATCGCCAGCGGCCCTCGTGCTGCGTCACGCGAAAGACCAACTGTAACTGCGCCGACGCCTCCGCGCTTTCCGCCGAGCTTGTGCGAACCTGCTGCACCCGCACCGAATCAGAAGACAGCGAGATCCCGCCCATCGTCTGGATCGCTTTGCGAACCTGACTCGAACTCAGATCAGCGCGCGCCTCGATCGTCAGCAAAAGCAAAACACAGATTGTCGCCGCTGAAAGCTTCATTCCGCCGGCTGTTTGCCTATCAACATCTGCAACATGATTTGCAGTTGCGCCGTGGTGAACGGCTTGGGCAGGAAGACCACCGCGCCTGCCGAAAAACTGTCAGACGACAGCTTCGGATCCTGTTCCGCGGTCATCATCATCACGGGAATCTTCTTCAACCGCTCTTCCGCTTTCATAAACCGGACCAGCTCCGGTCCCGAAATGTGCGGCATCACGACGTCCAGTATCGCCGCGGTAAAGTCGGCATCGGCCTGCAAAGTTTTGTAAGCCTCGCGTCCATCGCGAGCGGTTACCACTGTGAAGTTTTCCTTTTCGAGAATCGTAGCGATCAGCCGCAGGATCGCGGGATCGTCGTCAGCCACCAACATCCGTCGCGTCTTCTGCTCGTCGCTCCCACTTGTCGTATTGTCGTTGTTATCCATGTGAGTGTGTTTCCTGAGACAGAGTCGTTAGATCTCAACGGCGCGGCAACTCTCGCCCGACTTCATCGACAGCTCCGCGGCCAGCTTGATCGCGGCCACCATGCTCGAGTGTTCGGCGAGGCCTTTGCCCGCGATGTCAAAGGCAGTGCCGTGATCGACTGAGGTCCGAATAAAGGGCAGACCCAGCGTTACGTTGACCGCCTCGCCAAACGACAAACACTTGACGGGGATCATCGCCTGATCATGATAGCAGGCAATCACCGCGTCGAACTCGCCGCGCGAGGCGCGCAGGAAAACGGTATCAGCCGAATACGGTCCTTGTACATTAATATCTTCGAGCCGCCTGCTCGCTTCAATGGCCGGCACCATCTCCGAAGCTTCCTCGACTCCGAACAGACCGCCTTCCGCGCCGTGCGGATTCAGCGCGGCGATGGCCAGGCGCGGGCGCTCCATTCCCCAACGCTGAAGTTCGCGATTTGCCAGGTTGATGATCTTCACGAGTCGATCGCGTTCGACCATGCGGATGGCTTCCGCGAGCGGCACGTGAGTGGACAACAAGACGATGCGCAGGTTGGCGGCGACGAAAGCCATCGCGCATTCTTCGGCGCCGGTGAGGTGCGCGAGAAATTCCGTGTGACCGGGAAAACTGTAACCGCCGAGAAACAACGCGCGTTTGTTTATCGGTGCAGTCGCAATCGCGTCGACGTTGCCGGCGGCACACAACTCCACCGCGGCTTCAATGTACTCGGCCGCAGCTTTACCTGCTGCGCCTGATTCGACGCCGGGCTCGATGGAACCACTGATGTTGTCGAGATGGTAGATGATGGGTTCCGAGAAGTGTTCCGGAAACTCTTCATCTTTGCGAATGATGTCGTAGCCTGACTGGAGATCGAGAGTGCGTGCCGTGTGCGCCAACAACTGCGCGTCGCCAATGATCACCGGCACACAGATGCGCCGGATCTCTTCTTCAGCAACTGCTTTGAGCACCACCTCCGGGCCGATGCCGGCCGGGTCTCCCATGGTGATGCCGATGCGCGGCAAAACTCGCCGGGGTCGAGGACCCGGGCTTGTTGGGCTGTGGTCTGAGTGTCGCATTGCTTGAGGCGACGCACTGTTGTCCAGGCAAAAGAAAAAACAGGGGCGAGGGCTGCTGCTTTATGTCTTCTTCCTACGCGCTGGCGCTTTCCACGCGCTCGTCAGCCTTGAACATGTATTTGATGTTCCGTTTGAGCACGAGAAGATTCGGCGCTCCTTTGCGATTGACCTTCAGCGCTCCACGATCGTACCACTCGATCGTGCCTTCAATCTCCTCACCGTCCAGCAGAACGATGACCATCAAGGTGTGAGCGTCGATCTGTTTCTTGTAGTAGAAAATCTCTGCATTCGTTTCGTTGGGAGGTGGAACTCTCTTCTTGACTTGCACGGCTGCGGCATGTTGCTGCGCGGCACGTGCCTGACCGCCGTCGTTTGAGGGGCGGTTACTCCCATTCGAACGCTCTCTGGGCTGCGGAACTTCTCGGGCTTTGCCTTTCACTTCCGCGAGTGTGGTTCTGATGAGTTTACGATTCACGTGATTATTACCTCCAAAAATCTAGGACGGGTGTCGCACCCGTCAACAACCTTATATGCTTAAGACACAGGGCTTAGTTGTACAGATCAGCTAAAACCTCTCGCAGGCTGCGGCCCATCCGAGGAGAGGAACGAACATTCATTACCCGTAATGGAGTTTCCTGCAAGGAATGAGCGACATGCTACACAACAAGAGAAGAAAAAGCAAAGGAGAAAACCCTAAATCTATCAATTAGTTTTACGATTTTTCTTGCAAGAAATAATGCATCCGTGTCATCTGTGTTGGACACCACAGATGACACGAAAATCGCCTCAGCGCGCCGGCTTCTAGTCGGCTTTCTTGCGGATGAAAGTAGGAACGTCGAGATCGTCGACGCGTGGATTTGCCATCATCGGTCGCGGCAAATCGTCCGCCGGACGACTGACAAAACGAGGAGGCGGAATCGGCATCGCCGTCGTCGATGCAGCAGAAGCAACGGCCACCGTTTCCTTGTCGAAACCGGTGGCGATCACCGTGATCTTCATCTCGTCGCGCATGTTCTCGTCGATGACGGCGCCGAAGATGATGTTCGCATCGTCGTCAGCCGATTCGCGAATGATCGACGAGGCGGCGTTAACTTCAAACAACGTCAGATCGGGCCCGCCCGTGATGTTGATCAAGACGCCTTTCGCGCCCTGTATCGTCGCTTCCTCGAGCAATGGCGACGAGATCGCCTGTTGAGTCGCTTCGATCGCGCGGTTCTCACCAGTCGCGCGGCCGGCGCCCATCAAAGCCATTCCCATTCCCTGCATGATCGACTTCACGTCGGCGAAGTCGAGATTGATCAAACCGGGAACGGTGATCAGATCGCTGATGCCCTGCACTGCCTGGCGCAGCACGTCGTCGGCGACGCGGAACGAGTCGGCAAGGGAAACGCCGCGCTCGACCGTGTGCAGCAGACGCTCGTTCGGGATCGTGATCACGGTGTCGACGCACTCGCGCAACTCCCGGAGACCTTGATCCGCTTGCTGCATGCGACGGCGTCCTTCGAAGTGAAACGGCTTCGTCACAACAGCGACGGTCAACGCGTCGAGCTCCGTCGCGAGCGACGCGATGATCGGCGCGCCGCCAGTGCCGGTGCCGCCGCCGAGACCCGTCGTCACAAACACCATGTCGGCGCCCTCGAGCACTTCGATGATCTTGTCGGTGTCTTCGAGTGCGGCTTCGCGACCGACTCCGGGATCGGCGCCGGCGCCGAGTCCTTTGGTCAAACGGCTGCCGAGTTGAATTTTGATCGGAGCGCGTGAACGTTTGAGTGCTTGCAGATCGGTGTTGGCAACGAGGAACTCGATTCCCTCGATGCCGGCTTCGATCATGCGATTGACTGCGTTGCTGCCACCACCGCCAATGCCAATTACTTTTATCCGCGCTCCAGTGAGCGGCGGGTCATCATCAATGAAAATATTAATGCCGGTTCCGGGTTGACGAGTGTCCGGTGTCATAGTTAGTTCCTCTCTCCCAAAACGGGATGGCTTCCAGGGCCGCCTCCTACTATGTTGCGTCTCTTGAGCCATCGGCATCGATATCTTGCGGACAATATCTTGTGCAACCGGGGCGCAAGCATACAACAACTTGTCAGAAAATACTACCGAAACGATTTTTAAATCGTGATACGAAATGCGTTAGCTTGCCCGTGGATCCGCGCCTGCTGACGCCCGTGCGAATCTCCGCTGCCTGCGTGCGATGCGCAAGCAACGCGAGCCCCGCGGCCGCTGCCCACGCCGGGCTCTGAATGTCTTCGATCAACCCGCCAAAGCGATCGCGTTCGGGATAGCCAAGCCGCACCGGCGCGTCGAATACCTGTTCCGCGATCTCAGTCATGCCGTTGAGCAACGAGCCGCCGCCGGTGAGCACGACGCCGCTCGAGAGTTGGCGTTCCCAACCCGCGTCCTTGATCTCGTCGGCAACGTGCATCAACACCTCTTCTGCACGAGGCTGAAGAATGTCGCAAAGGATCTGTCGCGAGAGTTGACGCGGTGGACGGCCGCCGACTGAAGGCACCTCCACCAACTCGCCGCGTTCCATGTCGCTCAACGAACTGCTGCACGCGCAGCCGACCGTGCGTTTGATCTTCTCCGCTTCCGGGATCGGCGTGCGCAAACCGAAGGCGATGTCGTTAGTGAAATGCGAGCCGCCAAGCGGAAACACCGCCGTGTGCTGGACTGCTCCGCGCTGGTAGATGATTAGTCCGGTCGTCTCCGCGCCGACATCGACAAGTGCGGCGCCAAACTCTTTGTCATCTTCAGTTAACGATGCTTCGGCGGCGGCCAACTGCTCGAGCACCATGTCCGCGACAACCAGTCCCGCGCGATTCACGGCATTGATGGCGTTCTGTCGCGCAGTGACCGGACTCGTCACGATGTGTACCTTCACAGCCAGTCGCGCGCCGATCATGCCGACCGGATCGTTTATGCCGTCCTGATCGTCGACGATGAACTCCTGCGGCAAGCGATCGACGATCTCGCGTCCGGCCGGAAGCTGAATCGCGCAGGCGGAGTCGATCGCGCGACGCACGTCGTCGGCGACGATCTCGCGATCGCGTCCGGAGACGGCGACGATCGCCTGGCCGTTAAAACCAAGGATGTGAGATCCCGCCAGGTTGATTGTTACTTCTTCTGCTTCGAGCCCGCTCATCCGTTCCGCTTCTTCAACTGCTTTCTTGATCGCGTCGACAGCCGCGTCAGGGTTGACGATCACGCCTTTGCGCAGTCCGCGCGCTTCTGCTTCTCCGATTCCGACCACTTCGAGCAGCCCCCCTTCACCTGGCTCACCGGCGATACACGTCACTTTGCTTGTCCCTATGTCGAGACCGATTGTGTGTTGCGTACGCTTGGCCATCGGGGGTGTGCTCCTGAAGCGGTTATCGCCGCACTGGTTCTGTTCCGCGCTCGCTCGCGCCGTCAGCTATTGTCTGATTGCCGGTAACCAAACCGACGATTGCTCTCTTTCCCTGTGAGAGATCGATGTAACTGATGAGTGGACCACGCGCGGTTTGACGTTGCGCGTCGAGAACGTTCAGCGCTTTTTGTAGTCGTGCGGCCTGGTCCTGTCCGCCGAGACGGACTTCGATCTGCGAATCGTCGCCGGCGAGCTGCACGCGCACGTCGCGCAGATCGAAGAGATTCACTTCGCTGACGCGTTCGGAGATCGATTGCGCATTCCACTCGCGTTGCAGTTCAAGAAAGCGAGTGACTCTTTGGCGGTTCTCGGTCTGCGCCGCGGTCGAGTCTTCTTCGTTCCAACCGCGAAGAAAGAACGCCGGCATCTGGTCCGTCGACGACATCTCGCCGAGAAAAACAGCGTCGTCGTCTACCCAGATAAAGCGGCCTGACGCCGTACGAACGACGGCCTGCGGCTGGCGTTCGGTGATGCGAACGCGAATGCCGTCAGGCAACACGCGCGTGACGACAGCCGTGCGGACCCACGGCAGACTTTCGAGATGCTTGCTTACCTTTTCAAGATCGGCGCGCCAGACGCCTGTCGCTCCCACATCGTGCAGCACTGAAGTCTTGATGTCTTCGTTTGAAGCACGCACCGCTCCGCGCGTCTCGACTCTTTTCACCTGAAAGAAGTCGGCTGACGCCGCGGCTCGATAGCCGACCAGCGCGACCAGACCGAGGATGGCAACGAGACCGATGCGAAGCGCAAGCGGAACGTAACCAACCAAAGATCGCAAACGCGTCGCGATGTTCATACCTGGTTCGCGATCGCGTTTGGCCGGGCGTTGGCCCACACTCGACTTGCCTTTACCCAGGCCGGTGCGGTTACCCACTTTCTGAGCGATCACCTGGTCTTTCACTGTTCTTGCTCCTCTTTCTCAGATGGTGGCCCTTCCGTGTCGATCGGCGGTTCCGGATTAGCTCGCCAAAGCTCGACTTCATATTCCAACTCGATTCCCTGTTCACGCCTGACGCGCTCGCGAATCTCTTCCGCCAGCGCGAGCGCATCTTCTGCACGCGCGTTCTCGCCTTCCGTGACGATGAAATTAGCGTGGACCGGCGAGACGACGGCGCTGCCGCGACGCTGTCCTTTCATTCCCATCTCGTCGATGATCTTGCCGGTGCCGATCGTGCTCGCCGGTGGGTTCTTGAAAAAACAACCAGCGGAGCGAGCGCCGTGCGGCTGCGTTGCAAGACGTCGTTTCTTCGCGTCGTCCATGCGCGCCTTGATCAGTTCCGGATCGTCCGGCGTGAGACGCAACGTCGCGCCGAGCAACAGTTCGCCTTCTTTGAATGACGTGTGACGATAGTTCCACTCGATACTCTCGCCAGCGATACCGACGACCTTGCCCTCACGCGCGACGCGCACTGTTTCCGTGACCGTGCCGATCTCGTGACCGTACGCGCCCGCGTTCATAAAAAGCGCGCCGCCGACTGTTCCCGGAATGCCGCCGAGGCCTTCTATTCCGGCCAGCCCCGCGCGAGCAACGTCAACGCACAGACGCGGCAACGAATAACCCGCACTCACCGAAACCCGATCGCCTTCGATACGCACATCGCCTTTCATCTCGCTCATGTTCAGCACGACGTAATGATGATCGTGATCGTCGGCGAGAACATTGCTGCCCGAACCGAGAGCGCGCCAACCGATGCCGGCCTGGTCCAACTCGTAAACGACGGCCGCCGCTTCTTCTTCAGTCTTCGGCGAGATGACCCAATCGATCGCGCCGCCCACACGCAGACTCGTCAATTCGGCGAAGCGGCGCCCGCGTTCAGCGCGCACGCCGAGCCGCGCGGCGATCTCTTCGAGCGCCTCGTCGCGTGCGGCGAGATTGTCTAGTGCTTCTGTCAAGACTCGGATTCCGCGTGTAACAGGTTTAGTAGTTGATCGGCGACGCGATTGACTGTTCCGGCGCCCAACGTCAAAACCAGGTCGCCGTCCTGAACGCATTCACGCAATGCCGGCGCGGCGTTTTCGAGTCCGCCGATATAGTTCACGTCTTTGTGGCCGAACCGCTTAATCGCGTTTGTCAACGCTTCCGCCGTAACGCCTTCGATCGGATCCTCGCTGGCGGCGTAGATGTCCGTGATGAACAGCACGTCGGCGTTATTGAACGAACGCGCAAACTCCTGCATCAGATCGTTCGTGCGCGAGTAGCGATGCGGTTGAAACAGAACGACGATTCGTCTGCCGCCCGATCCGAGTTTCGCCGCCGCAAGCGTGGCGCGGATCTCAGTCGGATGATGTCCGTAGTCGTCGACGACGAGCACTCCGTTCACTTCACCTTTCGCCTGAAAGCGCCGGCCGGCGCCGGTGAAGTTGTGCAGCCCTTCGACGATCTTCTCGAACGGCACTTCCAGCTCGAACCCGACCGAGATCGCGGCGAGTGCGTTGTAAACGTTGTGTACACCAGGCACGCGCAGGACCATCTCGCCCATCACGTCAGTGCCGCGCCACACGTTGAAACTCGATCCGAAGTTGCTGTCGTGGCGAATTCCGTGCGCGGAGACGTCAGCCTGCGCACTAAAACCGTAGGTCAGACGGCGGCGAACCAGCAGCGGAATGATCGCCTGTACGTTCGGATCGTCGAGACACAACACCGACGAACCGTAGAACGGGACCTTGTTGACGAAATTCGCGAAGCACGTTCGGACGTCGTCCATGTCGTGGTAGTAATCCATGTGCTCGCGATCGATGTTCGTCACTACGGCGATCGTCGGCGTCAACATCAGAAACGATCGATCGCTCTCGTCAGCTTCGACGACCATCAGATCACTCGTTCCAAGGTGCGCGTTCGAGCCGAACGCGCCGACGACGCCGCCGACGACCATCGTCGGATCGAGACCCGCGTGTCCGAGCACGGTGGCAACCATCGACGTCGTAGTTGTCTTTCCATGCGAGCCGGCGACGGCGACTGTGTGCGGCTTGAGCCGCATCAGCTCAGCCAGCATCTCGGCCCGCGCAATGACGGGAATGGACCGTCGCTGCGCCTGGATGACCTCGGGATTGTCGTCGCGCACGGCAGTTGAACGGACGACGACGTGCGGCTGGCCGACGTTCTCGCCGCTGTGACCTTCGAAGAATTCCACGCCCAGCCGTTGCAGTCGATCGGTAACGGCCGACCGCTTCAGGTCGGAACCGGAGACGCGGAAGCCGAGGTTGATTAGGACCTCGGCGATGCCCGACATCCCGATGCCTCCGATACCGACAAAATGGACGTGTTGAATTCTGCGAAACATTACTTAATTAACTGCTCGATCAAGTTCACCACACTAACTGCCGCATCGCCGTGGGCCAACTTACGGCTCGCTTCTTCCATTCGATTCACTTCTTCCGGCGACTCCAACAAAACGCTGATCTCTTTCGCCAATCGCTCGCCGCTCAGATCCTGTTGCAGGATCATCTTCGACGCGCCCGCCGCTTCCAGCGCTTCAGCGTTCTTCCGCTGATGATCGTCGGCCGCGAAGGGAAACGGAATCATGATCGACGCCTTACCGGCTGCGATCAGCTCCGCCGTCGTCGTGGCGCCAGCGCGACAGATCACGAGATCCGCCGCGGCGAAGTCAGCCATCATGTTGTCAATGTAACTACTCACATCCGCTTGTTCGTCCCAACCGGCCGTGGCGTACGCTGTCTTCACCTTGTCAAAATCAGCGGGACCGGTCTGATGTTTGATCCGCAGCGCCGGTCGCAAACTCTTCAACAACGGCAACGCCGCGATCATTCCGTCGTTGATCGCCCGCGCGCCTTGTGAGCCGCCGAAGATCAGCACTGAGAGTTTCCCCGGCTCTCGTCGCTTCGGCGGTATCTCAAAGAACTCTCGGCGCACGGGATTTCCGGTCACGATTCCCTTGCCGCGAAAGTATGGCAGCGCCTGATCGAACGAGACCGCGGCGCGATCCACGAAGCGCGCGAGCATTCGGTTCGTCATACCCGGCAGCGCGTTCGACTCCATCACCAGCGTGCGCTGTTTCGTCAGCGCCGCCATCATCACGACTGGCCCGGAAACATATCCGCCGGCGCCGACGACGACGTCGGGCTGGAACTGCCGAATCAACCCCCACGCCGAAACAAAACTTCTCGGCAACAGGACGAACCCGCGCATTCGCGCCACCAGCGTGACGTTTTTCAAACCCGCACTTTCAATGAGCGATAACTCAAATCCCGCTTGCGGCACCAATCGCGTTTCGAGTCCTCGGGCCGTGCCGACGAAACGCACTTTCGAACCCGCATCTCGTCGCATGATCTCCTGCGCGACCGCGATGCCCGGATAAATGTGTCCGCCAGTGCCGCCGGCAGCGATCATTACCTTCATTGTCAATTGCCAATCGCCGGCTGCCGGTTTACACGCCCTTCGAACTTCTTACTCAAATTGGCAATTGGCCCACGAAAATCGGCAATGTTTCCACTCGCGTGCTGCGAGACGTTGAGCAGGATGCCGACCGCCGCCAGGGTCGGCACCAGCGAAGAGCCGCCATACGAGATGAACGGCAGCGGAATTCCCTTCGTCGGCACTAACGACAGCACAACGCTGATGTTGAAGAGCGCCTGGGCCACGATGCTCCCCACGATGCCAAGACTCAACAACATTCCGAATCGATCAGGCGCGAGCAACGCCGTACGCACGCCGCGCCAGAGAAAGAGCGCAAACACCGCGACGACCGCTAGCGCTCCGACGAGCCCTAACTCCTCGCCGATCACGGCGAAGATGAAATCGGAGTGCGCAAACGGCAGAAACAACATCTTCTGCTTCCCTTGCGCGAAGCCGAGACCATTCGGTCCGCCCGAGCCGATCGCGATCAATGACTGCACGACCTGAAATCCAGCGCCTTGTTGATCGGCCCACGGATCGAGAAACGTTATGAGCCGCTTCAGCCGCCACGACACGAAGATCAGCAACCCTGCCGCGACGATCAGCGCCGGTGCGGCAGCCATCGCCAGGTGCAACACGCGCGCTCCGGCCGTGTAGATCATGACTGTAAAGATCAAGACCAGCATCATCGCCGTGCCGAAGTCGGGTTCGATCACGACCAGTGCGGCGAGCCAGCCCGTCACCAAACCACACGGCACAAACGTGCGCCAGAAATCGCCCTCTTCACCGGCGCGTTTCTCGAGGAAGTAGGCGAGAAAGACGATCAGCGAGATTTTCGATATCTCCGAGGGCTGTAGTGAAACACCCGGAAGCTTGATCCAGCGGTGCGCGCCGTTGGTGGCGCTGAAGGCAAACACGGCCATCAAAGCTATCGTGCACAGCACCAGCGAACCATAGACCAGCCGGCGGCTTTTCAGTTGTTGATAGTTAAACTGCATCATCAGCAACATCACGCCGAACCCGATCGTCACCCACACGCCTTGCTTGATGACGTAGTAGAACTGGTTCCCGTTTTCGCGCTGGGCGATGACGGCCGAAGCGCTATAGACCATCACGACGCCGAACAACGTGAGTCCGGTCGTCGCCGCAAAAAGCCATTTGTCTGGAGCCAGTTTCCGTGCCATTGCTTACTTCAGATCCGCTACCGCGTTTTTGAACACCTTCCCGCGGTGCTCGAAACTGTCGAACATGTCGAAACTCGCGCACGCGGGCGCGAGTAGAACTAAATCGCCTTTCTCAGCCGCCTTGAACGAACGCGCAACCGCGTCCGTCATGTCACTCGCACGTTCAATCCGCGCAAACTCGCCCAACTCGCTCGCGATCGTCTCTGCGTCTTCGCCGATCAGTACGAGCTCTCGCACCTTCGACTTCACCAGCGATGCCAACGGTTCGTACGGCGCTTTCTTCCCACGACCGCCGAGAATCAAAACGATCTTTCCCGCGTCGTCCGCAAACGCTTCCAACGCTTTCACGGTCGCATCAACACTCGTCGCCTTCGAGTCGTTGTAGAACCGGACACCTTCGACCTCGGCGACAAACTCGAGCCGGTGCTCGACCGGATTGAACCGTTTCGCCGTCTCCGCCATCGACTCCCCACTTGCGCCCGCCGCGATTCCGGCTGCGAATGCCGCGGCGACGTTCTCAACGTTGTGCAGCCCGCGCAGTTTCAATTCGTCGACGTTCAGCAAAACCTGATCACGAAACACCAGCTCTTTGCCTCGCAGCCAAACTCCGTGTTCGAGTTCCTTGCGCACACTGAAACCGATGACCCGCGCCCGCAATCCACTCTCCCACGACGACACGACCGGATCGTCAGCATTCAACACCGCGACGTCGTCCGGCGTCTGGTTCATGAAGATGCGATGCTTCGCCGCCGCATAATCGTTGAACGTCTCGTAACGATCCATATGGTTGGGCGTCACGTTCAAAACCAACGCGATAGACGGCCGAAACGTCTTGACCGTCTCCAACTGAAAACTCGACACCTCCACCACGGTCCAACCATCGTCCCGCGAGTCGTCGATCATCGAGATCAACGCCTTGCCGATGTTCCCGCCGACCTGCACGCCCGGCAGACCCGCGTCGCGCAACAGTTCGCCAATCAGCGAAGTCGTCGTCGTCTTGCCGTTGCTTCCAGTGATCGCAACGATGCGTCCTTTCAAATAACGTGCGGCGAGCTCGATCTCGCCGATAACTTCCGCGCCTGCTCGTTCCGCGTAACGAATCGGAATGATGTTCGACGGAACACCCGGACTAACGACTACCAGCTCAATCTGATCGAGCAACCAACTCGGCGGATCGCCGGGCAGCAAACCCACTCCCAGCTCTTTCAACGCCAGCGCTTCCGCCGACCACTGCTCAAGCGGTTTCTGATCGTTCAGGGCGACGGTCGCGCCCCGCTCAACCAGAAATCTCGCCGCGGCAATCCCACTCCTTGCAGCCCCGATGATCAAAACCTTCTCGCTCATCGGAGTTTCAACGTCGACAGACTCAGCAGCGCAAACAAGATCGCCAGGATCAAAAATCGAAAGACGATCTTCGACTCCTTCCAATCCTGCATCTCGAAGTGATGATGCAGCGGCGTCATCTTGAACAACCGCCGCCCGACACCCGTCGTGCGCTTCGTCATCTTGAAGACACTCACTTGCAGCATCACTGAAAAAGCCTCGATGACGAAGACGCCGCCCACCATCAACAACATGAACTCCTGCTTAGTGAGCACTGCGACCGTGCCCATCGCTCCGCCTATCGCGAGGCTTCCGACGTCTCCCATGAAGACCTGCGCCGGCGGCGCGTTGTACCAGAGAAACCCGAGACTCGCCCCGGCCATCGCGCCGCAAAAGACCGTCAACTCAGCCGCTTCCGGCCGGTGCGTCAATTCCAAATAGCCGGCCCACCGCGCGTCGCTGCTCAGGTACGTAAACCCGGTCAACGCGGTCATCGCGATGAACGTGACGCTTATCGCCAATCCATCCAGCCCGTCGGTCAGGTTCACCGCGTTTGAAGAACCCAACAACACGACGATGATCAAAACCAGATATAGATAAGGACCGATGAAGCTCTTCTCCGGATCGGCCGTCCATTTCAAAAACGGAATACTCAGGTTCCACGAGTATCCGGTCCCCCCGATCAACTTCGTGGCCGTGAACAGCACGGCCCAAAGCCCGACGGCGATCAATAACTGCGCCAACAACTTCTGCCGCGCAGTCAATCCGAGGCTGCGCTGCTTCGCCATCTTCGAATAGTCGTCAACGAAGCCGATCGCGCCGAACAGCAAGGTCGCGATCATTGCGGTCCAGACATAAACGCTCGAAAGCCGCGCCCATAACAACGTCGAGATCAAGACCGATCCGACGATCAGCACGCCGCCCATCGTCGGCGTGCCGCGTTTGACCTGGTGTCCCTGCGGGCCTTCTTCGCGAATCTGCTGGCCCACGTTCCATTGTTTCAGGGCCTCGATCAGCTTGCCGCCGAAGAAGAGCGAGATCAGCAGCGCCGTGATCGTGGCGTACGCCGTGCGAAACGTGACGTACTGAAAAACGTTGAGCGCCTTTACGAGATACCAGTCCTTCTCCCGGAAGTGGTAGTAGACGAGCTCGTAAAGAAGGTAATAGATCATCGTGGTTCAGGTTCCAGTGTCCTCGCCGGCCAACGGGAAACGTTCGCGCAAAGCCTTCACCACTTTTTCAGTGGCGACGCCGCGCGAGCCTTTAACAAGAATCAGATCTCCTTCCTTCACCTCCTTAACAATCTCGACGGCAGCATCTTCTGACGATTCGAAAAACCTCGTCGCCGTCAATCCTGCTTCCGCCGCACCTTCCATGATCTGCTTCGCCAGGCCACGCACTCCCCAAATCGCATCCACGCCGCTGGCTGCGATCTCTCGTCCGGCAGCGCGGTGCAATGACGCTTCATCCGGACCGAGCTCCAGCATCTCGCCAGCGACCACGATCAAACGTTTTCGCGACTGGCCGGCGTCGGCCATCGTCCGAACCATGTTCAGCAACGAACGCGGATTCGAGTTGTACGAATCGTCGATGACCGTGAAACCGGCTGCGAAATCGAATATCTCGCCGCGCATCTTCGGCGACTGCGCCGTCTTCAACGCCGCCGCGATCTCTTCCGTCGGCAGATCGAACGACGTGCCGACCGCGGCCGCCGCGAGCGCGTTGCTCAGGTTGTGGCGCCCGCTCATCTGCAACGACGCTTCGGCTTCACCGAGCGGCGTCCGCAAACGGAAAAAGATCTGGCCCAGCGAACCTGTGTCGATGTCGGTCGCCGACACGTCCGCGTCGTTGTCGATCCCAAACGTCAAAACGCGGCCGGTGTGTTTCTCGCGCATCTTCATCACGAGCTCGTCGTCGGCGTTGAGCACCGCGATCCCTTCCGGCTTCAGTCCCTCGATCAGCTCCGCCTTCGCGGCCGCGATGTTCTCGATCGATCCGAGATACTCGAGATGGACCGGCGCGACCATCAGCTCCACCGCAACGTCAGGCGGCGTGATGCGACACAGTCGTTGAATCTCGTGCGTCGGCGACGACATGCCCATTTCCAACACCGCCAGGTCAAACTGATCGGGCGAACGACCCTCGCTCACCATTCGCAGGACCGACAGCGGCAGTCCCAAACCGTTGTTGTAATTGCGCTCGCTCTTCAGTACGCGATAACCCGCGCTCTTCAAGACGTGCGCCGTCAACTCTTTCGCCGTCGTCTTCCCGGCACTGCCGGTGATCGCGACAACTGATTTGCCCCAGGCGACGTAAACGCGGTGGGCCAGCTCCTGTAGCGCGGCAATCGCGTCGTCAACTAACAGCAATCGATCCTTCAGCGCTTCGAGCGCGGCATCGCCGCCGACGCGATCTTTGCGCGCGACCGCGGCTATCGCTCCGTGATTGAAGGCGTCGGCGATAAACGTGTGTCCGTCGACAAACTCGCCATTAAAACCGGCGCGGACGTAGTCCTTTTGCGAAAGCGCGAAGAACAGTTCGCCCGCGCCCACAGAACGTGAATCGATCGAATAGTCGGTAATCTGTTTGTCAAACAACTCGGCGCTCAGGCCATCGGCTTGCGCGCCCATCAAAGCTGCGGCCTCTCCAACCTTCACGTGATTAGTGCCTCTTCCCGTTCCTCTACGGCCGTCGCCGGTTCTGGCGACAGGTCTTCCGGTTGATTTGCTGGGGGATTTTGCTGTGCCCGGAAAGATGAACGCTGGCTGCGCGCTCGCGCGCGTAGTCGTTTGCGACAATCGGCGATGCCGTAGTTTACGTCATTTACAAAGAACTCTTCATCTGTGGTCAGGTTGTGTCGGGTCATTGAAGTCTGCCGAAATCAACATAAATAGTTTGCCCGGTGCTCACTTCCGCGCCTGCAGCGGGACTTTGTTTGAAAACTTTTCCCTCGCCGCGAGCTTCGACTTGCAGCCCGAGCTGCGCGCATGTTCGCGCCACGTCGCGCACGCTGCGGCCGCGCAAGTCAGGCATTAGCATCGCTTTCTTTGTCGCTACTGCGTAGACAACTTCACCGCCACGGCCGCCATTGTTGTCCACAGTCGGCAGTGTGGCTTTCCGCTCCTGTTCAGACCGGGCCTGCTCTTCGAGTCGCTTCGCAGCCTGCTCCGGGTTCTCGTTCACTTCCGCGATGAGTTGCGGCGCCGATTTCGTTTCGATGTCCGGCTGTACGCCGAGCCCCGGAAGGACCTGCTCCGCGACTTCGCGAAACACTGGCGCCGCGACGTCGCCGCCGTGATATGCACCGGCCGGTTCGTCGATGACGACAATGATCACGACTTGCGGATTACTCACCGGAGCAAAGCCGACGAACGATCCGACAAACTTCGTCGCCGAATAACTGCGCGTGCGCGGATCGATCTTCTGCGCCGTGCCTGTCTTGCCGGCTGCTGAGTAACCATCCAACTGCGCTTTCTTCGCGGTGCCGGCGAGAGTCACGCCTTCGAGCATGCCGCGCAACGCCGTCGCGGTTTCAGCGCTGATGACGCGGCGTTGTTCCGGTTGCGCCCGATACACAACAGCGCCCTCGGCATTGCGAACTTCACGCACGAGATGCGGCGCGATGCGTACGCCGTTATTTGCGATCGCGCCGAACGCAGCCACCATCTGCACCGGCGTCACGCCGACTTCCTGGCCGATCGCGATCGATCCGATCGACGACGCTTGCCAGCGTTCAACCTTCCGCACGATGCCGACTGTCTCGCCCGGTAGTTCAATCCCGGTCTTCGAACCGAATCCATAGCTGCGAATGTAGTCGTACATCGTCTGGTCGCCGACGCGGAGTCCGAGTTTGATCGCGGCGACGTTGCTCGACTTCTCGAGTGCTTCCGAGATCGTCAACGATCCGAACGCGTGATGATCATGGACCACTCGGCCGGCGACAGTGATAGCGCCCATCTGGCAATCGATCCGATCGTCAGGCCTGGCGAGTTTCTTTTCGAGCGCCGCCGAGAACGCGACGACTTTGAACGTCGAACCAGGTTCGTAGATGTTCTGCAACGCCCAGTTCGATCGCGCTTGAGGCGTCGCGGCGCTGACGTTGTTCGGATCGAACGACGGAGCATTCGCGAGCGCCAGGATCTCGCCGCTCTTCGGATCGAGTACGATCACCGATCCTGATTTCGCCCGCGAACGTTGTAGGGCGGCGCTGAGCGCCTGCTCCGCGAGATACTGAATCGATTGATCGATCGTCAGTACGACTGTTTGCCCGGGCTTCGACGCGATCTCGAAACTCTCGTACGGCTTGCCCTTCGCATCGCGCTCGAGGAACAAACGTCCCGTTTCACCCGCGATCTTCGCGTTGTAAAACTGTTCGACGCCGCCGAGACCCTGGCCGTCCAGACCGACGTAGCCGAGGACGTGCGACGCCAGCGCACCGTTCGGGTAGTAGCGCTTCGGTTCCAGCCGCGACTGAAGTCCCGGAAGTTCCAGCGCAGTGATCTTCGCAGCTTTGTCGGCGTCGAGCCGTCGTGCGACCCAGATAAACCTGCGCTTCTCCGCCTGCGCTTCGTGAAACTCTTCCGCCAGGTCGGCATACTTCAAACCAAGCGCGCGCGAGAGTTCAGCGGCCGTGCATTCGAGAGACGCTGCGTCAAGACCTTCGGGATCGAGAAAGAGCGAAACGGTCTGGACGCTGCGCGCCAACTGTCGCTCCTGACGATCGAGAAGTTCACCACGCTGGGCGCCGGTTTCGATCGCGTTCTGCTGCTGCTGGCGCGCGCGGTCGGCGAGCGTGCCGTGTTGCGAGAACTGGAGATGGACCAGACGCGCCGTAATGATCAGCATCCAGAAACCAATAAAGGCCGCGACTAAAAGCGCGCGGCCGAGTGCTACATCAGGTCTGGACTTTGATTGGGCGACGAGGCGTGCCAGCATCACCGACATTCCGTGTTATCCGTGTTTTCTGGGAACACGGATTGAAAACTAATCTTTCTTCCTGTGCGGGAGGTTAACGTTTCCAATTTGTCCCGGGGTTGCGGCTTTCAAACCCAGGCGCCGAGCGGCAGGCTCCAGTTTGTCGGGCGCGGTCACGCGTTCCTTGTCGAGCGCGAGTCGCTGGTTTTCTTCCAGGAGTTTCTTTCGTTCAGTGCGGAGGTCTTCGTTCTTGTAGCCGAATTGCACGGCGGCGAAGTGCTGCTTGGCCGCGAAGACGAAACCGCCGGCCAGGATCAGTCCACTGAACAACAACAGCGCGAGCCGTGAGAGAGCGGTAACGTCACGCGCGCGCCGCACTTTCGCATTTGGTTGAGACTCCGGAAAGCGTTTCATTCTCTAAATCCGTGTCAGAGCTTGCGGGCAGCTCGCAGTTTTGCACTGCGTGCACGGGGGTTTTCCTCAACTTCGCGAGCGCTGGGCGGTACCGGACGCCGCGTCAAAATTTCAACTACTTCTCGCGCGCCGCACGAACAAACCGGCAAGCGCGGTGGACATTCGCAATGACCCGACAGGCGTCGCAGTTCCCGTTTGAGGATACGATCCTCGAGTGAGTGGAAACTGATTCCTACAAATCTTCCGTCCTGCGCTAAAACATCGACCGAGGTCTCAACAAACTCGGCTAATCCTTCGAGCTCTTTGTTTACTGCGATACGCAACGCCTGGAACGTCCGTGTCGCCGGATGAATCTGTTGTTTCCGCCCGCGTGCCCCGATAGCGACCCTCACCAGTTCCGCCAATTCAGCCGTGGTCGTAACCGGCTTTCCCTGTTCGCGGCGCTCGACGATGCGACGGGCGATGCGTCGTGAGTGCCGTTCTTCACCGAACTCGAAAATTATCCGGGCGATTTCGGATTCGGGAAGTTCCTGAAGAAGATCGGCTGCGGTGGCGCCGGTCTCCGGATCCATCCGCATATCTAAAGGAGCGTCAAAACGAAAACTGAAGCCCCGTTCAGGTGAATCAAATTGCAGCGAAGAGACTCCAAGGTCGACCAGGACGCCGTTTGGATCACGCTCCCCGGCTTCACGCAACACAGTCTCGATTTTGCGGAAGTTGGCGTGAACGGCCCGAAATCTGTTTCCAAAAGCAGCGAGGCGCTGTCGCGAGTATTCCAGCGCCGCGGGATCGAGATCGAGTCCGATTATGCGAGTGTCGGGGGAGGATTTCAGAATTGCTTCACTGTGCCCGCCAAGTCCCACCGTGCAATCTACAAAGAGACCGCCTCGCTCAGGAACGAGGTATTTCAATGTCTCTTTTAGCAGCACGGGGCGATGGGGCGCGCCCATGCCCCCCAAAGGCGCAGCCATCACCACCGCCCCGTGATCTCGTTCAAAG
>JBKPOC010000146.1:0-3449 GCA_046732935.1 Acidobacteriota bacterium | reverse complement strand
CTCCGTGGCCGCCCGTGATCCGTCACCACATGATTTCGCACCTCGGGCGGCCACGGAGTGCCGCCCCTACAAAACACCTATGCTTTTGTCAGAGCCAGAATCGGATCGAGCCGGGCGGCTTTGAAGGCCGGATAAATGCCGGCGATCATTCCGATCGCGGTCGACACGATCAGCGCCAGCAGAATGTAACCGATGGTAATCGTCATCGTGATTGACGCCAGCGTTGTGATCAGTGTTGTGATGCCCCAGGCCACTAGCAATCCGATGATCCCGCCGAGCGCGCAAAGCATTCCCGATTCGATCAGGAACTGAAGCAGAATTTGCTTCCGCGTGGCGCCGACCGCCTTTCTGAGCCCAACTTCAAACGTTCTTTCCGTGACGCTCACCAGCATGATGTTCATCACCACGATGCCGCCGACGACCAGCGTGATCAGCGTAATCGGCACGACAACCTTGGCGATGGCGCCGGTGAATTGATCGATCTGATTGTTCAGCTCCTCGACGTTCACCAGTCCGAAATCGTCTTCTTCGTTGCCGTTGAGACGGTGCTTGATTCGCATCGCCACGCGAGCTTCTTCGATGGCCGCATGAAAATCCTCGCGCGACTTGCTCTTTCCGTGGATTTGCAGACCGTTGCGCCCGAAGATCTGCAAGTGCGTGGTGACGGGAATGTAGATGTGGCGGTCGAAGGAATCGCCAAAGAAAGCGCCGCGCTTCTCTTCCACGCCGACAACTCGCATCGGCAGGCCGCGGACCTTGAGCGTCTTTCCGATCGGATCCTGGTTTGGGAAAAACTTGTCTCTGATATCGCTGCCCAGAACCACTACCAGCGCAGAGCGCTTTACTTCGTCTTCCGAAATGAAGCGTCCCAGCTCGATGGTCTTATCCTCGACATCAACCATGTTGGCGCTGTGGCCGAAGACCTGAGCGCCCGGAAACTCGATGCCGTCCTGTTTCAGATCGGTTCCGGTCCCGACACCCGCGCCGACTTCGGAGCAGGAGAGACAATGGTCGCGAACCCACTCATAATCATCCCAATTCAGTCGTTTGTTGCGTCGATTCCGCCGTTCAAACTCTTCGTCGTCCATGTGGCCGGAGAACGCCATTCTGGCGATCATGAAGTGATTGCTGCCCAGCACTTTGCTGACCTTTTCGACGACGTAGGTATTGAGACCGCTGATTGAAGCCCCGACCGTGACGACTGACGCCACGCCGATGATGATCCCGATCAGCGTCAGAAACGCGCGCAATTTGTGCGCAAAGATCGACTGCAGGGCGATCTTCAGGGCGTCGGAATAAAAGGAGAAAAACGCTCTCATAATGCTTGATCGGGGCCGTATACGCGGCCAAAAGTCCTGAAGTTGCAACTTCACGTGGATCGGGTCAGTACCGAAACGCGGTAGCGTCGGGTCAATGCTGCGCACCAAAATGTTTGGGCACTTGATGCAGTCCGTTCGACCCGACGCTACCGCGTTGCGGTACTGATGTTATGAAGCAAGCGCCTCCCACCGTGAGTGCTAAACTCACGGCTCAGTCGCTCATGCACTTGGGACTGAAAGGAGGCGCTATGGCTCCAATATATATCGGCGTTGACTTTCATGCACGACAACAAACGATCTGTTATTTGAAAACTGAAACTGGCGAACTCGTCATTTCTGAACTGCAGCACCAGGACAAAGAGCAGCTGCGCACTTTCTACCGACAGTTCGAAGGTCAGGTGATCATCGGTTTGGAAGCCAGCGGTTATAGCCCCTGGTTCGAAGTCCTGCTCGAGCGCCTCGGTCACGAAGTCTGGCTCGGCGATGCCACCGAGATTCGGCGCCGGGCGCGCTGGCGGCAAAAGAACGATCGGCGCGATGCCGAACTCATTTGGGATTTAATGGTCCACAATGAGTTTCCCCGCTTGCACCAGCCTACGGCAGAGAGTCGCGAAGTATTGCGCATGCTGCGCTACCGGCAGAAGTTGACCAAGCTGCGCACCATGAGCAAGAACAGCTTGCAAGCCATCGCGCTGCAAGCCGGCTTAGCCAAAGGCAAGCAATTGTTCAGCGCTGCCGGACAGGAGCAGTTCAAGGCCGCGGAGATGTCTGCGGTGCTGCAATGGCAACGGGACCACTGGTTCGAATTGCTCAAGCCACTGAATCAGCAATTGTTGGAAACCATGGCCTGGTTCAAGGCGCACAGCAAAGACGACGTGAGCATCCAGCGCTTGCGGACGCATCCTGGCATCGGCTTGCTGACCTCGCTCTGTCTCGTACACACGCTGCAGCCTGTCAGTCGCTTTCGTAACCAGCGCAAGGTGGTGGCTTACGCGGGCTTCGATCCGCTGGTGCGTGCTTCGGCCGAGCGGGCGATCTACCTGGGTATCAGCAAAGCCGGGTCCCGGCTGCTGCGTTACCTGCTGGTGGAAGCCGTACACACCGCGATCAGATATGACGAGGACTTAAAGCGTTTTTATAAACGACTGGCGGAGCGCCGCGGCCGGCCCAAGGCCAAAGTAGCCGCGGCCAGGAAACTACTCATCCGCGCTTACATCATGATGCGGGATGAGATCGATTATGCGGAATTTCGCCGTCGAGCCGTCGCAGTGCGGCTTGCCCGCCCGGGTCAAGGGCCAGCTAATGTGCCCGCGGTACTGATTGGGCAGCCGACCTCTCCTGGCGTTTAGCTAGCGCCGCTGCCCGCCTCGCCGAGCTCGTTAAGGCTCGCTCGGCGGGCAGCTCCGGAGAGAGCGAAGTAAACCTCATGGACGATGACCGCATAGATGATTGAGCGTGGCTTGGCCTTGCTCAGTGGAGGACCGCTAAGGCGGTAAAACTAAACTAAACAGTCTCATGTCAAAGAGCGACAAACCAAACAACAGAGGCGCTATGGCGTCACGCTCAGAGTGTGTTCAAAAAACTCTTGACAAAGAACGCCGCTTCATAGATGACCCGTTTCAAGTACGAATCCCGACTTTTGAGGCAAGCCGTCTGAAGCACAATTCAACCCAAGTGCTGAATGAAAGGTGTGATCATGTGAATCTCAGGTTTAGCGGCTGTAGGAGGAACCCGAGATTTGTGGAATTCACCCTTTGAGAGGTAGGGCGGAAAGTATTCCTTTTTCGAGTAAAAGTCAATAGCTGTTGGCGAGATGTGATGTCAAGCTGCTTAACGTCAATCTATGCCGAGTTGCCAGAAAAAGAAGGCCCAGATGTCGGCGTAACGCGCGATGGTTCGGCTCGCGGCGGGGCTGCCGCGATGGCCGGCTTGCTCTTCACGGCGCAGGAGGATCGGATTCTGCGAGACGTTTGCGGCAAGCCATGCCGCGTGCATTTTGTAACTGTGCCAGGGAGCGACGCGATCGTCGTTGTCGGGAGCAATGGTCAGTATCGCGGGGGCGTCGATCTTTTGCGGCAGCGTGTGATAGGGACCTGTCTCTTATACACATCTCCGAGCCCACGAGACATA
>JBKPOC010000145.1:0-11713 GCA_046732935.1 Acidobacteriota bacterium | reverse complement strand
AATGTAACAGTTACTGTCTTATGTGCTCGCAACCTCCAAAAACCATTGACGATAGTTGGATACTTGACGAGCTCCGGGAAGTCATTACGTTAATTCCGCCCGACACTCATGAGTTGGGATTCACTGGAGGTGAGCCGTTTTTATTTGGTCAACGATTCCTGGACATCTTGAGCCTCGCGAAGAACATGCTTCCGGGTACTGCTATTCATATTCTGTCAAACGGCAGATTGTTTTGTGATAAGAATTTCGCGGAAAGCTATGCTCGGATTTGTCACCCCGACATGATGGTCGGTATCCCGCTATATTCTGATGATGCAACGATTCACGATTATGTCGTGCAGGCGAGGGGAGCCTTTGATGAGACTATTCGTGGGATTTTGAATCTTAAAGAATTGCGGCAACGAGTCGAAATACGAGTCGTTCTTCACAAACAAACAGTACCCAGGTTACAACGTTTGGCTGAATTTATATGCAGAAATCTATTGTTTGTTGATCAAGTCGCCCTTATGGGACTGGAGATAACTGGTTTTACAAGAGCGAACCTTGAGCAATTGTGGATCGATCCAAAGAACTATTCCGCGGAATTAACGGAAGCTGTGCGAACCTTCACGGCTTATCGCGTTCCAGTATCTATTTACAATCATCAATTGTGCACCGTAGACAGAGCAGTTTGGCCGTATTGCCGAAAATCAATCAGTGATTGGAAAAATGAGTATTTGGAGATGTGCGGCGGCTGCGATGTGAAACCTGAGTGCGGCGGCTTCTTTTCATCATCAAAACAATACCGGCATAGCGACTACATTGCTCCCGTCTCGATCGTTCCTATCTCTTTGGGGACGAATTGAAAAAAAACAGATAAATAGAATGCATAGCTACGGCTTATGGTTGTAAGACGCAATAGCTTGGGTCGAGCGCCTACGCGGTTTGGAGCTTCGCCATTTGTTCAGAGATTTGCCTGCAAAATCGCTGAAGCGGCAGGTTCGGCGCCGATTTTAGACGTTGCTTGTGGCTCGGGTCGCAATGCGTTCTTGTTATCGGAAATTGGATGCGAAGTTATTTGTATCGATAAAGACTTAAGCGCAATACAGCAGAATTTTGAGCGCGAACACCTGTCGCCGGCTGCTAAATCTCGGATACGAACTTATCCGCTTGACCTAATAGGACAAAAGTGGCCATTTGGAAAAGGAATGGCTGGGGGCATAATCAATGTTCATTTCTTTCTTCCCACGCTTTTAAATGTTTTTGCCCGATCGCTATCATCTGGCGCGTACTTGCTCATCGAAACGATCCCTGGATGTGGTGGTAATTACTTGTCACTACCGAGGGCGGGTGTCGTGAGGAAACAGTTAGACAGCACATTTGATCTAACCGTCTATAAAGAAAGCAGAGTCGGACCGGAAGACATTGATGCCGTTACTGTCAAAGTACTCGCGAAACGCAAGTAACTGTAGCAGGGTTACGATCCGGTAACTACAGTTATTGCAGGCTTGTCGCGAGTCAGTTCAGCAGGTTACATCTCGAGACGCGCGACTGCCAAGATCTTTGCCCTCATCTCAACTATCAAAACGGAATCCAAAGTGGATTCTAAGGAGCATAGCTCCTTGTCTACTGCCCAGCCGGAGCGAGGACGGCACTCAACGGCGAAGCGAGCAAAGCGAGCAGAGTTCATCGAGCGAAGCGAGACCGTTGACTGCTGCCGCAGCGGAGGCTACGCGACGTGCGAAACATGGTCGGCGTCAATACTCAGGACTGTGCTTTTGAGTAAGACGAGTTGGTTGGCTAAGGATGTTGTTGAGCATGCACCGTCGCGCCTCGAAGAGCAGACCCCGGCGCCAGCCGTTTAAGTCAAGAGCTTCGAGCGGACGAGGCGCTGGGTTCGACAACACATACTCAGCGGTTGCAAAAGAGCACAGTGCTATTACGGAAATCAAATTGTTAGTTCGATTTCATCATCAATGATTTGTTCAACGGGAATCCCTGTGAGGCGGGCATATGCGAGCAGGATGGCGAGCGGTGGCTCGTTCTTGTGGAGTTCGTACTTGGAAATAGTCGTATGGTCGACCAGAGCTTGAACACCAAGTTGTCTAACCAACTTTCCTTGAGACACTCCTAAGCTACGCCGGATTTGCAAGAGCTTCTTGGCAAGTTGTTTCGGACGGGGTCGCGAGTGTCCCATAGTGTTTAGCTTTCGGTGAAAGAGGTTGATTTGTGTGACAGGTGAATGAGTGGCAGCGTACAAAAAAGAATTCAGGGCAAATCATCTAGTTGTAGCATTACCGGTAATCGAGGATCTGCGGATTGTATAGCTCGTCTGCGAACTCTTTGATAAAGGCTTCCGCCTGTTCTCTGTTGAATATAAACGCAGTATTGAAGTCTGTAGAGAACAGCGTCGGAATACCTGATATATAACCCTGAAATGTCACTATTATTATTCCTGTCTCCGTTTCTCCGCCTGCCGCATCAATCCGCCGCAGTCGTTCCATCATTGCCTGATTGATCGCCTCAGCATAGAGTTCATCTGCATTTGGAATGCGACCGATCTCTAACAGGTGAACGTTGGTGCCACGAATAGCGAGCAAAGCCAATCCCGGTCCGTCAGTTGCGATTTCGGCATCTTCTGGCACATCCATTAACCAATCGAGCAGTTCATGTTTAGTCGTTGGCATTAGTTGCCTCCTTTTCTTCTCGCAGAGGAGTTAACTCGAGGTAGTCTGATTTCGCGGTCTAACTCGCTTCGAACTCACCTGAATAGGAGTAGCTTAGCTGCAAGTTGGACCGCGATTATTTCAGGAATCTATTTGGCTTTGGCCTTTTCGATTAACGCGATTTCTTTGGTGAGCACCTCACGAAAACGCGTGAGAATGGCAATAAGCAAATTGATCTTAGCCAGGGATCGGCGACGCTCGCGCTTAGTGCCCAAAAAGAATTCAATCTGGACTCGGCGCCGGCAATCGGCAATGGTAAGCATGTTGTGACCCCACCTGTATTCACCTTCGTTGGAGGATTCAACCTCAGCGAAGATATGCGACGTAAAGCCGGTTGAGACAGGCGAGAGGAATGAGCGCTTGCGAAGAGAGAAAACATTTTTCATGTTAGCAACCTCGGAGGAAATGATTACGTGAAACCTCCGCGTCTCTGAGCAACGTTTGTAGTGTCGCGCGTTTGAGAGACAGGGAGGCTGGATACGCTAAGAACGCGGCGTGTGGCTTCGCTGGTCCATGCATTTGCTTTAACTTTATGGACCAGGACCCGCGTAATTCTTTTTGTTAAGCGTAACCCCAACTAAGTAGCCGACTGCTACTTCCTCTCCAGGTGCAGGAGTTTGGTCGATAATCAATCCCGGTTGAAAAGCCGGATCGTAACGTGTCGCCAAAAGACGAATGTTCAAATTAGCGGCATGAAGCTTCTTCTCGGCGTCTTCATAGATCAGTCCCTTGAGCACTGGCACTTTGGTTTGAGCTGGTCTAGACCGGCGTTCACGTTGGACGTCAAGACGCAGCGCCAGAAGCGCAATTGCTGGCAGAACGACAGCCGACAACACGACACACACAACCAGCAGCGTCACAAGAACTTTGATAAGCAGTTTGTGTTTGCCTCGTAGGGTGTAACCAACGAGGACGCCAAGTAAAAATCTCATTACGGCGGTTTCCTTTTGGAGATTCTTGGTGAATCACCTACTCGTTAACCGCTTCCTTTTTCTTATTGATTGGGTTGAGGAATATTGGTTGAATGAAAAGCGTGAGGGACCGCAATGGTTACTCCCAGGTGGGATTGAGATTAGTATGACTGATGATCTCGACAGGAAGCGATGACGATGATAGAGCGAGCTGCGCAGCCCTGGAGTATGCCGCAAAGCCGGCCCAACTATATTTTCTGCACACTGTTAACCTGACAATATGGTTGGGTATAAGATGGCCAACGCTAAAGGACGTGGTCTTCCTCTTGGTTGATGGTGAGACAAGCGTCGCTTGACGCTCAAGTAAATCTCACGTCGTCTAAAATTTGAGTGATGGTTCGACATTGACGTATGAAACCCTCATATCAATTTCGGGAGCTAAAAGGATTGCTGTAATGAGATTCACCTCCGCTCCAATTTACTACATATCGCGGGACCTCATTGACCAGATTTACCGAAAGCAGTTTGGCCCAATTGAAGAAACGATTTTGTCAAATCAGTCGGAAAAGAGTAGGGGATGGGGAGGAAAACTCGGCCTAAGCAAAGTGCTATCAATATTCGGACTTGATGCTGGTGGAGAAACAAAATCGGAAAGGAAGAAGAGCAAATCCGAAAGCAGATCCATTAAGCAGTCGTCAGATGACAGAGCCTTAGTTTTGCTGGAAAAGATCTGCGCTAACAATCCGGCTGATGTAAGAGACATTGCTACACATGATGAAACCCACGATATATATGCTTTTTCCGCCGCGGTTCACGTTTCATACACTCCCATTGAGTCTGTGAAGAGTCCTCTCATTGAGGTTTCATACGACTCTGAGGATCTACAGTTCTCTGGACTTACGTCAGCCGACAACTGGACATCTCCTAGCCTGATGAACAATCTCTTATGGAAATCAAAAAAGAGTAAGGATGCCGGAATTTGGGCTTCTGGAATACTGACGCCGCTTATTGTCGAAAGGGCTGAGGAAGGCGTCAACTTGTCCGTACAGTATTTAGTTATCTTTCACCCTTCCATGTTAGAGAGAGAATTGTGAAGTATAAAAAGACACCTAGGGATGCGAATCAAGCCCAGGTGTCGTGGGCCGTATTCGGTGCGCGGATGGCAGGCGGACATGAAGCTGGAGTTGTTTTTACTGATCTACACCGAGGCAATCTAGCGAGCGATCGTTCAGGTGACATAGTTATCATTGACTATGGGGACGTTGACAAGGTCTCATTTCCAAATGAATGGGATGTCCTGCCCACGGCACTACTCTCTTTGCTTAGCTGGCTAAGCAATGATTTGTCAGCGGCTTTTCGTTTTGGTTACCTTCATTACGGGGGTCCTATTGCTAAACTAGTCTTCGATAGTCTTCGCTCGGATTTTGGGGTAAATAGCCTTAGGGACTTCCAAGAGTTTAACTACGCGCCACCTCCGACTGCGAAGGAGGAATACTCTCTGGAGGAGTTGGATTATTTGGTTCAGGAATGGAGGCAACGCCGAGATGGTTGGCCCTTGGGAGATATTTCTAAAGGATCTTTGGATCTGGAAGATTTAGATCGCTGGCGTGGTAACGGCAACGGACCAAAACTCCGTCTTAACTTTGAAGCAGATGAATATCATTACAAGAAGCATCTACTTGCGTCGTTAGCTCACGGTAGCCTAATTCATTTTTTTGAGGCGTTGCTAAATCTTCAGGCTCTTTATTTTTCAAAGAAAGAACTCGTGAAGGCTGCCGGCCTCGCTCATTACTGCGATCAACTATGTATGACTCTTGCCGATCACGTTCCTGATCAAATGAAAGAACAGCTGCAGTACCTTGAGCAGCGATCGTCCTATCCTTTTAACGTTGTGGCACTAGTGAAGGAATTGCCAAGGATTGAAAACGTCTTCCGTTGGATTTGGTGCTTAGATGATTATGCTAGAGCTTCTACACTCTCGGATCTGACAGAATGACCAGGTCTGCCGCAGTTATCCGAAGAGTTGATTGACGCAATGTCTGGCGTCGGCTGCGCATGCGGTTGAACCTCTAGAGGTCAAAGCGGCCGATGCACCACTCGCAACCAAGGGCGGTCTGCGGGTTATTAGGCCAAATGTCCTTCGCTGACGTCGCGCACAACTAGCTCGGTCCCGGCTGGGAGTCGGATGCCAGTTTGGTCGTCCGCTTCAATAACTCCTTCCGTAATTGGAGAAAGGAGCTTCTTGGCGATCCCTTGGTTTTTAAAGTCCACGATGATAACTGGACGTGAAGCCGTTAGCCTTCAGATTGGAGCTAGTGAAAGAGTCGGACACCGACGATTGTGATAGCATAGTTTAGGAAATGAGCCGTGTTAATTCACAAAAGAGACTTGAAGAGATTTTTGCCCTTTTAATAGATCTCCCACTTCGTGCACCTGATATCAATACCGCTCTAAAAAACCTCACTTTACTTTGTCGAGATGCACTTGAATCCCAAGTGTGCACACTGACTTGGATAAATACGGAAAAGGGTCTGTCTACTCAAGCAGCAGGTGCGGAATTTGACTCAGAATTAGAAGAGCTTGTCGCACAGATTGGGATCCAGTTAGGACACTCGCAAGAACATTACTTAACACATCCCAAGGTTGGAGAAGCAGGTGTTATCAAGAACTACGACCTCGGGGAGTGCGATGATACGACTGATGCTCCGTTGGCTCGGAAGCACGGACTTAGATCGGTGATGAGCCAGCCATTGATCTCCAATGGTCAGGTTATTGGATTCCTAAATCATTTCTCAACAGATACTCGCCCTTTCTCAGATGATGAGGAGAACCTTCTCAAGCTCTTTTCGAGACAAGCGGAAAACATTATTAAGCAGTTCACCAATGAACTCTCACGCACGCGGCTTGAAGCCGCCATTCAGGCAATGATGATGATGGCGGAGAGTCGGAAGATAGAAAAAGTATTAACTACCCTGATTAAAGGAAGCTTGGTGGTTGGTGACGTTAGCTCCGTATGGGTACAACGGATTAACTCTAGAGGCGAACTTGAGGTTACAGCCAAGCTAGGGGCCTCTTTTACTCCTCCATCGTTGACTCCCGGTGAGGGAATTACGTGGAAAGCTATTCGAGAGTGTCAGCCACAGGTCGCAAATGATACGAGCGTCGGATTCTCGACTTGGTACTCACACTCAATTACAACGAAATCTGTATTGGCTATTCCACTCCTGGTGGACAATGTTCCGGTACTCGAAGGCACCAGAGTCAAATTAAGATCCCGACCTATCGGCGTCTTGAACCTAGAGAGTCCGCACCTGGGTGCGTTTTCCGAACGACACATCGCATACCTCTTACCGCTCGCACAGCAAGCAGCCATACTTGTGGACTGGCTAGAGGCCGACCAAAAATTACGTCGGTTGCGAGAGGTAGGTCGAGACATAGTCGGCAAGAAGAACTGGCGGGATATTCTTCAAATCGTAGTTAGAGCTATCAAGGACACAGGTGAGTTTGATTATGTGAATGTCTCACTCGTAGACAAGGTTCATAGCCTTATTCGTAGCCAGTACGTAATAGGTCTACCGGAGCACGATATCGAAGACTTCAAGAAAGTGGCTGTTTATCAACTTGATGCTGACAGCATCCAAGCCGATGTTGTCAGAACGGCTCGCGTTGAAGTAGTCGCTGCAGACGATGCTCGCCTTGATAGGCGTTTATATGAGCGGTTTGAACAAAACAATATGATTCGAGTATTCGTGCCTATGATCGTGCCGTCAACTAGTGAGGTTATCGGCACGATTGAGGCTGGTTATAAAAGAGGGTTTAGAGATTTTATTTCTGAGGCTGATATTCAATTCTTACAAAGTTTTGTCGCGTATGCAGTGGAAGCAATTGAGCCAAGTAAACGTTTGTTGGTGGAAACGGTAAGTCATGAACTGAGATCTTCAATAACCGGCATAAGAAGCAATGCCGATTTCCTGAGGCTCCAATGGGATCAACTATCTCCTGAGATGATTTCTAATAAACTGAACGATATTCTTATCGACTCTGAAATCCTAAAATTTAATGTGAGTGAGCTTGAATACTTCCTTGGACGCCCGCCAGTACCTCCAAAGCAAGAGAGAGTCTCGTTAGTAAGAGACGTTATCGTAAAAATAGTCAGTCAACTAAGCCCGTTAGTTTTAGAGCGACGATTGGATCATCGAAGAATATTACTTCCGAATTCGTCGATCCGTAGAATACAGATTTACACGGATCGAACCGCCTTGAACCAAGTAGTCTATAATTTATTGTTGAATGCCATAAAATATGCTGAAGATGATCCGAATACTTTTCGTATTGAGATAGATATAAACGACTTACCGAATACATACGTCGTACGTCTTGCAGACTGGGGTATTGGCGTCGAAGAAGGATTAGAAGAAAAGATCTTTCAATATGGATTTCGATCAGCAAAGGCCAGATCCAGAGACGTCAGTGGATCAGGACTGGGGCTAGCAATTGCCCGTGACAGAATGAGGGAAATTGGCGGAGATCTGATCCTGGTCAAAAACTTCAAACCGACCGAGTTTCAAATTCTGATACCTAAGACCTTAGCGGAGACATTGGAGTGATTCTGTTTATTGATGACGAGCCGAGAATCATGCACGGTTATTTCGCTTATCTTGAGCGGGAGATGCAGCAATACGGGCACGACGTACAATTTGTAAGCAATGTTGATGATGCCTTAGACCTCTTTGACAATCGCAGACCAGAAATAGATTTAATAATTCTTGACATAATGATGCCGCCGGGAGAACGATTCAGTTCCGACGAAACGAACGAAGGACTTCAAACGGGAGTAGTGTTTTACAAACGAATTCGGAATCATTTGCCTGATCTTCCGGTCTTGATTTTTAGCAACTACTACGATGAAGATCTCGATAATGACTTGAGGCAGGACGTGAATTGCAGATTCCTTCAAAAGGCTGATTATTTATTGGACGAGTTCGTCGCCGAGGTAAAAAAGCTTCTACTATTATGACTCATCTAGGTCAGCACTTTCTTTGCATTCGTACGATTCGAGGTCTTGATGCCCAGAGATAATCCTCTTCTTGCTTCACTGCTAGAGGAAGTCAGAGTCTTGCCCAAACTAGTAGCCAAGACTGAAGCCAATATTTCACATCCTCAGAAACGTCAATTTAATTATCAAGTTCGTAAGATTGTTGGGGATTGCGTGGAGCAGATTGGCGATCGGGTAACTGATTTCAATTTGGGAAGAGCGTTTAAACTGAAAAGAAAGATCACCAGTAAATCTGCTCTTGGCGAGAGTTCTGAATTAGCCTCTCGACACTTACTTCAACTCTTGGATTTAATCGAGCAACATATCGGGCGGAAAAGTGAGGGAATGTTTGAAACGAAGGTCACTTCAATCGTGAGTCAGTGTATAGGTGCTTTAACTGCACAGGTGGACAAGCTGGGTTTAAAGAGCGACGAAGAATTAAAGACCGACTGGCATACGCTCAATAGGGATATCGAAGCCCTACTGCGACAATTGGAAATTCTCAATCCTTCGGATGAGCGGCAGTTCGAAGCAAGTATCTGGTGGCTTGGAGAAAAGGGACATAACAAAGATCTCGATACTCTCTTCACGCTCAAACAACACCCACCAATCAACTCTACGAGATCATTACAGGCCATTGACAAAGCTCAGCAAAGGATTATCAAAAGAGAAAACTCTGACCTGCTTTCTTTTTTTAGTTTAGAGGCTGACGACTTGGGCCATATCATTGATGTCACAATCAAACATGTCGACTCTTTACCTTCGCGTTATCTGAAACGAGCCTTCAATGTGCAACGGCCTACACAAGTCATTTTGGCGTTGCGTAACATTAAGGAACGATTGGATGAGAAACTGAATTCCTCAAGAATTAAGAAATGGTTGAGCACTCCGATATCTGTATTCGATGAGAAAACTCCACGTCAAGCTCTGTTGGAAGGAAAAACGTCTGCGCTCTTACATCTCGTAAATAGATTCGATGAAGGACCTCACTATTAACTTCTTATGACCGCCTCACTCGAGAGCCGGCTCCAACGCCGGATGCCTCACGTCCTTAGATTGGCAATTAAATTCGATGGAGTAGGTTTCCGAAATGTCGGACTGCGCTTTGCGAACCAGCGCGACCTTCTTTCAACGCGTGGTAGTTATGAGTGGGGTGGTCGATTCAATGTAGCAAAGGACTTCGGAGTTCTTTATCTTTCCTGTGATCTGCACACATGCATCGAAGAACTGAATCATGCAGCCTCGTATGAAGGTCTTGACGTTGAAGAAAAATTACCCCGTATGGCTGTTGGCATCAGAGTAGCATTGAAGACTGTGCTTGATTTAACCGATCCGGCGATTCGGCGTGAGCTTGGTGTCACAAAGAAAACACTTATTCAAACAGATTGGGCCAAAGAGAACGCCCTTGGTAAAGAAGCACCGACGCAGATTATCGGCTGGGCAGCGAAGTCGGCTGGTTTCGAGGCGCTCTTGGTACCTTCAGCTCGATGGCCCGGAAGGAACCTGAACCTATTAGACGATGGACGGCTAGTGACAAAGGCATCCATTATTAATGCTCACGAACTTGATAAGAGGAGACGGCACCGGAAGAAACGCCCTTAGCCGCTTACTCATGTTTTCTGTCAATCTCCATCTGTCATAATTGCCCGTTCTCTATTTTATTTTATTTTGGCCCGGTTTTCGGGAGGAAGTTTCAAGGTTTGCACCTGGCACCGTAGTATCTGTAAGGCTGGTGATAACTGGCAAGACCTGTCGGATTTCCGGGAGCCCTAATGTCGTCGCTGCGAGTGATCGACCGTATAGCTGTTATTCGAACTAACGATTAGACAGACTCTTTCGTAACTTCAGACAACTTTTTATCATCACGCAACGCCACAACTTTGAGTGTCCCAGATGGTTGCCTTGGATCCATTCCGTAAATTCTATTTGAGCAATGGGTTTACTCAGGCACTCTGAATCTCTTGTGTACCGCAATCGCCTAGTGCAGTTGCGGATCAAAAGCTATAGCTCGTTGCAAGCGGAACTGCTACTCACTATCCTTTATGAGTCTCGTCTGGCTCGACTTTTCTGGAACTGTCGTCGTCGGTACAGTTTTGGAACTGTCGACGGCCCGAGCCGTTGAAAACCTGCTGTAGTCTGAGGCGAAGATGAATCCCTTCAAGACTTTCTCAATCTTTATTGCTATTGGCACCTCTCTACTACTTGTGCTGCTAATTTGGATTGCTTTGTCGCTCAGAACCCATGAAGTTGTACTGTTACCCGAGCCGCTGCCTTTAGGAAATGCTTTCGAAGGTAATGAGCAGATTCCAATCGAAGAATTCAAATCCCAATATCAATCTGGAATCGATCAATTAAACAGTCATAAGGCCAGCGCGATACGGTACAAAAAAATTCATAATGTGCTTGACTGGCTCGGATTCGGTCTGACCTCCGTCCTAACCTTGCTCGTCGGTTATTTGGGAAAAGTTACAGCCAATCTGAATGACTCAATTGCACTGACGGGTGAAGTTATTAAGGAACGGTCGGAAGAAGATGCCTCTAAGAAAAGGAAGAGAAAAAGCAAAGCCGGTTTCTTCAAGTTAAGTATGACCCACCTGGGTATACTGGCAGCGTTAGCTTCAATAAGCATAGCCTTGTCCAATCGGCTTCAAGCGCAGGTGGAAAAGAACGTTAGCAGTGCCATGGAACTGAATTCAGCTTTATCTAAAGCTCGCGCGGGTTGGTTTAATGCAAAGACACCCGAAGACGCACAACAGGTCCTCAGCCAACTGGAATCTGACTTGCTCAAAGGGTTGTAGTATGCATACTGCCAGGATATGGGCAGCCATCTGTCTTCTCTCATTTGCTTCTTGTAGAGTTCGTCCTGATGACACGCAGTCATCGTCATACGCGGCCAAATATGGTCTAAATGAAAGTCTTCTTGTAAGCCTCCCGCGATTACACCCACGAGTTCCTAGAGATTTCCGGTTTTTGGGTTAATAAATATTCCCTGGGCGTCAGATGGCCCAGTGACTTGTGTGGTCGTTCTTCGTTGTACTCCTTAAGCCAGAGTGTGGTTTGTT
>JBKPOC010000144.1:0-3126 GCA_046732935.1 Acidobacteriota bacterium | reverse complement strand
TAGGCTTTACCGATGTGATACACAGCTCGATTCTGGTAGGTGACACACTCGTATTGGCCTTAACACCCGAAGTTAACGAACTGAAGTTTGAAGGCCCTGTTTCGGCGCACGCCGGCGAGCATGTCTCTTTCAGTCTGAAGTCTACGACCGTAGGCACAAGTCTGGTGCGCTGTCACGTCTATGCCCCTGACGGCTCTCGTCTGCCTATCTATTCGAATAACGTGCTGATCGAAAATGGACGGGGCACCCTTAGTTTGCCCTTTGCCTTGAATGATCCAACCGGCAAATACGTCGTTCGTGCTACAGACGTAGTGACTGGCGCAGTTATAGAAAAGTCGATCGAACTCAAGTAACTTACGAATCCAGATACTCTTCCTGCGGTTGTTGATTGTTTGATCCCTCCCGACGATTTTCCTGGTGCTTACGAGGCCGGAGTCTGCGACTAAGGTCATAATCCCCCGAAGCCTCCGGTTGATAGAGGATCTCGTCAACTTTGATTCTGCGCAAACCTGACGGTACAGACCACTCAATGGTGTCGCCCGATCTGTATCCTAGGATCGCGGTTCCAATGGGCGCCAGAATCGAGATCTTTCCTTCGTCAGAGTCTGCCTCCGTTGGAAACACCAATGAATATGTGTTGGCCTGGCCGGTCGTTATGTTTCCTAACATCTACCAATGCCTTGACGGCAACGCACTTAATCAGGCAGCCGGTTGCCAATGTTGCCCCGTCGAGTTTTTCGAGCGCACGATTTCGACCGAGCAATGCGCTCCCAATAGGATCGCTTCAACAGCTTTGCTTAGCCCGCGAGGGTCCGAACCATCACTTTGCCGGCGGTCCAATCCGTGCGACTCGATGAATACGCAATCGACGGATTGGTCGCGAGCCTCGCGCAAAAGCACGTCTTCCGGCTGGCCGTACTTAATACCAATTGAGACTTCCAGTCCGGTCGCTCGCAACCTGTCTGCCTGCCTCTCCAGTGCCAGGCCAGTCTCTGATTGCCCTCCTGGATCGCGGGGACCACTCTTTCGCACCGCGACTAAACTTGCTTTACTTCCTACTGGCCAAAACCGCTCGGCCACCGCCTGGACCACCAGGTCCGTTGAGTCAGATTCATCCGCGCCGATTAAGAGCTGTACAGGAGCATCACCGTTCCGGTCAGAGGCGCGCGCAATTCGAATTGAACAAGGTGCGTCTCGAGCAACCCTAAGAGCCGGTCCAGCATAATCAGTTATCTGTGGTGATGGACTATTCTTTGCTCCCAATATGATGAGTTCAGCTCCCCAACTCTTCACCTTTCGCAGAATCTCGCCGGCTACTGCCATTTCCTGCATAACCTCAGTCTTTACAGTTCCTGAAGGAAAGACGGCACGGATGCGACGATCAGCCTCGAGTGATAGAACGCGCTGCTCTTCGTACTCTCTCAGTGCCGGAGCAAAGGAAGAGGATCCAGAAGTCAGCAGCTTCATTCGACGAGCGCTGACTGCATGGGTAATCTCGTACGGCGACAACGGTAACCATACCTGCGTCACTGCGACAAGTGCTTCGAGTCCCTGCGGCAGGCCCGCCCTTCTCAGATTGTCCAAAGCAGTATCGGAGCTTTCTGATCCATCATAGGGAATGAACACTTTCAGCTTTCCCGTTTTCAGCGCGGCGGTGGGGATCGCACGCGACGAGCGCTCCAAACTCTGCTCATTCCTGATTATCTGCAATGACATATTGTCCTCTCACCATTCAGATGATTAATCTCTAGCCTCACCACTTCAGACCTGTTGGCGGCCTCTCACGTACAAAGCGGGCTGGCGTTGCGGGTGATAAAAGTTACCAACCATTGCCCACTGGTCCAAATCGAAACGACGACGAGCCCCGCAATTTACACACGTCCGATAAGTCTCGTTGTCTCGGGTAAATGGAAGACTCATCTGGAGGTGCCAACATCCAAAGGCCCGTCTCAAGACGCCGGTAATCGGCGCGAACCGAGCTGATATAAGAGCCCACATATCCATGCCATCGTGTTCAATGAGTGCCTCCATCACCAACATCTCCTTTCCTCGGTTCTTTTAATCCGACGAACGCTTGCAACAATCGACTCTGTTGTTCCCCTAAATGTGTGGTCCAACTGAATCGCTCATTAATCAAAACGTGTCCCTGTTACTTCCATGGCCGCGTGCGCTCGGTCAGAGTCTTTATCAATACTTTCGAGCAGGACTCCTGTTCGCAGTCCCTTATGTGTCGTGCATTAACGCTGTGTACAGTGCTTAGACTAGTCGGGAACGCAACTTGGAAATAGCGTATTAACACCTAACTTGTGCGCGTATTTACACCTGATACTTGTCAGGACCAGCGTGCTGATTAAATGAGGAGGCGGAGGTAATCAGAAAAGGGTATGAGGAAAAAAGAGAGGCATTGATTCTCTCAATCCGTTTGCCGTCTCTCTCGCACATGGAGAGCTAATTCCACCCGGTTGCTCAGATTCTTCTTGTCCAGGATGCGACTGATGTGGCCCTCGATCGTTCTTAAACTGAGCTTTAGCTCAGCGGCAATCTCCTTGTTCGAGAGTCCGCGCGCGACAGCTTCCGCTACACGCCACTCGGCTTCTGTTAAGTCTTCATCGCGTATCAGTTCCAAGTCGTCGCGTTCTTGATCTCCAAACATGCGCGCGAGATCGGAGTGAGTACGCTGTACTCGTTCGAGAATACTCTTGACGATCGCCACCAACTCCTCGGTCTCGAAGGGCTTTGTGACGTACGCGTCCACACCAGTGCGAAATCCTGCGATCCGGTCTGCGGTCTCATCCTTGGCGGTCAGAAAAATTATTGGCACGAGGCGCGAGCGCGGCGACGCGCGTAGATTACGCACCAGCGCGTAGCCGTCCATGCCGGGCATGCGAATGTCACTGATGATCAAATCGGGCAGCGCCTCCGCAACACGGACCATTGCCTCAGAGCCCCTCCGAGCTGTCTGCACTTCGTAGCCTTCCGCTCGCAGTGTTTCTGACACTGCTAGCAAAAGACCTGGATCATCATCAACGACCAGCAACTGTTTGGCCATGCGCGTACTCCTCGGCACTACGTTTGTCGCATCCTTCCTGATTCCACAAAGGCAAATGCAAGGTGAAAGTGCTGCCG
>JBKPOC010000143.1:0-2763 GCA_046732935.1 Acidobacteriota bacterium | reverse complement strand
GTCCATTAGTGTGGGCAGGGTGAAATAGGTGCACGACTCTTCGCCCTGCTCAATTGTGGACCAGTCATGTCCGAGAAGGAGAAGTTTCTCTTTGAATTCTTTGAGCTGAACAGCATTCATTGGGATCATCGTCGTAATGCGGCCGGGTTGAGAGATCTCCCCGCTCGTGAAAACGTGCAGCAAAATTCCCAGATTCGAAGTTGAGGCTGGTTGAGGCTAATGTCGCTTGCCAGGGAAGCGCACAATATAGATGGAGTGTCAAATTGTCAATGGTATGTTATTGCTATTGCTCGATCACAAACTGGAAGCCACAAAAGGCACAAAGACTTCGTTGTCTTTACGCCTTTGCGCTTCTTTGTGGCTAAAACCAGGTGTGGACGAGTGGTGTTATAGCCAAACGCCGAGACTGAAACCTCCGGCATCAACCTTATCTGGTTGAGAGTGGCGGCTGGACAGAAAACATCACGCAGATTTTTTATAAAGAACGAATCTGCTTAATCTGTGGATGATTGGAGAAGTTCGCACCGGATTCGCCTGTTGGTCACACATAGAGGCCGCTTCGTCACAACCAGCGCAGCGTTAATCCCGTTTGGGTTGTCTGTTACTTACCGCATCGTTTTAGCTGGACGGTTCATCGGGCAATGCGATAATGGTTGCGCAAGTATTCATCAATGTACTGGTGGCGCTGACTCTCTTTCCGGCAGCGCGTTCTGTCGGTTTGGCCATTTCCTTTCAAACAAACTCCAACTCCATCAGTGGTCACGTGTCGAACGATCAGCGTGCTCCGCTTGCGAATCTCAGAGTCGAACTGCTGAACGAAGTTGATTCAGTGATTCAAACTATAAAGACTGATGGCTCCGGACTCTTCGTCTTTCGCAAACTCTCGGACGGAACTTTTCAAGTCAGGGTGCAGACGTCAGGGACAAACTACGTAAGCCAAACTAAGCGTGTGGACCTCGCGAGGCCACATGGTTTTGGAGCGGTGTTTGAGGAACTCGATTTCATACTGGCTATCCGGGGCAACGCCGGCAGCATTGTAAAACCCGGTGTGGTGTTTGTTCAGGAAGTGCCCGAGCCAGCTCGCAAGCAATATCAGAAGGCAACCGAGCTACTGGAGAAAACGAACAGACGACAGGAAGCGTTCGCGGCATTGAAGAGCGCCATCGATATTTTCCCGCAGTACTTTGACGCGCTTGAGACGTTGGGTACGGAGCAGGTGAAAGACCGCGAGTATGAACCTGCGATTCCAGTACTAACAAAAGCTTTGCAGATCAACTCCAGGGCATATGCGAGTTCTTTTGCGCTGGGCGTGGCACAGTACAATCTCAAGCAGTTTCAACCGGCAATCGAGTCTTTGAGACGCGCAGTCTTGCTCAATGAGAAATCGATAAACGCTAATCTGTGGCTGGGCATTGCACTCCGTCAAACAAGTCGACTGGATGAAGCAGAGGCGTACCTGAAGCGAGCCGATGCATTAGCTGAATCAAAGTTGCCCGACGCTCACTGGCAGCTAGCGCTACTATTTAATCAACTCAAGAGATTTAAAGAGGCGGCGGATGAGTTGGAAATATTCTTGAAGCTGCAACCCGACGCGAGGGATGCTGAGTTGATAAAGAAATTGATTCAGCGTTTGCGGCAGCAGAGTGTTACTAAACGCTGACGCTTAACTGTAGGGGCGGCCCTCGTGGCCGCCCGCCTTTCGACAACGGGCGGCCACGGAGGGCCGCCCCTACAATTGCGTCCTAATCGACCTAAAATACAAACCGGAAACCAAAGCGCACTTGACGTGGTATCTGTCGCGTGAGCGGCTGGTTGAATCTTGCATCTCTCGCGATACTACCGTCAGCGAGTCCTTGCAGGATTTGGTTTGTGAGTCCTCCAGCGAATACTGCCCGGAAGGTATTCAACTCACCAAGCCCGTCAGCATCGCTGATTCCAAAGTTTCCAGCCGTCAAAGAGTCTGGCGAAATTTGTGTAAAGACACTTAAGACGTTGTTCTCGTTGAATGCATTGAGCAGATTTAAGTCAAGCTTCAACGCGTAACGTCCATCGCCAGCCAACTTGATCGTATGCGTCAGCTGAAAATCCGTTTGCGTGAACATGGGTGTTCTTCCCAAGTCTCCACGCGTGTTCAGGAAGGTATAAGCACCATAGAGTTGTACGCGAGTCGACAATGGCGTTCCGCTCAAACCGATGAACGACGCGCCAAACTCAGTACTGTTGGAGCCTGAACCATCCAACCGGTGTCCGAAAAAGTCTTTCCAGTCGAGCGTGTAAGAACCAAACACCTTCAATGCGTGCGGACGGTCCGTTGCCAACAGGCCATTGTCCGGATCTCCGTTCGTATTAAAGCCAAGGAACGGCAGATCAAAAAACCTGTTAACGTTTGGACTCGATCGACCGACACCAAGTGCGTCCGGCTCATCGGAACTCGAGAGACCTGAATAGTTGCCGGTTAAACGACTGTACGTGTAGCTGGCATTGAAAAAATAGTTACTGGTGAAACGTTTGTCGATTCGCAATTCCATCGCATTGTAGAGACGTTTCGCCAAAGGTGACGCCGGAAGTCCCGGAGCAAAGGGTTGAGAGACTAGACCCAACCCCGGATTGGCAATAAAGAAGTGCTCGTTGCCGGCAGCATCGATGAAACCAACGTCCTCGATTGTGCGGTCGAGATTCTTGCGGGTGTAACGGCCGCTGAATACCAGAGTGTTAGTCAATCCATACTCAGTACCAACGGTGAATTCAGTCTGCCGCGCCGGT
>JBKPOC010000142.1:0-2182 GCA_046732935.1 Acidobacteriota bacterium | reverse complement strand
CGTTAATACCGTTCGCCTCTACAGTGAATACTTTCTCAGGGCACGTCCGGCCGTGTGTCAGCTCAACCAAAACCGCTCGCGCAACTGCGTTCAACGGTACAACTCGAGTGTAACTCTGCTTGCTGTGTTTTCGCTCGGGATGATCAGACAGTACGGCGGGATCTCTGTTGACTTATTCATCACCAGGACGTGAGCGATTGGCTTGCGCTGAGCGTTAGGCTTTTCTTCGTCCTGGTCCGATTTATTTTTGCGCCAGCGCCGCACATTGTCGTGTGTCCACTGCTTGATCTCCGATAGATAGTAGCGAGGCGCGTCACCTATGTATCCGTCGGCGAGTTCGCCCATACCGATTACGAACTTCCAAAGCTCGATCTCCTTGTGGTTGTACAGAAGGTCTTTTAAAGCCTGAATGTCCGTTGGACTCGGACATTCCTCGTTGTTCCAACCCATTTTGTGCTACACGCTTGTTAGATGCCCCGCTTTGAAATGGTCGCGCACAGTCTAACATGCGACTTCAGTTCAATCCTATAAATGGGTTGTTCACTCATCACTGTTAGCAGTGTTAGTATCCCAGCAAAGTGTGATATAAGGTTGGTCCTCGCGCTAAGCTTCTAAGGAGTCACTCGCATGCAGCGATTCCGCCCGCATAACCGTAAAGGGTCATGATCTGAAATCGGTCAGCAAGGTCCAATTTCAGAATAACAACTGCGAGGCTCAACTAATGACAACGTCTCGACGCGACTTTATCAAGACGGCTTTAACCGTTACGCCTTTGCTGCCCGCCCACGTTGACCAAAGGTCACTACTAAGCAGCTTTATTATGTCTTGTAACTTCACCATTTTTCCCGGTGGTCCCGGTTCAATTGCTGCGAGTTGGGGCTCAGCGATTTATTTGACAGCCGTCGACGCACTCGGTTTCGGGACACAATTGCCCGGAAATACCGTGTCAATCGTGTGCGCGGACGGTACGCGCCAAAATCTCACCATCATCGCATGGACACCAACGTTAATTGGAGCCCAACTGCCTGCGACTCCTCCATGCGACGGCCCATATCAGGTGGCGGTACATATTGCGACACCGCTGGCTGACTGTTTGCAGATAATTAATGTCTCTAAGACAAGCAATCCACTTGGCGAACCCACTGAGGAACAAGTTATACAAGCGCTAAATGAGATCGGAAATAGCTTGAGGATTGTGCTCCGGCAGACCGATATTGAGCCTGGCATGCCTGCCTTAGCGCGTCTCGATCCCTTCATTCCCGATGGTTCTGGATTATTGGTTGGCTATGGAGTAATTCTTCCTATTTCGCCATCGTCTCCGATACTGTTGGCAGCCGCTGCCGGTGATAATAGAAACCGTGAAACTCATGTTAATCCGAGTCAAAACGTAACGGCCTCGACAACAGTTGCCAGACGTGGTCGCCGCCATCAACTGCTTGCGGCTTTAGCGCCAGGAGTATTGCCACTCACCTTAGAGGTGACGTGGAATGTTAAGAATGAATCCGGTACTCTCCTAATTCAAGGAACTTCCGGAAATTACCTTGAGCGGCAAGGAAATTGGCCAGGTGCTGAACGGATCGAGCCATCGTTTTTGATAGCCCCACCGCTTGTTGAAGCGCTCCAGGGTGCTTCACCGGCCAGTAAGCCCTTTCAGCTTGGAGCAATGGTGACTTTGAAGGCGACGCTGGCTGGAAAAGAAGTGACGCCTGCGCTGCCTTTCAATGTGCCGGCCGTGATACTCAATATGATTCCGCTGGAGATACCGACCGTGGCGGCGTTCTTTAGACATCGGAATTTCGCCGCAGTTGATTCAGATGGAGCCAGTGGCGCCGTACTAGTAATGATCCCAGCTAATTCGAAACTTGCGGGAATTGATCAATCAGTAGTGAGCCGCGTCTCTGCGGCCCTCGAGACTCTCGACAAGACCGTCGGAAGATTAAAGGACCTTGCATCATTCGCAGCCTTCCTGACCGGTCTTGGGGATCTCGTGTCTGCGCTGCCACAACAAGTTTACGTCGCCGGTACAGCCAAGGATGAGATATCGAAACTCGGCGATGTACGGTGGCATACAGAGAAGACGTGGGGAATAGATTGGCTCGACTCTGATATGTACGTGGGTGACCGCATCAGTTCACTGATTTTCCTGGGTGTGAATGAACGCGGGTTGTTTTGTTTCCAAGAT
>JBKPOC010000141.1:0-2152 GCA_046732935.1 Acidobacteriota bacterium | reverse complement strand
ATAGAGGACATCCTCGGTCTTTGGCCCAGTGGAAATCCTGGACCTTACGAGGACTATTATCCATGGATTAACGGCTCATGGATCGTCATGGAACTCGCGACCATTGCGGCCGCCGCAATTGCATTACGCCATGTGCGTTTTGGATTTCTTACTGCACCCATTGCTTTTTCCTTTTGGTTTCTTTCAATGGATCTAGCAGCATTGATATACAAGAATGCCAATCTAACCTGGGAGACTCGCCAATGGATCAGCGTGATTGTTGGCCTGTGCATACTTCTCGTGGGTTATGGATTAGAGAAATACATGCATAAGGCCGGTGAACCCCGCTCAGAAGATTTTGCCTTCTGGTGTTACCTGTTTGGCATGATGGCTTTCTGGGGAGGGCTGACATCGATGAACAGTGACTCAGAGATAAAACGAGCTCTCTATGCGTTGCTGAACGTTGGTTTTATTTTGTTGGCGGTCAAATTGCGGCGCTCGACGTTCCTTGTATTCGGAGCAATCGGAGTGCATGTGTATTTGGGACATCTTGCTTACCGAGTGTTCCAGGATTCGTTTTTCTTTCCTTTTGCCCTCGCATTGCTTGGTTTGAGCTTGATCCTTTTAACAGTATGGATGCAGCGACGGGTACTGGCCCGCGCCAACTCATAAAGAAGGAGAGTAACGATGCGTTCGATCCTAAACGAGGGTGACCGGGCTGAAATTGGTAAGCGGCTGCGGTCACTGTCGACAGCGTCCAACAGGCGTTGGGGCAGCCTGGACGTAACGAGCATGTTGCAGCATCTTCACCTGTCGGCGCGCATGGCTCTTGGAGAGCTACCGGTGCCCTCCGCGAACAAGCGCATGTTCCAGGTGTTTCCCCTCAAGCACCTCATTCTCTACGTGCTCCCGTTCCCGAAGGGAGCGCCGACGGCACCCGAGTTGAAACCCAGCGTTGCGGAATCATTTGAAAAGGAGCGTGCGGCGCTGCTGGAGTTGATTGAGCGAATCGGGACAGGTCCTCGTGAAGGCGAAGGGCCGGCTCATCCGTTGTTTGGTCCAATGACGTGGCGTGAATGGGGTGTAGTCACGTACAAACACGCTGACCATCATCTAAAGCAGTTCGGAGCGTAGGAGAAACTCTCCTCATGCACTATGCACTTCAGATTGAATCAGCGAAGTCATCTCATTCGTCAGGGCTTCGCGATTCTTGAACCAATCCCAAACCATCCCGGTGGCTGGCGACTCGTTCGCGCCGGTGATCTTGCGCGTCAGGCGAAAACGATCGTTGGGGCTGGGATGCGTGTCGTCTTCACTCGTCTCGCGATTCAGCGATTCCTCTATCTGCTGTTGCAAGTTGGAATTTTGCTCCAGGCGCAGTTCATAAAGATTTTGCAATGCGCGCCGCACCGCGACAGAGTCTTCAATCTCTTTGACAGCCAGGTGATGGAACTCGACACTCTTGCCGACGACATGGGTCAATCCCTCTTCGAAAGCGAGTGGTCCATACTGGAGTGCCGCGACACGATCAGCAAGCACCTCCTGCAATCGAGTAGCGCCGTGGCTAAGGCGACGAAATATGAAGTGGTAGACGCGCAGGAACTGGAAGGCGACATTCCACCAGGTGGCCTGGCCAGCGACGATCATCGCATGCGCAAACTTCATCATGTCATTGTTGACGCGGAGCGCTATGTCACCACCTGCTGTGTCGCGATGCGTGAAGTGCCCGTATTCGTGGGCCAGTACCGCGCGAAACCCGTTCTGCTTGAAATCGTTGAGTACACCAATTCCAAGGATCATGACTCGTTGCGCCTTATCCTGTGAACGCTCTCTCAAAGTTCCTTTCTCGTAAACAGCAAGGTCAGTCCCCGGTGTAATTCTGATTTCATCCACCGGCCGGGTGTTAAGAGTGGCCGCCACGGCGCGAGTCAGATCCCATAAGCCCGGTGCTTCATCGTATTCCAAGCTTCTTCCCGGGTCGACGCTTTCAACTTTAATGAATAGCGAACGAACTAACGTGTAGATAGTGACCAATCCACCGATGACCAGAACAGCAATCAGCTTGATCGGAATTCGTCCCAGCATCACGAACGCATAGGTAACGGAGGCGGCGACGATTATCACGAGGAAGATCACCACGGGCAGCGAGATGTAATAGTAAAAGCCGGCGACA
>JBKPOC010000140.1:0-4413 GCA_046732935.1 Acidobacteriota bacterium | reverse complement strand
GGGCCCAGGTGCGCGCGATCCCAGGCAGTTCTGGAAAGACAATTTCCACACAGAGAAAGAACGGAACGACGACGGCGACCGGGAAAGAGATCGACGAAAAGAGGAAGGCGAGGAGTGGCCTCCACAGAAAATACCCGGCATCGGCGATGAAGCGTTTTGGATGGCCAGTCCTGCCGCGGGGATGCTGTATGTTCTTAAAGGTTCCAGCTACGTCCGGATAAGTATTGGCGGACGCGGAAATCAGCAAACAAAGATTAAGAAGTCGAAGGCACTTGCCCAAAAAGTCATCGACCGTCTGTAGATCAGCCTTAGATTCGTGTTATCCGTTTCATTAACGGCGGATAACACGGATGAAGGCGGATTTAATTCTGTAAGCTTTCGCGGCGAGGACTTTGAAGAAGCGATAGCGTTTTGCAAGGTTTCCGTATGCGAAATACAAGACTCTCACTCACTTGAAAAACCTTGCTTAGTGGTAATCTGTAGCCCCCTGTCCATCCTGACCCGACGATCCTGACAGCCCCTCGAACGCTGTCGCACCAGCATGAATAGACGCAGCCAAAGGAGCTCCTCATGAGAGTCATCAAGTCTTGCCCGAAATCACGCCTACTTCTGCTCATGTTCTTGCTCATCGCGCTAACGGCTGCGATTGTTGTGGGAAGCGGTGTGTCGAAATTCGTTGATAGTTCCGTGTTGGCGGCTTCACCAACAGGCGGCACAGTGTCGCCCAGCAGTCCTGTTGTGACTTACACGGGCGGCCCTTTTCTCGGCATTAATCAGACTGATTTTGCCGACACTGCGACGATTACTTGTACGCCCGCCACGCCGTGTGACGACTTCGCACTCGCGATTTCGCTCCCGACCGGCGACGCGAATAGCTACAACTTCAACGTAGCTGTATCGTGGACTGATAGAGCCACCCCAACAAGTGCGCATAACGACTTTGACGTCTTTGTTTATGATGCGAATGGCAATTTAGTTTCTGGTTCTTCGGGAGCTACTTCGGCAAACCCGGAAAACGTCAGCGTCAGCGTTACGGGGCGGCAGTTACAAAATCCGCGTGCTGCCGTTTGATGTGAACACTGGCACAGGTGGAGACACCTATAACGCGACAGTGACCCTATCGACGGTAGCTGGAGCGCCACCATTTTCGACTCCGCCGCCTCCCGTTCCGGGCGTGCCGCGCTACCAAAATTATCCGGCGCAAGATGGATTGGGTACGACTGCGGGCGAACCATCGATCGGTGTTGATTGGCCTACCGGCAAAGTGTTCATGAGTTCAAACACGCAAACCTTGCGCGTCACTTTTGATGATTCTTGTTCTTCCTCGGCGAAGACGACGTGGGAGGATGTGAGCGCGCCGAATGCCGTCACCAGCCTGGATCCAATCCTCTTCACGGATCACAACGGACTGACACGAGACAGAACTTTCACCTCCCAGTTGACTGGCCAGGACAGCCTATCCGCCTACACAGACGATGACGGTGAATCGTGGATACCGAGTCAGGGTGGCGGCATTCCTTCAGGCGTCGATCACCAAACTCTCGGTGGTGGACCATACCGGAGTGACATGAATGCGCTCCCGCCGGTTATTCCACCACCACATCCGCTTTATCCAAACGCAATCTACTACTGCTCTCAGGATTCAGTTGTGTCTTTCTGTGCGCGCAGTGACGATGGCGGATTAACGTTTGGACCTGGTGTGCCGATCTTCAACGCAACGCAGTGCGGCGCTATTCACGGTCACGTGAAAGTGGCGCCTGACGGTACCGTTTATGTTCCAGACAAGAGTTGCGGAGGACAACAGGGTTTCACGGTCTCGAAGGACAACGGTCTGACATGGACGGTGGTCACGAACCCATCCAGTCTAAACACACCGAAGCTGGTCGATCCTTCGATCGGAATCGGAAAGAATGGGACTGTCTACCTCGCCTACCAAAGCGGCGCGGACGCGAGTGGCAGCTTCCCGGCCAAAGTTGCCGTTGCGCGTCGCAATGCTGACGGCACGTACACGTGGTCCAATGACCAGGTACTCGGCGCCGATCTCGGAATCAAGAACGCGGTCTTCCCGGCTGCAGTCTCCAGCGGCCAGAATCCGTCGGCTGTTGCTGCGGACGACAATCGTGCGGCTGTGGCGTTCCTCGGTTCAACCGCCGCAGGCGATTACACGAACACATCATTCCCCGGCTCCTGGCATCTCTTCATCTCTACGACTTTCGACGGCGGCGTCACCTGGAAGACGGTTGATGCCACGCCAAATGATCCTGTCCAGCGTGGTTCGATCTGCACGTTGGGTACGGTTGACTGCAATCACGTACCGGATGATCGAAACCTGCTTGACTTTATGGATGTGACTATCGATCGCCAGGGACGTGTGCTCGTGGGTTATGCCGATGGTTGCATAGGCGGTTGCGTCAATGGAACTGAGAACTCATACACAGAGTTAGCAACAATCGCCCGGCAATCTGGTGGCAAGCGACTCATCTCGGCATTCGATCCAGTTGAACCGGCTTTAGCTGGATCACCGGTTGTCACCGCAGTATCTGATCAATCGGGCATTCACCTATCGTGGCAAGCACCTGACAACGGTGGTTCAGCCATAACGGGTTACAAAGTTTACCGGCGACCTGAAACAAGTACACAAAAAACCTTGATCGCGAATCTCGGCGTGCAGACTACATTCGACGACTTCACAGCAGCGCCAGGCGTCAAGTACTTCTACAGCGTCTCTGTCATTAACGCGGCCGGAGAAGGGCCGATATGCGATGAAGTTACTCCAGTGCCCGTGCCAACAGTTACGTCGTGCACCGTGCCTGGAGCGAGTCTGGTCCAGGATCCGGCCGGTGACGCGCTACCGCCAAACGCCGGTTTAGACATTCGTGAGGTCTCGGTAGCAGAACCTTTCGATCCAGCTAATCCGAATGCAAGCAAGCTGGTTTGGACTCTAAAGGTCGATAGTTTAGCGACCGTTCCGGCCAATAGTCAGTGGTACGTCATTTGGGATTTTGGAAAAGGTCTTCGGAAGTATGTGGCCATGAAGACGAATGCGACGGGCACCCCATCCTATGAATATGGACACATTGGTCCACCGCTTTCGCCGACGAGTCCGGACCCGGATGCTAACAAACCTTTTCCTGAAGGTGCGGCCGACTCGGGTTCTATATCGGCTGACGGCACGATCACGATCACGATTTCCAACAGCAAGGTCGCTGATAACACTTTCAAAGGAGTGGGAGCGCCGAAGCGCGGTTCCACTTTGGCGAACATCAGTCCGCGCACGTTCAGCGGTACTGGTAACATCAACGTGACAGGTTTCACGGCAACCGACATTACAGCCAGCACGCCTTCCTACACGCTGGTTGGCAACAGCTTCTGCCGTCCACAAACAGCACCAACGGCCGTCCTAAGTGCAGCACCGCTGTCTGGTTCCGCGCCGCTAACTGTGAGCTTTGACGGCTCAGGTTCTTCAGACCCTGACGCCGGAGATGCGATGGCGTCGTACACCTTCGACTTTGGTGATACTTATTTCGTTACGCAATCGAGCCCAACAATCTCGCACACGTACACAGTCAATGGTGTTTACACCGCGAAGTTGTATGTAACCGACACGCGCGGGAAACTTAGTGATTCACCAGCTACCGTAACAATCACCGTTAACAGTTCCCCGACGCCAACGCCTACGCCTATAGTGACGTGTATTGAGGATAACGATTCGCGCGTCGCGTACTCGAACGGTTGGCACGCACTCAACTTAACTACCGCCAGCGGTGGTCATTTCCGGTACCACTCGGGTGCGAGTTCGAGTCATTTCACGCGGCTCGACTTCAATGTGCCCGCCGGTAACACAGGGGCGATTAGTTACTCGTTTGCAAAGAGCCCGAAAGGTGGCACTGCCAACGTTTACGTTGATGGTGTGTTCAAACAGACGGTCAACTACGCAGGTTCAGTCGGTTCAACGCAAGCACCCGAATTTAAACCGGAGTACCGCGTACAGTTCGGAGGACTCAATGCCGGTGCTCACAGCCTGGAGATCAGAAACCTGAGTGGTGTGGTCTACGTTGATGGGTTCTGCCTCGAGAATTCGAGTTCAAGTGCGCAACCAACGTCTGGGCCAGGAAACACGACCAATCAGTCAGGTGGCGTTTCCGGTGGTCAGACTTCGAGTACGAACTACAGTATGCCGTCAGGATCCCAGGAGATCTCAGTGGTTGTTGAATCAACGTTGGCCGTGCCGTTCAAATTGCTGCTGGTTAATCCTTCGGGACTGACCGTTCAGATTGTCGACGCTTCCAACGGAATTGCTGTCATCGACGCGCCGGTAACGCAGGGTGGCACCTACGTCATCAAGGTGGTTAACCTTAGCGTCGGTCCATTGCAGTTCACAACTACGGCAACGCCTTTAGTGCAGCGTTAGCG
>JBKPOC010000139.1:0-2688 GCA_046732935.1 Acidobacteriota bacterium | reverse complement strand
CCGTTGTTAAGTACATGAGTTAGATATTCGAGATACTGTTTCATCGCTGTACTGAAAATGCAAAACGCGAACAAATCGAAGTCGAATGCGAGCCATCGAAGGTCAGGGCCAGCTTTTAGTAGAGGCCTAATGAAGGCTACTTATAAATGACTTACGACTTTGGGATTGTAATAAGCCTTCCCGACTCTCTGAAGAATGAAGCGGTTATTGTAGACCGTTATTTCGATTCTGGGTAGAGGTCGAAAGGCTTCCGCGGCTCCAACTCATCAGTCAATTCTGCTTACTGTCGGCGGCAAATCAATCGAATACACCCAATCAATTATCCTGGCCAACAGACAACACTCTAGCTATTGTCTCCCGGTTAATCACCGCTTCCGGCAGACTTTGGGGATCGATTCCCAGTTGTTCAAGCATTGCTGAATAAGCTTCCAATTCTGCTTGCCAGTGAGTCTTGAGATGACTCTGATCAGGGGAGGCAAGTTGCTTGGCGGCGTTTCGATAACGTGCGATGACGTCCGCTCGGCGTCCTTCAGGTACGACTGAGTGAACGCACGTGTGAGGATTGCAATTAAGGTCGCCAATACAGGGTGGGGCCGCCTCTTTAAGTTTTTGCGGGTCTACGTGGTTACGAAGACAATAACCAACTCCTGTGCGAATTTCATTCCCCCCGGATTCCGAGAGCTTGGCGATGTATTTTTCGCGCGCTTTGCCTTCCAACCCGATGCCTTTGAAAAATGCTTCGGTTCTCTTTACATGTAAGGCAGCGCCGCCTCCCGCAAATCGTCGCCCCTCGCCATACAGATCATTTGCCATTTTGACGCGTGCCGCCTGAAAGGCGCGCATGCCGGTTGCGTTGGCAACAATCCGCTGTCTTTGCATTCCGTATACTGTAGTCGTCGGATTTATCTTGTAAGACCGCTCTGATAACAATGAATGATAGTGTTTCAATTGCCTCGTAATGTACGGTAGGCCAACGTCGGCCTGAGCCAGTTGGTATGCCAATCCATGCTTATATTGGTGTGGAGTTAGTTCCCAGTGTTTCCAGATTCCCAGCTCATCCACTTTATTAAGATAAACATTGAGACACCAAGTCAAACCCTTCAATGAAAGAGGAGATTCATCACCCCCTACCCGTACTGTGTCGAAATTCGAAACCAGGAACCGATTGAACGTGCAGCGACTCATCACCTTAAGCGCATGGACGGCATCCTCAACAATTGGAATCGCTACCCACTCATCAAGATCGATTGGCAAGTTGGACGGCTGGCGCTTAATCAAAGTCGACTTTAACAAAGTTATTCCGTTACGGGTAATCAAACAGTCCCGCCGAAGGCTGGCCAGTTCGCTATATCTCATTCCTGTGTAGAGAAGAATTATTTGAAAGGCCGCCACTCGTACGTCAATGAGAAACTGCGACAAAATGCGAGGTTCAAAGCCGAAAGTTTTGACAAACTTTCTAGTATGGTTAGCAGCCCACTTGCGACCCTTAACGCGCACAATTTGGCGTCTCTCAAGATAGCTTTCAAATATTTGCGGGAACGCTGGCCAGTTACGTTTTGTTAAATTGCTTTTCGCCGATTTTGTGGGAATTTCACGTGTGGTGTTTCCTAACAACAGATGGAACTGATGTATTAGGTCAGCTGAACTATTAGACAATAAGGCAAACAACCCGTCAGGTAGCGATAAGAGAGGCTCGTCTTCTTTTTTTTTGGGCCAACGAAGCCTCTTTATGTCCTGAGTGGTACATTGCAAACGGCCATGCTTGAGATTCACTTGCACAATCTCAGAAGCCAACAGCACCAGGACTGCTTTCATCTCAGCTAACCTATAGGGATACGTCGCAATCGCCTTTTGTATATCGGTCACAGTTATATCGCTTAGCTTGACGGTGACATTCCGGGACACACCCTTTAGCTTTTCCTGGTACACATGCGATATGAAATTGATGCATTGTCGAATCTCAGCCACGATCGTTATTGGCTTCTTAACCCGTTTCCGTTTGCCGCGAACAAGTGATGGAAACAAAATAATGATATAGAAAGCCCGCTTTAGGTCCTCGACGATCTCTGTTGGCAAAAGCAGAATGCCGCTTCGAAGACTCTTTGCTGTTTTCTTCGCTGTCAGGCCCGTATCTAAACGACCTCTATCTACCTCTGGCCAATCAATGCGCAGTTTGCGTTCGGGCAGAACCTTAAATCGGGGGTTATTTCGATCAAACCAGTTCCACTGGCTGTCTTGAAATCGTGATCTTGGCGTAACCGGTAGGTCGGGATCAAACTCGAATTGTCCCGACACCAGGGCTTGCTGATCTTCCAAAGCATAGGCGTATGCCGCGGACTTTTTAGCCACGAACTAGGCCTCCATCGTCTCAACGCTTCGAGATATGAATGAATCCAAGACGTCGTAATCTTGGAGGGTAGCCAAATGCGTGGCCCAATCGAGAGTTTCTTTGGTGAAGAGAACGTCGGTTGCCAGAATCTGATCGAGAACCATTTTTGTTTGCATGTAAAGCTCACCTTGCCTTGGAACCTCTGACACATTCGCTAGTGCGCGATTAATCTCGGTCCGGTAAGAAATCAGTTTTGGTAGGTTGGCTTCCGTAACCAGGACGTTCTCACATGATAGACACATGTTGAAATACGAGCAGGCGTCTCCTTCGTGGTAATCCTTACTTCTCCGAACGATCTC
>JBKPOC010000138.1:0-2497 GCA_046732935.1 Acidobacteriota bacterium | reverse complement strand
TTTTAGGTGCCTCCTGAAGGGTATTCAAAACTTTTGTATCTGCTCTAGCTGATGCAAAAATTTCGAATCGCACCGTAAATCACAGCAAGTCTTCTTGCAAGAGCGCGCGGAAGATTGCGTTAGATTTGGCCGCCCGGTCTTTGCCTTTGACCGAGTGAAACTTGTTCTCACATGACGTTGTCCGCCTCACTCTTACGCGAATTAGTAAACCCAACGAAAAGTGTGGGAGACCGAGCGGAGCTATGCTGTGAACTCGCTAAAGAGTTTGAGAACCGAGGTGAATACGAAGCAGCACAGGAACTGCTTAGTGGCTTGTGGCCAGGGCTTGGCGAGCGTCCTAATCTAGCCGACTTGAAGGGAAGTACGGCGGCGGAAGTGCTCCTGCGCGTTGGGGTACTGACCGGGATTATAGGGAGCAGTCGTCAACTCAAAGACGCGCAGGAAACAGCCAAGAATCTAATCAGTGAAAGCCTCACCATATTCCAGTCACGCAGATACAAAAAGAAGATAACGGAAGCGCAAATCGAACTCGCTCTCTGCTACTGGCGCACTGGCGAATACAACGAAGCATCGGATCTGCTCAAACACGCACTAGCACAATTGGACACTGATAGCGAGTTGAAAGCAAAGGCCGTACTGCGCTTGGCGATTGTTGATGAACATGCGGGCCGTCTAGCGGAAGCACTGCGATTACTCACGGACAAGGAGCCTCTGTTCGAGAAGATTAACAGTGACATGCTCAAGGGTTGTTATCACCAAACTATCGGTGATGTACTCAATGAGCTTTGGGCATCTGAGAAACGCGGCAAGAACCTCGATCGCGCTTTAGTAGAGTATGCTGCTGCGAGTTATCACTTCGAACTTGCGGACCACAGACGTTATCGTGCCAGCGTCGAGAACAATCTCGGCCTGCTGTATTTCGAAATCAACTATTTCAAAGAAGCAAATGAGCACCTAGACCGCGCTCGCCGGATTTTTACGCGCCTGAAAGACAAAAGCGCAGTCGCTCAAGTAGACGAAACTCGCGCTTGCGCATTTCTTCAAGAGGGACGTAACTCTGAGGCGGAAAAAGCCGCGCTGTCGTCTGTTCGAACTCTGGAACAGAGCGACCTGCAGGCACCGTTAGCGGAGTCACTAACAACATACGGAAAGGCTTTGGCGCGCCTTGAGAGCTACGGCATGGCGCTTTCTGCGTTCCGTCGCGCTATTGACCTATCTCAACAGCTTGGATCGCCCAACCGGGCGGCAGAGGTTGCATTGGCTGTGTTCCAGGAAATGGGAGACCACTTGGCGGTCATTGAGGAAAGAAAAGCTATCTCCGGGCGAAGACTCACTGAAGAGGTACACGCACTCGAACACGATCTCATAAAGCAGGCGTTAGAATCGACAGACGGCAGCATTACCTATGCGGCGCGCAATCTTGGAATGTCCTATCAGGCTCTCAGCTACATTCTGGAGACAAGGCATAAGGATTTGATGCCGGTGCGGAGTTCGGTGCGCCGCCGGCCACGGAAACAGAGTTATAAATAGCCCTATGATGCCCAAAGCCATTCTCAAACCTCATGGTCCAAAGTGGGTAGTCGTGATCATTGATGTAGATTTAGAGGGTATCTACACCGAGCCGCTCACACTTCCTGAGGCTCAGAGAATAGCTGACGAGTACAACCAAAGAACCGCAATGGTCCACAGGGCGCTTGCAACAGCTCGAAAGAAGTTTAAGTTAGACATTATTTCTCGCTTAACTAAGCCGCGCTTTCTTTATCAGACTGTTCTCTTGAAAGCGAGAATCTAAGCTTGTGCTATTCGGCTTATGCAAGGCTTCAAAACGTCCCGGTGACGATCTGCTAGATGATGGTCGCGATCTATTGTTTCGGGCATCTGAGAGCGGTCTAATCGCCGTATTCGAGAGATTCACGCAGGCCGCCCTCGCAACCTCGACAGGCGCTCACCTAAAGTGACACACTAGACCTACAGAAAAATAAGCCCAGAGGACAAGAGGAGGGGCACTCCCATGCCTGCGACTCCGTACCTGAAAAACGCATGGGCCAAGAGGGACGCGGACGGCGTCTATTGGCTATTCATTGAAGCCGAAGACCTGCAAGCCATGTTTCGTCTATCTGGAAAGGAAGATGGAGAAGACTCAATTCCACGCCGCGCACTGGCAGCATGGCTTGCAGATCAGGACAGTACAAACGGAAAGGCCGATAGCGATCCCAAGAACTAATTGAGAAGTCTTTAAGGACTCTCAAAGCGTGCGTGGTCTAATCTGTGGGCCACCTCTCTCAACGTCATGGTGATAGAGGCGAGCAACAACATCATTGAGAAAACCGGGCCGCGACCTAGCCAGTTCTCATCAACCTGAAGGGAATCGAGTTATAGGCCGCCGTACTTTACGGGCGGCCTGCTCCCCCATTTGTTGCTATTGAACTGCTACGAGTTGCGTGAGAGTTCTTTTGACGCAAGCTGTGATAACCAACTCGGACGGACGGTTCTTAGG
>JBKPOC010000137.1:0-2312 GCA_046732935.1 Acidobacteriota bacterium | reverse complement strand
GAAAGTGATTTGAAGATAGTCGTTCCTTGCCGGCAACGCTTCTCCAAAATTGCTTTTTTAGACAGGATTGCAGGATTTTCAGGATTAACAGGATTCCAGCTTGTGCATGACGAGGAAGCAGCCGGGAACCTGGCGCTTCGCCTGCGCCCGCTCGCGATAAGTCATCGGCGGGTGGCCCACATATTTGTGAAAGAGCGTGCTGAACGATCCGAGGCTCTGAAACCCGACTTCGAAGCAGACGTCGGTGACGCGCAGTTCATCACCGCCGAGCAATTCTTTCGCTTTCTCGATACGGCGTTCGATCAGGTATTGGTGCGGAGTCTTGTTGAATGCCTGCCGGAAGAGACGAAGAAAATGGTAGCGTGAGAAGCAAGCCTTCTCGGAAATCTGTTCGAGGCTCAGCGGATGGTCGTAACAGTGATCGATAAAGTCACGCGCGCGACCAAGCCGCTCAAGGGTCTCGACATCCGATTCGATTCTTTTAACCATGGGAGGAAATCAATCCACAGATTACACAGAAAAAATTTCCGTGAAATCTGTGGATGGTTTTACGGCTTCGGCGGTAAAGGCTTCTGCAACGCTGCCGCGATGAATTCAGTTATCCCGGCGTCACTTCCCTCGTGCCGGAACTTGTAGTAGTTCGTCAACTGCGCCAGCCATTCCTTACGACTCTGCTCCGTCTTCGCATCGGTTCCCGCTGCCGCAATCGCACGCGCATAAGCATCGATGATGCGATCCATGACCACGTTCAACTTCTCGAGCGCTGCCTTGCTCTCAGGCGTCTCGGGCTTGTTCGCATATTGGGCCTGGTACGCCGTCGACAAGGTCTTGTACGGACCGGACTCATAAGCCACAGCGAGGAAGTAATAGGTCGAGGGCGTCTTCTTGATATCACTGTCGAACTGTGCGGCTTTCAAGAGCGAATCGATTGCCTGCTCAGGAGTGGTCTTAAGAGTCAGAAACCCAACTGCGTAGTTGAGATAAGCGAGCGTATCGTCTTTGCCTTTGAAAGGCGCCCACTCGCTCGGCGTCTTTCCGGATTCGATGGCCTGAATAGCTTTTCGTGCATAGTTAAGCGCATCCGCGTTGTAAGTTTCGTTCTTCGCTGATGCCGCGAGATAGCCGGCGTAGCCCAGGTCTATCTGGGCGCGTAGATAATTGGGCTCATCGGTCAGGATCTTCGCGCCTGTGCTATAGGCTTCGGCGAACTTCTTTTCGTTGATGAGAATCGGCAGATTCCGCTTGCGCTCGTCACGCTCGTAGACCGCGATCCACTTCTGCAAGTAGTCAATGTACTGGTCTTTGTCTTTGTTGTATTTCTGCAGGTAATCACGCGCAGCCTGATAAGCGACGGTGGGATTCGTTTTAGCGTTGTCGTAAAACCGCTTATAAATTTCGATTTTGACCGGATCGTCGGTCTCCTGCGCGAATACAACCATTTGCCGCGAGCCAATCGTCACCAGGGCCAACGCCATAAACGCCGCCAAGGCCAATCTCTTTCCTGACCAGTTCATATCAACTCTCCTCCGCTCCACTACTTCCAACGAACCCCAGGGAACAGCTTAGACGCGCCCATGCCCACTAAGGGTTTTATCATCCTAAGGTTATAATTACTCTGCTTTCCCAGAAAATATCACATGATGGTAAGAAAATCAGATCCCAGGGAGACCAAGCGACACTGATGACCGGCACATTCGAAAGACGTCCCGAACATATCAAATTCTCGGGCCGCATTCTATTTCTCACGGAAGATACGTCGTTAATCCGGCAACAACTCGAAGCCCGCGACGAGGCGGCCACCACTCTCGAAACCGAGCTCGCGGGGCGTCTGCTCGAGGGCGATTTGCCGTTGATGAGCAATATCTCCACCGATGAAATCACGCCAGGCTGGGTCTGTTTTTACTACGATGAAACGCTCGGACAGTACGTGTACGTCGGGATGCGCGAGGGTGTTGTCAAAAAAGACGAAGTGAAAAACGGCGGATTCGCAGTCGTCGTTTCCGGACTTTCGAAAGGCTGCGGCTCGTCGCGTGAGACGGCGCCGTATGCCGAGAAGGCAGCGGGCATTCAACTCGTTATCGCTCAAAGTATCGAAAAGATTTACGGACAAAACTCGCAGAACATTGGGCTCCTCACTTCAACCGACTTTGGTTTGATTGAACGCATTCGACTCGGCGAGGAGATTCCGCTCACCGAGTTCACCAAAGGTATCGATCCGATTTCGCAGGAGATCGTCTCGCATGGCGGGCTTTTCAACTACAACAAAGCACGCCTGTCAGGGAAAGTTTCTCCACCGCCGATCGAGACTGGTC
>JBKPOC010000136.1:0-9849 GCA_046732935.1 Acidobacteriota bacterium | reverse complement strand
GCAATGGCGCCATCGATATCCTTAGAGAACCAGCGAGCCGCCCCGAGGTAGTAATGAGCCTCTCCCAACTCGGGATTCAGGCTAATCGCCTTTTGCAACTCCACGATCGCGTCGGCCAACAGCCCTTTAATACCAAGCGCGTAGCCGAGATACGAATGCGCCTCCGCCACGGTGGGCTTGATTTCAACCGCCTGACGATACTGAACAATGGCCGCATCAACATCTTGCTTCTGTTGATAAATGGCGCCTAAACGCAGCCGGGCATCAACCTCTCTCGGTCTTAATGAGATCGCGTGTTTGAAAGCTTCAATAGAACCATCCAGATCGCCTGTCTGTTGGAGTACCGAACCCAGTGCAAGCTGCGCATCGTAGAGACTTGGATCAATCTCAAGAGCCCTTCTAAGCGACGTTACAGCGGCCTGCATTTCGCCCTTTTTCAGAAGTTGCAGAGCCTTTTGGTAATGCTGTTGTGATCGGCGTCCGGAAGTTCGTTGCTGGCTGTTTACGGTGACGGAGAAAAGCAGAATTAAAGCGAGTAACACGGGTGAGGACTGACCCAGTTGTTTTGCAAACCGATACATCATCGATACCAAGTTATTTTTTGAACGTCGTCGTTTGTACGATGCCTTGCACTTCTTTCACAACGACGAGTTGATTGGCAGACAACTTTTGAAGCGTATCAACTTTACCACCGGGCCACCTGATCTCAAGGCTCTCTACCCGCTGACTCTTCCCTAAACCGAAATGGATCCGCATATCGTTTTGCGAGTAATAACTACCGCCGCTGCGCACCTCATCGATCTGACTGCCGTTCTCAGTAACGCATTTGATCCTCGCTCCGATGGCATCTCGATTCGACTTCACGCCGACGAGCTTGATCGTTATCCAGTTGTTTTGATTCAGTGAGTCTGCGCGAAGTAACTCCGGAGGTTCATTGACTGAATTGATCAGAATATCAACATCTCCATCGTTATCGTAATCGCCAAACGCGGCGCCGCGAGAAGGGTTGGGACTGATCACTGCCTCACCTACTTTCTGAGAAACATCAGCGAAGCTACCGTTTTGCAGATTGCGGTACAGCACCTTGGGTTGTGCATAGCCGGCTTCAGTGGTCAGTTTTTCGACTTCCGGATAAACATGACCATTCACCAGAAAGATATCGGCCCATCCGTCATTGTCTACATCGATGAAACCACAACCCCAGCCAAGCCAGCGCGTATTGGCTCCCATTCCTGCTGGAAAGGTAACGTCGTCGAACGTCGCCTTGCCCGTGTTTCGATAGAGCGAAGAAGTATCACCGGAGAAGTTGGTCTTAAAAATATCCATCCACCCATCGTGGTTGTAATCCCCTGCTGTTACGCCCATCCCTGCTTGTGGCTTGCCGTCGATACTTAAAGCGCAACCGGCCTCGATGCCAATGTCCGTGAAAGTTCCATTCTTGTTGTTGCGGTACAACGCTGCCGGAGCGGAATCGTTGGCTACGTAGATATCCGTCCACCCATCATTGTCAAAATCGACGGTGAGTACGCCGAGACCGTAGGTTCCGTTGGACTTTGTAATCCCGGTCTTTTCTGAGACATCGGAAAACGTCCCATTCCCATTATTGCGATAAAGCGTATTTGATCCACCCGTCAATCCCGGTGGTCCACACGCTACCATGATGCCCTTATATAGGCATGGACCAGTTTCAGGTAAAGGCGCAGTCTTAAGGTCGAGATCAATGTAGCTGGCGACAAACAGATCTAATAAGCCATCATGGTCATAGTCCAGGAAAGCGCATCCCGAACCCCATCTTGTACGGTTATTCGCGACACCCGCCTTCTCTGCGAGTTCCGTGAACGTGCTGTTTCGATTGTTGCGATAGAGAGCGTTCTTGCCGTAGCTGCTTACAAAAAGATCTGTGTAGCCATCGTTGTCATAGTCTCCGCTGCAGATACTTTGTCCCCAGCCCGTGCGGATGAGTCCCGCTTTTTCGGTGACGTCAGTAAACTTTCCGTTGCCAGTGTTGCGGAAAAGGCGGTTTGTGGAATTGAGATTCGGCGGCAAGCCATCAAGGCGGGTTCCGCTAACCAAAAAAATGTCCTGCCAGCCGTCATTGTCATAATCTATGAACGCGGCCCCGCTTCCGGTGGTTTCCAGGAGGTAACGATTCCTATGTTCATCACCGTAGATCGTGCTTATGTTGAGACCGGCTTGCTGCGCCACATTTGTAAACTTCACTCCGACGCCTTCGTCCTTCTTCGTTACAGAACTATTTTGGGCGGATATACTGCTGCTGACCACCAACAAGCAAATCAGTATCGGCCAGATCCAACTCGAGGTTAGGACAAGCATGGAAGTAGCACCGGAAGCCATATTATGAAAGGTTCAGCAAGGCTTTGCCTAAAAGTCGGAATCAGGCTGGCGCAGCGCCAAAGGCGCGGAATATGGTAGCCAGGGGCAAGCGCCGAGCAGGCGAGGCGCGTCGCCCCTGGGTAAAAGCCTAATGACTACAAGCTCTGAAAGAGCGGAATAAGTAACCTTGATATTTCGCACTTTCAGTGCTCTCTTCAATTATTCCTTCTAACCAGGGGCGACGCGCTTCGCTCTGCTCAGCGCTTGCCCCTGGCTACCATATTCCGCGCCTTTGGCGCTGCGCAGACTGAATTCCGACTTTTAAGGCAAAGCCGCTCAGCAAAATATAGGGCGCCGGGCGAAACTCAGAATATCATTCCAGGCTTGAACTGCCGAAGCGGTATAGCAGATTATGGCTTTCCCACATTTGGAGAAGCACAATGACGAATCGCAGGAGCGAAAAACTACTGCTCTACTTGATTCTTGCTTTCGTAGGCGTCACCACGACGCAGGCGCAGGACGGAATGAACAAGGCGCTGTTAAGAAAATTCGATCTAAAAGAAAGCGGGCTCGCACTCGAGCGCCGCACGCAACCAGGAACGTTCTTCGACGTTGTAGGCCATAAGTCAGTTGCGTTGGGATACGAAAACCGGGCGCTCGAGGCCTGGGTTTACCCTCTCAAGATCCTCGAAGACTTCGAATGCCATTTCACAATTGAAGGTTATCCACTCCCCTTTCGCGGGCGAGACATCGCAGTTCTGATCAATGCCCGCCCCGAAGCTACGGTAGTTACCTATTCACATGCGGCTTTCACCGTAAGACAGACTATTTTTGCGCCGGTTGATGAGCCCGGAATTATCATGCTGCTTGACGTGCAAACGGTGCTGCCGATGACCGTCACCTTCTCATTTCGACCGCGCCTCAAACTAGCCTGGCCTGCCGGGCTGATGACTGGCAATCTGGAATGGGACGAGAAACTGCATGCCTACTACATCACCGAAGAGTCAAAACGGTTCGTCGGGATGATTGGATCGCCGGCAGCTCGTGATGTTTCTGTTATGCCTTACCAGGAGGAGCCGCGTGACGTGCCTGTGCAATTCTCCGTCGAAGCCTCTGCTGAAGCACTCAAATCTCACTTCATACCAATCGTTATCACCGGAGGTGTCGAAGGGAAAGATAAAGCAAAAGCTACTTACCAGCGGCTATTGATGTCTGTTCCGGAGCTCTACGAAAAAAATGTGACTTACTACCAGCGTTTACAGAGCGAAACGACTAGCATTAACACGCCTGACGAACGTCTCAATAAAGCATTTCAGTGGGCCAAGGTTGGGACCGACAAAGGGGTCGCAACCAATCCGTTTCTGGGTACAGGTCTTGTAGCCGGCTATCGCACTTCAGGTGATAGTGAAAGGCCAGGGTTTGCCTGGTTTTTTGGACGGGATGCCCTCTGGACCTCACTCGCCATAAACTCGTACGGCGATTTTGCAACCACAAGAACAGCGCTGGAATTCCTGAAAAAATTTCAAAGAGCCGATGGCAAGATCCCGCACGAGATCTCTCAAAGTGCGTCGCTCATCCCATGGTTTACCGACTACGAGTATCCCTGGGCCAGCGCCGACGCCACGGTGCTTTATGTAATTGCTCACTACGATTACTGGCGAAACAGCGGAGACGCGGATTTCCTGCGAAGAAACTGGGATTCAATAGTCAAAGCATATCGCTTCTCTGCCGCAACGGACACCGACAACAATCAATTGATCGAAAATTCCAAGAAAACAAGGTTTGGTCATGGCTGGGTTGAGGACGGCGGGCTGTACCCGCCACACGAAGAGATTTATATGCAGGGTCTCTGGATTGAGGCCTCACGCAATCTTGCTGAGATGGCAAGAATTATCGGTAAGAGCGGACTTGCCAAAACCGCGCTCACCAACGCCGATGAAACCCGGGCCGCGATGGAACAAACCTACTGGCTCGACAAAGAGGGCTTTTACGCTTTCGCAACTAAGCGACCACCTGACGAGCCTCCCAAAGCAGACCCTGGTCCGAACCGCGCGCGCCGTTTGGCCAGGATGCAAGAACTGGCACAGGCGAGCATCATCGACGAGGATACGGTGTTGCCCGCTGTGCCTCTCTGGTGGCGAACTATGAGAGACGATCGCGCGCAGTCGGAGTTGGACCATTTGGGTAGCGGGTTTATGGCGACGGATTGGGGGACGAGGATCATTTCAAATCAGAGTAGATTGTATGATCCATTGTCTTATCACAACGGTTCGGTGTGGCCTCTTTTCACCGGCTGGACCAGCATGGGTGCCTACGCCTATGGCCGCCCGCACGTCGGCTATCAAGCGCTAATGGCGAATGCCCTGCTGACTTACACTTCGGCTCTGGGTTATGTAACCGAATTGCTATCCGGCGATTTCAATCAGCCCTTTGGTCGCTCATCGCACCATCAGGTTTGGTCTGAAGCAATGGTTGTTACTCCCGTTGTGCGCGGGCTCATGGGAATTGAAGTCAGCGGGGGTGGCAAGAAGCTTCGGTTTGCCCCACAGTTACCAGCTGACTGGGATCATGTGGAAGCGCGCAAAGTTTTAGTAGGACAGTCTAAGTACGATCTCAGTCTGCAGCGGACCGCGGGCCGCCTGAGAATCAACATCACTCATTCCGCGCCTTCCCAACCTGACACGTTGGACATCACGCTTGCGCCTTCCTTCCCTCTTGATGCCCGTGTTCGCGCGGTGGAGGTCCAGGGCCGTAATATCGAGTTTCAAACCTCCCGAATTGGTGACCGGCTACGCGCGTCAGTGAATTTTGAAATGCGCGAACAGAGTGTAGAAGTCGTATTTGTTTACGATGAAGGCACTGATGTTTATGTAAAACCGGAGATTCCCGCACCAGGCGCAGAAAGTCAGGGTTTGAGAGTGCTGCGCTCGGTCGCTGAGGTCAATGGCTTACGACTCCTGCTTGAAGGTCAAGGCGGGCGTAGTTACAGGTTGTTTGTACGTAGTCCTCATCAAGTGGCTGAGACTACGGGAGTCAAAGTGGCAAGAAACGATGGTCCCGATCAGGAATTGATGCTCGAATTCAAAGGTTCCCCCGACGACTATTCACGACTGGATGTTACATTACCCTTCATACGAAGGTGAGATAGGTACTTATCTGCGTCATCTGCAGTTAAAATTGTGTGGAGCAGGCTTAGCGCAGATGACGCAGAGGAGGTTTTCACATGTCGAGGAAACTAAAGGCCAAATACTTTTTCTTAATCGCATTAATCGTTTTACTAGCCTTGCCGATGTTGACCTTTTCTGAAAATGCGCCGGACAAGGCCTCCCCCGATCAGCTCCAAACGATGCAAAGATATATCAAGCAGAGTTGGCAAACGCTGAAGCGCTCTAACGCGCAGCTTGCGCAAGCCGCTCCAGATCCAAAATTCAAGGCAATGGCTAATGGTCGCTGGCCTGTTTATGTTTCTCAACGCGAAAACATCACGCAGATCGAACAATCCTTGCGGTCGCAGATGCCGGCGGAAGAGTTTGCGAAGATTGTGCTTCGACAATTGCCGAATGATACGAGTCAGATTCGAGAGCATGGGATACTGTATTTACCTTATCCATACGTCGTACCTGGCGGACGATTCAACGAGATGTATGGCTGGGACAGTTACTTTACTCAAGTGGGACTTGTGCAAGATGGTGAGATGGTATTGGCCAAAAACATGGTCGACAACTTTCTTTACCAGATCGAGCATTATGGACGAATACTAAATGCCAACCGAACTTATTATTTATCGCGTTCCCAACCTCCATTTCTGACTCAAATGATCCTTAACGTCTACCGCAAGCAGCCGGATAAAGAATGGCTGCAATCGACGATTCCCGCTATCGAAAAGTACTACCGCTTCTGGACTGAAGAGCCTCATCTCACGAAAGAAACAGGACTTTCTCGTTATTTCGACTTGGGTAATGGTCCAGCGCCGGAGGTTTTGTCGGGTGAACGAGACCAGCAAGGAAGGGATCACTACGATCTCGTCAAGGACTATTACCGCAAGAATGACGTCAAGGATTATGAGTTGGGCCAGTATTACGACAAAGCGAAGGACCAGTTTACGGATCTCTTCTACAAGGGCGATCGGTCGATGCGTGAATCCGGATTCGATCCGTCTAACCGCTTTGGGCCATTCAACATCGATATTATTCATTATGATCCGGTTTGCTTAAACTCGTTGCTTTACCTGATGGAAACGGATACTGCCGAGATATTGAGAACACTTGGCAATGTTAGCCAGGCTCGTGTCTGGACCAATCGCGCTCAGCAACGACGGCAAACAGTCAACCGGTTGATGTGGGATGAAAAGGACGGTCTTTACTACGATTATAGTTTTACTGAAAAAAAGTTGCGACGGTATCCCTTTATCGCGACCTTCTACCCGCTCTGGGTGGGCCTCGCGGATAAGCAACAGGCGGCGCGAGTTGTCGCTAACCTTCATCTCTTTGAGAAGCCGGGCGGGCTGCTAACAAGTACCAATGTGAGTGGTAGTCAATGGGATGCTCCCTTTGGCTGGGCGCCTACAGAGATGATCGCGATTGAGGGTTTGCGTCGTTACGGTTATAACCGAGAGGCCGATCGAATCAGTGCAAACTTTCTTTCTCTGATACTAAAAGAGTTCATTCAACACAACACCATCGTGGAGAAATACGATGTTGAGCGACGAGAATCGGAAGTCAATGCCGGGCTGAAGTTCGGCTACAAATCCAACGAGATCGGTTTCGGTTGGACCAATGCAGCTTTTTTACAACTGTATGCGTTACTGCCTGAAAGAGAGAAACAGAATGTTCTCGAGTTAGACGGACTGCCCGTACCTCCGGGCAAAGCACATTAGACGTTGTCGGTTGTGCGGCCAAGCTACTACATGCTGTCAACCATCGTGCGCACCTTGGACCGGCATAACGGAGTTCAACTCCGACGAGTTGTTAGACAGCCGACTTTTTCCTCTCCGCCTCCCAACGCACCCGCGCTTCCGCGAACTGTTCTACCCTTTCCTCCAACTGCTTTTTAGCGTGAGGCAACTTCATCACTACCTGTTCCAGATGCTGAAAAGCCTGAGTGTCATCATACTGTGAGGCAAACATCGACCGCAGTTCTTCAAGATGAGGATAAAGCTTGACGAAGACATTGACTGGCTCTCCCGGATTTGCGTCCATAAACATCTTCCAATCTATCGCGCCGTTATTGACGAAAGATGCAGCCATTTCCCAATAAGAGGTCACCATGCGGAAGTAAGCACTGTGTTCTCCCCGCAGTACGCTAACGACATCTTGAGCGCTCCCAGGGTGAAATTCTTTCATGTACCAATCGCGCGCCTTCCGCATTACCTCTTCACGTCGGAGGTCATAAAGCTTAAGGATCAGATCTACACTTTCATAAGATGAACTCATAGCAGTATTTCTCCCCAACTAAAACATATTCCATCACAACGAAAGCTGTCTAAGGTGACCTGTCAGCGCTTTGGAGGCAACGAAGCTCACTTTCAGATTATCAGTCAACTCAGCAACGTCGGAATAGGCGACGTTCTTGCCCGGGATAAGTATGCCACGGCCTCGCGCTGGGTAGATTTCAAAATCGTGCCCAATGTCGCGCAGTAAAGAATTTTTTTGAAATTAGATGGACTGCCGTACCGCAGGCAAAGCGCGCCAGATCTTTGTTGACTGTTGATCTCCGTGTTGAGCAACTAATGGTTTTCGAGAGAGGCAGTTTGAGTTCGTTCCATTGTCGGTTTTGGAAAACTCTTCAATACTTTGAAAATAAGAATCAAACTGCTATCCGTGTCTTTTCGCACGATGCGAAACGCCACCACTACGTCAGACCTGTCAATAGAGATCGATCTCAGCAGATACGTGTTCGAGACGTTTGCCGGCACTCGGCTCTTGAAGTTGAAACCCGAAAGCTCGATGCCTTGCCAGAGCTTTCGATTCTCGGCACGGACCTCAGCTTCTTTTATCGGCGGTGTGTAGTCCAACAGAGCGCGCGTCGCAACGTGATCGCTTGCCACTTGATCGAGCGAAATGTCTCCGACGTTCAGAAGCATTCCGTAATCCGCACCTGCAAACCCCACTGATAGCTGCCCCTGTTCCAATGCGATGTCTGAGCCTTGCCCATATTCATGGGTCTTAAGAACGAACGAATAAAAGGCGCCTCCACCGCTAATCGCAAGGGCTCTCTTGGCGTTTCCATCGTACGTCTCGCGAGGCAGCAACCGGATCATTCCGGTCTGAGGCTGATTTAAAAAAGCAGCAAACTCCTCGCGGTCTGTGTCGGAAACTGCAAGGACCTTCTTCTCCAGTACCGCGAGTTCAGCGCGCTTTGCTTCAATCTCCTTAATGACGTCGTCACGAGATTGGGATTGTGCGGCAACGCTCAGGCAGGCGAGTATCAGCGTCAGATTAAGCGTAGTGACGGCGACAGTCTTTTTCATAAGCACCTCCTCGTGGTGTTCATTGAGTTGGCTTCGTCAGCTTTTCCCGAAATTGCTTAACCAAACGGTCACTCAACCGGCTAAGCGTCGGCAGTTTTAGCGGCCCTACCAGATATCTTCCAAATGCTGCTTCTCGCAAGGCATCCAGATCGAACTTCTCCTTAAAATGCCGGCGATAGGCCTCAAATGGAATGGCCAGACCCTCAATAGAACTTTCGTCGAGACTAACAAGGAATATGAAATCAGCTTGGCTCGGTTTGTCCGCGACTCTAAAGAAGTGCCACTCCTCAATTCTTTTTCTGACTTTTCTTTCGGCATCAAGGTCGTAATTTATGAATTCGCGCTGCCGACCAGCCTCCGCTTCATCCAGAATTATAGGAAATGGAACGAAGCGAAAAGCAACGATATACATTGATTGTCCAGCTCGAAACGTCAAAGCCGGCGGGTTCGATTGGCCATTACCAGGGTCAGCGGCCAGAATGATAATTACAAAGGCCAGAGCGGGAGCAAGATAAGGCGCTGTCTCATGCTGTCGAAACCAGGACATTTGCCGATCTCCTTGAGTTGGCTGTAACTTGTTTCGCCTATAACCAAGGATAATCTCTCGAGGGCTCTGATTTTCCTCCAAATGTTCTGATGTTCCTCAAAAATATTCTTGAAGGATGGGATTATTCGTCAGAAGCGGTCGTGACTGGATCTGTACTCGTATTCTCGTGATTTCAACCGTCAAAGCAACCAACGAACCAACGAGCTTTGCACGAAAGTCATTTAAGGCGGATATCGTTGCGGCTATGCCGCCGGATGTGAGGCGAGGCTATGCCTCGCCTCTTGAGTTCACTGAGGTTGGGGCTCTGCCCATGGTTCAGCCTTTGGCCCATAAAAACTTGGCCAGAGCCCGGACCAGGGGCGCAGCCCAACCGGATCAATCAATCTCACCGGCGGGGCAGAGCCCCGCCTCACATCCGGCGGCATAGCCGTGGCAAGGGTTCAAAAACGACTTTCGTGCAAAGCTTCTTTATCTCTACTTTCAGCTTGGACCTGAGCAC
>JBKPOC010000135.1:0-5697 GCA_046732935.1 Acidobacteriota bacterium | reverse complement strand
GTCCTCCTCCGTGCAATGACTGTCAAAGTGGTGACCCTGTCGACCTGAGTACGGGCCGGTTCGTTTACAAGAAAACCGATCTCTACCTGCCGGACGTGATTCCAATCGCGTTGCAGCGGACTTATCGGAATCAAGACTCCGCATCTCGTCCTTTTGGAATTGGCGCGACCCATCCATATCACATGTTTCTATGGTCTGCACGGCAGTATAGAGAGGCAGATCTCGTTCTGCCCGATGGCGGTCGTCTGCATTTCGAAAGAACGTCTGCCGGAGAATACTTCGCCGATGGGGTGTTCTCAGCCACGAGCAATCCTGGTCCGTTTTACAAGGCCCAACTGTTCTGGGTCGGAAACGGCATAAACCACGTCGACATCTGGAATTTGAGGCTTGTCGATGGGACGATCCTTGTTTTTGGCGAGAACGCACCATTGCAGGCGATCATCGATCGAAACGGAAATCGTTTGAACATTTCACGAGCCAGTCTGAACCAATTTAATTCTCCCGTTGGGAACGTCACCAGAGTTACTTCGCCAAACGGAAAATATATTGATTTCACCTACACTGGATCGCGAGTAACGAAGGCCAAGGACAACATGGGCCGCGAGGTTAATTACACCTACGATGCGAGCGGCCGTTTATGGAAAGTCACGGATCCTGAAAACGGCGTTACAGAGTACACATACGATCTGAACCACCGGATGATCTCGATAAAAGATCCGCGGGGCATCGTATATCTCACCAACGAATACGACACTAACGGGCGGGTCAGAAAACAAACATTAGCGGATGACACTCCGGGCACCAGTTCCGACAACCCAACGTATCTCTTCAACTATGTAACGAACAGTGGCGGAAAGGTCCTGCAAACGGATGTAACCGACCCTCGTGGGAACGTCCGGCGGGTAACTTTCAACAGTAGCGGGATGTGGCTGACGGATACGCTCGCCCTGGGCACGTCGGAAGAACAGGTGGTTACGGTCGAACGACAACCAAACACGAATCTAATTTTGAGTGGCCTGGATCCGCTCGGAAGAAGGAGTGCATTTACTTACGACACTGCGGGTCGGCTTATCAGCAAGACCAGATTTGCTCTTACCTCTGACGCTATCACGACATCCTTCACCTATGAAGCGGGCAACCTCGATCCTACCAGCGCTACCGATCCTCTTGGCCGGACTACGTATGTCAAGTACGACGAACACCATAATATGGTCAGTGTTGTCGATCCGCTGGGCCGGCGCACAGTAATCGAGAACAACCTCCAGGGACAACCGGTCCTGGAGACCGATGCGCTCGGAAGAATCACGAGCTATGAATACCAGTTAGGTTTGCTCGTTTCCATCATCGATCATAATGGACGCAAAACCAGTAGAGCGGTCGACGACGTGGGACGAACCGTTGCCATACGCGATCCGCTGGGGCGAATCACTCGTATGGAGTACGACGGTCTAAATCAGTTAAAGAAAATAACTGATTCGCGGAACCGCGTAACCGAGCTGACCTACGATCCTAATGGCAACCTCCTGTCGTTGAAAGATCCGAGACTCAAGCTCACAACCTTCACATACGACAACATGGATCGGCTGAAAACTCGCACGGATCCTTTGCAGGGCGCCAACAGCGTCGAACAATACGAGTATGACGTGTCTGGTAATTTGAAGAAATTCACGGACCGGCGCGGAAAAGTCATGGTCTACCAGTACGATCATCTCGACCGGCGGAACTTCGTTGGTATGGGAGAAACGTCGCCGGGGGTTTATGAAAGCACGATAACTTATGGCTACGACGTCGCCGATCGTCTTTTGACTGCCGCAGATTCTGCTTCCGGGACTATCACGCTCGATTATAACAATATCGATCGACTCCTCTCTCAAGTAACGAGTCAAGGGAGTATTGCATACACTTACGACAAAGTAGGGCGTCAGAAAACGATGACGGTCCCCGGGCAACCTGTCGTCAATTACGACTACGACGATGGTAACCGGCTCAAGCAGATCACCCAGGGCTCTGCGTCTGTCAGGTTTACCTATGATGATGGTGACCGGCTTACTTCGAAGACGCTACCCAACGGTATTGCTACAGAGTACTCATATGATTCGGCCTCGCGTCCGAAGGGGATAGTCTATCGCCTCGGGAGCACAGTTCTCGGCAACTTAACTTATGAGTACGACCAGATGGGCAGGCGAAACAAAGTGGGTGGTACATTCGCACGCGTCAATCTTCCTCAGGCGCTGACAACGACCACGCACAATGACGCCAACCGGCTTACTCAACGTGGGACAGCTACTCTCACTTACGACAATAACGGCAATCTGACAAACGACGGCGTTAACACTTATACATGGAACGCGCGCAATGAGCTGACGTCGATTAGTGGCGGTCTGAACGCTACTTTCACCTATGACGCATTCGGCAGAAGGAGCAGCAAAACGGTAAATGGATCGACAACCGAGTTTCTCTATGACGACTTTGACGTTGTGCAGGAGAAGGTTAGCGGAACACCGTCTGCAAACATGCTGATGGGCGGATTGGACCAGACTGTCACGCGGAGTGACGCCGGCGGCTCGTTCCACTTCCTGACAGACGCCCTGGGCTCGACGCTCTCTCTCACGGACCAAACCGGAACGGAAGTAACTCAATACACCTACGAGCCGTTTGGTAAGACGTCTGTAACCGGTAACGCCAGCGGCAACACATCACAGTACACGGGCCGGGAGAATGATGGGACCGGACTCCATTACTATCGCGCTCGCTACTACAGTCCGACGCTCCAACGTTTCATCAGCGAAGACCCAATCGGATTCGCGGGTGGTGATTTCAATCTCTATTCGTATGTTGGCAACAGCCCCGTAGATTTCAGTGACCCAGGCGGCACGCAGCGCGCAGATCGCGATCGTCCTGGTGATAAGGAATGGGCAGACGGGCTGAGGAAACAGATGGCCGAATGGGATACTCATCCCGCTTCGGGCCGCAAAGACTCCTCGCAGTGTGATTCCGGTGCCGGAGCGTCGCCATTCATCATTGCGGGTGGAATAGCTATGGCTGATGGGCCGGAGCCTTTTGTGGCGGATGCTGTAGCCGTTGTCTTTCTAATAGTGGTTTTGGCTACCGCCAGCAAAGCCCCTGTAGTTGACACCCGGGGAAGAGTTTTGGATTTTGAAACAGGAGACGTTCTTCAACGCGGCAAAAAAACCTATAAAATACCACCACCTCCACCACAGCCTCCGGATCGAAACATGCGATGTTCTTCGGCAGCAATGAAATGCTCCGTTATATTCGCCAATGACCCAGAGAAACTCAAGTTATGCCAAAAGTCCTTTGAGACGTGCGTGAACACCAATTTGCCAACCATATTTCCCCATGGAGAGTGGGTGCCTTAAACTGGGAGAGCCTGGAATCGGCAGACATCAATTTTTTGTCCAAACTAGAGGTGCCATGGGAATACTCGATTCTCTTAACCCGCAACCGTCGGAATATATCCGGCGTTGGGCGGACGCAATGGAAAAGGAACAGTATGATTCAGCGCTCTCGGCCCTCGATGAAGGTTTGCAAACCGCTACCAAAGAAGATAACTCTGAGGACATTAGTCGGTACACAAATCTCAAAGAATTTACTCACGGCATGGTAAGAACGCTCACTGCGCACAAAGAACGCAAGAGCGCGACCCTCTACTGCTCTATGTGCGGAAAAGGCGAGACGGATGGTTGTATTTTAGTAGCCGGCGCGGAGTGCGTCATTTGTGACGAATGCATCAAGATATGCGTCGGCGTTGTGGATGCACAAAGACGAGAAAAGGGTAGAGAGTTCGAATGTTCCTTTTGTGGCAAAAAGGAATCTGAGGTGCCGAAGATTATTGCCGGACCGGGAGTGTCCATATGCGACAGCTGCGTCAGGATATGCTCCGAGATATTAGCCAGAGATAGCGATTAACTGTTCCGTGTTTACCCTCTTTATAGCTGGCATCGTTTACCTCGGGATGGCGTTCCAGGGTGCCTTGCGTACGGATGTGGCTGTGCGCACTCAGACTTTTGAGCCACCAATTCCGCTTGGTATCAGCAGGAGGCTGTGGCGTCGTAACATTCCGGTCGATAACCCACTCACACAAGCCAAGGTTTCACTCGGCGAGACACTCTATTTCGATAAACGACTTTCAATCAATGGCACCGTGAGTTGTGCCACTTGCCACGATCCGGCAAATTCTTTTACTGACCGTCGGGTTCTGGCGCTCGGCGTGTCCGACAAGCTGGGTACACGCAATGCACCCACAATCCTGAATGCAGCGTTCGTTACTCAATTGTTCTGGGACGGACGTACAGGACGGCTTGAAGAACAAGCAAAGCAGCCGCTACTAAATGCTTTTGAGATGGGAATGGGCGACGACGCTTCGGTAGTATCGCGGTTAAGCGCAATTCCCGAGTACCGAAAAAGATTTGCGCAGGTGTTTGGAAAACGCGGGATCAGCATTGACACCATCACTAAGGCAATTGCGGCTTATGAACGCACACTTCTCTCTGGTAATTCCGCCTTCGATCGTTTTATTGCTGGTGATACCACTGCATTAACCGAAGCACAAAAACGTGGTTGGAAACTATTCAACGAAAAGGCGAAGTGCATCGAGTGTCATTCCTTCAGTAAGGATTCTCCCTTTTTCAGCGATTTCAAATTTCACAATACCGGCATTGGGGCAGGAGAATTGAGCCTTGCGGGCGGGAACTCGACGGCAACAATTGGAGACTCAACTTCAGCCCTTGCGCACACACGAGGCCCCGCCGAACTCGGACGCTATCTGGTCACCAACAACGCTGAAGATGTCGGTGCTTTCAGAACACCCACGTTACGTGACGTAGAGCTCACCGCACCGTACATGCATAACGGCTCTGAAAAAACGTTGATCGATGTAGTGCGTTTCTACAATCGCGGTGGTAATGGAAATCCAAATCTCGATAAACGCATCGTTCCCCTTAAACTCACTGACAATGAAATGAGCGAACTCGTGGAGTTTATGCACGCATTAACCAGTAACGACGTGCTCCGACGTACTCAATCCTCAACTCCACAAAACCGCCTTCCGGTATCTTTTTAGAGTCTCGTAAATAGCCCCAGCTGCCTCATAAGCAGGGCAGATTCGTGGCGATTGTTCCAATCTAATCTCACATTCTCACATTGATGATTCTTTCTTTCGAGAAATCTGACTCGCAAAGGATGATCAGCTGGAGAATGCGAGGAAGTTAAGAGTTCCCAGCCTTCGAATCTGTCGCGCTCTGAGGAGCTAATCTTTCATAGTATTTTGGGTGTTTTGTTTGACGCCAGCCTCACCTGCGAACATCCAACCGGTACGTCCGAAAACCCAATGAAAAACTTCAAGAAAACTGAGGCGGTGAGGAAAATTTCAAGTTATGACCGAAAACTGTAGGAAAATTTCAAGTTATGACCGACAAAGAATTTCATTTAATGACCGAATCGTCCGCGTAAGTTATTGATTCCATTAATGGGCAATTTCACTTTATGACCGAACCCACAAAGTTTGTGGGATCCGGCATTAAATGAAATTTGTCCGGCATAAAGTGAATTTGTCCGGCATTAAATGAAATTCGTCCGGCATAAAGTGAAATTGCGCACGACCTCGTGGAAATGGGCCAATAAACGTGATGGTTTCGGCAGGCTTTGAGCGTGTTAGTAAGAGACGTCCATGTCGGA
>JBKPOC010000134.1:0-17024 GCA_046732935.1 Acidobacteriota bacterium | reverse complement strand
CGTTCGACATCTGGAAAAAAGAGAAGACGAAGTACGACTACCATCTCGACTGGGACGAGTGGCACCAACGCGATCTGGAAGACATGGTGCTGCGCGATCGCAATCATCCCAGCATCTTCATCTGGAGCATCGGCAACGAGGTGATGGAACAGCGGACCGGCGAGGAGGGCGGAAAAATCAGCCGAAAGTTGGTTGCCATCGTGCGCAATCTGGACAAAACTCGCCCAATCACTTCGGCGTGCAACACGTTCACCCTCGAAAACACGGTGCTCACCGAAGGCGATCTCGATCTCGTTGGCCCTAACTACAATCAGGCTAAGTCCGGACAGTTCCGGCAGATGTTTCCGGGACGTCCGTTCATTTGGACGGAGACGAATTCAGCCGTCGCGACGCGTGGAAGTTATACGATGCCTTCAGATGAAGTCCGTCATTGGCCGCGGCAAAAAGAAGAGATACTCAAGCTCGGTCCGGACTACGAGTGTTCCGCTTACGACAACTCCACCGCGCCGTGGGGCTCGACGCATGAAGAGACGTGGAACATCGTCAAGAAGAACGACTTCATCTCGGGAATGTACATCTGGACGGGTTGGGACTACATCGGCGAGCCGACACCGTTTCCGTGGCCGGCCGTCAGTTCTTATTTCGGCATCATCGACCTTGCCGGGTTTCCGAAAGACGCGTACTACATGTACCAGAGCGAGTGGACCACGAAGCCCATGTTGCACTTGTTCCCGCACTGGAACTGGAAACAGGGCGATAAGGTCGACGTTGTTGCGTACTTCAATGCTGACGAAGTCGAGCTATTTCTGAACGGCCGTTCGCAGGGGACGAAGCGGAAGCAGGGTGACGAGACGCGAGTGTTCTGGCGCTTGCCGTACGAGCCGGGCGTGTTGAAAGCCGTCTCGCGAAAGAACGGGCACGTCGTTCTCACGAAAGAGATACGGACCGCTGGCGAAGCGGCACGAATCGAACTGATTCCGGATCGCCGGACGATCAAAGGCGACGGCGTGGATCTGTCTTTCGTCACGGTGAGAGTCGTCGACAAGAATGGAACGGTTGTGCCGCAGGCGGATAACTTGATCAAGTTTGAAATCAGCGGCGAGGGCTTCATTGCCGGTGTCGATAACGGCAACCAGATCAGTCACGAGTCGTTCAAGGGAAAACAGCGGAAAGCGTTTCATGGAATGGCGCTGGCGATCGTGCAGGCGAAAACTAAACCGGGTAGGATCGTTTTGAGAGCAACGGCAGACGGTTTAGCGCCCGGTTCATGCGTCATCAATATGAGGTGATCAATATGTCAGCAACCACCCACAGCACGGCGATTGGTTCCGTCGCCAACGCCAGTATTCATGACAAGCTGAACAGCGTTTGGCACCGGCGAGCGCTCAATGCGTTTATGTTCATCGTGCTCGGCCATTGGGCCGAACACCTGGCGCAGGCGTATCAGATTTGGGTGCTGGGTTGGCCGCGACCGAAGGCCGGAGGTTTTCTCGGATTGTTCTATCCGTGGCTCGTGAGCTCCGAAGTGTTGCACTACGGTTACGCTATCGTGATGCTGATCGGTCTCCTCCTGCTCCGCAAGGGCTTTGCTGGAACTTCGCGTACATGGTGGAACGTGGCCCTCGCGATTCAGTTCTGGCATCACATCGAGCACGCGGTCTTGCAGTGGCAAGCGATCACGGGTCACTACTGGTTCGGCTCACCCGTGCCGATCAGCTTCGTGCAAACGTTGTTTCCGAAGTTCCGCGTAGAGCTACATCTTTTCTATAACGCGCTCGTGTTCGTTCCGATGGTGATTGCGATGTACTACCACATGTTTCCACCAAAGGGAGAAGAAGTGCCTGCATGCACGTGCGCGCTGCGCCGCGAGACGTCGCCTGCCGTTGCAGCCTGAGCTGTGCGCTTAAAACGCAATTCATTTATGGTGCTTAGTGCGTGCCTGCTGTTTGCACAAGCATGCGGGCAGAGGACTGCGAGGATGACTGATGTAAACATCACGCATCAGATCTCTCCTCAACCACCGCGCGTCGGGCCGCTCACGATTACGTTGCGACTGACTGACAGCTCCGGAAAACCGGTTAGCGGCGCTCGCATCGCTGTTGAAGGAAACATGTCGCATGCGGGCATGACGCCGGTGTTGGCTGACGCAAAGGAGACAGGCGACGGAACTTATCGTGTTTCGATCGATCTCTCGATGGCTGGAGACTGGATCGTCGTCGCTCATGCGACTTTGCAGGATGGGCGAAAGATCGAAGATCAGTTTGAAATCAATGGCGTTGCGCCTGCGTAATTAGCAGTATGGACCTATTGCGCCTTCCATTGATCGGAAATTTGCTTCGCTGGCGGCACGCGCGAACGTTGCTTCAGATCCCGCTGTTCATCGTCAGCGCGGCCATGATTCTTCACGGGCTGTTCGGCCCCTCGCTCGCGCCAAAAAATCTCGCGACGACATTGACGTGGGTACACTTTCGCGGCGCACTCATCTTCGCTCTGCTCTTCGCCGGAAACTTGTTCTGTCTCGCGTGCCCGTTCATGCTCGTGCGCAACTTCGCGCGCAAGTTTGTTCGTCCGTTGCGAAACTGGCCGCGTCGCTTACGAACGAAGTGGATCGCAATTGGTCTGCTGATCGCGATGCTGTTCTTCTACGAGTGGTTCGATCTCTGGGCGTCGCCGTGGTGGACCGCATGGCTGATCGTCAGTTACTTCGCGACCGCCGTACTGATCGACTCGATCTTCAAGCACGCGACGTTCTGCAAGTTTATCTGCCCGATCGGGCAGTTCAACTTCGTCGCCTCGACTGCTTCGCCGATGGAAGTCACGGTGCGCGATCACAACGTCTGCGCCGAATGCCGGACGAAAGACTGCATTCGCGGCGTGCGAGAATCTGAAGTGCCGCTGGTCGTGATTCAACGCGGCTGCGAGCTGGCGCTCTTCCAACCGCACAAGACCGGCAACCTCGACTGCACGTTTTGTCTCGACTGTGTGCAGGCGTGTCCGTATGACAACGTCGGCATAATCAGCCGGGTGCCGGCTGCTGAGCTTGTAAACGATCGGCTGCGATCGGGCGTTGGCGTTTTGTCGAAACGAAAGGATCTCGCTGCGCTGGCGATCGTGTTTACGTTCGGCGCGTTGCTGAACGCGTTCGGAATGGTCAGTCCGGTTTACGCGCTGGAGAACTGGTTGGCAAATCGCCTCGGCGTCAGTTCCGAGTTGCCGGTGCTGGCGATCGTGTTTGGGCTGTTTCTGGTTTGCGAACCGCTGCTGTTGATAGGCGCGGCCGCGTGGATCGCGCGCGCGTGGAGCGGCAGCAGGAGATCGTGGCTGTCGATGGCGATGCGTTACTCGTATTCACTCGCGCCGCTCGGGTTCGGCATCTGGCTGGCCCATTTTGGTTTCCACTTTCTGACTGGTCTCTACACCGTCGTTCCGGTGACGCAAGCTGCCGTTGCCGAGTTGGGTTGGGCGATCCTGGGCCAACCGCATTGGGGCGCGCCCGGCCTGCCGCCGAATGTGGTGCAACTGTTCCAGTTTGGTTTCATCGCTCTTGGCCTACTCGGATCGCTGTTGGTAAGTTACGCAGTCGCCGAGACTGAAGAGGTGGTCCACCCAGCGCGCGTTTTTATTCCGTGGGCTTTGGTGTCGTTGCTCGTCGCCGGCGCGGCGTTCTGGTTGATGTCGCTGCCGATGGAAATGCGAGGCGTCGTGCTCGGCAGCGGTTGAGAACAGTTTCGTAATGAGGCCACATCGTCGAATATATGCGCTGCCGTTCGTCATCATTTTCTTCTTTGCAAATGTCGTAAGTGCTCATGAGGGACCGCCGTTTCCGCTTTTCGTGGATCGGAAAGTGGATCCGTTCGTCATTTCCGTTTGGACCGATCCGGACGTTGGCGAAGCGCTTTTCTTTGTGATCGTGAACGCGTCGACCTTGCCGCCGGACTTGCGCGTCAAGGTTGGTGTTCAACCGGTGAGCGGCCGCCTGGCTGAGCAGTTCTACACGGCGGAACGCGAGAACTTGCAGGGGCAGGTCCAATATCGCGTGCAGGTGCATTTCGATGCGCAGGAAGTGTGGCGTGTGCGCGTGCGGTTGGAGAGCGCACAGGGAAACGCCGAGACGGTCGATACCGTCGAAGCCACTCCGCCTGGCTATGGACGCTGGGACTTGTTGATCTACCTGGCGCCGTTTCTGGCAATCGGGGCGTTATGGTCCATCGCGATGGTCCGCAAGATTAGGCGACGACGTGTTGTGTGAGTTTTGTGCCTTTTTGTGGCAAAAAAAGGAGGAGCGCATGAATCGAAAACTCGCTTGGCTGATGGTGTTCGTTATAGCGGTGGCCGTGCTGGCCATTGTCTTGACGCCCGTTTCCTCATTGCGCCTTTCAAGTCGCAAACGCCGCGCATAATGCAGGTCTCTTTCACGATGCGTCGCTGGTCGCCGTTCCTGACGTTGCTCGCCACGGCATTGCTGCTCGCCTTCTCCGTCGGGTTGTGGCGCGGCGGACGCTGGTGGAGTCGCGCGTTTCTCGTGATCCTGATGTTGCCGGTGCTCGCGGCGACGTGGCTTGCGCGGCAGAACCATTTCGAGTGGATGTTCAATCCGCTGCCGAACCCGGCGTATGCGAAAGCCAACGACGCGTCGTTCGTCAATAACGACGATCGAGTGTTGGCTGTATCGATCGGCGCTGAATCAGTCGCCTATCCGATCAGAATCATGGCCTATCATCACGTCGTGGAGGACACGGTTGGCGGTACGCCGATCGTGGCCACTTATTGAACGCTCTGTCACACCGGTCTGGTGTGGGAATCGACAGTCGATGGGCGGGTGCTGCATTTTCATCTTGCAGGCATCAACAACCAGAACTTCATCATGCGCGATGAAGAAACGGGAACGTGGTGGCAGCAAGTCAGCGGCAAAGCGATCAATGGACCACTGAAGGGCCACCAGCTCAAGCGAGTTTTTCATGACGAGCTTTCGTTTGCGGTTTGGAAAGGCGAGAGGGCGGACGGCCGCGTGCTGAAGCCTGACGAGAAGATCGCGGCGGAGAATGAGTACGCGCCCGCCGACTGGGAGGCGCATGTCGGAAAGATGCGCGTCGTCGACGGCACGGACGTAGATAAACGGCTCGCGCCTCGCACGCTCATTCTCGGCGTCGAAGCCGGCGGCAAGTCGGCAGCATATCCGTTGCCGGCGTTGCAGAAGCAGAGCCCGATCATGGATACGGTCGGTTCGACGCCCGTCATGCTGCTGCTCGGCGAGGACAAGCGTTCAGTGCGCGCCTTCGAACGCACGGTCGACGGAAAGCGGTTGGAGTTTTTCCAAAAAACAGAGGGGCAATCGGGTTTTCAGTTGGTCGACGCTGAAACGAGCAGCACGTGGAACTTCGAAGGCGCAGCCATCAGCGGTCCGCTCGCCGGAAAGCAACTCAAGAAGATTTTTGTGTTGGAAGACTACTGGTTTGACTGGCGGATCTATCATCCCGACACGGCCGTCTACGAGATCGGTCCGCGCTAACGGACCTTCGGCGACGCGGAGAGGCGGAGAAACGGAGACGTGCAGAAGCGATCCCCGTTTCCCCGATGCCCCGCATCTCCGTCTCTCTTTTTAAGTACACGAGGCAAAAATGAGATCAGCAAATCTGGTTTTTCTGTTCGTCATCATCGCTCTGGTTCCTGCCGCTGCTCGGGCGCAAGTGCTCGGCGATCCAGTCGACGTCGGTCAGGATTTTCAGAAAACGGACAACGTTTACTTCATCGGCTCGAAGGTTACGTCGTTCGACGCCGCAACCGGCCAGGGGAACTTGCAATGGGACCGCTACTGGCGCAACACGACGTTGTCCTTCAACAAGGTCGACGTCGGCTTCGTCCGCGGCCGCGGGACTGAGTTCCCGAGCACTGAATACGATCAGGATCCGACATTGCCTTTTGCGATCAGTTTCGTGAGCCCGCGTACGATCCGTTTGCGTCTCTCGACGCGTGCAGTGCCATTGAATGACGGCCAATCGTTGATGCTCGCCGGACCAGTGCCGAAAGATTCGTCGTGGCGAGTGGAACAGAACGATCGCGAGATCGTCTACACGGGCGCGCACGGGCGCGTGAAGATCATCAAGCAGCCGTGGCACATCGAGATCTACGACGAACGCGGCCAACTGCTGACGCGCACGCAAAACCTCGGCGACCCGAACACCTTCTACAGCACGATTCCATTCTCGTTTGTGCGTCGCTCGAGCGATCTGGCGCGACGCATCGCCGCGACTTTCGAGTTACAGCACGACGAGAAGATATTCGGCTGCGGCGAGTCGTTCACGCGCTTCAACAAGCGCGGCCAGCGCGTTCTGGTGTCGACGCGCGACGGCATGGGCACGCAAAGCGAGCTGATGTACAAGCCGATCCCGTTCTTCATGAGCAGCAACGGCTACGGCATGTTTGTCCATACGAGCGCGCCGTTGACGTTCGACTTCGGCAAGTACTACGACGCGCACAACGTCATCTATTCAGGCGACGAGAACCTCGATCTCTTCATCTTCCTCGGGGAGCCGAAAGACATTCTCTCCGAGTACACGGCTCTGACCGGCCGCAGTCCGGTGCCGCCGCTCTGGTCGTTCGGCTTCTGGATGAGCCGCATCACCTACAGCTCCGAGGACCAGGTGCGCGAAGTGGCCCAGCAGTTGAGAGCGCATAAGATTCCGACCGACGTGATCCATCTCGACACCGGCTGGTTCGAAACCGAGTGGCGCAGCGACTACCGCTTTTCAACCTCGCGCTTTCGCGATCCGGCAAAGATGATCGCCGATTTGAAGCAGCAGGGTTTTCATATCAGCCTGTGGCAATACACCTACATCACCAGCAAGAACGAGCTGTGGAAAGAGATGGTGTCGAAGGGTTACCACGTGAAGAACGACAGCGGACAACTGCCTGCCGAAGATGCCACGCTCGACTTCACGAATCCCGCGGCGGTCAAGTGGTACCAGGACAAACTGCGAGACTTGCTCAAGCTCGGCGTCGGCGCGATCAAGGTCGACTTCGGCGAAGGCGCGCCGCTGACGGGCCAGTACATGTCGGGGATGAGTGGCTGGTACGAACACAATCTGTATCCGCTGCGCTACAACAAGGCGGTGGCGGATGTCACGAAAGAGGTGACTGGCGACAACGTGATCTGGGCCCGCAGCACGTGGGCCGGCAGTCAACGATACCCGTTGCACTGGGGTGGCGACGCGGAGAATACCGACTCTGCGATGGCCGGCGAGTTGCGAGGTGGTCTGTCGCTTGGTCTATCAGGTTTCACTTACTGGAGTCACGACGTCGGCGGTTTTGTACAGCGGCCGACGCGCGATCTTTATCGTCGCTGGATGGCGTGGGGAGTGTTGACGTCGCACACGCGAGCGCACGGCGCGCCGCCGCGCGAACCGTGGGAATATGATGCGGCGCTGAACGAGGATTTCCAAAGAGCGTTGGGCCTCCGCTACTCGTTGATGCCGTACATCTACGCCCAGGCTAAGGATTCCTCGGCGCGCGGGTTTCCGATGGTGCGTCCGCTGTTCTTCGAGTTTCCGAACGATCCCGGATCGTGGGCCATCGACGACCAGTACATGTTCGGATCAGACTTGCTGGTGGCGCCGCTCTTCGCGAACGTCGATCGGCGCAAAGTCTATCTGCCGCCGGGCACGTGGATCGATTACCAGAGCGGCCGTGTTTACGAAGGCGCGGCGTGGCGCGAGATTCCGGCGGGTCAGATTCCGATCGTGCTGCTGGTGAAGAACAATTCCGTGTTGCCGCACATCAAGGTGGCGCAGAGCACGAAAGACATGGATTGGAACAACGTCGAGCTGCGCGTCTTCAGCACTGACAACGGGCCGGTGACCGGGCTCTTCACGACGCCGGATAGTGGGGTGCAAACGCTCTCGTTGGTTTCTCGCGGCCGCACCTACGCGTTGAGCCAGGATCCGCAAGGCGGAAAAGTGAAGTGGGACATCAAGGTCCAGAACGTCGTGCGATGACGGAAGAGGTAGAAGCGGGGAAGGGGAGATGCGGAGAAGCGGGGAGGGGGAGATGGGGAGACGCGGAGATGCGGAGATGCTTCTCCCCGTCCCCGTTTCACCGCTTCCCCCCGTCTCCGTTTCAATCACTCGGCGGGAGTTTCTGGCGCGTGCAGGTTTCACAGCGGCGACTCTGCCATTTGCGGGTTCGATTTTAAAAGCGGATTCATCGGACTCGCTGGTGTTGTGGTACGACAAACCCGCGCAGGAGTGGACCGAAGCGCTGCCGATCGGCAACGGACGATTGGGCGCAATGATTTTCGGTGGCCTCACTGAAGAGCAGCTCCAGCTCAACGAAGACACCCTTTACGCCGGCTCTCCTTACGATCCAAACAATCCCGAAGCGTTGAAGGCGCTGCCCGAGGCGCGGCGGCTGATCTTCGAAGGCAAGTACAAGGAAGCGCACGATCTGGTGGGCGCTAAGATGATGGCGAAGCCGATCAAGCAGATGCCGTACGAGCCTGTCGGCGAGCTGAAGCTGCTGTTTCCCGCACACGAGAACGCGACGGAGTATCGACGTCAACTCGACCTCGACACCGCGATCGCGACAGTGTCTTACAAAGTCGGTGGGACGACGTTCACACGCGAGATGTTTGCGAGCCCGGTCGATCAAGTGATTGTCGTGCGTTTGAGCACCGATGGCCGGTTGAACTTTTCCATGCGTTTCGAGACACCGCAGAAAGGAACCGTCTCAAACGAGACGACGCTGATCTTACGCGGCATGAACGGCGACGCATTCGGGATCAAGGGAGGATTGAAATTCGAAGCGCGCGTGTTGGTGGTCGAACAATCTTCTAAATCCGCGTTGCTTCTGATCGCTGCGGCAACGAGTTATCGAAGCTACAAAGACGTCAGCGGGAATCCAAGTGTGATTGCCACGTTGGAAAAAGCCGCGCGGAAATCGTTTGCGACGTTGCGCGCGGAGCACGTGCGTGAACACCAGCGACTGTTTCATCGCGTGAAATTGGACCTTGGGAAGACTGCCGCGGCGGATCTGCCGACGGACCAAAGACCTGCCCAGTTCCTTCAAGGATTGGATCCGCAGCTCGCGGCGCTCTATTTCCAGTACGGCCGCTACCTGCTGATCTCGTCATCGCGCCCCGGTACGCAGCCGGCGAACTTGCAGGGCATCTGGAACAATTCGATGACGCCGCCGTGGGAAAGCAAGTACACCATCAATATCAACACGGAGATGAACTACTGGCCGGCGGAAACGACGAACCTCTCCGAATGTCACGAGCCGCTGCTGCGGATGGTGACGGAACTGGTCGAGAACGGCGCGCGCACCGCGCGTGTTCAGTACGGCGCGCGCGGTTGGGTCTGTCATCACAACACGGATCTCTGGCGACAGACGGCGCCAATTGATGGGCCGTTGTGGGGTTTCTGGCCCACGGGCGGCGCGTGGCTTTGCACGCACCTGTGGAACCACTACGAATACACTGGTGACAAGCAGTTTCTTGCGCGAGTGTATCCGGTGATGAAGGGCGCGGCGCAGTTTTTTCTCGACACACTGGTGCCGGAACCGAAGCACAAATGGCTCGTGACGTGTCCTTCGATCTCACCGGAGAACAAACATCCGAACGGCGTTGCGATCTGTGCCGGGCCAACAATGGATATTCAGATCATTCGCGATCTCTTCAGTCAGTGCGAGCGTGCGGCGGAGATTCTTGGCGGCGATAAGAGTTTCGTTTCGACACTCGCTGAGGCGCGACGGCGTTTACCGCCGATGCAGATCGGGAAAGCGGGTCAGCTTCAGGAATGGCTGGACGATTGGGACATGGAAGCACCCGAGCGACAGCACCGTCACGTTTCGCATCTCTACGGGCTCTTCCCGAGCAACCAGATCACTGCGCGGGGTACGCCGGATCTGTTTGCCGCGGCGAGGAAGACGCTCGAGTTGCGTGGTGATGTGGGCACAGGTTGGAGCCTCGCGTGGAAGATCAACTTCTGGGCCAGGCTGCGTGACGGCGACCGGGCGTACAAGTTGTTGCAGAAAGCGCTGTCACCTGTTTATGCGAAGGAGTTTGGTGGCGGAGGTGGCGTGTATCGAAACTTGTTCGACGCGCATCCTCCGTTTCAGATCGACGGTAACTTCGGCGCGACGTCGGGAATCGCAGAGATGCTCGTGCAGAGTCACACTGGTGAAATTGAACTGCTCCCGGCGTTGCCGTCTGCATGGTCCAACGGATCAGTTTCAGGTCTTCGGGCTCGTCGTGGATTCGAGATCGATCTGTTGTGGAAAGATGGAACTTTGGACCGCGCCGTCATTCGAAGCATTCTCGGCAATCCGTGTCAGGTCCGTTATCGGGAGCAGGTGGTCCAACTTAAACTTCGGCGCGGGGCGAGCGTGATACTCGACACTCGGTTAACCACAAAAGGCACAAAAAACACAAAAGGCACAAAAACAAAGAGAGAGAGAAGGGGTTAGTTCATTCTTTCTACCACTTCTTTTTTGTGCCTTCTGTGTCTTTTGTGCCTTTTGTGGTTACCTTTTGTGATTATCACTTTTGAAACACGAGGTTATCGACCAGGACCATGCCGTTCTTTGGTGTGCACTGTTCGCAGTAAGCGCTGATGCTGACGGCCGTAAGCTTCTTCAGCACTTCTTTGGTGTCGACCCGGCCTTCTGCCTGCACCCACGTCGGTTGCGACAACCCTTTCAATGGGATCACGTAAGTGTTGAGTCCCTGCTTCAAATGAATCGGCAGTTGCGGAAACCCCGCGGTGATGTTGATGCCTTGTCCGTGACTGACGAACTCCACGCGCAGAGTATCAACGCCGGTGGCGTAGAGCTGAAGCGATAGTTGTTTGTAGCCGCTGACGTCGTCGGCAACCGGCTTACCGTCTTTCATCGGACGTCCCTGCACTTCGAGCGTGACGTTGGCCCACTGGTTCGGTCCGACAAGGTTGTAATCAAACGCCGCGAGATGGTTCTGCGGCGAGTCTTTGAGCACGATCAACTCGGGCGCACCCGGCGATGCGTTCGCGAGACCTCTGAACTTCACCGGCGTCGTTTCCTGCGCGGTGTAGATCTGGACCAGGCCGCCGCCGTTCGTAACAGGTCGCCCGTTCTCCATCTTCTCGAAATCCGCGTAAACAAACTTGTCGCCGTCCTGGCCATACGCAGCGACTGACGCAAACAATAAAACAGCGACGATGAAAGAAGTGATGAGTTTCATGACTGGATCTCCTCCCATTTTCCGGTTGTTGCCGAGCGGAAGACCGCGTCGATCACGGCCATGTTGCTGATGGCGTCTTTGAGCGGGATCTCCTGTTCGCGCTGCTCGCGAAGCGCGCGCGAGAACAGCGTTCCCTGAATCTCGTACTGATCGCAAACTGGAAACTCGATTAGCTCTGCGTTCGCGCCCGTGAGATCCGCGCCAGTGTCGAGCAGGATCTGCGTGGGCCGATCGTTAGGCGCGTTGAAGGGAATCAGCACTTCGATGCGTCCTTCAGTTCCCATGAAGATCATTCGTTGATACGGCGCGAGTCGCGTGCTGCATGTGAACGTCGAGTGACCGTCGGCGAAGTCGAGCACTGCCGTTGTCAACGAGTCGGTGCCAAACACCGGATCGCGTTCGATCATTCCGAGCACGCGCCGCGGCTCCGCGTCGTAGATGAAGCGCGAGATCGTGATCGGATAACAACCGATATCCATCAAACCGCCGCCGCCAAACTCGAGCTTGTTGCGGATGTTCGCCGGATCCGGATTGAAGTAAGTGAAAAAGCCGCCGATCGCTCGCAACGAACCGATTCTGCCGGAGCGGATTAGCCGGCGTGTTTCAAGCCACTGCGGGTGCGTGCGCACCATGAACGCTTCCTGAATCCGCACGCCCGTGCGATCGCGAACGTCGAGGAGCGTTCTTGCTTCCGCTGCGTTCAGCGCGATCGGTTTTTCGCAGAGAACGTGCTTGCCTGCTTCGGCCGCCTTCACGGTCCAGGGAACGTGCAGGTGATTCGGCAGCGGGTTGTAAACGACTTCGACGTTCTCGTCAGCGAGCAGTTCTTCATAACTGCCGTAGGCGTTCGGAATGTTCAATTCACGCGCCGCGTCTTCGGCTTTCGCCAGATCGCGTGAGGCGATCGCCGTGATCTCGCACCACTCGCTGCGCTGCATGGCCGGTATGACCTTCGCCAGCGCGATCTTCGCAGTTCCTACAACTCCCCAACGTACTTTCTCGGCCATCGTCAAAGTAGCCGCAACAATGCACAAAAGCCTCAAAAACCTTGTTGTGTTTTTTGTGCCTTTTTGTGGCTCAAAAAGCGTCGAAAACAGAACGAACTTGCAGCAATTTACGGAATTCTTCCACCGTCATCGGCGCGCTCGACCGGAACTGCACCGTCACGTCTCGTCCGGGCGCGAGGTTGAAATAGTTGTCTGAAAAGAACCCGTCGTGCTCCGGCACTGCAAGATAAACCGCTTTCGCGAACTTGTCAGTCGAGAGTTTGACGACAAACTTGCCGCGGTCTTTCGCCGCGATCACCTGCGGTGTGATCGTAGGTTTCGACAACGCCAGCTCTTTGAACGGCGCGAAGAAATAGTCGTTGCTCGAAACGACCTTTCCCTTCACCAGCAATTCAACTGAAGCGAATGCGTGCTTCTTGTCTGTCCCCTTCAGAAGATCGTCGACCTTGATTTCAAAATACGAACGGCTCGTCACGGGCGCAACGGTCACGTCCTGGTTGAAGCTCTGCAAAGTGCCGCCGTCGAAGTTCATCATCGTCACTCTTATCGTTGCCGGCACGGCGGAGACCTTGTCCGAAACGACGTAAAGCTTCAAGGATCCGTCGTCGACGGTCGGACTGATCAGCAGGTTCGTGTAGAAGCGTTTCGCGTAGTACTGCAACGCCTTCCAACGTCCGAAGTAGTCGATGCTGGACCACGAAGCGACAGGCCAGCAGTCGTCGATCTGCCAGTACAGCGAACCCATGTTGTGCGGCATGATGCGCCGCAGGTGCTCGGTGCCGGTGCGAATTCCTTCTGCTTGCAGCACCTGGCTGATGTAGAGGAACGATTCGAAGTCCTTCGGCTTTGGATACTCTCGCAGCATGTACTCGCGAATTAACTGGTTGCCGCGCGGGTGGCGTTGATGGGCCAGCATGATGGGCGACTCGATGTCGCGCTCGTTTGGAAGCGTGTAGTACTTGACGGTCTCGATATTCGGAAACGACTGAAACCCATATTCGCTCATGAAGCGCGGTTTCTGTTTTTCATACTCGCTGAACGGCTTTTCAGCGTGCCACACTTCCCAGTAATGCACGTCGCCGCTGTGCTTCGAATCCGGATCGTCGGCGAGCCCGCCATGCGGTGAGCTGGGCCAGTAAGGCCGCGTCGGGTCGTACTCGGCGGACACTTCCTGCAACACGCCGTGAAAGATTTTCTGATAGTCGTCCCACAGCGATGAGGGCAGACTTTGCCGCCAGCCCCAGTTTCTCCACGCGGTTTCGACTTCGTTATTGCCCGACCAGATCACGATGCTCGGATGATTTCGCAGCCGCTTCACATTGTCGATCGCTTCGGCGCGAACGTTGTCGAGAAACTCCTGGTTGCCGGGATACATGCTGCACGCGAACATGTAGTCCTGCCAGACGAGGATGCCCATCTCGTCGCACATCTCGTAAAACTCATCCGACTCGTAAATGCCGCCGCCCCAGACGCGCAGCATGTTCATGTTGCTGTCGCGCACTGACTCGAGCATAAAGCGATATCTCTCTTTCGTGATCCGGCTCGGAAAACTATCCAGCGGAATCCAGTTTCCGCCCTTTCCGAATACGGGAACGCCGTTGATCACGAACGTGAAGCTCTCGCCGGCGTCATCGCGCGCGCGTTCGAGCCGCAACGTGCGCAGGCCGGTGCGCGTTGACCTTTCGTCGGTGGTCCGTCCGTTGACGATGCTGCTCACATGGAACGTGTAGAGCGGTTGCGCGCCGAGACCGTTGGGCCACCACATCGCCGGCCGCGCAATCTTGAGGTTGAACGAGACTCGATTGCTGCCCTTGTTGAGATTGACTTCTTGTTTGCCGGTAACGAATCGATCAGTCGGACTGTCGAGCAGGATCGTCGCCGGGCCCGCGGCGCTCGCCTGGACCTCGACGTTGGCCGTCAACTCGGCGCGCTCAGGAGTGAGCCTGTTCACGACGACCTGCACGTCGTTTACGCGCGCATCGTCCCAGGCCTCGAGCGAAACGGGACGCCAGATGCCGCTGGTCACAAAGCGCGGGCCCCAGTCCCAGCCGTAATGGTACGGCGCCTTGCGCGTGAACGGCGACGTCTTCTCGCCCTGATCGTTTGACGCGGGAAGTTGATAGCTCATCTTCGCCATCACCGGCAGGATCTCGTTGATAGGCGAGCGAAAAACGATGCGCAGGGTGTTGCTGCCCGCTTTCAGCAGCGGCTTGGCGTCGACCCGCCACGTGCGAAACATGTTGTCGGCATTCAGCAGCACCTGATCGTTGAGAAACACCTGCGCGTAGGTGTCGAGCCCCTCGAAGACGAGCTCCACGTTCTGGCGCAGGAGCGTCGGCGCGGCGACGTTGAACGTGGTCCTGTACTCCCAATCGGTCTTGCCGATCCACTGCTGCTTCTTTTCGTTGTCGCGATAAAACGGGTCGTCGATCAACTTGTTTGCGAGCAGATCTGTGTGAACGCAGCCGGGCACGGAGGCGTTGTGCCAATCAGTTTTTCCGACCTCGCGAAACTGCCATCCAGTGTGAATCTGCATGACGTTTTTGCTGCTACGCGAGACGGAGCGAGCCGGTTGACTGTCGGCTGTAACCAGCGGAAGAAGAAGCAGAATGGGGCAAAGCCACCAGTGGAGTTTTGTGCTCAATCGTAAACTTCTCCGTAAATTTTTATTTTGCTTTCTGAATTGACGCCTGATAAAAGAATGCGCGTGCTGAAGCGAAACGGACGATCGATCGCGCTGCTATTGGCCGTCGCTATTTTGCCTCATCTGTCAAATTTTACGACAGAAGCGAAAACTCTCACCGCTCCAAGACCGGCTGGTCAGCAGGAAAAACCTATAGATCTTGCGGCGCGATTCCACCGGCTTCGTCGCGGAATCAACCTGAGTCACTGGTTTTCTCAGGCGGCAAATTACACCCAGACACATCTCGAAACACACACCACGGCGCAGGACATCGCGCTCATCAAGTCGATGGGTTTCGACCACGTGCGCATGCCGATCGAACCGGCGCCGTTGATGCGTGACACGCCGGATGCTTCGATTCTCAACGCGACTTATCTTCAGTATGTCGACAAAGCGCTCGACATGATTCTAGGCGCCGGTTTGGCAGTGGTAGTCGATATCCATCCGAGCGACGAGTTCAAGGTAAGGATGCTGCGAGAGGACCGGAACGTCGAGGCGTTTGCGAAGTTCTGGCGCACTTTCGCGACTCATCTCTCGAAGCGAAGTCCGGATTCGTTGTTTCTCGAAGTCATCAACGAGCCCATGGTCGAGGACGGTTATCGCTGGTACGGCATACAGCAGAAACTGATCGCGTCGATACGCGCGGGCGCTCCGCAGCACACGATCATCGCGGCCGGTCACCGCTGGTCGGGGCTGTATGAGATGCTTTTCCTCGAGCCGTACGCCGATTCGAACGTCATCTACAACTTTCATTTTTACGAGCCGTTTGCCTTCACGCACCAGGGTGCGACGTGGGCTGGTCCTAATCTGCCGTTCTACAAAAACGTGCCGTATCCGTCGTCGTCCGACGCTGTGAAGACGTTGCTCGACACGATTGAAGACGAACCGGCCAGGTACAACCTGCTTCGTTACGGCGAAGAGAATTGGAACGCCGGACGAATCGACAGGGAACTCGGTTTCGCCGCCGACCGGGCCGCCAGACATCACGTCTACATCACGTGCAACGAGTTTGGCGCGTATCGCAGGTTCTCGAGGCCGGCCGATCGCGTGACGTGGGTCCACGACATGCGAATCGCGCTCGAGAAACACGGCATCGGATGGACCATGTGGGACTATGCCGGTGGTTTCGCCGTGGTCGATAAGGCAAACGGGCAAGCTCAACGCGATCCGGATCTCTTGAAAGCGCTAGGACTACTCCAATGAACCGCATCTTGTTTCTGTGTTTTTTGTGCCTTTTTGTGGCTAATCAGTCGCACGCTAGAACACGAATTTCATTCAACCAGGACTGGCAGTTTCGTTTGAACGAGGGAGCGTGGCGGCAACTGAATCTGCCGCACGACTGGAGCATCGAAGGCGAGTTCAGCGAGAAGAATCCGGCGGGCACTGGCGGCGGCGCACTGCCCGGCGGCGTGGGCTGGTATCGCAAGACGTTCACGCTGCCGGCGAGCGCCAATGGCAAACAAGTGTTCATCGAGTTTGACGGTGTGTACCGCAACAGCGAGGTCTGGATCAACGAGCACTATCTCGGCAAACGTCCGTACGGCTACAGTTCCTTCGCCTACGAACTGACGCCGCATCTGTTTTACGGGCGTAAGCCGAACCTGATCACAGTGAAAGTCGACAACTCGCAACAGCCAAACTCACGCTGGTATTCCGGTTCGGGGATTTACCGTAACGTTTGGCTGACGACAGTCGATCCGGTGCACGTCGAGCATTGGGGCACTTACGTCACAACGCCTGAAGTCAGTGAAAGCTCAGCGACCGTCGTAATGAAAACGAAAGTGCATGGTTCCCAACCCGCGGTCAACCTGACGACCATCATTCAGGACGCCAGCGGCAGAGAAGTGGCCCGCGCCACAGGCAACGCTGACGCCGAAGTAACGCAAACGTTGAAAGTCGCATCACCAATGCTTTGGTCGGACGAGCGCCCATACCTGTACAAAGTCGTAACGGAATTGAAGCGCGGCGCTCAACTCGTCGATCGCTACGAAACACCGCTCGGCATTCGCTCGTTCCGTTTCGACGTCGACAAGGGCTTCATCCTGAACGGCAAACCGGTGAAGATCCGCGGCGTCTGCAATCATCACGATCTGGGCTCGCTCGGGACGGCGGTGAACACGCGCGC
>JBKPOC010000133.1:0-1292 GCA_046732935.1 Acidobacteriota bacterium | reverse complement strand
GCCCCTTGGTGTCTTTGCCTTAGGAATTACGGTCGTTGGTAGACGTAGTAAATGACGCCGCTGTAGTCGTCAGTCAAGAGAAATGCGTTCTTGCCGAAATTAAAAATATCCGCCGGACGGCCATTGATTTTCCCTAACTCGAAGAACCCGGTGATGAAATCTTCCATCGCGCCGCCGGACTCCGGAATTCTAACCACACGATAACCCCTGCGCAGACTCTTCTTCGTCGATCCATGCAGCGCTACGAGAAAACTCGAGTCGAAATACTCCAATCCGAGTGGCGAGCTGTGAGCGGGAAACGGCGTGAGGGCTGCCGGCACTTTGCGACAGTCAAATTTCTCGCCCGTCGTATTGAATTTCGGATCCGGATAAATTTTGGAGCCCACCTGAAAACAGTAAGGCCAACCGTAGTGCTTGCCATCTTCGATTACGTAGAACGTGTCGGCAGGACGATTGTCGCCCAGGTGATCTGAACCCATGTTGGTGGCGTAGAGCCTGCTATCGAACCAACGAAGTCCGACAGCGTTGCGCAAGCCGCGCGCGAAGTGATGCTGATTTCTGCCGTCAGGATCCATCTCCAAAATGCTGGCCCGAACTTCTTCTTTCTCCTCGCATGCGTTGCAACTGCTTCCAACCGCGACGTAGATCTTTCCATTGCCGCCGACAATTACTGTACGCGTGAGATGCCAGCCTCCATACTTATACCCAAGGCCATAGTCAGGAAAAGTTGCCAGCACCTGCGCTTGGCCGGAAGGAGCGTCCTTGCCCGCTTCATAGCGATAACGAACAAGACGATCGGTAAGCGCAAGATAGAACCAATTCGTTCCGTTTCGATCGGTGTAGAAAGCGACGCTGTTTGGATTGCGCAACCCGCTGAGGTATTTCGTCAGTTTGTTGAATCGCCGGGTAGTTGGATCGAACTGATCGAGAATGTAAACCACGCCACGGCGATTGTCGGTGAGGTTGAACATGTCGGTGACGAAGATTCTTTTGTCCGGGCTCTCAGCCATGAAGCGAACCCGTTTAAGACCTTGCGCGGCGATGCTGATCTCAAAACCCTCGGGCAAGTTGAGCTCAAACGACTTGCCGTTAGCGAGCGAGATGTGATGCGGGATCAGTTTCGGAGCTGCTGCTGTTGAATGAATGAAACTTGCTAAGAGTGACAGGAGCGCGATGCGTGCGAGCCGTTGAAGGTGTGTCATCGAACAGAAAATAACATAAGTCAGTTTACAGGATTTACACGATTAACAGGGTTACGTGCATGACGGCGATTCCAGAACAATTCGTGAGGC
>JBKPOC010000132.1:0-6357 GCA_046732935.1 Acidobacteriota bacterium | reverse complement strand
CGATGAGGCGGAGTACGGTGGAAGTAGGCATGACTTTGACAAGTTTCAGATTGCAAAGCCTGGTGGTAAGCGCATCTGCGATTGCGACTCCCAGAGACGGATCGATCTCGTTTCGACAAACTGGTTTGAGCGGAAGCACGGCGATGCAAGAGATCTTGTGATCTGCGCGGGGAGCGAGTTTGCGAATAGCCGTGTCAGCGGAAGACTGTCTTACTAACGGTGCAAAGCGATAACCAACTCCGGGAATCGTGATGATGAACTTGTGCTCATTTTTCCGTTCCCCGAGAATGCGACGCAACAGGAATATGTTTTGTGCGAGGTTGCCTTCTTCGACGAAGCAGTTGGGCCAGACCGTCGTCATCATCTCGTCTTTGCTTATTATTCTGCCTCCGCTCTGCACCAGTCCAAGAAGAATGTCGAAGGCTTTGGGAGTCACAGGAACGGGGCGGCCTTCATGAAAAAGTAAACGCCGCCTGACGTCGACTTGAAAAGACTCAAATTCGTAGAAGTTGTTTGCTGAATTGTTCATAGAAAGACCCGAGCGAAGTGCGGCCGGCTTCAGCAAAGCGGTCGCGCGTACCGCAACTCGTCACTATAATTTTTCCAACGCTTGCGCAAAATCCGAGATCAGATCATTCTCGTCTTCAATACCAACCGAGATCCTCACCAGGCGGTCACTTATGCCGGCAGCGCGGCGCTGTTCGGCCGAATGCTGGTGGCCCCACATCGTTGCTGCATGCACAATAAGAGTGTCCACTCCGCCCAAACTCACCGCACATGTTGCTAACCTGAGAGAGTTGATGAGCCGTGCAGCCGTACCCTCATCGCCTTTCAATACAACACTCATTACGCCTCCGAAACCTTTCATTTGACGCCGCGCCAGTGAGTGCTGCGGGTGTGATTCAAGACCCGGATAATTGACTTTTTCGACCTTCGAATGTGACTCGAGAAATTGGGCCAACGCCAGCGCGTTACGATTCTGTTGCTCAACTCTTAAACCCAGTGTCTTTAAACCTCGTAACAGCAGCCAACCATCGAAGGGTCCCAGTATGGATCCGGAGATTATTGAAAAGTCCCAAACGTCATCGACGTACGAACCGGGACCGACGATAACGCCTGCGGTCAAATCGTGGTGACCGCCAAGAAACTTCGTGGCCGAGTGGACCACTACATCGATACCGAGTTTGATCGGAAGTTGATTCACGGGACTCGCGAACGTGTTATCAATCATCGTTCGAATGCCCTTGCTTTTGCCTAACTCGGCCACAGCCTGAATGTCCGTGAGATGTAAAAGCGGATTGGAGGGCGACTCTATGTAAATCAACTTTGTGTTTGGCCGAACCGCCGCCGGGAACGCTTCAACCTCGGTTTGATCGACGAGTGTGCAAGTGATTCCCCAGCGCGGCAGAACGTCGCGAAAAAGTTTTCCGGTAGCAGAATAATGATTCGTTTGACCGACCACGTGATTGCCACTCTCCAAGCCTGTCATTACCGCCGCGAAGATCGCGCCCATCCCTGAACTCGTCACCAACGCTGCTTCGCCACCTTCGAGCTCAGCCATAACGGTTTCAACTTGCTTGTGAGTGGGATTACCGTAACGGGTGTAGAACTCCGTCGGATGAAGTGATGTACCCAGCTCAGCCAGTTGCTCCGGGGAGTCACCTCTGAAAGTTGTTGTTTGCCAGATGGGAGCAGCGACCGCATGCGTTTCATTAAGCTGGTCTGCCGCATGCAGGACTCTCGTTTGTAGCGCCAGGTTTCCTCGACGTTCACTCATCATTGAATCCTCCTATCCGTATGCTGTCGAAGCTGCTGTGATCGGCAAGGTGGTCAAATGATCAGCTATCTTTTGCAGCGCGGTTCCGAAGCCTGCCTCAGTAACTCCAAATCCGAGGCGAAAATGCTCTGGCATCTGGAAACAATCGCCCGGCGCGAGCAGCGTCCCTTGCTCAGCCACAGCGCGACAGAACGTCCGCGCATCGCCGCCGCGCTTGAGCCAGGGGAAGCAAATCATTCCACCGCCGGGACGTACCCAACCGAGTTCGTCTTGCCACTCCGCAAAAAACTGATCAAGGAGTTGAAGATTGGCGGTGACAACTCTGCTCGTGCGCGCGAGGATCATGTCGCGGTGACGTAGTGCAAGCAGCGCTAATTGCTCGGTGAGCGGTGAGTTTGAAATCGTGAAGTAGCCCCGCGCGTCGGCGTATTGCCGTTGCCGTGCAGGATCACGATCGATGATCCAACCAACTCGCAAACCGCTCAACGAAAGCGCCTTCGAGAAGGAACCGAGCACTATTGCGTGCGGTAACACGGCGGCCGAGTTTGTCTCATCGCGGTGGTAGATCGGGTGATAGACTTCGTCCGATACGAAGTGAATTCCACGGTCGACTGTGAAGTCGTGCAACTCACGCATTTGAGCGTTGCTTAAAACTGCGCCGGTTGGATTGTGCGGCGAGTTGACGAGGATGAACTTCGTTTTGTCATCAACAAGTTTCTTTACTTCATCGAGGTCGATAGCAAAACCGTGCTCGCGCCGGAGGTGATAGAAGCGCGGCTCCAGACCAAACAACCGAGCTTCGACAGGGACAGGGGGATAGAGCGGAAACGGCAGGACGATGTTGGCACCAGGCTCGGCAGCAAGATAGAACAAGATCAGCAACGCTTCCGACGCGCCGGTAACGATCTGCACGTCTTGAGAGGTGACGCCGTGAAGGTCGGCGACCGCCTGTCGAACCCTTGGAGTTCCGGTAGCAGGAGAATAGACGGCCGGCGTCTCTTCAAACAGTTGTTTCTCCTCCTCAGTCATCCAGCTCAGGAGGTCACGAACAGTCCAGGGCGGGCCAGTACTCGAGGCTAAGTCGAACTCGGGCGGCTCACTCCTGAAGTGATATTCATTAAGCCATTCGTCTAATAAAAACGGAGGTACTTGCATGCTTGAGCCCTCTCACCGGCTGTGGAATCGCAAGGGCTGCACCGGCTTTCGCGAAAAGTCCCTTTCGAAAATGTAGCCACGGCTATGCCGCCGGATATGAGGCGAGGCTATGCCTCGCCGCTTGAGTTCAGTTGACGCTGGGGCTGTGCCCCTGATTCGGCCTTTGGCCCATAAAGACTTGGGCAGAGCCCGAACGGAGCGCACAGCCCATTAGGAAATTCAGGGTGAACGGCGAGGCATAGCCTCGCCTCATATCCGGCGGCAGAGCCGCAACAATATCCGCCTTAAATGACTTTTCGTGCAAAGCTGTTAACCCTTTCGTTGGAAAACTATCCCGAAAATTGTACTAATCATGTATTGACATGATCCACTCAGTGTCACTACAGTAAGTAGGACAATCGGATTAGTCAAATCAAATTTTCTCATGGCAATGTGGAATCCGGATCTGAAGTTGTTTAGCGGCCCTCGATACCTCGCGATCGTGAGCGCTATTGCCGAGGACGTCGAACGCGGTCACCTGAAGGCAGGCGATAGAATGCCTACACACAGGGACCTGGCGAACGCTGTCGGTGTCACCACGGGAACTATAACCCGAGCGTATTCGGAAGCCGCTAAGCGGGGCTTGCTTGTAGGCGAGACTGGACGCGGCACTTTCGTCAAGGCGAACATTTTCGAGGACGCCTTTCCTTCCCTCTCATCGACTGAGGATGAGGAGTTAATCGATTTCAGCTTGAACATCCCCCCACTCTCCGTAGGAGATCCTCTCGGCAAGGCGCTCACGGACACTCTTTCAGGTTTGGCCGGAAAGCCTGGTCTATCGGCGCTATTCGGTTATCAACCTGCGCCCGGACTCGAACGACACCGTGCGGCAGGCGCTACCTGGGTCGCCCGCTCAGGACTTTCGGTGGATGCTCAACAACTCCTGATTTGCACGGGCGCGCTGCACGCGATGATCGTCGTTTTCTCCACTATTACAAAGCCCGGCGACTCTGTTTTTACTGAGAGCCTTACGTACCCGGGTATGAAAAACCTCGCGCATCTTTTGCACTTGCGACTCAAGGGTTTGGCGACGGACGATCAGGGCATCATCCCTGAGGCTTTTGAGAAAGCCTGCCGCCTTGAATCAACCAGGATTCTCTACACCATACCCACCCTGCAAAACCCCCTGGGCATGGTAATGCCGGCAGTGCGACGTCGTGAGATCGCAGCCATTGCCATGAGACATAACGTGGCGATTGTCGAAGACGACGTTCATAGCTTTATGCTGCCGAGCCCGCCACCGCCACTTGCTTCGTTCGCGCCAGATAATAGTTACTACATTTTAAGCACCTCCAAGAGCATCGCCGGCGGCATGCGCATTGGTTATCTAGTCGCTCCAGCCCGTATGGTCGAGCCGCTCGCAACTTCTTTGCGCGCGACCGTATGGATGGCTGCACCACTAATGGCAGAGATCGCGTCCGAGTGGATTCTGAATGGGACGGCGGATCGTCTGGTGGAGGAGAAGCGTGCGGAGGCGGCCGTTCGTCAGTCGAGTGCCGCCGCCGCTCTCGCTGGATTTCAGTTCGACGCTCATCCACTTAGTTTTCATCTGTGGTTACATCTGCCCGAGCCCTGGCGTAGTAATGAATTCTCAGCACAACTCCGGCGTCGTGGAGTGGTTGTCACACCTGCTGAAGCATTTGTACCCGGCCGTGAAGAACCGCCACATGCGGTGCGCGTTTGTGTAGGGGCGCCGCGAAGCCGAGCTCAACTTGAGAAGGGCCTCCGGATCATCAGGAGCGTTTTGCAAGAGACGCCCGACCCTTGTCTCTCAATTCTGTGAACAGACGTTATTAGCCACAAAGAAGCACAAAAGTGCACAACGCCGAGCAAATTCTTATGTCGCATTTCTTTGTGGCCAGACGACTCTTGCGGCAAAGCCGATTTATACATCGGACGTGGAAGCGTTCAGCTCACTCAACGACAGTTTCTGGCGGCCGTGCCGATCAAAGTTGTCCGGATCGAGCCAACGTTCAAAATTAGCTTTGCGCTCGGGCCATTCCAAATCAAGCATTGAAAACCATGCCGTATCGCGATTCCGCCCTTTCACGATCATGTGCTGGCGAAAGATCCCCTCGAACGTGAAGCCAAGCCGTCGAGCTGCTCTCACAGACGGCGCGTTCATGGCATTACATTTCCATTCGTAACGACGATAACCAAGATCGAAGATATGTTGGGCCATAAGAAACATCGCTTCCGTGGCCCCGGCGGTTTGTTGTAATTTGGCAGTGAAGATAATGTGTCCCACCTCAATCACCTTGTGGGCCGGCTTGGTCCGCAGGTATGCAGCCTGACCCACCGCCAGTCCACACGCCCTGTCTACAATCGCGAAAAACAGTGGATCTTCGGACGCTGCCTGACGCTGCAAATGAGCGTTGAAGGTCGAGCGGGCCGCGAATGGTCCTTCGAATAAATATCGCCACAACTCATCACGATCGTCGCCATGTGTGCCTTCGTATAGGGCGTCGGCGTGGACCACCGGGTCGAGGGGTTCTATTGAGACGAAGCGACCTTGCAGAGTCTGTCGTCGCGGCAGCAGCGCCGGCGTCACGTCTGGTACGATTTCTCCAATTGTTGGCATAGATATGTTGACTCATTTGAAGCTTAGGAGAACCAGTTTAGTTTTACGCAGCTCAGCAGACGAAATCTTTCACCCGCATCAATTGTTGTTAAGAATTATTAAGACTGGAAGACTTTCAGTACGTCAAAAGCGTTAACCGTTGCTGACTTCGGATTCAGTTTTACAGGATTACATGAGTTTTCACGATTAACATCTACTACTTTTCGTGCAAAGCGGGTTTTATCTAACCTGCTTGCGACTTATCCACCTAACGAATGGAAACATCATAAGAGAGTTCTAAAAATTTTTGACGTGTCTTAAAGACTTGTGAGAGCCGGAGCCATTAATGTAGTGATGCAATGAGAGGTTCAGCACACATGAGTAAAACCCAACGCCTGTTTGAAATATCGTTGAGACCAACAGAAGTGCCGCTCGCTGCACTTGCGGAGCAGCAGCTCGCAGTGCAAACAGACGTCCAACCCCACATTCAAGCTATCGGGGAGCTGATCAATGCGTTGTTGACTCAACTGAAGCTCCTTCAACACGAACCAAAATACAGCGACGATGTGCCCGGTCTGAATCTACGTGAGGAGGTGCGTCGTTTTGAAATCAATTTAATTCAACGTGCGCTAACTCGCACGCGCGGCAGCCAGGTAGAAGCGGCAAGATTTCTCGGCCTGAATCCGACTACACTTAACGCGAAGATAAAACGATACCGTCTGCAGTGCCCTTACCTGATTCACTTTGGACCTTCACAGCTCAACCAGCCCAATACAGAATCATGCGAAGGAGCGTAAGCCGACTAACCCAACACACGGCATGTTGA
>JBKPOC010000131.1:0-15944 GCA_046732935.1 Acidobacteriota bacterium | reverse complement strand
AGCGAGAAGGTGGAGGAGGCGAGACGAGGAGGAAGCAGAGGACGGAGGCCGGGGATCAAGGCGGTGGAGAGAGGTGCAGAGATACCCTTGTCGTATGCCCAGGAGCGAATCTGGTTCCTCGAACTCTTCGAGCCTGACACGCCGGCACATAATATCCCCGTCGCTATTAAGGTCACGGGAACGGTTAATATCGGCGCTCTCGAAGCTGCATTGCGAGAGATGTCCGCCAGGCATGAAAGCTTGCGCACCACATTCATTTTGTCTGACGGTCGGCCAGCGCAGAGCATCTCTACCGCCATCCCTGTGCAACTACCCGTTATAGATCTAAGTCATTTGCCGGAACATGAGCGCAAATCTGAAGCGCATCGTCTGGGCCGCATCGAAGCAGATCGTCCATTCAACCTGTCGGTCGGGCCGCTGTTCCGCGCCACGCTGCTGCGCATGAAAGTGCAGGAGTATTCGCTGCTGCTCACGATGCACCATATCATCTCGGACGGGTGGTCGCTCGGGATCCTCGCGATGGAGGCGGCCACGCTCTACAACGCGTTCGGTGAAGGCAAGCCCTCGCCCCTTCCGCCCCTGCGAATTCAATACGCTGATTATTGCTACTGGCAGCGCGAGTGGATGCAGGGCGAAGTTCTGGAAGACCAACTCTCCTACTGGCGGCAGCAGTTAGGCGGAAACTTACCCGTCTTGGAGTTGCCCACGGATCACTCACGCCCTGCAGTTCGGACGACGCGTGGTGAAACTCGCTCACGGATGATTCCGGCGGAACTCTCCGCAGCACTGGACCGCCTCGCCAGGAAATCGGGAACAACGCGGTTCATGATGCTGCTCGCCGGTTTCGTTACATTGCTTCATCGCTACACGCACGAGACTGATATTTGCGTGGGTACGTTTATCGCGAACCGTAACCGCGCGGACGTGGAGCACCTCATCGGATTCTTCATAAATAACCTCGCCTTGCGCGCACGGTTCGGCAGCCAGCAAACGTTCCGCGAATTACTCGGGGTAATTCGCGATGTCACCCTCGATGCGTACACATATCAAGACGTGCCGTTTGAGAAGGTTCTCGAAGACCTCAGCCCGGAGCGCAGTCAGACATACACGCCGCTGTTTCAGGTGATGTTTGTGCTCCAAAACGCTCCCCTGCCACCGTTTCAAATACCGGGCGGGCAACTCGAACTGCAGCCTGTCGAGAGCACGAGAGCGAATTTTGACCTAACGCTCTGGATGGAAGAGAGGGACGGACTGCAGGCATCGCTGCAATACAACGCTGACCTCTTCGACTCCGCCACAATAGAGCGGATGCTCACACATTTCGTCAACATACTGGACAGCGTCGCCGAGAATTGGGACCAGCAGATTGCGAAGCTTCCGCTGTTGAATCCAGCCGAGATGCAGCAGATTGTCTCCGAGCAAAGTGATAACAGCGAAGACATCAGCGGTCTTTATGTTCATCAATTGTTTGAAGCGAAGGCGATGCAATCTCCTGATGTCATCGCGGTCGTCTATGAAAACGAGCACGTTAGCTATGGGGAACTAAACGCGCGCGCCAACCTCGTTGCGCACCAACTCCTGAACTGGGGATCCGGGCCGGAGACAGTGGTCGGATTGTTAACTGAGCGCTCGCCGCACACGATTATCGGCTTGCTGGGAATTCTGAAAGCGGGAGGCGCTTACCTGCCAGTTGACCCGCGGTCTCCGCAGCATCGTATCGCCTACATGTTGAATGATGCCAGCGCCTCCGTGCTGCTCGCTGAAGAACATCTGGCGCGCGAACTTCCGCCGCACGGCGCAAGAGTGTTATGCCTGGACGCAGACTGGCAGGACATCGCGCTGAACAGTAATGAGAATCCAGACCTTGCCCTATCCGAATCCAATCTGGCCTACATCATCTATACCTCCGGCTCGACGGGACGCCCCAAAGGCGTCATGATCGAACACCAGTCATTAACAAGCTATACGTTAGCGGCCATTGACCATTATGGCCTGAGTCCATCCGACCGTGTCTTACAGTTCGCTTCGGTGAGTTTCGATGCCAGCGCCGAGGAGATATATCCCTGCCTCGCGAGCGGCGCAACGCTGGTGCTGCGAAACGATGTCATGCTCAACTCCACCGAAGGATTCTTCGAGACTTGTGAAAGATGGTCGGTGAGCGTCTTAAATTTGCCGACTGCCTACTTTCATGAACTGGCCGGCAACCTCTCTGAAGAAGGCTTACAGATCCCATCCTGCATTCGATTAATCATCATCGGCGGCGAAAGGGTCATACCGGAGCGCCTGAACAGGTGGCGCAATGAGCATGACGTGGGCATCCGTTTCGTCAACACCTACGGGCCGACGGAAGCGACCATCGTTGCCACCAAATATGAGATCGACGGGCAACCGGACAACGCGCGCGAAGTGCCGATTGGGAAAGCCGTTCGCAACGTACGCGCATACGTGCTGGATGAGCAACTGCAACCCGTGCCGATAGGTGTTCGAGGAGAGTTGCACATTGGGGGGATAGGCATTGCCAGAGGTTATCTACACCACCCGGAACTGACCGCCGAAAAATTTATTCCTGACACATTCGGCAACGGGTCGAACGGGCGGTTGTATAAGACCGGCGACCTCGTTCGCTTATTGCCCGACGGCAACTTGGAATTTCTTGGCCGTCGTGACGGACAAATTAAGATTCGCGGATACCGCGTCGAGCTTGGTGAGATCGAGACGCTCCTGCTCGAACACTCGGTTATTAACGGCGTAGCCGTGCTGATGCGCGAAGACGACAGGGGGCATCAATTCCTCACCGCTTATGTGGTCGCTGATGAAGAGCAGTCGCTCACGTCTCTGGAGGTGCGCTCCTATCTGAAGGGAAAGCTGCCCGAATACATGATCCCTTCGGCGGTTGTCACCCTGTCGAAACTGCCGCTAACGCCGAGCGGCAAGATTGATGTCGCAGCCCTTCCGGTGCCTGAGCCTGCCAGTCCTGAATCTGAGAAGGACTATGTGGCTCCGCTTAACCCGACCGAGGAGATACTGGCGGGAATCTGGGCCAGTGTGCTTGGCATCAAGCGGGTGAGCGCTGATGACAATTTCTTCGATCTGGGCGGCTTCTCACTGTTGGCGACGCAACTCATTGCGCGCGTGCGCGAGGTCTTCAGCGTCGAATTGCCGCTAAGAACAGTGTTCGAATCAAAGACTCTCTCAGAGATGGCAGAGAGCATCGCGAATGCCTCACAGACGGAAATTCCACAAATCGGGCGAGTGGCGCGCGATCAGTACCTGCCGCTTTCGTTCGCTCAAGAGAGGATCTGGTTCCTCACACAGTTAAATCCGAGCATCAGTTCTTATCATGTCCCGCGAACCACGCGAATCGTGGGTGCACTGAACATACTGGCGCTGGAACAGTCTTACACGGCGATTACCGAGCGCCATGAGATTCTGCGGACGACTTTTCCGGCAACTGACGGGCGGCCGGTCCAGTTAATTCAGCCCCCTGGCCCGTTCAACCTGCCGTTAGTAGATATTTCCCACTTGCCGGAAGTCGAAAAACAGATCGTGCTTGAGCGGCTGATGTTGGAGGCAAGCCAACGACTGTTCGACCTCGCCAATGGCCCACTTGTGCGCGTGAATCTAGTTCGCATGAGCGAGCAGGAACACATCCTGATTCAGGTCGAGCACCATCTGGTTCATGACGGGTGGGCCGAAGGCGTGCTGATGAGAGATTTACTGGCCTTCTACACCGCCTTCTGTGAGGGCAGACCCGCCATCCTGCCGGAACTTCCTATTCAGTTTGCCGACTTCACCTATTGGCAGCGAGAGTGGTTGAAGGGTGGCGTGCTGGAAGAACAAACCGCTTACTGGAAACAGCAGTTGGCCGGAGCGCCCGCGCTTCTTAACATGCCGACCGATCGCCCACGGCCCCCTGTGCAAACTTTTAACGGCGCACAGTTGGAGACGAGACTCGCGGGGGCAGTAGTCGAGCCGTTGCAGGAGTTGAGCAGGCGAGAAGGCGCGACACTGTTTATGACAGCGCTGGCTGCCTTCAACTTGCTGCTTTTCCGCTATAGCGGCCAGTCCGATATGGTGCTCGGAACCGTCCTAGCTAACCGCCGCCGCTATCAGACAGAGGATATGTTAGGGATGATCCTCAACACGATGCCTCTACGTACAGACCTGAGCGGCGACCCTACTTTCAGGGAGTTGTTGAAGCGTGTGCGCAATGTTTGCATTGGCGCGTATGCGCATCAAGACCTTCCGTTTGAAAAGCTCGTTGATGCCGTGCGACCCGCACGGCATCTGGCCTATCCGCCCATCTTCCAATTGATGTTTGCGTTTCACGATGCGCCGCACCCCGATATTGATCTTCCGGGCTTACAGGTATCGGCCATCGAAACGCACAACCGTTCCGCCAAGTTTGACCTCCTCGTTATCATGTCGCCGACCGCCGCCCCCCACGATGCCGCGGACGGGGCGCAGGCCGGGCGCGGTCTGGTCGGGCTCTTCGAATACAACACAGACCTCTTCGACGAGACGACGATCAGACGGCTTATCCGGCATTTTGAAAACCTTCTTGAGAGGCTGCCCGCGAGCCTCGATCTGAAGCTTTCTGAAATCAACCTTCTCTCCGAAGCCGAAGAGTGCCAGATACTGTCTGAATGGAATCAGACCGCGGCAGGGTATCCGTCTGAAGTCTGCTTGCACGAACTGTTTGAGCGGCAAGTGGAGAAGACGCCGCATGCCACGGCGCTCACCTTCGAGCAACAACATCTGACCTATCACGAACTGAACAGCCGTGCCAACCAACTGGCGCACTATCTGCGAGCGCTCGGGGTGGGCCCGGAAGTGCGGGTTGGGATTTGCGCCGACCGTTCACTGGAACTGGTGATCGGACTTCTCGGAATTCTTAAATCAGGCGGTGCATACGTACCTATCGACCCCAATTACCCGCAGGAGCGACAGTTGTACCTGCTTGAAGACTCCGGCGCATCGGTGCTGCTGGCGCAGTCACATCAAAGCGACAAGCTGCCGAAAATTGACGCGCGAATCGTCACGCTGGATGTTGATTGGACTGACTTCGCCGCGCAGAGTCCTCATAATCTCACACGCCGCGTGACGGCGGATGGTATGGCCTACGTCATCTATACCTCCGGCTCGACTGGTAAGCCGAAGGGCGTCATCAACTCTCATCGGGGCATCTGCAATCGCCTGCAATGGATGCTACAGAATTTTGACATCACGGCCAGCGACAGCATGTTGCAGAAGACGCCCTTCAGTTTTGATGTGTCCGTCTGGGAATTCTTCTGGCCGCTGCTGGCGGGTGCGCGTCTGGTCATCTCCAGGCCGGGAGGACATCAAGACGCCTCATATCTCATCAAAACAATAATCAGCGAGAATATTACACACATCCACTTTGTGCCCTCCATGCTTCAGGTCTTCCTGCAAGAGCCTGGAGCCTCTGCGTGCGTCAACCTCAAGAGGGTATTCTCAAGCGGCGAAGCTCTGCCGTTTGAATTGCAGGAGCGATTCTTTAAACAATTCAACGCCGAATTACACAACCTGTACGGGCCGACCGAAGCCGCCGTGGAGGTTACTTATTGGCAATGCCAGCCCGCATCTCTTACTCAGATTGTGCCCATCGGGCGACCCATCAGCAACACTCAGATCTATTTGCTCGATTCTCATTTCCGGCCTGTTCCGATTGGCGTCATCGGTGAACAGTACATCGGGGGAGTGCAGGTGGCGCGCGGCTACATTAACAAGCCCGACCTCACGGCTGAGAAGTTTATTCCGAACCCATTCAGCCAAACGCCGGGCGAGCGACTCTACTGGACGGGCGACGTGTCGCGTTACCAGCCCGACGGCAACATTGAATTCCTCGGACGCATTGACCATCAGGTGAAGATTAGAGGGTTCCGCATTGAGTTGGGAGAGATTGAATATGTTCTGGCTCAATACCCCTCTCTTCAGGAAGCGGTGGTCGTAGCGAAGGAGCACACGCCGGGAGACGTGCGACTCGTAGCTTATTTCGTCACTGACCGGCCGCCGGGCCGCCGCGCCGAGTTAATCAAGGAATTGAAAGTTCACTTGCGAGAGAAATTGCCCGAATATATGGTCCCGGCTTACTTCGTCGCGCTCGACGCGTTTCCTCTCACATCGAACGGGAAGATAGATCGCAGTGCTTTGCCCGAGGCCAAACCGGCGACCCCCGAAAACGACGCCGCTTACGTAGCTCCGCGCTCCGAGCTTGAGCGAACCATCTCAGAAATCTGGCAGGGGCTTCTCGGCGTCGAGAATATCGGGATCCACGTCAACTTCTTCGATCTTGGCGGACACTCTCTGCTTCTGGCACAGGCTCAACATAAACTACAAGAAAATTTGGGCCGCGATGTCGCCATCCTCGACCTTTTCAAGTACTCGACGATAGATTCCCTGGCGAAGTATCTGAGCGACAACCAGAACGGCGCGTTGTCCGCGGCGGCTCCCGCTCTTCGTCAGGTCAGCCAACGCATGGTGGCGCAGGCAAACCGCTCCATCGCAATCATCGGGCTGGCCGGTCGGTTTCCCGGCGCGGCTGACGCGAACCAATTCTGGCGGAACCTGTGTGCAGGTCAGGAATCTATCTCCTTCTTTACGGATGAGGAATTGGTATCCGTTGGCCTCGATTCTGAAACACTGAAGGACAGCCGCTATGTGAAAGCAAAGGGCATCATCGAGGGTATTGAACAGTTCGACGCAGGGTTCTTCGACATTACCCCGCGCGAAGCCGAAATGATGGATCCGCAGCAGAGGCATTTCCTTGAGTGTGCATGGGAGGCTCTGGAAAACGCCGGCTACGACCCGACAACCTATGACGGATCGATTGGCGTCTATGCCGGTTCAGGGATGAACAGCTATTGGCTCAATGTTTATTCCCACCCGGACCTGGTCGGAGCGGTCGGCGCTTACCAGACCCGAATCGCCAACGATAAGGATTTTCTGCCGACACGTTTGTCATACAAGCTCAACCTGAGAGGGCCGAGCATCAACATCCAGACGGCCTGCTCGACCTCGCTCGTGGCGGTTCACTTGGCGGCTCAGTCGCTGCTCAATGGTGAATGCGATATCGCGCTGGCGGGCGGCGTCGCTATCGGAGCACAACAGAAATCCGGTTACGTCTATCAGGAAGGCGGTATTCATTCTCCTGACGGGCACTGCCGCCCGTTCGATGCGGCGGCTGACGGGACGGTCAGCGGCAACGGCCTCGGGATAGTTGTGCTCAAGCGTCTCGACGAAGCCGTCGCGGACGGTGACCACATTTTTGCGGTCATCAAGGGCTCAGCCATTAACAATGATGGCTCATTGAAAATCGGCTATACCGCGCCTAGCGTTGAGGGGCAGGCACAGGTTATCTCCGAAGCGCTGGCGAGCGCCGGCATCGAGCCTGAAACGGTCGGTTATGTCGAAGCTCACGGAACCGGCACATCTCTGGGAGACCCCATCGAGATTGCTGCCCTGATAAAAGCTTTCCAATCGATAGATGGCAGACAAAGCCAATGCGCCATCGGCGCGGTGAAAAGCAACATCGGGCACCTGGACGCAGCGGCAGGCATCGCTGGATTAATAAAGACTGCCTTAATCCTCAAGCACGGATTGATACCGCCGACTCTGCACTTTCAATCTCCGAATCCGCGCATCGACTTCGAGCACAGCCCCTTTTACGTCACCACGGACTTGGTTGAATGGAAATCCAACTCCGCATTGAGACGGGCCGGCGTCAGCTCTTTCGGCATCGGCGGGACGAACGCGCATGTCGTTATGGAAGAAGCGCCGCCCGTTCAATCCTCGGATACCTCAAGGCCCTACCAGTTACTCTTGCTTTCGGCACGTACCACGCCGGCGCTCGACAGAGCTACGGAGAATCTGATGAGTTTCCTGAAACAGGATCGCTCGCAGAATCTCGCGGACGTGGCCTTCACTCTTCAGGTCGGCAGGCGCGCGTTCGCGCAGCGACGAATGCTTGTTTGCGACGGGCTGGAAGATGCGATAGAGGAGCTCAAGGCGAGAGATTCTGCCAGAGTCTTCAACGCCGCTCAGCCAGTAACTCACGACGGCGTGGTCTTCATGTTCCCGGGACAGGGGGCGCAGTACATGAACATGGGGCGCGACCTCTATCTACACGAGGCGGCGTTCCGTGAAACCGTCGATTACTGCGCTGAGTTTCTCAAACCACTCCTCGAACTCGACCTGCGCGAAGTCCTCTACCCGAGCGATGAGACAACTACGGAAGCAGGCGAGCAACTCCGCCAGACATATCTCACGCAGTCCCTGCTGTTCGTTATCGAATGCGCCCTGTCGAAGCTGTGGATGGAGTGGGGGGTGCGCTCCCAGGCGATGATCGGGCATAGCCTTGGAGAGTACACCGCCGCATATCTCGCGGGCGTCTTCACCTTGGACGAGGCTTTGCAGTTAATCGCGCTGCGGGGTCGTCTAATGCAACAACTCCCGAGCGGTTCGATGCTCAGCGTAATGCTTCCAGAGCAGGACGTGACGGCTCTTTTAGATGACGACCTCTCGCTGGCGGCTGTCAACGGCCAATCGCAGTGTGTGTTATCGGGGCGGACGCCAGCGGTTGATGCGTTGCAGCAGTCGCTCGAAGCGGACGGAATCGCCTGTAGCCGCCTGCACACTTCCCATGCCTTCCACTCGGAGATGGTTGAGCCCATTCTTGACGAATTTGCCAGAGCGTTGTGGACGGTAAATCTCAGGGCACCGCAGATACCTTTCATCTCTAATGTTACCGGGACATGGATTACTGCGGAAGAGGCGATGTCTACGGACTACTGGGTTAGTCACCTGCGGCAGACTGTGCGCTTCGATGCCGGACTGCGTGAGGTCTTTAAAGAGACACGCAACGTTCTGTTGGAAGTCGGGCCGGGGCGGGTCCTGTCTTCTCTAGCGAAAAGCCACCCGCAAAGAGATACGCAGCAGCCGGTGTTCGCCTCACTGGAAAAGCAGGGCACTGAAAAGCACGAAGTGGCCTCAATGTTGGAGACGCTGGGACGCCTGCTGATGTCAGGCATCACGCCTGACTGGTCCGGGTTCTATAAACATGAGCGCCGTGGGCGTCTGCCTCTACCGACCTATCCCTTCGAGCGACAGGCTTACTGGCTCGATGCCGGTAACGCCGAGCTAATCGGGCGACAGCTCAATCCGCCTGCCGACAGGAAGCAGGCTATCGCGGATTGGTATTACGTGCCCGCATGGAAGCTGGCTGCCCCTGCTTCCCTGCCGCCCGTGGAAGCGTCAGCTTTCGGCTCTGTGTGGTTACTGCTTCTTGACCACAACGGCCTGGGTTCCATGCTCGCAGATGCTCTAATTATACGCGGAGAAGCAGTGATAACGGTTGAGACGGGCGTGAGGTTTACGGCCCTGAGCGAGCACGCCTACAGCTTGAATCCGCACAGGAGCCAAGACTACCTCCAACTGCTCGAGGAACTCCGGCGGCGGAAAAGTCTGCCCAGTAGGATTATTCATTTGTGGGGCCTCTCGCCAATGGATGCAGAGCAGCCGGACTCTAACCAGTTCGACGAGGCTCAATATAGGGGTCTCTACAGCCTCATATTCCTGGTTCAGGCTCTGGCCGCCGCAAATGCTTTCGACCCTATAAGAATTGAAGTTGTCTCAACACAAATTCAGGATGTTGATGGTCGGGAAATCCTGTCGCCCGAGAAGGCGACCGTGTTGGGAGCCTGCAAGGTGATTCCCCAGGAGTACGCAAATTTCTTCTGCCGGAACATCGACATCACTCTGCCTGTCGGCGGCAGCAGGCATGAGGAGCGTTTGATCAACGAGCTGATGGGAGAGTTTTACTCTGATACGACGGACGGAGCTATCGCCTACCGTAAAAACTGCAAGTGGGTGCAGAGGTATGAGCCTCTGCATCTCACGGCGAAGACCGCTGATAGATCAGTGCTCCGAAAAGGTGGTGCTTACCTTGTCGTCGGCGGACTGGGGCGAATCGGGCTTGTGCTTGCGCGCACGATTGCGAGTGAAGGCGGGGCGAGACTGACCCTGACCAGCCGCTCAGGACTACCCGACCGCAGGAATTGGGATGAATGGCTTTGCAACGACCGCGATTCGGAGACCAGCCGTAAGATACGCGCTGTGCGGGAGCTTGAGCAGTCAGGCGCGGAAGTGCTGACGCTGACCGCCGACGTGGCGAGCGAATCGCAGATGCGCGAGGCCGTGGCGCAAACGCTCCAACGCTTCGGGGCGCTACACGGAGTCATACATGCCTCGGGAATTGTAGGCAAAGAAGCATACCGCTCAATTGACGAGACGAGTGAAAGCGAGTGTCAGATACAGTTCGAGGCCAAGGCGCACGGCCTGCCTGTACTGGAGAAAACCCTGGCGGAAATCGAACTCGATTTTTGCTTGGTGATCTCGTCGCTCTCCTCCTGTTTGGGCGGCTTGGGATACTGCGCCTATTCGGCGGCCAATATCTTCATGGACACATTCGTCCGAAGACGTCATCGCCACGGCGCTCAATCATGGATGAGCCTCAACTGGGACGCATGGAAATTCGGTGCAGAGACGGAGGCAGGCAATGGTCTCGGAACCGACCTCTCGCAGTTGGCAATTACTCCGGAAGAAGGCATCGAAGCTTTCCGGCGTTTGCTGTCCATCAGCGATGTCCCACAGGTCTTGATTTCGACGACGCCGCTTCAATTGCGGAGCGCGCAATGGTTAAGGGCCAAGCCCCAAACGGCGTCGACTCTTCCGGCATCCGCCGCAACTCACGACCGACCCGCCACTAAGAGCGATTACGTTGCGCCTCAAACGGCGCTCGAAAAATCCATCGTCGAAGTCTGGCAACAAGTACTCGGAATCAAACAGATCGGCCGGCACGACAACTTCTTCGAGTTGGGAGGAGACTCGTTGCTGGCGACACAGGCCTTGTCGAGAATACGACACAAAGTAAACGCGGACGTGCCGCTGCGCTCCTTCCTCGAGACCTCCAACCTCGCCGCACTCGCGGATGTTATCGCGCAGCGGCAGTCTCAAAAAGAGGAAGCGGTCCTGGTGGCGATAAGTTCAGATCAAGCGTCGCCGAATCTTTCGGAGATGCTGCGAGGCCACAAGAGCATAGATGAAGCGCTGGAAGAGTTGGACGCGCTTTCTGAAGAAGAAGTAGGTCTGCTGCTTGAACGCGCGCGGCAAACGTTCCCCGGAGACTCGCAAAATGATGGACATTCAGCAAAAAATTAACAGTCTCTCGACGCAGAAGCGGGCGCTCCTTGTGCTGCGTAATCCGTTGTCGTCCTCCCAGCATCGTCTGTGGTTTATCGAGCAACTCGGTGCAGGCGGGGCCGCGTACAATTTGCCTTCGGCCCTCCATCTCGAAGGTCGCGTCGATCTGCATGCGCTGCAACAGAGTCTTCAAGAGGTCGTGCGGAGGCACGAGGCTCTGCGCACCACTTTCTTTTCCGTGGACGGACAGCCCATCCAGATTGTTCACAACTCGCTTGAGACGCCCTTATGCATCGTAGAGCTGAGTGGCCTGGACGAAGCCGACCAGCAAGCTCAGGTCAGCAGCTTGCTTAAAGCTGAAGCGAGCAGGGAATTCGATCTGGTCAGCGGTCCGCTCTTACGCTTTACACTCCTGCGATTGCACGATGAAGAGCACATCTTCCTGCTAACGGCGCACCACATCGTCTGCGATGGCTGGTCTTTAGGCCTGTTTTTTCAGGAGATGGCTGCGCTCTATGAAGCATTCGTGACGGGCACTGCTCCGCAATTAAGCGAACCCGCCAGCCAGTACAGCGCCTTCGTGCAGTGGGAGCGGCAATGGCTTCAGAGCGCAGCCATCCGAGAGCAAATCGCGTATTGGCGTGAGCAATTGGAGGGCATGCCGCCCGTCCTCGAAGTCCCTACGGACAAGCCGAGGCCGAAGAATCAGAGTTTCCAGGGCGCCTCGCAGGCCTTCACTCTCTCGCCAGCCGAAACGGAGACCCTTAAGGAGTTGAGCCAGCAGTCCGGCATCACTCTCTTCACGACGCTGCTGGCCGTCTTCAAGGTGCTTCTCTACCGGCTGACGGGGCAGGACGATATCGTCGTCGGCTCACCTGTTGCCAACCGCAATCGACAGGAGTTTGAAGAGATCATCGGCCTATTCATCAATGTCCTGGTAATGCGCACCAGTCTTTCGGGCAATCCTAGTTTCCCGGAGTTGTTGCAGCGGGTTCGGCAGACAGTCCTCGGAGCGCAGGCGCATCAGGAGTTGCCGTTCGACAGGTTGATCGAAGAGCTTCACCCGGATAGAGATCTAAGCCATGCCCCGTTGATTCAAGTCTTGTTCGTTCAACTGGTCAAACCGCCGCAGTCGATAAAGCTTCCCGACCTGTTGCTGAAGCCGCTGGAGGCGGACGCGGGTACGGCGCGATTCGAGCTGACGCTTTCCGTGGTGGAGATAGGAGACGGGCTGGTCGGCAAACTCGAATACAACTCTGATCTATTTGACTCGACAACCGCCAACCGTCTAGTGCAACAGTTCCAGAGGCTCATCAACGGAGTCGTCTTAAGCCCCGACGAGCGCATCTCGGAACTGCCGCTGCTGACCGGAGTCGAGCGAAATCAATTGTTGGTCGGATGGCAGGACACTCGCGGAGAGCTTGACGAAAATCTGTTGTTCCCGGATTTATTTGAGCAGCGGGTTGAGATTGCGGGCGACCGGATCGCACTGGTCTTTGAAGACCAACGTCTGAGCTACCATGATCTGAACCGGAGGGCCAACCAGTTAGCTCGACATCTGCAGCAGCTTGGCGCCGGGCCGGGCGCGCTGGTCGCCATCTATCTCGAAAGATCTCCGGAGATGCTGGTCAGCCTGCTCGCGGTTCTGAAGACGGGCGCTTCCTACCTGCCGCTGGACCCCGCCTATCCCAGGGAACGTCTGAAGTTTATTGTGAAAGACAGCGGCGCCGCATTGATGTTAACGCAGGAGCAGGGCGCGCAGGAGCTCTCAGGAACTTTCGAACTGGTCAACCTTGATCGCGATCGAGAGCACATCGCCAGCCATTCCAAAGAGAATCTCGCCTTCGATTACAGCCCGCATTTCCTCGCCTACGTTATTTACACATCAGGCTCGACGGGCAAGCCGAAGGGCGTCGCCGTATCTCATCGCTCGCTCATCAATTTCCTTCAATCGATGCGCCGCCAGCCGGCACTGACGGAGCAGGACTCGCTGCTGGCCGTCACGACTTTATCCTTCGACATCGCCGCATTGGAACTGCTGTTGCCACTGATGGTCGGCGCGCGGGTGATTGTCGCTAGCCGTGCTGACGCCTCTGACGGAGTCCGGCTCGCAGAGTTGATCGCCAATCAGGCCGTCACTATCATGCAGGCCACCCCGGCCACCTGGCAGCTACTTATCGACGCCGGCTGGCAGGGCGAACCCTCGCTGAAGATACTCTGCGGCGGCGATACCCTCTCATCTGACTTGGCTGCACAGCTATTGAGTCGCGGCGCTTCGCTGTGGAATCTCTACGGCCCGACGGAAACGGCAATCTGGTCTGCGGCTGAAGAAGTCGTGTCGGCTCAAGCGCCTGTTCCGATTGGACGGCCCATCGCCAACACGGAGCTTCACATCCTGGACCCCTACATGTTGCTGCTGCCGGTTGGCGTGCCCGGAGAAATCTATATCGGCGGGCTGGGGCTTTCAAATGGTTATACAGGTCTGCCGGATTTAACGGCGGAAAAGTTTGTTCCTCACCCGTTCAGCGAGCAACCAGGCGAGCGGCTGTACAAAACAGGCGACATGGCGCGCCGCCTGCCGGATGGCCGGATAGATTTTCTGGGGCGCATTGATTATCAAGTAAAGCTTCGCGGCTTTCGCATAGAGTTAGGAGAGATCGAGTCCACATTGACGGAGCACCCGGCGGTCAGAGAGGCGGTTGCGGTAGTGCAGGAAAATGTGCCGGGAGACAAACGGCTGGTCGCCTTTGTCGTGCCGAATCAGGAGCCTGCTCCGTCCTCGGCTGCCTTGCGCGAGTTTCTTAATCAGAAGTTACCGCCTTACATGCTGCCTTCGAACTTCGTCGTTCTGGCGTCGTTGCCGCGCACGGCCAACGGCAAGATTGATCGACGCGCGATGCGTTCTCTCGAATTCAGTTCATTCGAGATGCCTGAGAATTTCGTCGCGCCTCGTACACCGATAGAAGAAGAAGTCGCACGCGACTGGGCTGCCATCCTGAGGACCGAAGCGGTAGGAATATTCAACAACTTTTTTGAACTGGGCGGGAACTCGCTGATGGCGATGCAGTTGATTCACCGCATCGGTCTGGCCTTCCAGCTTGAGATTCCACTGCACGTTTTTTTTGAGGCTCCCTCCGTCGCGGAGATGGCTGCTGAGATTGCGCGCCGCCGCGCGGAACTAACGACGAACTACCTCAGCACGGCGCATGGTTATTCCATCACTCCCGACCTTGAAAATCGCTACGTTCCATTTCCGCTCAACGACGTTCAGCAGGCTTACTGGATTGGACGCCAGGGCTTCTATGAACTGGGGAATGTCTCTTCGCATAGCTACATGGAAATTGATTTTCCGGAGATGGATATCGAGCGCCTGAGCTTCGCCGTCAATCGCTTGATTGAGCGTCACGATATGCTGCGCGCCATCGTCCTCTCGGACGGCACGCAACAGATACTCGAAATCGTGCCGACTTATCGCATTGAAGTCTCCGACCTGAGCGAGGCGACAATGGCAGAGGCGGGAGAGCGTCTTCTGGCCGTGCGCAAGGAGATGTCGCATCAGGTGTTGCCGACAGACCGCTGGCCTCTCTTCGAAATTCGGGTGTCGCGCTTGGGCGCGGATGCGGTGAGAATTCATTTCAGCCTCGATTATCTGATTGCTGACGCATGGAGCGTCGGCATCATTTTCAGAGAAATCTTCGAGTACTACGAGAATCCGGAACTATCGCTCCCGCGTCTGGAGGTTGCGTTCCGCGATTGGGTGCTGGCCGAAATTGCGCAGCAGGGGTCTGAGTCCCATCAGAAGGCTGAGCAGTACTGGCATGAGCGCCTCCCGAGTTTGCCGCCTGCGCCGGAACTGCCGCTGGCGACTAGTCCCGACGCGCTCAGAAGTCCGCGCTTCGTCAGGCGCGCGTGGCGTTTGAGTCCGGAGGTGTGGGCGCGCATTAAGAAACTCGGAGGGCGCGCAGGTCTGACACCCTCGGGCATCCTGCTCGGCGCGTTCGCAGAGATACTCACGGTGTGGTCAAAGAATCCGCGCTTCACGATAAATGTCACCCTTTTCAACCGGGCACCGATCCACCCCCAAATCAACGACATCGTCGGAGACTTCACTTCCCTTATTTTGCTAGCCATAGACGGCGCGCGAGCGGCGTCGCTGGGGTTGCGGGCGCGGGCTGTGCAGGAGCAGTTATGGCGGGACCTTGAACATCGTTCCTTCAGCGGGGTTCAGGTTATGCGGAAACTGACGCGTAGGCAGGGTCGACCTGATGCTTCGATTGCGCCTGTCGTCTTCACGAGCACACTCGGGCAGCACAATCTTCACACCGGTGCCTTCGCCGCAGGGATGGAGCAGCGCGACCGGAATCAACCCGGCTACAGCATCACACAAACGCCGCAGGTCTGGCTCGACCATCAGGTCGGCGAGCGAGACAACGCACTGTTTTACAACTGGGACGCAGTCGAAGACCTGTTTTATCCGGGCGTTCTGGACGCCATGTGGGACGGCTACAATCATCTTCTTGAGAGTCTGGCGGAAGAAGAGACTTGGCAGGAATTGGAACGTCCCTGGTTGCCTGATACCCAACTGGAGCGGCGGCGGGAAGTGAACGCGACGGAGGCCCCGATCCGAGAAGGTCTGCTTCATTCTCTGTTCGAGGCGCAGGCGAAACTTCATCCCGACCAACCGGCTATCATTTCAGCAGAACGCTGTCTGAGCTATCAAGAAC
>JBKPOC010000130.1:0-5082 GCA_046732935.1 Acidobacteriota bacterium | reverse complement strand
TTCATCATGGGCGACAATGTCTGGCGCGATGAACAGGAGTTTCCGCTTGCACGCACTCGTTACACGAAGTACTACCTGCACTCAACCAAAGGCGGTAACAGCGTCGCCGGCGATGGATTGTTGAGTCTGGCTGCGCCGGCGGCGGAACGAACGGACGAGTTCGATTACGATCCGCAGAATCCTGTACCCACTATCGGCGGCCGGCTATGTTGCGGCCAGGCAATTCCCCCCGGGCCTGCCGATCAGAGACCAAATGAGTCACGCGCGGATGTGCTCGTTTTTTCAACGCCACCGTTGACTGAGGATACTGAAGTTACCGGCTTTATTTCGTTGCAGCTTTATGCCTCTACTTCGGCTGTCGATACTGATTTCACGGCGCTTCTGGTTGACGTCGATGAGAGTGGTTACGCGCGTTTTCTCACCGATGGCATAGTGCGGGCACGTTATCGAGAAAGCACTAAGAACGGGACGGAAGTTGTTCCCGGGAAAATTTACAAGTACACGATCGACCTATGGGCAAGCGCGAATGTGTTCAAGGCAGGGCATCGAATCCGGTTATATGTTTCGAGCAGCAACTTCCCGCGGTTCAATCGGAATTTGAACACCGGCGAAGACATAATCGCGGCCACGCGATCGGTACGAGCACATCAGACGATCTACCACGATCATGAGCACAGCTCGGCGTTGGTTCTGCCGGTAATTCCGCGGCGTATAGATGCTGCTCGCAGAAACTCCTTGCAATGAGTTACGTCCGGGTGTTATAAGCAGGCTGCACTTGTAATTGGTCGCGGACTCACTCGAGTCCATTTAAATCGCAACAAATCTAGTTTTCTGAAGATCCATAGAAACTCTGGCGAGAGTTAGTTCTGAACGACAACTAACCTGAGCACACAACCCCGGGTCAATGAGTTCATGAAGGGTTCGTTTACATCATGAACTAACCAAGAATGATTGTTGGCCCGAAACCCCTCCCCCGCGAACGAGCAAGCCCGGGCAGTACACGTGCTTCTCTGAGCGCTTATGACGATTTTAGTTCCAGTGAAGGAGTCGCATATGAGATTCGCGCGAATGATCATCACCAGTTTTTTCCTCGTCGGATTTATCTTGTTGGTCAGCAAAGCCGGTTATTCTCAAGGCACTCACCTGGCCACCATTCGGGGAACCATCTCCGATGAAAAGGGCGCTAGCATAGCGAATGCCTCTGTTGAAGTGACCGATTTGGCAACGAATATCTCCCAGAACGTTACAACAAACGGCCAAGGGGATTATGAAGTGCCGAATCTAAAATCCGGGAATTACAAAGTGACCGTTACGGCTCCCGGTTTTAAGACGACAGTAATTAATGCGGTCTTAACCGGTAGTGATACAGTGCGCGCTGATGCCAAGCTGGAAGTAGGGCAGGCGAGTGCGATGGTTGACATCAGCGCCGAAGCTGGCCTGATTCAGACTGAATCGCCGACGATAAGCGGTTCAATTAATAATCGGCAGTTGGTTGAATTGCCCCGTGACAGTCGGGACATCTATCAGTTTTTATATCTCAATCCAAACATCACAACGTCTGCCGACGGACTTGACTTTAAGTTCATTGGAGCACAGAGCTACGGCGCAGCATTCTCCCTCGATGGACAGCGTTCGAATGGCGGGATCTTCGGTGGCGCAACTGCCAGTCAACCCTCGCTGGAAGCAATCAGCGATTTGACTGTGCTATCGAATAACTTCACGGCGGAGTATGCGGGTATTGCCAATATCCGTGTTGATACTAAGCGCGGAGAGAAGGATTTCCACGGTTCTTTGTTCTACAACAACAAGAACTCAGCCTTAGCCGCATGGACAATCCAGGATAAAAATAATTTAGCCAGCTTCGTTCCAAATGCCGCTCGGCCGGATTTTCCCAAGCCTTATTTCAACCTCAACGAAACGGGTGGGTCTATCAGTGGCCCACTGCGATTGTTTGGCAATAGAAAAACGTTTTTTCTTGGTGCGTACGAACGGCGCTGGAACGTGGATACCGTGCGGTTTGCCGCTCGAAACTCACTACCGGGCCAGCGCCTGTTAAATGCCGACTTTAGCCAATTAAGCAACAGCAATAAGCCGGCCGTTCCTGCGGCGGTTCTTCCTTTATTGACGCCCGCCGAGTTGGGCGCAAATACCGTCCTGGTAGGATCCACTCGACGCTTTATTAATATTCCTTCTCGATTGCTGAATCCTACGGTTGCCAAACTATTGCAGGTCTACTACCCAACGTCCAGCCTGAATGCAACTGTCGATTCTCGTGGAAGATTGGTCGATTTCGCACAGAACGTTGCCTCCGACAACACACGCGATCTCGTTACCGCAAGAATCGATCACGACTTCACCGCGAATGATAAGCTATACGCCGTTTACAATTACCAGAGGAATCCCAGTACTGCAGGACAGGTAGCCGGCGCAAACTACCCTGCGTTTGGACTGCGTTTGAACGAGCAAACCAACCACACGCTATCGCTTTCTTATTCGAAGTTGTTCTCGACGAATTTCGTTAATGAAGCTCGCGGCGGCTTCAATTCCCAGAGTTTATTTAGAAGAGCTCCGCAAACCCTGCGTGAATTCCTGACCTCAATTGGTTTCGGCGATACCGATATTACGGCCTACGGTGCAGTAGTTGGCTCAGCGGCTCTCGATACCCCAGGCCAAACAGAAATCAGAGTTGCAAACTTCGCAACGATTACTAACGGTGGTCGAAGTGTTAATCGGAGGCTCGATCAAAAATTGATTACCTTCGGAGACACTCTGACATGGATCAAAGGTCTTCATAGTTTTAAGGGTGGCGTAGACGTGGTGCGCAACCGCGGCACGGACGGTTTTGTCGCCAATCGACAAAATCCGCGGGGACGCATCAACTATACAGGCTCGACTGGCACTGATGCCTGGGCTCGCTATTTACTTGGGTTGCCACCCAACACTGTCAGTTTTGTAGAGAAGCTTCGCGCCGAACTTGATGCTACAAACTTCGAGTACGGATTCTTTTTTCAGGATGAGTACAAGATTCACCCGCGGGTGACTCTCAATCTGGGTTTACGCTATGAACTGATTACGCCGTTCAAAGATAGCGAGAACCTTTTAGTAAATTTCGATCCGGATTTCGTCGACCCAACCACACATCGGAAGGGTCGTTTTATTGTTCCGACCGCTGATGTGTTACCGCTGATCGATCCGCGGATAATCAATTACGGCGTTGTGACGGCTTCCGAAGCTGGTGTCGGTCCTGGACTCATTAATGCAGATCGAAACAACTTTGCGCCTCGTTTTGGCGTTGCGTGGCGGCTTAATGATGTAACTGTGCTTCGGGGCGGTTACGGAATGGTTTATCCAACTGCTTCAGCGCAGGGAATTCGTGACGCTCTGGCCTCCTCGCCATTTAATCACCCACTGACGAAGACGAGTACAGCCGCGCTGCCGTTAGGCGGATTTCCAGGCGGTTTGACTCCCGCGGGTGTTACGCCGTTTACAGGTGGACGTCTCAATGCGTTCGACTCCTTCCCCGACGCTAACAGTATCCCGATTGATATACAGCAACCGCGCATTGAACAATTCAATGCCACATTTGAGCGCGAGTTGCCTTCGCAGACAGCGGTTCGGATTTCCTATCTTGGCACTCGCATGCATGGATTGATTGGTGGCATTGACCTAAACATGCTGCCGCCCAGCGACACACCATTCGGCACTCGCGGCTTTGACGATGACGGAAACATAATTATCTGTGACCCGAACGAAGGTAACTGCGATGGCTCGATTGACGCCGCGCGGCGCCCGTTCCCTGAACTGGGAACGTTTATGGCTCGTTACGGCAATTTCGGCAGCGGCCGTTCACACGCGTTGCAAATTGAGGTTAATCGACGGTTTGCGAGAGGACTAACATTCAACGCAAGCTATACGTTGCTGGACCAGAAAGGCGACGGGTTTGATACGGGCAACGCAAGTCTCGGCGGCACGTTCTACAATCAGTTCATTCCCACGAACGATTTTGCGCGCGACGCGTTTGTGTCTCGTCACCGGTTCGTCTCATACGGCATTTACGAACTTCCTTTTGGCAAAGGTCGAACGTACGGAAACGACCTTCCCAGCTGGGCCGATGCGGCTTTTGGCGGCTTCCAGCTTTCCTGGAATATGTTTGCCAAGACTGGCACAGGCTTTACGCCATTCTGGTTGTGCGGCAACTGCGATCCTATCTTTCCGGGAAACGTAGCAAGCGAGTTTATTGATGCCGTGGGAGGATTTAATGGCACAAGCTTCCGACCGCTCGTGCTCAGCGGCAGCCAGTACATCAAGCAGGGTGATAAATTTTTCAACCCCGCAGCGTTTGCGCCACCCCCGATTGGAGCAGACGCACTCGACAATCCCAACATCGCGAAACGTAATATTTTGACAGGACCGGGGACGTGGGGAGTGAACCTTGGCATCCGCAAGTTTTTCAAGTTCAGTGACACGACTCGTTTAGAAGTGGGCGCTGACTTCAACAATGTATTCAACCATCCCCTTCGCTCGCCCCTCGATCTGTATTTCGCCGAGCTGGGTACCTTTAACCTTAACGTGGACCAAACCACAGGCCGACTCCTCCCGATTACCGACATTGAGCCCAACGAAGACTTTGGACGAATTAATACCAGCTTCAATCAGGAAGGTATCGACAACCGTCGTCTCATCCGTCTTAGGTTGCGCTTGACCTTCTAATCTTGATTGACTGGAAAGACGAAGCGAATGCCAAGAGAAGAGCTCATCAATTCTTCTTTTGGCATTCCACCTTCGATTGATAATGCAACTTCTGTTTTGCTTCTGAAATCCAGTTCCGGGCTAACATGAAAGCCAGTTCACGTCAAACTTTTACCAGAAAGCCTAACCTCGCCGACATCAAGGCTGCGGGTCATGACATGCTCCGGTTAGTGAACCGTCGCATCTTGCTCAGTATCCTTTCAGACCGCCAACCAATCTCCCGAGCCGAAATTGCAAAGATCAGCGGCTTGAACAAAGCGACCATCTCTACTATCACGGGTGAACTACTGAAAGACTCGTGCATCGTCGAAGAAGGCTCTGGACGGACCACCC
>JBKPOC010000129.1:0-1509 GCA_046732935.1 Acidobacteriota bacterium | reverse complement strand
AAGATTCGTTAAGCAGGTGTGACGTAGATCGTGGATGGTCCATCCGCCAGGTACTTTCTGCCCATAGCGAATTCCAACACTCTCAGACGCCCTTTTTAAAGCGTCGCGATACCAATGATCGGGACGTGTGAGTACGCGAGTGGTGCCACCTTTGCCCGCTGACTTCTGACTCGTTACCAATGTCGCAGCAGCCGGAGCTTTGATGGTCCGCCATTTCTTGGTTTTTGAAGAATATAGTTTTACAGTTCCGAAACGAACATTGCATTCCTCCCTACGCATGCGTCGTAGCTCTGCCATGCGACCGGCGGTTATTAGTGCTAGCTGGAAGAAGAATAGAGCCTCGACCCATTCAGGGTTCGATAAGGCTTCCGAAATCTGTGCAATTTCTTCGTCGGAAAGAACGCGATCGCGTTCTTCTTCAACTTTCTTTGTCAGAGGACTGCGAGGTACTTGAAACGACTTTAGGTCCGGGAACATTCCAACTGCATGGTTCAAAGCGGCCTTGATGGTGTTAAGCCCTCTTCTGATTGAGGATTTTTTCAACGGTCTCCCATTCGCTTTACCACGCTCGGTTTCTGCGGCGACCCAAAAGACGAAATCATCTTTTGTGACTGAACTAACATGCCGGTCAGGCCCAATGAACTCACCCCACCGTTCAAGAGTTCGCAACGGGCTAGGCATCTCACGCCAACAAGTAGTGTCGTCAGTCTTGTTCGCGAGCAGGTTCGCTTTGGCTAGTTTTAAATAGCTTTCAATCGCTTCTCTGATCGTCGTGTGTCTTGCGTTTGCCGGTTCCTTCAAACCGTAGCGTGCTTTCCAGCCAGTTGTTCTCAAAATCGCTAAAGCCTGCGTGGCTTCGGCTTTGGTAGCAAAGGTGAAGTCTCGGTAACGTTTTCGAGTACCATCCGGTTGTCGAATCCAGACGTCGTATCCCCAGCGCTCTGCACCGTTGCGCTTCTCCTTTCTTATCTGTGCAGTGCCTTTGGCGCGCTTCTTGTGTATTCGCTGTTTCATGTTTCCAGTAGTTGGATACCGCTTTTATTTCGGCGAGCTGAGAACGATTTGTGATTGCAAAATCCAAAGGGTTGGTGAGGTCTAAGAAGTGTTGGCGTAGCAGTGACCAGGCGATTAGGTTGCTTGAATCTCGCGCTTTCTTTCTAGCGCTTCAACCTCGCTGCGAAGGAAGCGAACTGATTTGCCAAATCGAATCGCTCGAAGTGCGTTCGATCCGCACTTGCGGGAATAGATTGCACTTTGCGAAACACTCCAGCGAGCCGCAAGCTCAGCAGCGGATATGTATTTCTTGTCGAAGGTTTTTGGTTTCTTAGAGATGTTCTGCGGCATAGTTTTCCCAATTTCTTTCTTTGTTGTGAGCCTCTTTAGACTGATCCTGGTCGTATACTTTGCGGGCTTACCGACTTTTTCAATCAATCTGCCATCAGGTTGTCGTTGTTTACGGATAACCAACTCTTTAGTTATGAGGCGGTTCATTTGAGGAGATCCTTCATC
>JBKPOC010000128.1:0-58581 GCA_046732935.1 Acidobacteriota bacterium | reverse complement strand
GGGGGCCTCCCACAGCCCCCACCCTAAGGCCACGTGTCCTCACCCCACGCGACCACTTCGTCCACCGGGGAGGTGAACGCAGGCGAATTATGCAATAGTCCGCTTAAAGTTTCAACCCGGTTATTGTTTTTCACCTGGCTGAAAAGCACAGTTGCGGCGAAAAATTTTCGCCGCAAACTTATAGACCATATAAGCAACTTCGATTGAACGCGACTGGTGGGGAACTTTGCACCGCTAAGCGGCTTGCAACAGTTGCTTCATTTTGTCCTGCCTGCAACACCTGCTGCATCGTTCGTTTGGGCCAACTGTGGGTTTACGTTCTCACCGTGGGCCAGATCGGAAAATGCCACGATCATCAGCAGCACAGTGACACCGAGGGTGCACAGAATGTAGAGGATTGCTGTCTTCTCGAGATAGATCAGAGCGATCACTAACACTGCGAGCGCGAGTGACCACAGAAACGTCATCGTTTTTCGACGCCGGCGGTCGCCGGCCATGGTTCTTCGATTCATTCTCTATTGACTTTCAGTTCTTTCAGTTTGTTTACAACTCAATAAATCACTTTAGTGGGCAAGTACATGCCGGTGTTCGAAACCGCGGAAGAAAGGCCGCCCGTAAGAGCGCCCATCAGCGTAGTTCCAAGACGGTTGGATGAGAACATTGAGGCCTCAGGCACCTCGATCACGTCGTATGCTTGCAGCAAAACGTCGGGCTTCTGGTTCTTCTTGATGGCCGCCACGTCGACGCTGATTATTTCCTGATTGGCCGAGCCGGGAATCTGCCGGAAAATCCGCACGTCCGACAACTTCGCCTCTTTTCTTGCGCCTCCCACCATCGCCAGCGCACGGCTGAGCATTAGCTGATCGCGAAGGTAGATGCCGCCGGGGGACATGACGCTGCCGGTGATGTACACAGGCTCGGCTTCCGTCACGAGGACGTAGTCACCAGGACGGATAATCGGATTCGCATCAACTTTCCCGGATCGCAGCTCCGCGATCTTTACGATCTGGAGCGGAATCTTCGTGCCGTCAATCGGCGTAGCCAAGGCTTCTTCGCCGGGCTCGGGACACATGAGCGGTTCGGTATGAAGAATCTGGATCGTTCCCGAGGCGCGCTCAGTAAATCCGCCTGCTACCGCCATCAACTCGTTCAGCCGAACTTTGCGTTTCATCTCGACGCGGGTCGGCACACGCACGGCGCCAAACACGGTCGCCGGTTGCCGGCTGTTGCGTTCTGCGATGCGGACACTGATCTGCGGATTGTTGATGAACTTCGCGTACGCGAGTGTGATGTCTTTCTGAACGTCCTTGTCCGTTCTGCACTTCGCGGGAATCGGCTTCTCGAGGAAAGGCAACGAACTGAGGTTGCCCTCGCTGTCTACCTGTGCAGTACTCGACAACTCAGGTTGACCAAAGACACGAACGTCGACGACGTCGCCTGGTCCAAGCAGGTATGATTTGGTGCCCTGTATATCCAGCGGGGACGGTTGACCCGCCCCGGGCTGTGGCGGACCCTGCTGTTGTTGCGGCTCCTGCGCGTATGCAAACATCGCCAGGCTTAACACGAATGCGAGTGCAACAATCAACGATAGCTTCAGCTTCATTTCAAAACCCTCAACTCCCAAAATTCAAAGTTCTTACGGTATCGGGATCACGGTGTTTCTGATACCACCGGTGAACGCGGCGATCAGCAAATCCAGCCAGCCCCGGCCTTCAAGGATGCCGGCGTTCGATACCTCGATCACGTCGTAAGGCTGTAGAAAAACGTCGGGTTTTTGGTTCTTCTTGACCGCTTGAAAGTCGACCTTGATGATCTCTTGCTCTGCTGAGCCCGCCTTCTGCCGGTAGATCTTGATCTCCGACTGATTGGCTTCCTTTCTTACGCCGCCGACCATGCCGAGCGCGCGGCTGAGCGTGAGCTGGTCGCGCATTAGGATGCCTCCAGGCGAAACGACGCTGCCGGTAATGTAAACCGGTTCGGCCTCCGTCACCAAAACCAGATCGCCTGGACGCACCATCGGGTTCACAGTTCCCTTCGCCAGGTCCGCAATCTTGACCACCTGAAGCGGGATAGCAGTGCCCGCTATCGGCAACGCCTCAGCCTGCTCGCCTGGTCCAGGACACAGCAACGGCCGCGTATGCAGTATCTGAATCGTGCCCGCCGCTTTGTCGGTGAAACCTCCTGACGCAGCAATCAGCTCGTTCAACCGCATCCTGCTCTCCATCGGAACCTTTCCGGCCTGACGGACCGCGCCCGACACCGACGCCGGCTGGCGGCTGTTTCGCTCGACGACGCGCACACTCACCTGCGGATCCTTGATCAACCGGCTGTATGCGGCAGCGATGTCTTTCTGGACCGCCCGATCCGTGCGGCACTTAGCCGGAATCGGATCCAGAAACGGCAGCGAGCTCAGGTTTCCATCGCTGTCGACCTGGGCAGTCGAGTTGAGATCTTGCTGGCCAAAAACCTTGATCTCCAGCACGTCTCCTGGTCCAAGCAGGTAATTCTGGTCCTGTCCATAAGCCACCGCGATCACAACGCAGATCAGCAGCGCAAGGATGGCGAACGATCGATTAAGGTTCATTTTAAAACCTCGAATCAGTGGCTTTCAGTTTCTTATGCCGGCGATGCTTTTTCCGGCGATGCAAGGTTCCGGGCACGACAAAACCGGTGAAAAGTAAGTTGCAATGATCGCATAAAAGGTGGTAGATGCCAAACATGCGCATCAGCAGCGGAGTCCGTTTATAGCCCCTGCGAATGCGTGAACTGCCACACTTTGGACACTTCGGGCCGATCATTTTTCATCACGAAACGCCGCATCGTTTTTGTGCTGGCGTCCGTCGCGTTGCAGGCGCGACTGTAGTTCCGCTATCTGCCGTTCGATCTTTTCCGTTCCTGCGGCTCGCACGTCCTCTTTCACGGCTTCATGGTTGAGATAGTAGAGCGCGTCGCGATAGCGATCGATCGCGCGTCGATAATGTCCTTTGAATGTCGAGCGCTCTGCCAGTTCGACCCAGTGGGCCACTTTCACAGACGCGATGAACTCGCCGATGGCATTCTTCGACTCTTTGAGTTCCGGCTCCTCGGGATAGATGCGCAAAGCTGAGTCGATACACTCGAGTGCTTTATTCGCCGTCTCGATCTTGTCGAATGTACGCGCACGCTGTTGCGCTTCGTGCGTCAACGCGCGCGACTGTCCCCTGGCCCAAGTAAGCAAATGATGCTTGTGCAACGAACGAACGCGTTCCTGTCCGGCGCGAATGGCGATTCCTTTCTCGCTTCCAAGACTTCCCGATCGCATCGCCTCGTCGGTGCTGGAAAGGTAATCGTGACAGAGTTGGGCCACGTCGAGATGCATCTCCGGAGTCGAGCCAGGTTTATCGGCTGCCGAGGACTGTTTTTGAATGGTTCTCAGCGCGGCAGAGTGCAACGACGCTGAAAAGCCTTTCTTGTGACTGCGGCTGCTCGATCGGCTGTGACTGGTGTGTTTGGGTGAGATGCCGTTATCGAGTAGATAATGAGTCCATGCGCGTCTCATCACCACTTCGCGCGCCGAGAACGCTACCATCAAGACGACAATCGCAGCGAGACCAGCAGGCAGCCACGGCGCATCGTCGCCGCCACGCACCAACATCCACCACAGCCCGAAGAACAATCCGGCCGCGATGACGATCGCCGCCGTCAGGTATCCGGCGGTGGAAGGCATACGCGTCCGCGCCTGGCGACCCCGAAAATCTTCAGTCGAATGCGAGTGAGATCGCTGACTGCGCGGAAAGAATTGATCTGCCGAGTTGTCTCCCAACAAGCGCCTCCAGGTTGGCCGCAACCAACCGCTCCGGACCCCTTAAACCACGACTGTTTACGCGCATTGTGCCGGGGGGAATGGCCTCACAAGGCTCTCAAGGCCATAATAGTCGGCTTTTTGGGATTGCCCTGTCAATATATGATGCCGTCGAGCTACGAAATAGTCAGCACTCACAAGGAACAGACAAGATGAGCGATAAAAAATTTTCCGGCAAGGTTGCGGTCGTCACTGGAGCAACGTCAGGAATCGGACACGCGTGTGCGCTCGGTTTTGCTAACCAAGGCGCGAACGTGGTGTGCGTGGGAAGAAAAGAAGAGGCTTTGAAACGCGCCGCCGATGAGGTTCGCAGCGCGGGTGCGGAGGTGTTGTCGCTTCGTGCCGACTTGTCCGTCGATAGCGATGCGGATCGAGTTGTCGATCAAGCCGTCGAGACTTTCGGCGGGATTGACGTGCTGGTGAACGCCGCCGGCTTTCTGACGTCAGGCACGATCGAAAACACATCGATCAATGCGTGGGACGAGATGATGAACGTGAACGTTCGCGCCGTGTTTCGTCTCATGCAGAGGTCGTTGCCGAGTTTGATCGAACGCCGTGGAAATGTCGTGAACGTTTCCAGCGTCACGGGCCTGCGTTCGTTTCCCGGCGTCCTTGCTTACTGCGTTTCCAAAGCGGCGGTGGATCAACTGACACGATGTTCCGCGTTGGAACTGGCGACGAAAGGAGTCCGCGTGAATGCGGTGAACCCGGGCGTTGTCGTCACCGAGATTCATAAGCGCGGCGGGATGAATGATGAAGCGTACGCCGCGTTTCTCGAACACTCAAAAACGACGCATCCGCTTGGCCGCACTGGCCGGCCGGAAGAGATCGCGGCGCTGGTGTTGTTTCTCGCCTCCGATGATGCGTCGTGGGTGACCGGCGCAACGTATTCGATTGATGGCGGCCGTGCGTTAACGTGCGCTCGCTAGAAGGAAAGTATCGCCCGCATGACTTACCCAAATCCCGACTTTCCAAATCCGAACCTGCCGGCGTTGATTATTAAGCCCTCGGCGCACGTCAGCGCGATCAAAGTCGCGCTGGTCGTGGTCGCGATCTTGATCTCGTTGATTCTGGGCCTGCTGGTGTTGCTCGTGATCGGTATTGAAACTGGTCCAGTTGGGCTGATTCTCGGTTTTCTCGCAGCGACGATTCCGGTCCCGATTTATGTAGTGCTCGTGTTGTGGATCGATCGTTACGAGGGCGAGCCGTTGTGGATGTTGAGCACAGCTTTCTTCTGGGGCGCGCTGATCGCTGCCTTCTTTGCGTTCGTCGTGAACACCATCAGCGGACTGATCGTCGGCACATTGACCGACGCTCAAGTCGGCGAAGCTTTTTCGACGGTGATCTCCGCCCCGATCGTTGAAGAGAGCGGCAAAGCTCTCATCCTCGTGATCTTCTTTTTCTGGAAGAAGGACGAGTTTGACGGTGTTGTCGATGGGATCGTTTACGCGTCGATGGCCGGACTTGGGTTCGCGATGACTGAGAACATTCTTTACTACGGGAACGCCGCGGCCGCGAGTGGCGGCGCATTGACCGCCACCGTGATCGTGCGAGGCTTCTTCGCGCCGTTTTCGCATCCGCTGTTCACGAGTCTGACGGGAATTGGTCTGGGTCTGGCGAGACAGTCGAGCAATGCCGCGATTAAAGCGATCATGCCGGTTGTTGGTCTGCTGATGGCCATCGTCATGCACAGCATCTGGAATGGATCGGCTGTGTTTGGTGGCGGTCTGGCGTTTTTGTTGACGTACATCGTGGTGATGGTACCGGCGTTTCTGATTTTGATCGTAGTGGTGGCGCTTGCGCTGCGTCGCGAGGGCCAGGTGGTCCGTGAGTTTCTCGTCACCGATATGGAGCGTGGATTTTTCACGCGTGAAGAGTTCGAGCAGCTTGGATCGATCGCCGGCCGGATGGGTTCGTCGTTCAATGCTCTTTCGCGCACGGGCATGAAAGGTTGGCGAGCGCGCAGGCGCTTCAATCAGATGGCCAGTGAACTGGCATTTCACCGCAGTCGTGTCTCACGAGGAATCAGGTCGCGAAACCAGGACCCGGAAGTGCAGGAAGCAGCCTACTTGCACGCGCTGCACGCTTTGATAAATGAACTAAGAGCGCGCTCATAATAGAACGCGGATTTAGTCCTCGCTGCCTATCTCGTTTCTGGCTTATACTTGGCCCGGCTACACGGTCGTTCATCAGAGCCTGAAGCTCGTGAGAATCCAACTCTTACCCAGTACCTTTGACGACAAAGGCCAGGCAACGCTCGAACAACGCTTGACCTGCTTCCTGATCGACGACCGCGTTGCCGTCGACGCCGGCAGTATCGCGATCGCCCTGACAAACGAGCAACGGACCACGGTGCGCGACATCATCGTGACCCACCCTCACATGGACCACATCGCCAGTCTGCCAATCTACATCGACGATCTTTATCCAACACTGAAAGAGCCGATGCGGATTCACGCTACTCCCGAAGTCATCCGACTGATGGAGCGCGATGTGTTCAACTGGAACGTCTACCCACGCTTCTCCGATCTAAAGAACGACTATGGTCCAGTAATGGAGTACGTGCCCATTCCTTTGGGCCAGCCGTTTCCAGTTGCGCATCTGACGGTGACGGCCGTTCCCGTCAATCACATCGTCCCGACAATCGGTCTGATCGTTTCTGACGGCGAACGCAGCGTGGCGTTCAGTTCGGACACAGCGCAGACAGACGAGTTTTGGAAGTTACTGAACGAGACGCAGCACATCGACGCGTTGCTCATCGAAGCGTCGTTTCCCGATCGACTGGCAAAACTTGCCGAAGTGTCGCGTCACTTCACGCCCGCTTCGTTGGGCCAGGAGTTGAAAAAACTCAATCACAACGGCCTCGACATCATGGCCGTCCACATCAAGCCCGCCTACCGCGAAGAGATCATCGAACAACTCAACGCGTTGCAGATTCCCAAATTAGGTGTGATGGAACCGGGAAAGACTTACCAGTGGTGAGTTCTATTCTTAAGAGCGGCGATCGAATTGAATCGGTTCAAACTCTTTCTCTGCGTGTTCGCCGTCGGCGTCGTGCAGTGAAACGCGTCCACTCGGGAGCAGTTCCTTAACGCGAAACGTGCGCTCGTTGCGATCGCGTCCCGGCATAAGCTCGGCCCGAAAGGTCACCATCATTCCGGGCCGTGCCCAAACGTCGCCGCCTCGCTTCGATTCGTGCATGTTGCGTCTCGGTCTCGTCAAAAAGGCGCTGGCCGCGCTGACCGCACCGGCGCCCAGCGCCAGTCCTCCTAACAGCCACCTGGTGCGTTTGTTCATCTGGCTACGGCTATTCGCAAAGCGGATCGAGCCGCGCAGTGATCGTCGGCAGGCCGCTGAGCGCGCGTTCGGCGTTGAGCGGCGTGAAGCTTGTCCACTCCGCGGGGACACTGCTTTCGGCGAAAATCGCCTCGACTGGACACTCGGGCACGCACGCGTCGCAGTCGATACAGGTCTCGGGATTGATCACGAGCATGTCGTCGTCGAGATGAAACGCTTCGACGGGGCAAACGAGGGCGCAGTCGGTATAGCGACAGTTGACGCACGGTTCGGCAACGACATAGGTCATCGAGATTTGGCTCCTTGAGCGAAGAGTAATTTATGAAAGCCCCGGCCGGTGACCGGGCGCCGCTATATTAAACAAGAACCAGCAAGTTTTGAAATCGAAAGCTCGGCACTTGTTGCGGCAAAGTGCCGCGACTCGCTACTGAGAGAGGAATATGATGACCGCAACCTAGTCATTTGATATTATGCGAACTGTCTTAAATTGCCCCATGTTGAGCTCGCCCTCCGGTTTAGTTGAGAGATGAGCTTCGCTGGTGAGTATGAAGGAGTCATACTCACGGCGATCCCTAACAACGGCTCAAGACCATGCACTACAGCGTATAGTTTCCGGTTCCCGATCTCCTTTTCCCCGGGAGGTCGCGGCTGATGGGCTACGCGCTCTGGCGACCGGAACGGCTCGCAGAAAAACTCCTTCATATTCGGCTTGCCCTCGGTCTTTCTCAGTCCGCACTTCTCACGGCATTGGGAATGGCGGACGAAATGTCATATACGCGAATCTCAGGCTTCGAACGCGGCAAGGGTCACGTTCCCCTCGCAGTACTTGTCGAATACGCACGCCTCGCCGGCGTTCACCTGGAAAGAATCGCTGACGATCGTTTAGACCTCCCAAAAGAACTCCCTGACACGGTTAGTTACGACGCGTGGAATCTTCCGCATCCCAAACGGAGGACGAGTTAGGAACTGCTTCACGCCAGTACTACGTGTTAAGCACCCACTGATTAGGCCGCTGCTTTAAAAATGCGTCTGTCTGCTCAATGTCCCTCTCGATCATTGAGCCTGGCGGACTGAACGACTTGGCCCAGATTATGGATAATCTTCTTCTACCGCTGCTTAACGCCCAGGACGAGCAGGAACGCCAACAATGCGTGGATGAACTGCTCACGATTCATGTCGCGCCGATCGTCAGGCAAGTGCTCCGACGGCTCGGTTTCTATGTAAGCGCACAAGGAATCAATGAAAGTAAACAGGATGCTGAAGATCTGTATCAGGAAGCGATGACACGGATAATCGAGGTACTGTATGCAAACCAGCGATCCTTGATCACAATCGAAAACTTCCGGGGTTATGTCACTCGCGTCGTCTCAAACGTCTGCGCCGACTACTTTCGCTCCAGGAATCCCGCACGAGCACGCTTAAAGGATGGTCTGCGAGACTTATTTAGACGGCGCGGGGACCTCGTCTCCTGGCAAGATCACGATGATACGCTGTGCGGATTCGCTGCCTGGCGAAATACAGGAAGGCGAGCCGTAAGCGTTTATGACGTTGATACTCAGATGCCAACGTTTTTGTCAGAACGCTTTCCGAACGAAGACGTGCAGCGCGTTCCGCTATCGCGAATCGTTGCGGAACTCTTTCACTGGTTAGGTGGGCCAGTTCAAGTTGATGTTCTATTCAGAATGCTGGTCTTTGTTCTCGAGATCAGGGAACAGGAGATCGAGTCGTTGGACGATCACATCGCAGCGGAATTCGAGGTTGAGTTTCGGGGAAGTACCACTGCGACTGAGTTATATATAGAAACGAATGAAATACTCGGCCGAGTATGGCGTGTTGTCAGACGTTTGGCGCCTAAACAGCGCGACGCGTTCGTACTACGGTTTGAGGACCAGGCTGGACGGGACCTATTCACAGCCCTTTTGACCGCGGGTATTGTGGATTTAACGGATCTCGCTGAAGGACTGGGACGCTCGATAGCGGAGGTCGCACACCTCTGGAAGCAAATGCCGATGGATAGCGAGACCGCAGCCATTCAACTCAAAACCTCGCGTAAGAACATTTATAAGTGGCGGTTTCGCGCGATTCAGAAGTTGAAAGCAGAACTCAAGAGTTAAAAAGTCGTAGGAGCGCGAATTTCGGCTGGCACTCCCACTGTTCACGCTGTATAAAGGCGCTGAAAGAACGACTTCGAAAGTGACTCACCACCCGTCTACATCGCAGCTCCAACGGTTCTGTGTTTGCGCCTTAGCAGAAGATGAACTCACAGCGGTTGCCACCCACGTCGCGGATTGCCCGGCATGTCACGAGCGCTTTGTAGAGGAATTGAGGCGCAAACAAGGTTCTGGAACTTACGCATTCAGTCTGGCGCCTGAGTTCTGGTTTCAACACGACCATATCGACTTCGATCAGCTCGTGGATTTGGCTGACGAAAACCTCGATCAGTGCACCCGAGAAATAATCGACGTTCATTTAACGATTTGCGAAACGTGCCGCGCGGACGTTGATAGCTTCCTTGCCTTTCGAACAGCCGATACTCGTGGGATAAAGGATGAGGACCATTGTTGACTGAGAAGTTCGCTTGTACTATTAGTCTAAACGCTCCACACAAACTATATATTGAGTCAGCATAGTTAAGGCGCCCGATTATGCAACGAACACTTCTCAAGTCCATCGCGTTAGGTTTTTCGATCGTCGCTCTTTTTCTAGTCTTCGACAATCGCTCCAAAGCGCAGTCGCCGCAGGAGAAGACCGTCGAACAAGTCGGAAAAAACATCAAGGTCCTTAACGGCATGCCGGAATCGCAACTAACGGCGGTGATGAATTTCTTCGCCGTTTCGATGGGGCGGCGATGCAATTTTTGTCACGTCAACAATCAGGGTCAGTGGGACTACGCCTCCGACGCCAAGCCGGAGAAGACCAGCGCACGTGAAATGATCAAGCTGGTCCTGGATATCAACAAGACGACCGAACGGCTCAAGCTGGATCCGGTGTCCTGTTACACCTGCCATCGCGGTCGCCCGTCTCCACAATCCATCCCGGCGCTGCCTTTGCCGCCGCCCTCTCCACCGGCGAATGCCGGCGGAGCTGGTGGGCCGACTCCAAGTGCATCGCCACAGGGGTCACCACAGGCATCACCGAGTCCTACGCCTGCATTACCTTCAGCAGACGAAATCTTCAGCAAGTACGCAACGGCGCTCGGCGGCCAGGCTGCGATCGATAAACTGAAATCCCGAACAGTCAAAGGCACGGTTACACAAGCAAACGGAAATTCCTTCCAGTTCGAACTGACGCAAGCTGCGCCTGACAAGTTCTATTTGGTAGTGACGACGCCGCAAGGAACGATAGAACGTGGTTTCAACGGTCAAGTCGGTTGGGAGAAAACTGCGCGCGGAGTAAGAGAGATAACGGGCGCTGAGTTGATCAATTTTAAGGCGGCCAACGGTCTGTTTACTTTGCTGAAGCTTAAAGAGCAATTCAGCAGACCGCCGCGCGTCCGCAAAGACAAGCTTGCCGATCGCGACGTTTTTATCGTCGACGGTACGACAAATGACAACCGCCGCATGAGGCTCTATTTCGATGCCGCCTCCGGGTTGTTGCTGCGACGCATGACGACAATGTCGACGATGGTCGGCATCATACCCGACCAGATCGACTTGGAAGACTACCGCGAAGCCGAGGGACTAAAATTTCCCTTCATCGCTCGCGCCGCAACGCTGGAAGTTGGAAATCCCACCTCGACACGAACGTTCACTGAACTAAAACTGAACGTGCCCGTCGATGATTCGAAATTCAATATGCCGCCAGCGCCCAAGCCGACGACGCCGGAAGAATGACGCGAAGGCTTTAATCTAATCGGAATCCCCACAGGCTGCGATGGCGCGTGTACAGCCGCACCGAATGATCATGTCCACCCGCAATCAGCCGGTCACCCTCGGGGGAAAAAGCAATAGCTGGCGGGTCGCAACATCCCAGAGGTAAATCCTGCCTCTGGGATAGCTCTCAGAATCCTGTTCAATCCCGTGCCACCAGCGAGAGTCTTACCGTCAATCCTAAAAGCCAAAGTAAAAAGGTTTCCCGATCACCGGTTTGGAGTTCTCCGATCTTTCGAGAGTCCAGGGTCTACATTGCGTAATCATTCACAGTCTCAGATCGATAAGCAACCGCACGGGCACTTAAGATAAATCCGACCGATCGGAGCGCCAGCGTTCGATTGGCGCAGCGGCTTGAAAACCGTAAAAGCGCAGGTCAGACGCGGTCAGCATCTTCGTCAGCATGATGATCTGACCCCGTGTGCATCGAAACGGGAAGCGAGCTAATAACCGCTTCCCGTTCTTTTTTGCAGACTCGCTGAATTTCAGTTGACGCTCCCAGCCACTCTGATGGGAATTGTCCTTATACTTGGAGCGCGGATAGAAGGTCGCTGTCGAAATACGTCCTACTGCTTAGGTCGTGTGCCCTGATATTCGACCTTCTGTTTTCCGGTGCGGCGAGCATCGGCTATCTTTACGATTTCCTCCATGACGCGACGCTCTTCAGCCAGGACCGTTGTGCTGGTTTGACTTCCGCCCGGACCAGTGGCACATGAACAAGGAGCGAACGATATATTGGGGCTTTGGGCTATCGTCGGCAACAATCCGTTTGCGCTGACAGTTCCGTCGAGATCGAAGCCCATATTTCCAACAAAATCTTCCACGAGAGCGTACGCGCAATTGAGACCCGTGTGAAAAAACGATTGATTGGTGGTGCCGCCGCTTAAAGCCGCCCCATTCCAGTTTCCCCACGACGCCGGAAGCAGAGTATTTAATTGGCTGTTAAGCCAAATTTGAATTGTATCGTCGGCGCGCACCTTAAAGCTTATTTGCGCCTGGCTCCATCCAGGCCGCAGGCAGAAACATTTTCGAAAAATCGTGTACGCCCGGCCATCAGGTCCGAGCACGCTGGCATTTGTGTTTCGTGCGCTAATCCAGCTCGAAAGCCCCAGTGCTGGCTGCCAGACGGACGCCGGATAAATGAGAAAGGAACTGCCGGTCGCAGGAGTCGTCGTGGGATACGAAGCGATGTTTATCCAGTAATTGTCTTGGGTTGTGGAAGGGTTCGGGAAAACCGGCGGTGCGGGTGTATAGACTGCACTGAACCAGTAGTCGTAGCCAGTGTTGAGCGGAACAGTTGTCGCGTTGACAACATTCGTAAACGCGAAGACGGCAATGATAGTTGTGACGGACATCATTGTTTTCATAGCAGTGATCTTTTGTTTGTACATGAGGTCTCCTTAGGGGTTGAGGTTAAGAATTGATTGTCAAAAGTGAGTCAAGCAGCACAAGCACGTTTGCCTTTCTTCGTGCTTGACTTCTAAAGCGAGAAAAAGCAGAGAGTCGTATCACGTGAGGTGGAGATGTTTGCTGTTAGGGATTCTCGGAGAATTCCTGGCGGAGACTCAGCGGGGTGCGGCTTCCCAGAACTGTATTTTCACTCCGTTGCCGTGTGCCAGCAGGGTGTTTCCGTCAAGCGTGAAGGCGATGAAAGTCGTGCTTGGCGAACCCGTGTGAAGTGCCAATACCTGATCCCCGGTCTTTGTGTCCCAGAGGCGGATGACACCTTCGCCGCTTGCCGAAGCCAAACGCGTAACGTCAGGCGAATAAGTGAGGGCTGTTAGATGTCCTGCATTACCGGTTAGTATCCGAAGCAGTTTCGCGTCCATTGTCTGGCGAATTTCGATTGCGCCGGCAGCGTATCCAGTAGCGAAAGTTTGACCGTCAGGAGTGAAGGCCACCGATAGAATCGGTTTTGGCCGTTTGTCAATTTCAGCGATTATCTTTCCCGTCTCGAAATCAAATAGTTTGGCCGTCGTATCGAGGCTGGCCACGAAGACCAGACGGCCGTCAGGGGAAACTCCAAGGGCGCTCAGGTCTTTTTCGAGCCGGTACAATTCACGAAAATTAACCGGATTATCGACATCCCAGATCCGCACAGTTTTGTCCTGGCTCGCTGAGATCAAATGTTTCCCATCAGGTGTGAAAACGATCCTAGTGACGTATTTGTCATGAGCCGCAAAGCGCCGGATAGCCGCACCCGTCGCGCTGTTCCACAGTGAAATGGTCCCCGCTTCGTTACCGGTGGCCACGATCGTCCCGTCAGGTGAGAACGCGCCTGAAACTACGGGTTCTGTAGAGAATTCAGCGATCTGACTCCTAGTCGTAACATCCCAAACAGCTTGAGTACTAAATGGACGCGTCGCATTCGCAGGTAATGCCACTCTGCTCCGATCAGGAGAAATCGCCGACCAATTGCCGCTAGAGTTCATGGCCGAAGCGAACGACGAAGCTTGCAGCAATTGTGACTTGTCAAACAAGCAGACGCGGAAATCGGATCCCGAGGTGGCAATGAATTTCCCGTCACGCGAAAAGGCGACTGACCAAGCATCGCTCAAATGCGTTTTCAGGTTTTGCAATTCCGCTCCCGTTTGTGCGTCAAAGAACCTTACCGTGCGGTCCGAACTGGCCGACGCAAGCGTCGAGCTGTCCGGCGAGAAGGCGAGGTTATTGATTTTTGCCTCGTGCCCCGCGATTTCCAGCACCTGTTTCACCGGATCGGAATTGAAGATCCGAATCTTCGCTTCAAGCCCGCCGAGGGCAAACCGTTTCCCGTCTGGCGAAACAGCGTTCACAACCCAGGAGTATGTCTCATCGAACTTGAAAACAATTCTGCCCGACGACACATCCCATATCCCGGAACCGGCTTTGCTGACGGCTATTAGTTCACCGCCGTCGGATGTGAAATGGAGATCTTCCATTTCACAAGGCATGCCTGCGCGTTCGACGACAAACCTTTTTAATTCGTGGCCGTCGACGGCGCTCCAAATTCGAATGGTTCCGTCGCGGCTTCCCGTCGCCACCGTCTTTCCATCAGGTGAAAAATCCAGGCCGCGAACACGCGCTATGTGACCAATCAGCGAGAAAGCCTCCGCGCCAGTTGCGACGTTCCATACTTTCACTGAGCTTGAAGTTGAGTCGCCCGACACCGTAGCCAGTAATCTTCCGTCTGGCGAAAACCTCACACGCCAAATGTTTATCTCTTTGTTCGCTGTAGTTGTTAGCAGGTTTCCCTGGGGCACCTGATATATGCGCGCATAACCATCCGCGCAGGCGGTCGCTAACATTTTACTATCAGGTGAAAACGTCACGTCCCAAACTTCGCTCGGGTGCGGGATCATCAACAATTGTCCCTTGGGGTGCGCCAGATTTTGCAGGAAACGATACTCCCAATTTTTGGCAAACGCCGTGTTCTGGTAGTGCGTGAGAATCTGGTGAAGCCGGATCAGATTTGCCGTTTCATATGCTTGCATTCCCAGATTCATATCGGCCGCATAAGCGCGCCACAAATTCTGGGCCGCCTGCTCCCGCGCAATATTTCTTTGCCAGACGGCGCTCACTAACCAACCGAGAACCAAAAATAAAATAAGCGTGGCGCCAGCTACACCAAGACGGTGGCGCTTCGCGTATTTGTTCACTCGATACCAAACCGAAGGTTGGTGCGCCAGAATCGGCAACGATTTCAGATGACGATAGATGTCCGCGCTCAATTCTCCAACCGTTTGATAACGTTCATGTCTGTCTTTGGCCAGAGCCTTTAGGCAGATATTGTCGAGGTCGCCACGCACGGCGCGTCTGGCGCCCGTTCGCGAATGTAGTCCGCTAGCCGAAAGAGCCGGGCTGGCCATCTGTTCGCGAATCTGCACTTCTGTTTCACTTGGTCTGCGTACTACTTGATCGCTGATTATCCGCAGCATTTCCGGGAGCGATTTGTCTTTCAAATCGTAGGGACGATTTCCGGATAACAGTTCGTAAAGCAAAACCCCGAGCGAGTACACATCGCTGGCGGTCGTTATCGTCTCACCCTTCAGTTGCTCGGGGCTCGCGTAATTTGGTGTCAGGATATTGGTGCCCAGAGTGAAGTTGCTTGAAACATCCAATACGTCAGGCTGCAGCAGTTTCGCCACTCCAAAATCGAGTAACTTCACGGTTCCGTCGGCAGTGACCAGGATGTTGTTTGGCTTCAGATCGCGATGAATGATGAGATTCTGATGGGCGAACTTAACGGCTTCGCAGACTTTCAAAAAAGTATTCAAACGCTGCTTCGTCGTTTTGCACTTGTCTCTGCAGTATTGGGTGATAGGTAGACCTTCAACATACTCCATTACCAGAAACGACACTTTGTCTTGAGTGGTGCCGCCGTCGAGCAAGCGGGCGATGTTAGGGTGTTCAAGTTTTGCCAGTATTTGACGCTCGCGCCGGAACCTTTGCGCCATCTCGTCATCGCTCCAAAAAGGATTGACGAGCTTTACCGCAACGGTCTTGCGAAACTCATCATCATTGCGCGACGCGAGAAATACCTTCCCCATACCACCCCGTCCAATCAGCTTCAACAAACGATAGTTGCCGACTCGCTTTCCGATTAAGCTTTCGGTAGTTGCCAAATCAAGTGCCTGGGATGCCGATTCGAGTGCTGATACTTCCAGGAAGTCGGAGGCCTTTTGAGTAGCGGCAAGAAGTTTCTCGACTTCCAGGCGCAAAGCGACGTCTGCGCCGCAACGCTTTGTCAGGATGGTTTCTCTTTGCGAAGACGAACTATCCAAAAGTTCGTCAAGAATCTGGTCGATGAGTTTCCAGCGATCAAATTTGGCGGAGTGAGGTTTCATCTTTCATGCAGAGCCTGATACAGCCAGGCCTTAGCTTTGAGCCACTCTCGTTTAACCGTGATGCCGGAGATTCCCATCACTTCGGCGGTCTCTGCGACGCTCAGTCCTCCGAAATATCTCAGTTCGACGATGCGGCTTTTCCGTTCATCAAGTGCGGCTAAACTGGTTAACGCTTCGTGCAAATCAATCACCTTCACGTCGCGTTCGGGTCCTGCGATGACGACATCGTCCGTCGAAACTTTCCGCGCGCCGCCACCGTGTTTGGCAAATTGGCGGGTACGGGCGCGGTCAATCAAAACATTTCTGATCACTCGGGCCGCGACTGCGAAAAAATGAGCGCGGCTTTGCCAATCGCTCTCGCGTTGGTCCACCAGTTTCAAATAGGCTTCATTGATGAGTTCGATAGTTTGGATGGAAGTGTCGGCGCTTTCGCGGCGCAGATTACGACGTGCCAGGCGTCTCAATTCGTCATAGATCACTGGGAGAATCTTCTCAATTGCCGCTTCGTTTCCGTTGCGCCATTCGATCAGATTGCCGGTCACTTCTCGGGTAGCAGCCATTCAGCCTCTTTCGTCAGAAATGCGCTTTGCTTCTGAACTGAGACCGAGCGATGAAGTCGAAAAGCGGATATGAGTCAGTGAGCTTGCCTAACGCTCGGTTCTAAAACCCTTTGCTGGTTGCGAGGCGCACGGATTCTTTCACTTCGCTTGAGCGATTGCAAGAAAAGGTGAGCAACTTTCAGGTTTCCAACCCGCGAACTGTTGATGGTTCGCGGTCTTCAATCTTTGAATAGCGAGGAGGCCTAAGACGAACCGGATGGACCAGATTGCCAGCGTTCAACTGGCGCGTCGTCTTCGAAATCGTAAAAGCGCAGGTCGGTTGCGGTCAGCATCTTGGTCAGCATGATGATCTGGCCGGTGTGCATCGAGAAGTGTTCGGTAACGTGGAAGATGGCTTCGAGGACGTCCACTTCGTTGCCCTGGATTGTTCGCGTTTCGAGCAAGACAGTTGGATCAAGATTGCGGAGGACGGTTTCGACGTCCGCGAGCGTTGTAATGAGTAGTGGGAGCAGTTCGGCGCGAGGGATCACGTCGCGCTGAGCGAACTCGGCGTCGCGTACGCGATTGTCGGGCGCGGAACCGAGACCGCAGACTATCCACTGCCGAGCGTTGCCGCAAAGGTGCAACACGAGGTTTCCGATGCTGTTTGATTCAGCATTCGGACGCCACCAGATCTGCTCGTCATTCAACCGCTCGAGACAGCGTTCGATTTTCGGTAAGTAGTCGCCCGTCAGAAAGTCGATGGCGCGATCGATAAACGCACGTGAGACTGAATCGGCGGCAGTCATAGGTTTCGTCATCAGGAGTCCTTTACTCTTCGCCGTCGGAAGCCACAGGCGGACGCTTGTGTTTCGCTTTACGCATTGCAGGTCGCGCGACTTCGTCCGGCTTCGCTCGCGACAGAGGATGCCCCGGAGGAGCGTTCGGCTTGCGGATACTGTCGAAGACAGGCCGCTCCGACTTCTTCGTCTTCTGTGGAGAACCTTTTCTAACCATTTCTCAGCCTCCACTCAGTTCGTTTTGGATGCGATGATGCTATCGCCGCCGCGGAAGACGTGTCAATGAGTGGTATCGGCGCCGTCGGCAGACACACGGATACCACTGATGAGGTGCTTCTTCAATTGGTTAAACCGTTCTGCGGAGAACCTAGGCTTCACTGCCACGAGGCGTCTTCGAAAGGATTCTCAACGCATTCGTGGTTTCAGCGCGGCGACGCTGCTGAAACTCGGTAACCCAATTGGTTACAGTTTCAACCATTTCGCGCGCCGTTTCACGAGCAGTAGTAGCGGGTTTCACCTTGACCGCGGGCCGGGGCTTTTCGCCTTTTTTGACTATTCGAATTGTTTTCTTCTCAGACATTGCTAAATTTCGAGGTTCCGTTGGAATCTATCCGTATCCAACGAATTTCTCGCCACACAGTTCCCAAATTCACTGACCTTAGAACGTTGGATGCCAAAAAGCTTGCAAAGAAGAGGCCACATCCGCTAACGCGCAGGGCGGCAGGAAAAAGGGCCACTTCCGCAGAGATTTTTTCTAAGGCCGGATTAGCGGGAGGGACTTCGGTCGTAAACCGTACACAGGCGATGGAACACACTGGCACGTAAGTGAGACAGAAACAGCACGGACTGTCCTCAGTCGTTCACAAGTCCGTTCTTATGTTTCATGTCCAGCTCCCATAGCAGCTTGTGAGTTCTGTAAACCATCAGAACCAGACCGATCGCGGCGCCCACGTTGACGTACTTCAGCCCGTTGACCATTTGCCGGGTGCCAAACTGAACGAGTAAACCGTTGATGACGATGAGCGCCAGACGAAATTCAGTCGGGCCGAACTTCAGATAGCTGATCTTCAGCCGATCGGTCGCGGCGAACGCCAGAAAAGTACTCACTTCGTAACCAGCGAAGATCGCCAGCATGATCAGGATCTGAAAACGCGAACGTTCCGGCAGGATGAACGAATATCCGATGATGACCGAACAGAGAAAAACGTAATCGAGCAGGTGATCCATGTAGTAACCCCACCGGACGAGCCCGGTGCCGCGGTACTTCCCGATCTTCCCGTCGTAATGGTCGGTGACATACTGCATCGCCACCATCGAGGAAACGCCCCACAGCCAGCGCAAGTCGCGGGCAGCCAGCCAGGAAAAGAACAGGATGAAGCCCGACCAAACGAGCGTGAGCATCGTCAGGTGATACGTCTCGAGCCAGGACGGGATTCGCGGGAGCACCCTGACCGCCAGCCGCCGCTCGAGCGGTGTCAGAAAAGAAGTGTTGGTTTTTGTCGCGCCGGCGAACTGTTGAGTTTCAATCATGGTTTTATGGGCGGCCGAACGGCCTGCCCGGATCGAGTGCAACAGGCGAGCCAATGGTTGAACGCGGATTTTGAGGGATAGGACGGGCGGAACGTTAATATCTATCCGACGGATGTCGGGTTTTTACTTGCATCGGCGTATCGGACGGACCGCGGCGTTAGATAAAAACGACGGTTTGCGAGCTCGGAATATCGAACCGGCGCCGGCAGCGAGTGTTTCGGCAAGCCAGCATGTCGTCGATCCTGACAAGGTAATCGCGCGATTTCGCAAACCGTGCGCGATCCTGTTCGTTTGCGCCTCTCGGCAGTTGCGCCTTCTTAGTGCGTTTCAACCACCTGACGTCATACTCGGCGCGTTCGCGACAGTGAGGACAACTATAGGTCGCCTTCTTCAGCTCTTCTTTTTCGTTAAAGAAATCCCGTTCGTTCATACCATTTCCTTCTCGCCTGACTCGCCGCCGTCCGCTTCGCAAAGTTCTCGCAAATAGCGAAAACTGTAGATTCCCGTTTCGTGGCCGTCGCTCCAACGGAAGTTCAGCGCATAGCGGCCGACGAGACTCAGATCCTTGATCTCGAGCTCGTCTGAAATACTGGCAGCGTTCAGGACACGCTCGCCAGTCCACTCGTTGACGCATTGTGCACAGGGACACTGGCGTCGAAGATCGGCAGCGCGAAACCGACATTCGCGGCCGTCAGCCCAGGTGATGCGCAGCGTGACATCATCCTCGTGCTTGATTTCACGCGGTTCAATAGCCGGTCCTCGTCGTTCAGCCATCATTTGCTTTCAACCGTTCGACTCAACCGCCTGCGATACCGAAGCGGCGTTCACGTCGAAGTGAGACGCGTTCCAGACCGCTTTTCCATCACGCATTAGGATCACCTGCGGCGACTCGTGCCTGACGCCGGTCAGTTTCTCGACGTCGCGTGAGACGTCCGGCGCGGCTTGGATCTCGATCAGGTTCACACCTTCGAGTCTCTCCATTTCCCGGTAAGCGCGCGCGCTGATCGGGCACGCGTTACTGTGCTTGAAAATAATCACTGGCTGCCGTTTTGAATTCGAAATCAGATTGTCGAGCGCCGCCCGATCGTCGATTCTGAAGAACTTGTTTCCCATATCCCCGCGTCCCCCTGAATTGTGAACTAAGTTATAACGTATTTCGGTCTTCTGGAAAAACGCGGAATTTTCCTGTTGACGGGCGAACTTAATACGCTTATTGTGCGTGCGCTACAGAGAAAGCTTGGCTGTCCTCAGAGCCTGGGCACCCATCGACGAGCCTCACGAGTCTTTAACAGATTCTACTGCTTCTCTCGACGTGGCTGTTTTACGTCTACAAACCTCATCAAGGAGCACGTGTATGCAAATTAACCAGAACCGTCGCCTCACGTGGCGATTCTCTTTCAACCTCATCAGCGCGATGCTGCTCTTGTTTTTCGTCTCGCAAGCAGCGCAAGCCGACGAAATCGCGATCTGGAACTTCAACGATTCAAATCTGAACGTCGATCACGGCGCAGGCACGTTAACGAGCAATTTCGTTGCGGCCAACATTCTCTTTGCCGCGGGAACGACGAACAACGCGCGACAAGGTGACGTCGCGGGACAAGCGCTGTCGCTTCAGGGCGGCACCGGCAGCATTAACAATGGACGCAACATCACTTTCAACGTCAGTACAGTCGGTTTCTCGAACATCGTCGTCAGTTTCGCGACGCAGGGAACGAGCACCGGCTTCATCAGCAACCAATTTCAATACAGTCTCGACGGGATCACGTTCGTGAATTTCGGCGCGTCTTACACGCCTGCAACAGCATTCGGCTCCGTGCCGCTGACGTTTTCGTTGGCGGGGATTGACGGTCTGAACGATAACGCCAACGCCGCATTTCGCATCGTCTTCAACGGCGCAACGTCTTCAACCGGCACTAACCGCATCGACAACTTCGTCGTCGAGGGCACGCCTTCAGGCGTACCCGAACCGACGACGGCAGTGCTGTTGTTGAGCGGTCTGAGCGGTATTTATGGGCTCAGAAAGAGAAAGAGGAGCTCCGATTTGAAGAGTTGATCGTGGGCGACTAATTCCAGTCGCCCACGAGAACAAACGGCGCCCAGAAGAAGGGCGCGCTGTATTTCTTACCCGAGATCATTGCTAACTGCGCGCCACGCAGCGCGCTGGAGGAGGTGGTAGTGTCGCCGCCAGTCAGTAACCGTTTGTAGAAGTCGGTCATCAAGTCGGCCGTCGATTTATCGGCAACCGACCAGAGACTCACGCCGACGGTCGGCGCGCCGGCATACATGAACGCGCGCGTCAGGCCCATGACGCCTTCGCCGCGCTTCTCTTTGCCGAGGCCCGTTTCACAGGCGGAGAGCATCACGAGCGGCGAGCCGAGATGAAGATTGAAAACTTCGTCTGTGCGGACAAAGCCGTCGTGTGTCTTGTTGCCGACGAGTGAAAGCACCACGCCGGTGAACTGCGGGCGCTCGGCGTTCAGCAGTCCGTGCGTGGCGACGTGAATGATGCGGTACTTGCTGACGTCGCGCGTCGTGATGTTGTCTTCGTTAGCGTCGAGGTCAAGCCAAACGTCTGCCTGAGCGCCGGAGGTCTTCGCGAGTTTGGAGATCTGATCGGCTTCGACACGCGTCCCGTTCAGACGCGCGAGCGGCAGTCCTTCCATTGCCGCTCCCGGCGAGGCGGGTGGCGTCGTGCCGGTTACATCGGCGACCGAAGCTTGAATTCCGAGACCGCGGACTTCAGCGTCGGCAGGTGGCGCCGTGCCTTTCTTCGCGCGAGCGTCGTTCGAGTTGAAGACGGGGTCGGCGATGATGAGCATTGCGCGACCAGTGGCTTTCGTGCGCTGTTGCTTGATGGCCGCCACGACTGACGCCGAGGGCGCGTAGATGACCTCATTCGACTTCACGAGATATGCGAGCGAGGAGAAGTCGCCGGCGTCTGCCGATTTCAGGAGGACTTCAAATGGAACGTAGTTGAGTGCGCCGTCGGCGACAATCATGAGACGCTTTTCGCCAATCATCGCCGCCGCAGGCGCGAGGACGGCGTTGTAGAGCGCGTTCGAGGCTGCGACGAAAGCGGCCGTGTCTGTCGGAGCAGCGGCTGCAACTCCGAGCCCGCGGTTCGCTTCAGCGACGTCGATGCCGACGATACGACGCTGTAACTGCGACGGGATCAATTGCGCGCGTAAGTCAGTGGCAAGCTTGTCGACCGCCGCTCGGCCCGGCAGTTTGAACAGACTGACCGCGCTTTTGCTTACCGCGAACAGGTACGAATCGTCCGTTTGCAACGCGTACTCGACGAGCACTGTCTGATCGTCGAGCACGTTCTGCTGCACTTCCGCGAGGCTGAGTGGCTTGTTCGCCGTCAACGTCGCGTATCGCGGACTCGCCGTGCGGATCTGGTTCTCGATCTCCTCGTACTCCGTCTGGAGTTTTTCGAGTTCCTCGTCGAGCTCCGCCGGTTTCTTCTTCACCTCTTCGGTGGAGATGTTCACGCCAGTGAGGATGTCGGCGATTTCCTGCTGGCGATCGAGGTTGTCCTGTTTGCGTTTCAGCAACTCCGCCGGGACGCCTTCAGTAATCGCGGCGTTAGTTTCACTCAGGAGGTCCAGCAACGAACGAGCACGGGACTGTTCGTTAATCTTGAAAGCCTCGCTGGCGTAATCGAGTGCTTTGCCACTCAGCGGCGCACCAGCAGCAGGATTATCGACGAGGGCCATCGCGGCGTTCGCAATCGCGGCTTCGTCAAACACGTCTTTGATGGTCGAGAGAAACGTAGTTCGCGACTCGTCAGCGCGCAGGCTTCCCTGCCGCAGAGTTTCGATCGTGGCAAGCGACTCGCGATAGTTCGATACGGCTTGCTCGCGCAATGCCGTCGCTTTCTTCGCATCCTTCTCTTGCGCGGCTTGCAACCACAAACTGCGTCCGAGACCGCGTTGCGCCGGCCACATCAGATCCAGACGCTTGTCGTCCTGCGCCCCTTTTTTCGCGTCGTTATAAAACTTGGTCGCGTCCTTGAACTTCCCTTGTTTCAAAGCGACGTCGCCCAGACTCGTGCGAGCCGCGGCGCGAAATCTTCGAACCTGGCCCAACTTCGCGATTCCGGCGAGACTGCTGCCGGCGGCTTCAAGCGCGAGTTCGAAATTTTTCTTCGCGCCGTCGAGGTCATTAAGAGCGTAAGCGAGCCGCCCCAGGCCTAGCTGGTAACTGGAATAGACGATCGAGTTGCGATACTCGTCGAATTCCTTCTTCGCTTCCAGTGCGATGGTGGCGGCGCTGGTCGGCGCGGCGACGCTGACGTGACCCGTCGAGATCCCGCCGGCGATCGCACTCAACCCGCCAAAGCGGCGGCCGACTTTCGACGCGGCGCCCTCAGGTTTTGTGACGACCATGCGATCGTAAGCGGCGCGCGCGTCAGTGGTCCTGCCCAAACGATAATTGACGTCCCCGATCTTCGCGAGCATCAGGTTAGCGTTGTACTTGTCGTCGCCGAGTCCGACGGCGGCGTTAACGGCTTCCTTTTTCGCATCGAAGGCGAGAAAGCCGTCGAGCGCCTTCTGATAGTGGTCCAGCGCAACCTGGTACTGCCCCTGACGCAGGTAAAGCTCGCCGAGCTCGTTATGAGCCGCGGCGATGCCGCTGTTGTTCTTAGCGTTGGTATAGAGGTTCAGCGCATTGCGCAGTTGCACCAACGCCTGATCCGCGCGACCGCGTTTAAGCAGCCGGCGTCCCTCGCGCAACGCGTCGCCGGCCTGATCCGTCTGCTGCACGGGCGGCGTGTTTGCGTGCGCGGGCAATGCGAATGGCGCGCACAGCAAAGCGACGCCCAAAAACAGAGCAATGAATTTGGTATAGCTCATAGTATTCCCCTCGTTAATTACTTATGAATGAGATCGAGAATCGCGACCAGCAGCGGACTGGCCGACGACGCCATCATGATGACTGACGGTTCCGGATCGTCCTTCGTGAGCCCCAGGCCGCGCGTGCTGGCGTTGTGCTCAGGGGCCGTCTGGGCCGTTCCATAGGTCTGCGTGCGATCGCTCTTGAGCGGCTCTTGCGACTGCTTCTGGACCTGCTCCCAAATTTCCTCGGACGGACGCCACGGACACTTGTTGTCGCGGCAGTAAGCGACAAGCTCGTCATCGATCGGCACGTTCTTCAAAGGCTCGCGCGTGAAGACCACAAACACATGCTCGGTGCCGCCGACGTCGTCAAACGCAAACCAGCGCAGGCGTTCTTCCTCCGCGTCGGCAGCAGGAATCTCGAAAGGCACGTGGGCTTGCAAATAGTTGCCGCCCTCGTCGAGCTGGGCGTCCGGGTAGATCATGACCGCCGGATCGTTGTTAGTGCGGTTGAAGATGTAGAGATAGCCATCGCTGTTCGTCTCCAGCAGGATGCGAACACGATCGCCTTTGCGAAACACGTGATCCGGATCGACGCGCACGGCCAGACCATTTGTGTCGCGGCTGAACAGCGTCATCCCGAGCCCCAGGCGACGAGCATTGACTGGCTTCGAGTCAGGCGTGTTTGGCTTTGACGATCCGGACGGGCCACTCGGCTTCTTTTCCGGCGATCTGCCGGGTACCGGCGTGGGCGCAGGCGTCGAAGTCGACTTTGGCCGTTTCCTCGGCGGTCGGGTCGTAGTCGTTCCGGTGGCCGGTTTGTCTTTAGGCCGGGTAGTCAGAAACGCGCCGCGAACGTCTCCCTCGTCCTGCGGCGGCGGCACGGCGACGCCGATCACGGCACACATAAGAACCAAGCCAAAAAGAATCGCACTGAATCGCATTTGGATCTCCTTATCCGGAGGCCGAGGCGCGTGCGCGCGCCGGCCTAATTGTGCTGAATACGGATATCAAAGACTATTGGATTGCCGGTCTGGTCAGGCGGCACTTTGACGCGCATTGAAGGCTCCCCCGGAGTTGATTCATCTTGTTCAATAACCGGCGGCGTTTGCTGGTACTTACCAAGGAAAGCTTTCAATTCGGCCTGCTCCGAGGACGACAAAGCATTGCCGGTGACAGGATCGTTCAGAAACGCGGGCGCCGGCAAGGCGTTCCTGGCGAAGATCACGGTAAAAACGTCGGTACCCGGGCTTTTGTCGAGCGTCAAATAGCCTACGTCGCCGGGAAAACTGAAGTCGCGTCCCTGGGCCACCTGATTGCTCTTTACATAGGAATCAGGCGAGGGTTTGGTCGTCAGAAAAGCCGTTGGCTGGTTTTTCAGGCCGGGCCCGACGATGTAGACGTAACCGCTTTCGCTGAAGACGAGGTGAAACTTGAACGACTGTCCGGAAGCTAGCGGAACGAGTGCGGCAACGCGCGGCGGCTTTCCGCCTTTGATCGCGGGCGCCAGTTCGAGCCAGTAGCTGCTGACCTCACGCGGCGCGACGTTCGCCACTGCATTAGTGTTAGTCGTTGGGCCAGTAGCAGCAACCGTATTTGATCTCGCCTTATTCCAGATCAGAAATCCGGCAACTCCGCCGCCCGCAATCAAGAACAGCACGACCACCGCGGCGATTGCCAAGCCCACTTTGCTCCCGCTCGGTTTCGGCGGTGCAGGAATAATCGGCTGTCCCGGCAGAGTACCCTTCGGAAGCTGCGGCGCCGTAATGATCGACACCATGTCTGCGGACTCAGCCACAGTCGGTGCCGGTGGCGGCGCGGCTGGTTCGAAAACGGTCGCGGCAGTCGCCGGCGCGGGACGATCAACTTGTGACGACGTCACGCCGCCGCCGTCCATCGTGATCATCGTCGGCGCATTGACATCCGACTTCGTGCCGCCGTCAGATGGAATCGCAACGGTTTCACTCAACGCCGCTGCCGGTTGGCTGAACTTAACCGTCGGCACGTTTTCCAACGCCGCCCTCAGCTCGCTGGCAAGAACAGCAGCGCTCGCCTGGCGGTCGCCGCGATCCTTTGCGGTCGCGCGTTCGATCGCGTCGCTGAACGCGCGCGGAACATCGGGCGACACTTCATGCAAAGGCTTCGGTCTTGTCGCGACGTGCTCACGCCGCAACTCGTGCAACGTATTTGCCGAGAAGCACCGCCGCCCGAGAATCATCTCGTAGAAAACTAGCCCGAGACTGTAAATGTCAGCGCGCCCGTCGATCTCGACGTTTCCGTCGCGCGGGATCTCGCCCCACTGCTCCGGCGACATGTAATACGGAGTGCCAAGCACCTGACCCGCCATCGTCAGCGCGGTGTTACCGCTGTTCTCGGCGCCGGCAATCTCTCGCAGTTTCGCGATGCCGAGGTCGAGAAGCTTGACCACGGGCGGGCCATTCTCGGCCTTGCCGATCATGATGTTTTCGGGTTTCAGATCGCGATGCACGACGCCCATCGAGTGGGCGGTGTCGAGCACGCTCAGAATCGGAGAAAGGATCTCGAACGATTCCGCCGCCGAGAACCGGCCGCGCGTCTTGATGGCGACGTCGAGCGTATGTCCCTCGACGTACTCCATCACCATGTAGATGGTGCCGTCAGCAGCCGTGCGCAGGTCGTACACGGTCACCGCGTTGTTGTGACGAAAGCGCCGCGCCGCCTGTCCCTCGCGCCTGAACCGTCGCAGCCACTCGGCGTTGTTTCTGACTTCGGGAGGCAGGACTTTGATCGCCACGCGGTCGCCGAGCAGGATGTGACGCGCCCGGTAAACCGCGCCCATGCCGCCTTTGCCCAGCAGCGCTTCCATCTGGTACTGGCCGTCGAGCACCGTATTGACGATCGACGCCGGATCGGCTTCGAGGACCTCGCCGTCCACCGAACAGAAGCTCACGCTGTCGTCGTATTTTGCGTTGCAGGCGGTGCAGTATTTCATTCGGGACTTCGCAACAAGCTTAGCAACTCAGCAGGTCTGGTAGTCTAACAGAAAATCAGTGTTTCTTCTGAGCGTTGAAACAGGATTCACGGATAAACCTTGAGTGCGTATTCTTCGACCATGCGATTACTGTTGAACTGTGGCGCGAGCGTTTGAATCGCGCGTTTCATCATCGCAATCCACTCGCGCGGGAGCGACTGTTCCCGGCTGTAGTATAGCGGCACGACCGTCTGCTCCAGCGTCCGATAAAGCGACTCGGAGTCGGCCGCATCGATCTGCGCTGTGTCGCTGGTCTCATCGCCGTTGCCGATAGCAAAGCCGTTCGTTCCGTCGTAACCCTCCAACCACCAGCCGTCGAGAATCGAGAAATTCAACCCGCCGTTCATCGCCACTTTCTCGCCACTCGTTCCCGACGCCTCCTGCGGCCGCCGCGGCACGTTCAGCCAAACGTCAACTGACTGGACCAACTGCCGCGCTATCTCCTGATCGTAATCTTCCAGGAACACCACGCGCCCGCTCACCGCCGCCTCGTACTTCCACTGCGCCAACTGTTGCAGAACGCGTTTCGACCCCTCGTCTTGCGGGTGCGCCTTGCCGGCAAAGATAAATTGCACCGGCCGCGACTCGTCGTTCATCAAACGCAACAAACGCTCGCGATCCGTCAGCAACAAAGACCAACGCTTGTACCCCGCGACACGCCGCGCAAATCCGATCGTCAACGCCTGCGGATCGAGCATCGCCGCTTGCGGCGAACGATCTTGAATGAAAGCAACCAGCCGCTCCTTCAAACGGCAGTGAACGAACCAGAGATCCTCGTCGGAGATCTGCGCCACGGCTTCACGCCATGCGTTCTGATCGCGCAGCTTCGTCTCCCAGTCCGCTCCGATGGATTTGTCGAACAGCCAGCGCAACATCGGCGAGATCCACGTCGGCACGTGAACGCCGTTCGTGACGTACGTTATCGGCACTTCCGCGACGCTCTTTCCGGGCCATAACTTCTGCCACAGCGCTCGCGAGACTTCGCCGTGCTTCTTGCTGACACCATTGGTCGAGCGGCACATGCGGATCGCCAGCGGCGTCAGGCCGTAGCGTTCCGACTTGTTCTCCGGATCGACGCGGCCCAACCCGAGAAACTCATCGTCGCTCAATCCCAATTCACGCGCATACGACGGTCCAAAGACACGAGTCACGAGCATCGCATCGAACTCGTCGTTTCCCGCAGCGACCGGCGTATGCGTCGTGAAAACACATTGCTGCCTGACGACGTCGACGGCTTCATTCCAGGTGCGCCGTTCAGACTGGATCAGTTCGCGGGCCAACTCGAGCGTCAGAAAAGCGGAATGGCCCTCGTTCAAATGAAACACGTGCGGCGTCACACCGAGTTTGCGCAACAACCGTACACCGCCGATGCCGAGCAGCATCTCCTGCACGATCCGCGTCTCGCGGTCGCCGCCGTAAAGATGGCCCGTGACCCAGCGATCAGTCTCGACGTTCTCGGGAATGTTCGTGTCGAGGAGGTAAAGACTGACGCGCCCCACGCGCGCAAGCCACACCTGGGCCGACACCTTGCGATCGCGAATCAACACCTCGACTCGCACCGGCTCATCGTCCGCATCCTTCACCAGCGTCAAGGGAAGATCGTTCGGATGCGTCTCGCCGTAGTGTTCTTCCTGCCAGCCGTCACTGCGCAGGCGCTGGCGGAAGTAGCCGTACCGGTAAAGCAATCCAACTGCGACTAGCGGCAGATTGAGATCGCTTGCCGACTTCAGATGATCGCCGGCGAGGATGCCGAGGCCGCCCGAGTAAAGCGGCAGCGAGTTGTGTATCCCAAACTCCGCACAGAAGTACGCGACCGGACGTTCGGGCGTGATTGACGAGGACGCAAAAATGCCCGAAGACATGTATGCGTCGAAACGCTCATGCAGACGGTTTACGCGGTCGAGGTACAGCGGATCGGCCGCAGCCTGGGCGAGCCGGTAAGGCGAAGTTCGGGCGAGAAGTTGTAGTGGATTGTGTTCGCAGTCGTTCCAGATTTCAGGGTCGAGGTCGCGAAAGATGCCGATGCCGTCCGGGGCCCAGCTCCACCAGTAATTCCATGCTAACCGCTCCAACAGTGGTTTCATTCGTTGCCGTTCAATTTATCGTGGGAACCAAAAGCGGGAGAGTCTACTAGAATTCGTGGTATTCCAAAAACACACGAGCATCTCGTTCCTGGAAAAACACCAGTCGCACCTCGCGGATTTGAGTGTCATTTGTGAGGAAATCCTTGATGGCTCTGGAGGAAACGGCGGCAGCTTCCGGCTTCGGATAGCCGAAGGCGCCGGTCGAAATCGACGGAAAGGCGATGGACGAACAGGAGTGCTGGATGGCGAGTTGCAGCGAGTTTTGATAGCAGGCGGCGAGCAGTTCGGCCTCGCGCTCCGGATTGCGTCCGTAGATGGGGCCGACGGTGTGAATCACGTAGCGCGCAGGCAAGTTGCCGCCGGTGGTGATCACGGCTTCGCCTGTCGGCAAGCCCTCGGGATGAGTTGTTTCTCGGATCTGGCGGCACTCGGCGAGAATTCGTGGCCCACCAACTCGATGAATGGCGCCGTCCACTCCACCGCCGCCGAGCAGCGAAGAGTTGGCGGCGTTTACGACTGCTGCGACGTCCTGAGTGGTGATGTCGACAGTATGGACGGTGACGCGTCCCCTAAGAAACGTTGGAAACGACTCGTCCATGACGTTACTCTTCGGGGCGCGGCTCAGTGCGGATCTCGTCGAACATGTCCTGCCGCCGCAGCGCTTCGGCGACGCCTTTCGCGGTGTGTTCCGTCAGCGGATGGTCGGGATCGGTGCTGGCGATCTCGAAAACGCGATCATCGATCATGACGACGCCCAGCGACCCCAGAGTGACGCCGGGAGTGATAATGATCTCGTCCATGTTGTGAATACGAAAACGGCCCGTCTGCTCGACCCAGTCTTCGAGGAACGGGTCGCGCAAAGCGTGCTCGGCCTCAGATTCGGAGAGATACGCGCCTTCGACGATGAGACAATATTCGCGCACTGCTGTTTGGGACGTTTGTGGTGTGGCCGACCGGCGTTAACTCTACCACCGTACTTCCCTCATCGCCAAGGGGGTAAATTGATCCGTGTTCGGGGTTGGACGAACACGGATCTAAATGATCTTACCGAGCTCGCGCGTACTGCCGATTCAGTGTCTCCCGCAGACGGTCGAAATATGAATTGAACGTAACGAACCCGGTCGTGCCCTGGAAGAACGCGCGTCCTCCAGTTTCATTCGACACCCTGTTCAGCGAGCTCTGTCCGTAGCTGGCTGCCAAATGACTGTGGCTCGTCAGACCAACCGACGGCGCGTAGAAACTGAACACCGCCACGCCTCGCTTGTTCGCTTCCGAGATCGTGCGTTCGATGTCCAACGTGTGACCTGCGGCAGTTGAATCAAAACCGCGCGAAGTATCCAGACCATCAGAAATCAACAATATGGCCTTCGCGTTCGGCCCCTCGCGATCGAATTTTTTCAACGCGTCGATCACTTCGACGTATGGGTTGAAAGGCGAACTGGACGTGCTGCCAATCGGGATGCGCAACGATCGCGCGGCCTTGTCGAGGTCAGTCGTAAAAGGTTGCCTGACCTGCAGCGCGCCTGAAGTGATATAACCAACCATCACCTGCGATCCCTGCGGCAGAGATCGAATAAACTCGCGAGTCACGCCAAGCTCATTGCCCACTTGTGGTACGAGATCGTCCTGGATCAATACCGCGAGATTCAACGGCTCGATCGTTTGCAGACTGTCGTTATCTGTTTTCGATTTGGCAGAGGCCGCTGCGAAGATCGAGACCGCTAGTACGACCCCCACCACCAATGCCAAAAACTTCCGGTAATACATGACTTTCCTTTACTCCTATTCCGATGTTTTTGATGCGAATTGTGGGCCGAAAGTTGGCTTTAGAGCTTTGTACTTTGTTCTTTGTACTTGGTTTTTTGGTCTTTGGTTTTTGGTCTTTGGTCTTACAAAGCACTAAGTACAAAGCACAAAACACTAAGACGCAAGACCAAAGTCCCAAGACCAAACCACAACTTGCTTTGAAGGTTACGGTTGGTTAAATTACTGGCCTAAATCACGGAACCACTTCGCCAAAATTTCCCATGTCTGAAAGGAATCAATCGCTATGAAAGTCTATCCGACTGAAGCCATCCGCAACCTCGCTGTCATTGGACATGGCGACGCAGGGAAGACGCAACTAGTCAGTTCGCTTCTCTACGTCGCCGGAGCCACGCCGCGTTGGGGAAAGGTAGATGAAGGCACCACAGTAACGGATTATGAAGACGATTCCATTGCCCGCAAGATCACACTGAATACCGCACTCGCCCATCTCGAACATCGCGATACTAAACTTAATTTCATCGATACTCCTGGATACGCCGCATTCGTTTCCCATGCGCGCCCCGGACTGCGCGTCGCCGATTGCGCCATCGTCGTCGTCGACGGCGTCAAGGGCGTCGAAGTGCAGACTGAAAAGACGTGGGCCTACGCGAATGAGTTTTTGGTGCCGCGCGTGATGGTGATCACGAAGCTCGACAAAGAGCACGCCGATTTCGGCGCCGCGCTTCAGAGCGCACAAAATACTTTCAGCAGAGCAATCATTCCTTTTACGTTACCGATCGGCAAGGAGAAAGACTTCCGCGGCGTCGTGGACGTGGTCCACATGAAAGCTTACGAACTGGGCGCTGACGGGCAGGCGAAGGAGATCGACATTCCGTCCGAAGGCCGCGACATCGTCGACAAGACGCGCGAGCGGCTCGTCGAACTGGTTGCCGAATCGAACGATCAACTGATGGAGAAATACTTCGAGCAAGGCACGCTCGACGAAGAAGACATCCTGCCGAATATCAACAACGCCATCGCGCAAAGCAAGCTGTGTCCCGTGTTCGCGGTTTCCAGCCTGACGCAGGTCGGACTGCGCGCGTTGTTGAATGGATTGGTCGACTACGCGCCCGACCCGGCGCATCACGAAGCGGAGTGGGGACGGCCCGTCGATGCGCCTGCCGATGCTGAAAGGATTGGACGTAAGTACAGCGACAGCGAACCGTTCTCGGCTTATTGTTTCCGCACCGTTGCGGATCCGTTTGCTGGGCGCATCAACGTCTTCAAGATCATCAGCGGGCATCTGCAAACCGATGCGAATGCGTTCAACTCGACGCGCGGAGTGATGGAACGGCTCGGCGCGTTGCACGTGACGCAGGGTAAACAGCTCGACAAAGTTACCGAAGCGCATGCCGGCGACATCATCGCGTGCGTGAAGTTGAAAGAGACGCAGACTGGCGACACGTTGTGCGACAAGCAGTCGCCGATCATTTACGAGCCGGTCGAGTATCCGGAAGCGGCGATCGCTTTCGCGATCGAGCCGAAGTCGCGGCAGGACGAAGAGAAGATCAGCGTCGCGTTGCACAAGATTCTCGAAGAGGATCCGGCGCTGCACTTCAGTCGCGATTCACAGACGAAGGAGTTTCTGCTGTCGGGGTCGGGACAACTGCACGTCGAGACTGTGGTTGAGAAACTGAAGAAGCGTTACAGCGTCGAGGTGACGCTGCATCCGCCGAAGGTGCCGTACAAAGAGACGATTACGCAACGCGCTGAGGTCCAGGGGCGGCACAAGAAACAGACTGGCGGGCGCGGGCAGTTTGGCGATTGCAAGTGCGTGTTCGAGCCGTTGCCGCGTGGCGGTGGGTTTGTTTTCGAAGACAAGATCTTCGGTGGATCAGTGCCGCAACAGTTTCGGCCGGCGATTGAGAAAGGGATCGTTGAGGCCGCGAAGACAGGAGCGATTGCGGGGTATCCGCTGGTCGATTTCAAGGTTCAGTTGGTTGACGGATCGTTCCATCCGGTCGACTCGGACGAGCACTCGTTCCGGGCTGCCGGAAGGAAAGCGTTTCGTGCTGCGATGGAGAAGGTGAAGCCGTCGCTGCTTGAGCCGATTATGGATGTCGACATTGCTGCGCCGCAGGAGTACAGCGGCGACATCATGGGCGACTTGAATTCACGTCGTGGGCGCGTGCAGGGGATGGAGACGAGCGGGAAGCAGCAGGTGATCAAGGCGCAGGTGCCGATGGCTGAGATGTTGAATTATCAATCGACGCTGAACTCGATCACGGCCGCGCGTGGTTCGTTCCACATGCAGTTCTCGCACTACGATCCCGTTCCCGGCCAACTGGCCCAAAAGATCGTCGAGCAGTCGCGTGCTGAGGGACGCATCAAGGGTGGTGAGGAAGAGGAATAATCCGTGTTTTAAGAACACGGATTACTCCGGATTTGCCAGCTTCTTCACGCGCGCGGGAAGCGGTGCTCGGGATGGACCTTCCTTGATCGTATAATCCGATGGCACTTCAAACAGCGACTTCGCCGGCTCAGTGCGATTGATGTTCGTCAACTTGTAAGTCGTCTCACCAGTACGCGGATCGCTATGTCGCGTCATCACCACCAACTGCAACTCCGGTGAATACCACCGCTCACTAACGATCTCGATCGCGCGCTCATTACCAACTTCACCGGCGGGAATCGTGACCGTCGTCCGCGTGCCTTCTGCTTCGACACCTTCAATCATCTGCTTGCCGAGATCTTCCTTCTTCTCGTTAGCATTTGGCCCACCCGAAGTGCGGAAAACATAAGTGGACGCACCAGCGCCGCCTCCGATACTCAACTGTTGTTCCGTTTGCGCCATGGTAATGCGCGTCCCAGGCCCCTGCGGCGGACCAGGCAGCGGGGAGGTCACGATCATCGCTCCTTTGTTTTCACCGTTCGGCGCGATCCTGAATTCGAAGTTATCGTCGGTCCCGGGAGCGCCAGGCGTCTTGTGTAAAAACTCAAACGTGAACGGCGCGCTCTTGCGAGCGATCTTCGAACGCGAATCCAGCGAGTACGTCACACCGGCAACCGGGTCCTGGATGAAGATCGTTTGCAACGGCTCATTTCCTACTCCCAGCACGCCAAGACCTTTCAACGTCTGATCGCGGCGAGTGCGACCTTCACTATCGCGATACACCGTGCTGCTGAACTTGTTTACGATGCGATTGCCATCGCCAAGCACTTGCACGCTTTCCGTCACAGCCTCGGCCGAGTACGGAGCACCCTTCACGACCTTGCCGCCAAAACTCTCCGTCGCGATGAACATAAAATCAGCATCCGGAAGCGCCGGCGGAGGTTCCTGTCCCTGCGCGATCCGCTGCTTGATTACAACGCTTTCCGTAGTGGTTTGCTGCTGCGATTGTCCAAAGGCCACGCTGGCCACAACCAACACTGCCAAAACTGCAAACAGTCTTTTCATCTCCGTCTTTCCTTTCAGCCGGCTCTGAAGCCGAAATCACAACTCACTTATTGAACAAAACGTATGGCATGGGCCAACCCGTCGACCCCTAACACAACGTCAGCTTTGACCTTCTCATGATAACGGTCCATGTTGACCGGGAGACCGAAGTTCACCAGCGTCGACCGCGGCAACTCGACACGAATAATCTGCCCACCGTCCTGCAACGTTGCCGGGTTCAGGTAACCGAGCGGCATGAAGTCAGTCGCAATCTCGCGCGTCGTGTGATTTGCGACTTCGCTCCGCGGAGCTCGACGAACCGAACGTCGACGAGGCTTCTCCACCGCAACAACCTCGTCTTCCTGCTTCGGCGCTGGAGATTCAATCACGCGAGGTTCTTGTTTGGCTGGTTGCGGCTTGGTGACGACGGCATTGATCTGGCGAGGCTGCTCGGTGCGCCAGCGAAGCGCAATCACGCTGATCGCGATCAATAGAATCGCCGCGATGCCTGCTACCCAGTAATTCACATACGAGCGACGCGCCACCACCTTCCGGGCACGAAACGCTGCGCGTAACTTCTGCTCGACTTCAGGAGGCGCATTCAACGACTCCATCTCTTCGGCGAGCAACTGCAAGCTACTCGTCAGTGTTTCTTCATCAAATCTCTGACCGTTCATGCGAAACACCTCGCTGATCCCAACGCCGCTGAAGCCTCATCGTCAACCTGATCTGCGGGCCGAAGCTTTGCCAGCAGCAACGCGCGCGCTCGGTGCAAACGCGACCGCACCGTGCCGATCGCACAACCGAGAATCTCCGCCGCTTCTCCATAATTCACGTCCTGAAGCTCACACAAGACAACCACTTCACGATACTTCGCCGGCAAACTGAGCACTGCTTTGCGCACCAACTCGACCGTCTCCGCCCGCGCCAGATCTTCGAGCGGGTGAAGATCGGCGCCAACGACGGCGAAGGTCGCCTCTTCCTCACCGTCGTCGCCGATCGGAGTCAACACTTGATCGACTCGCATCCGCCGCAGCACATGATTGCGCGCGACTCCGAGCAGGAACGCACTCAGTGAACCTCGCGCCGGATCGAACACATGCCCGTCGCGCATCAGGAAGAGAAACACCTCCTGCGTCACGTCCTCGGCAATCGAGGTCGACCCGCTCATCTGCAACGCGAACCGGTAAATGCTGCCCTGGCGGCGGCGATACAGGAGCGCGAGCGCCTCCTCGTCTCCGGCCATCATCGACCGCAGCAGTTCGCTATCAGTGGGTTCGCTTTTCAGGTTCATGCCCCAAATATGATCGGCAGACATGGGTATTCGCGCGGAAACCGGGAAAAGTTCCAAAATGTCGGCTTCGTCACTCATCGAACCGCTCGCGAAACTCAACGGCGTTCTGCCTCAGCGCAAACCAATCGAGGAAAATCTGCGGATTCTGGAGCCAAATCGTGAGCCATTGGCCGATCTCTTCCGCCAGCCGGCGGTCGTGTTCATTTGTTCGGACGGAAGCTACGACCAGTTCGAGCTCGCGCTTCAGACTCAGAACCGCCGGACGCAGCGCTTGATTATCGTCCCGGGCAGCCAGTTTTTCCATCCAGGCGACGGCGGCGACCACGTTTTCGAAGTTCAGCTCTTCGGCGGTGAACAAACGCTGCGAGCGCCAGCGCACATCATCGTCGAGCACGCCCGGATGGACGAGCGCTTCGCCACGATCCGCACGCGCGCGGGCCAGCGACGCCGGGCTCGCGTCTGCTTTAGGTTTTTCACTTGCCACTACGGATCTTTTTGATCAGTCGCAACGCGTGGTTACGCGCGATCAAAGGGACGTGCTCGTCAGTGCTGAGGTCATCGAGAAGCGGCAGCAACTGTTGCGGGTCTGACAAAGCGTCGCGCTTGATCATCGATTCCATAACTTCCATCAGCTTGGGCGCATTCAACGGCTGGTTCTCGCGCGCGACCTCGATATCGAAGATCAGTATCGCCTGGTCGGCGGCGCGACGATACTCGGTGATCAGCGTCGAAGCATCGGAATTGTTGGTCCAGTTAAACTCCGCGACGCGCTTGCGAGTTCCCTGCTCCATGCCGATGCGCATCGTGCCGAGATGCGGAAACTTTTTGTCTGACTGGTAATCGGTGTTGGAGTCGAGGAAGCGGAGCGCGGTCCATGCGGCTTCGATGCGCGCGAGCGCGGCTGGCGAAAGCTCGATCTTTTCAACTATCGGAGTGTCTTCGTTCAAACGCTCGAACGTAACCGAACCGCGCCCGTTCGCGTCGTGTTCCAGCACGATGTGCTTGACGACAAACTGCGGCTGCGTGAACTCGTACGTGTACTTGACGGGCTCGGTCTTGTTCTCGACTGCGGGCGCCGGAGACGCCGTGGCCTGATGGGGGCGCGCGTTGGGTTTCGTCGCGGTGGGATCCTGCGCAAAAGTAAAAATCGCCGCGCCCAGAATCAGGAGCGCGGCGGGGAGACCTTGCGTCAATTCTTTCAGCTTATTCACTCAAACTTCACCGACACTAACTTCGAGACACCGGCTTCCTCCATCGTCACGCCGTAAAGGGCGCGGGCCATCTCCATCGTTCGCTTGTTATGCGTGATAACGATGAACTGCGTGTTCGCGGCCATCTGGACGACCTTATCAGTAAAGCGTCCCACGTTCGCTTCGTCAAGTGGCGCATCGACCTCGTCCAGCAGACAGAACGGCGCGGGCCGGTAATGGAAGATGCCGAGCACCAGCGCCAGCGCCGCCATCGCCTTCTCGCCGCCTGACAACAGCAACACGTTCTGCAAACGTTTTCCCGGCGGTTGAGCGACGACGTCGATGCCTGACTCGAGCACGTCGTCGGCGTCGATCAAGCTCATCTCGCCGCGGCCGCCGCCGAACAACTCCTGGAACAACGTGCTGAAGTTCTTATTGATCTGCTCGAACGCGTGGCGGAAACGCTCGCGCGACCGGCGTTTGATCTCCCGCAGCGCTTCTTCCGTCGCCGAGATGCCTTCGATGATGTCCTGGCGTTGGACCGTCAGGAACAACAGGCGCTGTTCTGCTTCGGCCAGCTCTTCCAGCGCCATCATGTTGACGCCGCCAAAACCTTCGAGCCGCGTGCGGAGATCTTCGACTCGCTGGTGGCTGACGTCGAAATCGAAACCTTCGGGCAGCGTCAGTTCGCGAGCGAGATCTTCGAGCGACTGGCCCAACTCCGTATGGCAGTTTTCGTGGACGAACGTCTGCCGCGCCTGCGCTTCGGCGCGTTGCACTTCCAGGCCCGCGCGCGAATCGCGCACTTCCGCGGCCTGGCGGTTGAGTTCAGACAGTTCCGTCGAACACTCGTCGGCTTGTTGCCGTGCCTGCTGTAAACGAGTCGAGAGATCGGCGATCTGTTCCTCTTCGCGGGCGCGATCGCTCTCGACGGTGCTGGCTTTGAATTCGAGATCCGCGATCGACTCGCGCAACTCTCCGGCGCGCCCGTCCATTTCAGCGAGGTCCATGCGGTAGCGCTGAACGCGAGAAGCAAAGTCGGCGAGTTCGCCTTCGATGCGTCGCAACTCGGCGCTCGTGCTGCGACGGCGCTCCGCGGCAGCGGCAGCCGCGGCGCGCTGGCCCGCTAGCGACTCGCTTTCGATTTCGAGTTCGCGGCGGAGGTCCGTCAACAACGACGATGCGCGAATCACGTTGTCGGCGGCAGCCTCGCGCGCCGTCTCCGCAGCTTCGGCTTCCGCAAACGCGCGCGCACGACGATTCTCGATTTCGCTGCGCTCTTCTTCGACGCGCTGCGAGTCTTGTCCGACGACGCGCATGTGACGCTCGGCGCGTTCGACTTCCTGTTCGAGTCCGCTGGCCGTCAACTCATGCTGCATGGCCTCGCGCTCTTCGCGGCCGATGGCTTCGTTCAACAGAACGACTGTATCTTCGAGCCCTTCGAGACGTGCCCGCGCTTCTTTTGCGCTTGCGGCGGCGGCTTCAACTTCGCCTGCCAATACTTCGGCGCGCGTTTCCAACTCGCGCAGTTCGCGTTTGAACGCGAGCAGTCCGGCGCCTTCTTCGAGATCGCGCGCGTCGCCGGCGTTGACGAACTGGCCGCTGGCGATCCAATCGCCGTTCAAGGTGACGTAAGTCTCGCCGGTGGCGATCGACTGCAACATCGCGTCGTCGAGGTTCGCAGCGAGGCGCGCGTTCATCTTTTGCGGTAGCGTGCGTTTGAGGACGGTCACGAGTTGCTGCGGCGCGCCGAGCAGATCGGAGATGCGCAGCTCTTCGCTCAAGTTCTCCGTCGAGCCGTTTTGCAACGCCGGACGTTCTTCAAGACTGCATGCGAGGGTCGTGGTCAGCAGGCTGGCTTCGTCGCTTCCGCCGTGCAGGCCCGCGACCAGGAAACTCGCGCGTCCGCCATTGTTTTCGCGCAACCATTGCGCCGCACGAACGGCGTCGTCAGGCGTCGGGACCACGATCGACTGCAACGACGAGCCGAACACGCCTTCGACCGCGCGTTCCCACTTGGCGTCCACGTTCAACGCGTCAGCCAGCGTGCCAATGAAGTTGAAACCGCGTGGCGCGTCGGCTGGTGAAAAGACCAACTGGACCGCCGGCGAATAATAAGCGCGTCTCTGGTCCAGCTCTTTCAGACTTTCCAGCCGGTGGCTGGCGCGGGAGTATTCGTCACGAACGCGCGTGAGCTCGGCTTCCGTGTCGCTGACGGCTTCGTGGCCGCGCACGACGAGGTCGACGGCCGTTTCACGTTCCGCTTGCAAACGAGCGACGCGTTCGCGGGCGTCGTTGAGCTCGCGCGAGAACCGCTCTGCTTCGAGCTTGCGTTCGGCGTGCTGGCTCGCGGCGCGATCGCCTTCACGCGCGAGACCTTCAGCTTGTTGAAACAACCGGTCGAGCGTCGCTTCGAGCTGCCGCGCGATTTCACGAACGCGCTCGGCGATGGCTGTTTGCGAAAGCAGTTCGCCGCGCGCGTTTTCAATCTCGACTTCCGCTGCGGTGGCGCGCGCGAGTTTCTCGGCGTACGTCTCTTCAGCCGTACGCAGTGCGGACGCGCTGCGATCCGATTCTTCACGAAGGCGAGCGTCTTCCTGTTGCAGCCGCAAACATTCGGCTTCGATGAGGATGAGACGCGCCGTCAATGCTTCGATCTCGGCAGCGACTTCGCCTTGCCGCTTCTCGATCTCGCTTAACTGCTCCTGCTGATAGACGCACTCGCGCGCCTGCCGATCGCGTTGCAGCACGGCTTCGGCCGCGGCGGCGCGCACGTTCGACAACTCGTCTTCGAGGTTTCGTGCTTCCTGCGTCGAGGCTCGCGCTGCTTCTTCTCGTTTCGTCAGATCACCTGCAATCGCGAGCTCGAGATGGGTGACTTCCGCGAGTTTCGCGTTCGTGTCTTCGAGCACCGACGCGAGCTTGCGATCTTCGGCGACGTAGACGTGTCGCAGCAGTTCGCGCAACTCTTCGCGCAGCACGCCATAGCGGCGCGCTTTCGCCGCCTGGCGGCGCAGGCTATTTACCTGCCGATCGATCTCGGCAACGATGTCGGAGATGCGCGAGAGATTAGAGCGAGCGGATTCGAGCCGCGCTTCCGTGGCGCGTTGGCGCACGCGAAACTTCGTGATGCCGGCCGCTTCTTCGATGATGGTGCGGCGATCCATCGGCTTCGCTGAAAGGATCTGGCCGATGCGTCCCTGCTCGATGATGGCGTAGTGTCCGCCGGCGAGGCCCGTTCCCGAGAAGAGATCCTGAATGTCGCGCAGACGGCAGATTTTATCGTTCAAAAGGTATTCGCTCTCGCCTGAGCGGTAGAGCCGTCGAGTAACAGAAACAGATTCGCCGGGCGCGAAGTCGAGGGCGAGATTTCGTCGTCGCCAGTGCCGTTGGTGCGGGGTATTCGTGTTATCCGTGTTAGGTTCTGACACGGATTTAACGATCTGGTCATCAATCTTTTCAAGAGTGGAATCGATGTCTTCGATGTCCGGCTCGGGCGTGTCGACCTCATCACGGACTAGGTGCATGACGACTTCGGCCATGCCGCTGGGCGGACGGTTGCGCGCGCCCTGAAAGATGACGTCTTTCATCTCGCCGCCGCGCAGGTGCTTCACGCGCTGCTCGCCGAGGACCCAGGCGATCGCGTCGGCGACGTTGCTCTTGCCGCAGCCGTTAGGGCCAACGATGGCGGTGATTCCATCCCCTGTGAAGATTATTTCGGTGTAGTCGGCGAAAGATTTGAACCCAGTGATTTCCAGGCGTTGCAGTTTGAACATCAGCTCTTAACAGCTCTGTTTCGGGCCAGCTCCGCAGCCTCAGTCGTGAGACCGGGAGAGTGTTCGACGGGTGAGCCACTATAAGTTGGAGCCGCTTAGAATGTCAACCACAACTTGAAGTGGGTGTTCGTTAATGAAGTGAGAAGCAAAGTTAGTTACGAGCGCTTAAAATCGGCGTCAAAAAACTAACGCCGCACATAGAGCAGGAGCCTGACTCCGGGGCGGAGTTCGAAGCTGCCGTCCGGCGCGCTCGAGGGCAGTTGCCGGTACACGGCGCTGTAGCTGTTGTCGAGCTCAGTCTTCTGGTTGAGGTTGGCGATGATGATGGGTTCGCTCGTTGCCGCGAGCCGGCCGTAATAACCCACGCGGGTGTAGTTGCGCAGATACCACGGCAGCGGCCAGTAGTCCGGACTGAGAATCGATATTCCGGTCGTTGGCCCACTCTCTTTCGCGGCGATGGCGTCGATCTGGTGAACGAGATCGAGCATGCCCCGCGTCGTGTGCGCGTAGACGTAGACGTAATAACTCTTATCGTTGTCGTAGTTGATGAAATTCAGATCGATCGTTTGATAAACGCTGACGAGGGCGAGCAACCAGATCGCCGCCACCAACCTGATCTGACGTCCATCGAGCTCATAGATAAACTGCGCCACGAATCCGGCTGTCAAAGCGAGAGGAATGAGAAAGTTCAGCACCAGCCACGGCGTCTTGTACGGGATTATCGAATAAGCGGCGATGAGCCCAAATGCCCACAACGCTGAAAACAGCCCGAACGAATTCTTCGGCCTCAAAACGACGATCGCGGCGCCGATGAGCCCGAAGAACAGCAGCGGGCTCTCCTGATAAAACAGCCATTCAACGTAGCGATACGGCGGATGGACGTGCGCTGTCCGGCCGGTCCTGCTCCAGACCGCAAACGTCGTCAGCGAATCGTAAATGCCCTGCGAGTTCGTGAAGAACGACGAATAGAACAGCAGGTGAAGGGCGACGAAAACGATTAACGCAATCCCAACGCAGATCACGAGCGGCGTCCAGCCGCCAAGGTCATCCAGAAAACGACTGAACGCGCCTTGCTGCCGACCGTACCTGCGCGTCTTCGCGGGCTGCGGCAGAAACGCCGCTGCATAGACGCTGCGGTAGACATGCGTCAGGCCAAAAGCGATCAGTAACACGGCGACCGAGATCATCGCCGTCTCTTTGGTAGCAAACAGCAGCGCGGCCGAAGCGCTCGCCAGCGCCGCGTAAGTCGGATTGCGCGTGTCGTAGAAACGCAGACCAGCGACGACGATCCCGAGTGTGAAGAAAACAAACTGCGATTCGTGAATGAAGTAACGCGACAGATAAACGGCACCCGGCGAAATCGCCAGCAACACGCCGGCCGCCAGCGTGCCGACACGCCCGACGCGGCGACGCAAACAGAACACGAGCCCGATCGTCGCGAGCCCGAAGAAAACGGGAACGAGCCGGATCGTGAAGGTCGTCATTCCGTAGTTGTCGCGCGCGGCCGTGCCGAACAACAACCGCGTGATCCACGGAATCAGCGCGGCGAAGTAGTAAAGAGTCGGGCCGTGATAGTTTTCGGGATCGTAGTGATACTCGCCCTCACGCACGATCCTGACGAGGAAGTTGCCGTTGACTCCTTCGTCGTGATGCAGCGGAACGAGGTTCAGATCGTAGAGGCGCAACGCCGCCGCGATCACCATGATCACGATCACGCCGATCCACCAGATGCGGTCCGGCATGTCAGGCAGCGCCGCGACCGGCGGCGGAGCGCTGGTTCTCTGTTCAGCCCCGGCGGCCTTGCGCGGCTGCTTCTTTTTTCTAACGTTTGATCTTGTAGAGGCTGTAGTCACCGACTTGTTCTACCTTCTCAAACCGCGAAAAGAATTGCTCGTTGGGCGGCGTCACGATTCTTTCCAGTGGTCCAACCACAGCATAATCCACGCCGTAGTTCTTCAGTAACTGCTCCGCGTCCGGCGCGCCGAGATAGATGCGCTTGATCTCGCCTTCGCGGCGGGCAAACTCGAGCCCGTGCGTCCAGATATGGCCCGGATAACCCATGAGCGATCTGCGGCCGGTAAGAAAAACCGGCGTGTTGTGGATCGGAGCATGAATGATCAACGACCGTGGGTCTGTCCGCTGTTTGACGTGCTCGGCAAACTCCACGCCGGCGGCGTCGAACACCTCGTACTTCACCGATCGCAGCGCGATGCCCGCGACGTCGAGGGCTCCGGCAGCCGTAACGCAGGCAAACAACAATGCCGCGATCACTCGCCGTATTGCCCCCTGTTGCCAGAGCCTGGCGAGCAGCAGCGCCACCAATGGCGCCGACGCAAGCCACCAATAATAGAGGACCTTGATGTTGTCCCAAATCCACGGCGCGAGCTTGACGAAGTTGGGAATGATAAAACACAACGTGAACGGCAGGTAGAACAATAGCAGTCGCTTCCCAACCACGTAACCGTTGAACTTCAGCAGCACCGCCGCAAAGATTAAGGGAATAAAGAGTCCTGTGTTCTTGAACCAGAAGAAGATGGGATGTTCCTGGCCGTGGTCCCAGCCCAGTTCCAACGCGAAAAACGTCTTCGCATCGACGGCGCTGTGCATAGTGGACCACAGTAGCTGCGGAATCGCGATCACGGAGGCGACGGCGAAGAAAGCAAACCACTCTCGCCAGCGAATGTGAAGCAACGCGAGGCACGCACCCATTCCCATCACGACGACGAAACTGTGAGCGTGAACAAGCGGCAACAGGCCGGCCGCAACGCCGGCGGCGATCATGCGGCGAGTGCGTAGTGGAAAACGGCTTGCTGGCTCCGGAATCTCTTTCCTGGGTGTTTTGTGCTTTTTTGTGGCTACTTGAATCGAGTCGTCTTTCTGAATTGCCAACCACCATTGAGTAAACACGATTATGGCCAGCGGCAGGCCCATCAGGAACCCGCGCTGAGGCACGAGTAGCGCGGAGATGGCGTTGCCCCAGCGCCACGTCGTCTCCGGAATGACGGTGAACGACGGCGGCAGGTTCATCAGTACGCCGAATAGCCCGCCTTCGTCGGTGCTGGCTTTCTGGAACAGTAGTACCCAACCGAAGCCGCCATTCAGTAGCACGATAAACGGCGTGAGCAGCGCAGCCAGCTTGTCGCGCAACATCACCAGCGCCCAACGATGGACCAGGCCGACGAACGCCAGCGCCAGCGTGAAGCTCACGATGAACATCGACTGCTGCAAGCTCGCGCCGCAACGCACGAAGATCGCGGAAGCAAAGTCGGAAAGGAACGGATACGTGAACCGGACGCCGGCGTAAGTCGGATCCTCCGGCGGAAAATTGTTGCCGAACGCGAAACTCGTGATGACGCTGATATGGAACGGTAGATCGCCGAAGTTGTTCAGCAAGCCCGTGCTGATGCCGCGGACGTCTTCGATCACTGCGCGATCGAATACTCTCCAGAGAACGACGATCACCATGAGGTAGAACACGGCGTGAATAATCGCCCATGCGTCAGGCCTTACGTATAAGCGACGGGACCAGCTCGAAGCCGCTCCGAAATCACGCTGAACGCGTTGCCAGATTTTGGAGTCAGTCAGGAGAGCGAGCGGGCTGCAACAGATCGCGGTGCTGATGACGATCGCCGCGCCGGTCAGTCCGACCAGCGAAGCAACGACGAACCCGGCCAAACTCAGCACGGTCAACCCAAAGCACGCGCCCGCACACAACCGCGCGCTCAATGACGCGTTTTCATCATAGAGATAGGTGACAATGGCGCCGCTAAGCGTGACCAATAGGACGAGTGCTAGAGATGTAGCCATTCGGAGTGGGAATTATACCGGGATCGACATCCGCAGCAAGATAGGTTAGCTTTCGTGCGAGGCAAATAATGTTAAGAGCAGGTATTGTCGGCTTGCCGAACGTGGGCAAGTCAACGCTATTCAACGCGCTCACGGCGCAAACGTCCGCCCTCGCCGCAAACTATCCCTTCGCCACGATCGAGCCGAACGTCGGCGTCGTTTCCGTTCCCGACGAACGACTCGAACCACTGGCGCAGCTCGTCAAAACGCAGGTGATCGTGCCCGCGACTGTCGAGTTTTTGGATATTGCGGGTCTCGTCCGCGGCGCTTCGAAAGGTGAAGGACTGGGAAACCAGTTTCTCGCAAACATTCGCGAGACTGACACCGTGGTCCAGGTCGTGCGCTGTTTTGAAGACGACAGCGTGATCCACGTTGAAGGAAGTGTCGATCCGGTCCGCGACATCGAAACCATTCAGATCGAACTCGCACTCGCGGATCTCGGCACAGTCGAACGACGGCGCGAGAAGGCGCAGAAGAATTTGAAAGGCGGCGACAAAGTCGCGCGCGCGGAGTTGGAAGTGCTCGACAAGATCCAACCCGCGCTCGAACAAGGACGCTCCGCGCGGACAGTCGCATTGACAGACGACGAGCGCGCCGTCGCACGGAACTTCTTTTTGTTGACGACGAAGCCGACGATCTACGCCGCGAACGTCGACGAGGCGACGCTGGCGAACCTCGAAGGGAACAAGTTGGTCGACGCAGTGCGGGATGTGGCGACGCGCGAAGCGGCCGAGTGCGTTGTGATCTGCGCTCAACTCGAATCGGAGCTCGTCGCGCTGCCTCCGGAAGAACGGCTCGACTATCTCAAGAGCCTGAGCGTCTCGACGAGCGGAGTCGATCAGTTGATCAAGAGCGCGTATCACCTGCTCGGATTGATGTCGTTCCTGACCGCGGGTGAAAAGGAAGTGCGCGCCTGGACCATTCCGCAGGGCACACGCGCGCAGACTGCCGCCGGCACGATTCATTCGGACATCGAGCGCGGTTTCATCCGCGCGGAGGTGATCAGTTACAACGAATTGATGGAAGCTGGTTCGTATGCCGCGGCGAGGGAAAAAGGTCTGCTACGACTGGAAGGCAAGGACTACATCATGCAGGAAGGCGATGTAGTCCACTTTCGGTTCAACGTGTAATTCGTGTTTACTCACTTAACGAAGCAGGGCACGAACACCGACGAGGATCAAGTAACCGATTGCCAGGACGACGGCAACTTTGATTAAGAGTACTGCCAGGCCAATCAGACCCGTAATGATGCCGAATGTGATTCCCGCCACCTTCAAAACCAACGGGGCCGCCACCATGAATACGAATAGTCCGAGGAGGATCATCCCCACAACTCTCAGAACGTTTTTTACGTCTTTCATATCTGCTCTCCAATCGCTCCCTTACTCACGGGATCTCATGCACGCCAACTATACGCAGATTAACTTGATCGCGTTCCCTTGAAGATTCTGCATCTTTTTCCCATAAAAATGGTGATCCGGTCGCGCATTGAGTGCTTTTGGGTGATAATTATACTCCTTTTTAACGTTATGGACCGCTGGAATTCACGAAGCCTGTTTGGCAACGACGCGCCGGAGCCGGCGCCTCTCGACGGCGCGCCGCTCGCCGAGCGCATGCGTCCACGATCGCTCGCGGAGTTCGTCGGCCAGGAGCACCTCGTCGGCAAGGGACGCGTCCTCCGCAGGTTGGTTGAAGCAGGCGGCGCGTTGCCTTCATTAATCCTGTGGGGCGCGCCAGGCACCGGTAAGACAACGCTCGCGAGGCTGCTCGCGGAAAACAGCGGCCTGCGATTCATCGCCTTATCGGCCGTCTTCTCCGGCGTGAAAGATCTACGCGAGGCAATACAGGAAGCAAAAACTGAACAGCGTTACGGAAAACGCACCGTGCTCTTCATCGACGAGATCCATCGCTTCAATAAGACGCAGCAGGATGCATTGCTGCACGCAGTCGAAAACGGCACGGTCACATTAATCGGCGCGACAACCGAAAATCCGTCGTTTGAAGTGACTGGCGCGTTGTTGTCGCGTTGTCGCGTGCTCGTCCTGAATCAGCTTTCTGAAGACGAGATCACGATCGTCCTGCGACGAGCACTGGAAGACGAAGACCGCGGTCTCGCTCGTTTCAAGCCGTCGATCTCCGATGAGTTGCTCGGACGCATCGCGCACTCGGCGGGCGGCGATGCTCGCGTCGCGCTCACCGCTCTGGACGCTTCCGTCGAATCGACTACTCCGGATGAAAACGGCGTCAGACCAGTTACTGAGCAGACAGTTATTGAAGCATTAGGCCGCGCTCACTACGCCTACGACAAGGGCGGCGAAGAGCACTACAACCTGATCTCCGCGCTCATCAAATCGCTGCGCAACTCCAACGTCAACGCCTCGCTCTACTGGCTCGCGCGGATGATCGAAGGCGGCGCCGATCCGGTCTATATCGCTCGCCGCTTGTGCATCCTCGCTTCCGAAGACATCGGACTCGCGGACCCGCAGGCGATGGTGCAAGCCGCGGCAGCCGCTGATATCGTGCAACTGATCGGACTGCCTGAAGGACTGTTTCCACTGTCGCAGGCAGTGATCTACCTCGCGCAAGCGCCGAAATCGAACGCCGTCAAAACCGCCTACTTCGCCGCCGCCACTGACGCGGCTGAAACTTCTCGCGAACCAGTCCCGCTACACTTGCGCAATGCAGTGACGCCGCTCATGAAACACGTCGGCTACGGCAAAGATTATCGATACGTCCACAGCGATCCCGACGCAAAAGAGGAGATGGAATGTTTACCGCCTCAGTTGCGAGGCAGGAAATACTTTGAGACAGATGAACACGAGCAGTAAAAAAACAGACAAGGAACTGGCGTTTCTTCAAGACCTATTCATCGCGCCCGATTGGGGCGAACGATTCGCCGAACTGATCGACGAGCACGTGAAGCTGCCCGACGAAGGCAAGGTGCTGTACGCGGCCGCTGGCACAGGCGGTCACGCCATGGCGCTGCGGGAGCGTGCTGGAAAGAAAGTCGAGTTTCTGTGCATCGACGAAAACGCCGAATGCCTGGAACTGGCCCAGGCCAAAGCGACTGCCACCCACGAGCAGACGCAGTTCACGCAAACGCGTCTCGATTCGCTCGCGCTGCCCGACAACGAATTCGATCTCGTCCTCGGCAACGGGTCGTTAGTTTCAACTCAACGCGTGCGCGGGATGTTTTCGGAGTTGGTCCGGGTTGCCGGCGCCGGCGCGACGATCGCGCTCGCGTTGCCAACCGCGTCAAGCTTCGGCGAGTTCTTTTCGATCTACTGGGAAGCTTTGCACAACACTGGCTTGACCGAACGCGAGTCGGACGTCGAGCAGTTGATCACCGCGTTGCCCACGGTGTCGGAGGTCGAGCAGATGGCCGAAGACGAAGGACTGCGCGACGTGACGACGTGGACACGTATCGAAGAATTTGATTATGAATCCGGAGAGCAGTTCTTGAATTCGCCGCTAGTGTCTGAGTTTCTGATGCCCGCCTGGCTCGCGCTCGTGCCTGAGAGTATAAGAGCAGACCTATCCCGCGAAATCTCGCGATTAATCAACGAAGAAAGGCATGAGGCGGAGTTCGTGCTTTCGGTGAAAGCAACGTTAGTCGTTGGGCAAAAGGGGCACAATCACTAACGAGAGACGAAAAACCAAAAACCTGATCGCTATTCCTTGATCTCTTTCCGCGGCTCGCGTTCGCCTTCGTCAAGGCCTTCCTTGAACGCGCGCTTGCTTTGTCCGAGCGCCTTCGCCAACTGCGGCAGCCGAGTGGCGCCGAAGAGCAGGAAGATTGCCACGATGATCAAGAGAAGCTCCGTGGGTCCGAGCCCCGCGATTGCCAACATTGTTTCACTCATAATTTCCTCTTTCTAAGTGGATGCGCGTGCACGCCGGTTATGCTCGGCTGTCCGATTCGTAAAACAGGTATTTGCGCCAGGTCTCGTCTGCCCTGCCAAGGTACCGCATGATTTGGCGGTTGACGTGAAGCGAGAACCCGCGCGGCCGCCGAAGCAGGTGCATCCCCGACTCCTCCGGAGTCCGGTTGCCCTTCTTATGATTGCAGCGTTTGCAACAGGCGACCAGATTATCCCATGCCGACTCACCTCCACGCGAGCGCGGCTGGACATGATCGAGCGTCAACTCCGAAGGCGGGTATTGCTTGCCGCAATACTGGCAGGTCGAGTGATCCCGCAGCAGTATGTTCTTGCGGGACAGCGACCGCCGCTCAAACGGAATGTGAATGTACTCGGTCAGGCGAATCACCGACGGCGCGTGTATGGAGAGTTTTTGCGAGTGAAGCATGTGGCCATTGTGCTCTTCCACCCGGGCCACCCCCTTGAAGATCATCACCACGGCGCGCCTCTCGGTGCACACGTTGATGGGCTCGAAAGAGGTATTCAGGACTAAAACCCGTCCATTCATAGTACGGCTGATATTACGCGAGCGCCGAAGAGGGTGTCAAAGTTTCGCTCGTGCCAAGGTCATAATTAACACCGATTTCGCGCCCGCTTCCACGAGGGCCGCTTCACATGCGGCAACGGTCGCGCCAGTCGTAAAAACGTCGTCAACCAATAGGATGTCTTCACCGTCGATTAGGCGTGGATAACGCACTATAAACGCACCTTCGACGCTTTCCCGGCGTCCTTTCGCGTCGAGCCCCGTCCGGTATTTTCTGGGCGAAGAGACACGAACCAGGCCAGCCTCGTCCATCGGAATCCGGAGCGCCTTCGATATTTCGCGGCCAATCACAGCCGCCTGATTAAAACCTCGCGACCGCAGCCGTTCGTCGTGCAGCGGCACGGGAACAATCTTAGTTACGGATTCCAAGGCTCGGGTTCGCTCGACCAGCAAGTCAACCACGTGGCGCGGCAGATACGGCTCCCGCTTCAACAGCAGAACGGTTTCGCGCAGCGCGCCTTCATAGAATCCGATTGCACCTTCATCCGTCAGAAGCTGTGTTTTCCAGCATGCCGCGCAAACTACGCCGTAGCGATGTTGCTCGACACTGGCGCCACAGACGCGACAGCGTTGCGGAAAAAGAAGGGAGAGCCAAGCGTCAATGAGGAACATACGTGAGGAACATACCTTTAAGTACCAGAACGGCCTCCCCGAACCGATTCGAGGAGGCCGCGTTGTTATGTCAAATAAAAGCGCTTTTAATCGTCGTCGTCGCCGAGCAGTCCGCGCTCTTGTAAATCCTGGCAACGAACGCAGTGTCGCGCCCACGGCACCGCATCGAGGCGCTTCTCCGGCAATGCCTCGCCGCAGTGAACGCACTTTCCATAACCGGACGTTTCAATCCGCTCGAGCGCTTCGTCGATCAGATTCAGCAACTGGCGATCGTTGTCGGACATCGACACCAGCAACTCTTTTGTATAAGCATTCGCCGCCATGTCGGCGGGATCCTGCGTGGCCTCGGCATCGCGTTCCCGACTATAAAGCTCAGCCGCCTGCACCTGGCCGACAAGGCCTTCGCGACGACCCAATAACTTGTCGCGGAAAACTTTCGTGCGCCTCTTATCCATATATAGTTTTAGTCCTCCAAACCCTACTTGATAATCTTCATCCGCTCGCGGAGCGCGCGCCGCGCCGATCACTTCTGATACGGCAAGCCGTGAATGATCGTGTACGCCCGGTATAACTGCTCCAGCAACAGCACTCGCGCCATCTCGTGCGTCAACGTCAATCGTGATAGCGACCAACGCTTGTCCGCTCGCTCGACCAACTCGCGCGTCACGCCATGCGGTCCACCAACAATGAACGCGACTTCCTTGATCCCGCTGCCTTCCCAACTCCTGACTTGCTCAGCCAGTTGCTGCGACGTCCATTCCGAGCCTTCCGGATCCAGGAGCACCGTCACCGCGCCAGGACGAAGAGCGTCTGTGATGCGTTTCGTGTCCCTATCGATGCCCGACTTGTCAGCGCGGCCGAGTTCGCGCAGTTCAGTGACTTCACAACGGACAAAATGCGACAGCCGTTCGGCGTAATCGTCGAGGAGCGCGCGCAACCTGGCATCTCGAGTCTTCCCTGTCCAAATGATCCGGAAGCGCATTTAACGGAGCTCGCCTCGCTCATTCGTGGAGAGCGCGCGAAGATTTCAATCACGATTCTGTTCTCAAAGAGCTCGCAGCATCGTCGCGGAATTCCGCCGGCAACTCGACGCGCTTCGATTCGCGCCACAAACGTTCAAGATCGTAGAACACCCGCGCTTTCTGCTCGAACACATGGACCACGAAGTCGCCGTAGTCGAGCAGGATCCATTCGGCGGTCTTGTAGCCTTCGACGCGCGCCGCAGTCTCGCCCGACTTCTTCAGTTGCTCGTAGATCTCGTCTGAAATCGCCTGCACCTGGCGCTCGTTCGCGCCGCTGACGATCACGAAGTGGTCGGTAAAGCTGGCGATGTCGCGCAGGTCGAGGACTACCGGATCGATCGCCTTCTTCTCGCCGGCTGCGTGAAGCGCGGCGCAGATGCGCTCGTCGAGAACGGTCTCGCACGTCTCGGTTTGAGGCTTCGACCGCACGGCAGGTTGCGGGTTCAGTGATTGTTCCTTAACGGTTGAGTTCTGTTTCATTCGTATCTCGATAGATCTCGTACTTCCTGATGTAGTCAGCCACTGGCGCCGGAACTAGTCGCGCCAACTCGTCAAAACGTCCTTCCCTCGCAAGGCGGCGAATGTTTGTCGCCGAAATGTCTTTCATCACCGCATCGGTGAACAGCACGCGCGCGTCCGCAGCCGGCAAGGTCCGATCGATGTTGTAGCCCGGCCGCGTAACGACGATGTGCTCGGTCATCGTCAACAGTCGTTTCCATTCTCGCCAGGTTGCGATCTCCGACCACGAGTCGGCGCCCATGATGAAAAAGAGCTCGGTCGACTCATGGAACTCGCGTCGAAAATGTTCGACCGTGTCGACGGTGTAACGTCGATCCGGAGCGTCGAGCTCAAACGTGGAAATCGACAACTGCGGATCGTTCTGCGTTGCCAGCGCCAGCATCGCATAGCGATGTATTGGCTCAGTTACAGGACGCCGCATCTTGTGCGGCGCAACCTGGGCCGGAACAAAAAGCACTTTCTCAATCTCAAACAGCTCTAACACCCGGCGCGCGATCTCGAGGTGGCCTAAATGGACCGGATCGAATGTTCCGCCATACAAGGCGATTCGCTGTCGCGCGCTCATCGCTACCTACAAAGCCAGCTCCACCGTATCGTTGCGCTCGCCCGCCTTGCTCAACTCGTCGAGCTTCGCAGCTATGGCGTGGATCAACTCACGCACGCCCTCGTTTGTCGCCGACGAGATCGCAAAGAACGCCTTTCCGTCCTCCGCCGCGCGGACGCGTAATGATTCGAGCCGCTGCGGATCGTCGAGCGCGTCGGTCTTGGTCGCTACTACAAACTGCGGCCTCGCTGCGAGATCCTCGTTGTACGAAGCGAGCTCGCGGTTGACGGTTTCGTAAGCCGCGACCGGTTCCTGTTGCGGCAACGAGGAAACGTCGACGAGATGCAGCAGCAACTTCGTGCGCTCGATATGGCGCAGGAAGCGATCGCCCAGTCCCGCTCCGGCGTGCGCGCCTTCGATCAAACCGGGAATGTCGGCGATCACGAACGTGCGAAAGTCGCCGAGGTCGACGACGCCAAGGTGCGGCTCCAAAGTCGTGAACGGATAGTCGGCGATCTTCGGACGAGCGGCGGAGACAGTCGAGATGAAAGTCGACTTGCCGGCGTTGGGAAAACCCACGAGACCGACGTCCGCCAGCAGTTTCAACTCGAGCTGCAACTCGCGCTCTTCGCCTTTGCCGCCGGTCTGGTGATAACGCGGCGCGCGGTTCGTCGAACTCGTGAAGTGCGAATTGCCGAAACCGCCACGGCCGCCGCGCGCGGCGAGCCAGCGGGCGCCGTCATAGCTGAGATCGTGCAACAGGTCGCCGGTGTCTGCGTCAAAGATCTGCGTTCCTACGGGAACACGAACTATCAAGTCTTCCCCGTCGCGACCCGAACGGTTCGAGCCTTCGCCGTGCAGCCCGCGGTCGCCTACGTGGCGCGGGTTGTAACGGAGATGAAGCAGCGTATTGAGTGAAGCGTCGGCCAGCAGGACGACGTCGCCGCCGCGCCCGCCGTCGCCGCCGGATGGGCCACCACGCGGCACAAACTTTTCGCGCCGGAAAGCAGTAACGCCGTTACCTCCGTCACCGCCTTGTACGTGGATCTTGGCGCGATCGATAAACATCTAAATTGAAAACGACGCCTGGCCGCGCAATGTGTGCTGCTCAGGCGTCGCGAACTGGCGAAAAATCTTTTCTAAGCAGCCGTTTGCTCCGGAGGAGACGTTTGCTCCATAGGGTATACGCTGATGAACTTCCCGGAGCGGCCTTTGTCCTCAAACTTCACGACGCCGTCAATTAACGCGAAAAGCGTATCGTCTTTCCCTCGGCCGACGTTGTTGCCGGGTTTCCACTTCGTGCCGCGTTGCCGCGCGATGATGTTGCCGCCGAGCACCTGCTGGCCGCCAAACTTCTTCAGCCCTAACCGTTGTGACTGCGAGTCGCGCCCGTTTCTGGATGAGCCAACGCCTTTTTTGTGTGCCATAAACTTTAACCTCTACTCGATGGTATCGATCTTGAGGGTCGTGTAACCCTGGCGGTGACCGCGAGTGCGCTTGTACTGCTTGCGACGTTTCTTCTTGAACACGACGACCTTCTGGTCTTTGCCGTGGCCGACGACGGTCGCTTTCGCGGGATTGTCGCCGGTTGTCAACAGGGTTTCGAGCTCAATTGAACTGCCGGCCTCAGCCTGAAGCGAGGGGACGCGAATCGTCTGGCCCTGTTCGACAAGGAACTGTTTGCCGCCGGCTTTGATAATTGCATGTGACATTTATCGTTTACCTCTCAGACGACCCAAATCGCCATAGAAAAGTCGGATATTATAGGGAACGACTAGCTAAACGGCAACCGCTGAACACCGATTTATGCGCGCTGAGCGCCCACTTTGCCGTTTCGCGCCAGGAAGTACTCCATGAAGTCGGTTCCGATCTCGCCTTTACGGAAACGCGGGTCGTCCATGATCTTTTGGTGCAGCGGAATCGTCGTCTTGATGCCCTCCACGACCATCACGTCCAACGCCCGTTTCATGCGCGCGATAGCGAGGTCGCGCGTGCGCGCGTGAACGATCAATTTCGCGATCAGCGAATCGTAAAAAGGCGAGACCTGGTAACCGGAGTAGACAAACGTATCGACGCGGACGCCCGGCCCACCCGGCAGGTTGAACGCCGTGATCGTGCCCGGCGACGGCGCAAACGTTTCCGGGTCCTCGGCATTGATACGGCACTCGATCGCATGACCGACAATCAACAGATCGTCCTGCGCGTACCCGAGATGCTCACCTTCCGCGATCCGGATCTGGTTGCGAACGATGTCCGCAAGCGTCACCATCTCCGTCACCGGATGCTCGACCTGGATGCGCGTGTTCATCTCCATGAAGTAGAAGTTGCCGTGCACGTCCAGCAGAAACTCGACCGTGCCCGCGCTCGAGTAACCGAGGTCTTTGCAAGCCTTGACGGCCGCCTCGCCCATCGTCATGCGCTGCTCCGGCGTCAGCACCGTCGACGGCGCTTCTTCCATCAGCTTCTGATGGCGCCGCTGAATCGAACACTCGCGCTCGCCGAGGTGGATGCACTGCCCAAACTCGTCAGCCATCACCTGGATTTCGATGTGGCGCGGCTGTTCGATGTAGCGCTCGATGTAGACACTGCCGTCGTTGAAAGCTGCCGCCGCTTCGGTCGACGCTGTTTCCAGCGCCTTCGCGAGATCCTGTTCCGAACGGACTATGCGCATGCCGCGACCGCCGCCGCCCGCGGCGGCTTTGACGATCAACGGATAACCAATGTCGCGCGCGATCTTGCGTGCTTCTTCCTCGGAAGAGACGGCGCCCTCACTGCCCGGCACCACCGGCAAGCCCGCTTGTTTCATCGTGCGGCGCGCTTCGATCTTGTCGCCCATCAGGCGGATGACGTGCGCGCGCGGACCAATAAACTTGATGTTGCAGTCGTCGCAGATCTGCGCGAACGTGGCCGACTCGGCAAGAAAACCGTAACCCGGATGAATCGCGTCGACGTTGAAGATCTCGGCCGTGCTGATGATGGCTGGAATATTGAGATAACTCTGCGCGGACGGCGCTGGTCCAATGCATGCAGCTTCGTCGGCGAAGCGCACGTGCAGCGAATCGCGATCGACGTCGCTGTGCACGGCGACCGTCTTGATCCCCATCTCTTTGCACGTCCAGATGATGCGGCACGCGATCTCGCCGCGGTTCGCGATCAGGACCTTTTTGAACTTGCGCATGTTGAAGGCCATCAGAACCTCCGCCGCAAAAAAGGGCCACAAAAAAGCACAAAAACCACAAAAGCGAATTTGTGGCTTTGTGCCTTTTGGTGACTTAACTGCGAATTCCGAAAAGCGGCTGCCCGTACTCGACCGGCTGCCCGTTCTCAACGTAAATCTTCACCACTTCACCCGTTATCTCGGCCTGAATCTCGTTCATGAGTTTCATCGCCTCGATGATGCACACCACCGTATCGCCTTCGACGTTGCTGCCAATTTTCACGAACGGATCGGCAGTCGGTGAAGCTGATCGATAAAACGTGCCGACGATGGGAGAAGGAATGATGTGCAGATCCTGATCGTGCGAAGCCTCGGTCGAGGCCTGCGCGCCCGGATGTGCCGGAGCAGCAGCGCTCGCCGCCGCGGGATTGTTTGGCGGCGCCTGCGTGGCCGGTTGCGGCGCGACCGGAACAGGCGCGGGTTCCGCGTACTGGACCGGCTGCGAGTTCGCGCCTTCGCGACGAAGGCGAACACGAAAGTCCTGACTCTCGAGTTCGAGCTCGGCCAACCCGTTTTCGCGAAGCAGCGAGATCAGCTCCCGCAGCTCGTCCATGTTGACCGAAGCTTTTGCTGCTGGTTCGCTCTGTTCTTTGCGTGCAGCCATGTGTTCTCGGTTACGCCGACTCGTCCGGCTCTTCCGTCGTCTCCGCATCCGTGGTCACGGTCTTGGCTGCTTTCTTCGATCCCTTCTTCTTCGAGCTCGCGGCTTTCGCGCGCTTCTTCGCGGCTTCAATCGCCTCGACTTCACGCGGATTGTCGACCAGCTCGATGATTGCGAGCTCCGCATCGTCGCCGTCGCGATGGCCGAGCTTCAGGATGCGCGTGTAGCCGCCGGGCCGATCCTTGTAACGCTCACCCAACTCGTTGAAGAGCCGCTTGAGCGCCGCCACGCCGGCGGTGCGCTCCGGCCGCAACTGTCCGCGCTTGCCGGTCGCGGGGCTCATGGCCGTGTTACCGGCGTGAAAGAAGCCCGCCGCCTGGCGTCGCAGGTGCAACGCGCGGGCATCGGATCCTTCGTCGGTAAAAGTGCGCGCGCGGCGCGAGAGCGTAATGGCGCGCTCGACGAACGGCCGCAGCTCTTTTGCCTTGGGCAACGTGGTGACGATGCGCTCGTCGCGCGAGTTGATCAGGGAAGTCGCAAGGTTGCGCAGCATCGAGTGACGATGCTCGCTGGTGCGACCGAGTTTTCGATGTGCCTTTAGATGTCGCATACTGCCGCCTTACTGTTCCTCTTCACCTTCGAAATCTGACAGGTCAGCGCCATCGCGGCCGCCCGTGCCGGGAATCGGATTACCTTGCTCGTCAAACTCCATGCCGAAATCGAGGCCCATGCCATTGAGGATCTCTTTGATCTCGTTGAGCGACTTCTTGCCGAAATTCTTCGTCGCCAGCATCTCGCGCTCGGTACGCTGCACCAGATCGCGAATGGTGCGGATATCGGCATTCTTCAGACAGTTGTAAGAACGAACCGACAGTTCGAGTTCGTCGACTGAACGATCCAACTGGTCGTTGCGCGGCAACGGCGGACGCTCCATTTTCGCGTACGCGAAGTCGTCCGTGTCTTCCTCGAAGTTGATGAAGATGGACATGTGGTCCTTGATCAACTTCGCCGCAAGCCCGATCGAATCTTCCGGTTTCACCGAGCCGTCGGTCCAGACTTCGATCGTCAGCTTGTCGAATTCGGTGTTCTGTCCGAGACGCGCTGCTTCGACGTTGTAGTTAACTTTCTTGACGGGTGTGTGGACGGAGTCGATCGGGATGTAACCGAGCGACAGGTCTTCGTCGAAGTTGCGATCGGCGGAGATGTAGCCGCGGCCGCGTTTGAGCCGCATCTCGACGCGCAGCGATCCGCCTTCGCTCACGGTGGCGATGTGAACGGAGGGATCGAGAATCTCCACGTCAGCATCGGCTTCGATGTCGGCGGCGGTAACTTCGCCCGCTTCCTCTTTCGAGATGCGCAGCGTCTTTGGCTCGCTGCTGTGCAGCTTAAACGGCACTTGCTTGAGGTTCAGAATGACGTCGGTGGCATCTTCCACCACGCCTTTGATGGACGAGAACTCATGTTCCACGCCTTCGATCTTGACGGCCGTAATAGCCGCGCCTTCGATTGACGAAAGCAGCGCGCGGCGGAGCGAGTTGCCGACGGTCGTGCCGAAGCCGCGCTCGAATGGTTGGGCCGAGAAGCGGCCGTAGCGTTCCGTCAGGGTCTCAGCGTCTGCCGCCAGCCGTCGCGGCATTTGAAATCCCGTCCAAAGATTATTTTGGTCCATAGCCATAGCGTTCCAGGTTCCTAAGAAAAATGCGACTGGCGAACCGCGGACGCGTCGCGCGCGCCCGGGTCCGCCACGGTTAATTACTTGCTATAAAGCTCAACGATGAGCTGTTCGTTGATCATCCGATCGATATCGTCGCGCACCGGGGTGCTGCTGATGCGTGCCGACATATCTCCGCCGTCGGCCGAGATCCACGATGGACGTCCACGGCCGGACGCAGTTTGCCAGGCGCCCTCGATGTGAACGTTCTTCCTGCTCGCATCTTTCACACTGATGACGTCGCCGGGCTTTACTTGATAAGAGGGAATATCGACTTTGCGATCGTTGACCTGGATATGACCGTGATTCACCAGTTGTCGCGCCTGACGGCGTGAGGTGGAGAATCCGGCGCGATAGACCGCGTTATCCAGCCGCCGCTCGAGCAGGAACAGAAGGTTCTCGCCGGTGATGCCCTTCATGCGGGCAGCACGCTCGAAGTAGTTACGGAACTGTCCTTCGAGAATGAAGTAGATGCGTTTGACCTTCTGCTTTTCGCGCAACTGCTGGCCGTAGCCAACGAGCGCTTTGCCGCGTCGCAGCGAGTTACCGTGCTGTCCGGGTGGCTGCGTGCCACGTTTCTCAATCGGGCACGCGGGTTTGTAACAACGATCGCCCTTCAAAAAGAGCTTTGCGCCTTCGCGTCGACAAAGGCGACACACTGCATCTCTATACCTAGCCAACTAATTTGCCTCCAGTCTAAAGTTAGACGGAAAAGTTTACAGATCGCGTCGTAGTGACGCCGATCCTTCGTCCTTTGGGTTTGTTTTGATCTTTGGTCTTAGGTTTTTGGTCTTAGGCCTTTTTCGAACACGCAAGGCCAAAGACCAAAGTCCAAAGACCGGTACTCCTTAAACTCTGCGCCGTTTTGGCGGCCGGCAGCCATTGTGCGGAATCGGCGTCGTGTCACGAATCGTCGTGACGCGGATGCCGGCATTCGCGATCGCGCGAATCGCCGACTCACGGCCGCCGCCCGGGCCTTTCACTCTCACTTCGCACTGATGCATTCCCGCTTCGTGGGCCTTCTTAGCTGCTTCGTAAGCCGCCTGTTGAGCGGCGAACGGAGTGCCCTTGCGGGAGCCGCGAAAACCGCGCGCGCCGGCTGACGATTGCGCGATCAGGTTTCCCTCGAGGTCCGTGATCGAGATCATCGTGTTATTGAACGACGCCGCGATATGGACGATGCCGTTGGGAACGTTCTTCTTCTCTTTCTTGCGAAAGACCTTTTTCTTTCCGCCTGCTTTAGCCATAAATTCGTTCTTTGGTCTTTGGTTTTAGGTCTTGGGACTTAGGCTTGGTTCGCAAGTGAACAAAGACCAAAGACCGAAGTCCTGCCTACTACTTCTTGCCGGGCGCCTTCTTCTTCGCGATGGTGGCGCGGCGTGGACCTTTACGCGTGCGAGCGTTGGTGTGCGTTCGCTGTCCGCGGACGGGCAGCGCGCGGCGATGCCGCAGACCGCGATAGCAGCCGATGTCCATCAAGCGCTTGATGTCCATCTGAACGCGCTTGCGCAGATCGCCTTCGATCTCGCCCTGTGTTTCGAGGATGCCGCGGATCCGGCTCAGCTCGTCTTCACTCAAGTCGCGAACGCGAGTGTCGAGGTTGACGCCTGCCTCCTTCAGCACTGAGTTCGAACGAGAGCGGCCGATGCCGTAAATGTAAGTCAGGCCGATCTCGGCTCTCTTGTTGGGCGGTAGGTCTACTCCAGCTACACGTGCCATCTTTCCCGATTATCCTTGTCGTTGTTTATGTTTCGGATTCACACAAATCACCCGGACCACGCCTTTGCGGTGGATGACTTTGCACTTGTCGCACATCTTTTTGACTGACGCACGGACTTTCATCGACGTAAACCTCTATCTATTTATAGCGGTATGTAATTCGGCCGCGATTAAGATCGTAAGGAGAAAGCTCTACCAAAACACGATCGCCAGGAAGTATGCGAATAAAATGCTTACGCATCTTTCC
>JBKPOC010000127.1:0-11800 GCA_046732935.1 Acidobacteriota bacterium | reverse complement strand
ATGCTGATTAGCTTTGGCTGTTAGGGGATTCGAACCCTCTGTACGGCTACCGAAGGGATGATACATAGCTCGATGGCAGGCCGATTCTCTCAGCGAGTTCTCTGAGTCTTGAAACGTACTGCGGATTTCGCTCGTCTGCCGAAGGCGGCATCGGAAGATTGAAACAAAGAGCTGGAGTGATGCTCCCAACGGCTAGTTGCGCAAATACAGCTTCCGGGCGGTAAACACTAACCGAAGCTTCTGAATATAGAGCATCCACTTCCGCATGGGTCAGCGAAAAGAGCACACCATAAACTGTCCGCCCGGCGTACGGGACTAGCGTTGCGCGCGCTCCGATGACCAGGGAGAAGTCCTCAACAGACGCCATCCGACGATCCACAGGATTCATGCCTTTTTCTCGCAAGAGGGCATCGTCCATGAACAGACCGTAGAAGAAAACGTCGATTCTTCTGATCTTCTCTTGTGTCATACCTAGCCTCAGTGAAAGACCAATAGAAGTTGACGGCAGCGCGAATTCATTAAAGCATCGCCTCACCAGTCAAGTTGTGAAACACGCTCCCACCGCTCCAACAATTAGTTATACCGCGCCCACGCATCTGGTTTCGTTAACGGCTTTCATAAATGCAGTCACTAACGGATGCGGTTGCTCTGCTGTCGAACGTGTCTGAGGCACGAACAGCGTTCCCAGGAAAAAAGGGTGGCCCAGCAATTCAATAACCCGAATCTCGCCTTCGCTATCTGATCCCGTGATTTTCAATGAGCCGCTTTTGAAGAGAGAAACGTGATTTGGGTTGACACCGAAATTGCAGTAGTACTCCTCGGTAGCTGACGTTGCTCCATAGATTTCTGCGACCCGGGAGCCGGGTGAAAACGTCAACTCCATTTCGCGACCCGAGAGCGCACAGGTGAGCTGGGAAATGAAGAGGTTAGAAGCGTTGGGATCATACTCCGCGTGGCCCGCATCCATAAACCCGAGAACATTGCGCGCGTACTCAATGATCATGTGCTGGAAGCCGCCGCAAGTGCCGAAACATGCGACACCGTTCTCACGTGCGTAACGAATCGCCCACAGCGTCTTGTCCATATTCTTATAAGGGCTGCCAGGCGCCACCCAGATGCCGGAAAAGCGCTCGAACAAAGTTTGGTCTATTTCCTCTGTGGACACCCAGATGCCATCAATGTCAAGTTCTGACGCTGAACACGAATGCCTGATGGCCAGGCTGGTCGAAATATGCGGTGGAAAGCTTGGGGTATATTCACCTATTATCGCGATTGATCGCTTCACACTACCTCTTCAACTGATCATCGAATACAACTAAGGTCGGATTGCTAGCCGGCCTTCAAAAACGATGACTGCCTGGCCGTGGATCCGCAATTTGTCGGCGACTAGTTCTACCTCCATGAAACCTGTTCGCTTTGACGATTGAAAAGACTTCATTTTCGTCTTGCCTAGTCTTGACGCCCAATACTTTGCCAGAAACGTGTGAGTACCGCCGGTCACCGGATCTTCATTTGTGCCGCTCCAGGGCCAGAAGTACCGCGAATGAAAATCGTAGCCGTCCCCAGCGGACGGCGCCGTAACTAAGACACCGTTGATGGAATTATGGGATCGAAGAAGTGCAGTAAAATCCGGATCTAAATTGGCCAGTTCTTCCGGGTTTCCAATTTCCAGCAACAATATTTTGGTTTCTTCGTTGTAGACCGAGTTCTTGATAGCTTCGATTCCTAAAGCAGCGAGGAGGGCAGGCGGAGCGTCGGCCGGCCGCATCTCGTAAATGGGAAATTCCATTACGATTTGGCCGTTTGATTGTTTGGCGAACAAGTCCAGGTTCTGAATGTTCATGAAGTGAACTTCGTTCATTTTATGTATTGAGAAAACAACTTTGGCTGAGGCCAGAGTCGCGTGGCCGCATAATGGGATTTCCATCTTCGGTGAAAAATATCGGATTGCGAAAGCGTTGCCGGACTCCAGAGGTGAAAGAAAGGCCGTTTCAGAAAGATTCAGCTCCTGTGCGATCTGCAACATTACCTCGTCGCCCAACTGCGAGCCCATGATACAAACACCCGCTGGATTGCCTTTGAATGGTGTGTCGGTGAAAGAGTCGACTATGAAGGTTCTTATCCTATGGTTTTCCATCTGTTCTTTGCCATATCAATCGAGCAAGATGATCCGATTCTCACCTCCCGGACATGATTTCAATAGATAGCCCACGCCGTTCTTGCCAGTCAACTAACCTCAGCTCAACTTTAATATTTCTTCAACGGGTGCATCAGGGTCAAGGGCTTTTCGAGGTACCCTGTGCGCCGGACGCGAGCGCCGAGGTGACATCTGACCTTAATTCGAAAAACCTGTCTCCATTCTGCACCGCGCAAACATCTAAGCCGACGATTAAACACCGCGACTCGATCATAATGCCGTTCCTATTGACAGTCTGCAGGAGAAGTACCATACTCTCTCCTACAGAATGTCTGTAGGAGACAGACCTTTGACGAAAAGACAGACCAATCTTCTGCACGGAACGCTTGATTTGTTGGTGCTCAAGGCGCTGGCTCTCGAGCCTTTGCACGGAATGGGTGTTGCCGAGCGCATTAACCAGATTACGCAAGGCACCTTCAACGTAAAGCCTGGTTCACTCTTTCCTGCTTTACATCGCCTGGAGCAGGCAGGATGGCTAAGGTCTTCATGGGGTGAATCACAAAACAACCGCCGAGCCAAATACTATCGCCTCACCAAAGCGGGAGAGCGGCAGCTCAAGACTGAAAGTCAGGACTGGCAACGAATCTCGCTGGCCATTACAAGCGCGCTCCAGGAGACATAAGAATGCCGGTCCTCCCCTTTTTCCGCAGCCTTTGGCGTAATCTCATTCACAAGGACCAGGTTGAACGTGAACTTGATGAAGAAATCCAGGCTTATCGAGACCTGCTGATCGAAGCAAAAATCAACCGAGGTCTCACTCCGGATGAAGCCAGGCGCCTGGCCCTGATTGAGTTGGGGGGTGAAGAGCAGCTCAAGGAAGAATGCCGCGACGTACGCGGCACGCGTGGTGTTGAAGCCCTTTGGCGCGATCTCCAGTATGCATTCCGTCTGCTTTGGAAGCGTCCGGGTTTTACGCTTATTGCCACAGTCACGCTGGCCCTCGGCATCGGCGCCAACAGCGCAATCTTTAGCGTGGTCAACGCGCTTCTGTTGCGTCCGCTTCCTTTCAAAGACGCGAATCGATTGGTGCTGCTCACGAGATTGGATCCACAGCGGCAATCCCCCAGCACGTCCGACTCGATTCCCAAGTTCAATGCGATCAGAGAGCAAAGTCAGGTTTTTGAGAGCCTCGCAGCGGTTGCCGAGGACAATTTTAATCTGACCGGACGCGATACGCCGGAACAGATTCGTGGCGCCAGAGTGTCCGGCGATCTTCTTCACGTTCTGGCGGTCCAACCATATCTCGGTCGCAATTTTCTTCCCGAAGAGGATCGGCCTGGCGGAGCTCGCGTTGCGATGCTCAGTTACAACCTCTGGCGCCGCCTCTTTGATGCGGACCTGAATGTTGTAAACCGCACTATCGAGCTCGATGGCCAAAGCTTCGCGGTTGTGGGCATCCTGCCGGCTGGCTTTAGATTTCTCGATGAAAAGTTTGATGTATGGCTGCCCAGAGCTTTTGAACCGACCTATTTTGCGCCCGATAGCATTAGTCTCGGAGCTACTTACTTAAGCGTAGTGGGCCGGCTAAAGCGGGGGGTTGAACTGGACCAGGCACAGTCAGAACTCGCTACACTCAGCACTCGTTACCGGCAGGACAATCCACTAAATAGCGATATAGCAGGCGACTCCGGCATCATGCCATTGCAGCAGGTGGTGGTTGGGGAAATCAGGAAATCTCTTTTGGTGACGTTCGGAATCGTCGGACTGGTCCTGCTAATTGCCTGCGCCAATGTGATGAACCTACTGCTCGTTCGAGCCTCAGCTCGTCGTCGCGAATTCGCAGTGCGCACGGCTTTGGGAGCTTCCCGGGTTCAGTTGATCAGACAGCTTGTCACCGAGAGCCTGTTGCTGTTTTTTCTTGGCGGAACAGGCGGGGTCCTGATTGCTTACCTGGGGATTACGTTACTCGTGTCGCTTAAACCAGGCGCTGTGCCACGCCTCGATGAGATCGGATTGGACACTGGAGTGCTTGGCTTCACTCTCGCAGTATCGCTGGTGACCGGATTGATCTTTGGACTCGCGCCGGCGCTGCAATGCTCTGAGATCGATCTCAACGAAGGGTTGAAAGAAGGAGGGCGTTCAGGTCGAGGCGATGTGAGAGGTAATCGCATTCATCGCGCGCTTGTTGTGGGCGAGATCGCTATCGCCGTGATAGTGCTGGTTTGTGCCGGCTTGTTGGCGAGAAGCTTTTTGCATCTCCGCGAGAGCAACGCCGGGCTCGATTATCACAACATCCTGACGATGGCAATCACACTACCACCAACACGTTACGCAGAATCCTATCAACAGACGAAGTTTTATGATCAGATGATCGAGCGCGTGCGTGGCCTTCCGGGAGTCACTGATGTCGCCACCACCTCAACCCTCCCCTTGCTGGGTTCGTCCGGACACTTTCGTGTCTATATCGAAGGTGTACCCGATCCCGGTTCAGAAAAAGTCCCAAGGGTTCCTGGCAGAAGTGTTAGTAGCGACTATTTTCGACTACTGAAAATTCCTGTGACCGCCGGACGAACGTTCACGGAAGCAGATGGTGACAAATCAGCAAAAGTAGCGGTTATCAATGAAAGCTTTGGGCGTCGTTTTTGGCCTGGTGAAAATCCCCTCGGGAAAAAGTTTGCCTATTCGACCAACAGAATACTTTGTGAGGTTATCGGCGTAGTCAAAGATACAAAGTTCAGGCTTTCCGATACTGAAACTCGCGACGAGATGTACTTCCCAGCGTCACAGCGGCCCAGACTTAGTATGAGCGCGATGGTGCGGAGTAGCACTGAACCATCGAGTCTCGCGACAGCCATCCAAAAGGAAGTTGTTAGCCTCGATAAAGATCAGGCGGTGACGGAAGTCGAAACCCTTGAAGAGGCAGTGGGCGACTCGATCGAGCAGCCTCGTCTCACAATGTTGCTGCTCGCGATTTTCGCTCTGGTCTCTCTGACGCTCGCGGCGATTGGAATCTACGGAGTCATGGCCTATTCGGTGGCGCAACGCACGCATGAAATCGGTATTCGCATGGCACTAGGCGCACGACCCTTTGATGTTTTGCGACTGGTGGTCAGGAAAGGAATGACGCTGGCGCTTGTCGGTATCGTGGCAGGTTTGGTAGCAGCCTTTGCTTTGACTCGCTGGATGGCAAGCCTGTTGTTCGAAGTAACGCCCACAGACGCTACGACCTATGTGACGGTATCCGCAGGATTGTTGGCGGTTGCCTTACTGGCGAGTTTCATCCCGGCACGACGTGCAACTAGAGTTGAGGTGCTGGTGGCGCTGCGCGATGAGTAACTCCGGATTAGAATCAACGGTGTAGTTTCTTCAAGTGTGCGTCGCTTCCCAGTATCTTCCATGAATCCTTTTTGGGATTGAAAGCTTGAATCTTTTCATCATTAATCGGGAACATGTCAATCCAACGAAACAAATGGTTACGGAGAAATCATACGCAGGTAATCGCTCTTAGTTTGCTACTCTGGGTGGCCGCTTGTTTTCATTGGATTTCCACCTCACCTTGTAGTGGTCGGGTCGTCTCCGGTATTGCCGAATGTTCATTGTTAGGGCGGGGGCAAACCGAAAAAGCTGACGGGTTCGAAGCGCGAATATTTAGGAATGCGCGGCGCAAGACGATGCCATACCGACTTTTTATTCCGCGTGGCTACGACGCCCAAAAGAAGTATCCACTCATGCTTTGGCTGCACGGTGGAGGCGGTCGGGGCATCGATAACGTAAAACAGATTTCGGAAGGTAACACAAGCGGAAGTCACATCTGGACAACACCCACGAATCAGGCCACTTATCCATCCTTCGTACTTGCGCCTCAATGCCCCGAAGGGGAGATGTGGACAAGTATCGATACAGCAAAGTCTACGGATCAATTAAAACTAGTCCTCGAATTGCTTGTGGCGATTCAGAAAGAATTCAGCATCGACGTCAACCGCCTCTACGTGGCTGGACAATCAATGGGAGGGCTGGGTGCCTGGAGCCTCATTTCTGAACATCCCGGAATGTTTGCAGCCGCAATTCCGGTTTGTGGCGGTGGGGATGAGACGATAGCTCCGAAGCTTGTCAAGACTCCCATATGGGCATTTCACGGAACCCAGGATCAATCGATCAGCGCCAATCGCTCTCGGCAAATGATCGCCGCTATCAGAAAGGCGGGTGGGAGCCCAAGATACACTGAATACCCAGACCTCGGACACAATAGTTGGGACCGCGCGTTTGCCGAACCTGATTTGTTGCCGTGGCTGTTTGCTCAGAGGACCACCGCCATAAACAGTATACGCAATCGATAGGGGGCATCGCTCGATGGGAGCCGTATCGGCATTTGGGATGAAGGTACCGAAGCGCTGATAATGCGTTGATGGTTGCAAACAAGGAGTTCAGATCATGCCCTGTCCGAACCATTCGCATGGAGTTTACCAGGGACTCGGAACAATGCCTCACCTGTTCGGATTATTCACTCGATTCATCAATGAGATGTCGACGGCGGGCGGCCGTGCTTCCGAAGTGAGTAGCCAATAAGAGTAGGACTTATGATTGCTAAATCGTGGTTAAGCGCTTCAGCTGTTGTATTTGTTTGCATACTAGCATCTTGTGCACGCGAATCGTCGGGCCTTCAGACAGCTAACTCGCCGAAGTTTACGACGGCAGATCTCGCCAAGCTTCGTTGGATAGAAGGCACCTGGAAAGGTAGCGGCACTGATCAGGGTGCATTCTTTGAGCGTTATCGGTTCGAGAATGAAACAACTCTCGCGGTCGACAGTTTTCCGGACGAGAAGCTCGACAAAGTGACGGACACTACACGTTTCCAGTTGAAAGATGGACAATTCGGCAACGATGGTGGTGGTGATGGTTCGCGTTGGGTGGCAACAGCAATAGATGCGCAAGGGATTACATTTGAGCCAGCTGCGAAAGCAAAGAACTCTTTTCGATGGGAACGAGAGTCGGCGGATAAGTGGAGAGCCACACTCAACTGGCCCGCGAAGGAAGGCAAGCCCGCACGCGAACGGATCTACAACATGGAGCGCATTCCCGGTAAGTAACGCGGTCCATCGGGCAATCATGTGATCCTCGAGTGAATCGGTACCTGGCACCAACTGAAGAAGCTTAATGAGCTTGTTGAAAAATGAGAGGAAGCACCTTCAAACAATGGTGATAGGTGACTTCATTAACTTTCGCCGGCGTTAGTGTTTTCCTTGCATTGCTTCTCACTGGTTGATCCTCAGCTAAACGGCTTTGCCTCAAAAGTCTGCTTTTAAGCACAGAAGGTGCGAAATATGATAGCCAGGGGCAAGCGCCGAGTATGCGAGGCGCGTCGCCCCTGGTAAAAAGCGTAACGACTGCGAAGCTCTGAAAGAGCGGAATAAATAGCGAGGGGCTAAGATATTTCGCACTTTCAGTGCTCTGTTCAATTAATCCGACTGACCAGGGGCGACGCGCTTCGCTCTGCTCAGCGCTTGCCCCTGGCTACCCTATTTCGCACCGTCGGTGCTTAAATGCAGACTTTTGAGGCAAAGCCCAGCTAAACTGTAAACTACTACGCCCACTCTGTGTCTTCTTCTTTGACTGGTGGCATCGCTATTAATCATCCGGGAAGAAATTTCCCCTCTAACTCGTCTAATTCAACGACCACACTAAGGTAATGACCACAGACCGTTTTTCCAGACGCTTCGCTATTAAGTTAATCCAGGCTTGCATTGTTGCCGCAGTGGTTTTCTCGTCCGCTTCGGCGAGACCGATATCATTCTCTCGTGCTTCAAATTACGATATCTCCTACGTAATCCGCGTTGACCGTGCTGACCTCTCCGGCTTCGCTGTGCAAATGCGAATTCCTCGAGCAAGAGGCACAACGCGCCTCGCCATGGCGTTCCATCCGATATACGACGACCGCTATTGGCGATATATTGAGGATCTCAGCGCTGAGTCTCGCGGCGCAAAACTCTCCGTCACCCACGAAGAAAGTGCTTTGTGGCGGGTCGAGGCGCCCGGCGGTGAACTGATCGTGAAGTATCGTATTCGTCTGCCGCCCGAAACGTCGCCGATACGATCGGTATGGAAGCCTTTCCTTTCAGAGACTGGTGGACTCGTAGGCGATCTGCATTCGTTCATGTATGTCGTAGGCGCGACGTCCAACCGCGCGCGCGTGACGCTGGACATTCCGAAAGATTGGGCCATTGCATCTGGACTCGATCCGACCAGCGACCCGAAAACCTTCGCTGCCTCATCCGTCGAGCTTTTGCTGGACTCGCCGATCGCGATCGGCAAATTCCAACAATGGGATTTCATCGTCAACGGAGTACCCCACCGAGTCGTTTATTTGCCGCAAGCAAACGCGGCGGCATTCGACACGAGCGCTTTTGTTGGCGGCCTCAAACGCCTTGCAAGTGAGGCCATAAAGATCTTCGGCCGCCCGCCATACGGTCGTTACACCTTTATTTATCAAGACGGCGCGGACGGCGCGCTCGAGCACCTGAATTCCGTGACCATCGGCGCGCGGAGCCAGTCTATCGCGCAAGGACTCGGCGGCGTTTTTCAAACCACCGCCCACGAATACTTTCACACTTGGAATCTCATGCGTGTCCGCCCGGTTGAGCGGGTCGGTATTCGTTTTCGTCCGGTTGACCCAGCGTCCGTGTTGTGGTGGAGTGAAGGCGTCACTATATATTTCAGTGATCTCTTGTTGCGGCGAGCGAAACTACCAACTTCTGAGCCAACGCGTTTGGCGCATCTCGAGAACAGACTCGCGACTTATCTATTCACACCCGGGTATTCCCACATCTCGCCAGAACGAGTGAGTTTGACGAGCGAGGATCCATTTGCGCTTGGCGATGATTTTTCAAGCGTTCATCTTCAGGGAGAAGTGCTTGGTTCCATGTTGGACCTGATGGTTCGCGAGGCCACGCACGGGCAGCGTTCACTCGACGACGTCATGCGTCTCTTGAGCGAACGGTTTACACCCCGGCGCGGCATCGGAGGGCGCGACATTGAGAGGGCGGTTCACGACACTTGCGGCTGCGATGCGCACACCTTCTTCGAAGCACACGTGCGCGGAACACAGCCGCTCGGATTTGATCGCTATCTGCGAGCGATCGGTTTGCGTATGCATGTGAGCTGGGCGCCTGCTGTGAACAACGATGGCACGCCCGCCGCTGACCTGCGCATCTTTGCCCTTGCCAGACCGGAAGGATCCGCGCCGAGACTTCGGCTGACTAACCCAGCGAGTGCCTGGGGCCGCGCAGGTTTGCACACCGGCGATCGGCTGATCTCGGTCGATGGGCAGCGAGTTGCCACACCGGCGGACTTCAGAGTCTGGCTGGGCAAACTTCACATTGGCGACACCACACGAGTCGAAGTGGGGCGCAATGGTAGGACGCTGACTATTTCAATCGCAGTCTCTGGTTACGATCGTCCAACCGTGCGCCTGGAAGAAATTCCTGAGACACGGCCCGAGCAGGTCAGACTACGAACTCAGTGGTTGAATGCAGAGTAGCGCAAGACGTATTTTGGGTGACTTCGTATTCGTGTCATTGAGGCGCATTCGATTTGCTGCGGGTCTGTCTCACCGAGGTTAATAATCTTTGGTCCAATCTTGCTGTTAATAATCCTGGTGAGGCGATCATGGCCAGCTAGTCCGCAGCATAGAAACCTCCAAAGTCTCTTGCAAAATCAAACATCAGCGAATGTGGGCACAAGTCAACTCGTCAGTATTATGGAATGGCGTCAGTACCACCGTGCGGTAGCGGGTGGGTCAATTTGGGAGTGGCAATGGTCTTCGATTCTTTTCGCTAACACGACGTCGATGTTAATGATGATTGCCATGTTTGTTAGACAATCAGATCGTTCTCAGATTTTATATTCACGGCATTTTGTAAGATCCGCTCAAACACGGCGGCGGCTGTGGCGATGACGATTGAAGGAAAGGTAATAAAAATGCGTTGGACCATTCCAGAGTTTCATTCCTCTATGCGCCTGTCGACGACAAGCCGAAAAACTCGGTTGAGACAGTTTTCTATAGCCACACTTGCTGTTGAAACATTCTCTTCTCAAACTGGCACCGTAGTTTCAGTCTTCCGCGACTGGTGAAGCGGAGGCGAGCTCTGCTGGAGAGCAACTCGCCAAGGAATAACCAGCCGGAGACTCATCGAAACCGATGGTCAGAGGGGCGGTCTGCGGGCCGCCCTCGTCATCGAAGATATACCATCGGGTCGATAGTCCTCCCCCTGCCTGAAAAAACTCATCGTCGCGGCAGCGAAAGTTGTCGCGGGGTTTAGTTGCTGCTCGAACTCCTCCGGCGGTTGGTAGCCGAGCGCCGAGTGCAAACGGCAGCGATTATAGTAACCATCGATGAAGGCTTCGATGTTTCTGCGCAAGTGCTCGAGATCGATATTTCGAGTGTCTCAATATAGGGGTTCAGTCCATCTTCGGAGCGGAAAAATTGGAATTGAAGTGCGTGGCTTCAAGAGGGTACGTCAAGTTGCTTGGGCCTTTACAAACTCAGTTTTAGGTCGTAACCTAATATTGTTCCCTCCTAACCCCTACCTAGGTCCCGTTCCCCGAAGGTGCACAGATGTAACACCTGCCGACGACCAGACTACGCGATCGAGGAGGTAGGAATGAAAAGAAAGTTTAGACCGACCGATGAATCTGGCGGTGATCTCCGGACTCCGGGACAGACGCGGAGTCGTGCCTTAGTTACTGTCATTGCATTGCTGGCAATGAATGCCATAGGGCTCGTGTATTTCAACGTCCGCGGCAATGTGCAATTGGACCAGCAACAAAACAGAATGCAGACGCCATTTGATCAGGAGATTGCGTCGAACGTGCAAGAGACATTTAAACGCGGGCGCGAGATCTTCCGCTACGACACTTTCGGCGATGAAGTCTACTGGAGCGACAAGCTCAAACTGCATCAGGCCATTCAAGGATCGAAATTCGGAGGTGTCGGCCCCGGTGTCAGTCCGAAAACTGCGCTTGCTGTTGGATTAAAGGTTGACATGGATGCGGTACCCGCAGACTTGGTAGCCAAAGTCAAAGCGGGCCAGGTGAATCTCGATGATCCGGCTACGACACTCGCGTTAATAAAACTGAATTCAGTAGTGGGCGTGAAAGGGACATTCAATCAAGATGGCAGCCTGAAGGCGATCGGACTCACTTGCGCGGTCTGTCATTCAACGGTTGACGATGCATTCATGCCGGGGATTGGCCATCGGTTGGACGGATGGCCCAATCGCGATCTCAACGTCGGGCAAATCGTCTCTCTCGCGCCTGATACGACAATTCTCAAACAGTTATTGGGAGTTGATGATGCAACGCTGAAGAAAGTGCTGATGAGTTGGGGGCCGGGAAAATTCGATGCAGAACTGAACCTCGATGGCAAGGCTTTTCGTCCTGATGGTAAACCAGCAGCCACTTTAATTCCGCCTGCGTTCGGCATGGCGGGAGTAAATCTTCACACCTGGACTGGCGGCTGGGGCACGGTCACTTACTGGAATGCGTTTGTGGGTAACCTGGAGCTGCAGGGCCAGGGCACGTTCTTTGACGAGCGCTTGATGGACGCGCAGAAATATCCGGTTGCGGCAAAGGCAGGCTTTGGCAACAAACGCAGCACAAACGATATGG
>JBKPOC010000126.1:0-2189 GCA_046732935.1 Acidobacteriota bacterium | reverse complement strand
AAACCATAGCTTGTCGTCCAGTTCAGCGAGTGGTTACTTTTAATGTACTCAAGCGAGCCTTCGAAGTATGGTAAGGTCGAATCGCCATCGTTTTTGAGAGAACGCAATGATGGACCGCCGCGCGCGTGAACGATTAGATGCTCCGTCAGATGATGATCGACACCAGCGAGGAGATAGTGAGTAGTGGAATCGTTCGGAGCGGTATCGTAATCTGTTATTTGGTAGCGGTAGTCGCCGACGAGATTCGTCCGGCTCGTCAGGCTAAATTGAACCGTCTCGCTGAACGTGTTATCCGTCCGGTCCTGTTCCGCTGCGATTGACGCGCTGGCGTACTTAACGAGCTGGAACGTATAACTTGTTACCGTGCTCAACCGCGGGAGCCAATGATAAGTCACCGCAAAAATATCGACCGTGTTGAAATGCGGGGCGCGCACATTCTCCGGGCCGACATCGGATTTGAAATCCGGTTCCGTTTCGTAGGCAGCATAAACGTTGGCGTAGAACGATAACCGAGTGGAGCTGTTATGCGCAACAGACAACGTAACGTTTCCGTTCTTATCGTCCGTTCCCAGATCGAAAAACTGTTCAAAAAGTCCGACACCAATCAAACTAACTTGTGTGCGCTGGCCGGGGCGGGCGTACGTTAGCACAATATTTTCTCTGGCGAACACTGAGCCTTCGGCGTTTGAGCTCGTGTTGACGTTGTCGTCGTAGCCCATGTCCGCGCCGGCTGTGATTTGAAGTGGAACAGCTGGCAGCCAGCCGAGCCCGGCATCTTCCGACACGGCATCTTGACTCATCGCTTCGCGCACAGGAGCAGATAAGCAAGCGACCAGCACGAGCGCGAGGGGCAGCGAACCAACGCGGTTACGCTTACGGGTCCGGTGAATTCGACATGACAAAATCATGTGGTCGTGCCCTGCCCGGCACCTCAAATCAAAACAAGCTGCGCGAGATGTAGATCACGTCCCCGTCCTGAACATATTCTGGTAGTGTGGGCTTTCCGTGAATATTTGGCCGAAGGTTAATCGTCTCCGTGTGCTGAACTCCGTTGATTATGCGAGTGAGATGAATGTTGCTCAGGCTTCCATAATCAGTGACTCCGCCCGCTTGCATAATCGCCTGATACACGGTCGTTGGGCGATCAAACGTAATTTTGCCCGGATAAGTGACGAATCCCGCTATGACGACGGTTCCCGAACCGCTCTCCAATGTGACTAGCACCTCGGAGTTTTCAAGGTACTCATCGTAGCGACGGACAAGCTCTCTTTGGAGGTCAATGACCCGTTTCCCGGCAGCGGTCACTTCCCCAAGGAACGGCAAACTTATCTTCCCGTCCCTTCGAATTCTTTGCACTTGATCCAGATCGCTCTCTTCAGCAAATGAAAGCTTGATGACGTCTCCGGGAGAGAGCCTTACAGCTGTATGAGGACCTGGCGGATTCGGCAAGGGCGGTAGAGGGCTCTGGCAGCTGCCCAATGCGAGGGCGGCAAAAGCCAGGAAAGCAAAAAGATAAGGGAGCGGTCTCGACTCACGTTTATGGTGAGCCAACTCAGTATCCGGCAATTGTTGACCGTCCAACATCTGTCGTCTGTTCTGCATCATGCGACGTTGTTTACTCCGGAAGATCGTCGATAGGCAAGATAAATGCGAAGCGGCCGGCGATAAGAGTTTCCATCCGTAGGGAACGGCGAATTTATCGCACGCCTGTCACACAGTCTAATTCGTTATCCGAGCAGCACTTTCCGAGAGTAAAAAGCTTCCGCGTAACGGGTGGTTAAGGCCGCTTCGGTGGCCCGCAGCCGCATGAGGCCGTAAAACAATTCCTCCGAGAACCACTGCTTATTTTGTTGCGTTGTAAAGTACCGCATCAGACTCTTCACTTTTTTCCGTGCATGGGTATCGCTCAACGGCGCGAAAAAATTCGGTGATCGCAGATCCGCGTCGTATTTCGGGATCTCGTACTCGAGGATGAGGTGGTTCCGGAAGGTGTTCCACGTCAACTCGCACACCAGACGGTGATCCTGGTGAAGATCATGGAGGCAGTGGGTGAAGATTACATCGGGCGTAAAGACTTTCTTGAGTTCCTCGAAGCATTCTTTGACCGGTGGACCGAGATAGGGCAGGAATCCGTCTCGAAAGGGTTTTACAACGATAGTTTTCTTGCGCGCTCGCGAGAGGAACGCGTT
>JBKPOC010000125.1:0-84381 GCA_046732935.1 Acidobacteriota bacterium | reverse complement strand
CCACGAACTGCACTTTCGGATTGTGCTTCGCCAGCACTTTCGTGATCGCTGCCGTCAGCGTCGTCTTCCCGTGGTCCACGTGCCCAATCGTCCCGATGTTCACGTGCGGCTTGGAACGGTCAAATTTTTCCTTCGACATCTCCCCTCCTTAAAACGCTTATCTAGCTACTCCCTGGACCTTGGCGATCACCTCTTCCGCTATCTGCTTTGGGGCTTGTTCGTACCTCTCAAAGTGCATCGTGGAAGTGGCGCGGCCCTGCGTGGCCGAGCGCAAGTCAGTGGTATATCCAAACATCTCCGACAGCGGAACGAAGGCGGTGATCACCTGCGCGCCACCGACGCGCGGCTCCATGCTTTCGATCCGTCCGCGGCGTGAATTTAAGTCGCCGTTGACCGCGCCGGTGTAGTCATTCGGCGTGACCACTTCGACGCGCATGATCGGCTCGAGCAGTACCGGACCGGCCTTGCGGACCGCATCCTGGAACGCCAGCGAACCGGCGATGTGGAACGAACGCTCATCCGAGTCGACTTCGTGATAACTACCGAACACGAGCCGCACCTTGATGTCCACCATCTCGTAACCGGCCAGGAAGCCGCGCTCCATCGCGTCGCGAATGCCCTGCTCGACGGGCTTGATGTATTCCTTCGGAATCGCGCCGCCGGTGATCTCGTTTTCGAATACGAAACCTTCGCCGGGCGCCGGCTCGATCTCGATCTCGACGTGACCGTACTGTCCACGTCCGCCCGTCTGCTTCTTGTAGACCTCTTTGCCGGGCGCGGCGTGCGTGATCGTCTCGCGATACGCGACCTGCGGTTTGCCTACGTTAGCTTCAACGCCAAACTCGCGCTTCATGCGGTCGACGATGATCTCGAGGTGCAACTCGCCCATGCCGGCAATGATGGTCTGTCCGGTCTCCTGGTCGGTCGAAACGTTGAACGACGGATCCTCCTGGGCCAAACGGTTCAGCGCCACGCCCAGTTTGTCCTGGTCCTGGCGAGTCTTCGGTTCGACAGCCACGCGAATAACGGGCGCGGGAAACTCCATCGCCTCGAGCACGATTGGCTTGTTGTCGTCGCAGATCGTGTCGCCGGTCGTTACCTGCTTCATGCCGCCGATGGCGATGATCTCGCCGGCGCTCGCGGCCTCGATGTCTTCACGCTTGTTCGCATGCATGCGCATCAGCCGGCCGACGCGCTCTTTCGTGTCCTTGATCGGGTTGTAAGCGTAGGAACCCGCCTTGATCGATCCGCTGTAGATGCGGACGAACGACAACTGGCCGAGGTGTTTGTCAGCCATGATCTTGAAGACCAGGCCGGAAAACGGCGCAGCAGCGTCAGGCGGACGCGCTTCGACCTGACCGTTCTTCGGGTTCGTCCCTTCAACCGGTGGAATGTCGAGCGGCGACGGCAGGTAGTCGACAACTGCGTCGAGCAGCGTCTGCACGCCTTTGTTCTTGAACGCTGAACCAGTGACGACGGGCACGAGCTTCAAGCCGATGGTACCGGCGCGCAGCGCCTGGCGAATCTCGGCTTCGGAAATCTCCTCGCCCTCGAGATACTTATGCATCAGATCGTCGTCGATGCTCGCGACTGCTTCAATCAGCTTTTCGCGAGCCGCAGCGGCTTCGTCTTTCAGGTCGTCGGGGATGTCGACAACTTCGTACTCCGAACCTTTCGTCTCGTCTTTCCAGATCAGTCCCTTCATCTGGACCAGATCGACGACGCCTTTCAGTTGATCCTCGAGGCCGATCGGAATCTGCAAGGCGACGGGGTTCGCGCCGAGACGGCTGATGATCGACTCGAATGAACGGTCGAACGACGCGCCGGCGCGATCGAGCTTGTTGATAAAGCAGATGCGGGGAACACCATACTTGTCGGCCTGACGCCAAACCGTCTCCGACTGCGGCTCGACACCGGCGACGCCGTCAAACACGGCGACAGCGCCGTCAAGCACGCGCAGCGAACGCTCGACTTCCATCGTGAAGTCGACGTGGCCGGGCGTGTCGATGATGTTGATGCGGTGATCGACGCCTTTTCTTTCCCAGAAACAGGTGGTTGCCGCGCTGGTGATGGTGATACCGCGCTCCTGCTCCTGTTCCATCCAGTCCATGGTCGCCGTACCCTCGTGCACCTCGCCAATCTTGTGCGTGATGCCGGTGTAATAAAGGATACGTTCCGTGGTGGTGGTCTTACCGGCATCGATGTGGGCCATGATGCCGATGTTCCTGAATTTACTTAAATCGTGCTTAGCCATTGCTTTGCTGGTCTTTGGTTTTTGGTCTTAGGTCTTGAACAAAGACCAAAGACCCAAGGCCCGAGACCACCTCGTTACCACTTGTAATGCGCAAACGCCTTGTTCGCATCCGCCATGCGATGCGTGTCTTCCTTCTTCTTGACTGCGTTGCCGCGATTGTTAGCTGCGTCCAAAATCTCCGCCGCGAGGCGATCCGTCATCGTCTTCTCGCCGCGTCCGCGCGCGTAGGAAACTATCCAGCGAATTGCCAGGGCGCCGCGCCGCTCCTGGTGTACTTCAATCGGCACCTGATACGTCGAGCCGCCGACGCGCCGCGACTTCACTTCAACGGTTGGCTTCACGTTGTCGATCGCGCGCTTGAAGACTTTCAACGGCTCTTCGCCGGTCTTGTCGCCAATCTGGGTCATCGCGTTGTAAAAGATTCCCTCGGCTACCGACTTCTTTCCCGCCCACATCACGCCGCTGATGAACTTGGTCACGAGCGGACTGTTGTAAACAGGATCCGGAAGCACTTCACGTCGTTCGGCTACTCGTCGTCTTGGCATATCGTTATCTCTTTACTTGGCGCTGGCTTTCGGCCGCTTCGCGCCGTACTTCGAACGTCCCTGCTTGCGATCGGCAACACCGACTGAATCGAGCGTGCCGCGAATCACGTGGTAGCGGACGCCGGGCAGGTCTTTCACACGGCCGCCCCTGATCAGGACGATCGAGTGCTCCTGAAGATTGTGGCCGACACCGGGAATGTAGGTCGTGACCTCGATGCCGTTGGTGAGCCTCACGCGCGCCACTTTGCGCAACGCCGAATTCGGTTTCTTCGGCGTCTGCGTGTAGACGCGAGTACAAACACCACGCTTTTGAGGCGAACTCTGAAGCGCGGGGCTGGCCGTCTTGTACTTCACCTGCTGGCGGCCTTTGCGAACGAGCTGATTAATCGTCGGCACTGTTTCCCTCTTTGAAGCTAAGGCTTTCTTTGAAGCTGTGCGCTGCGGAACGCGCAAAAAGGGGCCGTACCTGCCTCTTTCCGGAACCAGTCCGGCAGTCAGCGCAGGCTGCTGCCCTGTTAAATAAATTGGTTTTAGGGACGTTCTGACTTCGCTTCGTTAGCGGTGGGCGTGGATCGTGGCTTCCCTTAAGCCGAAACTTTTCTGTGGCGTCGCTTATTAGGGCGAGAAGTCCTCACTTCGCGCGAGCACGCGAGGGGACGGCCGACCGAAGTTGGCCGCGACGCGCGCCATTTACGCCACAATAATTGTCAACGGCCAGTTACCGCATGGCCGAGCAACGCCTCCACACCGACAGAACCAATTGGACGTTGCTTATTACTTCAGACCCCCGTGTCCGAAACGGCAGACTATACGGACGATATACACCTGTGTCAAGCGCAGATCAGTCTTTTAGAACAACCACTTGAGCAAATGCCACACGCCATACCCAGCCGCGCCGACGACGGCCACGAGGATCAGGCTTAACAACACCATCACCAGTTTGAACTTCCGATACCTCTTCTTGTCCGGTGGCGCCAGCGAACCCTGCGGGAAATATGGTGGTGGTGTGTAAGTAGCCATAATCTAACTCTACGGAGTCGACGCCGGCAGCACTCCGCCGGCCTTCTTCAACTCGTCTTCCTTCTGTTTCTTCAACACGTCTTCCGCGTGCTTCTTCCCGGCGCGGATCCGTTTGATGCCTTCCTTGGCTTCGTCGAGCGCGTCCTGAGCCCGGTAATAGTCGGGATCGATCTCCAACGCCTTCGAAAACGCGGCCGCTGCTGGTTCATACTGCGCCAGCTTCGTGTGCGCCATGCCCAGGTCGAAGTACATATCCGGGTCGTCGGCTTTTAACTTAGTCGCCGCGCGATACTCCCGCACCGCTTCGCTGTACTGGGCGAGCTTCGCGTACGTTTGCCCGAGATTGTAGTGCGCCTCGGCATCGTCGGGATTTGAGTCGAAATACTTGCGATATGCTTCGACGGCCTTCTTGTATTGCGACTCCGCTTCCTCGCGTTTGTTCAGAGTTTCGTAGCCGAGTCCGAGACGAAAATGTGCCTCCGCGAGATCGGAATCGAGTTTGATCGCCTGTTCGAACGCGGCGACAGCGTCAGCATCATGATCGTCGCGATAAAGCTGTTTACCTTTGTCGAGGAGCGCTTTCGCCTGCGTACGGTCGCCCGATAAACCGTTGGACACTTCCGCCGTTCCGGCACTAGAATTCGTCGACTGCTGACCGCTCCGCTTGCAACCGACGGTAAATGCCAGTAAACACACGGAGCAGAATAAGAGGATCAGTCTCATCTCGTAGGAAACTTATCTAACGCCAATTTCGGCGGCGAGTCAAACCAGTGGAAAACAGAATCAGTTGTTAGTTTCTTAAGGAGTGGAAATGCCCAGAAACCGAACCCCCCGCATGATTCGATACCTGGTGGCGCCAATTGCCCTGGCCGCCGTCTTACTTTCACATCACGCCCACGCCCAGAAACCCAAGGTAGTCTCGTCCGTCAGCGCCCCGTTGACTCTGAGCCTGACTTCAAACGCAACCGCCGTCAGCGCATGTACCGAAGCGGGCGGTCCCAAAGTGCAACTCAATGCTCACGCCGTTTCGCCCGGCGGTTATCCGATCAAGTATCGCTGGACGGCGAGTGGCGGCGTGATCACGGGCGATGGTCCGGAAGTCACGTGGGACTTGACTGGATTGAAGCCCGGATATCACAAAGCGTCCCTCGACATTGAAACCAATGGCGAGGGCCACTGTCAGGCATTTTCTTCATTGACGGTGCTCGTGAACCCGTGTCCAGTGGTTCCGCCTGTTTGTCCGACCGTCGAGATCGTTTGCCCGACGAACATAGGCGTCGATCAGCCGTTGACGTTCACGTCGCGCTACAGCGGCGGCACGCCTTCGATCACGCCAAACTACAAGTGGACCGTCTCGGCGGGGACGATCCTCGAAGGACAAGGTACGAACACGATTAAGGTCGACACCAATGGCCTGGCTGGACAGACAGTTCGCGCGTCTCTGGCGATGGGCGGATATGGATCGCTGCTCTGTTCGGCTGAGTGTGGTGTTTCGATTCCGATGCCGAAAATAACGGCGCGCAAGTTTGACGAGTTTCCCGACATCGCGCGCAATGACGAAAAGGCGCGGCTCGACAATTTCGTCATCGAGCTGCAGAACGATCCGACTGCGACTGCGCACGTCATCATTCATCCTGGTCGCAACGGCAAACGCGGCGAAGTGCAGGAGCACGCGAAGCGCATCGTCGACTACCTCGTCAATTCGCGCGGACTCGACGAGAGCCGGATCGTGACGCTGGTCGGTAGCCCACGAAACGAGCTATTCGTCGAGTTGTGGCTGACACCACGAGGCGCAACGCCGCCTAGTCCGTAAAAAGAAGCGGAGAGGCGGGGACGGGAGAAGCGGTGATCTCCCCTTCTCCGCTTCTCCGTTTCTCCGCATCTCCCTTTCTCCCCGTCTTCTCAGGTATCTGTGTTGCCTTGAACACAGGTGACTGACACATTTCCCCGACTTTGTGCGCGTTAACAAGACGGAGACTAAGTCAGTCTTGTACCAGAAACTTACAGCGTGGAGAGAATCATGTTGCGTACCAGGTTCACGTATTGGCGCGTTAGCTTGTTAGTCTTATTGCTGGCCCTTCCCTTTTCCGCTTCGGCACAAAAAGATAAAGACAAAAAAGATAAGCAAAAACCGACGGGAACTCCGGTTTTTTGGCACGAACCTACGGATATCGGGAGCCGAAACCTGCTGCTCGGCGCGGGCGGCGAAGAGATGAAGCCCGACATCAGCCAGGTCACGTTCGTCGAAGAGAAGACCGGCGGTTATTCAAAGAAGTATCGCGTGAAGGACGCGAAAGGCAACGAGTGGATCGCCAAGATCGGCAAGGAAGCGCAAACCGACACAGCAGCTAATCGCCTGCTCTGGGCGTTGGGATACGAAACCGAGATCGCTTACCTCATTCCGAAACTCAAGATCGAAGGCAAGGGTGAGTTTGAAAATGTTCGTCTCGAGGCGCGGCCGAAGCACGTGGACCGCGTCGGCAACTGGATGTGGGAAAACAATCCGTTCCAGAACACGCCCGAGTTTCGTGGTCTGAAGATCCTCATGCTCATGATCAACAATTGGGACATGAAAGACGACAACAACGAGATCCTCGCAACGCGTAACGAGTCTACCGGGGAGGGAGAGTTACGCTACATCATCAGCGATCTGGGTGGAACATTCGGCAAGACGGGCGGCTTCTTCTCGCGCAGCCGCAACGAGCCGAAGGACTATGTGAAGGCCGACTTCATCAAGTCAGTGAAAGGCGACGTCATCGCTTTCAATTACAGCGGAAAGAACCAGAAGCTGTTTGAAGGACTCACGGTCGCGGACGCTCGCTGGTTAAGCGACTTGTTCAAGGGGTTGAGTGACGAGCAGATTAAAGACGCTTTTCGGGCGGCGAATTACACGCCTGAGGAAGTTGATACTTTGACTGCGGCGTTGAAGGCGAGGATCGCTCAGTTAGCGAACCCCGCCGGTGCGGTTGCGGATAGCAAGTAAGCCGAATCCGCGGATTTCACCTCACCACGTCGATGGCGATGAGTTGCTGCCCCGAGATTACAAACTCAGCGGGCGGCAACTCCATCTCATAAACCGGAGACAAAACAGTCGGCGTGTAACCGCCTGACGTGCGGTCGCTGTTCAACGTAGCGACCATCGACGGCGGCAGACTCGGCAGTTCGCTCGTTCCAATCACAGCGCCGGGCGTGATGCGAAACAGCTTCACATACAAACGATCCGTCTTCTTCACCGTGTTGATAGCACGCACCAACTGCCCGAGATCCTGAGGCACAAACGCCTTCGCCGCCGAACCTTCCTGCAACGCGCCGCCGTCGCCGACAAACACCAGCAACTGACCCAACGCCGCATCTTCAGGAATCTGCACCGGAATCCGTTGCACAAACTGTTTCCCTGATTCCGTGCGAACGTAAGCCTGAACTTCCACCTTCTCGCCGCGGCTGACTTCCGTGCGATCGAGCGTGATCCGCTCGAGCGTTCCAGCGTACTTCGTTTCCGAAGACGAAATGTCGAGCGTGATGCCGTCGAGCTGCACGTCGTCAAAACCACTGGTCAACAACGATCCGACCGGCGCGGCGATTGCGCCCGCAGCCTGCATCGGCGATTGGTTGTTCGAGAAACGGCGATCGATCTGGATCGGCTCCTGGCCTTTCACTTTGATCTCGCCTTTCACGGTCAGCGTCGAATCACCAAGCGCGCGCTCGCTGGACGTAATAGTGTTGAAGAGCGTGATGTTCAGCAGCAGCGGCGTCAGGAACGAGTCATTGGCGACTTCATACGAATAAGTCTCCGTGCGGTCGCGGCTCGTGTGCAGGTTCACCTTCACCGGAATCATCTTCGGCGACTGCCGCAACATGCCGAAAATCCCCGACGCGCGGTCCTGCGAGATCGAACCAACCATGCGGCCCGGCACGGCGAGCTTGAACGAGTTGTTCACGTTCGGAATGACTGTGACAACCGACGCTTCCGTCATCGGCATGTCCGACGCGCCTAAACTCAAAAACGGATGACCGAACGCGTAAATGCGATCGCCGTCGCGCAACGTGACCGTGCCCGCGGCTGCGAGTGAATAGTCGCCGCGCACAAGCTGGACGCTGATCGAGCTGCCCGCCGGAAACGTCTTTTCATTGACTTCGGCGAGCGGCGTGATTGCGGCTGAACCACCGGCGCCCGACACGGGCAGCAGTCCGTTCGCGATCAACTGCGGCGCAAACATCGACAACGATTCCTGCGTGATGCCGCTGAACACGAGCGGCGTCGCGATCGGCGCCATCTGTTGTCCCAACAACGGCATCAACGGCGATCCGGCCGACACCGGCGCGATGAGCGACATCGACGAAACCGCCGGCTTTGGCAGGTTCGGCTTCCAATCAGTGCCCGCGAGCTGCGCGAACGAAACCGGGCGCGGTTCCTTCGGTTTGAGTCTCTCGTTTTCCGAACCTCGATCGAAGAGCTCGATCATCTGTTTGATAGGCGTGATGCCGGCGATCGGCTCCTTCGAAAACGGAAAACTGAACGCGATCGCGCCGACGATCTTTCCATCGATGTACACCGGCGAGCCGGACATGCCGGCAAAGACTCCCGTCTTCTCTACGTTCGAGCCACTCAGCCGCGCGATGATGGCCGACTGGCGCGGGCCGGGGAAACCGGGCAGCACGCCGAGCACCTCGACACCGAATTCCTCTGTTTCCGAGCCGCTGAAAACCGTCTTCGCCGTCCCTTTCATGCCGGGACGCAGGTCTTCTAGGGGAAATATCGCCGGCCCGTTCATTTTCTGTTGAGCCATCACTGAACTGGCCGGGGCGACGAGGAGTAGGGCGATGAGAAGAAGGGTAAATCTGTTCATAAGTCAGGACTATAAGCTTCGCTCAGAAGAACGGTCAAGATTAAGATGGTTGCCGGGTTGGAAACGCGAAACACACAAATCGAAGCGTTCATTCTCGCGGGCGGAGCCTCGAGCAGAATGGGCAGTGACAAGTCTCAACTGCTGCTCGACGAACAGACCTTCGTGGAACGAATAGCAACGACACTTCGGATGGTCACAGACTCAGTTTCGTTGGTCGGCGCTTCCAACAATTCCACGCTCCCGACCGTCGCCGACGTCTACCCTAAGTGGGGCGCGCTGGGCGGGCTGCACGCCGCCTTGACAGCCTGCCGCCGCGAGTGGGCCATCGTCGTCGCATGTGACCTGCCGCTCGTGACCGCGGAGCTCTTCGAGCGCCTCGCGTCGTTGCGCGACGAACACGACGCCGTCGTGCCTGTCCAACCGGACGGACGGCCGCAACCGCTCGCCGCGCTTTACCGCGTTGACCCGTGCCGGCGCGTAGCCACGGAGTTGATCGAAGCAGGACGGCGACGTCCATTGGACCTGCTCGAAAGCGTTCACACGCGCTGGGTCGAGTTCATCGAGATCGCGAATCTGACTCAAGCGGAAAGGTTTTTTGTTAACATCAACACGCCGGAAGACTATTATGGCATTATCCGTGTCCTCCGGAGACCTGAGTAAGGGACCACGGATTAACGTTTCTCATGCCACCTCGACGAAGATTTGGTAAAAGGCTGGTCAAGTCTTTCCTGCCAATAGTACTGGTGATCGGGCTGGCAGTCGCCGGCTCACTTTCGTTCATCGTCTACTGTGTTACGCGTCCTTCGCGGCGGCCGTACGTCGTGACGCCGGAATCGTACGCGCGCATCAGCGGCCGGGCCATCAAGGTGTCGGACGAAACGTGGACCAATCGCGACGGCAAGCGCGCTCGCGGCTGGCTGCTCAAAGGCGCCGAAGGAGCGCCCGCAGTCGTGTTGCTGCATCGTTACGGCGGCGACCGCTCGTGGTTATTCAATCTCGGCGTCAAGATCAACGAGACGACCAACTTCACGATCCTCTGGCCCGAGTTGCGCGGCCACGGCGAGAACCCGCTGATCAACTGGACCTCACTCGGCGGACGCGAAGGCGACGACGTGCTCGCGGCGATCGAGTTTCTGCAAACGTTGAAATCGGAAAATCAGAAGAAGCTGGTGGGTGACATCCTGGGGATTTACGGCGTCGAGCTCGGCGCGTACAGCGCGTTGAAAGCGGCGTCGCACGAGGCGCACATCAAGGTGCTCGTGCTCGATTCGATTACGTCTTCCCCTGATGACTTGCTCAAGACTGCGGTCTCGAGTTGTGTTGGCGTCGACAACGGCTTCGTGCAGTATCTCTCGCGGACGGCGATGAAGACGTACATGCTCGGCAGTTACGACGGCATTTCCGCGTGCGACCTCGCGCACTCGGTCCGCGATCCGCGCGTGCTGCTTCTTTCCGGCGCCGAAGCCGGGCGGCTGCGCGATGCGACGGCGTCGCTGCAAAGCTGTTTCCCGACACCCGCAAACGTCGAAGCGCGGACCGATCTGCCGTTGAGCGGCTACAGCCTGCCCTCCGCAACCGGCGAACAAGGCGAGGCCTACGATCGCGTCGTCATCGACTTCTTCGATCGAAACCTGCGTTAACGAAGGTTCCAACCGAGGACGGCGATACGCCCATTGTCGCCGATCACTTCGATACCAGGCGCATTACGGAATTCGTCAACATACTGAGACTGAATCAGCACCACCAGCTTTCGGCCATGCATGCGTGCCTCGTCGAGTGTGATCTCGTCGAACGTGATCACTTCGCCTGCGTCGTTGTAGATGACGCGATCGTGAGCGTAGAACTGCGCGGAACGATCGTCGCTTCGCAGCGCGATCACGGGAACGTTCGCGTAGCCGCGCGCGTCTGCAAGACTTAAAAGTTCTCGAACTGATTCACGCGCCGCAAACTTCGGCGCAAACCAGTGCAACACGATCACCACCGTCAGCAGCGTCGCGGCAAACACCGTCAGGTGAGGTATCAGACGGCTGTTACGCGACGCGATCCAGTCCGCGACCAACAACGCCGCTGCCGGCAGCGACGGTAGTATGTAACCCGGCAGTTTCGATCCGGAGAACGAGAAGAACACGATCGGCATCACCAGCCATGCCAACGCAAACACGCGAACGATGCTGAGGTCATCATTCGCTCGCCACGTCCATCGCCTCGCTTTTACCACCACGGCAATCAGATAAGGCGTCCACGGCAGCGCAAGCAACAGAATGATCGCAGGATAGAAGTAGAGCGGCTGCGGATGGTGATACTTGTTCGAGACGTAACGCGCGAAGTGATGCTGTACAAAAAACTCGTCAACGAACGTCCAACCGTGCCGCGCGATCACCGGACCGTACCAGATCGACGACACCGCCACAGCCAGCGGCATTCCCCAGAGTAAACTTACAAGCACGCGTCGCTCGGGCCACGTCCATCGCAGCAAGTAATAAAACCCAACCACGCCAAACGGAATGACGATCCCGATCAGTCCCTTGGCCAGCAGCGACAGTCCGACAAACACATAGAACCCGACGAGTGACCAAACATTCCGACGCAGCTCGTACAACAGAAAGAACGCGAGCGACCATGTCGCCGTCATCGTGATCACGACGTCGAAACTCACCGCACGCGAGAAAACGATCAGGCCCAAACAACTCGCCATCACAACCGCGCCCCAGAATCCACGTTCCACTGCGCGCCCGACGTACCAAACGGCCACGACCGTCAGTACCCCGCAAAGTGCCGGTCCCAATCGCGCGGACCATTCGCTGACACCGAGAATTCTGTACGCCGCGATCGTCATCCAGTACAGCAGTGCGGGCTTTTCAAACCACGTGTGTCCGCCGAGCGTCGGCGTCACGAGATCGCCGCGCAAGAACATTTCGCGGGCCACTTGCGCGTAACGCGGCTCGTCCGGACCGACCAGCGGCAACTGTCCAAGACCGTAAAGATAAAAAGCGATGATGACGAAAAAAAGGACGAGGTAGACTCGCTTGGCAAGCGCAGAAGGTTGCAAGTATATTCGGCTCCGATTCAATATCAGTGGTCTAAATTATCATGTCTTTACGTACAGCAGTCATCGGCGTGGGCAGTTTGGGCAGCCAACATGCGCGCATCCATCGCACACTCGCGAGCGAAGGCATGTCGCACTTCGCCATCGTCTGCGATCTCGACGCCGAGCGTGCGCGCGCCGTCGCTACCGAGCGCGAAACGGAGTGGACGACTGACTGGCGCGACTTAATCGGACGCGTCGATGCCGTCAGTCTCGTCACGCCGACCGAGGCACACTGCGAGATCGCTTGCGGACTGCTCGAAGCCGGCATTCACGTGCTCGTCGAGAAACCGATTTCACGCACACTCGACGAAGCTGACCAAATGATTGCCGCCGCCGAGCGCGGCCGCGCCGTGCTTCAGGTCGGACACCTCGAACGTTTCAATCCGGCAATGGTTGCGCTACGCCCGCACGTTCACAATCCGGTCTACTTCGAGATTCATCGCATCGGCGAGTTCACCGCACGCTCGCTCGACATCGACGTCGTACTCGATCTGATGATTCACGATCTCGACATCGTGCAGTGGCTCGTGGGCGAAGAGGTGGAAGTCACAAACATCCATGCGGTCGGCATCGCGATTCTGACGGACAAGGTCGATGCGGCAAATGCGCGTTTGGAGTTTTCTTCAGGCGCGGTTGCGAACATCACTGCCTCGCGCGTCGGCACGGAAAGGATTCGGAAGATGCGTTTCTTCCAGCCGCATGATTACGTCGCCATCGACTACGCGACGAAATACGCTACGATCAGCAGCCTCGGTCCGCCGAAAGAGCCGGGCTCGTGGCCCGTCGTCGGCTTGAGACGTTTGGAAATCGTCGACGTGGAGCCGCTGCGCGCGGAGATCGTTTCGTTTTTTGAATCGGTGCGGAATGGTGCGCCGGTCGCGGTCTCTGGTTCCGACGGCAGGAACGCGCTGAGTTTGGCGTTACGAACACTGGAGAGGATCAGGGCGCATTCTGAGCAGCTTAATGTCGAACACAGATGAACAGATCTCGAACCTGCTTGAAGAACACATCAAGGCGGGCGACTTTCCTTCCGCCATCTATCTCATCGGCGAACGCGGTCGTGTAGTCTTCACCGGCTCGCTCGGTAATTCAGCCGTCGAACCTTATCGCATCACCAACAAGCTCGACACGATTTACGATCTCGCGTCGCTGACGAAGCCGCTCATCACCGGACTGCTTTGCGCGCGACGCATCGAGCTCGGCGAGTTGACGCTCGACAGTTCCGTCTCTCATTACTTGCCCGAGTTCGATCGCACCGATAAGTCGATGATCACAGTTCGCGAGCTGTTGACGCACACCGCCGGACTGCCGGCGTGGAAAGCGCTCTACCTGCTCGCGGAAGACGAGCCCGAACGCGCGACGGGCGCGATCGCCAATCTCGATCTCGAATACAAGCCCGGTACGCGCGTGGTCTACAGCGATCTCGGATTCATCGCGCTCGGCATCTTGCTCTCACGACTGACGGGCCAATCGCTCGCCGACATGGCGCGACACGAGATCTTCGAGCCACTCGAACTGCGGCAGACACTCTTCAATCCGGAAGCCGCACTGCAAACAGGAATCGCTGCGTGCGAGAACGGTAACAACTACGAGCGCGACATGTGCGAACAGACTGGCGCCGGCGTCTATCAAAACTCACGCCAGCGACTGATCTGGGGCGAAGTTCACGACGGCAACGCTTACTTTCTCGGCGGTGTGGCGGGACATGCCGGACTGTTCTCAACGGCACAGGAAACGTTTACGCTGGCCCAACAGTTTCTCGCCGAATCTACCAGGCTGCTCGCGCCGCCGACGTGCCTTCTTTTTCGCACGAACATGACGCCCGAACTGAACGAAGCACGCTCGCTCGCGTGGCAACTCGCGGCGACGAAAGATTCAACCGCCGGACTCGATCTGCCGCCGGACAGTTTTGGTCACACAGGCTTCACGGGAACCTCGCTCTGGATCGATCCTGAACACCAACGGGTCTTCATCCTCCTCACCAACCGCACCCACGCGCGCCAACTTCCGTTCGCAAATATCAATGCGGTGCGCCGTCGCTTCCACAGTCTTGGTGTCGCTGCACTGTCTTAGCCACAAAAAGGCACAAAAAACACAGACTGCTTCGTGCTAGCTCCAAGCGTTCAGCGGTAACTGTCTGTGTTTTTTGTGCCTTTTTGTGGCTAAAGACGGAAACGCAGTGTAGTCCCCACGACATTCAGATCGCCCGGGATGCTGACTCCGTCATTCTGTCGCAGGTAGTAGAAATCTTCAGTGAAGTGTTTGTTGAAGACCTTGATGGCGCCGACATAGAAGCGGTTGCGCACCCAGCGGTCGACGGTCCAGTCATAAAAGACTTCGTCCGATACGAACCACGAGAGGCCGAGTTGGTCGCTCCCGATCGGATGTTCGACCTGAAACCGGTTGCGATAGCGCCACGACTTCGCACCGGAATTGCGATACCGACGCTCTATCTGATTTCGATCGCGGAGCGTGAATTTGTCGACCTTGAACGCCAGCACGACCGGCAGTGTCAGTCGATTCTCCCAGACTCTTCTCCCCGCGGTGGGCTGCATGCCGATGTGCAGGTAGTTGGGGGAGACCGTGACGTGCGGGCCAAACTTGAACGTGAACCCGGCGCCGACGCGTTCGTCAACCGGGCGATCAAAGTCGCGGCCTAGTCGCAACGTGCCGAGCAAATTGAAATCGACTTGTTTAGTGACCGGCACAGCCAGTTGAACGTCGGACCAAAACTGATTGTCTGTTTGATCCGCGTTCGCTTGCGCCAACGCCGTCGTCGCGAGCGCGAGAAAAACGCAGAGAAGCTGGAGACGCCGGATCATGCAGGCAGCACGCTGAACGACGTGATCGCCACGGTCACGCGATCGCCGATTTGCAGCTTCGTCGCGGCGGCGTCGGGTTTCGGACGCGTCGCGATAATGGCTTTCGTCAACTGGCGTTCCGGGGTTTCAGTCGTGAGGTAGTAGGGACTTTCATCTGTGCGGCATTCCTCGCCGGCGAGATCCAAACGCAGACGTAGCCGTTCGTACGCGCCCACGAAGGCGATTTCCTCGATACGTCCGCTGGCGATCTTCGAAAGGCCCGCGCGCAGGAATTCGTTCTTGCTGAGCACCACGTCTTCAGGCCGAAAAACGATCTTCACGCAATCGCCTGGCTGAAACTTCTGCGGATCCAACATAGCCGGAACACGCGCCGCCCCGACTTCCAGATGATCGCTTCTAACGTTTGCTTCCAGGATGTTCGCGGCGCCGAGGAACGTCGCGACGTATTCAGTCGCGGGATGGTTATAGATCTCGAACGGCGTTCCGAGTTGTTCGATGTGGCCCTTGTACAGCACGGCGACGCGATCGCCGAGCTCGAGCGCTTCCTCCTGATCGTGCGTGATGAAGATCGACGGCACGTTCACCTTGCGCAGCAGCGCGCGGATCTCGCGCCGCAGGTGAACGCGCGTCTGCGTGTCGAGTGCGCCGAACGGTTCGTCGAAAAGCAGGACCTCCGGTTTGTACGCGAGCGTGCGGGCGATCGCGACGCGTTGCTGCTGGCCGCCGGAGAGTTGTGACGGATACTTCTTGCGGTGTTCTTCAAGCTGGACCAGCGCGAGCAGCTCGTTGACAGTCTCGCGAATCTCCTTGCGCTTTCGTTTGCGGATACGCAGACCGTAACCGATGTTCTTCTCGACCGTCATCTTCGGAAACAGTGCGTATGACTGAAAGATGACGCCGACGCCGCGCTCGCGGGCCGGCAGTTCCGTCACGTCCTTGCCGTGCAGGATCACTTTCCCCGTGTACGGCATCTCGAGGCCGGCGATGATTCGCAGGATCGTCGTTTTGCCGCTGCCCGAAGCGCCGAGCAACACGAGCACCTCGCCCTCGGCGACGTCGAAACTAATGTTTTCCAGCACGCTTGTCTTGCCGAAGCGCTTGCTGAGGCCGACCACACTTGCCGCAGCCGGCGAGGGCTCCGCGCGCGACGCCGATTCGTCCGGCCGTGGAATCAGTGTTTCCTTAGCTTTCACAGGTTCGGTCTCAGTCAACGTCCAGCCAATCACGCGCGAAGAACAGCACGCTGAAAATGAGGAACGAAAAGAGCGCGAGCACGATCGCGATCGCATTCGCCGCTTCGATCTGTCCTTCGTTGAATTTCGCAAAGATGTAGAGAGGGGCTGTTTGTGTGCGTCCGGCCAGGTTGCCGGAAACGAGAATCGTCGAGCCAAACTCGCCGACGGCGCGCGCGAACGTCAGCAGCGCTCCGGAAACGATCGCGCCGCGTAACGACGGCAACGTGACGTGCCAGAACGTTTGCCAGCGCGTTGCGCCGATCGTCGCCGACGCTTCTTCGAGCGAGCGGCTCATGGTGTCGAACACCGGCTTGATCACGCCGAACGCAAGCGGGAACGTGACGAAGATGTTCGCCAGGATGATGGCCCAGGCAGTGAACATGATCTCCACGTGCGGCGTCATGAAACGTCCGAGCGTGCCGTATGGTCCCCACAACAGCAGCAGCGCGAAACCGGCGACGGCCGTGGGAATCGCCGTTGGCAATGAAATGGTAACGATCAGTGCGTTGCGTCCCAGGAAGTTGTAACGAGAGAGAACGTACGCGGCGAACAGACCGAACACCACGTTGAAGACCGTGGCCCAAAAACTCGTGGCCATCGACAGCTTGAGCGCGAACACTGCTTCGGGCGCCGTCAACGCCGCCCAGAATTTGTCGAGCCCGGTCCTGGTGCCGAAAATGAAGATCGACGCGAGCGGCAAAAACACGAGCGGCAACATCATGAACACGAGCATGCCGATGCTGAGAGGCCGAACAACGTCGAAACCTCGCACGTGACGCATTGCTGCTGCTGTGGTGCTCATAACAATTGGTCAGTGGTCAGTAGTCAGTGGTCAGTGGTCAGTACTAACAACGGACAACTGACCACTGACAAAAAGCAAAATCTCTCACTTTCCCTGCACCTGGTTCCGGAAAATCTTTTCGATCACTTCCGGATAAGCTTTGTCCCAACCGCCGAAGTAGTCGATCGTGATCGGCAACTCGACGCGGCCGAATTCGGTGTTCGCCTGGTTGAATGCTTCGTTCGTCGACGAATAGAAATGAAACTTCACGAACGCCTGTTGCGCTTCGTCGCTCCACAAGTACTGCATGAACGCATCGACGATCGGCCGCTTATCGGCGGAAACGTTTTTATCGATCACCACGGCCGGATGCTCGCTGAAGATAGTCGAGCGCGGCGTGACGATCTCGATCGGCGCGTTTGCTTCCTTCATCAGCAGCGCTTCGAGCTCGTAAGTGATCAGCGCGTCGCCATTGCCGAGTTCGAACGTCGTGCGCGCTTCACGCGCCGAGCCTGGCGTTGAGATCACGTTCTTCCACATCGCGCGCAACGTTTGCAACGCGCGTGCTGTGTCCTTCTCCTGAGATTCCGTTTCACTCTTTTTCAACTCCGAACCGTAGATCGCGAGAATCGACCACTGCGCGCCGCCCGAGCTCACCGGGTCGGGATGTATCAACCGGATGCCCGGCTTGCCGAGATCCGAAAAGTCGCGTATGCCCTTCGGATTTCCCTTGCGCACGATGATCACGAAAGGCGTCTTGTTGACGATTCCCTTGCTCGGAAACGAATGCCAGTCAGTCGTGGTGAACCCGCCATTCTTCAAGCGCTGCGCGTCGCGTTCGATCGAAAGTATAGCGACCTCGGCGGGCGCGCCTTGCAGGATCTGATTAGTGACAGTCTCGGAGCCTGCGAATGACGACTGAAAGCCCACCTCCTGACCGTGAAGCTGTTTCCAACGAGCTGCGAAACCCGGAAAGATCGCTTTTTCCAGCGACTCCTTCATGATCGAGAAGCCGTAAAGCGTGATCGTGATGTCGCCGCTTTCACCCACGGGCTTCGGCAGACAACTGGCCGAGAGGAGCGCCAGGCATAACCCCACTGCCGCCACGAACGCCACGTTTTGGGATGTAGTCTTCCTCATGAGGACTCTCGGGACCCTCCTCACTCGTGGACAGCCCAAAAACCGCTGTCGTTACAGTTATCCGCGGGGGTTGCTCGTCTATACCACAGATTAGTCTCATCCGTGTACTCCTTTTCGTAGTACTATGCTGCGGCAATGCGTAGTTCCCTCCGGCGCGGCATCATTGTTTTACTGCTCTTGCAGTCCTTTTTACCGACGATTGCCGTTGGCCAGCAACAATCTCGCGACGAAACGCGGCCACGACGAACACAGCAATCATGGCCCGCGCCGCCAACCGCGACGACGCCCGTCATCACGACTCCGGATCTCACGCCCATCACAGGTCCTGAACCGACAATTCGTGTTGCGCTCACGACGAGCGCGCGTTCGGCCGTGATCTCGACCACGGGTCACTTGATGAATGCGAGCGAAGGGACTTCGAAACTGTTGGCGCTCGACAGTTCGCGCGTGCGAGTCGATGCGCACATGCTTTCGCCGGTGCCGGTCAACAATGACGAGGCGCAATATCGCGTCATGGTGGCGACTGGTTCCGCGTCGCGTGAAGAAGCAGAAGAGAACGAAAAAGAGATCCAGAAAGTCAGCGGTGACGATGCGCACACCGTTTACGACACGGAAACGAAGACGTGGGGAATGGTAGTCGGCTCGAAGCGCCCGCGCGAAGAAGCGGAAGAGGTGCTCGCACGGCTCGAAGCTGCCGGTATCGATGCGACGATCGATGGTCCACCCGCTGCTGAAAAGACGGCCGCCGCGCCAGCGACTTCCAGCGGTCTCGTGCGGCTCGCGTCGTCGACGCCGCGAACGCCGTCGCGTGAAGTCGTCGCGTCTTCTGCAAACGGCAAGGCGATGTTCAGTTCTAGCGCTCCAGTGGCGTTTGCTTCTGACGACGAAACGAAGTCGCCGGTGCGATTCAACGATAAACCGTATCGGGGACGGATCGAAGTCTTCACTAACCTGCGCGGATCGCTGACGGTCGTCAATGAGTTGGGCCTCGAAGACTACGTCCGCGGCGTCGTCGCGAACGAGCTGTCGCCGGGCGGTTATCCCGCAATGGAGGCGTTGAAGGCGCAGGCGATCGCGGCTCGAACTTACGCGTTGAAGAACCGCGGACAGTTCATGTCGCAGGGATTCGATCTGTTGCCGACAACGCGTTCGCAGGTCTATCGCGGACTGACTTCCGAGAACCCGTTGTCGAGCCGCGCTGTCGACGAAACGCGCGGCATTATCGCCACCTACCAGGGCGAACCGATCAACGCGCTCTACACGTCAACCTGCGGCGGCCGCACCGAAGATGCTGAAAACATCTTCAATCAGTCTGTGCCGTACCTGCGTGGCCGCGAGTGCGCGGCGGAAGGTCTGGCCGCGTTTGAGCGCTACATCGTGAAGACGAGCCGCGACCCGGCGGAGTTGCGCGACGACAGCAACGTCACGCTCGCACGCGACCTCGCGCTCCTGCTGACGCAAAATTTCGGTTCGCTTCCGACACGCGTTTCGGATGCATGGCTCGCAGGCGACGCGTCGTCAGTCGAAGTGCGCACGTGGTTGACGCACGCGGCGCGCGTCGCTCACCAACCTGCGGCGCAAACGAGTGAAGACGTGAACCGTCCGCCGGCGTTTGCGACAGCACTCGCCGTATCTGTTTTAGGTGACAGCCGCGAGAGCACGCTCTATAACAACGCCGACGCCGATTACCTGTTGGGCGTGCGTGATGCGCAGAGCGTGCCGCCAGCGAATCGAGCCGATCTCGCGATGCTCGTCAGCGAAGGTCACCTGCCCGTCTATCCTGACGCGACGATCCGCCCGCACGATCCGCTGTCGCGCGCGCGCATCATCCACGCGATCGCGCGACTGCTCGAAGCTCGCAATCTCCTGCAGCTTCAGAAAGCGAACGCCCGTCCTTCGTCCGATGGCCAGGTAATTCTGCGTTCGCAAAAAGGCAAGGACCAGCCGCTGCAAGTCAACGGCGACGCGTTTCTGTTTCGCCAACTCGGCGAACGTGCCTACGCCGTGACGTCCGTAACGCTCGTCGGCGGCGAACCAGTTACTTATCATCTCGCGTTGAACGGACAAATTGATTTTCTCGAAGTCAAACCCGCGCCGAACGGCGCCGCCGCCGATCGCTTCTCGCCGTTCTCGAACTGGACCAAAGAAATGAGCGTCGGCCAGGTGCAGGCGCATCTCTCGCGCGCGGCGCGAGGCATCGGACCCATCGTCGATCTGCGCGTCGCGTCTCGCGGCTCATCGCATCGCGTGACGGATCTCGAGATCGTCGGCGCAAACGGCACGGCGCACGTGCGCGGCGGGCGCATCCGTTCCGCTCTCGGTTTGCGCGAACAACTGTTCGTGATCGATCGCCAGTACGACGACAGTGGACGCGTGACGGAGTTCACGTTCACTGGACGCGGTTGGGGCCACGGCGTCGGCATGTGCCAGGTCGGCGCGTACGGGCTGGCGAAGCAAGGCTGGACGGCGGAGCAAATATTGAAGGCTTATTATTCGGACATTCAGTTAACACGGCTTTATTGAATTTCTCGCGTAATCAGATCTTGGGCGGCCTGATACTACTCTTCCTCATCTGGGTAGTGGCGCTTATCCGCATCTTATGAATCCCGTAATCGCGATTGTCGGACCAACTGCGTCCGGCAAAAGCACGCTCGGCATCGAAGTCGCGCTCGCGCTCGACGGCGAGATCATCAACTGCGATTCCGTCCAGGTTTACCAGGAGATTCAGATCGCGACTGCGAAGGTGCCGGTGGAGGAACGGAAAGGCGTTCAGCATCACCTGATCGACTTCGTTTCACCGCACGTCAATTACACTGCCGTCGAATGGGCCCGCGAAGCCGCGCGCACGATCGAAGAGATCGAGAGTCGCGGACGCATCCCGCTGCTCGTCGGCGGCACTGGCTTTTACCTGCGCGCGCTGCGTGAACCGTTTTTCGAAAGCCCGCAAACGGATGAGGCACTTCGCCGGCGGCTCAACGACGTCCGCGACCGGCGTGGTCCAGAACATCTTCACCGGCTGCTGCGACGCATCGATCCGGCCGCGGCCGATCAGCTCTTTCCCCGCGACTGGCCGCGCGTGCAGCGAGCCATCGAGGTCTACATGCAGACCGGACGTTCGATCATGGACCAAAAGGGCCAACGTCCGGATCCGCCCGAGAGCTCGCGCCGGTTGCGTATCCTGGCGCTCAATCCGCCTCGCGCCGAGTTGTATCAGCGCATCAATGAACGGACCGAAGCGCATTTTGCTGCGGGGCTTGTCGCCGAAGTTCAAGAGCTGCTGAAGCGCGGCTTTCCGCCTGTTTCCAATGCTCTGGGTGCTCACGGGTATCGCCGCGTGGTCGAGTATTTACAGGGCCAGCGCGACCTCGCGAGCGCCGTAGAACAGACAAAGTTGGACGTGCGTCACTATGCCAAGCGGCAGTTGACATGGTTTCGCCATGAAGCCGGCGTGGAATGGTTCGACGGTTTTGGTGAGGAAAAAGACATTTTGGAGTCTGTTTTGGCGGCCGTTCGTGGTGGGCCGCGGTCCAAATAATCATGTTTCTCTCACATCTGCCGCAATCTCTTGTCAGCCCCAGATCGGTGTTGTAATCTGATTGCAACCGCGCTTTCATTCCGGGTTTCGACATGTCCGACGGCAAACAGGCACCGCAGAATATTCAGGACGCGTTCCTTAACACGGTCCGCCGCGAGAAGACTTCTGTCGTCGTGTATCTGCTGAACGGCGCCAAGCTAACTGGTCGAATCAGGAGCTTTGACAAGTTTTCGGTGCTGTTGGAGTCCGGAGCGCAGGAGCAACTCATCTTCAAGCACGCCATCTCGACGATCTCGCAGGCCCGGCGAGCCACCGGCGATCTCCATTCGCAGACGGGTGCCGAAGCCCACGCTCGAGACGTTCGCGATACCAACTCGCCTGAGGCGTGACATTCGTTTAAACTCTCTCGGCTTTAATCAGTAAGAAACACGCTCGAATCGGGTCAGTACCACCTCGCGATAGCGGGTGGGTCTCTGATCACATGATGATACTGCCCGGTCACTCACCCGCTACCGCGAGGTGGTACTGACCCGAACTTAAAGGACTCTTGTGCCTGGAACTTTCATTACCTTCGAAGGTATTGACGGCAGTGGGAAATCCACTCAACTGCGTTTACTCAACAACTTCCTGCAAGCGAACGGTTACAACCCGCTCATCACTCGCGAACCGGGCGGAACGCCCGTCGGCCTGCGACTCAGGGCCGCGCTGCTCGACGCGTCGGAGGAAGTTGATCCGCTTACGGAACTGCTCGTCTTCGCCGCCGACCGCGCCCAGCACGTGCGGCGCGTCATCAGGCCCGCACTCGCAGCCGCACAGATCGTCATCTCCGATCGCTACGCGGATGCGACAGTGGCGTATCAAGGCGCCGGCCGAGGCTTTCCATCGGAGCTAATCAAGGAGATAGTCCAACTCGCCACCGAAGGCTTGAAACCCGATCTCACGGTACTCTTCGATCTCGGTATCGACGAATCAACGAACCGCATGACCCGCCGCTCGACGGGCAAATCCTCGCACAAGTCAGGCCGCGACCGGCTCGACATTGAAGACGCCGACTTTCATGGCCGCGTGCGCGACGCTTATCTACAGATCGCTCGCGCGGAACCGGAGCGCGTGAAGCTGGTCGATAGCAGTGGTCCAGTCGAGCTCACGCATCAGCGAGTCAAGGATATCGTCGTTTCTTTTCTGAAGACACGGAATCATGTTTGATCGCATCGCCGGAAACTCACGCGTCAAAGAAGTGCTGAAGCGGATGATCGACTCCGGCCGGCTTCCCGGCGCGATGCTGTTCGCGGGCGAAGAAGGCGTCGGGAAGAAACTGTTCGCGCTGGAAATCGCACGTGCGTTGAACTGCCGCACGCCGAGAGACGGCGAGGCTTGCGGCCAGTGCTCGGCCTGCACGCGCATCGCGAAGCTCAATTATCCGGAACGTGAAGACGCAGACGAGTGGAACCAGATCATCTGGACGGATCATCCGGACGTCGGGCTCGTCGTCGCGCCAAAACGCGTGTTGCGCGTCGAACAAATGCGGCAGATCGAGAAAGAAGCGAACTTCCGTCCGTTCGAAGGCAAGGCACGTGTGTTTCTGATTGACGAAGCCGACAAACTCAACGACGCCTCTGCAAACGCGCTGCTGAAAGTTCTCGAAGAACCGCCGCGAACGTCGCACCTGATCCTGATCACGGCGCGGCCGGCGATGTTGTTGCCGACGATCCTTTCGCGCTGCCAGATGATCCGGTTCGCACCGCTGACGCCGGACGAGATCGAAACTCACCTGACGAAAAACAACCTCGTCGATAAGAAAACTGCACGTATTCGAGCACGCGCCGCCGGCGGCAGCATGGGCCGCGCATTGAGCGGCGATCTGGTGACGTTCACGTCGCAAAGGAAGGCGATGCTGAAAGTGCTCAACGCGCTCGTCATCAGCAACAATCGAGCGGAGCTGCTTCGCTCTTCCGAACAGCTCAACGAGGCTCAGTACAAAGACGAGTTTGAAGAGCGGCTCGACGTTTTGGAGACGTTGATTCGCGACGCGTGGATGTTGTCGCTCGGCGTGAAGCCTTCGCAGTTGGTGAATGAAGATTTGTTGAGCGAGCTGCAACCGATCAGCGAGGAGCTTGATTCGAGCCGGGCAGCGAATTGGATATTGCAGATCGAGGATTTACGCGAGCAGTTGATCGTCAACGTCAACCGCAAAGTCACCACTGACGCTTTGTTCCTGACAATGGCAGGCGACGTCGCCGCGCTCAAACGCCCGAAAATTCGTTAAATCTGCGGTTTCATTTCGGAGAGCAGCTTCTCGGTTTCGCTTACAAACGCTTCGACGATGTTCTCGCCGGAGACTTTGCGCATCGGCACGCCGTCTTTGAAGATCATCCCTACGCCACGCCCGAATGTAATCCCGAGTTGAGAGTCGTGGGCCTCGCCTGGGCCGTTCACCGCGCAACCCATGATCGATAAGTGCAGCGGCTCTTCGATATGGGCCAACCGGCGTTCGATCTCAGTCACGATCCCGACGAAGTTGTCGACGTCCAACCGCCCGCACGTCGGACACGCAACCACCGTCACGCCACGTGTTCGCAATCCCAGCGACTTCACGATCTCCCACGCAACGCGAACTTCTTCCTGCGGTTCCGCCGCCAGCGAGACCCGGATCGTGTCGCCGATTCCTTCATGCAGCAGTATGCCGAGACCGATCGACGACTTGACCGTCCCGCTGAACGACGTCCCTGCTTCTGTGACGCCGAGATGAAACGGATAGTCGACCTTCTCCGCCAACAGTCGATACGCCGCGACTGTCCGGTGCACGTCCGAAGCTTTCAACGAGATGATGATGTCGGTGAAGTCGAGATCCTCGAGGATGCGGATGTGGCGCAACGCCGACTCGACCATCGCTTCCGGCGTCGCCGTCCCATACTTCTTGAGCAGATCCTTTTCCAGTGACCCGCCATTGACGCCGATGCGAATCGGAACCTTCTGCGACTGCGCCGCGCGCACGACTTGTCGAATGCGATCGTGCGCGCCGATGTTTCCCGGGTTCAGCCGCAGCTTATCGATGCCGGCCTCGAGCGCCATCAACGCGAGCTTGTAGTGGAAGTGAATGTCGGCGACGAGCGGCACGTTGGGGACGCGCTTGCGGATCTCTTTCAGCGCCAGCGCCGCCTCATTGTCCGGCACTGCCACCCGCACGATCTCGCAACCGGCGCGGACCATCTCCTCGATCTGCGCTACTGTCGCGCCGGCGTCGGACGTGTCAGTCTTCGTCATAGACTGAATCGACACGGGCGCGCCACCGCCGATTTGAACGTGCTTAACCTGAACTGGTCGAGACTGGCGCATTACTTAGTAGGCGTGGACGTCGCCGCGGGTTTCTGCGGTTCCGAACTCCCCCCGAACGACTTGATCAGGTCGTTGCTGATTACAAAAACCATCAACAGCAACACCATCACGAAGCCCACTTGTTGTATACGATCGCGGACGCCCGCGGAGATCGATAAACCTATCAGGGCGAGCAATCCTTCGATAAACAGCAGAAAGATCGCGCCACCGTCAAGCACCGGAATCGGCAAAAGGTTGAAGATGCCGAGGTTCAGGCTCAGGAAACCGAGCATCCCGAACACGCCGTCCCAACCTAGCCTTTCGACCGATTTCTGCGTCGCCTGGTAGATGCCGATCGGGCCGGAAAGAGTGTTTCGCACCGAACGTTCGCCCGTGAAGACCTGTCCGAGAGCTTTGCCGGTCAGACGAAGAATCTGGATGTTTGTGTCGTAGGCGTACTTAACTGCCGAACCGACTGTCGCGTCGTGCAGCGGGTACTGTTCGCCAACTCTAAAGCCGAGCTTGGAGCCTTCGATGCGGCGCTCGGGCGCTGTGAGTTGGACAGTTTGACCATTTCGCTCGACCGTGAGCGGTATCTGCCCGTTATGCGTGCGAACGTATTCAGTGACCTGGTACGCGCTCCGTACCGGTTCGTTCCCGACGGCAACCACGCGATCGCCGGACTTCAAACCGGCTTCTTCAGCAGGAGAACCAGTGAAGATATCGCCAACGACGATGGGCAAACCGCCATAGTCAGGAGTGAAATCCAGGAAACCGGCCGTCTCGCCGTTTTCGGTGCGCGAACTTGGCGTGATCGTCAGTGAAACTTCCGATCCATTGCGATTGACGACCATCGGCAATGGCCGCCCCGGCGAAAGCAGTGCGTCGCCATTGATCACGTCCCACGAGGGGCTATTGGTTCCGTTGAAGGAGACGATTCGGTCGCCCTCTTGAAGACCTGCCTGTTTCGCCGCGCCATTCGGAATCACGTAATAAACAACCGGGGCGGGAGTTGCGGGTACGCCGTACATCATCGCCGCGGCGAACGGGATCGCCATGGCGGTCAAAACGTTCATCACCGGACCTGCGAGCGCAACCAACACGCGCTGCCAACGCGGGCGAAGGTTGAACATTTCTTCGGGCGGAATGTCCACGGCGCTCGTGCCTTCCAAAGGCGCATTCGACTCATCGCCGCCGAGTTTCACGTAGCCGCCAAGCGGAATCGCCGACACGCGATAGTCAGTGTGGCCCCATTTTCGGCCGAACAGTCGCGGCCCAAATCCTACGGAGAAGGTCTCGACTCGAATCTTGAAGAGTTTGGCGACGATGAAGTGGCCGAACTCGTGCAAAACGACCGCCGATCCGAGTATGAAAATAAAAGCGAGTAGAACGAGTAAAGAATCCATTAAAGACCTTTTTCCTTAAGATTTCCCCCGAAACAACCACTCTTAGACTCGATGTTGCCAAGTCAAGGTTGCACTGCGAGTGTACGCGTCGCGGAAGTCGTCCGTCAAACAAATGATATGGTTCATTTTGAGCTAGAACCTCAACAAGAACAGGTTGGGAAGGGGGCAAGCAGAGCGTGCCCCCGCAGCATTCGTTACGCTAAAGAGCGGGGCGCACTTCGTTTGCCCCCTTCCTGACTTGTTCTCTGTTTGATCGCTCATCAAACGGAACGTAATTAAACTGTTGCTTTGGCTCGTTTTTCAATTTCTGCGTGGGCCGCGAGGCGGGCGGTGCGGTCGGCTGCGAGAATGGTTTCGATGTCGACGACGGGTTGGTTCGTGTGTTCGTCCATCACGGATGCGATGATGGCGGGAATCTCCGTCAAACAGATCCGCTCGTCAATAAAAGCGCCGACGGCTTCCTCATTTGCCGCATTCATCGCCGCCGGCAGCGTCCCACCTTCGCGAAGCGCTCGATAGGCGAGTGCGATGCAGGGGAAACGATCCAGATCCGGCGCTTCGAAATGCAGGCCCGATATCGACGTCAGGTCCAGCGGCGGCAATTGGCACTCATGTCGCTCCGGATACGTGAGCGCGTATTGAATCGCGTGGCGCATGTCCGTGACGCCCATCTGCGCGATCACCGAGCCGTCGACCATCTCGATCATCGAGTGCACCACCGATTCCGGATGCACGAGGATGTCGATCTGTTCCGGTCCGAAACCAAACAGCCAGTGCGCCTCGATTACTTCCAAGCCCTTGTTCATCAACGTGGCCGAATCGATGGTGATCTTCGCGCCCATGTTCCACGTCGGATGGCGCATGGCTTCGGCAACAGTCGCCTGCTTCATCTCGTCTTTATTCTTCGTGCGGAATGGACCGCCGGAAGCAGTCAACACGATGCGCCGAACTTCGTCCGGACACTCGCCGCGCAAACACTGGTGCAGCGCGTTGTGTTCGGAATCGATCGGAAGCAACTCAGCGCCTGATTTACGCGCGGCGCGAGTCATCAGTTCGCCGGCCATCACCAATGTTTCTTTGTTCGCGAGGGCCACGCGCTTTCCTGCTTCGAGCGCTCGCAGCGTCGGCACAAATCCGACCGCGCCTACGATAGCAGAGACAACACAGTCCGCCTGCGGATGAGTTGCGACTTCGACGAGCCCGGCTTCGCCCGTCACGATGCGCGGCAGATCGACGTTTCGTTCGAACAGCTTTCCGCGCAGATCGTGTGCGGCCGTTTCATTGTCGACTGACACGACTTCCGGCAGGTGGATCGCGATCTGGTCCGCGAGTCGTTCTACATTCGTGCCGGCGGCCAGCCCGACCACGCGCATTCTGCGGGTTGTTAACGATTCGACTACACGGAGAGTGTTGCAGCCGATGGAACCGGTTGAACCAAGTATGGCGACGCCTGTGCTATGCATGCGATCCGTTAAGCGACCAGGAGGGGGACGGGAATTTTCGAGTCGTAGGGGTCGAGAAGATCTACCGTTTGTCCTTCGCGATTCTGGTAAGACGCCGCGCTGACGCGCCAGTCGCCTCTGTTTGCATAAACGAGTTGCACGGAAGCGTTGACTGTCTCGCGGTCCCCGATGACCTTGAGATGTACTGTCGCCTCGCCGTTGCCGTTCGCGACCTCAACGCTGCCCGTAACGATACTGCCGAAGTCTTTCACCGTGCCGATTTCCGTCTTCAGCTTCTCGCTTGAGCGAAGAAAAGCTTTCGCTTTCGCGGTGGCCTGGCTGTTCGCGACCGAGTAGAGAGCGAAACCGACAATGCCGCCTATAAACACCGCGACGATCAGACCGAGAACTATGACCACGCCGCCAACTATCAAAAGGATCTTTTTCGTGGTCATCGGCTTTCCAAACTTTAGCCGCTGATGTTGAAGTAAAAGACGGCAAAATAGTAGATGAGCGGCGCATTGAAGAGCAAGCTGTCCAACCGATCGAGTAATCCGCCGTGACCCGGGAGGATGTTTGCCGCGTCTTTCGCGGAGGCGCTGCGTTTGAGCGCGCTCTCGACGAGGTCGCCGAGAATGCCGACCACGCACATCGCGAACGCCAGCGGCAGCGCCCATTTCAACGGCAGTTCGCGAAAGAACCAGAAGTGTGCGAGCGCGCCCATTGCCAAAGCCGCAGCCACTCCACCGACGACGCCTTCCCACGTCTTACCGGGACTGATCTTCGGCGCCAGTTTTCGTTTGCCGAAAGCGCGGCCGACGTAGTACGCACCGGCGTCGGAACCCATCAACACGAGAAAGAAGAACGACAGCAAGTGTCTCGAGAGGTCCGGCGTGAAACCGGTGCGAATCAGAACGAGGTGCGTGCCGAGCAGGGCGATGTACAGGACGCCGAGAATCGTCACGCCGCTGGAGGCCATCATCTTGTCGAACGGCGCGCCGCGCAGCATGGCGCTGACTAAGGTCACGATGACGAGCACCATGACGACCAGGAGGAACAATAAGAAGTTGAGCGACGGCTGATTTTGCAGCGAGATCGTGATGAGCGCGGCCCCCGCGACGAAACCGGGAACGGGATCGGGTTTGAGCTGGAGCCGCTTGGCGAGCAGGTAAAACTCCCAGAGCGCCAGGACCATCGCGGCGGCTGCGAGCAGGACGAATAACCACCACAACCAGGAGATGAGAATTGATGCGATCAGAAAAGGAAGAACGATGACCGCCGTTAGGAGTCGTTTCATCCGTGGTCCCTGTTAACCACCAGTTTTAATCCGCCAAAGCGCCGGTCGCGTCGTTGATAATCGACAACTGCTTCGAGCAAGTGTACGCGACGGAAGTCAGGCCACAACGTCTCGGTGACGTAGATCTCGGCATACGCGCTCTGCCACAGAAGAAAGTTTGAGATCCGCAACTCGCCGCTGGTCCGGACGAGCAAGTCCAACTCCGGCAGGTTCCGAGTGTAAAGCTCGTTGGCGATGCGCTCGTCCGTGATCTCGTCAGGCCGGCTGCCTTCGTCGACCAACCGCCGGACTGCCGCGCGAGCAGCGTCGACGATCTCGGCACGCCCGCCATAATTCAAGGCGACGCTCAGGACCATGCCCTTGTTGCGCGCGGTGCGTTCAGTTGCGCGCTCGATCTCTTTGCGAACGTTGTCGGCGAGTGCGCCGGTGCGTCCGATAGTCTGAAACTTGATGTTCTGCCGATCGATCTCGTCGAGCTCGATGCGGATGTAACGGCGCAACATGCGCATCAGCGCGTCGACTTCGTAACGCGGGCGTTTCCAGTTCTCGGTCGAGAAGGCGTAGAGCGTTAGTGCGCCGAGACCGAGTCGCGCGCCGGTGTCGACGGCGGCGCGTACAGCTTCGACGCCTGCCCTGTGACCGGCAATTCTCGGCTGACCGCGTTGCGCGGCCCAACGTCCGTTGCCGTCCATGATGATGGCGACGTGGCGCGGCAGTCTGTCCCAGGCAACGGCGGCGAGAAGCGACTCCTCGCGCGTTCCCTTCTGTATCACTCCTGTGAAATCAGCAAGCATGCTTTCATTCTACCTTACGAATAACGAACTGAAACCAACGTTAATCCACAGGCAGGGGCTGTGGTCGCTGCCAGTGGGCGACGGCCAGTCTCGATAGCCTCGTGAAGGGCATCGTTGCCGAGTTCATTACGGCCGACAGACATCAGCGTTCCAGCAATCGCGCGGACCATGTATCGCAGGAAACCGTCAGCAGTAACACGGATTTCCAGAATTGAATCGTGTGCTCGTTCGTCAAAGCGACTGGTAACGTCGAGCTGCTCCATCGTACGGACACGGTCTTCGACGTCTGAATGCGCTGCCGAAAACGCGGTCCAATCGTGTCGGCCCAGAAACAACCCGGCTGCCGCACGCATGCGTTGGAGATCGAGTTTGCGTGCTTCGTGATGCGCGTAGCGCGACCAGAACGGCGAGACTACAGGACCGTTGACGATGCGATAGACGTAAGTCTTCCCCGTTGCCGAATAGCGCGCGTGAAATTCCGGATCTACGACTTCGGCCTTCAGCACTCGCACGTCTGCGCCGACGTTTGCATTAATTGCGGCGCGCAACTTCTCCGGACTGATCTCGCGTTGTAGCTCCACACTAGCGACTTGTCCTTCAGCGTGAACGCCCGCATCCGTTCGCCCCGAACCATGCACGTGGACGAGCCGGCCTTCGATTAACGACAAAGCGGCCGTGAGTTCACCTTGCACCGTCCTCAGATTCTCCTGGATCTGCCATCCGTGAAAGTCTGTCCCGTCGTATTGAAGGATCAGTTTGAAATTCATCTTTTACGACTGCCGGGCTTCACGACCGGCTCGCCTAACTTACACGCATCGCAAACAGCCGGCTCAACTGACAACACTCTCAACGACGCCAGCGCTACTCGCGGAACACCCACGTCGACGGCGCCGCCCGAACGGTCGATGATTGAGGCTGCGCCCACCACGTCAGCACCTGCTTCGACGAGCGCGTCGACCGTCTCGCGTGTCGATCCTCCGGTCGTGATCACATCTTCGACAACCAGCGTCTTCTCACGCGGCGACACAGTGAACCCACGGCGCAACGTCATCTTCCCCGCTTCACGTTCCGTCCAGATAAACCGCGCCCCAAGCGCGCGCGCGACCTCGTGCCCGATCACGATCCCGCCAATCGCCGGCGAGGCCACTAACTCAATCCCCTTTCCTACGAACTGCCTTGCGATCGCTTCGCCAAACGCCGCCGCCTGCTGCGGAAACTGGAGCACCAACGCACACTGCAAATAGACCGTGCTGTGCAGCCCGCTGGTAAGCTGAAAATGTCCTTCCAGCAGCGCGCCGCTCTTTTTGAATTCGTCGATTACCTGTTCAGCGTTCAATTGTCACCTCGATAAAGCGGGTCGTCGTGCTACAATCCGAGCCCGAATGCCGCCTTATCCGAATTTAGTTTCTGATTCGACCCTGGTTCAGGACACAATCGATCTTCTAACCGGCTCCGGCGGGCGCGCCGCCGCCACCGAGATCGTTGACGCAATCTTCAAACTCTCACATGTCGACGATGAACTGGCGGGTTTACTCGTCGCCGATCTAATCAGAAATGATCGGCGTTTCAAAATCGAGAACCACACCGTCGAACTGTTGCGGGATGATCGCCAGTCGCGCCTCTTGAAGGACCTCGACTTTGTCGTCGTCGACGTCGAGGCGACGGGCGCAAAGACGCCGCCCAATCGTCTAATCGAGCTCGGCGCTTACCGCATTCGCAACGGACGCATAGTCGATAAGTTTCTCTCGCTCGTCAATCCGGAGATCCCGATTCCCCGCTTCGTCGCAACCTTGACGGGCATTTCAAACGAGATGGTGAAACGAGCGCCTGTCTTTGCCGATCTCGCGCCGCAGTGGCTCGACTTCGCAAGCGACGCAGTTCTCATCGCTCACAATTCAAACTTCGACGCCAACTTTCTCAATCACGAAATCTCGCGCGTCTATCCCGGGCACCGCATGGTCAACCCGCACTTGTGCACGGTCAAACTGTCGCGGCGCGTCATGCCGGAACTGCTCAATCACCGGCTGGATACCATCGCCAGCCACTTCTCGATTCCGATCGCCAGCAGACATCGCGCCGGCTGCGATGCGCTCGCCACCGCCGAGATCTTTCTTCATCTACTTGCAAAAGCGGAGGAGATACACGGCGTGAGAGATCTTGCCGATCTCTGCGTGCTGCACGATACGCTCGACGTGCCTGACATGAAGGCCACTAACTCTCCAAAACCTCAGCCGGAGCTTCTTCCGGAGGCGGCTTCATCACCCGCCGCTGCGCCACTACAAAAATCAGAATAGCCACTGCCAGCCCCAAGCCGATCCACGGATAGTAATGGGCCAGGATCGCTTTCGCTTCCGCGCCGTAACGCACCGCGAGATAGCCCTCCAGCAGGAAACGAAAAGCGCGCCCGGCGACGATCGCGATCATGAACCGTAGAAGACTGAAGCGAAACACACCCGCTGTGATGACGAAGAGTTTGAATGGAAACGGCGGCGGCAAAAGCGTCGCGACGAGCACGGCAGCCATGTCGTAACGCTCGATCCAGCCCTTGACGCGTTTCTGTTTCGCTTCGGAAAACTTCCGCAGTGCGCGCGCACCGGCTCGTCGCGAAACTAAATAAAGAATCCAGCAACCGATCGCGGATCCGGCTGTGGCCATGAAGGCGTAGAGCACCATCCAGCTCGGGTGCGTCGTAGACAACAAAAGCATCAGCGCGTCGGCGCTGCTCGGCAACGGCACAAACGCCGAGTCGAGCAGGGCGACGGTAAACAAGCCAAACGCGCCGAAGGTGATCAAGTATTCGGAGACGCGCGTGAGTCCTTTAGTAATGGGGGTAATAACGGATTTCAATCAGCGGCCCTTTCAGAGTCAGGTTTTTCGAGTTCAGGTTCACCAGCCGGAGCCCTGTACCTGCGTCGATTAACTACCAGATATACGATGCCGGCCACAAGCGCGACCGAACCGACGATACTGAGAATCGCCAGGCCATTGTCCTTCATGAACAACAGCACTCGCCGGCCGTAGAACACCGCGAGTACGCCTTCGAGGTAGTAACGAAACGAGCGCGCGATCATGACGGTCAGCAGAAACTTCCAGCGCGGATACTCGAGCGCGCCCGCGGTCGCGACGAACATCTTGAACGGCAGCGGCGGCGGCAGTATCGCCGGGATTCCGATCGCCAGAAACCCGAACCGCTCGTAAGCTCGTTCGACTTTCTTGATACTCGCCAAGGGAAAACGTTTGCGCAGCACCGCCTGCCCGCCGCGCCGCACGATCGTGTATAGCACGTGGCAACCGATCACCGATCCGGCCGCGGCGAACAGCGGAAAGTAGAAAGCGGCGGTCGGATCCTTGTAACAACGTCCGACGACGAGATAGTCGTTGATTTCAGGCAGCGAGAGGAGTGACGAGTCGAGCGCGCCGATAATGATCATCGCCGGCGCCGCAAAGTAAATGGGCAGACCGATGACGTTCACTTCCAACCATCGCGCAATCGCCGCAATCCAGTCGTACATCCGTCTTATTTGACTGGTGCGAAGATAGCCGGCGTGTCGTAAGTGACTCCAACTGTAAATCCTGAGTTTGGACTGAAGCTGGTGAGACCCTTGATGCCTGCGAAATCAAACCGTAGCCCCGACGCGCGAATCTGCATGCCGAGCCGTGCTTCCGACATCGACTCAGTGCCGAGCGGGCCATTGCCTGGACGCGTGTTGGCGCGGCCGTTGACCTCGCCGGCAATGCTGAATTGCTTGTTGAGGCGAAAGATTCCCGCGACGCCGTAGGTGATAACGTCGTTTTGCGAGAACAGTTGAGTTGGCGCGGTCAGGATCGCGAGGCCGAGATTACCGAAGGTATTGAACCGTCCGTCCTGGCCAAACTTCTTGCCGACCAAAATCGATCCGAAAGCGTTGGTCTGATTGATGCCGATGCCGCGCGCCTGGTTTGAATTGGGCAGTTCGACTCCGAAGCGAAATCCGAGCGACGGCCCGCGACGCGTTTCGTTGCGGAGTTTGAACTTTGCGGCGAGACTGAAGTCCCCTGTGTCGTTCGTCGAGTTGACTCCGGGCGCGAGCTCGAGCGGGATCGCCGACACGCCGCGCGAGTTGATGCTGACGTAGTTCTGTGCGACTCCCTGGATCTGAAACTCAACGTTCGGTCCCATGCCGAAGTTGATGCCGATAACGCCGACGCGCGTTAGATCGCCTCTGATACCCGAGACCGGATAAACCGCGCCCTGCATGAAGTCGATGCCGGCTTCGATGCGAATCGTGCCCGGTGGAATGATGTCGACGTCTTCCGTCAGCAACGGCCGTTGCTGCGCGTTGGCGGCAATCGCGCTGAGCAGCAACATCAAGATGGGGAGGAATCGTTTCATCCGCGTCGTGATTCTAAGTCGCGGCAACTGAAAGCGTCAATGTGCTAGTATTCGCCAATGCGAAGCCTTATCACTCTTCTAGTTTGTGCATCTCTGTTACTTGTTACTCAACCGGCGCAATCACAAAGCGTCCAGATCAAAGGAATCAAGGACAAGATCACGATCCGTCGCGACGAGCGCGGCATCCCGTACATCGAAGCGCAGAACGACGAAGACCTCTACTTCGCGCAAGGTTATGTGCACGCCGCCGACCGGCTCTCGCAGATGGACTTCCTGCGACGCACCGCACTGGGCGAACTGTCCGAGGTCGTCGGCAAGTTCGCTTTGGAGCAGGACAAGCTGCACCGCACGTACGGTTTCAGACAGGCAGTCGAGGCTGAGTACGCCAACGCGTCGCCGCAATCGCGCGCGCTCATGGAGGCTTATGCTCGCGGCGTGAATGCTTACGCTTCCTCGCTCGATTCAAAGTCGCGGCCGCCCGAGTTTCAGATCCTGAATTACGACTTTCGACCATGGACGCCGGTCGATTCTTTCGCCGTCGTCAAACTGTTCTGCGAAGCGCTTTCTGATACGTGGCGACTCGACCTCATGAAACAGAGCCTTGCTTCGTTGCCGGCTGAAAAGCAAAAGGCGTTGATGCCGGTGACGTCGCCGCTCGACGTGCTCGTCGTCGGAAAAGACGTTCCCGCTAAAGCCGCGCCGGCGCGAACGACGGGCGCCGTTGCTGCGACTCTTTCGCCTGAATCACAAAACGCACTCGCTGTTAGCAGATCGATAGCCGCGGACGCGCTTGCTCGCGTCGGTCTTTACGCTGATCAACTCGCCGCCAGCAATAACTGGGTCGTGAGCGGCAGCCACACTGTTTCCGGTAAACCGCTGCTGTCGAACGATCCGCACCTGCCTCCGACCGCGCCCTCGATCTGGCACATGAGCCATCTCAGCGCGCCCGGTTATCGCGTCGCCGGCATCACCGCACCGGGACTGCCCGGCATCGTCATCGGTCACAACGAGCACATCGCGTGGGGTTTCACGAACGTCGGGCCCGACGTGCAGGATGTTTATCTCGAGAAGTTCGACACCGCCAATCCGCAACGCTACCAGACTCCGTCAGGCTGGCAGGATGCAGTTGTCCGTCACGAACAGATAAGAGTCAGAAAGGGAATTGCCAGCGCCGAGTTCGACGTCATCACGCACGACGTGACTGTTACTCGTCACGGTCCAATCATCTTCGAAGGGGACGGTAAACGATACGCACTTCGCTGGACCGCGTTGGAAAACTCGAAGCTCGGCGGCTACCTGACTTACGCGTTGAACCATGCGCGAAACTGGAACGAGTTCAATACGGCGTTACAGTCGTTCACCGCGCCCACGCAGAACATCGTCTACGCCGACGTCAACGGCCATATCGGTTATCACGCCGCCGGCATCATTCCGATTCGACGTTCCGGCGACGGCTCAGTTCCCTACGACGGTGCCACGGACGCGGGCGATTGGACCGATTACATTCCGATCGCGAAACTGCCGAACGTTTACGATCCGCCGTCGGGAATCATCGTCACGGCCAATCAACGCATCGTCGGCACTGACTACCCGTATCATCTGACCTATTCGTGGGCGCAGCCGTATCGCGCGCGCCGGATCTACGACCTGCTGAGTGCGAAACCAAAACTCTCGACCGAAGACTTTCGCCAGATCCTCGGCGACGTCTATTCGTTTGCAGGCGTGCTCTTCACGAAGGAGGCCGTGAAACTGTTGCGTCCGAAGTTGACGCCGGAAGACGACAAGCTGCGCGCGACGCTCGACGCTTTCGACAAGTGGGATGGAAGAGTCAATGCCGAGTCGACTGCCGCGCTAATGGCGAGCCGGATGCGCCTCGCCTTTAGATCGAAGATTCTGGCCGGCGCGCTCGGTCCCGATCTCGTCAAGAATTACCAATGGAGCAACTTCGATACGACGCTCGATCGCATCATCAAGGACCAGCCTGCCGATTGGCTGCCGAAGGAGTTCGCCAGTTACGCCGATCTGATGCGCGCGTCTTACAAGGAAGCGGTTGAATATCTGACGCGCACTTTCGGTGCCGACGAGTCGAAATGGACGTGGGGCAACTATGCGCAATCACGCTTCCCGCATCCGCTTGCGACGGCGCCGTTGATCGGTGCGCAGTTCACGATTCCGCCGTTTCCGCAAAATGGCACGGGCGGTTCGCTCGGCGCGACGGTCAACGTTGGCGGGTCGGTTTCGATGCGACTGATCGCCGACCCGAGCGATTGGGACAAGACGCAACAAGGCATTGCGCTCGGTGAATCAGGTTTGCCGAAGAGCCCGCACTGGAGTGACCAACTCGCAGACTGGCGCGCGGTCACACCGCGTGAGTTTCCGTTCAGCACAGCGGCAGTTGCGAAAGCGACGAAGGAGACGTTGGTGCTGGAACCGCAGAAATGAGCGAGGAATGGCGCACCTTTGTCGCGATCGAACTCCCGAATGAAATACGCGATCGTTTAGATGAACATGCGAAAAATGTGCGTGACGCTGTTCCCGACGCAAGCGCGAGTTGGAGCCGGATCGACAACATCCATCTAACACTTAAATTCTTTGGCAACATTCCGAAAGAGCAGTTGCCACGAATTTCAGCGGCAGCCGAACGAGTAGCTCAAGATTCGTGTTTCCAGATAAGGATTGGCGGCACGGGCGTGTTTCCGAAACCGAGTCGCGCGCAAGTGCTGTGGATCGGCGTCGACGATCCATCCGGCAGATTGTCAGCATTACAACAACGACTTGAAGAGGAATTCGCTGCCGAAGGTTTCGCCAAAGAGGGTCGCGCGTACCGGCCACACCTCACAATTGCTCGCATCCGCCGGCCCGAAGGCTCACGACGTCTCGCCGAGACTCACCTGCAAATGAGTTTCAAACAAACACCGATAACAGTTAAAGACTTCGTCGTCTTCCGCAGCGAACTGAGCAGCAAAGGCTCTCGTTACACCGCGATCTCCCGCCACACACTGTTAACTAAATTCGACTCAACTAGATGAGAACAGTCAGGAAGGGGGCAAGCGCAGCGCGCCCCCGCTTTCAATGCGACCGCTAGCCCAGCCAGCGGGGGCGCGCTGCGCTTGCCCCCCTTCCTGACTTGTTCTTAACTTCATCTCGGTAACTCGCGCGGCTTCGGCGGTGACGGCGGCAGTTTCTCTTTCTCGTTCTCGCCACTCTGCGAAAACACTTCCTTGATCGCGCCGACGCTCGACAGCATCGCCGACGTCTCGACCGGCATGAAGATCACTTTCGAATTGTTTGTCTTCGTCATGTCGCGAAGACTCTCGATGTAGCGCATCGTTATCAAGTAGTGACCAGGATCGCCGCCCGGAATCGCCTGCGCTATTCGATTGAGCGCTTCCATCTCAGCTTCAGCGTTGCGCAACCGCGCCTGGGCCGCGCCCTCGGCCGCGAGGATCGCCGACTGCTTCTCACCTTCAGCGCGCGTGACCGCCGCTTGCTTCTCGCCTTCCGCGCGCGTGATGGCCGCTTGCCGATCGCCTTCCGCCTGCAACACCAGCGCGCGTCGATTGCGTTCGGCCGTCATCTGCTTCTCCATCGTGATGCGCACGTCTTCCGGCGGATTGATGTTCTTCACGTCGACGCGCGTCACTTTCACGCCCCACTTGTCGGTCGCTTCATCGAGGATTATGCGTAGCTTGGAGTTGATCTGGTCGCGTTGCGAAAGCGTGTGATCAAGGTCCATGTCGCCCATCACGGCGCGCATGCCAGTGATCGTCAACTGCACGATGCCGCCGACGAGATCGTTCATCTCGTAAACAGCTTTCACCGCATCTGTGATTTGCCAGTAGACGACTGAGTCGACGTGGATCGTCACGTTGTCGCGCGTGATGACGGGCTGCGGCGGCAGGTCGATGTACTGTTCGCGCAGATCGATCGACGTCAGGCCGGGACGGGTGTTGGTCCAGAAGACCGCGCGCGGCCGGTCGATAAAGGGCACAAGAATGTTGAGGCCTTCCTTCGCCTGCCTGTCGAACCTTCCGAGACGCTCGACCAGCATGACGGTGGCCTGCGGCACAATGCGGATCGTCTTCACTGCGATCACCAGAAGCACGAGCGCGAGGAAGCCGAAAAACATGAACGAGAGAGCGGCGGTAACTGGTTCCATAATCGCCTCCTAGTCGGGACGAAGATTAGCTGGAAAGTGCGTGTTCGACAACATGGGCCGCCGCTAAAACCATCTCTTCAGCATTCGGACGGCCGACAATCTGTACGCCTATCGGCAGACCGTCGTTCGATCTTCCCGCGGGAATCGTGACGACCGGCAGATCGAAGACGTTGAACGTCTGCGCGTAACTGAACGCCCGAAACGTTCCCATCGTCTTGCGGCGCACAGTGACCTTGAGCGTGTCGTGCTCGTACGCGGGCGTCGCGCCGACTGGCGCGACGATGAGCGGCGTCGTTTCCATCCAGCGCAGCAACTCCTCTCGCAATCGATCGCGTTCCATCCACGCCGCGATGTAATCATCCAACGACGATGGTTCGCCGGCATTCGCCAGCCGCCAACTGACGAACGACCCACCTTCCTTCTCACGACCCGCGTAAACCTGTCTTAATTGAACCACCGAAGCACGCGAAAATAACTTCAACCACAATTCATTTCCTTTTTCCATATACGGTGGTCGTCGTTCATCGACAATCAGTCCTGATCCACGCAACGCCATCGCCGCAGCGCGAACAGCATGCGCAGTCTCCTCTGTAACCGGAACAATTCCATCATCCGCGTACCACCCAACCTGCAACCCTCTTATTCTATTTTCAACTGCGTGTTCTCCACTCAACACTCGAAACAGCAAACGCAACCCGGCAACGTTGCGCGCCATTGGCCCAATCACCGCGCCCAACCCATACGGCCCACTGCTCGGCGGAAACTGTCCCTCGCCGGGAACACGCCCCGTTCCCGGCTTCAATCCCGCGACGCCACAAAAGTGCGCCGGAATCCGAACCGATCCCGCGAGATCGCTGCCGATACCACCCGGCGACATGCCCGTCGCGATCGCGACAGCTTCGCCCCCACTCGACCCACCGGGCGTGAGCTTCGGATTCAGCGGATGATTGGTCCGTCCAAAGACAGGATTGTCGGCGGTGTAGTCCATCGCCATCTCCGCCGCATTCGTTTTGCCGAGAATGATTGCTCCCGCCTGTTTCAACCGCGCTACCGCGGGCGCATCGTCAAGCGGAACGTGATGGGCGCGAATAGTCGAGCCGCTGGTCGTGCGCAGACCGGCCGTCTCGATCGTGTCTTTAACCGTCAACGGCACGCCATGAAGAGCGCCGAGCGCATCGCCGCGCATCACCGCGGCTTCCGCTTCTCGCGCACGGTCAAGCACATCAGGCGCAATCGTCACAACCGCGTTCAACGCCGGGTTCAACTCCGCGATTCGGTCCAGGCACTGTTGCGCGACTTCAACCGGCGAGATCTCGCGCCTTTTGATCGAATCAACTAGTTTGGTCAGGTCTAACGTCATTCTCGGATCTGTGGTTAGTTGATCTATACTTACATCGACACCGATGTTAACCCTAATCAAAGGAGCGCATTCTTGGCTATCCGTTTGAGCAGGACCTTCATCCTGCGCAAGCTGCACCAGCTTTCCGGCATCTTTCCACTCGGTATTTTTCTTTTAGAGCACTTTTACACCAACTCAAAAGCGCTCACCGGTGCAAAGGATTTCAATAGCGCCGTCGACGATCTGCAATCGATCCCCTACATCCTTTTCGTCGAGATTGGCGGCATCTTTATACCGCTCATCTATCACGCCGTCTACGGTTTGGTGATCACGGTCGAGGCACGGCCCAACAACCTGGCCTATCCTTATCCGCGCAACTGGTTCTACCTGGTCCAGCGCATCACCGGCGTGATTCTGTTCTTCTTCATTCTGTTTCACGTGCTCAACTTCCGCTTCGGCCTGATCCCCGGATTGAACATGGAGTCGGTCGCGACGCATGCGGACAAAGCGTTCGAGATCGTCGCCCGCGAGTTTCGCATGGTGCCGATCTTCATCGTCTATCTGATCGGCATCACCGCCACGATCTGGCACCTTGCCAACGGCATCTGGCTATTTCTCGTCGACTGGGGCATCACGATCGGGGAGCGCGCTCAGCGGTTGACTGGATACGCGTGCATCGCCTTCGGCGTCGTCCTGCTGCTGGTGGGCGTCAATGCAGCAGTCGCCTTCATTCACGACGGCGGATTGATAGGAGGAGTCTTTAAGTAATGGCTAGTAACGGCATGAAGATCGCCATTGTTGGCGGCGGCCTTGCCGGCCTTGCAGCGGCAATGAAGATCGCGGAGGGCGGCCACGCCGTCGATCTTTTCTCGGTTGTCCCCGTAAAGCGATCTCATTCAGTGTGCGCCCAGGGCGGCATTAACGGCGCGGTCAACACCAAAGGCGAAGGCGATTCGACGTGGGAACACTTTGACGACACCGTCTACGGCGGCGACTTCCTCGCGAATCAACCGCCCGCCAAACAGATGTGCGAGATGGCGCCGTCGATCATCTATCTCTTCGATCGCATGGGCGTTCCCTTCTCACGCACCAACGAAGGATTGCTCGACTTTCGACGCTTCGGTGGGACCAAGCACCATCGCACCGCCTTCGCAGGCGCTTCAACCGGACAACAGTTGCTCTACGCGCTCGACGAACAGGTGCGTCGTTACGAAGTCGCGGGCAAGGTGCGCAAGTTTGAGCATTGGGAAATGCTCTCCCTGGTGCTCGACGATCATCAGGTCTGTCGCGGACTCATCGCGATGAACTTGCAGACGCTCGAGTTGAAAGCGTTTCCGGCCGACGCCGTGATCGTCGCCACCGGCGGTCCGGGTTTGATCTTCGGCAAGTCGACGAACTCGATGGTCTGCACCGGCAGCGCCGTCTCCGCCTGTTATCAACAAGGCGCGAAATACGCGAACGGCGAGTTCATCCAGGTCCATCCGACTTCGATTCCCGGCGAAGACAAGTTGCGCTTGATGTCGGAATCGGCGCGTGGCGAAGGCGGACGAGTCTGGGTGCCGCGCAAGGAAGGCGACACGCGCTCGCCGTCGTCGATTCCCGAGAACGAGCGCTGGTACTTCCTCGAAGAGAAGTATCCGGCGTACGGCAACCTCGTGCCGCGCGACATCGCCACGCGCGAGATCTTCCAGGTGTGCATCGACGGCAAAGGCGTCGGCGGCCAGAACCAGGTTTACCTCGATCTGACGCACATTCCCGAAGATGTTCTGGACCGAAAACTCGGCGCGATCCTCGAAATCTACGAGATGTTTGTGGGCGACGATCCGCGGCACGTTCCGATGCGCATCTTCCCCGGCGTTCATTACTCGATGGGCGGTCTGTGGGTCGACTTCGATCAACGCACGAACGTTCCGGGCCTGCTCGCTGCCGGCGAATGCGACTACTCGATTCACGGCGCGAATCGTTTGGGCGCAAACTCGCTCGTGAGCTGCGTCTTCGGCGGTTTCGTCGCGGCGCCCGCGGCCATCGAGTACGCCAAGAACGTCGAGCGAAACGGCGCCGACGGCTCGCGCATTTACGATCAGGAACTCAAACTCCAGCAGGAGATCAACGATCGACTGGTCAAGCAGAGCGGCGACGAGAACCAGTACATCCTGCACCAGGAAATGGGCCAGTGGATGACCGACAACGTCACCGTCATCCGTTACAACGACAAGCTGAAAGCGACTGACAACAAACTGCTCGAGCTGATGGATCGCTACAAGCGCATCTCGATCAACGATTCAAACTTGTGGGCCACGATGGCGTTGCCGCACGCTCGCCATCTCGCCAACATGCTCGAGTTGGCGCGGGTGATCACGCTCGGAGCTTTGAATCGTAACGAATCGCGGGGCGCGCACTACAAACCGGAGTTTCCTGATCGCGACGACGAAAATTTCCTGAAGACGACTATCGCCGAGTATTCGGGCGAGGGTCCGGTGTTCTCCTGGGACCCGGTCGACATTTCGTTGATCCAACCGCGCAAGCGCGACTACAGCAAAGGCAAGAAAGAAGCAGCAAAGGTTTAGATCATCCGTGGCTACCAAATCCAACACCGTCGAGATCCATATCCGCCGCCGCGCCAATCCCGATTCGTCGCCGTACTGGGAACAGTTTGTGATCCCCTATCGGCCGAACCTGAACATCATTTCGTGTCTGATGGAGATCCAGAAGAACCCGGTGAACAAGGCCGGCGAACGGACCACGCCGCCTGTCTGGCAGATGAACTGTCTGGAACAGGTGTGCGGCATCTGCACCATGATCGTCAACGGTCGCGCGCGGCAGTCGTGTTCGGCGCTCGTCGATAACCTGGACCAGCCAATCACGCTGGAACCGATGTCAAAGTTTCCGAACATCCGCGACCTCGTTGTCGATCGGTCGCAGATGTTCGATCACTTGCGTCGCGTTCATGGATGGATCGAGATGGATGGCACTTACGATCTCGGGCCGGGGCCGCGCATGGATCAGGAGGACGTGCAGGAGCGTTACGCTTACTCGCGTTGCATGACTTGCGGTTGTTGTCTGGAGGCGTGTCCGCAGTATGAGGGCGACAACTACATCGGGCCGCAGGCGATCGCGCAAGTGCGTCTATTCAACATGCATCCGACTGGGAAAATGACTCGCGACGAGCGGCTCGAAGCGATCATGGGTGAGGACGGCATCACCAACTGCGGTAACGCGCAGAACTGCGTCAAGGCTTGTCCGATGGGAATTCCGTTAACCCGCGCGATCTACGAAGAAAACCGCGAGACGGTCGTTCACGGTCTATTTGGTTGGTTGAAAGGTTAGCCACAAAAAAGGCACAAAAATACACAAGAAAGAGAGCGGCTACTTTCTTGTGTATTTTTGTGCCTTTTTGTGGCTAAAGACCGATCACGTCGACCAATTCCTGCACCGCGGATGCGCTCTTGTGAAGCGCGATCCGCTCCTCCGCAGTTAAGTTGATCTCGATGATCTGTTCCAAACCGCGAGCGCCGAGTTTGCATGGCACGCCGACGTAAAGCCCGTTGACGCCATACTCACCTTCCAGGTAAGCAGCACACGGCAGAATCTTCTTCTTGTCTTTCAGAATCGACTCCGCCATCTCGACTGCCGCAGCCGACGGCGCGTAATAAGCCGATCCAGTCTTCAACAACGACACGATCTCAGCACCGCCACCCGCCGTCCGCTTCACGATCGCATCGATCTGGTCCTTCGACAGCAATTCCGTGACGGGAATGCCGGCGCAAGTGGAGTAGCGCGGCAGCGGCACCATCGTGTCGCCGTGTCCGCCGAGCACGAACGCGGTTACGTTCTCGACGGAAACGTCGAGTGCTTCGGCAAGGAAGCAACGCATGCGCGCGGAGTCGAGTACGCCGGCCATGCCGATCACTCGGTGCTTCGGAAAACCGGATCGCTTCAGCGCCACCTGGCACATTGCGTCGAGCGGGTTGGAGACGATGATCAGAATCGAGTTCGGTGAACGGCGGACGATTTCGTCGACGACCTGCGAGACGATGCCCGCGTTCGTCTTCAGAAGATCGTCGCGGCTCATTCCGGGTTTGCGCGCGAGACCGGCGGTGATGATCACGAGGTCGGAGTTGTCGGTCTGATCGTAGTTGTTGGCGCCGATCATGCGCACGTCGAAACCTTCGACTGGCGCTGCTTGAGCCAGATCCAATGCTTTGCCTTGCGGCACACCCTCGACGATATCGACGAGTACGACGTCGCCGAGCTCCTTTGCGGCCAGCCAGTGTGCCGCTGTTGCGCCGACGTTCCCCGCGCCGACCACAGTAATCTTCTTTCGCGCGCCCATTTCGCTTTATTCCTTTTATTAAACTGTTGGATTTGAAGAAGCGCGAGTTTACAAAGCGCTTCCGAGGGTGTCAAATCTGACTAGTTATGGAACTCAATGATCCGTTTCCTGAACCCGTCGAGATCGAGATCACGGACGTCTTCGATCTGCACACGATTCCGCCGCGGGACGTGAAGCGCGTAGTCGAGGAGTATTTGCTGATCGCGCGCGAGAAACGATTTCGCACCGTGCGGATCATTCACGGCAAAGGCATCGGCGTCCAACGCGACATGGTCCGCTCAATCCTCGCCCGCACGCCTTTCGTATTCGACTGGACTGACGCCCCACCCGAAGCCGGCGGCTTAGGCGCCACGATCGTACGGTTTACTTCTTCGTGACTTCACCACGCGCTTTCTTGATGTCTTCGATGATTCTGGAGGTCAGGAGGGGAGCGGCGGCGTTGCCGTCGAAGGCCGTTAATTTTCCCGAGGCGAGCAGTATGCCGTTGGCGCGATCGCTGATCTTGTAAGTGAAGGTGAAGGTGAAGAGAGGGCGATCGATGTTGATGATGATGTCCGAGACTTTGCGCTTCTCATATGAATCGATTATGACCATCTGCCACGCCTCGAACTCAGAACGTTTGCGCAGAGCATTTTGCAGTTGAATCGGCTCGAAATAAGAAGTGCTTGATTCAACGAAGACAGTTTGCGCGCGGCTCAGCAGTGCTCGCGGACTATTCGCCGCAATGCGCGCCGACTTGTCAGCCGCGGCTTTCTCCTCAGCCGTTTCGCGCAATTCCCTTTCTTTGATCGAGTCAGCGATTCGTTGTTCGACGGTCTGCGGAGGCTTGATGGTGACGTTGATGTTTTGGTCAGCGTTCTGCGCGTAAGCACGGATGCTTACGGCAGACAAGACGATCAACAACCACGCGGCGGACTTTAGATGTCTCATGTCCAGACTCACGAGCAACCATCATGCCGCCGCGTATTTGTTTACAACGATGCTTATGACGTGAGTTTGTTGAATTCGAAGTTCGTCAAACGAAATCCAAATCCTGCATCAAGAGTGCTTGATTTACAGGTTCAGCCTCCGGGAACTTCCATGTGCCGTCGATGATCTCTTTGCGCGGGCGATAGAGACGCACGGTGCAATTCCAACCCTTAACGATGGGCAAACAGTTGCGCGCGTTCTTGTCACAGCCGGCTACGGGTTCTGCGGTAAGTCGAGGAAATGAAAAAAAACGCGGCGCGAGTCGTGTAAACTCGCGCCGCCGAGAAGGGCGACTTAGCACTCCACTCACTGGCGTTCAGTCGCCCATCCGTTGAACTGCCCGGTCTTGGGTAGTTGTCGCAGATACAGTGCGGGCGTGCTGATAAAAAATACGTCGCGGAGTTGAAAAGAATCGGAAATATTCAGTGCCGAGCTCGCGGTTTCGGAGTTGGACTCGGCGACGGACTCGGACTCGGTGTCGGAGTGGGCGTCGGACTCGGTGTGGGCGTCGGTGTTGGCGTCGGTGTTGGCGTCGGTGTTGGACTCGGCGCCGTATAATTTTCGGGCAGGGTTGTTAGCGCGAGGCCGGCGTCGATTCGAAACGGGACATCGCCTCCTATCTCAACCGACATTCGCTCAACTTGCCGAGTAATGTCCTTATTCAACAACGACGAAAACCTCGCACGGACCAGCGCCGCTTCACCGGCGACGATCGGCGCCGCCATCGAGGTCCCACTCCACGTCCCGTACTTCCCACCAGGCACTGTGCTCAGAATCGCTTGCCCGGGCGCTGCCACTTGAACCCATGAACCTCGGGTCGAAAAGGTCGCAAGCGTGTCGGTACTCGTGGAAGCTGCAACTGCGATCAGTCCGTCTACATCTTCGGCCGCGGGATACTGGCGAGTAGTATCGCCTCCATTGCCCGCAGCCGCGACAACGACGAGATAAGGATTTACTGAAACCGGAAAATCGATCCCGTCGCTGGTACTGTTGCCGCAGGCTTTTTCCAGTAGGTTCTTGAGCAACCTGGTTTCCCTCATCGTGGACAAACTCAGGTTAATTACGTCTGCTCCGTCTGCTGTACGTGGATCGCCATCCGGATTCAGCGCAAAAGCGAGCGCCTCTGCGAGGACCCAGATGTTTCCTACGCCACGCTTATCCAACACCCTGATCGGAATGATTTTCGCTTCGGGTGCAACCAGCGCGATCAGTCCCGCGACGTGTGTGCCGTGACCGTAGGGCCCGGTTAGCTGGTCCCCAACTTCACTCGGGTCGCTATCGTTGTCGACAAAATCCCAACCCGGCAAAAGATGTCCCGCCAGCGCCGGATGAGTCAGATCGACGCCGGTGTCCAGAACGGCGACTCTGATTGGCCCGTTTGGGCCAGTGCCTCTATTGACCTGTTGCGCCACCGAGAGATGAATCTTTTGCGGCGCCCATTGGGCCACATACGATCCGAAGTCGCCTCCAACACTCCAGGTGTTCCCGACGCTCCACGTGTTGCCGCCGCCGACGGGCGGTTTCGCAATGAAGTTGGGTTCGACGAAAAGAACGCGAGAATCGTTAGACAACTGGTCTACCCGATCTTCAACGGGAGCGTTATCCGTGATACGCAAGCGGAAGATTGGGCGCGAGCCGAATTGATCGAGTGGAGTGGGATCGAGAGAATATTGGGCAGCAACTGCCGGCAAGTCAGCGGTGCGCGCCAGTTTTACAACTACTTCGCCGTCGACAAACTCTTCACCGCCGTCAGCTTTAGCGACACTTTTCTTCCTGACGCCTGAGAGCAGGCAGACAGCAAGAAGCAAACAGGCCAAAAATGTTAGAACTCGACGCACGGCAGTCCTTTCTAGCAGTAGGCCTTTGACGGGGAAAAGTTCGTCGGGACGAATCTAAAATACTAGAATCACCAACGTCCCACAAGGACGAACGGGGACCAGAAAAACGGATGCGGTCTTTCTCGAAGCAATTTGATCTGTGCCGAACGCAACGCCGTGGCAGGCGACTTCGTTTTCGCAAGTTCACCATAGAACGCCGCCATCAACTCGGTCGTTGCTTCGTCGTCGACGGTCCACAGACTCATCATTACGGTAGGCGATCCCGCGGACAGAAAACCTCGCACTAAACCCATGACCTCGTCGCCGGGCGCAACAGCGTTCATCCCGGTCTCGCACGCACTGAGCGTGACCAGCCCGCAATTGAGTTTCAAGTTGTAAGCATCGCGAGCGGTAAACCATCCATCGCTCAACCTGAGCGACGAGAACAACGGATTGTCAGAACGAAAATGCGCGTGACAAGCAAGATGCAATACATCCACGTCCATCGAGTTTTCGCGTAACACGTCAATCGTTGCCGCTTCATCCAAAAATCGCGTCACGTTCGCGAAAACGTGATCGAGCGCGCGCAGTTCGTCACGCACGCCGGGAATCTGTTCATCAGCGACTCCCAACAGCAGCGCCTTCTGAAAATCGTGCCGCGGCCGATCGAGACATTGCTGCAAAACGACGGCACTGGGCGCGAAAGAAATTTCTCTTCGCTCGATCAGATAACTCTCGCCGTCGTGCAAGGCCTGAAACGGCAGGTAATGGAGCGCGCCGTGGGGGACGACAACCAACTGGCGCTTGCCGATCATGGATTCAGCCGTTCGCAGCAGTCGATCGTAAAGAGAACGCAAGTGCTTCTGCGTTCGCTCAGCGAGAGAAGACAGATGACTGCGGACGCGTTTCGATCCGAATCGCAGCGTGTCGATTTGAAAACGACATCGCTCGAGCCCCGACACCACCTCGGACTCCCTGCCCAGATCTCTAACGACTTCAACGCGCTCATTCGTAACTACAAACGCGACCAGTCGATCGTCAATCGACGTGTATTCAACCAGCGCCCGATCGGCGCCAAGTGCAGCCTGAAGCCGCTTGATTGAAAAGCGTTCTTGCTCCGGAGTTTCGTTCTGTCCGCGAACTCTACGATGTTGCAGTTGGCGCGTGATCTTCAGCAGCTTTCGTTCACGTTCGAGAAGTTCGCGTTCGAGTTCCGAGTTTTTTTCCTGCGACTGAATCGTGCCACGCACCGGACGATGCATCTGGTTGTACAAGTAATTCAGTTCTTCTCTCAATTTGCCGGCTTGCGACTGCATGTGCGCTTCGAAGTCGTCGCGTGGATCCGTAAAGAGAGTGACTCGTCCTGCTAACGCGTCCGCCAGTGCTCGCGACCTGGCGCGTTCGACGTAAATCAGCGCTTCAACCACGCGCGATTCGCTTTCGTTGAGACAAAGCTTGGCGAGCTCGTGGTACGGCGAGATCCGGTTTGAAAAGAAGGCAGTGCGAAACTCCTCACCCGGAATAGGCGCGCGCAGCTCTTCGGTCAACTCGATCGCTTTCTTGAAATTGACTTCGGCGAGCTTCACGTCGCCTTGCTCGAGGGCGACGGCGCCAAGCGAACTAAAACAACGTTCGGCGATCTGCGGTTGCCCGTGCGCTTCTGCCTGTTCGAGGGTTTGTTCGAGCAGCTCGCGGGCTCGTCCATGATTTCCCAAAGCGCGATCCGCTTCAGCTCGCAACCAGCGCGCGAGAAACAATCGTTGCCAGCTTCCCGACACTAATAAGGCCGGCTCGGCCTGACTCGCCATCAGTCTCGCGCCTTCGACTTTGCCTTCTCTGTAAAGGAGCTGAGCATGGGTCAGGGCAACTAGCGCGGCGCCGACCGGATTCTCTTCCGCGGCGTAGAGCCGCTGTGCCTGCTCGAGCCAGCGCTGAGCTTCTTTCGTCCGTCCCAGTAAGATGAGCGCCCGTCCTCCGTAAGCCTGCGCCCGTGCCTGTTCGGCACGCATTCCATGCTCGGCAAAGATCGGGATCACTCGTTCGTAGATCTCCAATGCCTCGATTGCGAGGTTGAGCTCGACGTAAGCGTCAGCAATGTCCTGTTCGGCAAGGACCGCCTGGATCGTCAGTCCTAAAGACGTGTAGTGCTGACGCGAACGTTCCAGGTAATCGAGGGCGCGATCGTAACGACCCTGCAACAGCGCAAATAGTCCGATGTTGCCTTCAGTTCCGGCGAGAGTTACAGGTTGGTCGGCGGCTGCTGCTTGTTGCAGGGCCTGTTCGAAAAGCTCTTCCGCCGATTTGAACTTGTGCAGCAACGCATAAGTATTGGCGAGGCAGTTATTGACGGTTGCGAGCTGCTTCTGATCGTTGAGTGCGGCAAACCGTTCGCGCGCCGCGACCTGGAATATCTCGGCTTCGTAGTAACGGTCGCGGCGAAAATGCAGATTGCCGATGTTGTGTTCGATCTTGCCGGCTGCTCGAAAATCGTTGTACGCGAGAAAAACTTCGCGCGCGTGAAGACCACACTCGACCGCCTCTTCGTAACGTCCCAGCAGTGAAAGAGCGATGAGCTTGCTGACTTGAGTAGCTGCGGCAGTATGCGTCTTGCCGAGACGGAGAAAGCGGCGCTCCGAATCGTCCAGCTCCGAAATCGCCAACTCCAGTTGTCCATCGATCAGGGCTTTCAGCCCGGCCGCCCACGAGGTTAAGGCCTTGATTTCCGGATGAGGCCGAAGCTCGGCCAGTAAGTGAAGCGAAGCGGCAGCTCCGAGCGCTTGTGCAGGATTAGTACTCCAGCCGTCGAGACAGATCTCTTTCAGGCAGTAAGCAAGCTCTACGTCAGCGAGGATAGAGTTTTCCAGGAGCAATGTTTCTCGTTTTGCGTGGCTGGACGAAACGAGAAGCGTTGCAAGTTGCGTATGCTGCATTTATCAGGTCAGTCCTCGAGGTCTAGATCAGGGATCTCGATTTCCACGTCGGGCATTATTACTCTGAGCGAATATCTTCCGATAGGCACAGCGGGCAGTGTGAATTCACACAACGAGTTGAGACTCGCTTGCGTCGATCCGGTCGCGCCGGATATCTCTACCAGACCTCCGCTACAGCTCTCGCGTATGACCTGACCCGCGATGACGCATTCGTTGTTCTGGACTCTGATGCGCAGATCGACGTCGTGCTCTTGCGCCGAGTAGATCATCTGGCGCCAGTCTGTTTGCAGTGAACGCATACCAAAAGCCGGCCGAGAGCTGCGGCTGTCGAACGTCAACGCCGCCACGATCCGCGGTACGGCCGCAGACACACGTTGAGGCGAGAAGACGTTTAAGGCAGACGCGAGGAGGTCGCGCGGAGCGTCTTCCGCGGTGTCAGTCGTCATTAAATCGATTACTTGCTGAAGCCGGTGCAGCTTGTCCTTGCAAGCCGAACACGTTTCGACGTGGGCCATTGCAGTTTCCAAAGCTCCTGATTCCAGGCGCTTCTCTGCAATGTCCACTAAGGTTTCGAGTGCAATGTGTGAGCTATTCATTGCGGATCTCCCTCGCCTGATTAAAACAGAGCGTACGGAGGTAACGAAAATACACGCCCTTCTTTACTTCTCTAATATTCGAAGCAACTTGCTGAGGCATCTTGCCCTGGTCGGGCCGATGCTGCCCTCCGGAATCCCGAGGGAAGCCGCGATTTCAGCATACGACGGCGGCTCCCGGCGATAAAACAGCATTTCCAGGAGCGTCCGGCAGCGCTCGTCCAGCGACGAAACCGCGGTGCGAATCCGGTGTTGTTGTTCGAGAAGCAACAGTTTTTCGTCCGGAAGCGGTGCTTCATCACGAATCGTCGCAGGTTCTTCATCGTACAGATCCGTGCTCGTGGTGGAGCGTGGACTGTTTTGCGGCTGGGAAAGAACTCGCCACGTCTTCCGGCGCGTCGTCGTGACCAGCCAGGCGTGTAACTTTTCCGGCTCGTCGATGTCGTTCAGTTTTTGAAACAGCGTGGTGAATACGTCTTGAAAGACGTCAGCCGCTTGATCTTCGTCGAGTCCGGCACGAAGCGGAATCGCGTAAATCAAACGTTGGTACCGCTGTATCAGTTTCTCCCACGCGCGCTGATCACCGCGTCGGCAGGCCGAGACCAACTGCAGGTCAGTTTCCATATTTTGGACAGGGGTTTCTGGCAAAGCCAGAATAGGGTGTCGGTAGTGGCTTGTCTAGTATCTAAGAGGTGTAGGGGTGACGCAGGTGGTCACCCCTACCTTGCTGGGGTGTTCGGGACGTCAGGCTCACTCGCGTTCGGGAAGCGATTTCAGGTATTCAACAAGGTCGAGCTTCTCCTGGGCTGTCAGTCCTAAACTGAAGTGGGTGTTGTAGTGGTTAACGACATCCAACAACGTCTTGAACCGCCCGTCATGGTAAAAGCGTCCTTTGTTCGCGGGATTCATGAAGACCGCATTCTCCCGGATAAAGACGCCCGCCAGATTCATCGTCTTGTAAACGTTATCAGGCGCGCGATCGGCCTGGAAACTGTCGATACCGATTTCAGCAGGTGTGTGCAGGTTCCAGCCCGGCTCGGTCCACAGCGGCTCCACGTGACAGTCGTTGCACTTCGCCTTGCCGCTAAACAGTTCATCTCCACGCGCAGCGGCAGCGGCGTTAAAGTCCACGCCCGGTTCCGGAGCCGGAGCGGGGATCGCTAGCTGATAGAAGTGAAGGTTCGGCAGTTGCTTTGTAATCCGATCCTGTTCGGGATCGATGTGCGGCAGATCGGCGAACCCATTTGCCGCGGCGATCGGAAACTTCGCGGCGTTGTTCAGTCGCGGATCGAAGAACCTGCCGATGCCATGCATTTCCAGAGCGGCGACAAACGCGTTCCAGTAACTCACAGTGCCCCATGCGCCGGTCCATGTATGCTGATTGTATCCGGCGAGACCGAACGCGTTCGGGATCAGAGTCGCTCCGGGAACGTTTGTTCCGGTCACAACTCCATCAGTCACCTGCTGCGGGTTGAATGCCTTGCCGTCGAGTATCAGCTCCGCGTCGAACTTGCCGGGTCCCCAACTATTCAGCACGGCCCGGACAGTCGCATCGCTCACGCCGAGCAGATTGGTGAACGGACTGAGGTTCGGAGCTGCCGCAACGATCTTGCCGACGTCGAGATCGTGATTGGCCCAGCCGTCGAGTCGATGGCCGACACCGAACGTCAATAAGTTGTCGACGGTCGAATGGCATAGAGCGCACGTGATGCCGATCGAGTTTAAGTTGTCGCCTTGAAAGAAGCCGCGGATACCGAGTACGGCATTGAGTCTTATCAAAGCGACCGTCGTGGCCGGATCGTTAAGGTCGACTCTGCCCTGTTTCAGTTTATTGACCAGCGGTTGAGGCAAAGCGTCGAGGTCAACTTTCAAACCGAGGCTCAATGCAGTCGCCGGACTTATGCCCGGTCCAACACCGCCGAGGTTCGCGCCTTTAATGGCTTGGTGAAGTTGGAGCGTGTCACCCCAAAAGACTTCGTCGCCAAACGTATCGAAGCGAAATGTATTTCTTCCTTCTCCTAATAGCTCATTGGCATTCTCGAGGATTTCTGCGTCGAAGTTTCTGAGCTTGTGACTGTCCTTGTCGCTTTCCTTCAGGCTTCTTACCGGAACAATAGCTACTGTACTCCGTCCGCGCTTCGGCGACTGAGCGCCGGTTGTATTTACCAAAATGAGACCTATGGAAACCGCGGCCAGTACGGCTATAACAAAACCGAGTTTTCTGGTTCTGCGCCGGACCGCCGCGTCTACCTCATTGTTTGACCACATGTGCTTTCCTCCCACTAGCAAAGACATTTGTAACCGCCTTCCATACGAAGGCCTGTGAGTGGAACGACTTCTTTCGAGAAGTCGCCGTGCCGCGTCTCGATTGAGCCGCAAGCTTATTTGACCGAGCGAAGTAGGTTCTTGCGGGTCAGCAAATCAGACGCATAGTTCTCGACGTTGCACACACGGCAGGTCAGTGGTACTTTTCAGTCGAACTTGAGTCTCAACACTGCGCCCTCGTTTTGCTCAAAACGGGGGCGATTTGTTAGGGGATGAGGCTTTTAGGATACGCCCTAATACACCGCCTGTAAAGAGGTTGACGATGACTGTGCGTGACAATAAAGGTTTACGTTTTCCGTGCGAATGTGTGTCTAACTCACCTGGCGGATATACCGATCCGTGGGCGGAAGTTACGAAAAGAAAAATGCTCCCTAACGGGACGAAGGAACAGATCCTCACGCTGGTCGCTCGCGAGCCGAAGACGACGTCGCAATTGGCACAGGCGCTCAACTTATCCGTGCCGAGTGTTCATACACACGTCAACGACTTGATGAAGAGCGAACTCTTGCGCGAATCAGAGGAGTTTGAGAAGAGGCACCCGACCGAGCGTTATTACGAACCGAACTTCCCGGTGTTCAAGGCCGAGGAATGTGCGGAGTTCCGGGCGTTGTGCGAGGAGATGGCGCAGCAACTCGCCACGATGTTCGAACGTCGTCGCGCGAAAATGGAGCGAGCATTTCGTAAAACCAGTTTAGCCGAGGAAGGATGGGAACTCGGCGACGTCACGCAGTGTCTGTATGCAAACATGTACCGCCGCGCGCGCACCTTACTCGAGAAGCGCGGACTACTCGCGTCCCCGGTAAAACACGCCAACGGCGCCGAGTGGATCTTCTGGGCCGAACAACAATGAGAGTTCAAGTGAAAAAACTTCCACCCAAAGAACGCGAAGAACTACTCAAAACCCTGAAAGACCGTTTTGAGAAAAACATGAGCCGCCATAAAGGTTTTGACTGGACCAAAGTACAAGCAAAGCTGGAAGGTAACGGTGAAAAACTATGGTCACTCAGCGAAATGGAACGGACCGGCGGCGAACCCGACGTCGTTGGTCACGATAAAAAGACGGACGAATACCTGTTTTACGATTGCGCAGTGGAAAGTCCGAAAGGCCGCCGCAGTGTTTGCTACGACCGCGAAGCACTCGACGCGAGAAAAGAACACAAACCAAAAGATAGCGCCATGGATATGGCCAAGGCCATGGGCGTCGAGATGTTGACGGAAGAGCAATACCGCGAGTTGCAGCAACTCGGTGAGTTTGATCTAAAGACCTCGAGCTGGATAAAGACGCCGCCCGACATCAGGAAACGCGGCGGCGCCCTGTTTTGCGATCGCCGTTACGACGCTGTCTTCACGTATCACAACGGCGCCGACTCTTACTACGCAGCACGCGGCTTCCGTGGTTCGCTGAAGGTCTAGCTTTTAACTGTCATCGCCGCCTGTAAAAAATTCCGATTACACGATCGCTTTATGACTACTCGCAAATCCCCACCGTTTACACGCATCGTCCAGAATTTGCCCGCGACCGTGCCGTTCGTCGCGCCCGAAGCCATTGAACGCCGCACCGGCCGTCCTTTGAAAGTGCGCATCGGCGCGAATGAAAGCGCGTTCGGCATCTCGCCCCGCGCACGCGAGGCGATGATTGCCGCGTTGGATCACGTCGCGTGGTACAACGATCCGGAAAACTACGATCTGCGCGCTGAAATCGCGCGACTTCACCGCGTCAGCATGGACAACGTAATCGTCGGCGGTGGGATAGATGGAATACTCGGGCTCATCGCGCGCACGTTTATCGAGCCCGGCAACGTCGCCGTCACTTCGCTCGGCGGTTATCCGACTTTCAACTATTTCGTCGCCGCGTCTGGCGGAGAACTGTCAACCGTTGCTTATCGTGACGATCGCAACGATCTCGAAGCGCTGCTCGATCGCGCGACCAAAACCGGCGCGCGCTTGCTTTACCTTTCGAATCCCGACAATCCGAGCGGCACCTGGCACAACGCACAAGCGTTGCAAGACCTGATCGCCAACTTGCCGCCGCAGACGTTCTTCCTGCTCGACGAAGCCTACGCGGAGTTCGCGCCTGCCGATGCTTTTCCGCCGATCGACGCCGGCGATTCGCAAGTGATTCGCTTGCGCACTTTTTCGAAGGCGCACGGAATGGCGGGCGCGCGCATCGGTTACGGCATCACGACGAGTGAGACAGTCGCGGCGTTCAATAAGATCCGCGTGCAGTTTGGTGTCAACCGTTTGGCCCAACATGGCGCGCTGGCTTCGTTGCAGGATCCCGATTTCGTGAACAGTGTCGTCGCGGCGGTGGCGAAGGGACGCGACGAATACGCGGCGCTGGCGCACGAACTCGGTCTCGCCGTACTACCGTCAGCCACGAACTTCGTGTCGATCGATATGGGCAGCTTCGAACGCGCCCGCGCGACGATGGATGCGTTGCTCGAGCGCGGCGTCTTCGTGCGCATGCCCGGCGCGCCGCCGCTCAACCGCTGCATTCGTGTCACTGTCGGATTGCCGGAGGAACGCGCGCTGTTTGCCGAGGCGTTGCGAAATTCAGAATTGGGATCGCGAGGAGTTTAGTTCGCGGGAAGGTTCCGGTTCTGTTTAGCAGCGTCTATGGCTACGGCTGCAACCTCATGTACAATGCTCGCACTTTTATCCGGGCATCAAACAAAGTTACAGCACTTAAATTTTGGGTCCCCCTGATCAGTCGCCTCTACGCATGCTCACATACGAACAGGAGGAGATATGTGGAGAAAAGCTCAAAGGCTCGCTTGCTGCATTCTGCTGCTTACCGTCACTTTCACTGCTGCCCGGCAAACCAACGCACAATACACCTGGCGTAACGCCCAAATATACGGCGGTGGATTCATCGTCGGTATCGTTTTCAACCAGTCGCAGTCGAACCTGGTTTATGTCCGCACGGACATCGGCGGCGCTTACCGCCTCGACCCGGCGACGAACCGTTGGATTCCGTTGCTCGATTCGATTGGTTGGGACGACTGGAACCTGACCGGCGTTATTTCAATCGCCAGCGACCCCGTCAATACAAACAACCTCTACGTAGCGGCAGGCACGTACACCAACAGTTGGACCACGCAGAACGGCGCCATACTTCGTTCGACCGATCGCGGCGCAACCTGGCAACGTACGATGCTGCCGTTCAAACTCGGCGGTAACATGCCGGGCCGTGGCCCAGGCGAACGTCTCGCCATCGACCCGAATCGCAACAGCGTTCTTTATCTCGGCGCGCCGAGTGGTAACGGACTCTGGCGGAGCACTGATTCCGGCGTTACATGGTCTAAAGTTACCAGCTTCCCCAACGCCGGCAACTACGTGCAGGATCCGGCCGATCCAAACGGTTATCTCAGCGACAACCAGGGTCTCTACTGGGTCACCTTCGACAAGCGCACAGGCACGCCGGGTAACACAACGCAAACCATCTACGTCGGCGTTGCCGATCGCGGCACGAGCCTCTACAGCAGCACTGACGGCGGCACAACGTGGTCCGCAGTGCCCGGACAACCAACTGGTTTTCTCCCGCACAAGGCTGTGCTGGACCACGTGAACGGATTTCTCTACGTCGCTTACAGCGATAAAGGCGGCCCGTACGACGGAGAACACGGCGACGTTTGGAAACTAAACCTCGCAACCGGCGCCTGGACGCTTATCAGCCCGATACCTTCTTCAAACACCAACGACAACTTCTTTGGGTACAGCGGCCTCTCCATCGATCGCCAACACCCGAACACGATCATGGTGACAGGCTATAGTTCATGGTGGCCCGACACGCAGATCTGGCGCAGCACGAACGGCGGCGCGACGTGGAGCAGGATTTGGGATTGGGCGCGTTATCCGAGCCGCACGTTTCGTTACACGCAAGACGTGACCGCCGCGCCGTGGCTCAAGTTTCCCGCCACTCCACTTTGCGGCGGCGGACGTCCCGGAGCGGAAGTTAATCCAAAGCTGGGCTGGATGACGGAGGCTTTGGAGATCGATCCGTTCAACTCCGATCGCTTGATGTATGGGACCGGCGCCACGCTTTACGGCAGCACTAACCTCACAACGTGGGACCTGAGCACGACAAGCCAGATCAATATTAATGTCATGGCCCAGGGCATTGAAGAAACAGCCGTACAGGATCTGATCAGTCCGCCGTCGGGCGCGCCGCTCATCAGTGCGCTTGCCGACATCACCGGTTTTCGTCATAACGATGTGAATGTTGTGCCGGCCGCACAAGCAGCGCCGGTGCGTGGATCGAGTGTGAGTCTCGACTACGCCGAGTTGAGCCCGGCTTACATTGTGCGCGCCGCGAATGGCGACACCGCGAACTGTGAGAAGAGTCTCGCGATTTCGACGGACGGCGGCACGACCTGGGCCAGTGTTTCTGCTCAGCCTTCAGGATTGACGGGGGGCGGGAATGTGGCAGTTGCCGCAACCGGCGGCGGCAAGATCGTGTGGAGTCCGGCAGGAGTGGGCGTCTTTTACACGACGGGCGGGGGGAAAACATGGACCGCGTCAACCGGAATACCTGCCGGTGCGCGTGTTGGTTCAGACCGAGTAAATGCGAACAAGTTCTACGGCTTCAAGTCCGGCACATTCTACGTGAGCACGGACGGCGGCAAGACCTTTGCCGCAAGCGCGGCGACAGGACTGCCGCTCGGTGGTCCAGTGCGATTCAAAGCGGTGCCCGGCCGCGAAGGCGATATCTGGCTTGCCGGCGGAGCGGAATGGGACAACACCTACGGACTGTGGCACTCGACTGATTCCGGCGCGAGCTTTACGAAACTTGCGAACGTCGAAGAGGCCGACAATATCGGTTTCGGTAAGGCGGCAACCGGACAGAACTACCTGGCGCTTTACGCTGTCGCACAGGTCGCGGGTGTGCGCGGCATCTTTCGCTCAACTGACGCCGGTCAAACATGGGTACGCATGAATGACGACCAACATCAGTGGGGCCACGCTGGCGAAACGGCCATCACGGGTGACCTGCGCCTCTTCGGCCGCGTGTATGTAGGCACTAACGGGCGTGGAATTATTTACGGCGATGGACCATGAGGTAGCTGGACCAGTGAAAGGGAGGGGCGGCGACGCTGCGCCGCCCCAACTGGGTTTAACTTCGCGTGCGGGTCGTACCTGCCGCTGCACTTGATGTGCTGGTTGGCGTCGTCGTTTGTGTTGTGCTCGGCGCATTGTATGTCTCCGAGCCCGTCGCCTTCACGCGTAGGCGATTTTCGACGTTCGTAACCCCCGAAACACCTTCGGCAATGTCTTCAGCCATTCGTTTGTCTCTACGGCTGTTCACTGTTCCGGTGAGTGTGACTTCAGCATTCTGAACTTCCACCTCGACGTCGGAAGCATCCAGATAGCCGTCACTCAGGCGATCGTTCACATCTTCTTTGATCCGTTCGTCTGAACGACGATAGCCTTTCGGTCCGCGTCCGCGTAAGCGGTCACGTTGTTCATCCATACGGCGTCTACGCTCGGCTTCGTCATCGCCAAACCACGATGCGACTTCATCCGAAGCACGATCCCACCATCCTCTTTCACGCTGGGAACCGTACCTGCCGGACTCACCATACCGTCCGGACTCACCATACCTGCCTGACTCGCCGTACCTGCTGCGTTCATCCGACTCATAGGCGCCGCCGCTGCCGAAACGACCTCTTCCGTAGTTATAACCACGTCCGCTTTCGTAGTTGCTTATGTCTCTCGACGGGTAATCTGACGGATAGGAGTATCGTCGTGAATAGTCGCTGCGGTTGTCGGCGTAGTTGCGTTCGGTGTCGTAACCGCCTCGCCCTCCTTGCCTGCCCTCGCGTTGTCGTCCGTAATCGCGAGCACCTTCCCAATCACCCTCCGTGTATCCGCGGCCGGTGCCTGATGTGCCGCGCCATGCGTCTTCGCCGGGATAAGTTTCGTTTTCGTCACGAAGGTCGTAACGTTGAGGTCGATCTCCATAGGAGCGGCCTCCTCCGTATCTTGTTGACATATGAAACCTCCTTGCCTTTCCCTTGGCTCGTTTTTGCGATTATGTTCGCAGCAGCCCTTCACAAAGCTGTTTCCTAACTGCAACAGAACTGAACAAGGGAGAAGTCAAAGCTTATTTGTACTTAATGCGATCTTCTCTGAGCGCATCCGCGTCTTCGATCAATTTTTTCAGTTTGGCATTGCCCGATCCCCGGGCGATGGATAAAGCACTGACGTCATGCCGATTGGCTGCGCTAACGTCTATACCGGCCTTGAGTAAAGTCTCTATGAAGTTGTAGTCAAGAAGATCCTGACCGTTCGCATACACGTGATCACGGCCGGAGAGGTAGTAGAGCAGGGCCCTGCTTCCTGACCTGGTTTTATCGCGCACGTCTGCCCCGGCCGCCAACAAAGCTTTAACCGTGCTCAAGTCGCCGTTCGCTGCCGCCCACACGATACCGGCGATTTTGTAATCGTCCGTCGTGTCGGGGCTCACACCCGATTTGAGCAGTTTTTCGACTGACGCCAAGTCGCGATTCTTGATGGCCTGTATTAACTCTCGTCCGCGCTGTCTGGTTTCAATGGCTTTACGATCGGGTTCATCCGCATCAGTTCTCAGCAATACGATTCTGATTGGCGCTTCTCGAGGGGTTTCTGGTAATTCTCCATCCAGGACTATTCCGAGAGGGGAGCGGAATAGTGCGATATCCTCGTAGGAAAAGTAGCCGGTCTTGGAAACCTTAAGGCCCGTCGTATTGAAATCGCCGGACATAACTCCAAACCTGGCGGTGCCATTCTTATCGGTCTGCACGGGTCCACCGTCTCGGATTGCTTCGACCTTGGCATCCGCGACGGGCTTCCCCGTATCATCCAATACTTCAAGGAAACGATAATTGACTGCGGTTTGGGCCATCGCGGCCGACGAGAGCAGTAACAGAACGAAAGCCGGCAGGATGAGATAGAAAGTGCTGCGCAGTAATGTCATAAGACTCACCATCCTTCGAGCCGTAATCGGCGCGGGTCTAATCCTCGGCATGATCTTCTCATTGAATCTTTGGTTCCCCACGGCGCGCTCTTTCCCACGCGCTCCGCTCATAATCGCGTTGCCTGACAATGTCGTTCCGGCGCTCGAGTATCTGCTCAGCGTGCTTCTAGTGTTCGCTCTCATCGCTCTGATCTTTGTGAAGCGTCCACTCAAATATCTGATCGCAGTCGTTATTTTGCTAAGCGTGCTCGTCGTGTTGGACCAGATGCGCTTGCAACCTTGGATCTATCAGTACCTGCTGCTAATGATCGTAATGGCTTTTTATTACTGGCGGAGCGATCATGACCAGTTAAGAAACATCACCCTTCCGGCTCTACAGTTGATAGTCGCGTCTCTTTATTTCTGGGGAGGCATTCAGAAGCTAAACTACTCTTTCACCCATGAGGTACTGCCACAGATACTCGCTTCGCTGCAAAACGCCTTGATGCTCTCTCAGACGCAACTATCGGCCATCGGCGTTGCCGGAGCCGTCAGCGAAACGTTCATCGGTTGCGGGCTGGCTTTTAAAAAGACTCGAAAGCTCGCCGTCTGGCTCGCACTGGCAATGCACGGATTGATCCTCGTGCTGCTGATCGTGCAAGGGCGCAACAGTGTCGTCTGGATCTGGAACGCCACTTTGATGGCGATGGTAGTGGTCCTGTTCTGGCGCAGTGACACGTCGCTCGTGCCCGTGTTCAGTTACTGGCGCGCAGCGAACACGTCTGGCCGGCTCTCCATAATGCTGGCCGTTCTTTGTGCTGTGTTGCCAGTACTGTCCTTCCGGGGCTGGTGGGACATGTACTTATCCGGCGCCTTGTATTCGGGGAACAGTGTGATAGGTGTGGTGCGAGTGGACGGAGGAGTCTACGAGAGATTGCCTGAAGTGGTGAAGCGGCAGGTATTCGCGATGAAGAGCGGCGAGCAAATGCTGCCGTTGTTTGAGTGGTCCATGGCCGACCTGAATGTCCCGCCCTATCCCGAGCCGAGGGTGTTCAAGCAAGTCGCGCGCGCGGTCTGTAAGTTAGGTGGGGAAGGTAGTCAGGCGGAACTGATAATGAAAGGTTACCCGGCAATTCTGGACGGCAGCTACAAAATCACCAGGATTGATTGTCGCCTTCTTTAGATTCACTTCGGCGAACCCGAAGCGATGATGATACACTCATGCTCTCCCGTACCTGACGATTAGGAGAACTCACAATGAACTACAGACTCATCATTGCCTTGCAAGTATTGTTATGTATTTTCGTGTCGGGACTTGCCCAGACGAAGCCCGCTGACAAACCTGCCGACGACAAAGACGACGTTGTCAAAATCACAACCAATCTCGTCCAGGTTGACGCGGTCGTCACAAAAAACGGCAAGGCCGTGACGGACCTGACCAAAGATGATTTCGAGATCTATGAAGACGGAAAGAAACAGACGATCACGAGCTTCGCGTACATCTCCAACATGCCAACGGTGCCGAGCTCTGATTCGCGAGAGTCCGCTTCGCCACGGGCGTCGAAGGCAACCGAAACAGGCGTTCCTCCGGCCGGTCCGATCGAACGCGGCGTCCCGCGACGCACTATGGCTATCGTAGTCGACGATCTGGGCCTCTCCGCCGAAAGCATGGCGCACGTCCACCGTCAGCTGCAAAAGTTCGTCGCCGAAGAGGTACAGCCAAACGATCTCGTCGCCATCATCCGCACCGGCGGCGAGATGGGCGCCCTGCAGCAGTTCACCAATGACAAGCGCGTGCTGAACCGCGCGGTGGAACTGTTACGCTGGAATCCTTGTAGTCGTCTCGGATTATCGACCGTGCCGCGCTTAGAGGATCTTCGAGATGGAGGCTGCTATTACAACGGTTTCTTGCAAACATTAAGAGCCTTGCGATTCATCCTCGACGCGATGGGCCGGCTGCCGGGCCGAAAGTCGATGACAATCATGTCCGACGATATACCCGTTCGTAGAGAGGAGCCGGGCACTACGGGAGCAGAGCAAGCGATTCTCGGCGGCGACGTGAGGAATTATGGGGGCTGGTTGCAAAAGTTGACCGAAACGGCCATCCGCTCTTCGGTGGTGATCTATTCAGTCGATACGCAAGGCCTTCAGGTCACTGGACTCACTGCGGCAGACGCCGTCTCCCGCGGCCCCAGCACAATTTTTAACAGTAATGGCGGTATTAGCGGCGATGTTCCGCAACGTTCAGCGGAGCTTACGCGGGTTGGTAGTTCGACTGCGCTGTCCCGGCTGTTGCAAGAACGGCGCGAGGGCAGTTTGCAACTCGCAGAGCGAACGGGTGGTTTTCAAGTTCGTAATTCAAACGCCTTTCAACTCGATCGCGTGCTCGAAGATCAGAACGGGTATTACCTGCTCGGTTACCGGCCCACTGAGGAGACCTTCAACCGCAAATTTCATCACATCAAGGCCAAGGTAAACCGCTCCGGCACGACACTGCGCACTCGCTTCGGTTTCTATGGTGTTACTGAAGACGAGGCAGACCGCGGGCGTCCGACAATCACGGACCAGACGAACCTGGCGCTGCTCTCGCCGTTTGGGTCGCAGGATCTCGAGATCGAGTTGAACTCTTTCTTTGCGAACAACAAGAGCGAGGGTTCAATAATTCGCTCCTTTATTTATCTCGATCCAGCGAACCTCAGCTTCACCTCCGTCAACGGACGGCGCGAAACGCCGTTGCAGTTGCATGGCGTGGTGTTTGGCGACAATGGCGCAGTTATCGATCGTGTCAAACGCGACATCGTGCTGAGCCTCGCCGAGGCCGAGTACCAGCAAACGATACGCGACGGCCTACACGACGCCGTGCGTCTCAGGTTCGACATCCCGGCGAAAGCACCGGGAGCGTATCAAGTGCGAATTGCAGTGCGCGATATGACGTCGACGAAGATTGGTTCGGCAGGAGAGTTCGTGCTCGTGCCCGATCTTAATCAAAAGGGCTTACCGTTGTCGGGAATCGTATTGCGGCAGGTTAGTCAGATGTCTACGCCGTCGCTCGTCATGGCCACTCCTCCGCCGACACGCTTCCTCGCTAACTCGGATCTCTACTTCGGCTTCATGGCGTACAACGCCTCAATCAATCCGGCAACGCAGTTACCGGACCTGATGATGGAGGCGAGACTCTTTCGCGACGGCAAGGCCATTGGCCCACTGTCTCAAACGCCGGTCGAGATCAAGAATCAGCCGGATCCGTCGCGTTTGTTCGTCAACGGCGTATTCCATTTGAATCCGGATCTCGAGCCGGGTAACTACTATCTCCGGATCGTAATTACCGACAAATTATTGAAAGACAAGCAGCCACCGAGCACACAATGGGTCGGCTTCGAAGTCGTGAAGTGATCGCCTGCGTCCGCTTTGCGAAGTGATCGCCTGCGTCCGCTTTGCGAAGTGCTCGCCTGCGTCCGCTTTGCGAAGTGCTCGCCTGCGTCCGCTTGCGGAGTGCTCGCCTGGATTCGCTTTGGCTTTAAATCCCACCCACGGCAGTGGGTGGTTAATTAAGTCACAACCTACCACGCTCGCTTAAAGACTTTGAACGTACCACGCACTGCCGTGCATGGGATTACGACCTCACGTGGGATTACCGACTTGAGGCAAAGCACTGACGTTAGAACTCGATGACGACGCCGGCCGAGGGTAGAAACGGAAGGACGCGATCCAGGTGTCCGAAGACGCGGCCGTCGAAACCAAAGCCGTCGAATCCTGCATAGCGACGATTGTTGCTGTTGGTCACGTTTATGACTTCCCCGTTGAGCGTCAGTTTCCATTTCTCAAAGAGGAATGCTTTGTTAACTCTTATGTCGAGGCGATTGTATGCCGGCAATCGCGTGGTGTTGCGTACGTTTGTAAGAAAGTAGCTGGGATCCGCCGAGCTTCCGACCTGGCGGTAAAAACCTGGCACTGGCTGCCCGCTCCCGAAACGGTATTCACTGCTGAGGTTCCACGTTTCATTGAAGCGATAACTTCCGTAAATATTCACAGTGTGGCGCTGGTCCGTATCGCTGACAAATGACAAACCCGTCTGCGCGTCTGTTAGCTTAGTTTGGGAATAGGCGTAAGAGATCCAACCTGTAAGCTTGTTTGCACTCCGCCGTTGCAGCGTCAGCTCGAACCCACGTGCGTGCCCATGAAGTGAATTCTGGAACGGAAACTCCGTGAATGTCGCGATATTGCCCACCATTCGCGGCTCCGAAAGACTAAAGAAGAGATCCTCGTCTTCCCGGTCATACACTTCAGCCAGAAAACGGGTGCTGTTGCCAAAGCGCCGTTCGACGCTCACATTGTAGTGAGTCGCGGATTCAGCTTTCAGGTTCGGGTTCGCGAGCCGGCCAAACATTAGGTCAAAGCCGGGAAACTGATAGTAACGTCCAGCCGCTGCCCTCACCTTCCAGTTGTCGTCTATGGACCAAACGACCGATCCGCGCGGTGAAAAAAATGTCTCGCCCGTCGTGCTGCTGATGTCGAAGCGACCGCCGCCGGTGACACTCAGACCCAGCCGGTCGCTGGTCCAGGTGTCTTGAGCGTAATAAGCCTGTTCGGTGCCGCGATGATTGAAGCTGCCGCGATTCAGCGGCGCGCCGGTGAAGAAATCGAAAAACTGGTCGAAGCTGTCGACGCTCAGCGAGCGGATGTACAGGCCTGCGTCGATGCGATGCGCGCGGTTAGGACTAAAGGTAACGTCGCTGCGTACGCCGTACTGCGTACGCTCACCATCTTGCAAGGTAGCGTCATTCCGGTTGATGTTGTTGAAGTTTGTCCGCAGGACGAAGAATCGCGACTGCCACAAAACCTTCGAATTGGGTGTGTAGTTCCAGTGGCTGTTGAAAAGAACGTTCCGCGACTCGCCGCGCAATATATTGTTGACTCCCAGCAGATTGCGATCGCGGTTGCGATCGAAATCAAACGCGCCGACGATGACCGATGCGCCGACCTGACTCCTGCTCGATAAATCGTACAGCGCTTTCCCTTGAAAATCTGAAAACTCGAGTATCGGCGGATTATTTGAAAACTGCGACTCGTCGTTTAGCCGCTTCAGCACATATCCGAGATAGCTCTTGCGTGCGGCAAAGAGATACGACCCGCGACCATGGGCGAATGGACCATCCACGACTCCCGACACCGCGCTCAGGCTCGCCGCTATCCGGCCTGACGGCTTCACGCGATTACCATCTCGCGTCTCGATATCCAGTATCCCTCCACTACGGTCGCCATACTTATTGGGGAAACTTCCGCTCAGCAACGACAGGCTGTTGACGGTATCGGCGTTGATTACCGAGAGCGAACCGGTATCGGGATATCCGCCCTGAATCGTGTGCACAAAATCTTCCGTCAATACACCGTCTACATAGAGTCCGATGCGATCAAAGCCTGCACCGCGGACGGCGAACTCACTGCGAAAGTCGTCGTTGGTTGTCGCACCCGGTAGTGCATGGGCTGCACGAATAGGATCGGCCAGCAGAATGCTGGAGAGCGACTGGAGCTCGCGCTTGTTGAGCGTTTGTTCCGCGGCGACGTTCGTTTGGGCGGTATCGTAAGGACCGGCAATAACTGTAACGGTTTCGGTTAGCGCAGCGGCGTCCTCGTTAAGGGCGATCCGCAGATCGCTATTATCGCCCTCCTTGAGGGTGATCGTTTTCTTGACGAGTCCGTAATTTACGGTGGTGATGTAAAGAGCCACCTGGCCGGCCGCAAGGTTTTCGAAAGTGAATTCACCTTTCTCGTTGGTGGTCGTGGATTGATCATCGTTGGCGACGACGCGCACTTTGGCGATCGGCTCTCCCGTTCGCGCATCAACCACGCGGCCGTGCAGTGTGACAGGCTTTGGTTGCGGTGCCTGGAACAACAGGACTAGAACCAAGAATATTATTCTATTCATCTGTAACTCACTTTCTTGTCTGGCGGAACGCCTAACTGGATGGAGGGGGAACTACTGTATCCGGATTGCCAATTTGTTGCTCGCTACGCCACGCAAACTCACACTCACCGACACATCACCGGCATTCGCCAGCTCATTCGGTAATCTGAGATTCACTTGCGTGAGCGAAGCCATGCCGGGAACCTTGCCGACAAACTCGACAGCCAACGGAAATGAACCATGACCCGGATAATCTGCTTGAGCGGTGACAACGGAATTGTTCTCACCGGGCAATAGTTCCAGACCCATGGCAAAGACTATGATTCGCGTGCGCTGATCGACGCTGAAATTCTGATTGTTGAAGAGGGTGAACGGATCCCGCACAAACCACACCGAGTCCAACGCCGCGAGCTTATTCGTGGTTTGTTCCGCGAAGATTACCGGCGGGGCGCTGCTGTTTGGTGCGATCGTGAAGCTCGGGAGCGAGATGTTAAAGAAGATGTTGCCGAGGGCTTCCACTTTGACGCGGGCCGCGGCTGTCGGCGTGTTTGGAACCGTAATGGTTGCTGAGCCGTTGTTAGGCGTGCTGGACGCAAGGACATTAGGAAAACTGTTTCCGCCATCGGTGGACAGGAGAATTCGCACATTCGCGCAGTTGACCGGAGCGCTCGTGGTATTGGCGACGTTCCAGGTGACGGTCTGAGTCGAACCGGCGGTCCACGTCGTAGAAGAACCCGGGCTAGTGACGGCGAATGGCCCACTGTCTGCCCTCACGTTAACTCGCATCGCGTCGACATTCACGCCGCCGCTGCCCGCATGGTTATCACGAACCGTAACGCGAAACGTCATAGTGCGAGTCGTTACCGGTAGCGACTCACCGAAGGTTGCAGTACCTGATAAAACATCTGATAACTGCGGAAACGTTCGCGACGGGCTCGTCACCGGCGCGAATGAGCGGAAGATCGGACGGCTACCGTCGTCGGTGTGGGGCGGACCAGCCGTTCCCAGGTCATACTCTTCCCAGCAATAGGTGAGCGCGTCCGCCTCGGGATCACTGGCCGTCGCTGTAAGCGTGAACGGTGTTTGGGCCGGGATCGTAAAGTCGGGACCAGCTTCCACTGCCGGCGGACTATTGCCCGTATCAGTCTGCACCGCGCAGGAGCTGCCGCTGCCGAAGGTTATGAAGTTGACGATCTGTTCGAGGCTCGTGGCGTGGAAGTAAGTGTCAACTGAATGCAAGTCTTCGAAAGTACAAAGAGGCAGATACTGGCCGGTCGGCGCGGTTCCACCTCGATAGCCCATGATCGTCGACCCGCTTCCGACTTCGTACGCAGTCTGAGGGAAACGGCTGTTGCCGCAGTCTTCCGTGGTGCCATTAAAGGTGTGCAGCGCTCCGAACTGGTGGCCGATTTCATGGGCCACGTCCCAGATGGCGCTGATCGTAGACGGCTCGATTGAACGCAGGATTGTGACGCCTTTAGCTTTTTGGCCGTTGACACACACGCTTTGAAACTGACCCGCTCCCTGGAACAGGAAGAAGCCCGGCAGGAAAGCATAGGTGTGACCGTCAAGGACGAAACCGACGTCGTAATTGGACGATCCAATCCGTTGGTCCAGGGCGGTTTGATTCTGAGTCAACAAGGAGTTGACGTTGTCGCTCGTATACGGGTCCGTCCCCGCATTTGTAAAAATGATCGAGGTCTCGTTACTAACCAACATCAGCCGAACCGAGAGGTCGCGCTCGTAGATGGCGTTAACGGCATTGATCGTCGTGGTCATCGCGCTGAACGCGCCGGCGACGGTGCCACCGCCATACATCTGCGTGTACTCAGCGGTCGCAGCGAGTGCCAGCCGGTAAGTGCGTAGCGTCGCGCCAGTGGTAGCGGGCAGAGTTGCCGAGAGACTGTGCAGGAGTGGTTGGCCCAGCGACGCCGCTTCGTTGGACATATTGCACTCGAATGCGCCGGTGCTCTTCGGTGAACTGCGATCGTCATAGCTGACATACTGCCCGGCACGCCCGCCTCGTGCCGGCTCAATGATCACTGTGCCATGACTTGAAAGCACGATAGCGTGAAAGCCTGCGGGCGTGAGATCGAAGCGAGTTGTAGCCGTCGGATCGTCGAGGCCCTGGCCGCGATAGGTTTTTATTTCCGGAAACATCGCGGCGAGTTGGGGCGCCATCATCGGTGATTGCTCAACGCTGAACCGGGCCAGTTGTCCATCCGGCATGGGCAAGGTCATGACCACTCGATTCTGTCCGGCCGCTTTGCTGAACTCCATCGGGGCATGACGAAGCAGCCTCCGTTGCGCATTCTCATTGAGACTCAGTGTTCGGAAGAACCTTGGCTCCGTTCCAACCGCGGCAACGCTTCCGCTACTGCCGGCGCGTCGGGTTTCACGCCACAGTTGAGGTTCGGAACTGCTCTCTGTCACACGGGTGGTGCTACCGCATAGAAGCAACGCCACCGAGCAAATAACTATGAAGCGTGACCGAACTCTGTTGCCCCTGATTGCCTCAGTCAGGAGGGTCTTAGCTATGTCTTTCATACTTACTCACTTTTCCAGACCCAACGTGAGAGGTGGAAGAGTGTCGGGAGGCTCAGATTATAGAGGTGATAACAACAATTTGCGATTAGGTTGTTTTGCCCACCCTGTGTGGCGCTAACGCAACACTAATCAGTACACGGATAAAGCGAGCTCGCGCGAGGCCTTTGCTTCCAGAAAGAGCTCCTTTTGGCAGTAGAGCCGCTCAGAAGTTATGTCCCGGCCCCTGCAATACTCAACCAGCTTGTCTGACTCAACGATCGGGCGAGACTCGGGTGTATATTTGATGGACGTCAGAAACGTTAACCACGGCTCCTGGCCCATCGCATACACGTAAACTTCCCTGGGGTTGAACCGGTCCACGATGTCTTTGGCCTTTTCGAAATTCGAGCCGTCGAACCTTCTCGTTTGGTCCATCTTCCTTGTCAGCGGAGTCGTCAGCAACGGGCCGTATAACCAACTCATCGGTGCGCCATCGCACTCCATGCCGATGAACACGATATCGACGTCGCCTAACGACTCGTGCACTCGCTGGTAAAGTTTCGGCTCGATGTTGTTTGAGTCGGCGGCACAGAGTATCGAACGGCCCTTCAAAGTTACGACGTAGGCCATCTTCGTCAGGATATTCAGGTCGGCGTGTTCGCCGAGGAACGGCAAGCCGATGATGGCTCCGCCGTCGACCTCCAACGGATCGAGCTCGTCGATTTCTCTGACGTTCTTGTAGCCGATCGCCTTCAGGACCAACTTCAGCGAAGGATCGATCAGCGCGCCTCCGTTGTTCCTGGGAACGATGACGTTCTTCACCATATGCCGCAGTTGCATGAGCGTCTCGAACATGCAGTGGTCCTGGTGATTGTGCGTGATCACGAGATAGTCAATGGTTTCGGGTAGATCGGCATAGAGATAACGCGTCGTGCCGTTCTCGTAGTCGTAGCTGATCACCGGGTCGAACAGAATGCTGACGTCCCGCGTCTCGATCAAAATACAGGCATGGCCGAAGTAACGAATTCTGATGTCGTCGCCCTGGTACCTGCTGCGCGATGCGGGACTCTGTTCGGTGAAGAACGCTGAAAACTGCTCTGCGTCTTCGTCTTTCACCTCGAGCAGTTCCTTGATTACGTCGAACGGTTGCGGCGTGTATTTCATTTTCGAAAACTCGTCCAACCGGGGATCACTAAAAGGCAGTTTTAGAATGACTGCTTCGGGCTTGGGCAATCTGGGAGTACTGAAGACGAAAGGACGAGCGTCGCTATCTGCGAGCGATAACATGACGCTCTGCGACGCTTGATTGTAATAAGGACTGTCGTAGAGCAACGCTTCGATCAATCGATACGAAGGGTTGTTGTGCAGGTCGTAAGTCAGCTCAACGTAGCCTTTCAGAATGTCAGGAACTTTCTGATACAGCGGCTCGAGGGAATAGCCGCTGGCTTCGTTGATTAACATCTCGTCGAGCGTCCGGATCGCCTCCGCGAGCGCCAGCAGGTCCGACTGCTCCGAGATCGTCCTTTCCAATAACTCCTTGATCGCTCCGGTCTTGCTCGCTTCATAGTTGATGAACGGGCCGCCAATCATCGCGGGATTCTGAAGGGCCGCGATGTGAGTCTGCGGAGCAGCGATGAACGACTGCATCAATTTCACGTGATGAGCGACAAACATCGCTGCTGTCGCCGGCGAGACGAGATACGGCCAGGCATACCACTGGTTGAACAGCGGCTCCATGATGACGTTCGGCTTCAGGAATACTGATTCGCTTTGCATACAATTCTCCCGGGTTGTCCAAGTTCAAACTATGCGCGACTGGAGCAGGTAACCCCCGATACGTGGAAGGCCGTCGGACTGGGAGTTTCGGTTGATGCCAACCAGGCTGCTGAGTTCAGTTGAGAGTAATCGCAGAAGCATCGCCTGCGAGGTGTTCAGAAAGAAATGATCGCCGGGCAGCATCCTCAATTTGTATGAAGCAGTGGAGTGTTCCTGCCACGCCTCGAGATCCTCGCGCGTAACGTCTTTGTCAGCCAGTCCGCCGAACACCGTGATCGGTACGTCGAGCGGTGGCTCGGGCTGGCAGACGTAGGTTTCAGCGACGGAGAAATCAGCCCGCAACAGAGGAAGCATCATGGCCATCAGCTCGGGATGTTCGAGGACTTCCTTGGGAGTGCCGTTGAGCTCGCGCAGTTCTTCAAGCAACTCGTCGTCGGGAAGATGATGCAGAGGCGGGTCACGATCGATGATGTGCGGTGCGCGCCGGCCTGAGATGTAGAGGTGAAGAGGCATCCGTCGTCCCTCGCGGCGCAGCAGGCGGGCAAGCTCGAAACTAATCGATGCACCCATGCTGTGGCCGAAGAAGGCGAACGGCATGTCTAAGTGTGGCAAGAGCGCGGCGCCAGCAGCCTCTACCAGCGCCTCCATCTTCGTAAACGGTGGGAGTTGCAACCGGTTGCCGCGCCCGGGCAGTTGAACAGGACAGACTTCGACAAACGGCGGGAGGCTATCCCGCCATTTGTGGAAGACCAGAGCTGAGCCACCGGCATAGGGGAAACAGAACAAGCGGAGCTTAGCTCGGGGATTCGGTTCATAGTACGCAAACCAGGAGGATTGCGCCGACTTACTTCTGGCGTTTGTTTTTGACATCATTCGACCTCCTTAAAACTTCCGGAGCGGCCATTGGCTTCTGTTAATCCGTGTTCCTCTGTATCCGTAACACTAGCTAAACCAGCTCTCAGGGGGGAACACGGATTAAAAGAATAATTCACATGGGACAGCACCCTGGCGCGCTTACGCGATCATCGTGGAAACGCTTTGCACTGGTATGTCACCCGCTTCTCTGTGGTAGCGCGCAGCGTCTTCCTCCATTTTCTTTCTTAGACTCAATGGTCTCATGTCTGTCCATACCTCTTTGATGTATGCCAGGCACTCCGCCTTTAGTCCCGTCTTGCCTGTATCGTTCCAGCCGAGCGGATTCTCTCGGTACGCCGGCCAGATTGAGTACTGCTCTTCGTGATTGACCACAGCTTTGTAGATGGTGGTGTCTTCTTTGTCGTCGCTATACATTTTACGTCTCCTTCAAAAGTAATGGTTGTGTATTTGCGACATCTCAGAACGTCGCATCGTGCAACAGGAAACCTTTGTCTCTGAGGTGATTGATGATTAGCCTGGCGTTATCCGCAGGTGAGCAGTCGGACGTCGTCAACACCAGTTCGGGCCGCACCGGTACTTCATACGGATCGTCAACTCCGGTCAGTCCCTTCATCTCGCCGCGCCGCGCTTTCGCATAGAACCCTTTCGTGTCACGCTGTTCGCAAAGATCTAAAGGCGTATCGACATAGACGAGGACGAAGCGATCGTCACCCACCATCGCGCGAACGGCGTCACGTGTAGCGGCATACGGACTCACCGCCGCGCACATCACGAGGCCGTTGTGTTTGACGATCTCAGACGCAACGTAGCCGATGCGCAGGATGTTGGTGTCTCGATCCTCTTTACTAAACCCGAGCCCTTTCGAGAGGTGTGTGCGAACGACGTCGCCGTCGAGGATGGTAGCTTGACGGCCATGCTCTGCCAGCAACTCAGTAAGGACTTCGGCGATGGTCGACTTGCCGGCGCCCGAGAGTCCCGTCAGCCAAATGCAAACACCCTGCTGATGGCGAGGCGGATACGCTTGCGCCAAAACATCGGCCACCTCGGGTCGGGTAAACCACTCCGGCAAGCTCGCGCCCTTCGCCAGATAATCGGTACGCACTTTGGAACCGGACAGCGAGAGCGTCGCCGCACCTTTAGGCGCATGGTCCATCTCTTCATACCGAGCTTCTTCAGACAGGTAAACCATTTCGTTGAACGGCAAAACGTTCATGCCAATCTCGGGTCCGTACTTAGTCAGGAGGTGCTGGGCGTCATACGTCCCATAGAAAGGCTGTCCGGCCGAGTTCAGTCCGGGGCTGGCATGATCTCGGCCCACGATCAGGTGGTTCGCGCCGTAATTTCTCCGGATGATCGCGTGCCATAGAGCTTCGCGAGGGCCGGCCATCCGCATGGCCAGAGGCAATAGACTCAAAACGGTGGGAGTGTCATCATAGTATTTCCTGACCAATGCTTTATAGCTGCGAACGCGCGTGTAGTGATCCACGTCGCCAGGTTTCGTCTGGCCCACGACGGGATGCAGCAGCAACGCGCCGTTGATCCTCGCGGCTGCCCGCTTTGTTAGTTCCTCGTGAGCGCGATGGATCGGGTTGCGCGTCTGGAAAGCAACGACGTTCGTATGTCCGGTCTCGGCGAGTAGGCTGCGAACCTCTTCCGGCGTCCGGCGCAGATCGACGAAGTCATGATGTCGCGGTTGATTCAGTACGCGGATTGGACCGGCGATGTAGCGGTCGCCCCAGCCGTGCATCTCGGCGACGAGCGGATGTCGCGTGTCTGTTGTTTGACATACGCTCTCAGCCTCGGCGGTCAAGTCCCACTCGTAGATCTCCTCGACTGTCATGGTCGCGATTAGATCAAACTTGCCATCGCGTAGGGCGATCTCCTGCCCGACTTGAATGCCGCTGCTCGACGCGACCGGCAGCGTGATCGGGATCGGAAACAGGGTCCCGTCGGCCAGACGCATCGTTTCGAGCACGCTCGTGTAATCGGCCTGGCCCATGAAACCCTGCAACGGGGAGAACGCTCCGACGGCGAGTAGTTCGAGGTCACATAACGAGCGTTGAGATAATTGGACAGGCGTCAGGCTCGCGGCCTTCCGCACCAATTCCTCCCGTTCTTCGCCGGTAACCAGCAGGTTAACGAGTGTGCCGCCGTAAGGAGTAATCAACTCCTGTGACTCCATCATTGACGGAGTGATTAGTTCCGCTGTCTCTACCATTGTCGTGTTTTCCATCATGAAACATTGCTCCTGAGGGCGAACAGAGATGTGCGCCGAGATTGGGCGATCCGGCGGTCATTTGCCGGGGCGCGCTGTTGTGGTTGAAAGCCCGATAAGGCTTGCCTTTGAGGTCTTTTTCTCATTCTCACACGGCTTCAGCCGGGTGTTCGTCGAGCTGTCACATCGGAAACCGTTTAAACGGTTTCTCGCTGCTTCGCTGCTCTTACACCGGGCTAAAGCCCGGTGAGAATGAGACGGAACTTGTGAGTCAAAGCTAAGCTTGCCTGGAAGTCTTTTCTCATTCTCACACGGCTTCAGCCGGGTGTTCGTCGAGCTGTCACATCGGAAACCGTTTAAACGGTTTCTCGCTGCTTCGCTGCTCTTGCACCGGGCTAATGCCCGGTGAGAATGAGACGGAACTTGTGAGTCAAAGCTGACGTGTGAGTCAAAGCTGACTGTGAGTCAAAACTGATCGGATAGTTGGTCCCGGAAGTGCGGGGTTGTTATCCGAGCGAGATTGGTAAATCGATGGCCGTGAGCGGCAGGTGAGAAACGTACTCGCCAGAGACGCGCTTGCCGTAATCCAACTTAATGATCCGGTCAGCGACGTGATAGTAACGATCATCATGGCTGATGACGATCACTGTCTTACCTCGCGCCTTTAAGTCACCGAGTAGCTTGTAGTAGAAAATCTCTTTGAACTGCGGGTCTTGATCGGCCGCCCATTCGTCAAAGACATAAATGGAACGGTCTTCGAGATAAGCGGTCAGCAGGGCCAGCCGTTTACGCTGTCCCTGGGAAAGGTCCGTATTGGAAAGCTGCCCATCTTTGACCTGAACCTTGTGGTCCAACTGGAGCTGGATCAGGTAGTCAAGGGCCTGCGCATCGAGGTCCGGCGAGATCATGCCGAAGAAGCTGTCGAAGAGATAAAAGTCGGAGAAGACGACCGAGAAATGCTGGCGGTAGTCGTCCCTGTTCTGCGAGGTGATGACTTCGCCGTCGAGGCGAATTTCGCCGCCTTCGGGTTCGTACAAACCGGTGAGCAGCTTGACCAGTGTCGTCTTGCCGCTGCCGTTACCGCCGGTAATGAAGATCAGCTCTCCCGGATCGATGGTCACGTCAATCGGACCCAGGATGAAACGGCTGTCTTCCCTTTCGCGGTGATATGAGTGGGTTACTCCCACCAACTCCAATCGCTTCCACTGCGAAGCTCGATCGGGTCGCGGTACTGAGTCTGCTTCGCTCGCATTATTCGCCAGCAACAATCCTAATTCCTGGACTTTATTGACGGCTATGTTGGCCTGGCCCATTCCCGGAAGCGAACCGAGCACACCTTGCAGCGGTCCCAACATGTAGAAGAAAACCAGCGTGTAGCCAGTCAGGATATGGGCATCGAGACTTCTGATCGCGGGCAGCCCGAACAGTAACAGACCAAGGATGGAAGTGACGACGACCTGCACCCAAAAATCGGCAAAGATAAAAATGTTACTGGAAACGATCCGGTGGTGACGGAGAGTAGAAGACGTCGCTCCGAGACTTCGTGCGAGGAAGTCAGCACGACGCTCGCGATGAAGTTTCAGTTCTTTGGTCCCATCTATCAGTCCCTTGAAGTGTTTGAGCAGTTCTGTCCACTGCTCGCGAACTATCTTCATATGGCGCAAGCCTCTCTTAGTCGCCAACTGGTAAAGAAATGTTCCCACGCCCAACAACACAGCCAGCACCAGGAACACAGTCCACGACAGCCAGGCCAGGTAGATCGCCGAGCAAACGACGATGGCGGCTTGCGTACAAAGAGTAGGAATACTGCTGAGCGTAGCGATGATAGTCGGGAGATCGTCAGTCAGCGCCGCAAAGAGGCGATGCGAGCCACTCTCTTCCAGTTTGCGATAAGGCACTGCGAGAATCTGCCGGCACAGTTGCATCCGGAGATCGAAGACTGCTCCGATCGTAAAGCGGGTCAGCAACAACTGGGAAAGGCCACGGCTGATAATGCCCAGCAGAGCAATCGCGACAAAATTCCGAATCACAATACTCATCGAGGCGCCGCGATGCGTGATCGCCGAATTGATAACCGCCAGAAAAACCGTCGTGCTCGCGCCGCCGACGATGCCGGCAACGATCACAAGAACGAGGATGACGCGTGCGTGGCGGATGTTCTTCGAACACCGCAAGAGAAAGCTTAGAAGTTTCACGGTTCAGTTCTCCGTCGAGGTTTGGGAAATGCAGTTCTGCAAACGTTCCGCCAGGGTTCTGACGTGCGGCTCGCATTTCATGGTGAAGTGATCGCCCGGTACATCGTATATCGCCATCTCCGAAACCGTCAGGCTGCGCCAGCCTAACGCGGGATCATGAGTCTCCGTCAAGTGCTCGGTGGCCCTGAAGAGCGAAATCCGACACTGATTGACTTTTGGCAAATAACTTCTGATTGCCCGGTAATTGTTCTTATGGACTTGCAAAAGACGACGAGTTTGGTCAACTCCCACTCCCGGCGGAAGGGCGTGCGCCAATCGCGCCTGCTCAACGAAGTAGGTCAACTGCTCGGCCGGATCCACGTGCTTGAGTTCTTCGAGGTTGATCGGCAGGCCCACTTCATGAGCAAACTGGACCAGCAACGTCGCATCGTCCTGCTCCGGGATGCAAACCGGAGCCCAGGAATCGATCAAGGCAAGCAGCGCGACTTCCTGACCCTGCTGCTGCAACTGCTGCGACATTTCGAAGGCGATAACTCCTCCCATCGAATGGCCCGCGAGCAGATATGGACCTTCTGGCTGCACGACGCGCAGCGCTTCAATGTAATCAGCCGCCATCTCTTCGATTCGAGTGTGTGGCTTCTCGTCGGCATATAGCCCGCGTGACTGAAGTCCGTAAACGGCTTGATCGGGGTTCAGTAGCTGCGCGAATCGGTGATAGCCGAGAACGGTCCCGCCTACCGGATGAACGCAGAAGAGCGGTCTTGCCGTCCCCGGTCGTATTTCTACCAGTGATGATTGTGGGATCGTGTCTTGCTGCTGCCTCAATACTTCGGCCAGTTGTTCGATCGTCGGTCGTTGGAACAGAATGGCCAAAGGCAGTTCACGTTGAAAACGATCCTGAACGCGGTTCATCAAGCGGACGGCGATGAGCGAGTGTCCGCCCAACTCAAAGAAGTTATCGCTGACTCCGATCGGATGCGTTCCCAGGAGGTTCTCCCAGATCTGCACGAGCTGGAGTTCGACGCCGTCACGCGGTGCGACGTAGGCCTGATGCTGAGTGACAGCGGTCTCATCCTGCATCTCGAGGGCCCGGCGATCGATCTTTCCATTGGGCGTCAACGGGAACTCATCCAGGATCACGAAAGCCGCCGGCACCATGTAGTCGGGCAGTCGCTCGATCAGGTAGGCGCGCAACTCGCCGACCTCCAAAGTCTGCCCTGGATCGCTGACGATGTAGGCCACCAGCCGTTTCTCGCCGCGCTCATCTTCCCGCGCCTCAACCACGTTCTCGCGGACGAATGGATGTTCGGCCAACGCCGCTTCGATCTCGCCTAACTCGATCCGGAACCCTCTAACTTTCACCTGATGATCGATCCGGCCGCGAAACTCGATGTTTCCATCCGGCAGATAACTGGCGAGATCTCCAGTCCTGTAAAGCCGTGCGCCGGGGTCAGGACTAAAGGGATGGGGAATAAATCGTTCGGAAGTCAGGTCAGGACGCTTCAGGTAACCACGCGCCAACCCGGCGCCGCCGATGTGCAGCTCGCCCGTCACGCCAATGGGTACGAGCTGTTTGTGCTCGTCCAGAATGTAAACTTCCGTGTTAGCGATGGGCCGTCCAATCGCAGGCGCCGCTGGACCATCTGCCGATTCTCGCGCTGCAACCGTGAAAGATGTAGTGACTACCGTGTTTTCTGTTGGTCCATAGTGGTTGGTTAAGGTCAACGGGAGAGACATGTGCGGCCATCGTTGAAGTTTGTCGCCTCCGGTCAATAGGTTCTTTAAAGCGCAGCCGGCGGGCCACTGCTCTTCCAAAGTAACCAGCGTAGCCTCCGCGAGAGGCGTCGGCATAAACGTGATCGTAATGGACTCAGCCGCTATCCAGCCCAACAGCCTTGCGGGCGCTACTCGTGTTTCCTGATCGGCAATGTGAATACTGGCGCCCATGGCCAGGTAAGGCCACAACTCCCACACGGAGGCGTCGAATGATGGGCCAGCCAACTGCGTGGCCCGGTCGGCGGCTGTCACGTTGTACTCACGTTGATGCCAGGTGACGAGATTGATAAGACCATCGTGTTGCACCTCCACGCCTTTGGGCTGGCCTGTCGAGCCGGAGGTATAGATCACATAGGCCGTGTTGTCGGACCGCACGTCGACGATGGGATTCTCCACACTCAGCAGCTCCGCCCGCTGCCAGTCGGCGTCCACTCGCACGACCAAAGCAGCGGTCTGCGGAAGGTTGTCTGTGAGTCGTGCCTGGGTCAAGAGCACCGGCACGGCCGCATCGTCCAGCATGAAGGAGAGTCGCGCCTGCGGGTAGGAAGGATCGAGAGGCAGATAGGCTCCGCCTGCTTTCAGAATACTCAGGAGGGCCACCACCATATCGATGGACCGTTCCATGCAGACTCCGACCGGCACGTCGGGGCCGACTCCCTGCGTTCGCAGGTAGTGGGCCAACTGGTTGGCCCTGCGGTTCAACTCCGCGTAGCTCACCCGCTCTTCTCCACATACCACTGCCGTGGCCTCTGGCGTGCGCGCAGCCTGTTCTTCGACTAGTTGTTGAATGCACCTATCGCGAGGATAGTCGGCTGCCGTGTTGTTCCAATCCACCAGAAATTGTCGGCGCTCTTCCGCAGTGAGCAGGGGCAACTGCGCAAGGTGTTGATCGGGATCCGCCACGATGCCTTCGAGCAGAACCCCAAAGTGTTTCAACAGCCGTTGAATGGTCGCTGCCTCGAAGAGATCAGCGTTGTATTCGACGAGCGCCTTTAAACCTTCTCCCGTTTCAGCGACTGACATCGTCATGTCAAACTTCGAGATCGAACTGCCAGTGCCGCTGATTGAACCCAATTTCAAGTCAGTGCCTAACTGGCGTGCGCCGGTCGCTGCGTTATGGACCACCATCATCACCTGGAACAGCGGCGAACGGCTCAAGTCTCTTCGCAACTGCAACTCTTCGACGAGTCGTTCGAACGGCACATCCTGGTGCGCATACGCTCCGAGCGCCACTTCCTTCACTTGCGACATCAACTCGCGAAAACTCAGATCGCCGCGCATGCGCGCGCTCAGCACGAGAGTGTTGACGAAGAACCCGATCAACCTTTCGGTCTCGGCACTGGTGCGGCCGGCAATCGGAGTTCCGACTGCGATCCCTTCCTGACCGGTGTAGCGATACAGGAGAGTCTGGAACGCGGCCGTCAACGTCATAAACAGTGTGGCGCCTTGCTTCAAACTGAGGCCGTCCATCTCCTGGGAGAGCGCCGGCGGCAGCATTAGTGATTGCGTTGAACCGCGGAAGGTCTGAATCGGACCGCGCGGATGGTCTGTTGGCAACTCGAGCACGGCGGGTATGCCGGAGAGTTGCTGTTTCCAGTAGGCAAGTTGTTGGTCGAGCAGTTCACTGCTGAGCCACTTGCGTTGCGCCTGTGCGAAATCGGGATATTGAATCGGCAACTCGGGCAACGGCGATGGCTGACCGGCCGAGAACGCCGAGTAGAGTATCGTCATCTCCCTCATCAACACGCCGATGGACCAGCCGTCACTGACGATGTGGTGCATTGTCATGAGGAACACATGCTCTTCTTCGTCCAGCTTCAGCACGCTGACGCGAAACAGTGGGCCTTCAGACAGGCTGAACGGGCGTTGACCTTCTTCTATGATCAGACGCAGCGCTTCCTGATCGCGTTCTGCCTGCGGCAGATGGCTGAGGTCGTGTATTAACAACGCTGCGGGCCGAGGCAGAGAGATGACTTGTACCGGCTGTTCGTCGACCGTGGCAAAGGTCGTGCGCAAAGCTTCGTGACGACGCGTGATCTCGTTGATCGTCTGCTCGAGTGCAACCGTGTTCAGTTTTCCGGTTAATCGGACCGCGTCGGAAATGTTGTAGACCGAAGTGTTGGACTTGAGTTGATCTAAGAACCACAACCGCTGCTGCGCAAACGAGGCAGGGAAGACGAACACATCTTCGTCGTCGTGATCGGCAAACGTTCCCTTCGCAATCTGCGAACGTTTCATTCTGTAGTCATCACGCGACAGGGGTGTAATGACCTGCTTCTCGAATACGATGCCGCTTTCCCGCGCCTTTTCGACTTCGTTTGCCAGACCGGCCACGGTCGGCGACTCGAACAGACGACGCAGCGGCAGTTCTATTTGGAACGCATCGCGCACTCGCAACACCATCTGCGTGGCAAGCAGCGAATGTCCTCCGAGCGCAAAGAAATTGTCGTGGATGCCGATCTGCTCGTGCTTGAGTATCTCGGTCCAGATCGCAGCCAGCCGTTGCTGCGTGGGCGTGCTGGGAGCAACGTAAGGTTCGCCATTGCCCGGAGTTCCCTTTTCAGGAGCCGGCAGCGCGCGCCGGTTTATCTTGCCGCTTGACGTCAGTGGTAACGCATCCAGCAACACAAAGGCCGCGGGCATCATGTACTCCGGCAACTTCTCGTGAAGCGCTTTGCGCAGTTCACTGATCGCCGGCGCCGGCTCGGATCCAGCTACCACGTAGGCCACCAGGCGTTTGTCGCCCGGCACGTCCTCGCGTGCAATCACGATGGCCTCACGTACGCCTGGTTGACGGAGTAGGATGCTTTCGATTTCACCGACTTCGATCCGGAAACCACGGACCTTCACCTGATGATCGTTGCGTCCCACGAATTCAATGCGGCCGTCCGGCAGATAACGGGCCGTATCACCGGACTTGTAAAGCCTTGCGCCAGGTACTGCGCTGAATTGATCCGGCACAAACTTCTCCGCCGTTGCGTCGGGACGCTGAAAATAGCCTCGTGCCAAACCGTCGCCGCCGATGTACAGCTCGCCAGTGACTCCTAATGGGACCGGGTGTAGATTTCGATCCAGCAGGTACACTCGGGCGTTTGCAACCGGACGGCCGATGGGAACCGCCTGCACTTCTTCAGAGTTGTCAGGCGCTGATAGATCGCATTTCGTCGATACGATGGTGGCTTCGGTTGGGCCATACGTATTCACCAGCCGGACGCGCTGGTCCACACGTTCATGCCACTTTGCGACGCGCTCCGGCAGTGCTCTCTCGCCTCCGATAATCACTAGCCGCAACGATTCGGGCAACGATAGTCTGTTCACATACAGTGCTTCGGTGAGGTGGTGCCAATAAGCGGTCGGAAGGTCCAGCACTGCTATCTCGAGATCGTGACACGCTTGCAGAAACGCCGGCACTGAGCTAACCATCAATTCGTTGCGCAGCACCAGTGTCGCTCCGCTCGTGAGACATGCGTATATCTCTTCCGAAGCGGCATCGAAGGTCACCGGCGCGAACTGCAACACACGCTCACCGGGCTTCAGTCCAAATTCCACCCTCGCGGCGTCAATGTAGTTCACTAACGAACTGTGCTGAGTCAATACTCCCTTTGGCTCACCGCTTGAACCCGAGGTGTAGATCATGCACGCGAGTCGTTGCGGTGTTGCCAGGCTGGAGAGATTGTTTCGACCGTATTGGGAAATTACCTCCCAGTCAGAGTCGACGCGCACAACGCGAATTTCTTGCACAGGCAGTCCCGCGAGCAGTGCTTGCTGAGTCAACAACAGGTTTATGCGCGCGTTCTGTAGCAATGAAGCAAAACGGTCCCTCGGATAAAGTGGGTCGAATGGCACATAAGCACCGCCGGCCTTGAGTATTCCCAACAACCCGACCATCAGCTCGACGCTTCGCTCCATGCAGATCCCGACCAACACCTCGGGTCCGACTCCGAGTCCGCGCAGATGTCGCGCCAACTGGTTCGCTCGCTCGTTCAACTCTGCGTAAGTGATCTGCTCTTCTCCATAAACTATGGCCACAGCGTTTGGAGTGAGGTCCACCTGTTTCTCGAACAGTTCGTGGAGACAAAGCTCTCGTGGATACTCTCTCTGTGTTTCGTTCCATTCCACTAACACCTGCTCGCGCTCTGCCTCGGTGAACAACTGGAGCTCTGAAAGTCGCGCATCGGGGTTCGCTATCACCGTATCCAGCAGTATCCGGAAGTGCTCGCACATCCGCTTCATCAGCGCGTGTTCAAACAAATCGGCGTTGTAGCCAAGCGATCCTCTAAATTCGCCTTCGGCGTTCTCCTCGAGCGCCATCGCGATGTCGACCTTCGCCACGCCGCCGGTACCGCGTATTGGACTCAACTCCAGGCCCGGCAACTCTATTCGCTCGCGCGGCTCTCGCGCGGTGTTCAGCATGAACATCGCCTGGAACAACGGCGTCCATCTCAAGTCGCGTGTCGGTTGCAGTTCTTCTACCAGCCGCTCGAACGGCACGTCCTGATGTGCGTAGGCTCCGAATGCCACTTCTTTCGCTCGGCGCAACACTTCGCGGAACGTTGGGTCGCCGGAGAAGTCCGTGGCCATCACCAGCGTATTGATGAAACAGCCGATCAGTCCTTCGATCTCGACGCGGTCGCGACCTGCCGTGGGCGTGCCCACGCTCACCTGCTGTTGCCCCGTGTAACGCGACAGCAATGTCTGAAACGCCGCCAACAGCGTGATGAACAGCGTCGTTCCTTCCGCCTGGCTCAACGCTTTGAACGCTTCAGTCTGGCTTCGGCTCAACCACAGCGGCTGCCCCGCTCCCCGGAACGTCTGCACTGCCGGTCGCGGTCCGACCGTGGGCAACTCCAGCACTTCCGGTATCTCCGCCAACTGCCGCCGCCAGTAGAACAAGTGCGCCTCGAGCACTTCGCCCTGCAACCACTCGCGCTGCCACGTCGCATAGTCGGCATACTGCACCGCCAACTCCGGCAACGGCGATTCTTCACCTGCCACGTAGGCCCGGTACAGCACCGTGATCTCCCGCACCAGCACTTCCATGGACCACGCGTCGCTGACGATGTGGTGCAGCGTCAGCAGCAGCACATACTCTTCTGCTCCTAACCGCAGCAAACTCAGCCGCAGCAATGGCCCGCGTCCCAGGTCGAACGGTCGCTGCGCCTCTTCCCTGATCAGCCGGTGCGCTTCACTCTCCCGCTCCTCTTCAGCCAACGACGACAGGTCAGTCACCGGCATCACCACCGCCTGCGCCTCGTTGATCACCTGCCGCGGAATGCCGTCCTGCGCCGCGAACGTAGTCCGTAGTGCTTCGTGCCGCCGCATCACTTCGCTGAAGCTCCGCTCCAGCGCCGCGATATTCAGACTGCCTCGCAGCCGCACTGCTGCCGGAATGTTGTAGACCGCGACTTCCGGCTCCAACTGGTCCAGGAACCACATCCGCTGTTGCGTGAACGACAGCGGCAGGTTCTGTTCCCGGCCCACCGCCACGATCGGCGGCGCCGGCAAACTCTGTCCCGTCCGCACCAGTGCTTCTACTCGCTCGGCCAGTCGCGCCACCGTCGGGCATTCAAACAAGCTGCGCAGCGGGATCTCGATCTGGAACGTCTTACGCACCCGCGCGATCACCTGCATCACCAGCAGCGAGTGTCCGCCCAGTTCGAAGAAGTTGTCCTCGACGCCGACTTGCGACAGGTGCAACACGTCGCCCCAGATCTGCGCCAGCCGTTCTTCGACTTCCGTGCGCGCGCCCTTGAACTCGCTCTCCAGTTCCGGCCGCGTGGTGGCCGGCGCCGGCAACGCTCTCCGGTCCACTTTCCCGCTGGGCGTCAGCGGCAGCCGCTCCAGCATCACGTACTGGCCCGGCACCATGTAGTCCGGCAACTGTCCCTGCAACTGTTCTCTCAGTTCGCTGCCCGTGACCGCCGTTCCTGGTTCACACACGATGTAGGCCACCAACTGCTGCTCGCCTGGTCCATCGCGCCGCGCCATCACGAGCGCTTCTTTCACCTGTTCGCTGCGCAGCAGCGCCGCTTCTATCTCGCCCAACTCGATGCGGAAGCCGCGCACCTTCACCTGATTGTCGACGCGGCCCAGGTACTCGATCGCGCCATCTTCACGGTAACGTCCCACGTCGCCCGTCCGATAAAGTCGCGCTCCAGCCTCTCGGCTGTACGGGTCGGGCACAAACCGCTCCGCCGTCAGTCCCGCATCCCGCACGTATCCTCGTCCAACACCCACACCGCCGATATACAGTTCGCCCTTGATTCCTACCGGCACTACGTTCATTTGCGCATCCAGGAGGTACAACGCTGTGTTCCAGACTCCGCTTCCGATCGGGACCACTCCGCCGGTCTGCACTTGCTCACGAGTCACGCGGTGATAAGCCACCACGTCCGTGCACTCCGTTGGTCCATACGTGTTCACGATCTCGGCTTCACTAACCTGCTGCCAGCCGTGCAACCGCTCGAGGTTGATGACTTCGCCACCCAGAAACACCTCTCGCAACTTGGTCAACGGCGCCCATTGCCTGCTCTCGCTCACTTCTACCACCGGGTAGAACGCGCTCGGAGTGCAGTTCAATAAACTGATCTCCTCGCGCTCCATCAACTCCGCTATCGCCTGCGCATCAAAGAACCGGCCGTCGCCGTTCAGGTGCAACTGTGCTCCCACAAGCAAGGGACCGAAGATGTTCTTCTGCGTCAGGTCAAAACTGAAGGACGAGACGAGCAGCAGTCGATCGGCCGCCGTGATCGCAAACTCGTTAACGTACCACCGCAGCAGGTTGGTGAATCCACCCTGGGCCACCGCGGCTGCCTTCGGCCGCCCGGTTGAGCCGGAGGTGTAGATCAGGTAAACGAGATTGTCTCTGCCGGCGGTGCTGGCAGGGTTGAGTACGGAACACTCAGCCAGCAGCGGCCATTCCGAGTCCAGACAGAAGGTGTGTGCCGTGTGCGGCGGGATGGAGTCGAGGAGATGTTGTTGCGTCAACAGGACCGCAACCTGAGCGTCTTCGATCATGTAGGAGAGCCGCTCGTGCGGGTACGCGGGATCGAGTGGCACGTAGGCGCCGCCGGCTTTGAGAATTCCGAGCAGCCCCACCACCATCTCTACGCTCCGCTCCACGCAGATGCCGACCACTTCGTCTGGTCCAACTCCCAATGTTCGCAGGTACCACGCCAGTTGATTAGCGCGCCGGTTCAGCTCGTCATACGTCACGCGCTCGCTTTCATAGACCAGCGCTACTGCCTCAGGCGTCCGCTCCGCTTGCTCCTCGAACAACTGCGCCAGGTACTTCCCTTGCTCATAAACTGCTTCCGTCCGGTTCATTGCCACCAGCAACTGCTCCTGCTCCTCAGGCCGCAGCAACTGCAACTCCGAAAGCCGCTGCTCGGGATTACTCAGCACGCTTTCCACCAGCACTTCGAAGTGCCCCATCATTCGTTCTATCGTCCCGCTCTCAAACAGGTCGCGGTTGTACTCCAGCCACCCTTCCAATCCCTGTTCGGCTTCAGTCAGCGTCAGCGTCAGATCGAACTTCGCTGTCGCGATCTCCGTTGACATCATCTCCGCGTTCACGTCGCCCAATTGCAGCGCCGCATTCGGCGCGTTCTGCAACACGAACATCACCTGGAACAACGGCGAGTGACTCAGACTGCGTTCCGGTTGCAGTTCTTCCACCAGTCGCTCGAACGGCACGTCCTGATGCGCGTAAGCTCCAAACGCCACCTCTTTCACCCGGCGCAACACTTCTCTGAACGTTGGGTCGCCCGAAAAGTCGGTGGCCATCACCAGCGTATTGAGGAAACAACCGATCAGCCCTT
>JBKPOC010000124.1:0-6701 GCA_046732935.1 Acidobacteriota bacterium | reverse complement strand
GCGCTGGATGACGCAACATTTTTCCTTCGCTGCTACGGAACGAATCCTGAACAAGACTTCTTTCTCCTTCGATGCTTCGCTGTGGGAGTTATTTGTGCCGCTGCTGGTGGGCGGGCGGCTGGTGTTAGCGCGTCCCGGGGGCCAGCAGGAGAGTGATTATCTGGTGGCGCTGATGGAGGCGGAAGCGATCACCACGGCGCAGTTTGTGCCCTCGATGTTGGGCGCTTTGATCGGAGAGGAAGGGTTCAGTGACTGCCGTGGGTTACGGCGCGTGTTCTGCGGCGGCGAGGTGTTGCCGCGGGAGTTGGCGGAGCGGTTCCGGGCGCTGCAGCCGGAAGTGGAGTTGCACAACCTTTACGGGCCGACGGAAGCAGCGATCGATGCGACGCACTGGGCGGTGAGCGAAGCGAGTGAGGGCGAGAGTAGCAGCGTGCCGATCGGACGACCGATAGCGAACATGCAGATGTACGTGTTGGATGAGCAGATGAACAGTGTGCCGGTGGGAGTCAGCGGCGAACTGTACATCGGGGGAGTGGGACTGGCGCGCGGTTACTGGGGCCGGGCGGAACTGACGGCGGAGCGGTTCGTGCCGCATCCGTACAGTCAGGAGCCAGGAGCGCGACTGTACCGGACGGGAGATGTGGGGCGGTACCTGGAGACGGGCGAGTTGGAGTATCAGGGACGAGTGGACCATCAGGTGAAGCTGCGCGGGTACCGGATTGAATTAGGAGAGATCGAAGCGGCGCTGCGGCAGCATGAAGCGGTGCGAGATGCAGTGGTGGTGGTGCAGGCGGATGAGAACGAACACAAGCGATTAGTGGGCTATGTCGTTCCGAGAGAGCGGTTGTTGAATACGAATGATAGTCCAATCCATCAGTTGCCTAATGGCCTGGCCGTTGCCTACATCAATCGGAATGAAGCAGAGATTATTTATAAAGAGATCTTCGCAGATGAGGTGTACTTAAAGCATGGCGTCACTCTCCACGATAACGACGTTGTTTTCGACGTCGGCGCGAACATAGGGCTGTTCTCACTGTTTGTTCACCACCGGTCTCGCAATGCACGCGTCTATTCATTTGAACCCGTTCCTCCGGTTTTCGAGAAACTTCGCGAGAACGTGGCCCTGTATGGGTTGGACGTGAAGCTCTTTAATTACGGCCTATCGAATAAGGCGAGAGCGGCGAAAGTTACTTTTTATCCTGCGTGGTCCGGAATGTCCGGAGTCTATGCTGACTCGACTGTGGAAGAGGCGATGACCCGGGCCTTTGTGCAGAATCAGAATGCCGAATTAGCTCAATATGCCGACGAGTTATTAGAAGGAAGATTCAAGACTGAAACATTTGATTGTGAGCTTAAGACCCTCTCGGATGTTATTCGCGAAGAACAGATTGAGCAGATTGACTTGCTCAAGATTGACGTCGAGAAAAGTGAGTTGGATGTGCTGGAGGGCATAGCGGCTGATGATTGGAAAAAGATTAAACAAGTCGTGATTGAAGCGCACGACCTTGACGGACAACTAACTCGCATCATCGCGTTGTTGAAAGCGCACGGATTCGAGGCGATGTACGAGCAGGACAGCTCACAGCACAACACCGGTCTTTACAATGTCTATGCAATCCATCCGATAAGGGTAAATCAGGCAGGAGACGGCGAACGGACCGAACGACGCGATCTGCTTTGGCCCGTTGCGAACCGGCAAGCTTTGGGAAACGACGAATTGAGCGAGTTTCTCAAGGAGAAACTGCCGGAATACATGGTGCCAGCAAACTATGTTTTATTGAATGACTTACCGCGACTGTCGAATGGTAAGATCGATCGTCAGGCACTTCCCCATCCAGACCTGATACAACCGGAAGAAAACTTACAGACGCCCAGCACGCCGGTAGAAGAATTGTTGGTATCCATCTGGTCCCAACTCCTGGGCCGCAAGCGGATAGGAGTTCACGACAATTTCTTTGAGTTGGGCGGCGACTCGCTATTAATCACACAGCTCGTCACGCGTTTGCGGCAGGTGTTCGGTATTCGCGTGCCGCTGCGCACTGTCTTTGATAACCCTACTGCCGCAATGCTTGCGGAAGTCGTCGAAACGACGAGCCGCGCTGAGCAGGGTTTGGACGAGCCGCCGATCGAACCCATTTCACGGAACATCGAAATACCGCTCTCGTTTGCGCAGCAGCGACTCTGGTACGTCGATCAACTGCAACCCGGCGGACACGCCTACAACATCGCGATGGCAGTGCGCATCAAGGGCCCACTTAATGTCGTCGCATTGGAACAGAGTTTCAATCAGATAGTGGCCCGGCATGAAGCCCTGCGGACGACGTTCCCCAGCGTTAATGGTCGACCATTCCAACTCATAGAGTCCGCTCGGGAAGTGAAGCTAAAGATTATGGACCTGAGCGGGTCCGCTCCCGCCGAGCGGGAATCCGAAACGCTGCGTCTGGCGAAACAAGAAGCAGAACAGCCTTTTGATTTGGCAGGCGGCGCGCTGTTCCGCATCACCTTATTACGTTTGGAAAACCTGGAGCACATCCTGCTCCTGACGATGCACCACATCATCTCCGACGGCTGGTCCATGGGTGTATTCATTCGTGAAATGGCCTCGTTGTATGACGCGTCTTTGAAAGCAAAGCCTGCGATGCTGGCCCCACTGCCGGTGCAATATGCTGACTTCGCCTATTGGCAACGGCAGTGGCTGCAAGGCGAAGTCCTCGAGACCGCGCTCTCTTACTGGCGACAAAATCTCGCCGGCGTTCCTACGCTGGAACTGCCGACAGACCGGCCCCGGGTAGCGCCACCGACACGGCGCGGCGCGCATCAGTCTGTAACGCTATCAAGGTCGTTAACAGACTCACTCAAAGAACTCAGTCAGAAAGAAGGCGTCACACTATTCATGACGCTGCTCGCGGCATTCGCGACGCAGCTGCATCATTACTCTCAACAGGATGACATCGTCATTGGAACTGATGTGGCTAACCGCAATCGTGCGGAGGTCGAGGGGCTCATCGGTTTCTTTGTGAATCAACTTGTCATACGGCAGGATCTCTCCGGAAATCCGACCTTCCTTGAATTGCTGTCGCGCCTGCGTGCGGTTACTTTGAACGCGTACATCAATCAAGATCTTCCGTTTGACAGGCTGGTCAAAGCGCTCAATCTGCCACGCGACCCAAGCCGTGCACCGATCTTTCAGGTGAAGTTTGTCTTGCAAGACGCGCTCATCCCTGAATTGAATCTTTCCGATCTTTCCTTTTCGCCGGTGGACCTCGAGTTAGGAGTGGCGCACCTCGATCTCACCCTCTTCGTTACTGAGACCGACCGGGGATTGTTCGTAACCCTGCAATACAGCACTGACCTCTTCGTCGCGAGCACGATAACCCGCATGCTCGATCACTTTGAGCGAGTGCTCTTCAGTGTCGTCGAACGTCCCGATGCCAGCTTGGACGCGCTGACAGAAATCATTGCCGCAGCAGAAAGGGAGCAGCGAAAGGTGGAGCAAACAAAACAGCAAACGACGCAACGGTCGATGTTCAAGAACATCAAGCCTAAACCTATCAGTCTAGCCGGCGATAATTTAATCAAGACTTCGAGTATCAGTCCCGGAGAGAATCTCCCGCTGGTGATTCAACCCGCCGCTGCCGAAGTGGATTTGATTGACTGGGCCAGGAACAATAAGGATTTCATACAGCGAGAGTTGTTGAGTCACGGAGCCATCCTCTTTCGCGGCTTCGAACACGATTGGCCGGCGGAGTTTGAACAATTTGCCGGGGCCATCTGCGACGACCTGTTCAATGAAAACGGCGAACATCCGCGAGAATCCGTCGGCGGTCACGTGTATACCCCCGTCTTTTACCCTTCCGACCAGCATCTGCTTTGGCACAATGAAAATTCTTTCAATCTTCGCTGGCCCATGAAAATCTGGTTCTGTTGTCTCATTCCTCCGTCACAAGGCGGAGAGACTCCCATTGTCGACAGCCGAAAAGTTTTTCAGGCGATCGATCCCAGCCTCAGACGACGGTTCATAGAGAAGCAAGTCATGTATGTCCGAAACTACGGCAATGGCCTTGGGCTGAAGTGGGAGACAGTCTTTCGCACTAATGACCGCGCCGAAGTGGAGGAACTCTGCCGGCGGACGGGGATGCGATACGAATGGAAACCCGACAATAGATTGAGAACAGAATGCGTGAGACCGGCGGTGGGACAGCATCCGAGCACGGGCGAAATGGTTTGGTTCAATCAGGCCCAGCACTGGCATGTCAGTTGTCTCGACGCCGCGACGCGCGAATCGATTCAAACGATTTTGCGCGAAGAAGACTGGCCGCGAAGCTGTTATTACGGAGACGGCACTCCGATAGAAGATTCAGCGATGGCGGAGATTCTGGGAGTCTATCGAGAGTTGGAAGTGAGCTACCCGTGGCGCCGGGGCGATGTCCTGCTGCTCGATAACATGTTGACCGCGCACGCGCGTAACGCCTACACGGGTGCGCGCAAACTTCTCGTCACAATGGGCGAGATGAGCAGTTATCAAGCCGATTAATCAGTTTATGGTGGTTGGACCAATGCAGGGATACAGACTTTCACCGCAGCAACGTGAACTATGGACGTTACCGCGTCACGCCCGTAACTACACGGCCCAGTGTGCCGTCAGGTTGACGGGAGAACTCAGGCCAGAGCGACTGCGGGCAGCTTTAGAACACGTCATCGTCCGGCATGAAATCCTGCGCACACGATTTCAGCCGCAGGCGGGATTCAAACTTCCCCTCCAGGTGATTGCTGAGACCGGTGAGCTGATCTGGCAAGAGATGGATGCGCCAGGTTTAAGTGAACGTGGACAACAGGCCAGGATTGATGAAGTGTTTGAGTTTGACGGCCGGCAGAGTTTCGATCTTCAAAACGGGAAGCTTTTGCGCGCAACGCTCATCAAATTTTCATCATCCACGCACGCGTTGATTATCAGCCTGCCTGCTTTATGCGCCGACACATTGTCGTTGCTGAATCTCGTGCATGAGCTAAGTCGTTACTACGCGGCAGCGCCTGACAAAGAAGTGTTTGATGAACCAACTCAGTATGTCCAATTTTCTGAGTGGCAAAACGAACTCCTCGAAGGTGACAACGCAGAAGCAGCGAGAGAGTTTTGGCGTCAGCAAGATCTCAACAACTTGCCTCTTCTGACAATTCCTTTTGAGCGCACGCCCGCTGTCGATGCTAATTACGAGGCGGCATCGCTAACTCTGCCGGTTGCTGTTGATTTGGCCGCGGCATTAAACGTCATGGCCGAGCGGTTTAATGTGTCTGTCGCTCTCGTCTATCTGGCATGCTGGCAAATTCTGCTGTGGCGAGTGACGGGGCAGCCGTCTTCCGTAAGCGTCAGCACACTTTATGACGGCAGAAAATTCGAGGAGTTGTCGGGCGCTTTAGGATTGTTTGCGCGGTCATTGCCAGTTCGCTGTCAATTCACAAGTCAACTTAAATTGGATGAGGTTCTGAAGCGCCTCCAGGACAGAATAGAAGAGATAGGCGACTGGCAGGATTACTTTTCTCCGTCCGGAGTTGTTCAGTCCTTCGCCTTCGAGTACCACAAGCTGCCGGCTGATACATTCGCCGCAAACGTCCGCTTCCAACTGCTGCGAGTACGGAACTGCCTGGACCGTTCGCCGCTGAGACTCATTTGCACTGAGAGCGCGGAGACGGTCGAGCTTGAGCTCAGCTTTGACGCGCAACGGCATCGTCGTGAGTCGATGCAGCGTCTGATGGAAGCTTACCGGCGGCTGCTGGAGAGTGTCGTGAGCAGCGAGCAGACCATCAGCGCGCTGGAAATCGTCGGCGAGCGCGAGCAGCAGCAGTTGCGGCAGTGGAACGAGACGAAAACAGAGTTTGACGATAGTGCTTGCGTGCATCAACTGTTCGAGGCGCAGGCAGCGCGCACGCCGGAAGCGGTGGCGCTGGTGTTTGGCTCGGACTCACTGACGTATCGAGAACTGAACGAGCGAGCGAACCAACTGGCGCACCAACTGCGCGGGCTGGGTGTTGGCCCGGAGACGGTGGTGGCGTTGCTGCTGGAGCGCAGCTTCGAGATGGTCATATCCATCCTGGCGGTGCTCAAGGCTGGCGGCGCCTATCTGCCGTTGGATCCTAGTTATCCGTCGCAGCGGTTGGCGTTCATGCTGGCGGATGCACAGCCGCGGGTGTTGTTGAGACAAGCACGCTTGAACAGCGTGGTCGAGGCGCCGGCGGACGTAACGGTGCTGGAAGTGGATGCTCAGAGTGTTGGCGGTGATACGGCGAACCCGGCGGTGGCAGTGCAACCCGACAATCTGGCTTATGTGATCTACACCAGTGGCTCAACTGGTCAGCCGAAGGGCGTGATGATTCCGCATCGCGGCGTGAGCAACTATCTGTGCTGGTCCAGCCGGGCCTACGGGGTAACGGCCGAACGCGGTGTGCCGCTGCATTCTTCGTTGAGCTTCGACTTAAGCATCACGGCGCTGTTCAACCCGCTGATTCGCGGTGGCTGGGTGGACTTGCTGCCGGAAGAGAGAGGGGTCGAACCACTGGCGCAGGCGTTGCTGGGACGCGAGCCGGACTACAGCCTGGTGAAGATCACGCCGGCGCATCTGGCGGCCTTGCGCCAGACGGTGAACGAGCAAGGGGCGACGGCAGTGGGAACCCGCTGCTTTGTGATCGGTGGCGAGGCGTTGAGTTGG
>JBKPOC010000123.1:0-5029 GCA_046732935.1 Acidobacteriota bacterium | reverse complement strand
ATCCAAGCCACCGCCACCGCAGAACCGATACAAAGTAATCGAACCAAGCTGAGCCGGCATAGCGCGCCGTATGCTCGAAGCGTAGTTGCCAATCGCCTCCTTGCTCGGGCTAAACGATTTGGAGAGTCTGAAGAGCTAAGCACACAGGACGCGGTTCATAAGGCATTGCTTGCCGGCGAAGCCAAGGAAATACTCGGAGGCATGTCACGAACGACGGCGTACGATGCACTTTCAATGCAAAACGAAGCAGAAGTGAGTGCCGAAGTATCGTTTCTTGGAATGTCAGCCAGAGTTGAAGTAATCCAGAGATTAACTAAGCTGAAACAGGAAGCGAAGATTGTTCAGACTATTCAGACGGGCGTCAATGTTGCGCAAAATGAGAAGAAGTCTGTGCTGAGTGAGAGCGAAGAAGCGCATTTGAACTTTCTTCTTCAAGCTATCAAGAAATTGAGACTGTGCTTTGCCCAGCACGAACAGATGGAGGCTTCAGAGGAATGTCTCAGTGCTTTCGCTGAGTACCATTACCAGCTCATGCCCTGGCGAAAGAATCCTCTTTATTTTTTCCGTAAGCTGTTTGAGTGGTATCTCATCAAAGCAACTAAGAGTGGAACCAGCGTTTTGCAATTATTGTTGTTTTGCGTTGGATGGATTGCCATCTTCGGTGTGTTGTACTTTGCTCTTCTTTCAATTCACATCGGATTCATGAGGCAGAGTGGCGAAGTGCCAAGTGCTGGTACCACAGTCGCGTCCGAATCCAGTCACGTTGACCCCTCAACTGCGACTGCAAGTGAATCAACATTTTGGTCACACTCTATTGAACAACGGTTGGCGGATTTAAAGAGACCATGGAACTGCCTTGCAGTGGGTATGTGGCATTCGCTTTTTACTTTTTTGGAACTTCAACCCGGGCTGCCCGATGTTGATCAACTTAAGATGGAGCAAGTGCAAGATCAATCTTACTGGGCGATGGGTTGGATGCTTACGTATCGCTCAACTGTCCTATTAGAATTGATTGTGGCCTATTTCCATTTAGGTTTGTTAGTCTCGGTTCTTTACCGGTACATCACCAAGCGATCGCCTTAAAAGTGAGGGGTGCAAATGATTGGGCCAAGCGGCCGATGAGTGCCCCATCGCATAGTATGACGATTTGGCCGTCACGGAAACGCACTTTGATCAGTTCGGGTATTGCCAAATGCGACAATTTCGCTCCGCGTTTGTTGGTGCAGCGAGCAGCGGGCCGATAGTCGTTGTAGTCCCTATCCCACGCTTCAATGGTCTTCGTGGCATCAATGTAAAAGAACAGTTCTGATTCAAGTACTCCTGTCGTAGTCTGCCGTTGAAGCTTTCGGCGTCGCGTCTACGCGGTTGACAAGGTTCCAGCACATCAACGGGATACGTAGGCACAGATCCGAAGGACAATCGTCACAGATTCTCTTTCAATTTTGAACTTCAGTAGCGATTTACAAGCCTGAAAGAGTAAATAGGAAGCGGCATCTCGGCGTTTGGTCTAAAGGATTGAAGCATTTACTGCGCAAGGCGCAGCGAGAGAACTTGCGGCTATCTACTCTCAGAACCTGTAAACTCTAGGCACGTTTTTCGCGTAAAGTTATAGCTTGCTGCTCTTGCGCGACTTGCATGGACGCCCAACCTTTCGCTCCTTCACGGCCTCAAGGTCTTTCGGATCGATCATCCACACGATTCCGACTTTCGTAGCCTTTAAGCGCCCGCTATTGATCATCGCTCGCACTCTAGTAGGTGTCACGTTTAAGCGTCGTGCCGCCTCAGTTGTGTCGATGATCTTCATGGCCCAAAGTATAGCATTCTGCAAAATAGTTACTTCCGCGTAATAATTTTTCTTGACAAGCGAAAGTCCTATCTCTATAGTGGCCCGCACCCACCAAAAAGAGCGGGCTGGCAAGTGCGCTAACACTCGCCAACCCTTACACAGCCGACTCCTAACCGGTTAAGAGAAAGGAATCGACCATGCTGGATAATACTACCACGGACGCTCACACGAAGAGCGAAGTCCCTGTCACACTAAAAATAATCCCGAGTGACATTGAGCTGACAGATTGGGCATTCCTGCGGGAGTGGGCCGACAGGCTTGGTGTGTCGCTTGAGGTCTTGCTAAAGCGCCTTCTAACTGCGGCGGCCATAGGCCAGATTTACGTCGAGAAGATTCCTGAGATTTGAGACAGCCTCACGCGAGCTGACAAGCAACGCATGAGGTTTGGGGGAGACAGCCTCGTGTGAAGCCCAGCAAGCATGAGGCTCGGGGGCGTCGGCGCTAGTGTGACCTCACCACGTAGTGACCTCACCACAAGTGCGCACGACGCTCCACGGTTAGCGTTATCGGTCTCGAGAGGGGGCCGAGGGATCGGTGACGCTTGCGAGGGCGCTACGGGTAGGTGGGTACTTGTAGCGCCCTTAGCAGTCAAGGTTTTTAACTCAGGACTTTTCGTGCAGGAGCAATGCTCTGTTTAGATTATGTGAAAAAACACGCTAATAAGCGTTGAAATGGGTGCGATGTGGCGCTATAGTTAAATCACGCATCCGGCGCGTTCAACCTCTAGTCTTCTTCGCCGGATATTAAAAACCGAATTCGAATTGAGCTTTAGGAGTTGTTGGAATCGCAGGGCTCCAAACCAGGAATTACGCGACAGATTCGCCCAGTGCATCGCGCCATTTGGAGATCACTTAAACCAAACTGCTCCTCGTGACGTTGGTCGAGCTCCGAACTTAATGCCACAAATCAGACTAACTTTGGATCCTTGGCCCGCTGAGTATGAAAGCTCGTTTGAAATCGACGGCTTCGATGAAGAGGAGCACGTAACAGTCGATACAGACGTGGAAGGTGTCGCGTGGCAAGCCATCGAGCCGTCAAAGCAAGAACGACCAGGAGTGCTTTATTTTATAGATGGAGTTCGTCGGGTCGAGGCAAGAGTTATTCTTGATGATGGCTCGGGACGGATCATTCGAGGTTTGTTTGGCTCTGCTGCAGTTGGAGCGGTACGAGTCGAAAGCAAGATGGCCAGCTTCGAAGAAATTCGAGTGAAACGTCTAATAGTTGCTGGGACCGGGATTCTTCCTGAAGCTGAATCAGTGACTGTCGGCAACACTCAGTTGCCCTTTGAGCCGATTTCTGTTGTGGACACTACACCTCTGGGTCCAGTCGAAGGTTTACAAAAGCAGATGCGAACCGAAGAGGCCACCCTGTGCGACGCACTCGTTTCGAAGGCAGATTGTGTGTTCGCCGATGGTCCTCTCACGTTTCTCTCTGGCATGACTGAAACGACAGTAGGCGTGATTAAGCGCCTAATAGAACCATACCTATCCGCGCTTCAATTCGAACTGGTACGACGCCTTAGAACCGGACAGCGAACCCCGCTGTTTTTGATCAACCGACCTAGGTATGAGCGCTATTCATGGTATCTCCGAGTCGGTCAGCCTAGAGTTATGGATCACGAGGTCGCCGGAGTGCTCAGACTCGAAGTACGAAGCGGCGCCGGAATCGAAAGAGCGAGACAGTTGGCAGATCTGTCGGCTAGCTGTATCCCTTCATTCGCAGGTGAAGCATTCCGGGATCCGCGTGCGCCACAAAATCTTTTGCCCATAGGAGCGTTGGAAAACAAACTGCGTCATCGATTAGGCGATTCTCTTACGATCAGACGAGCCATCGAAGCAAGGTTATTCGAAGTGAGTGTTGCATGAGCACTGAAATAGGAAAGATCCTGGGCACTGAAGATGCTCAACCATTGGATTTTTGGATGGCTGTTGCGCCAGATCAATTGGTCCAATTAGATGATGTAGTGTTTGTGACAAGATCGCTTCCTGGCGGTGGATGCGTATCGTTGTATGGAATTGTCGATACGATGAGGGCTCGGCATGAAGGTGCGAAGTTTGATAGCGACGTTTTTTTATCGGAACAAGGTATTTTCCCATTAGGCCACTCTACTGTAGCTCACGTGTCGGTAACGCGAGTTGAACCTGAAATATTCGTGCCGCCTCTTCCTGGACTCGCTGTATTTCGCGCTGCAGGTGTTGATCGCGATCAGGCTCTGTTCTTTGACTCGATGCGACGCAAGTTTCCTCTTGGCCTATCAAGGGATGGTGAGGTCGTGTACGGTAACTTCGAATTCCTCGACGGTTCACGCGGTGCACATATCAACATCTCTGGAATTTCAGGTGTTGCGACCAAGACCACATACGCAACTTTCTTACTCTATAGCCTTTTCCACAGCGACGTCCTCGAAGACGATGTAACTAATACTCGCGCAATCATTTTCAACGTCAAGGGGGAAGATCTGCTCTTTTTAGACCAGCCGAATTCGGCTCGGAAACCAGAGACAGAACGTGAGTATGAGCGTTTAGGGTTAACGCCGCGACCGTTCTCGAGCGTCGCGATCTTCGCGCCTGTTCGAAAGCAAGAGGAGGTCATGCTACCGGACACCGGCTCACGGCAGGAGGGAGTCACGGCATTCTGTTGGACGATTGAGGAGTTTTGCCGCGAACGATACTTGAGATTCTTGTTTGCGGAAGCGGACGACGAGACGAGCCACCTTTCGGCAGTGATCGCTAATGTCGAAGCGGCATTGGCACGCGAAAAGAACGTTGGTAACTATGAAACTTTCGATGATTTGGTCGACTTCATCTGCTTAAGCGTCAGTCATTGGGCCGCGGCAGCGGCAGGAACAATCGCTGCCTTTGAACGCAGACTACGGGCAGCGGCCTTCAGGGTTGGGCATTTGATTAGAGGACGTGTTTCGGCTGCAGATAAGCATCGCATCGATTGGAAGCGGGAACAGGTTACCGTGGTCGACATTCACAACTTACACGATCGCGCGAAACGCTTTGTCGTCGGAGTGATGTTGCGCCGGATGTTCGAAGATAAAGAAAGGATGGGCACTGCGAAGCCCCTTGTATTCGTCGTTCTCGACGAGTTGAACAAGTACGCGCCGCGAGATGGCTGGAGTCCGATCAAAGAGGTCTTGCTTGACATCTCTGAACGCGGTCGCAGTCTTGGCGTAAT
>JBKPOC010000122.1:0-8954 GCA_046732935.1 Acidobacteriota bacterium | reverse complement strand
GACGAGCCCGTTCTCCAGTGTGGTCCCGGTGTCGTGTGATCAGAACAGTGGTGACGTCAGCCCGATAGGTTGGGTGAGATGATCCCGTTTGGGAGAGTACTCGGATTTTGCGACCCGGACCATCGGTCTCGGCAATCCATTTCAAACCGAGGACCACATGGCACGCAAGAGAATCAATAAGACTAAGAAAGTCACCCTGCCGGTTATGAATCCGGATGCGGCTGGTGTCGACATTGGAGCCACCGAGATTTATGTAGCGATCCCTCCGGACCGGGACGCGGAGTCGGTGCGAATGTTCGCCACCTTCACACGCGATCTGAATGCGCTCGCCGACTGGTTACAACAGAGAGCGATACGAACAGTGGCAATGGAGTCCACCGGGGTTTATTGGATTCCACTTATGCAAATCCTCGAGGCCCGAGGGTTGGAGGTTTATCTGGTAAATGCGAAACACGTGCGCAATGTACCGGGACGGAAAACCGATGTCTCAGATTGTCAATGGCTCCAGTATCTCCATTCGGTCGGTCTGTTGAGGCCATCGTTCCGGCCCGCCCAAGAGGTCTGTGCCGTGCGATCGTTGTGGCGCCATCGAGAAACATTCGTGGAGTTGGCGACTTGCCACGTCCAACATATGCAAAAGGCGCTGAACCAGATGAATCTGCAGATTCATCACGTCATTAGTGACATCACTGGGTTGACTGGGTTAGCCATCATTGACGCGATCTTGGACGGTGAACGTGATACCCAAAAACTGGCCCGGCTTCGGGATCCACGGATTCGCGCCAGTCATGAGATCATCGCCAAGAGCTTGGAAGGAGACTACCAGCAAGAGCATCTCTTCACGCTGCGGCAGTCAGTCGAGATGTATCAGCAGTATCGCAAGAGGATCCTTGAATGCGAAGCCGAGATTCAGTGCCTAATGGAAAGGCTCGAAGGACAAGCTGACCCGTCGAACTTGCCTCCGGCCAAGGATTCCGTGAAGAAATGCAAAGTAATGAATCCCGCCAAGGCGTTAACGCTGCGAAACGAAGGGTACCGTATCCTTGGAGTTGACTTGACCACTATTCCCGGGATCAGTGTGTTGCACGTACAAACGATCTTGGCTGAGCTGGGTCCTGACCACTCTAAGTTTCGCAACGCAGCGGCTTTCAGTTCCTGGATGGGTCTTTGCCCGGACAACGACATCAGCGGCGGGCGCGTGTTATGGAGCGGGACCAGGAAAGTAAAAAATCGTATCGCCTTAGCGCTCCGGATGGCGGCGCAATCGCTCCAGCAAAGCCAATCCTCTTTAGGTGAGTTCTATCGGCGCATGCGAACCAGACTGGGCGCACCAAAGGCAATCACAGCCGCGGCCCACAAGCTGGCTCGGATAGTATTCCGTCTTCTCACCACCAAGGAGCCTTACGATGATAGCGTGTTTGCTCGATCAGAGCAGAGGTCTCGGGAGCGGGCAAAGAAGCGCCTCTCTGCGCAAGCTCGTGAACTCGGTTTCAATCTAGTGCCAGTCTTTTGCTGACGTAACTCGTGACTCGAAGCGGGGTTCCTTGGGAGCAGAACTCGCCTTCACTTCACCAGCCAAACGGAGATTCTGAACCAGAAGTGCTAGTGTGAATTGCGATTGATCGCTTCACTCTGCCTCTTCAACTGATCATTAGCCAGCGTCTATACCAACCATGATCCTCAGCTGTCGAATGCGATGAAGGTGATGGTCATCATGCTCGGCATAGAACTGGGCGCAATCGACGAGACGCATTGGCGCCTGAAGCCGTTCATGGAAGGCCGAAGTCAGCTGAAGTTCGGGTGAAGCCTGCGAAAGCGCCTGAACCAGTCGGGCTCGTCGACTAGCCAGTTCGCGGAGAGTCTCTACCACGGGACGGTCCTGATGTCTCTTCGCCAACTCCTGAAAGCGTGACCCAATTGCTGGCGTGTACGTCTTCTTCTTGTTCCTCAGGTCATCAAGTCGTTCCTGCCAGAGTTCTTCGACATCCGATAGATGACCGATGTTCTGAGCAATGGACCACTTTCCCTCAAGCTGAGCATGCGCCAGGCGATCGTCGACACCGACGAGCAACGCATCAAGCCTGGGCAGCGCGCCGCGAAGCCGTTCCACGAAGTCGGCGAGCATCCACGGTGGATGAACAAAGGTGAACTTCCGTTGCGCCCAGGGAGGACGGTCGAACTCTGAAGAGAGCGGAACCGTGCGTGTTTCAGGTTTCATCACGATGTCCTGGCTGACGACGGAGTTGACGCGGCGGCGCGTTGATTCATCCTTCATCTTCGTGCTTCATCCTTGAGTTCACGCGCCCGCCGCTCGCCTCCAACGATTTGCCTCTTCAAACTGATCAATCAATCCAACTATGCCCGGATTGCCAGCCGGCCTTCAAAAACGATGACTGCCTGGCTTTGGATCCTCAATTTGTCAGCGACTAGTTCTACCTCCATGGAACCTGTTCGCTTGGATGATTGAAAAGACTTCATCCTCGTCTTACCTAGTCTTGAAGCCCAATACTTCGCCAGAAATGTGTGAGTGCCGCCGGTCACCGGATCTTCATTTGTGCCACTCCATGGCCAGAAGTAACGCGAATGAAAATCGTAGTCCCCATGGGCCGGAGCGGTAACCAGGACACCGTTTATGGAATTGTGGGATCGCTGAAGGGCGACAAAATCCGGATCTAAGCCGGCCAACGCCTCGGCGTCCGTAATTTCCAGCAACAAGATTTTGGTTTCTTCGTTGTAGACGGAATTGCTGATTGATTTTATCCCCAAAGCAGCGAGCAGGGCCGGCGGAGCATCGACAGGCCGCGTTTCGTAAACGGGGAATTCCATTACGATTTGGGCGTTTGATTGTTTGGCAAACAAGTCCAGGTTCTGAATGTTTATGAAGTGAACCTCGTTTAATTTATGTATCGAGAAAATAACTTTGGCAGATGCCAGGGTGGCGTGCCCGCACAATAAGATTTCCATCTTGGGTGAAAAATATCGGATTGGAAAAGCGTTGTCGGACTTTGGAGGTGAAAGAAAGGCTGTTTCCGAAAGATTCAACTCCTGCGCGATCTGCAACATTCTTTCATCACTTAACTCTGAATCAACAAGGCAAACACCTGCCGGATTTCCCATGAATGGTGTATCGGTGAACGAGTCGACAATAAAGGTTCTCATTCTAAGACTCACGCTTAGTCCTCGAGTGCCTTTTTCAAGGCAGCCCTCGCCAGTAATCGGGTTGAATCCAAAGTTGGCAAGGGACAATCTTCAGGTCTCACAATTAACGGTATTTCGGTGCACCCCAGCACGACGGCGTCGCAACCACGCGCCTTTAATTTTTCAGTTACTTCGTTCAGGTACAGGCGTGAGCCCTCGGGAAAAAGTCCATTTACGAGCTCTTTGAAAATGATGTCGTTGATCCGTTCGCGATCCGCCTGATCAGGTATTTCGCGCTCGATACGGAAATTCTTCAGCTCGTCCGGATAGACCGGTCCCTCCATCAGATACCTCGTTCCGAGGATTCCCAGACGTCCGTAAGCGAGGCGATGCGCTTCTTCAGCCACCGCCCGTGCGATATGCAGCCAGGGAATTGGAGACTGCGGAATCAGATAGGGAAACGCCTGGTGGTAAGTGTTGTCCGGGCAAATGGCAAAGTCAGCTCCCGCATCAGCTACTTTGCGCGCCGAGGCGAGGAGGAGGTCAGCAACTGCCGGCCAATCATTCGAGCGAATCGGGATCATGTGCTCGGCCATTGGCACCGAACTCATCGTGATTTCGGGGTGATTATGCTCGCCCATTAACGCCGGCGCTTCCAGACAGATGGTGCGATAGCAAAGCGCGGCCCCTTCTGAACTACCGGCAACTATTCCAATGTGCTTCGTCATATTTCGATTCCCGTTTTCAGTGAATCATCATGCTGGTTCAAATTGCATTCAACGCTTGAGCAATGTCGTCCACTAAATCCTGACTGTCTTCGCAACCTGCACTAAGGCGAATAAAGCCTTCCGCTATCTCATCTCCTCCCCAACGGGCGCGGCGTTCGGCGGTGGTGTGCACGCCGCCGAAACTGGTCGCTTCAATCGCTAACTTGCACGCGCCAAGTTCGAGAGGATTCTGACCGAGCACGGTCGGTAAGCTGTTATCAACAGCGACCAGTACATCTTTCTTGTGCGCGGCCTGAACGAGTTCCTCAATATCGCTGACATCAAGACGGGGATTTGCCGGGGATTCAAGCCAAAGTAGTTTTGCTGTTTCTAGAAGCTGGCTCAATCCGCTGTCCGCAGTCGGAGCCTTCCGTATCTGAACTCCGTTTTCTGCGAAGAAACCGTCTGCCAGAAGCCGTGCCGTATCGTATCCGTCCGACGGCATGACTAAGACATCACCGGGTCGTAATGTGGAACCGAACACTGCTGCCACCTCAGCCCTGCCCGACGCAAATGAAACGGCGATGCCGCCTTCTAATTCGCTCAGGGCACGTTCAAACTGTGTCCACGTAGGATTGTGATCACGCCCGTAGGTATAGCGACTCGCCGATGGATCGCCGAAAGCATGATAAGGCGCGGCGAAGACAGGGCCGGCTAAAAAAGGTTCGCCTTGAACGGCCGGAGCAAGACCCGCGTGAATTACTTTAGTTCCAATTCGCATCATTCAATTGCTCATTACGCGGTCCCACTTCGAAGCGTTGGTTGACTTCGTTTGAAGGCTTGACATAGAGGGGTTCTAACAACCTAGAGTTTCATAGTGCCTTCAGCAACCGACGTCACGTGTCCGCCAACATAGATCCCGTCAGCGCCCTGATCCCCCGCGATCCTCACATGCAAAATGCTGCGTCGAGCCATCTTCGTTCCTTGTTCACTAATAAAGCGCGTGCCTGAACCTCCTTTCATCAAGCCATTTCTAATCATGAACACGGCAAGTGGGCCGGTTGAACTTCCTGTCGCAGGATCTTCCGGGACGCCATAATCGGGTGCGAACATGCGCGAATAGGCGCCGTCCCGCGTAGGAGAAAAAACAAAAACACAGAATGGCTCGGAGTTGTCATCTCTAAGAATCCTCATGGTTTGAGGATCCAGCGAAGCCCGATCCACTGCCTCTTTGCTCCTCAAGGCTATGAATAATGTCGGGTTTCCAGCGTCAAGGAGTTGTGGCTCGATATCAAGCAACTCTTTGGTGTCGAGACCGAGAGCGCGAGCACAACTCGATCGGTTATAGAATTGGCCTTCCGAAATCGGCGGCGTTCGCAGCCAGATCATCGGACGTTCTGAGTCTTCGATCCAAATCTGAACCGGCCCGACCTTCTCTTCCAGGCAAAACGATTCGCCATTCGACCGTACGATGCCGACGTCGCGCAGCACGAAAGCCGTGCCTAATGTCGGATGCCCGGCGAAAATCATCTCTTTCTTTGGGGTAAAGATTCGAACCCGCGCAACGCAATCAGGTTTTTCCGCAGGGAGCACGAAAGTCGTTTCAGCGAGATTCATTTCCCGGGCTATCTTCTGCATCACTCCCTCATCAATTTCGGATGCCTGCGTAAAGACCGCAAGAGGATTTCCCGCTAGCGCCTCGGTCGTAAATACGTCAACAACTCGATAAGGCAACAAGGTCATGGCTCGATCCGATCTCGAAACAATTCCGCAATCAGGGAGTAAGCGTGGTATAGACGCGAGCGGTGAACCTAATAATCGGTCCAGCTAATCTACAACCTCAGCAACAAGTTCTATCTCGACACATGAGCCGAATGGAATCTGCGCGACCCCAAACGCAGCGCGTGCATGTTTGCCTTTGTCGCCAAAGACTTCTACTAAAAGCTCAGAAGCGCCATTGGCGACGAGGTGCTGTTCAGTGAATGAAGCACTGCTATTCACTAAAACCAGCAGCTTGACGATCCGTTGGACCTTTTCCAGGTTACCTAAGGCTCCCTGTAATGTGCCGAGCAGATCAATAGCAACCGCACGGGCTGCATCCCGTCCTTGTTCAGTCGTGAGTTCGCGGCCGAGCTGTCCAACCCATGGCTTACCGTCCGTTTTAGCGATGTGACCCGACAAAAACAGTAGACTGCCGGCGCGAACAAACGGCAGGAATGCCGCCACTGGTGCAGTTAGTTCTGGCAGTGTGATGTCGAGCTCTTGAAGCTTTTCATAGATTGACACAGAGTTTCGTCTCCTTAGTCGGCGCTAGTCGTTTGTACGTTTCTCTCTCTCTGCTACTGCGGTCAACAATTCTGTCATTGTTGTAATCGTGCCATGCACAGGAATGATTTTTTCAACTGCTAGATTGTTCCGCTGAATCCAGGCAGCAAGATAGACGGCACTTTCCTCGGCGATCGGATAATCGCCGTTTAATGGTCGGTCAAGCACATCAGCCTCGAACAAGATCCTTTCCTTTGGCAAATAAGCCACCAGCATTTCTTCGGCGTGCGGGTTCGGGCCGAAGTTATAAAGTTCAACTGTTTGCGTTCCGTCGGTGAAAACGCGCTTTCCACTTTCGACGAATTCGATCTTCAAAGGTTGAGGTTTGAGCATCAAATCATCCGGTGCGATCGTGAATTGACTCTTTGCGACGCGCTCGAAATAACGGCGATTACCTCTTGTCGTAACGATCGTCACCCCGTCGGCAATGTAAGTCCGAACTCCGCCGGCATGGTCCGAGTGATGGTGAGTTACGGCTAAATATTTGATCGGTTTTCCTGGGATAGTTTCCTTGATTTTATCGATCACCTGGCGTGAGTCAGCTCCGACTCCTGGAGCTTCCATTACCCAGATATAGTCCTTAAGATCTATAAATAGGACCTTTAACTCGTCATAGGTGACGATACCAACGATGTAAACATTTGCTGCAACCTTTGTTACCTTTAAGGAATTGGGAGTCTCGGGAGCAGCAATTTTAAATTCAGGATCCAATTTGAATGCATTGTCGTTCAAGGAACTGTTTATTGCGACATCCACGTAACGAACTTCCTGCGTGATTTCATTGTCTATTTTTACAATACGGCCAGTCGGCACTTTTTGATTACCCACTGCTTTGTAATCTGGAAAGATTGTTTCCGTCGTTGTATCACCGGCTATTGCATCACTTATCATGCGTTCCCATTTTGAGAGCAATTTGGTCTCGGAATCTATATAGAGCGAGATCTGTTGTCCGGTTTCATTGACGAACGAAATAACTTGGTGAGGACGATTATTGAAACTGGCGACGCCCAGAAAGCGGAGGCTGTTCGCACGTTCAAAAGCGGTGAGAAGAGAGAACTGGGGCAACCAGAAATTACGATTTCGCCGGGGTGGGGGAGGCGGAAGCTTGCTTATATTCCGGCGGCTCAGATTTTCTTGAAATAATTCCTTGCCGTCAAAAATCTGCCTCTGTTCCGAGCGAACTGCCCCCGGATATTTCATTTTTAAAACGAGACAATAGCGATCATTTTTAATGTCATATGTAAAATCGTTGAGAAGCGGCGCGCGATCCGCTCCCCCAACCTTTCTACTTTGATTTCGAAACACAAAGTCTCCTTCGGAATGAATCGAAAAATTCTGAATCGAGCGAAGGGTTTCAATGCCGCCATACGCTTTGATCGATTCATCCAAAATTTTTCTAGCTCGTTCGTAAGATTGTTGCGTTACGGCTTGTCCAAAGACCGGCTGCACACAGGAAATGATACAAATAATAAAAAACAATCCGACTTTTACTCTTCTCATGTTGTTACGTCCCTTAAGCTTTAATATCAGAAGCCAGCACGCGCCGATCTCGTTACCTATCTTGATGACACTTTCGACAAGCAAATCGAAATCTTCGAGAAAGGCGAGAACATTGTGTCGTTCCGCAAAGGCGCATCTGTTCGTTTGCCATATCAATTGAGCAAGACGATCCGATTCTGCATCACAACGATGAAGGTCCATCGACATCTTTGAGAAGCTTCACAACGACTGTTTCTGATCCGCTCGACTGTGCCGGCCACGGTACGCAGTGACTTCCATCCCGACCAACGCGCCGAAAGGCATCTTGGCCTGCGGTGTGCTACGCACTGGATACGGGGCTTGAAACGCAGCGGCGTATACGCGATTCATAGCGTCGAAGTCCCCGATGTCGGATAGAAAGACTGTTGCGCGCACCACGTCCGCCAGCGAGAGCCCAAGGTCTTTCAGAATATCGGAAACGATTTCCAGGCAACGAGTGGTTTGGGCCGTTATATCACCCTCGATGAGGCGGCCTGTTACCGGGTCGCGGGCGATCTGGCCAGCGAGAAATACGAAATCCCCCGCCACAACAGCATGAGAGTAGGGGCCGTACGCTGGCGGGATACTTGTGTCAGGGAAGCAATAGTATTCCATGTCCTCTTTAACCTTTCATGCTCGTCTATGAACCAGTCGATGATGTCCGATCACCAAAAAGCGTGTGAGCGCCCAGGCCTAATGCAGTTGAAGCGCCCGGATCGGGCAGGCGCAGATTTCGTCTTAATTCCGATTTCAATCGCGTTAATTCTCCGAGCAGTTTGGTGTCCGCCACCGTGCTTTCCTTGTTCAATAGTCTGGCGATGTTGACGATTTCAAAGTTTAGCGTTTCGATTTCGGTTGGTCGGTTGTTATTAATGTCTTGCAGGGTCGAGATAAGCTGTCCGTCCGAAGATTTGCTGATTAGCAAAAGCCTTTCAACGATTTCATCCGCTTCGAGATTGATTCCGTTTTCTTTGGCAATCGCCGCGCATTCGGCGATGACTCTTTTGGCGATGTCGAGAGCCTGCGCTTCACGCTGAAAGACACCGTTGTCAATTTCGAGCAGCGGGCAAATCGAATTGAAAACGCTGTTGATGATCGCTTTCGTCCAGATGGCGGTTTGAATGTCGGTTTCGGCTTTGAACTGAAAAACCGGAGAGTTCAGTTGCTCTACCACCGATTGTAAATTCGCCTTGCTACCTTTGATGATGCCGATAGGAGAAATTGTCACCTGCTTAAATCGGATTCGATTGGCGGAAATCGTTTGGC
>JBKPOC010000121.1:0-58275 GCA_046732935.1 Acidobacteriota bacterium | reverse complement strand
CCACGAACTGCACTTTCGGATTGTGCTTCGCCAGCACTTTCGTGATCGCTGCCGTCAGCGTCGTCTTCCCGTGGTCCACGTGCCCAATCGTCCCGATGTTCACGTGCGGCTTGGAACGGTCAAATTTTTCCTTCGACATCTTCTCGCTTTAGCCTCTTCTCTCTTTGATAAATCCCGTTAGTTGACGAACGCTGGAGCCCGCGATGAGATTTGAACTCATGACCTCCTCCTTACCAAGGAGGCGCTCTACCCCTGAGCTACGCGGGCGCTAACCCAAAGCGTCAAGGAAACTGGAGCGGGCGACGAGATTCGAACTCGCGACCCTCAGCTTGGAAGGCTGATGCTCTACCAACTGAGCTACACCCGCCCAAAAAACATTGCCAAGTTGGTGCAGGGGGTAGGATTCGAACCTACGTAGGGCGTGAACCCGCCGGGTTTACAGCCCGGTGCCATTAACCACTCGACCACCCCTGCAACCTTTTCTTAATCTGCCGTGGAGCCGGCGAAGGGACTTGAACCCCCGACCCTCTGATTACAAATCAGATGCTCTACCAACTGAGCTACGCCGGCTCGCTATAGAGTATTAATAGCGACATTCCGACAAAATGCGGATACTACCAAGCGAGTTTCAAAAAGGCAAGTAGCGCTGATAGTTGCGGATGTCTGATCAATTCTGTGTAATCCGTGTTACGATTATTCCCGCCTCACGGTCACTTCGCCCCATCCCTTGACCATCATTAGGAGACTAAACATGAAAGCACTATTGCTGTCGGCCATCGGCTTGTTAGCCTTTTCGTTCCCGGCGATTGCCCAACAAACCCAGATTGTAATGCCCAATGCCGCGGCGCCGGCCCGCGTCGCGGGTGAGACCGCTCTGGCCTGCGCTGGACGCATTCGCCTACAGCGTTTCGGCAAAACTCCCGAAATCGTCGGCGCGGAAGAAGAACAGGAACAACGGACCTATTCCGACGGCGACATCGTCTACCTGAACGCCGGCTCGCGTTACGGCATTAAGGAAGGCCAAACACTTCAGATCATCCGACCGCGCGGCGACGTAAAAGGCGTCCATCGCCAAAAAGTCGGCTTCCTGGGAACTTACGTCCAGGATATCGGCCAGTTGCAGGTCTTCAAAGTCCGCGAAGAGACCTCCGCTGCAAAGATCACGTTTACGTGCGACACGGCATTGCTGGGCGACCTCGTCGTCGAGGTTCCTGTCCGCGAATCTCCGCTTCAGCGCCCGGAAGCGAACCTCGATCGATTTGCCGATCCGAGTGGTAAACAGGTCGGAAGATTGATGATGGCGCGAAACAATCGTGAGTTGCTTACGAAAAACGACGTCGTCTACATCGACCTCGGCGGCGAAGACAACGTCAAACCGGGCGACTATCTGACGATCTACCGCCCGCTCGGCACTGGAAACATTACTCGCGTCGACAACGAAGAGCTGGCGCGCAATCGCGCGACGGGATTCCAGAGCGATCGCTTCCGCGGCGGCGGCTTCTCCAGTCAGGGATCGCGCGCGAAAGATTCAACCGCCTTCGTCGACGCTCACGGCCGTTACAGGTACAAGCCCATTACGTCGCGAGAAGTTAAGCGGCATCGTCCGGACATGCCGAGGAAGATCGTCGGCGAGATGGTGATTATTGACGTTCAGTCGAGGACGGCTACGGCGATTATTACTCGCGTTGCCTCTGAAGTTCATACCGGCGACTGGGTTGAGATTCAGTAACCACAAAAGGCACAAACGAAGACACAAAAAGGCACAAGACAGAACCACGAAGAGGCGTGAACCAGGTGCAAGAGGCACAAATCAAGGTTGGACGGTTTGTGTCTCTTGTGCCTTTTTGTGGCTAGACTCAGCCTCACGACTGGCCGAGAACCCGCGGTAAAAAGATCTGAAATAGCTGTACATCGAGGTGCAGGCTGAGATAACGACCAGCCACAGCATCGCTCTGCCTGCCGTGTAAAGCAGCACCTGCCAGTCGTTGCCCGTCATTGGCCCACCCGTGACAAGGTCGTGCCAGGCCGTGCGCAGCTCAGGCACCGACCAAAACTCGATCGCGGGAAACGGCCTGCCGAAGTTTGCCACCGGCGGCCGTCCGCCGACACTCGACACGATCAACAACGCGACCGTGACCACCTGGGCCAGCATCTTGAACTTCCCCATCTTCGACGCCGAAATCACAACGCCTTCGACAGCCGCAATCGATCTCAACCCTGTAACTGCAAACTCTCGCCCGATGATGATCACGACGGCCCACGCGGGCGCGAGTTGATTCTCGACCAGCGAGATGAGCGCAGCCGAGATCAGTAACTTGTCGGCGATCGGATCGAGCAGTTGTCCGAGACGCGTCACCTGTCCTCTGCTGCGCGCGAGCCGCCCATCGAAATAATCGGTCAACGCAGCGCCGAGAAACATCACCACGCCCAACACATGCCGCGGCACGCCAAACCAGTTTTCTGAAAACGGAGTTAACAACACCACGACCAGGAGCGGCACGAGGAAGATCCGCAGGAGCGTTAACGTGTTGGGAAGATTCACTATGATCGAAGTTTAACACGGATTGTTTTTAATGGAACTTTCCAAGCCCTTTATGTGAATACGAGACATGAACAGAATACTTACTCTTCTAATCGTGTCACTTATTAGCGCATCTGCTGTGTTTGCCGACTCGCGCGCAGACGAAGTTCTCAAGCAAGCACGCGAAGCAATCGGCGGCGAGCGTCTACAAAAAATCGAAAGCCTTCATATCAACGGCCAGTACCGTCGCGTCTTCGGCGAACGACAGATGGGCGGCGATCGCGAGATCAGCATCCAGTTGCCAAACAAGTACGTCGTCGAAGACGCGATGAGCATGGGCGGCATGAGCACGTCGATCATCAACACGCGCGGGCTGAACGGCGACCGAGCATGGACGGAATCGAGCGGCGGCGGTGGCATGGTCATCCGCTTTGGAAACGGCCCGGGCGGCGCGCAGGCTACTCCTGAACAGATCGAGGCCATGCAACGACGAATGTTCCAGGCCGAGTTTTCGCGTTACCTGCTCGCGATGATACTCACGCCTCCGCCTTCTTTCGCCGTTGAATACAAGTACGCCGGCGAGTCAGACGTGGAAGACGCGCAAGCCGACGTGGTCGACGTCACTGGCCCGGACAAGTTCAGCGCGCGAATCTTCTTCGACAAGAAAACGCATCTTCCGTTGCTGCTGAGTTACCGTGGACCAAAGCCGCGGACGATAACGATGACGCGCCAGGGCGGTGGTGGACCTCGCAGCGCGGAAGAACTCAAGAAGGCGCGCGACGAGGCTGAGAAGCAGATGCAGGCTGAAGCACCGGCAGTTCCGGAAGAGGTCGACTTTTACATCCGCCTCACCGATCACAAAAAAGTCGACGGCTTGATGCTGCCGCACAAACTGACGTTTCTGACCGAGAACGAGGTTTCAGAAGAGTTCGAGATCTCGAAATATCAGGTCAATGCTCAATTCAAGGCCGACAAGTTCGAGAAACACTGATGCGCGTCATTCTCCCCCTCCTTTTCATCTGTGTCACCTGCTTCGGTCAGACCGCCGGAACTCTCGACGTCGTCGTCAAAGATCCATCAGGCGCACTGATCAATAAAGCCGTCGTGCAGTTGATCAAGAACGGAAAGGTCCAATCAACTGCGCAAACAAACCAACGAGGCGAAGCTCGGTTTAATAAATTAATTCCTGTCCCTTACCAACTTCATATCGAAGCTGCAGGTTTCAAAGCCCTTGATGTACCCGTTGACAGTTTGGGACGGCAGGAAGTCACGCTCGAGATCAGCGAAATCAAAGTCGACGTCAACGTCGATGAAGAAGCGCAGGTGAAGAACACGAACCCGAACGGCGCCTCCTTCAGCAACGTCTTGACTGCCGATCAGATCGCTCAGCTTCCCGATGATCCCGACGAATTCGAAAACGCGATCAATCAACTCGCCGGTCCCGGCGCGCAGATCCGCGTCAACGGATTTCGCGGCGGTAAACTTCCGCCGAAGTCACAGATTCGCGAGATCCGTTTCCGGCTGAATCCCTACGCAGCCGAAAACCATGACGCCGGTTTCGGACTCGTCGACATCATCACGAAACCCGGCGTCAATTCGTGGCACGGATCATTCAACTTCGGCTTCCGTGACGAGGCACTGAACGCACGCCAGGTCTTCGCGCCGTTTCGCGGCCCCGAACAGCAACGCCGGTTTGGTCTCTCGCTTGATGGTCCACTCTGGAAAAACCACACTTCGCTCTTCCTGAACGTCGACGGTTCGCTCTTCTTCGACGCGCGTCCGATCTTCGCCACGCTACCAACCGGAACGTTCTCGGATCTCGCTTATCGCCCATCGCGTCGGCTGAACATCGACGCGCGCGTCGAGCACGTACTGACCAAAACACACACCGCGCGCTTACAGTTCCAACGCAACGCCGGTGTGCAGAACAACCTCGGAGTCGGCGATTTCGATCTGCCGGCGCGCGGCTACCGTCAGGAGCAGACCGAATACATCGCGCGTTTCGCTGATTCAGGAGTGTTCGGCAAGAAGTTCTTCAACGAGCTGCGCGTGCAAGGACGCTGGCAGGAAACGGACGCGCGCTCGGTAAGTATCGGGCAGACGATTCTCGTGCCGGGTGCATTCAACGACGGCAGCGCGCAAAGGTTCGGCGGCAGGAAACAGTTCGATCTCGAGATCGCCAACAACGTCGACTACGCGCTCGAGAAACACGGTGTCCGCTTCGGCGGACAACTCGAAGCCGCACGCTATCGCAGCGACGAGTCAACCAATCGTCTAGGCACGTTTCAGTTCGCGGATCTCGCCGCCTTCGAAGCCGGGCTGGCGACGCAGTTCAGCCAGCGCATCGGCGATCCGTTCGTCGCATATCCGCAGTATCAATTCGGCTGGTACGTCCAGGATGATTTCAAGCTGCGCAAGAACCTGACGCTCAGTTACGGCGTCAGGCACGAGATGCAAAGCCACGTTCCGGGCAAATTCAATGTTGCGCCCCGAGTGGGTTTCGTCTATTCGCCGAAGAAGAATGGATCGATCACGTTACGCGGCGGTGCCGGCATCTTTTACGACTGGTTCGCGGCACAGGTCTACGAGCAAACGCTGCGCGTCGACGGCGAACGACAGCGCGATCGCGTCATCGTCAATCCCGGCTATCCCAATCCGTTCAGCTCCGGCACGCAAACGCTGCTTCCGCCGAGCCGGATTCAAACTGATCCCAACCTCCAGATCCCATACATCATTCAGGCGTCGATGGGCGTGGAGACGAACCCGTTCAAGCTGTTCCGGCTGACGAGCAATTACCAGTATCAACGGGGCGTTCACCTGCTGCACGGGCGCAACTTGAACGCGCCCGTCCCGGGTTTCGGCCGGCCCGACCCGACCGCCGGCAACATCACGAACATCGAGTCGTCAGCTTATCAATCGAGCCATCGCTTAATGATCAACGTCGGACCGTCGAAGTTTGTGCAGGGCCTGTTTTGGAGCGTCAATTACCTGCTGATGAAGAACACGAACGAAGCAGACAGCCCGTTCAGCTTGCCTTCCGACAACTTCAACCTGCACGCCGATCGTGGACCGGCAGCGACCGACTTTCGTCACCTGATATCAGGCTTCGTCAACAAACGACTGCCGAGGGGTTTCGCTGCCTCCGCGATCTTTCAAGCCACTTCGGCGCTGCCGTACAACATCACGACCGGCTTCGACAACAACGGCGATACCGTCATCAACGACCGGCCCGCGGGCGTCGGCCGCAACAGCGGGCGCGGCGCCGCGCGTTGGGAGATCGGATCGCGGTTTAGTTGGGGGACCGACTTCGGCCCGGATCAACAACAGGCCGTCGGCCCGCAGGTGCGAATGGTGCGCGTCGGTGGCGGTGATGGCGCTGCGGCGCCGTCGATGTTGACGGGTGCGACGAAGAAGTACCGGCTCGAGTTTTATCTTCAGGCGTTTAACCTGCTGAACCATGCAAACCTGGGTGTTTTTAACGGCGTACAGACGTCGCCTTTCTTCGCCCAGGCCACGTCCGCGCAGCCGCCCCGCAGGTTCGAAGTCGGCACAAGATTCAACTTCTAAAGCGAATCTGAGCACTGCTTGCCCGCCGAAGATCCGTCGGCTAGAATGGCTGGTTTTTACTATGGCCATTGATCGCATCAGTGTAAGAGGGGCTCGCCAACATAACCTCAAGAACATCAATGTAGACATCCCTCGCGATCAATTCACAGTGATCACCGGGCTGTCTGGCTCCGGCAAATCCTCACTCGCTTTCGACACTATCTACGCCGAGGGACAGCGCCGGTACGTCGAGTCTCTCTCGGCCTACGCTCGTCAATTCCTCGATCAACTCGAGAAACCGGACGTCGATTCCGTCGATGGATTGTCGCCGGCGATCTCAATCGAACAGAAGACAGTGTCGCGCAGTCCGCGCTCGACCGTGGGCACGGTCACCGAGATTTACGACTACATGCGCCTGCTGTTTTCGTCGGTCGGAATCCCGCACTGTCATGTCTGCGGCGCGGCGATCACTCGCCAGAGCGTCGATCAAATCGTGCAGAACGTCCTCGGGCTGCCGGAAGGCGAACGCGTCATGGTGCTCGCCCCGATGGTCCGTGGCCGCAAAGGCGAGTTCAAGAAAGAACTGGAGAAACTGGCGAAGGACGGTTTCCTGCGCGCGCGCATCGACGGCGAACTGCTCTCGCTCGACGAAGAGATCCGGCTTGACAAGCGGCGAAATCACACGATCGAAGCCGTCGTCGACCGCCTCCTGATCAAACAAGGCATTCGCGAACGACTCACTGACTCGATCCGGACCGCGCTCAAATTGACCAGCGGCGCCGTGCTCATCTCCATCGTCGACGGCGAAGAGAAACTCTATTCGGAGCGAATGGCCTGCGTGAACTGCGGCATCAACGTTCCGCCGCTCGAACCGCGCTCGTTCTCGTTCAACTCCGCGTACGGCGCGTGCAAACGCTGTCATGGGCTGGGAACCGTGATGGAGATCGACTCCCTGAAGTTGATTCCCGATCCCTGGCAGACTCCCGAACGACTCGGCTACATGGGCACGCAGGACAAGCAGGGTTCGGCATATCTGCGCAGCGCGCTGCTCGCGATGTGCAAACACTTCAAGGCCGATCCAAAGACGCCGTTTGCCGAGTTGCCGAAGGAAGTGCGCGACGGGTTTCTTAACGGAGTCGGCGGCAAGCTGACTTTCACGCAGGGGCTTTACACGTATCAAAACGAGTGGAAAGGCGCGCTGCCCTGGCTTCAGGAGCGACTAAGTGAAGCGCCTAATGAGAAGGTGCGAGTCGCGCTCGAGGAACTGGTGTCGCCGACCGTGTGCAGCGAGTGCAAAGGTCAACGACTGCGTTCCGATTCGCTGTCCGTGCGCGTCGGCGGGCGCGGTATCGCCGAGTACACGGCGTTGCCGATCGAGGATGCCGTCACGTCGTTCGAACAGGTCTCGTTGAACTCGCGCGAAGAACAGATCGCCGGTCCGATCCTGCGCGAGATCATCAATCGTCTGCGTTTTCTAAAGACCGTTGGGCTCGGTTACCTGACGCTCGATCGCACCTCGTCGACACTATCCGGCGGCGAGGGCCAACGCATCCGGCTCGCGACGCAGATCGGTTCGCAGTTGCGCGGCGTGCTTTACGTTCTTGACGAGCCGTCCATCGGCCTGCATCCGCGTGACAATCAGAAGCTGCTGGAAACGTTGTCGGCGCTGCGTGATCTCGGGAACACAGTGCTCGTGGTCGAACACGATGAGGAGACGATCCGTCGGGCGGATTACGTCGTCGACCTGGGACCGGGCGCGGGCGCGCACGGCGGCAAAGTGGTCGCAGTCGGCACGGCCGCTGACGTCGCGGAGAATCCGGAATCGATCACGGGGCTGTACATTCGCGGCGCTCGCAAGATCGAAGTGCCTGCCGAACGACGAGCGCCGAATGGAAAGTGTCTGACGATTCAAGGCGCCTACGCGAACAACCTCAAGGAGATCGACGTCTGTTTTCCGTTGGGCTTGTTGACAGTGGTGACGGGCGTTTCCGGATCAGGCAAGTCAACGCTAGTGGAAGACATCCTCTACTACGCGTTGGCCCAACATCTGTATGGCTCGCACACGGAGCCCGGTCCGTACAAAGCAATCGAAGGACTCGAACACATCGACAAGGTCATCGAGATCGATCAATCACCCATCGGCCGCACGCCCCGATCGAACCCGGCGACCTACACGGGCCTTTTCACGCCTCTGCGCGAACTCTACGCGATGCTGCCCGAGTCGCGCGAACGCGGCTACAAACCCGGCCGCTTCTCTTTCAACGTGAAAGGCGGTCGCTGCGAGGCGTGCGAAGGCGACGGCATGAAGCGCATCGAGATGAACTTTCTGCCTGATGTTTACGTGTTGTGCGATGTGTGTCGCGGTGCTCGCTACAACCGCGAGACGATGGCGGTGAAGTACAAAGGCAAGTCGATTGCGGACCTGCTCGACACGACCGTCGAAGAAGCAGCCGCGCTGCTGGAAAACATCCCGCAGATAAATCAGAAGATCCAGACGTTGCTCGACGTCGGTCTCGGTTACATCAAGCTGGGCCAGTCGGCGACGACACTGTCAGGCGGCGAAGCGCAACGCATCAAGCTCGCGAAGGAACTCTCGAAACGCGCAACCGGCCGCACGATCTACATTCTCGACGAGCCGACGACAGGGCTTCATTTCGCCGACGTTCACAAACTGCTCGACGTATTACAGCGGCTCGTCTCGCTCGGTAATACGGTGCTCGTGATCGAACACAACCTCGACGTGATCAAGTCGGCGGATTACATCATCGACCTTGGACCGGAAGGCGGCGAACACGGCGGACGTGTAGTGGCAATGGGTACACCCGAAGAAGTCGCGCGCACGAAACGCTCACACACAGGGCAGGTATTGCGTCCACTGCTGAACGGCGGTAACGGCAAAAAACTCTCACCTCAGGCTTGACCAATCCAACGCTTCTCAATTATTCTCCCTGCTCTGAAATTGAAAACGGATTTCAATTTCTACCATCACCTATGAAGCGAAAGAAGAGATGCTGGATCGTCGCCACCTGCGCCATGGGCGTACTCGTCGCCTATTGCCCGGACCAAAGTCACAATATCGTTCTCGGTAAAGTACCGGCCGTCACGACGCAACAGCAACAAATTCTCTTCGACGTCGAGCCCGGTACACTCGAAACGGTCCTAACAAAATTCCAACAAGCTACCGGCATGCAGGTCGAGATCCCAAACGACGCAATGCGGTCGTTCTCTTCCCCCGGCGTGAAGGGACGCCTCTCGCCTGAACAGGCGTTACAGCAAATCCTCAGCGGGACAGGACTCACTTACCGCTTCACTGACAAACGGACGGCCATTCTGGAGATCCACGCGGCAACGGAGTCAGTCGAGATTCGCGACGATTCGCGGCCCGTAGTCTCATCACCCAAATACACTCAACCGCTACTCGACACTCCGCAAACGATCACGGTCATCTCCAAAGAAACGATCCAGGAACAGGGCGCGACAACGCTGCGCGACGTACTGCGAAACGTTCCCGGACTCACGATCACCGCAGGCGAAGGCGGCAATCCAGCCGGCGACAATCTAACGCTGCGAGGTTTCAGCGCCCGCAACGACATCTTCGTCGATGGCGTGCGCGATCTGAGTCCGCAGTCGCGAGATCCTTTCAATCTCGAGCAGGTCGACGTCGTGAAAGGACCAGGCTCGGCTTACACCGGCCGCGGCTCGACGGGCGGTTCGATCAACCTGATGAACAAGACTCCCGGCTTGCGAAGATCTTTCGGCGGCACACTCGACTTCGGCACCGATCGCACGCGCCGCGCCACTGCCGACGTCAACCTGCCCATCGGCGACACGCTTTCGTTTCGTTTGAACCTGCTGGGCCATCATTCCGGCGTCGCCGGCCGCGAAGTCGTGAAGTTCGATCGCTGGGGCGTCGCACCGTCGTTGACGTGGGGAATGGGCAAACCGACCCGCGTCACCGTCAGCTATTACAAACTGAAACAGAACAACATCTCCGACTACGGAATCCCTTGGGTGCCGGCGACGAACAACGCCCTTGTCGAGTATCGCGACCGTCCCGCGCCCGTGCCGCGCGACACGTTCTACGGCCTTAGAAACCGCGATGTGGAAAAGTTGAATTCCGATCTCGCGACGCTGAAGTTCGAACACGACTTCAACGACGGTCTGTCACTGCGCAATCAGTTGCGTTTTGCTGACTCGACGCGCGACTCGATCGCCACGCCGCCACGTTTCGCCAGTAACAACTCGACGGACATCAATCGTGAATTTCGTTCGTGGCAGACGGAAGACAAGATCTGGGACAACCAGACGGACTTCATCGCGCACTTCTCAACCAGCGGCATCGAACACGCCCTCGTCAGCGGCGTCGACCTCACGCGCGAGACCAACGTCCGTCACACGCGAACTGCGCCGAACATGCTGACGACGCTTTTCAATCCCAATCCGGATGACGTCTATACCGGAACGATCAGCGTCAGTCCCATCGTCGGCGACGTCACGGCAAACTCGCAGGCGCTTTACGTCTTCGACACGGCAAAGCTCGGCAGTAAGTGGGAACTGAACGGCGGCATGCGTTGGGATCGCTTCGATGCCGGCGGCGTGTCGACAACGGGCGCGCCGATCTCGCGAGTCGATCGCATGCTGAGCGTGCGCGCCGGCGCTGTTTTCAAACCACTGCCCCAAGGCGCGGTTTACGCTTCATACGCGACTGCTCTCAACCCATCGCTCGAAGGCTTGTCGTACAACACCGCGAACACGGTCATCGATCCGGAGAAGACGTACACGTTGGAAGCCGGCAGCAAGTGGGACTTCTTCAGCGGTCGAGTGCTGTTAAGCGGCGCGATCTTCCGCGTGGAGAAACTGAACGCTCGCACGCCCGGCATCTCGCCCGGCGATCCGGCGCAGGTGTTGGAAGGCAAACAACGCGTGAACGGCGCGGAGCTGAGTGTCGAAGGTAACATCAGCAAAGCGTGGCGCGTGCTCGCCGGCTACACCTTCCTCGACAGCGCGACCGTCGAATCAAACAACCCGGCGGAGATTGGAAAAGAGCTGGTCAACACCGCGCCGAGCTCGTTCAACCTTTGGACCACGTACAGTCTGCCGTCCGGTTTCAACATCGGCGGCGGCGCGCGGTTCGTCGATCGCCGTTTCGCAAACACCATCAACACGCGAAAAGTCGACGCCTACTGGACGTTCGATGTGATGGCGTCGTATCCGCTCTCCACCCACATCGACCTGAAGCTGAATCTCTACAACCTCACCGACAAGTTCTACTTCGATCGGATTGGAGGCGGCCACATCGTGCCTGGCCCAGGCCGCATGGCGATGCTGGGCACGAGCTTCAGGTTCTAGTTCATGCTACTCCAGGTCCCAGATGTGCTAACGGCCGAGCAGGTGGCGAACTGCCGGAAAACACTCGAAGCCGCTCAGTGGGTCGACGGGCGCATCACGGCGGGCCATCAATCGGCACACGCTAAAGACAATCTGCAACTGCCGGAACACCTCGACGAAGCGAAGCAACTCGGCGACGCGGTTCTCTGTGCGCTCGAACGTAGTCCATTGTTCATGTCGGCGGCGTTGCCGTTGAAAGTGTTTCCGCCGTTGTTCAATCGTTATCAGGATGGGCAGTCGTTCGGAAACCACGTCGATAATGCGATCCGACAAGTAACGGGAACGCCGCATCGGGTCAGGACCGATCTATCGGCAACGCTCTTCTTCAGCAATCCTGACGACTACGACGGTGGCGAACTGGTCGTCGAAGACACTTACGGTGTTCATTCGGTGAAGCTGCCGGCGGGCCATTTGATCCTATATCCCGCAAGTAGCGTGCATCACGTTCGTCCGGTGACGCGCGGAGTGCGGCTCGCGTCGTTCTTCTGGATTCAAAGCATGGTCCGGGACGACGGCGAGCGCACGATCCTGTTCGATCTCGACGTCGCGATTCAGCGGCTCATGGACGACGTTCCCGAGCATCGTTCCGTCGTCGAGCTCACTTCGCTCTATCACAATCTTCTCCGCCGCTGGGCTGACGTTTAGACCTAATGCGGTATAATCTGCCGCATCTTGCCATCAATTTACGACGACCAACCTCTGGATCTTGACAAGGTAAAGACGTATCCACTCGCGTCACGTAAGAGCAAAGTCACGTTAGCGGACTTCGCTCAACCGACGACGAGCGATGCTTCACTGAAAGACTTTCTTTCCAGTTTGCCCGACGTCCTCGCCGTGCAGTCTCTTCGTCAACTGACGACGCGCATCCAACGCGCACACGAGTTGAAGAAACCCATCATCTGGGGAGTCGGCGGTCACGTCGTGAAGACGGGACTTGCGCCGCTACTGATCGACTTGATGAAGCGCGGTTACGTTTCCGCGATCGCTTCGAACGGTTCGGTGCTGGTCCACGACTCCGAGATCGCCATGATCGGCTCCACTTCCGAAGACGTTGACGCCACACTCAGCGAAGGCGTTTTCGGCGGCGCGGAAGAGACCGGTCAACTCCTCAACAGCGCCGCGACAGACGGTGCGCGAGATCAAATCGGCCTCGGTGAAGCAGTGGGCCGCGCGTTGTTGGCGCGCAATCCGCAAAACCGCGACCGCTCGATTCTGTGCGCGGCGTACGAGTCGAAGATCCCTTTCACGGCCCACGTGACGATCGGCGGCGACATCGCTCACTTTCATCCGCAAGCAGACGGTGGCACACTCGGCGCGACCACTCATACGGATTTCAAACTGCTGGCGACGTTAGTGAAGCGGATGGATGGCGGCGGCGTTTATCTCAACGTAGGCTCGGCCGTGGTGCTGCCGGAAGTGTTTTTGAAGTGCGTGACGCTGGTGCGCAACCTGGGCCATCCGCTTTCGGACATCACGACCGCCAACTTCGACTTCATCCAATCTTACCGGCCGCTCACGAATGTAGTGCGGCGTCCGACCGAAAAGGGCGCCGGACACGGTTACTCGATCACGGGTCATCACGAACTCACGATTCCCCTGCTCGCCGCCATGCTCATCTGCAAATAAAAAGGAGGTCGCCTGCGCGAACCTCCCAAATCGTAAACGTCTTTTTAACCGCGTTATGGTTTCTTTTTGCCGCGGTCGTCTTTCGGTTTCGGCGGCGGGGGTGGCGGCGGACGGTTGCTCCCGCCCTTTCCATCGATGACTTTAACCGGTTCTTTCGGCGGCAGCTGTTTATCTCCGCCCTTACGCTGAGCGAAGGCGCCGGTCGAAAGCGCGCCGATCATCGCCATCACCACCAATTTTCGTATCACCGTAGTCATCTTCAGGCCTAGCCTCCTCATGCATCATTCGCGCAAAGGAGGGAGAAAGAGATGCGCCGACTCAGGAGGCAGCAAGACAGGTGCCAAACGCTGTTGCGCCGGGCGAGGCGCGTTTTGCTCGAAAAGTTTAGCAGTTGGCACGAAAATCCGCACGGTTTCGAGTTGCCTCGCACCTTATCGTGCAGGCGAAAAAACCGTGTTTCTTACCGTCTGACCGTCACACTGAACGTGCCGACGTTGCCGCTGCTATCAAAAGATCGGAGCGAAATCGTGTGTTCGCCGGGCGCCAAAGGCCCGAAATCGACCGCGTAAGTCTCGTGTCCGCTGTCGGCGATGCCGTCATCCGGAAACACCGGCGACCAGGGTGCACCGTCCACACTGACGTCCGCTTTTTTCACCTTCCCGGTCGTGTCGTCAACAGTGAAAACTACCCTCACTGAATCGCGCGTGATCTGCGGCTGGCCCACGACTTTCACGACTGGCGGCGTGTTGTCGATATCGACCGGTTCGCTCAACCGTTCACCCATCAACTTCTGACCGGGCGGATTGTCAGGTGCATCCGACGCGACAACTTTAATGATGTAACGTCCGTCGGCGAGCGTTGCACCGTCGATCGTGTAAAAGTTGTCGCGCAACTTGTCTTTTAACAAACGGAACGTCTGTTCGTTGAGTGCTCGGTAGTAGATCGCATACTCCATCGTGTCGTTGTTGCGATCCTCGGCCTGCCACTGAAACGAACGCGCGCCGCGTTGATAGAAACGACGCGGCGGCACCTGGGCCACTGCACCGAACAACGACGGATCCAATCCTGACGACTCGACGTTCGGATCGACTGCCACCTGCGCAATCTGTTGTAACCCGACGCCGATCGGCAACACGCTGATCGACAACACTTCGGGCGCGACGTTGCGCGGCAGGTACGCGAGGCTGACGTCTTCGAGCCACGACGGCGATCCGGAACCTGCTGCGGCTCGCACCGTCGCCCGCCACTGGATGAAGCGCGCTCGCGGACTCGAGATCTGATTGCCTTCCGGATCCTTGTACACCGTGCTCCAGTCGCTCCACGTCGCATCGGGCCTTTCGCCGTTGCCGGTGCGCGTTTGCACTTCGACTGCGCCGTTGCCGCGCCACCAGATCCGTCCCCACGAGGCGATCAGTTTTGCGTCTCTCACCGGCGACTCGTACGTTCCCTCGGCGACGAGGTCGTTGCCGAAGCGAAACAGTTTTCCCTGGTTGCTGGCGGCTGCGTAGATCTGATTGTTCTTGACGAGCAGCGAGGAGATTTGTCCTTCCGGAGACTGCAACAGCAACGTGTCGCGGCCGTCGTTTGTGACTGAATAGATGCGGCCCTTGTCAGCCGTTCCGATCAGCACGCTGCCCGGTTGTAAGGCTGGCGCGATCGAGAATGCCGTAACAGTCGTCGAACTCCACACGACGTCGGTCGCGCCGTCAGGAAGAATGCGAAACACGGCGCTGCGAGCGTTCGACACGTCGTTGCGACTGCGAACTGTCCCAGGCTGTGCTTGCACTGGCTGGCCACTCTCGTCGATAGCCGTGATCGTCACTGACGTTGTCGCAGCCGTCGGCTCGGAAGGTTGCGGAGTGGCAGCCGGCGGAGTCGATGGGGTGCGAGCGGTCGAGGCAGCGTCACTCAGCGCGAGCGCGTAGATCGAACCGTCGGCGGCAGGCGCAAGCGCATGGATCTCACGAAGCTGCGTGTCGAAGAGTGCAAACGTCTTGCCTTCGGGCGACACACGCAACACGAGTCCGCCGGAGTCAGTGCCGGCGATCAGATCGCCCTGCGCCGTAACAGCCAACGAGATCACGTGCGTTTGATTAGTGCTGACCAACAACGACGACTCGGGAGTCGCACCTGCCGCACGGACGCGGTAGAGCTTCCCATTGTCGCCTGTTCCGACCGCGAGCGAACCGTCGCTCATCACCGCGAGCGACCAGATGTATTTGTCGGCGGGATCGAAATAGACGTCAGCCTTGCCATCGGACGTGATCCGGTAGACCTTGCCGTCCGGTGACGTTCCGGCGAAGACGGCGCCGTCGCGTGCGACTGCCAGTGCGGTGACATCGAGCTCATTGGCGTCGAACAACAACGAGCCGGCGCCGTTCGGCGCGATGCGAAACATCTTGCCATCGTGTCCCGTGCCGAGAAACACGTTGCCCTGGTTATCGACGGCGCTGGACCAAATGTACGTCTGTTGAGTGTTGAAGACCTCGTTGAGTTTTGGCGACAGCATCAACACGCCCGTGTCGCTGATTGAAACGCCGCGCGCATCGCCTTTGAGAAGTTCCGTGCGGCCGCTGGTTTCCCACACCACGGGTTGTCCTGCCTGGACGCTGACGAATGTGACTAATAAAAAGAGAATCGTGTTTATGACGAGAAGGGGTTTAAAGGTCATCGTTTTGGTCAGTTTCCTATGTACTTGGCGTAGAGCGAGCGAGCAGTTGCGATCTCGTTTGTGCCGCGAATGATGGAGCGCGCGTCTTTGAAAACCGTGAGCTCAAAATTGCCGGTGCGGAAGCGCAGCAGGTACTCGTTGAACTTTACTTCTCCGGCCCGGCGCAGCCGGTCGGCGAGCGAGGCGAAGTTGATGCGCGTCGGTTGAGACGGCGAGATCTGCACTGCGTCGCGCCCGCACAACACGGCGGCGGTTTCCTGCGAGACTGCGGACAATGTTTCGTAACGTCCGAGCCCGCACACGGGACAATCCTCGCGCGGCGCTCCCGGATTAATCTTCCGCCACTCGTTTCGCCAGACGTCAAATTGCATCAACGATCCGTGCAGGTCGTCGACGCGTCCCGTCAACAGCTTCAACGCTTCGCTGACCTGAACGGCGGCGACGATGTTGATGATCGGCATGATCACGCCAGCAGTGTCGCAGGTCGGCGCGCTCGCGGCCGGCGGCGCTTCTTCAAACAGACAACGCAAGCACGCGGTTTGATGCGGACGGACCGTCATCGTTACGCCGTACGAACCCACAGCAGCGCCGTAGATCCAGTCGGTGTTGTGCTTCACGCACGCGTCGTTGATGAGGTAGCGAGTGGCGAAGTTGTCGGTGCCGTCGACGACTACGTCGCAATCGTCGATCAACTGTTCGACGTTTGAATGATTGACGTCGCTGACGTGCGGCTCGATCTCGGTTTCGGAGTTGATCTCGCGCAGATGGTTGGCGGCGGCGATCGCCTTCGGCAAACGGTTCTCGGCGTCGCTCTCCGTGAACATCGTCTGCCGTTGAAGATTCGAGGGCTCGACGAAGTCGCGATCGACGATGCGCAGACGACCCACGCCGGCGCGGCCCAAAGCCTCAGCCTGAGCGGATCCCAACGCGCCGCAGCCGATAATAAGGACGCGCGCCGCCGTTAAGCGGCGCTGCCCTTCTTCGCCAATTCCGTTGAAAAGAATCTGTCGGCTGTAGCGGTCTTTCACTGCGGCGTTCACTGCATTTCAGTATAGCAGCGAACGCCAGATTACACGGATTAGACCTGCGGCTGGTACGTCGGGGCTATGTTGTAGCGCTTAATCTTGGCGTTCAGTGTGGTGGGTTTGAGACCAAGAAGTCTGGCGGCGCGAATTTGACTGCCGGACGTGCGTCCCAGCGCTGTGCGGATAAGGTTGACTTCAAACTGCCGCACTTCGTCGGAGAAGCGCGCGCCGTGTTTGATGTCGACCGGCCGCGAGATCGCCAGCGACTCAACTTCGTCGAGGAGTTGCAGCACTGTTTCGCGCAACGTGTTTAGCCTCACGTCAACGTTCGTTTCGTTGTTCGTTTCAGGGGAGCCGTTAGTTTCGGTTAGTAAAGTTGCCTCACTGTTCATAACCCACCTCTTATTACATGACCAGGGGAGCTGATTGAATATTCCCAGAGATAACTAAACAAGAGGATCAGTCTGTGACAGAACGGCTAAAATTTGTGATGGATCGGCCAACAGAATGGATAAAACCATGAATTTACAGCGTGTTGCCGACCGCTTCCTGCAAGTTAGCGCGGTAGTTTCGACTAAGAGCGAGCTGCTTGCCGTTCTCCATGATGATGCGGTACTCGCCGTGAAACCACGGTTGCATCTCTTTGATCCGATCGATCTTCACGATCGCCGAACGGTGAATGCGCAGGAACTGCTTCGGGTCGAGTTGTTCCTCGAGGCTGCTGATCGTCTCGCGCAGCAGATACCCTTTCTGGTTGTCGTAGACGCGGACGTAATTACCCTCCGCCTCGATGCAGTAGATGTCCTGGACGTGAAGGAAGAAAACGCGGCCGCCGTTCTTGATCACCAGTCGCTCGAGATAGCGAGGACCGGCTTTCAGCTCTTCGAGTAAGGCGATGATGTCCTGATCGCGACGGCTCGTGCGGTCGAGCTTGATCTGCGCTTTGGCTCGTTGCCAGGCGACTTCGAAGCGTTCGCGATCAAAGGGCTTGAGCAGGTAGTCGAGAGCGTGGACCTCGAACGCGCGCACGGCATACTGATCGTACGCCGTCACGAAGATGACATAAGGCGTCGTGTGTCGATCGAGCGACTCCAGTACTTCGAAGCCGCCGGCCTCCGGCATCTGAACATCAAGAAAGACGATATCCGGCGTTGAAGCTTTGATCGCGTCGATGGCCTCGCGGCCATTCGCGCATTCGCCGACGACCTCGACTTCCGAATCGTTCGCCAGCATCTCGCGAATCATTTCGCGGGCCAGTGGTTCGTCGTCGACGACTAACGCTCGAATACGTACTGCGTCCGTCATCCTGTCTCCCAACTGATCTTGTGAATTAACAGTGCCGGCGCGGCGGTGAGGTTCGCGCTAGCAGATAAACACCACAGTTGAATCGCTTATGGCGCAAATCGAGCGACAAAATGGATTCAGCGTTGTTACGTTGAAGGAGGAAACAAGGTTCAATTTGAGCGGCAGGTTCCAGCGAGTGAACGAGAAAATGAACGCGGCTGCAAGTTCATGAATGCTGCCGCGGGATCTCGATCATGACGGTCAAACCTCCTGACGGACGATTTAGCATTTCGAACTTCGCGGCTGTCCCGTAAAGCCCCACGAGCCGCGCTTGCGTGTTGGCGAGTCCGAGGCCTTTGCCACGTCGCGCTTCGAACGCACGGTCCATTTGCAGGCCCGGACCGTTGTCTTTCACTTCGATGTGCACAGCGCCGTTTCGCGCGGCTGCCGTGATCTCGATGTGTCCGGAGCGGCTGTTTCCGACTGCGTGTCGCATCGCGTTCTCGACGATGGGTTGCAGGATCAGGTTCGGAACGCGGATGTCGAGGACGGCGGGATCGACCGTGATCTCGGTCGTGAGGCGATCCTGAAAGCGAATGCGTTCGATCTCCAGATAACCGTTCAGGAATTCGATCTCCTGTTGCAAGGTTACTTCCATCGAGCCGGAGTTTTCGAGAGTCAGCCGAAGGAAGTCGCCGAGGCGCGTGATCATCTTGCGAGCGCCTTCCGTGTCCTTGCTTAACAAGGCGGAGATCGAGTGCAGCGTGTTGAAAAGGAAGTGCGGCTGCACCTGCATCTTCAACGCTTCGAGTTGCGATTGAACGAGTTGGGTGCGGAGTTGCGACGCCTTTAATTCGCCTTTGCGGTAACTGTTGTAGTAGTTGAAGGCGTGACTCATTAAAAAGATGAACCAGTAAACCAAAATCCAGCGATCGAGGTTGGGATAGACGTAACCAAACATTCGCAGCGGAGTGATCGAGCTCGCGCGGCCGGCGAGGATCATGTAAACGAGAAAGTGCAGGGCGATCAACGTGCTGACGAGAGCGATACTGAACAGGAAATGGAGTACGACTTTGCGCAGCCACTTCTCGCGATCGATGCGAAAGCGCCGCGCGAGCCAGAGGACGAGCGGCGTTACGAGCGCCCAGACGTAGCAGGCTGACCCTTGGACGAGAAACGCCCGCGCGTACGGAATCGGTTGCCGCTCAGAGTAGTACATCATGAAGACCTGGGTACTGAAGAAGAGGGCGGCAATCGTCCACATGCCCCAGATGATGCCGAGCCGCACCAGCCGTTTGACCCACACCCGCTGCAGACTGGGCACGTCTTGCGATGCGGCCTCGAGGTTCGCGAGACTCTCGGGGGAAATCGCGGAATCGCGAGAGAAGCCGTTGTTGCCGTTAAAAATCGACGGCTTGCCGTCAGAGATTGCGGTCGTCGAGTTCATACACCTTCACTGTCTGGGAACGTGTGCACGGGAGGTAGCGCTTGCGAGCGGCTAGCAATCCCGAGCGTATAACGTCTTATTAACACCGGCGAGGAATGTTTTGTGACCAGTGGGACTGGACGGCGCGCCAACAGGCCTCTGCACTCGGTGGTTGGTGTTGGTATCTCTGTCTGGTTTGGTGTTTGTGCCTTTTGTGGCTTTGTTATGTGCCTCTTGTGGTTTACGGGTGAGTCGCGAGTTGGGCGATCGTGGTCAGGGGCTCTTCGAGTTCTTCGGCGACAGTCATGTTGGTGACGGATTCAATCTCATCTCGACACACCTTGACCACGTGCTCAGTATTCTTGGCGCTTAGATCGAGATCGTTTCCGTCGTCTGAAAGCACCCACTTTTTATCATTGCCGCGCACGAGGTGCCCGAGCTCGTGCAGCAACAATGCAACGCGAGTCTTGCGAGTGTTCGGCTGGTAATCCGCAACCATCGGAACGTGCCCGGCCAACGGCGTGTTGCCGCGATAGAACGAGCCGTTCATATTGATCTCCGCCTTCGCGAACATCCGATACGAGAAGCCCGTCTGCGCGTTCCGAAACATCGTCGTGATTCCACTCATTCGGACGGCGATACTTCGATCCAGATAGGCAGGACGAAGAATACCCATCAACTCGTTCAGGGCCTGGACCGCGCCCGGTCCGCCGTACATCCGGCTGCACGCGTTGTCGTCACGCAAGATCGTGAACGCATCGACGTATGCCTTGTCGAGATCGTTGAGCTTGCGCAGATCCTTCGACGCGATGATCATCCCCAGCCGCGGCGTGACCGAGACATTGATCGGAGGCGATCCAGCACGAGCTGTCTCCGCAAACAAGAAGACGACGAGAATCAGGGACGTTCTCTTCACGACTGCACCTCGTTTTCTTTCGTGCGAGCAACGTGCGGCGACTCTACGTTGAGGCTATCGTGCGTGTCTGAAGTTTGTGACGGACAGGTGAGAAAGTGTGATGGGGCGGCTGGATCTAGCTACTAAAAATTATTGGCCCAACGCAGCAATTGCTGAGTCATACATGATCGACGAAGAAGGCGTTTGTCGGGTCCACAATTCGAACTGAATTTTCGCTTGCGCAACCAACATTTCGACTCCGCGAATCGTCTTGCAACCTACCTTGCTAGCTTCTTTCAACAGTCGCGTGTCGATCGGATTGTAGACGAGATCGTAGACGTAACGAGCGCCTGCGAGTTGTTCCGCAGTGACTGGTGTTTGATCGATCAACTCGCCGGATCCTAAAGGCGTCGCATTGACGACCACGTCGTAATCGGCGAACGAAGCAGATGGAAGCGCCGCGTACGAAACGTCGAACAGTTGTCCGAGTGCGCGGGCTTTGTCGACGTCACGTGCGAATAGAGTGATGACGGCTTGTTGTCGTCCGAGCGCCCAGAGAGCGGCGCGCGCTGCGCCACCGGCGCCGATCACTGCGACACGCAATTCGGCAAGCGAACCAAGCACGGTGAGAAGCGGTTCGATGAATCCGGCTGCATCGGTGTTGAAGCCGCGCAGTTTGTCGTCTTCGATAACGACCGTGTTGACGGCGCCCATCTCCCGCGCATCGGGCTCGATCCAGTCGAGACACTCGATCACGGCTGACTTATGCGGCGCGGTGATGCTCAAGCCGCGCAGGTTCAAATCGATCTCTCGCGTTCGCGGGTGGACCATGCGCTTGAAGAACGTCTCCACATCGCGAACTTCCAGCGGCAGGTAGACGCCGTTGATTCCTGCCGCGACGAACGCAGCGTTGTGCATGTGCGGTGAAACGGAGTGCATCACGGGCCGTCCGACCAGTCCGCACACCAGCGTTTCGCGATCGATTCTGTCGACGTGGTAGGTGGAGCGAACTTTCTCGGCGGTGATCTGTCCCGGCGCAGTGGCGCTTTCGTCTTGCAGCGCCGCGTAAGTCAGAAATGCGCCTCGCGACGGGCCGAGTATGCGCGTCGCAATGCCGGGGTTTCCCATTGCGATCGCGATCAAGTCTCGTCCTTCAGCGCGGGCGCGATCGAGCAGTTGAAACACAGGAATGCAATCGACGATGTCGTTCGCGTTCACCGCGATCTTGACGACGCACGCAGGCGTCGCGGCGAGTCGTTCGTAAATCTGCGCGAGGTCGTCGGGGACGCCGGAGAAGTCGTGATGCGAGATGATGACGCGCGACCAGTCAGCCTCAGGCGCGAGATCGGATTCGACGTCCCACCAGTCTGTTCGCGGCGCAGTCGTCCAGAACGATTCGCGTGCCTGACGGTCCAACTCACGATATCCGCCTTGCTCCGCCGGACGATACGTGAGAATCACGGGACGCGAAATGCTCTTCAACACGCGCTGCCAATCTTCCAACGCCGCGAGACAATCGAGACGCAGTTCAACTATGTCCGCCCACTCACACGCACGAACGGAGGCGGCTGCGAGCGCGTCGACACTCTTCTCGCAAACGGGGACACAGACCTGCGTCATCGGCGGTCGGAATTTTTTGTATTGAGGTGGCGGGTCGTGCCTTCAGTCACACTTGGCGCTGGCGGCGGCATGAGTTGTTCCGTGTGCCTCGTCGGCCCGGGCGGCAGAGAAGGCGTTTGCCGCTTCTCTCGGTCTTTGATGCGAATGTACTGCGCGACGCCTTGACCGATGAGCGAGAAGGCCGGCAACAACATCCAAAACCACCACACCTGGCCGATCGTTCTGGATAGCACGACGGCGATAATGAAGAACGCAATGCCGAGAAACACGTTCTTGAAGGCCGTGTCGAGCGTGAGTTCACGGCGTCGTCCGCGCCGGTGCTCATGCAAAACGCTCTTTTCTTCCTCAGGGCGTGAGAGCTGGGCCGTCATCGCTTGCGGCACGAGACTGATGTTCGCGCCGCACCCGCGACAAAAACTGGCGCCGTCAACATTCTGGGTTGCACATTTAGGGCAGAACATGCGAGTCTCGCCTCAAACCTTCTCGTCTATTGGAAGGCCGGCAGGCGTTGCCGTCTCACTTCGTAGAGCAGAACGCCGGCCGCCACTGAAACGTTCAACGAATCCAACTTGCCGAACACCGGAATACGGACCAGCGTGTCGCAATGTTCACGAACCAGCCGGTGCAGCCCGCTTCCTTCATTGCCGAGAAAGATCGCGGCCGGAAGTTTCCAATCCCACTCCGTGTACGACTGATTGGCTTCAGCAGCCGCGCCAACGACCCAGATGTTACGTGCTTTCAACTGCTCTATCAATCGAACCAGATTCGTCACGCGCGCGACCGGAACGTATTCCAAAGCGCCTGCCGCAACTTTCGCGACGACGCCAGTCAAACCAACGGCGCGCCGCTCGGCGATAAAAACACCATGGACGCCCGCGCATTCAGCAGTCCTAAGAATCGAGCCCATGTTACGGGGGTCCTCGATCCCGTCCAGGCCAACGACCAAAGGCGGATCTGTTGTGCCGATCTTCGCCTCGAGCGTGTCGAGCAGTTCGTCAGCGTCGGCGTATCGCGCGGCTGCAATGCGCGCGACGACGCCCTGATGACGAACCTCGCCGAGCGCGCGATCCAGCTCCAGCCGCGGCACATAATGAACACGCACGCCTTTCTGCCGCGCAAGATCGAGCAATGCTTTCAGCCGGTCCGGTCGCGCGCTTTCGAGAATCGTGATCGTCTCGATCTGCCGCGTGCCCGCGCGTAGCGCTTCGAGAACCGCGTTCACACCGTAAATCAGGTTTGATGAGTCAGCCATCAGTTCAACGCATTCGAGTAGAGATATGTTTGGAGCCGCCAGTAGCGCGTGAACTGGCTTTCATTGCTCTTGCTCATCGCGACTCCAACGGTAAGTTTGCCGGGTCGTTCACGTCGCCAGCCATTCGACTGCGTTTCCTGTTGCGCTCCCCAAACAAGATCCAACGTGTGTCGCAGGCGGTTGTACGCGTCGTCAAACTTCGCCCGCGTCGCGTGTTCGATGATGAGTTGTTGCAGCCTGGCGATGTTCTCGTTGGCGATAAGCGTCATTCGTTCGCCGAGACATGAGAAGTCGAAACCGTTCGCACTCACACGCCACGTTTGCGAATCGCCCGTGGTGTAAAGATCTATCACTGCTTCGTCACTCGTAAACTCGCTCGCGTTCACGATCTCATTCTCGGGCCGGCGGGTCTTGCGTTCCTGAATCTCCATGCGCCGGATAAACAGACAGCCGGTGATGATCATCGACACGTCATCCCAATGGACTTCCGTCGTTTCTTTCGTCGCCGGCTGTTGGAAGATAACGCAATGCTTATCTACCGTCATTGCTTTGACGCGCTTCACGCCGGATAGATCTAATGAATCGTCACTGATGACGATCGTTTGTAATCCCAGAGCGCGCAACCTGGTAAAGACCAACTCTGCTTCTTCACGATAAGCAGTGAAAGCGACGGGCAACGGACTCTTCTCTGCAACAATACGCTGAAGATGCTCCGGGTTGAGTTTCAGCAGCGCAGCAGCTTCGGCAATCGTTTCAGGCGACAACTCGTTTTCGGAAGGCAAGAGGATGTTGCTGTAAGCTGACTGATGTTTCTCGGGCGGGCGCAAGACTGGACGCCGCAGCTCGGCCGACGATTCAGTTAACGGCATAGGCGCGCTGCAGTAAAGACACTCAACTCGCGTGGGCGGGTTGGCGCGTAGACATTCGTCGCAGCGAATCATTTGGCCCGGCGTAAACCCCTGCGGCTCCGAAGGTTCTAGTGGTCCAGTGAAGGGTAGACGAATGTTTTCGTTATCTTTAGGCAACAGCTCCTCCAAGTATTTTGATTATACGACGGCGGGAAATTGTCGAGCGACGATAATGTTTTCAGAGAGCAACAGAGTGAGTTCAGTAAGAACAAGTCAGGAAGGGGGCCATGCCCCCGCTATCGATACAGCGGGGGCGCACTACGCTTGCCCCCTTCCTGACTTGTTCTTGTTTGTGGTGCTCGCATTTGCGTTCGTCGGCAGCGCGTGCGCCGCGTTTCGGCCGATCGACGCGAGCGGACCACGATCAGACGTTCGACTCTATCCCGTGAGTCTCGCAGACCCTTCGGCGCGTCTCGAAGAAGCTTCCCTCGCGTGGTATCAACTTTCGCAACACTACGGCGTCGCAACCAAAAGCGAAGCGAACCTGAATCCCTACACCGCGACGATCCAGGGGTTGCCCGCAAACTTACCAACGTCAATCATGCTGCCGAAAGTCGGCGCTGACGCAGCGCAAACAGAAGAACAGACGCGCGAATCGCTGCGTCGCTTTATCAAGGAATGGCAGCGCTTGATCGGCGCTGAGCCCGATGAATTGTCACTCGTCGAACGAACCGACGACGCGTCAGGCATCAAAGTCGCGCGTTACGAGCAGCGACCGTTTCGCTATCCGTTACGCGGCGACTTCGGCAACCTCATTATTCGCTTTCGCAGCAACGGACAGCTCGTCGACCTTTCGAGCAGTTGCTTGCCCAACGCCGATCGCCTGCAAGCGACACTGAACACGATCACGCCGCAAGTGACGGCTGAAGACGCCGCTAAGAACATCAAGTCCCAACCGATTCCCATCTCCGGACAACAGACCGTTACGCTGCCTGCGAACGCAGTCGTTGAACCTGGTCAGTTAGTTGTTTATGCCCTTGCTTCACCCAACCAGACGAGCGGTTTGGAGCTTCATCTGGCCTGGGAAATCAATGTCACAAATGGCCCCATCAAAACTGTCTATTTTGACGCTGTATCGAGTCAAATAATCGGCGCGACGTGATCGCACAACGTGGACCGCCGACCTGATCCGAACTTGACCAAAGCAGAGCAAATCAGCATTCTAGGTTACGACAAATGGGTATTTATCGGAGTCCGTTTATGAATAGTTATGATCCTACTAACAACGTGTCATGGCAGCTCGGCCACCGCGGGAGAGTAGCGGTTTTTATTGACGGCAATAACCTTTTTCACGCCGCGCGCTTTCATAACATCGACATCGACTACAACAAGCTTTTGCGGGTGTTGTTGGGCGACGGCCGCCTGCTCCGCGCTTTCTTCTACACGGGCGTCGACATCGGCGCCGAGCGCCAACAGGGATTTCTTTTGTGGATGCGGCGCAACGGTTTTCGCGTCATCCAGAAGGAGTTGAAGACGTTTTACGACGGCACGCGCAAGGCTAACCTCGACGTCGAGATCGCTGTCGACATGTTGTCGCTGGCCGGACGTTACGACACGGCCGTACTTGTTTCCGGCGACGAAGATTTCGTCTACGCAGTCAACGCCGTTGCGTACAAAGGATGCCGCGTCGAGATTGCCGGCTTCCGTTCGAACACCGCGCCGAAACTGATCGACGTTGCCGACTATTTCATCGACCTCGGCGAAATCGCAGACAAGGTGCGCAAGGAGATCTCGCACGGAACGCGCTATGATGAGCGCGATCTGCACGAACCGCTGCCCGCGCAGTACATGCAGGAGCAGATGCCGATGCCGAAAGAGGCACCCGACACGTTCCAGGCAGCCATGCGCGTGGTGCTCGAGACCGACATCGACGAGGAAGCAGCGGAGTTCGAGGCAGCGACGGAGTTCATCAGGATTACCGACGAACATTGATGGCGACATCGCGCACACGCAGCCGCCCGACAAAAAATGAAATTATTCACTGTCCAGGAAGCAAATGCCCTGCTTCCGAGCGTACGAGTGATTCTCGCGAGGATTCAGCGAGCCCACCGAAAACTCGCTCACTATAAAGACGACGCGAGAAAAGCCGCCGAAGCCGCCGAACAGGGCGGCGGTGGCGTTGTCGATGGTGTCGCCTACGCCGAAATACTGACCGAGCTCACGACGCAAATGACCGAGTTAGAAGGACTTGGCGTCCAGTTGAAGGACTTCGAACGCGGACTCGTCGACTTTCCCTCGTTGAGAGACGGCCGGGTCGTTTTGCTGTGCTGGCAGATGGGTGAGGGCGACGAGCTCGAATGGTGGCACGACGTCGACGCCGGGTTCGCCGGACGCACGCCGCTCGATTGAGAATTGGTCTTGGGTCTTTGGTCTTGGGTCTTAGGTCTTGGGTCTTAGTACAAACTTCCTGACGCCAAAGACCAAAGACCCAAGGCCCAAGGCCTCAAACCCACAACCTCAATGCCTGCTTTATTTTCTAATTGACCACTTAAAGTTATTCCTGATAGGATGCGCGCGTTTGCCATAGGCCGATTCGCCTGACGACGCGGAAATGGAACCAACCGGCGATACTCCAATTCAGCCCCGGGAACGAAAATCCACCCTGATCGAATTTCCGGGTGTTCCGCGAAGCACCGTTCCCGAGTGGCGAAAAGAACTCAGCGAACGCGTTCGTGAGGTCCAGGAACGACGCGCCCGTGAGGCCGCCCGCGAAGCAGCACGAGAAGCTGCCGAAAACGAGCGGCGCAAGGTCGAAGACGCCGTTAATCCACCACAACTCGAACTCTTGCCGCCGGCGGAAATGCCCGCCATCAACCCACTAGTAGCCGCCGCTCTGAAGCGAATCGAGCGTGCGCATCAAACGGCTCCCACCGAAACTCGTCCGGCGCGATCCACCCTCGCAACGGCCATCGCCTACGCCCCAGCACGAGAAGATAACGACATGAACGATACAGTTGGTCCTACGACGCAACTCTCGTTCGAGCCGGAAATCCCTGTCGCAGAACCACCTCCATCGCCGGTGGTGGAAAAGAGTCACCTGGTTGTCGTGCCGCCAAGTGAACCGGAACCTGCTCCAGCGCCCATGCCGTTGATGCCACCGGCGCCGAAGCGATTGATCAGGGACGACCCGAACGATCCCGCGCTCAACTATCTCGATTCCATCTCGCGGAACCTCCGCGTTGACGACAGCTCGCATGAATGCGCATCAGGATTTCGTCGCTTCATCAGCGCCTTCTTCGATCTGATCGTTTGTGCGTTGTTGACGTCGCCGATCGGTTTAGCCATTTACCTGACCGGCAACAACCTGCTAGACCCGCGTGCCGTCGGCGTGCTCGGCGGCAGTCTCGTCGCCGTCACGTTTATCTATCTGACGTTGACGACGGCGCTGACCGGCCGCACCTGGGCCATGCGCATGTTGTCGTTGAAAGTGATCGACACGAAGACGGGCTTGATTCCTACTGGCGGACAGTCAATCGGCCGCTCGTTCATCTACATGCTGTCAGTGGCGACGGTGGTGGGAATGCTGTCTGCTCTGTTCAGCCGCGAAGGCCACACCGCTCACGATCGTATTACACGCACCGCGGTCGTTCGTGTTTGAGCCACGGATTTTTTGGTAATCTCCGTGGACAGATATGCATGACGAACTGATCCGTCGTGTCGTCGAAGAGCTGCGCTCCAGTCTCAGCGGACGATTCCTCGGAAAGATCTATCAACTCACGCCGCTGTCGTTTGCGTTCGACTTCGGACTGCGCGGGAGTTTCCTTTATATCAGCGTCGAACCTTCGAGCCCGCGCCTTTATCTGATTCAACGCCGCGGCCGCGACCTGCAAAAAGCGTCGAGCCAGCTCGGCCATTTCGGTCAGCTCCTGCGAGCGCGAACGAATGGTTGCGCCGTCGTCAGCGTCGATAAGGATCCGTTGGACCGCGTGGTTCGTCTGACCTTTCGCTGCGATGATGAAGCAGGGGCGACGCACTTCCGCAGGCTCGTCGTCCAACTCACCGGACGCACGGCGAACCTTTTCCTGCTCGACGAGTTGAATCGAATTGTGGCGATGCTGCGCGCGCCGCGAGGACAAATGCCGGGTGAAGTCTATTCGCCGCCGGATGCACCTCACGGCGACAGCCGTGAGACTCTGGACATTCCGAGCGGTTCGCCGTCGGCGTACGCAGACGAACTCTTCAGCAGTCTCGACGCGGTCAAAACCTTCGATTCACGCGCCGCAACGCTGAGGTCAAGGCTGCGCACCTCCATTCAGCGGCAGCGAAAGCTGAAACAGCATTTGCAGAAAGACATCGCCGACCACGGCGATCCGGAAGAACACAAGAAAGTCGGCGACTTGCTGCTCGCCAACGTCGCGACCGCCGTGCGCCACGGAAACAAAGTCACCGTCACTGATTACTACGCTGACGGTGCGCCCGTGATCGAATTGGAGATCGACGAAAACACATCACTCCAGGACGAAGCCGCGCGCCGTTTTCGGAATTACACCAAGGCAAAGCACGCGCGCGAAGAGATCGCCACCAGACTCGCCGCCGTCGATCGTGAAATCGAAAAACTCGAAGCGCGAGCCGAGGAACTCGAACACGTCATCGCCCGGCGCGATGCCGCCGCTTTGGAAAACTTCGATAAACCTTCGTCTCCCGCCAAAACCGTTTCCAAAACCGACAAGACGATCCCCGGCGTGCGGCGCTACTTATCGACCGATGGCTACGAGATCCTGGTCGGACGCACATCCCGTGATAACGATAACCTCACGTTTCGCATCGCTAAGCCCAACGATCTATGGATGCACACAGGCGATTATCCCGGCTCGCACGTCGTCATCCGAAACCCAACTCGGAAAGAGATCCCGCATCGCACGATCATCGAGGCGGCCCAACTCGCCGGGCGCTTCAGCCAGGCGAGCGAGGATGCGAAAGTCGTCGTGCACTACACCGAAAGAAAATTTCTTTCGAAACCGAAAGGCGCCGCGCCAGGACTCGTGCGATTGTCGCGCTTTCGTTCGCTCACAGTTGAACCGAAGGAAGCGATCAGTAGACTATGAACATGCAAACCAACTCCGAACGATTATTCGCGAAAGCTGTCGATCTCATTCCCGGCGGCGTCAACTCGCCCGTCCGCGCGTTTCGCGGCGTCGGCGGCACTCCTCGTTTCATCAAGTCAGCGCGCGGCGCGACGATCACGGACGTTGACGGCAAGACTTACATCGACTACGTCGGCTCGTGGGGACCGATGATTCTGGGCCACGCCGACGAGGAACTAATCGCTGCGCTTCAGAAGGTGGCGGCGCAGGGAACGAGTTTTGGCGCGCCCACTGAGCTCGAAATCGAGCTCGCGCAGGAAGTGATTGAAGCGGTGCCGTCGATCGAGATGGTGCGAATGGTGAGCAGCGGCACTGAAGCCACGATGTCGGCGATTCGACTCGCGCGCGGCGTGACAGGGCGGACTCGCATCATCAAGTTTGAAGGCTGCTATCACGGACACGGCGACAGTTTGCTCGTCAAAGCCGGATCGGGCGTGGCGACGCTCGGACTGCCCGATAGTCCCGGAGTTCCCGCCGTCCTTGCTGAAAACACGATCACGCTGCCCTTCAACGACGTTCAGGCGCTCGAGCAGGCGTTCGAGCATTACAACGACATCGCCGCGGTGATTATTGAGCCGGTCGTGGGAAACATGGGTTGCGTGCCGCCTCAACCCGGCTATCTCGAAGCGGTGCGGAAACTGACCAGCCAACACGGTGCGCTGCTGATTTTCGACGAAGTGATGACGGGTTTTCGTTTGGCTCGCGGCGGCGCGCAGGAGCGTTACAATATCCAGCCGGACATCACGACGCTCGGCAAGATCATCGGCGGAGGTTTGCCCGTCGGCGCATACGGCGGCAGCCGCGAGTTGATGAACAACGTCGCACCGGCCGGACCCGTTTACCAGGCAGGAACGTTATCGGGTAATCCGTTGTCGATGACGGCGGGGCTCGTCACGCTGCGGCGTCTTCGCGACGAGACACTCTACGAGCGACTCGAACGATCATCGCAGCGATTGTGTGCCGGTCTCGCGGATGCGGCTCAGGAAGCGGGCGTCACGACTGTCACCAACCGCGTGGGGTCGATGTGGACCAGCTTCTTCACCGCCGATCCGGTAGTCGACTGGACTACGGCGAACAAGTCGAACCGCGAAACGTACGGACGGTTTTTTCACGCGATGCTGGAAGCGGGTGTTTATCTCGCGCCGTCACAATTCGAGGCGGCATTCGTCAGCCTGGCCCACACTGATGAGATTATCGCTGAGACGATTGCAGCGGCCAGAAAGGCCTTCGCGGGTTTAGACGGGTAGATCGATAATGAACTGCGAACCCTCGCCCGGTTCGCTGGCGACGCTGATCTTGCCGCCGTGTTGTTCGACGATCTGCTTGACGATGGCGAGTCCCAGACCAGTCCCGCGTTTCTTGGTCGAGAAGAACGGTTCGAAAATGCGGTCACGCGTTGCTTTGTCCATTCCCTTACCGTGGTCTGCAATGAGGACGCGGGCGTAAAGCTTGCCGGCCTGGCCGTCGCCGTCGGCGCCGCCGGCCACAAGGTCCGTCTTTATGCTGACCGGCGAGCCTTCCTGGCTTGCGTCGACGGCATTCGCAATGACGTTCACAAACACCTGCCGCAACTGGTACGGATCCCACTGGCCGACGATCGTCGAGTCGGCAAACGACTTTTCAACCGTAGTGTTTTTCTCCTGAATCTTATCGCTCACCAGGTCGAGACTGCGTTCGATCGACTCATGCAGATCGACTTGCGAGCGTTCGAGCTCCTTCTGCCGTGAATACTGCGTCACGTCGACGACGAGCTTGTTGAGGTGCTTGATGCCGCGCTCGACCAGCTCGATCGTGTTCAGCGCTTCCTCGTCGTTCACGCTGTCACGCAACATCGACACGCCGAGTCGAATACTTCCGAGCGGGTTGCGAATCTCGTGCGCCACCTGCGTCGTGGCTTGTCCGACCGCGGCAAGCGATTCGCTGCGACGCAACGTCCGCTCCGCTTCGGCTGCTTCGGTTGCGTCGACCAGCGTGACGATCTGTCCGCGATCGCCGTTGATGGCCAATGGCGCCGAGTAAACGTCAAACGCTTTGTCGCTCTCCTCGACGTGGGCGACCAGCCGGCCATGGTACGTCGCCCTCGTAACGCGAACTGCCGTGACGGTGTCGAGGATTCGCATCACATCGTCAGGCGCGAACCTCTCGAGCACCGACGCGCCGATGCTGGCGTTGGGAAAGATTCGGAAGAACGCGGCGTTGGCGCTGCGGATGCGATCGTCTTCGTCGATAGCGGCGACTGCGCTGACCATCCCCTCGAGCAGTTGTGTCGTGAACGTGCGCTCGCGCCGCGCTTCGAACATGCTGCGGCGCATCTCGCGAAACTGGCGCTGCACCTGCCAGATCGTGCTCGCCGCGACGAGGGCGCCGGCAATCAACGCGAGTATGGTCCAAATCTGGCTCGACCTTTTGGCCTGTGACTGCATCGCCATCACGCTCTCAAAAATTCGGGTCTGCTCGTTGCGCAATTCGTCGAATAAGGCATTCAGTTCGGTGTTGAGTTTCCTGAACGCTTCGAAGCCTTCGAGACTGTAGCGCCGCCGGTCCGAAGTAATGTCGATGTATTTTTGCAGATCGAGCCTCATCTGGTTCCAGGAGCTTACGTCCGAAACCAACGGCTGATTCAACTGACTTACGATCTCTTCTACGTCCTCGCGGGCTTTGCTGATCCGCGTGTCGAATGGCGGCGCGATGCGCATGGCTTCTTCGTTGTGTCGCGCGCGCGCCTCAGTATCGAGCTTCGTGACTCTCAGCCGGAGGTCTAACAAGAGTGCCAGCCGGGCCGCATGCTGTCGGCTGAGCTCGCTCGCGTCCAGAGCAACCTCCTGCATTTTGCTGACACTGCGCACACCCAGCATGCTGATCAAAGCAAGCACCAGCAGGAAACCGACGAGCAGTGGGACTAGCGCCGGGGCAAAGCCACGCAGCATAGACCCGTGCGATGCCGCCTGGATCGCATTCGGATCGGGCCGTCGCCGGTAAACTACTTCTGGTCGTTTTTCAGCAGGTTGCATCAGCAGCCGCTAAATTTCTTCTCCTCTGCTCTCATTCTCACCCGGCTTCAGCCGGGTGCACGCCACGACGTCAAGGAAACCGTTTAAACGGTTTCGATGGATACCCGCCGTGAGCACCCGGCTGAAGCCGGGTGAGAATGAGAGACGCTACGGCTTCGCGTCCATCCAATTATCGCCCACGCCGACGTCGGCGACGAGTGGAACGTCGAGCGAAACGGCCGTTTCCATCTCGTGCTTCAGTATCTCCGTAACTTTCTCGACTTCTTTTTCCGGCACTTCAACCAGCAGCTCGTCGTGCACCTGCATCAACATGCGCGCCTCGAGACCGTTTCGCTTGAACTCTTCGTCGACGTGCAACATCGCGATCTTTACGATGTCGCTGGCCGTCCCCTGAATCGGCATGTTGATGGCTTCGCGTTCAGCGGCCTTGCGGATGTTTGCGTTGCGGTCCGCTATCCCCGCAAGCGGTCGAATACGCCCGTAGATGGAACGCACGTAGCCGTGTTCGCGCGCCCGGATCGGCACCTCTTCCATGTAGCGGCGCACGCCTTTGTACGTGTTGTAATAGTCTTCGATGACTTTCTTCGCTTCCTGCCGCGAGATGCCCACGCGCTGCGACAGTCCCCACGGCTCGATCGCGTAGGCGATCGCGAAATTGACGATCTTCGCGAACCGCCGCGCCTCTTTCAGTTCCGCATCCGTCTTCGCGCCGAACACGAGCCGCGCCGTGCGCGCGTGAATGTCTTCGCCTTTCTGAAACGCTTCGAGCATCACCGGATCCTGCGTGATGTGGGCCAACAGCCGCAGCTCGAGTTGCGAGTAGTCGGCGGAGACGATCTTGTTTCCCTTCTCGGCGACGAAAGCACGCCGGATGCGCCGGCCCATCTCGCTGCGAATCGGAATGTTCTGCAAATTGGGATCGCTGGACGACAAACGCCCGGTCGCAGCAACTGTCTGGTTCAGATTACAGTGAATGCGTCCATCGGTCGCGATCTGATGCGGCAACGCGTCGGTGTAGACGCTCTTCAGCTTGTCGAGCTCGCGATACTCGATGATCAAACGCGGCAGCTCGAACTGTTGCGCCAGCTCTTCGAGCACCGCTTTGCTGGTCGAGATTCGCCCAGTCGACGTTTTTCTGCCGATGTCGATGTGCAGATCAGAAAGCACTTCGCCGACTTGCTTTGGCGAACCGATGTTGAACTCGCGCCCGGCGAGCTCGTAAATCTGGACCGTTAGTTTGTGCAGTTCCTGTCCGATGTAACTCGACAGCTCCGCCAGCACTTTCTTGTCGACTTTGAGCCCGGCGCGTTCCATCCGATAAAGCAGCGGCGCCAGTGGAAGTTCGACTTCAGAGTAGATCGTCTCGAGTTTCTTTTCGAGAATTCGCGCGTACAGCACGCGCGCCGTTTGGGCCGTGAGATCGGCGGCGACTGCGGTTTGCCACGCCGTGTCGGGCCAGTTCGACGGCGGCTTGCTGCCGTCTTCCACGTTGAGCGCGTCTTTCGCGAGGTCGGCGAGGTCATACTTGCTGCGCGTCGGATCGAGCAGATAGGCGGCGAGATAGGTATCGTGCCTGACGCCTTCGAGTGTCACGTTGAAGCGATCGAGAAGACCCACCGCTCGCTTCACGTCGTGCACCGTCTTGTCGACGAGGCCATTCGAAAGCACTTCACGCAACGGTCCCATTGCCGCCGGCGCACCGCCCGCAAACTTTTCGAGATCCACGTACGCCGAGACGCCCGCCGCGGTCGCGAAGGCGATACCGCGCGTGGTGTCGAGTTCGGTGAAACATTCCTGCTCGCCCGTTCCCGCTGGCGTCGAGTCGGCAACGGCGATGCCGACGCTCTCGGCATCGAACAGCGTTCGCACGAGGTTGTCGAGGTCGCTCTTGGTTTGAACGATGCGATAGTCGCGGGACGAATCGACCGTCGCGGGACGTTCGACGGCGGCGTCCGCATACTCCTTCGTTAGCAGTGTAAATTCCAGCTCGCGGAACATCTCGTATGCTGCGGTGCGATCCGGCGGCCGCGACTTGATCTCGTCAAGTTTCAGCTCGACTTCGATGTCGGTGCGGATGCGCGCGAGCTCGCGTGATTTTCGAATTATGTCGGCGTTGTCGCGCAGCGACTCGCGGTACGTCTTGTGTTTGACTGATTCCCAACCTGCCAGTGCAGCCTCGATTGAGCCGAACTGCTGGATGATCTGCACTGCGCCTTTCGAGCCGATACCGGGCGCGCCGGGTATGTCGTCGATGGAGTCGCCCATCAGTCCGAGGAGATCGACGAGTTTGTCGGCGGTGACGCCAAACTTCTTCTCGACCCACGCTTCGTCGCACCACTCGACGGGCGGGACAGGCTCTTTCCGCTTCACGACTTGCGAGTTCTGCCGCATGCAGATGATCCACGGATCGCGGACGAGCTGGCACATGTCTTTATCGTTCGACACGACCACGGCTTGCAGGCCTTTTGCGGCGGTCTGGTTTGCGAGTGCGCCGATGACGTCGTCCGCTTCGTAGCCGGGCACGTTGATGACGGGGATATTCAAAACTTCGCAGAGGCGGAAGATGTAGGGCATCTGCGAGGCGAGATCGTCGGGCATGGCGAGACGGTTCGCCTTGTAGTCTGGAAACATCTCATGACGAAATGTCTTTTCTCGCGATTCAAAGACGGCGGCGATGTATTCGGGCTTCTCTTCACGCACCAGCTTGAGCAGCATGTTCGTGAAGATGTAGACGGCTTGCGTGACTTGTCCCTGCGACGTGGCGAGCGGCGCCGCGCGGTTCTGCATCGGCGCGAAAAACGCCCGAAAGATATGCGACATTGAGTCGATCAGGAAGACACGTTCAGGCCGCTCTTGGTTTGCTGAAGACTGTAGGGCAGGCATGTGAGGAGATCATAGGAAGGTGGTTTGAGCGTGTCAATCCGCCTAATCCGCGGCTAACTCACGCACGTGCCCACGAACGGTGCCGCCGAGTGTTTCCAGGTTGTAGCCGCCTTCGAGGCAGGAAACGAGCCTTCCCTGACAAATACTTTCAGCCCATTGCTTCACTGCCTGCGTCATGGCAATGAAGTCATCGTCCTGTAGCATTAACTGGCCCAGGGGATCGTGAATGTGAGAATCAAATCCCGCGGAAATGATGATCAAGTCGGGCTTGAAACTCGCCGACATCTCCTCCAACGCCGCTTCAAACCCACGCTTCTGCTCCGCAGCCGGCGTCGCCGCACGCAGCGGCAGGTTCAACGTGTAACCGAGCCCGCGTCCAGTCCCCTTCTCACCGCGCGTCCCTGTCCCCGGATACCACGGATACTGGTGCGACGAAAAAAAATAGACCGTCGGATCATCGTAGAAAATCCCCTGCGTCCCATTCCCATGATGAACGTCCCAATCGACAATCGCCACCCGTTCAATCTCCGCATACTTACGTTGCGCGTACCGCGCCGCCACCGCGACGTTGTTGAAGAGACAAAACCCCATCGCCCGCTCTTCCGTCGCGTGATGTCCCGGCGGACGAACCGGCACGAAAGCATTCGTCGCCTGGTGGCTCATGATCAAATCGATTGCCTCGCACGGCGCGCCGGCCGCGTATCTCGCAGCGTCGAACGAACGCATCGAAACAACCGTGTCAGCATCGAGATATCCCCGCCCCTCGCTGACCACTCGTTCGACGTGCTTGTAAAGCTGCGGTGAATGCGCCGCCTGAATATCTCCGCGCGCAGCCTCCGTCGCCTGCACCTCGAGCAACCTGGACCAGAGCTCGTCATCGCTTCGCAACGCTTCCATAACGACGCTGTAACGTGAAGGAGTCTCCGGATGGCCCGGCCCGGTATCGTGTTCGCGGAAGATCGGATGGTGAACTATAGCGGTGCTCATCGTGGGAACAAGTTATCAAGCAACGACGGGATCATTCAATGTCTTAAACCGTACATAGTTTTTCGCACGGAGTTTTGAAAAACGTACGGTATCGAAACGAGCCCCGAACTGCTCCACCGCATTTCTGCGGAATTCATTGAGGTATGACGTTTGCCAAACGAAGTGGTCAATACGGAGGTGAGCAATGAAAAGACTCCTCGTCTTCATATTGGTTTTGAGTCTATTGGTCGTTACCGGGACTCTCGTATCAGCAGACGGTCGAACGCGGTTGAATAAATCCACATTTGAGAAATCTGTTCGCTTAACAACGGAGGCAACTAATGTCATACGATGAAGAACAAGCTAGAAGAAGTCGCGTAGTGGTGGAAACACCGAACGAGCGACGCGAGGTGGTTCATTCACAATCGGTGCGCGACAACAGCGGCATCTCCGCGGGCATGGTCGGCGTACTGGTAGTCGTCGCTATCGCATTGATTACGATGCTGGTGCTTTTCTGGATGAACAGTCAGCCGACGGCTGATGAAAACGCCACGGTCGCCGCACAACAGCAACCGACTGTGATTCAACAACCGGCGCCTGCGCAACAGCCTCCGGTCATCATTCAACAACCAGCGCCCGCGACCCAGCCGGCGCCGATCATCGTTACACCACCAGCAGGAGGATCCACCAGCACTGCACCGACAACAAGCTCGACAACGAGTACGAGCGTCAACATGGATGCAAACATCCAGACGGCGGTCGATAAGAGACTGGCGGACGATCCGACGTTCTCGACGCTCGGTATTACTGCAAGTGTGTTAGACGGAAAAGTAATGCTCCTTGGAACAGTCAAGACGGAGACGATGAAAGCTGACATCGAGAGAGCGGTCAAACAGATCAAGGGGGTGAAACAAGTCGACAATCAGATTATTGTAAGTGGTGATTGATTCGGCTTAACGCCAGCAACAGAACGACGCCGTGGGTTTGTGTTTGAACTCGCGGCGTTATTCTTTGTGCTCGATTTTTATGTCGCGAATGACAAGCGACATTTCCAGTTCGACGCTGCCTGCTTCGCAATTCATGACGAGACGCCGCGCATCGTCAGTCTCGAAGAAATCGACGGATTGGATCGGTGAGGGATTCGGCGCCGGAATCAGGTGCGTGACTGTTTCGAAGTCTTGACCGGTCGCAGCCTTCAGCTCGGCCATCGCCAAACTTTCCGGCACCAGGCCCATCTCGCCGTCAAGATAGATGTTCCAGATGAACCCGATGTCGAGCTTCAGGTACGCCGTTTCGTCCCAAACGAAGTGGCCCAACACGCTGGCGCCAATGACGTGCGCGATCACATGATCCTGGTGCGTGTTTGTTTCCGCGGGTCTCCACACGATGACGTTAGACTTCAAAATCCATCAAGCTTCTCGATTTCACCGCCGCGATTGCCGCGCAGGCGACGGAACCGAGTCCGCCAGTGACGACTGACAACGGCGCACCGATCAATGCGGCAAGCGATCCGGCTTCGAGCTCGCCAAGCTGCGGCCCGCCCATGAAGAACATCATGTTGATTGACGTCATGCGGCCGCGCAGATGGTTCGGCGTGACTAGCTGCCGGATCGTCTGTCGCAACACCGTGCTGACTGTATCGGACGCGCCCGTCAATGCGAGCATCAGCAGCGAAAACCAGAACACAGTCGAGACTCCGAATGCCGCTGTCGCAAACCCAAAGATCGCGACCGAGACGACGACGAGCCGGCCCTGTTTGCGAAAACTTCCCAGCCGCGCCATCACCAGCGCAGTTATCACCGATCCGATCGCCGGCGCTGCTGCGAGAAAACCATAGCCCCGCGCGTCGACGTGCAGTCGCTCCTTCGCGAAGATGGGCAGTAGTAGAGTGGCGGACGCGAAAAAGGTCGCGGCGAAGTCGAGCGTCATCGTCTGCACGATGATGGGGGTGTTCCAGACGAAGCGGAAGCCTTCTTTCAGTGCTGCAACGCTCAACGCGTTGCGTCGGTCGTCTGAATTTTCCGGATCGCCGCTCGTGCTCATCGCGATAAGGGCCCAAATCACTGCCAGAAACGAAAACGCATTCAAGCCGTAGATGATCGCGGGTCCGCTCTCCGCCAGGAGGAAACCGGCGACTGCCGGGCCGGCGATCGTCGCGACGTTGAACACCAGCAGTCCGAGGCTCACAGCGTTCGGAAAAACTTCCGGCGGCACCAGCGTCGGCATCAACGATTGCCGCGCCGGAACGTCGAACGCACTCGCCGCCGAGGCCAGCGCGCTCACGATGTAAATGGGCCAGACGCTGTTCAGTCCGGCAACGGTAACGGCCGTCAATATCGCGGCGCTGATCAGCATCACCGTCTGCGTCACGATCATCAGTCGTTTCCTATCGACTGCGTCGGCAACGACGCCACCCGCGAGCGAGCAGATGATGATGGGAACGCCGCGGAACAGCCCGACGAGGCCGAGAGCAAACGCCGATTTAGTTATCAGGTAGATGTGCCAGTTGATTGCAACAAACTGCATCTGCGATCCGGTCACAGACACAATCTGGCCCAACCAGAGGAGTCGAAAATCGCGGTAGCGTAAAGCTGCGAACGAGGAATGACCGGTCGGGCTCACGTGTCGCCGTAGGATTCGTTCAACTTGCGGAAGTGATAAGCCATCGCGGCGTGGCGCATCAACTCAACCATGCGATCGTGATGGGTGCGCGCAGCGCTCAGGAAAAATCGCCAGAACTCGCGCCGCTCCGCATCCAGCACGCCCAACTTGAACGCGATGCGCAGAAAAGCCTTGACCGCTTTGAAGCCGTGATACTGGTGCGCTTCAGGAACGTCTTGCGGCACGCGCTGCAACGAATCGAGCGCGCGGCGATAATACTCGCTCGGCTTGTAAATCGTGCGCATGATTCGCTGGTAACCGGCGACAAGCGTCTCGACGTCCATCTTCGGTATGAAGTTGAGCGTCGCGACGGTATTGTTCCCCGACGCGTCGTCGCCGAGCAAGCGTCCTTCCTTTTCGAGCCGTTTCCAGAGCTGTGTGTCGGGCAGCGCGTTCAGCATCCCGACCATCGCCAGCGGAATCGCGCTCTCGCGAATGAACTCGATCTGGCGTTCGAAAATGTCCTCGGGATCGTTGTCGAACCCGACGATGAACCCGGCCATCACTTCCATTCCATGACTCTGAATCTTGCGCACCGAGTTCAGCAGGTTGCCGCGGTTCTGCGACTTCTGCGCTTCTTTCAAACTCTCTTCTACCGGCGTCTCGATACCGAGAAAGACGCGACGGAAGCCGGCGTCTTTCATCGCCGCCAGCAGGTCGTCGTCGTCAGCCAGGTTCACGCTCGCTTCTGTCAGGAGTGAAAACGGATAGCGGTGCTTCTTCTGCCACTCAATCAACGCGGGCAGCAGTTGTCGAACGTTCTTCTTGTTGCCGATGAAATTGTCGTCGACGATGAACAGCGGTCCACGCCAGCCGAGACGGTACAGTTCATCAAACTCCGCGAGGATCTTTTGATTGCTCTTGGTGCGCGGCACGCGGCCGTAGATCTCGATGATGTCGCAGAACTCGCATGAAAAAGGACAGCCGCGCGAGTACTGCACTGACATGTTACTGTACTTCTTCATGTTGACCAGTCCGAAGTCCGCGATTGGCGTGATGGACATCGGCGGCCGTTCAGGCGCTTTGTAGATTCGTTTTGTCTCGCCGCGGTCGAGATCTTTAAAAAACTGCGGCAACGTCGTCTCGGCTTCGCCCTGGAAAATGTGATCGGCGTACGGCAGCTCTTCGATCGTGCTCGTCACGTACGGGCCGCCGAGCACGACGCGCTTGCCGAGTCTCCGCGCGCGCTCGGCAACCTCGTGCAGCGACTTCTTCTGCGCGAGCATGCCGGTAATGAAAACCATGTCCGCCCACTGGATTTGCGAATCTTTGAGCGTCTCGATTTCGAGATCTACCAGCCGGCGTTCGCACGATTTCGGAATAAGGCCCGAAACCGTGAGCAGGCCGAGAGGCGGAAAGACGCTGCGCTTTCCCTCGAAGGGTAACGCATGTCGAAAACTCCAATATGTGTCGGGAAACTTAGGATTGACCAACAGCACTCTCATCGTGCTCATCATCATAGACTCGGATATGTTCGCGGGCTAGTAATAGTTGTGTAACAGACACTATAACAGCTACTTGCAAATTCATAACACGGATGTGCAATCAATGTCACCGGTGTGCTATAAAATGAGCCTCCCGCAGCACTCCGATTGACCGGCATCAACTGAAAGGCTTATCGCATTATGAACACACAACTTTCACGCCTCCTGGCCACGATTCTGGTCACCCTGTTTGCCTTGTCACCGGCATGGGCCACGTGCGGCGGGGGCGGCGGCGGCGGCACCGGTGGCGTTGCGGGCGGAAACCGCGGCGGCGGCGGTCCTGAGCCGACCGTCTACAACGTGCCGTGGCAGATGTGGGACGCCAGGAACGCGCCGCAAAAAGGGCTGCTGCTTTTGTGGTTTCCGGCGAATAACAAAGAGGTCGACAAGTCGCCTCTTCGCACTTCTCGCATTCTGACGTTGTACTCGGCTCAGTGCGTGACGATGAGAGTCGGAGACGCAGGCCTGCCGGAGATGAAGGAGCTGGTCGGCGAGTCGGCGCTTCCGGTCGCGGTGCTCGCCACGGCTGACGGGAAGGCAATCAACAAAGTCGAGAGCACCAACGGCAAGCTCAAAGTGGAGCAGGTTGAGAAAGCCGTCGAAGGCGAGATCAAACAACGCGAAGCCACGCTCGACGAGCAGTTGAAGACCGGCAAAGACAAAGCTAAAGCAGGCGACAACGACGGCGCGATCGCGGCTTTGAAACCGGTCGCCGCTGAGAAATGCCTGTTCCCGAAAAAAGCCAAGGACGCGGCGACTCAGTTGAAGAAACTCGGCGTCACTGACATCGTCAGCATTCCCGATTCGCCGAACTTCGACCGTGCATTCGGTGCGCGCGTCGAGGCTGTGATGCGACGCGGCCTGCGCGCCGAGATCGCCGAACAATACGTCGCGGCGCTGAAGTACTACCAGCAAGCTAACAAGATGGACCCGGCGGATCCGACACCGCTGCGTTACATCGGCGAAGTCTATCGTCACCATACCGGCGAATGGGACAAAGCGCGTGAGGTCTTCAATCACATCCTCAACATGCCCGCCGATCCCATCGCTCGCGCCGTGGCCCTTCACGGGCTCGGCAAGATGACGATTCACGAAGGCGCGTTCAAGAAAGGCCTGTCGTTGATGGAACAGTCGGTGGCGGAGTTTCCACTGGCGCTCGCCTATCGGAATCTCGCCGTCTACTGGAATTCGGAAGGCGACATGGTCCAGGGCAATGATTACACGAAGAAAGCACTGGCGCTCGATCCGAAAGACCCGTACAACCTCGTGTTCGCAGCCGTGTTCATGGCGGCTTCAGGAAACGGCGACGAGGCGTTGAAGATCGCCCGTACCAACCGCACGCTGCTGCCCGCGTCATACAACCTTGCGGCCATTTACGCGCAGACGGGTCACAAAGAGGAAGCGCTGGCATTATTGAAGCGCCACTTCTTCCGGTACGAGCGTTATCAAGCGGTCCGCGCGAAGGAGATGATGGAAGCGCGCGTCGACGCTGTGTTCGATTCGCTTCGTTACGATTCGAGTTTCCTCGCATTGACGAGCGGCGCCGACGGCAGGCTGCAAATGCCGACGCGCGATATGCGAGGTATGCCAAATCGCTAGGTCGTAGGTCTTAGGTCTTAGGTCTTAGGTCTTGCGTGTTAACCGACTAACAAGGGTCTAAGACCAAAGGCCCAAGACCAATCTTCTATGGCTCACCAAACTCTCGCCTCGTCCGCCGCCACACACCAAGTTCATAGTTATCGCATCTGGCAAGTAATCACGGCGTCGGCAGTCGGCACCATGATCGAATGGTACGACTTCTACATCTTCGGCAGTCTCGCCGTAATCATCGCGCCTCTCTTCTATCCCGAAGGTAACAACACGCTGGCGCTGATCGCGTATTTATCGACGTTCGCGGTCGGGTTCGTGATTCGCCCGTTTGGCGCGTTGTTCTTCGGACGGATCGGTGACCTCGTCGGGCGGAAGTACGCGTTCCTCGTCACGTTGCTGATCATGGGCGGCGCGACAGCAGCGATTGGGCTGTTGCCGACGTACGCGACGATTGGCGTTGCAGCGCCAATTATTCTGCTGCTGATTCGCGTTCTTCAGGGACTCGCGCTCGGTGGTGAGTACGGAGGCGCAGCTGTTTACGTCGCCGAACATGTGCCTGACGAACGTCGCGGGTTCTACACGAGCTTCATCCAGATCACAGCAACGCTCGGACTGTTCATGTCGCTCATCGTCATCCTGGTAGTCCAGAACGCGATGAGCCGCCAGGCATTCAGCTCGTGGGGCTGGCGCGTTCCTTTCATCATCTCGATCTTCTTAGTCGGCATCTCGCTTTACATCCGAATGCGCATGAAGGAGTCGCCGATCTTTCAACAGATCAAGACCGCGGGAATGACGTCGAGCAAGCCGCTCGTCGAAGCGTTCACGAACTGGGAAAACCTGAAACGCGTATTGATCTCGCTCTTTGGCGCGACCGCGGGTCAGGGCGTCGTATGGTACACCGGACAGTTCTACGCGCTCTTTTATCTGCAAACGGTGCTCAAGGTTAACCCGATCGCGTCGCAGTACATCATCGCGATCGCGCTTCTTTTCGCCATGCCGCTGTTCGTCGTGATGGGTTCGCTGTCGGATCGCATTGGGCGCAAGTGGATCATGATGGCGGGCTGTTTGCTCGCGGCTCTTTCCTACATCCCGATTTATCAGGCAATGCACCGAGTGGTAGTCAGTCTAAGTCCGCAACCCGGAACGCAACCTTTGGCTTACACGGATTTCGGCTCCTTCATCGCCAATCCAGGCGCGTGGAAATTGATCCTGCTTGTATTTATTCAGGTGGTTTTCGTTACGATGGTGTACGGTCCGATCGCGGCGTATCTCGTCGAAGCCTTTCCGGCAAAGATCCGCTACACGGCGCTCTCGCTGCCGTATCACATCGGCAACGGCGTCTTCGGCGGCTTGCTGCCCCTGATCGGACTAACCGTCGTGGCCAAAACGGGCAACATCTACGCTGGACTCTACTACCCGATCGCCGTGGCCAGTCTGACGTTCATCGTGGGCTCGTTACTGCTGAAGGAAACGAAACATACGCTGATCTGGGACGAGGTCAAGTGACATTACTGGCCCGGCTGCTTATATACCACGCCGTTCTTCATCACGAACACGACCTTCTCCGTCGCGCGGATGTCTTTCAGCGGATCGCCGGAGACGGCGACGATATCGGCCCACTTGCCGGCGGTCAGTGAACCGATGTTCTTCTCCCAACCCAACAACTTCGCAGCGCTCGACGTGCCTGCGACGAGCGCGTCCATGTTGCTCATGCCGCCCCACTCCACCAGCAACTGAAACTCGTGCGCGTTGCTGCCGTGCGGTATGACGCCGGCGTCAGTGCCGAACGCGATCTGTACCTTCGTTGCTACCGCGAGTTTGATCGCCTGACGCACTGCCGCGGCCGCAGCGAGCGCTTTCTCCGCGCGCAGTCCTTTCAGCACACCTGACTTCGCCGCTCGCTCGACGCTCTCCGCCGCCGATAACGTCGGCACGAGAAACGTTCCCTGTGTTTTCATCATGCGTGCGCCTTCTTCGTCGAGAAACGAGCCGTGTTCGATCGACGAAACACCGGCGCGCACCGCGAGTTTTATTCCTTCCGTTCCGTGTGCGTGCGCCGCGACTTTCCGCTCGAGCTTGTGCGCCTCGTCAACCATGGCCTTCAACTCTTCGTACGTGTACTGCGTCGCGCCAACAGCATCGCCTTCGGACAACACGCCGCCGGTGGCGCACGTCTTGATCACATCTGCGCCGTACTTGATCTGGTATCGAACCGCGGCGCGGATTTGCTCGGGCCCATCGGCGACGCCGTCCTCGATTCCCGGATCGAACAGTCCCGGACGGAAACCGTTTTCGTCGCAGTGTCCGCCACGCATGCCAATCGCATGACCTGCCGACATCATTCGCGGCCCGGGCGTCCAACCTTCGTCGATCGCCTGGCGCAGCGCCATGTCGTCAAACTTGCCCGAAGCGCCGACATTCCGCACCGTCGTGAAGCCGGCCATCAACGTGTCGCGCGCGTGTTGCACGCCGAGGATCGCCGCGAACGATTCGAAGTCGCGCACGGGCGCTGCGTCACCCGCCGGGTCGCCGAGCACGCGACCGATCAGGTGCGTGTGCGCATCGATGAATCCCGGCAGCAGCGTGACGTCGCCGAGATTGATTACTTTCGCATTCGCGGGAACGTTGACGGAACGCGCTGGACCAACGGCGATGATCTTGTTGTTCTCGATAACGATCACGGCGTCGGTGATCGCCGGCGCGCCCGTGCCGTCGATCAATCGCGCAGCCTTCAGCACGATGGTCCCTTTGCCGATTGGCGGTTCCGGAGTAATCCGTGGTTGGGTTTGTGAAAGGACGACCCGTGTGAACACCAGCAGCACCAGCGTCAGAAGTGGAAGTAGTTTGAAGTTTTTCATTTTTGGCGCGTGATTCTATATCTTAGTTGCGTCCCCGCAAAGCGTTGCGTTACGCTCCCGGCCCATGAAAACAAGCCGGCGCGAATTCAACTATTGTCTGCTCCTCAGTCTATTCTCGTTGTCGTTCCGCGACTCGAATGCGCAGCCGCAACTGCGCGTGAACGGCGAACGAATCATGAACCACATCAACGCGCTCGCCGAGTTTGGAAAGAACCCGCAAGGCGGCGCGAGCCGTGTTGCGTACAGCGACGCTGACAAGCAGGGACGCGAGTACGTCCTCGGCCTGATGCGCGACGCGAAGCTCGACGTTTCCATCGACGCTGCCGGAAACCTCATCGGCCGCCGCGCCGGCAGCGCGAACAGTCTGGCGCCGTTGCTCATCGGCTCGCATGTCGACACTGTTCCCGAAGGCGGAAACTACGATGGCGTCGTCGGCTCGTTCGGCGCAATCGAAGTGGCGCAAACGCTGGCGGAAAACAACGTCACGACGCGGCATCCGCTCGAAGTCGTCATCTTTCAAAACGAAGAAGGCGGACTGATCGGCAGCCGCGCGATGGACGGCGAGCTGACGGAACGCGAGTTCGATCTCGTCAGCCGCAGCGGCAAGACCATTCGCGACGGCATCAAGTTCATCGGCGGCGATCCGTCGAAGCTGTCGGACGTGCGACGCAAGAAAGGCGACATCGCTGCTTATCTCGAATTGCACATCGAACAGGGCGGCACGCTCGACACCGAGAAGATCAAGATCGGAGTGGTGGAAGGTATCGTCGGCATCAACTGGTGGGACGTGACGATCGACGGCTTTGCCAATCACGCGGGCACGACGGCCATGAACAATCGTCAGGACGCGCTGTTGGCCGCGGCGAAGTTTATCGCGGCGGTGAATCGCATTGTCACGAGCGTGCCGGGACGGCAAGTCGGGACCGTCGGGAGGATCAACGCACTGCCGGGCGCGCCGAACGTCATTCCCGGGAAAGTGGTTCTGAGTCTCGAACTGCGCGATCTCGACGCGTCGAAGATCAACATGCTCTACGAGAAGATCCGCGACGAGGCACAGCAGATCGCCACCGCCAGCCGCACGAAGTTTGATTTCAAAGAGATCAACGTCAACATTCCCGCTCCGACCGACACGCGTATCCGAGGTTTGATCAGCGAGGCCGCAAAAGAACTCGGTCTATCGACCAAGCTGATGCCGTCGGGCGCCGGTCACGACGCCCAGGACATGGCGCGGCTTGGTCCAGTCGGAATGATCTTTGTCCCGAGCGTCGGCGGCATCAGTCACTCGCCGCGCGAATTCTCCCGTCCAGAAGACATCACCAACGGCGCGAACGTTCTGCTCCACACGTTGTTGAAGCTGGATCGATCCTGAGTTTTACTCGTAGCGCAGCGCGATTATCGGATCGACCTTCGTCGCACGACGTGCAGGGATGTAACTCGCCACGGCCGCGACACAAACAAGCAGCAACGAAATGAGCGTGAACGTCGCCGGGTCAGTCGCGGTGACGCCGTAAAGCAACGTCGCCATCACGCGCGTCAATGCGAAGGCGGCGATCAGTCCGATGACAACGCCGGCAATGACGAGCTTCAGTCCGTAACCGACTGCGAGTTTGAGTACGGCGCCCGTTTGCGCGCCCAGGGCCATGCGGATCCCGATCTCGTGCGTGCGCTGGGCCACGGAGTAACTCATCACGCCATAGATTCCGACGGCGGCGAGTGTCAAAGCCACACCGGCGAAGATCGCCAGCAACAGCATCGTGAAGCGTTGTCGAGCGATTGAGTCGAGTAGTATTTCTTCCATCGTTCTGATGTTCGACACTGGCTGGTCTTTGTCGATCTCCCACACGGCGTTTCGCACCGTCGACGCGATGCTTGCCGGATCGACGTCGGTCTTGACGACGAGGTCGTCCGACGGAAAGAAGCCGCGCTGTCTGTGGGGCAAGTACATTTGCGGCTTCGCATCGGCCGTCAACTCAAACTGGCGCACGTCTTTCACCACGCCAACCACTTGCGTCCAATCCTGCGGTCGCTGGATTCGTCCGGTGCCAATGCGCTTTCCAATGGGATCCTGGCCGGGCCAATAGCGTCGGGCCATCGTTTCGCTGATCACAGCCACACGCGGAGTCGCCCTCGTGTCCTGATCCGTAAATGCTCGGCCGCTCAACAACGGAATGCTCATCGTCTCGAAGTAGTGGGGACTGATGATCCGCGTGACGACGATGTTTTCCTGTCCCGGTGGGGGCGGCGGCTGACCTTCAATGCTGATGCCGATGGAGTTCCCCTGGCGGTATAGCGGGAGGTTCGTTGTGACTGCCGCCGATTTAACTCCGGGCAGGCTTTCAACGCGTTGGACCAGGGCGGTGTAGAACTCGCTCGAGCGTTCGAACTCCTGGTACTTCGGCTGCGGCAACACTACCCTCATCGTTAACAAGTTATCTGCGCGAAAGCCCGGATCGACGTTTCGCAAACGCAGAAAACTATTGATCAGCAAACCGGCGCCGATCAGCAAAACGAGCGAGACCGCGACTTCCGACATTACGAGCAGTCCGCGGATGCGCTTGCCGCTGCTGCCCGTCGCCGAATCGCGTCCGCCTTCTTTCAACGTTTCGGTCTGATTGAAGCGCGCGGCTTGAACGGCGGGCGCGAGGCCGAAGATCAGGCCCGTGATCATCGAAACCAGGAACGTGAAACCCAGGACCTTCGGATCGATCGCGATCTCGCGCGCTTGCGAGATGTTTTCCGGGATGAACGACCGCAGTAGCACGAGACCGCCGTAAGCGAGCGCCAAACCGACAAGGCCGCCGACTAGCGACAGCAGAACGCTTTCGGTCAGGAACTGGCGGATCAAACGCCAGCGTCTCGCGCCGAGCGCGACGCGCACTGCGATCTCTTTCTGTCTGACTGCGGCGCGGGCAAGTAAAAGGTTCGCGACGTTCGCGCAAGCGATCAGCAGGACCAGGCCGACCGCGCCTAGTAGGATCAGCAACGCCGGCTTGATGTCGCCGACCATGTGTTCGTGCAATGAAGTTACGGCCGCGCCGAGGTCGGTGTTCGATTGGGGATACTGCTGGGCCAAACGAGAGGCGATGGTGTGCATCTCCGTCTGTGCCTGTTCTAGAGTCGTGCCGGGCTTTAGTCGCGCCAGCACTTGCAAGTAATGACGATCGCGATTTCTGAGGTCATCATTGGTGAACGCAATCGGCGCCCACAGAGCGTCGTCACTCGTCGGAAATTGAAAGCGGGCGGGCATCACGCCGACGACCGTGTAAGTATTGCCGTTCAGGTTGAGCGGCTTGCCTACGATGCCGTTGTCGCCGCCGAACCTCCGTTGCCATAACCCGTAACTCAGCACTACGACGCGGTTCGCTCCCGGCTGATCTTCTTCGTTAGTAAATGTCCGCCCGATCTGCGCTTCGACTCCGAGCAATGGGAAGAGCTTGGCTGAGACGAGTCGACCTTCGAGTCGTTCGGGATCGCCGGCCCCGGTTAAGTTGAAACTCTCGTCAGCGATCGCTGCCATGCCTTCGAAGACGGTGTTCTGATCACGCCAGTCGACGTAGTTTGCGACGGCGGGTGTGTCGTTCGGGTAGCCAAACTTGCTCGCGTCTTCCCAGACCATCACGAGCCGTTCGGGATCTTTGTAGGGCAGCGGGCGCAGCAGCACGGTGTTTACGACGCTGAAGATCGCAGTGTTAGCGCCGATACCGAGGGCGAGTGCGATGATGGCGACAATCGTGAAGGCCGGATTCTTACGCTGCATGCGCGCGGCGTAACGCAAGTCTTGAAAGAAATCTGCTAACACGTTTGACCTCCGCTTTAATTCTTTTGGTAGTGCATTGAGCTCACTAACGGCAATTCTCTTCGATTCGTGTTCCGACACACCTTCCGCCATCGAGCGCTGATGAATATCGTCGAGGTGTTGGGCCAATTCCTCGACGATTTCGTTTTCGCGCGTCGGTTCTAACTTCGACCCGGCTAAACGGCGTCTGATCTCGTCTTTCCAATCAGGCATGTTCGATTCCCGTGATGCGGCTGATGGCCTCGACAAACTCGCGCCAGCTATTCCGCTGCGCCGCCAGCACCTTCTTTCCTTCGGCCGTCAGACGGTAATAGCGGCGGCGTCGCTGACCCGCTTTCTCGACCCACCGTCCCTGAATCCAGCCTCGCTTCTCGAGCCGGTAGAGCAATGGATAAAGCGACGCGACATTGAACCGCAGCGTCCCGCCAGATCGTCTTTCGATCAACGTTCCGATGTCATATCCATGCCGTGGCTGGTCCTCGACGAGCGAGAGTATGAGCAACTCCGCACTCCCCTTCTTCAACTCCCGATCCAACATCCGCGACTTATGTGGCATAGCCATATATTATTGAGCCGCATATCGAGCGTCAACACAGGAATTCTCGTGCATGGAATCCGAGTTTTGAGTGGAGATAGAGGTGTGAGTGCTTGAGCAACCACGCCCTGGGAAGAAGGCGAGAGTTAGAGTGCGCTACTTACACTTGCTGTAGCCGCAATCTCTACAGAAATCGCAGCCGCTCGCGTGTTCGAGTTGGCCGTGGCATTCGGGGCAGATGCCGATCATGTTGGACATGATGGCGCCGGTGACGGGTTTTTGTTGGGGGTGAAGTTGGGATTGATGTTTGCTCACTGCGCGCGCCGAGTCAGGAAGATCCTGGACGCGGCGGACGGTGATCATGATGCATTCAGCTACTGCCTGTTCCGGTGAAGTGAGGAGACGTTCGTTGAACCAGACGGCGTGCGTGCCGGTGACTTTATTAAGACTGTAAGCCACTTCCGCTGCGTCGAAACCACCACGCAACATCTTCGAAGCAAGCAGACCCACGCCACCACTGATCGGACCAGTGGCAAACACTTCCTGGATCATCTTGCCGTCGTGATTGACCGTGACGTAGAGATTCTGACCATCGAACGGAATCTGCCATGTCGCGCCGCGCAACTCACGCGGACGCTCGATCCGAATCGCAGTCACGGCCGGCACTGGAACGATATCCGAATGCTCGCGCGCGATCGCGTCCTGCCGCGCGGATGCATCATCCGCCGCCACTGCTTCCGCCGCGCTGACAGCACCCGGCTTAACCGCCGCCGTCTCAGCAGCCGCTGCGTCGCCGACCGGCTCGACTACAGCTTCCGGGTTGCAGGCAATCTCACCTTTTGGTTCTTCCGCTTTCATCGAAGTGAGCACCTGATTGTCGCGCGATCCGTCGCGATAGTAACTGACGGCCTTGCAACCAAGCTGACGTCCCAGACGATACAACGCGTCGACTGATTCAACCGTGTCGTTAACTGCGCCGTTGCACGTCTTCGACACACTATTATCGACGTTGCGCTGAGCAGCCGCGAGCACATGAACGTGCTGCTCAGCGCTTATGTTCATCGCCGAGATAAAATGCGGCGGCAGTTCGCGTTCGTGTTCCACGACGTAAGCGGCAGCCGCATCTATCGATTCCTGATCACATTGGTCCACGTCAATACCGAGCGCTTGCGCCGCCAGAGTATGAACGTAAGTGCGCGTCCCGAGCGTGTCCTTGCGCACATAGGCCCATGAGAAATTCGGCTCGATACCTGACGACGTCTCAGCCACGAGCGAGATCGTTCCCGTAGGCGCGATCGTCGTCACTTCATAATTGCGCGGCGTTAGCGGAACGTCTTTCGGAATACCAATCTGGTTGTAAAGAAACTCAGTGTACGCCTCACGGTTCGGCTCAAACTCCGGAAACGCACCTTTCTCCGCCCCGAGCCGGTTGCTCTCGATCCACGACTCGCGACGGACAAACCCCATCACCTCGTCCATCAAATCGATCGACGCAGTTGAGCCGTACGTGATGCTCAGGTTCAAACAGAGATCCGCAAAACCCATGATGCCCAAACCAACCGGGCGCGTGCGATGCACGACGTCGTTGATCTCCGGCAGCGGCCAGGCGCAGGTGTCGATCACGTTGTCGAGAAAACGAGTGCACAGATGCGTCACTTCACGCAGCCGATCCCAGTCGATGCGTTTTTCCGGATCGTAAAACTTGGCAAGGTCGATCGATCCGAGGTTGCAAGAGTTCGAGAAGTGCAGGAACTGCTCGCCGCACGGGTTGCAGGAGTAGATCGGTCCCATCGACTTCATCATGTGATTATGACGATTCACTTCGTCGATGAAAGCGATGCCCGGCTCGGCATACTTGTGCGCGCTGGCAACGATCCGGTTCCAGATATCGGGCGCGAAGATCATTCCCGGACGCGGCGGTTCTTCGATAGTGCAATCCGAGAGGTCTGCTTTTGTGAACGCCTGGCGATCGCAGAACGTCACAATCGATCCGTCGGCGCGTCGATAGATCACATAGTCGCCCTCGCGTACTGGATCGTGAATGGGCTCCGTCCACGGCTCGTCGTTGAACTCCAACTGGAACCACTCATTGTTATCGACCGCTTTCAAAAACTTGTCAGTAACATTGACTGAGATATTGAAGTTCGTGAGCGAGTGCTGATCGTTCTTCGCGTGAATGAAACGCAGCACGTCGGGATGCGTAACGCGCATCATGCCCATGTTAGCGCCGCGCCGTACGCCGCCCTGCTTCACGACGTCCGTGACCTGGTTCACGATGTTCATGAACGACACTGGACCAGAGGCAACGCCCGTCGCGGAACTGACCATCGCGCCATGCGGCCGCAGGAACTCGTAAGTCATGCCGGTGCCGCCGCCGGTTTGGTGAATCGTCGCCGCCGCTTTCGCGTGGTCCATGATGCCCGCGAGCGAATCAGGCACTTCGAGAACGAAGCACGCCGCCAGTTGTCCATTTGCTTTACCGGCGTTGACGAGACACGGCGTGTTGGGGATGAACTCGCGCGCGAGCATCACTTCGCTCATCGCGGCAAAAAACCTATCTCTCTTTTCGCCCGTCTCAGCCTTTGAGACGTGGCCGACGACCCGTTTGACAATGGCTTCCCAGGTCTCGAAGGGCTGCCCCTTCGAGTCCTTCATGGAGTAGCGCTTGCTTACGACTTTTCTGGCGTTAAGTCCGAGTTCCTGAGACCGTCGACGCGGGGAAACACTGGGAGAACCAACGGTGGCACTTCCGACCTTTTTGCCGATAGCTGCGCTCATCTTTTCTGCCTTTCAAAAACAGTTCGGCCACGGCGTATCTCTACGCAGGCTTTTAACTTAGAGTGTTTTGCGGATACTTCGGTTGGTTACGACTGCTATCACCACCAGCGCGCCGGAATATACTCCTTTGCCACCGGCCTGTCAACCATATCTTGTGGTAATTTCTGAGGTAGGTGCTATAGAGTGTATTTTGCCCGGAAATGGGCGTATTTACTTGCCTGTCCCGGTATTGGACACCAGTAGCTCGTAATTCCCGATGTCCCGGTTGTGGCTGTCGAGGGCGGCAAAAGTGTCGGAAGTTTCCTCGAGCATCTGCTTGGTCATGGCGATGGAGTCGCTCAGTTGCTCGAAATCCAGCGACGAGACGCGCTCAGGCGTTGGCAGCGTAACAACCTGATCGTTTACCAGTCCGAAGAAGTTTTCGATCGACTGTAACTGCCCTTCCACCAACTTCACCGAACGCTCGATGTCGTTGAAAGCAGCAACGCGGCGCTTGAGTATTTCCACGTTCGCCTTTTGAATGCGCCGCTCGCGATCGTCTTTTGCAGCCTGGACCGATCGCTCAGCCTGGACCAACTGATTCTGCACTGCCTGGCGATTGATCGAACGCAAGTGATGCTTGCGACGGCGATAAACGTCCAGCAGATCAACGAAGTCTTCCCATCGCTGGTCCAAGCTCTGAATGTTGTGCGGGATCTGTCTGGTCCCGGTGAACTTTTTGTAGTTGGAGTAGATCTGGTTCTTCATCCAGCGCAGATACTCAACGGCTTCACGTTCGCGCGGATCGAACAATTTGATCTGCGCCTCGCGCTGCTGTTCGCGCAATTTCAACAGGCGCTGCTTTTCGCGGCGGTCGACCAGGCGGCGATAGATGGAACTGGCGGGCACTGTCGCTAGATAAAGTGTCTCAGTCGCTAACGCGGCGACGAGCGGTGTAACGTCCTGAACGTAAGCTGCGGCAACGGCAAACCCAGCCATTCCCCAAAAGTTTATGGGTTCTTTGAAGGCTTCTTTTAAATACCTGATATCAAACTTGGGAAACTCGGCCATAAACTTATTGAAACGGGCATTACAAATCATGTTGCAAACAACGCAGCGGTTTCAGGATCAGCCCGTGCGGCCGCTGCCGCTTCCGTTGTTATGGGGGTGACTGGTTTCACCTTCAGCGGGAAGCGCCTGCGGAGTTCCGGCACTCGAACCGCTGCTGAGCAATCCCATGTCGCGTTTGTACTCGAGCAACTTGTCGGCCAACTGCATGTCCAGAGCCTCGCGCTCGATCTCCTGCATCTGCGTATCGACTGAAGCGGCGCCCAGTTGCATCTTGGCTTCGGCCGCGGCGGCGCGGCGATCGATCTTGTCGCGCATCTCGTTGAACGTCGAGGCATCGTCGCCGAGCTGAAACGACTCCATCGTCTGCGCAAGCTGTTCCTGCAACTTCGCTTGCTTCGACTGATTTATCAACTGCATCGCTTCGCCGGTGCGGCGCTGCATCTGAAGCACGTAATTATCGCGCGCTTTAAGTGCCTGCTTCGATGCGAGGTTCGCGTGTTCCAGTTGCTGCGATGTCTTTTGCAGATCGATCCGAACTTGCTGTAACTGGCCGATGTAAGCAGTGGCGATGTCGTCGCGTCCCATCTTCACCGAGGCGCGAATTTTGGAATCCAGATCGACCTGCTGCGATTCGAGCCGTTCTTTATTCTTGGCGAGAAGCTTTTCGGTGGCCATGACCTGGGCAACAGAGTTGTTCAAGTCAGGCACGCGGTCGCGCATGTCTCGGATGGTTTGCTGAAGAATGAGTTCCGGGTCTTCAGTCTTCTCGATAATCCCTCCAAAGAGGGCGCGCACGGAGCGCTTCATTCTTGTCCAAAGTCCCATTTCCGGTCATCCTCCGGGTTTAGTGTACGATGCGCGCGCTAAGGCAGTTTCAATTCCAGCCAAAACTGTTCGGAGTATAACAGCACTAGGGAAAGCCTTCCACAAATGCAGGGCAATCCGCACTTACACCAGCGACGACCGACCGATGTCGGTTCGGTACTGCATTCCCGGCCAATGAATCTCGGCTAAAGACTGATAACAAAGCTGAAGCGCATCAGCCAGGTTGTCGCCCGCCGCAGTCACGCCCAGCACGCGCCCGCCGGTTGCTGTGAATTTGCCATCCGGCGACAGCGACGTGCCGGCATGAAACACCTGAACACGACCTTGATACGCCTGTTCGAGGCCTTCGATTTCGGCGCCTGATTCATACTTGCCGGGGTAGCCTCGATTCGCAGCCACCACGCACGCGGATGAACCTTGCGTCCACTCCAACTCGAGCCCGCCGAGCGTGCCGTTGCGAATCGCCTCGAACACGGAAAACAAATCCGTCTTTAAGCGAACCAATATCGCCTGCGTTTCCGGGTCGCCAAAGCGGACGTTGTACTCGAGCAACTTCGGCCCGTCCGGAGTAAGCATCAAACCCAGAAACAACACGCCTCGGAACGGAAATCCCTCCTCGCGCGCACCTGCCAACGTCGGCTCGACGATTTCACGCACGACGCGCTCAAGCGTTGCGTCGTCCAGTACGGAAACGTCAGTAATGCTGCCCATGCCGCCGGTGTTCGGTCCCGTATCGTTGTCGCCGATTCTCTTGTGGTCGCGGGCCGGCGGCATTAACGCGTAATCCTTCCCGTCCGCGAAAAGCAGCACCGACGCTTCGGCGCCAGTCAACGCCTCTTCAAGCACTATGCGTTCCGCTGCCTTGTCTCCGGCGACGTGACGGACCATTAAATCTTCGATCGCCGTCTCCGCCTCTGCACGATTGGCCGCCACCACGACGCCTTTACCCGCCGCCAGTCCATCGGCCTTAATTACCACCGGCGAATCATCGGGGCCAAACTCACCCCGGCGCAAACACTCGATGGCCTGCGCAGGTGAGTCCGCAACGCGATAAACAGCGGTGGGCACGCCATGCCGGACCATGAAGTCTTTAGCGAAAATCTTGCTTGCTTCGAGTCTGGCGGCGGCGCTGCTCGGGCCAACTATGGGCAAGCCTTTTGCCTCAAATAGGTCAACGATTCCAGACGTCAACGGCGCCTCGGGACCGACGAAGGTCAAGTCGATGTTTTCCGTCTCCGCAAACTGGGCCAAATCCGTATGATTATTCACCGAGATGTCGACGTTTCGAGCCAACTGGCCGATGCCGGCATTACCGGGCGCGCAATAAACTTGAACGGGTGTGGGCGAAGTATTGCGGAGGGACCAAACGATGGCATGCTCCCGTCCACCGGAACCGATTACTAATATTCTTCTCATGATTTGCGCGCGGATGCTGCCACCCGTGCAGAAAGAATGTCAAGACATCTGATTTACGCAGGATTTACCTTGACACAATTTCGTCATAGTTATATACAACCCCCAAAGGCGGCCCGTGCGGCTGGTTAATCTTTACCTCAACTGGTGGACAACCGAGGAGCTCCCAACTCGAACGCGTTGTTCTTTATCCGCCCGAGGAACAGGTGTTTTTAGGCTGACGACCCAGGGAGTGGAACATGGCAACTACGGAAGCGGCTCACGCAGTGGAAACAGCTCCACATAGCGAATATCAAGATCGGCCCATCAGGTGTGTCGACTGTAACGAAAACTTTATCTGGACGGCTGGCGAGCAGGTGTTTTTCCACGACAAAGGCTTGAAAAACGAGCCGAAGCGATGCAAGCCTTGCAAGCAAGCCAAGAACGAACGACTCGCGGCGATCGCGGCTGCACAGTCGTCAGGAGTTCGACAACGCATCGAAGTGTCAGTGCAATGCGCTCAATGCGGACAACAAACGACCGTTCCGTTTTATCCTTCGCAAGGACGTCCGGTCTATTGTCGTTCGTGCTTTCTTGCGGGCAAAACCACACCTGCCGAAGCGGTGCAGATGTAATCGATTTTAAGTGAGCGTTTCGCGGCTGTTAGCAATACGTCCGTCCGCCCCCTCTTTAATCAACCCCCTACGTGAACGATAGGACGTCGATTCGAATCCTTCTCCGCTTTACGTAAGACCTCGTGAGTAACCGGCGCCGTGTCGCCCTCACCGAAAGCAATGTACTTCAACAAATAAGAGATCGGATTGCCTTCGCTCCAACCGAAGTAGACGTGCGGCAGTTTGCCCATCTCATCTCGCAGATACAAGAGAAACGCCGCAATTGCATTAGGCACCGCGGGTGATTCGGTTCTTAATATCCGATAACCGTCGACCGTTTCGCCGCGAATGGCGAGCGTTCCCGCAAACTCTGAAGCATCGCCCGGAGTGACTTCAAAAAACAAGATCGGCTCGCCGACAGGAATGTGATTGCTGTTGCGCTTCTCGTGTTCCTTCTGTGCGTACTCGTCGGCGTCGCCTTTGTCGCGGCGGTTAGTGATGATGCGAATCGTTCCCTTGGCAGCATCCTTGATGAACTGTCGCGCCTTGTCGTCCAGTTCGATCCGTTCCACGCGCAATTCGGTTGAGCGGTAAACTCTTGAAAAGAGCGAAGCCAGGATGATCGTCAGGATGAAGAACGACGCGATCTTGATTCCCTCGGGTCGCTCGTGAATGTTCTGAATCGTCGTATAGAGGAAGACGAGAGCTATTCCCAGGTAAGCATGCCAGTTTCCACCTTGCCTTCGCGACGCCAGCGTCACTGCGATTGCCGCTGAGGTCATCAACACCAGTACGCCGGTCGCGTAAGCGCCGCCTTGTTGGTCCACGTCCGCTTTAAAAATGATCGTGACGGCAAAGGCGATCAAGATGATCACGATCACCAACGGGCGTGCCGCTTTGGCCCATTCCGGCGCCATTCCGTAACGCGGCAGATAACGCGGCACGATGCTCAGCAGTCCGGCCATTGCCGAAGCGCCCGCAAACCAGAGAATGCATACAGTACTGAGGTCGTAGACGCTTCCAAAGATCTCGCCGAAGAACTGGTGGGCCAGGTAGGCGATAGCACGGCCATTCGCTTCTCCACCTTCGAGAAACTCTTGTGGCGGTATCAGGAGCGCTGTCACGAAACTGCTGCTAATCAACGCTACGCTCATGATCAATGCTGCCGTGCGAAGCAGCTTCTTCGTGTACCTGATCCGACCGCGGAGCAGGTTGTGGATACGAGTTGCCTGTGGTTGACCTGCTCTTGTCGAGTGGATGTTTTCCCAATCTTGTTCGGTTAGGTCAGCATCGCCCTTCACCAAAGGCATCACAGCGACACCAGTTTCGAACCCGGAGAGTCCCAATGCGAGCCTGGGAAACAGCATCAACGAGACACCTATGATCAGCCATGCGTTTCCGTTCACCTGGGGATGCGCAAACAGGGCCTGTTTCCATTCCGGAAAATGATGCGGATGCGTGAAGAGCTGGTACAACCCATAACTGATGACGACGGCGTTCAGCAAAAGGTAAATGCCGACGAGTGCGACGGCGATTCCGATCGCTTCTTTGAAACCCTTCAGAAAGATCAGGCCGAGCACCGCGATCAGTCCAAGCGTCACGCCGACCTGATGTTTGAGTATTTCCGGCGTGAACGGATTTTCGATGATGTGTGCGGTCGCGTCAGCGGCGGAGAGAGTGATCGTGATAACGAAGTCTGTAGCGACGAAGCCCAGCAGCATCAGCACGAACAACTTGCCCTTCCAACGCGAAAGCAAGTGTTCCAACATCGAGATCGAGCCTTCACCGTGCGGGCTCTCCTCGGCGACGCGGTTGTAGATCGGCAACGCGCCAAAGAGCGTCAGCAGCACGAGAACGAGAGTCGCTATGGGTGAAAGCGCTTGGGCGGCGAGAAAAGCAATACCCGGTTGGTAGCCGAGAGTCGAGAAGTAATCGACTCCGGTCAAACACATGACTTGCCACCAGGGATGTTGCTTATGTGGTGTAGGGTGGACCGTCTCTTTTTGAGCGGCTGCGCCTCTGAATAACCAAAGCTTGAAACGACGTCCGGAAGTCCGGTTCAGTAAACGGTTCAGCATATTTTGACGGCCCGAGCCCGCACAAAATGCAAAGGCGCGGGGCAATCGCCCCGCGCCAGAATCATCGCGGCACTGCCCTTCCCTTGCCTACGAGGTTAGCTGTCGGGCTCGAACTGGAAGTATTCGTCGCCAGAGCAAAACATGCTCGACGATTCGCCCCTGTTTCAATCACTGAAACGGTGGTTCCCCCGCGTTGCGAAGCGATATTCAACGATCGCAACTTCGGCAGACGATTAAAGTATCAATTATCAAAACCGTTCGTGATGTTACTCCTCGCGGCAGCGGGAATCAACACACAACAATTCGCGCAATGTGCATAACGGCGCGTCGGTTCGTGCAGAAAAAGATCTGTTAACAAAAAAAGCGGGCGGGGGCCTCCCACAGCCCCCACCCTAAGGCCACGTGTCCTCACCCCACGCGACCACTTCGTCCACCGGGGAGGTGAACGCAGGCGAATTATGCAATAGTCCGCTTAAAGTTTCAACCCGGTTATTGTTTTTCACCTGGC
>JBKPOC010000120.1:0-2256 GCA_046732935.1 Acidobacteriota bacterium | reverse complement strand
CTAGAGCGGTGCTCAATACCGTAGCCAGAAGGCCACTTACGCTAACAAGATACGGTCTCGCATGTGATTTTTTCTTACAGTAAATAGCCATAGAGGAATAGGCTGGCGAGTAAGAACAGCAGAGCTTATATCACATTTGTGGGGAGAAATGCGCGGGCTAATGCGAGTGGAGTTGGGACATAGTGAAGGGGTTCTTACGACGCTTATGCACACAGGCTGCACACAAACGTGCTCAACATTTAAATTGATTCTCTATAAACTATTGGTAGTATTGGTGGAGCCGAGGGGGATCGAACCCCTGACCTCATGACTGCCAGTCATGCGCTCTCCCAGCTGAGCTACGGCCCCATACGAAGCGAGTGAGTGCTGGTAAATAACTGATGCAGACTAGCCTAGCGTTTTGCATTGAGTCAAGCAACGGCGTGATTCTGAGTGAGTGCATTTACTCTTCTGGCCAAACTTGTGGCCACGAGAACTCAACATCGCTGCTTGAACAGCTTCCCGCTTATTCGCTCAGTAGCCCGAACGTAACATCTATCACATTCACGAGCTGGACAGCTTTTACAAAGAATCCGTCGCACAGTGTAATCAGTGAAGGCTGCAAGCGCTCGGCAATCAATTCCAGCCGCAACCGAATCGTGATACGAAGTGATCAAGTTACTACTGGAATTAGCCCACGGTGTAGCCACAGAGTCCACCATGGCTCGGACTATTTCCAAGGGTGTGTACGTAGCGCCTATTTTTCTTCGCTGTGCGGGTAGCTGATACAACTCCGAACCTAGGTAGGGAGGCTGAGCATTTCATGTACTCTATCCACGAATTTTTGGTCTTTCCACAGAAGTAAGGCGAAGGTGACAATGTAAATGGCGGATGTGGGCAAATCTACAACATACCAGGGTAAACCGCTCTTGAGAGTCGCATACGTCAGGAAGACCAGGAAACAATAACCGGCTGCAGAGAGCGCCAGTAGAATGCTCTTGAAGATACTCGACTTAAAAAAAATAAAGAGCTTACGGTCAGCAAACATCTTGGGTTTGCAGTTCCTCCATGTATTAAAGGCCGCCAATGCGCCGAAGAGATTGAAGATAGAAATAAATAGCCACCAGCTTTGCGGGTTGGCAATATTAAATATCGCAGCGATCTCCCAGAACCCTATCACGAAAGGCAATAAAGTATCGATAAATTTCTGGGGCCAGCGATGAATGCCTACGAGCCAGTTGTATTCGTATGATAGCCCGACGATGACAACGAATGAGGTGATGGTATACAAAATAGTCAACATCCCATCACCGGGGATGGAGCTGCTCTGTTGATTCACGGCGAATAGTTGTTGGCCCAATAATCCAAGAGCCACGCCTTGAATGATGCTGATAGAAGTGAGATAGACAGGCGAAAACCCTTCCTCCATTCGCCGCTTAAACTCTCTTGCGTTTAGCGGGTCATACGTAAACTCCGGATTTGGATTTCGTCTGTCTGGCATTGCGACATCCTCCTGTATGTAAATCGTAAAGGGAGCACAATTAGATCAAACGCTTCTCAGAAATCTAACAAGGCGGTTCTGCGGCGGCGCGCAGCGCCGACCGCTGCAACCGCGGGTTGGGTGGTGCCTCTCATTTCGAGTCAGGCAGAGGGTAACGTCGCTCTGCCTGCTCGCTCGCACGACCTCTCTCGCGCTGCGAGATGTCGAGTTCGTCGTCTGGGTGCAAGCCACCATAGCTCCGACTTTTCAACGCGCTGAGGGTCGCTTCATCGTAGACGCCACTAGGATCTGGTTGCAGGGTATCCAGCTCAACGTGCAGCTTGCGAAACTCGCGCAGAGCGTGTTGGTATAGCCGGTGGGCGTCTCGTTTGGATTTCAACGACCTTGGTGAATGCTGCTCCAACAATGGCTGCAAGGATCTCGTTCTTCTGATTCTCGTTTAGCACTACGGGCCTCTTGCCGTGAAGTTTGGATGAATCGACCAATGCAGATCAATGAAAAGTTTTTGTAAATCTAATACTAACTCGCTTCCCGCTTTTATTTAAGGGCAAGAATGAATAATCCTCTGAGTTGGGGGTCCAGCTTTTAGCAACATACGTGTATCGTCCTTCATGATGTCCCGGTAAAAATGCAAATCGGAAATGCCGACTCCAAAGATCAGACTGACGGTTTTCGAAATGTGGAGCAAACAGATTGGGAAGACCTTTGTGTTCTGGCCACTCGGCGACCGTGTCTACTAAAAAGACGGTATCGACCTGTAACACACCACGATTAGC
>JBKPOC010000119.1:0-4929 GCA_046732935.1 Acidobacteriota bacterium | reverse complement strand
ACTGACGATATCTTTGTGACCCACTTGATGGAGGAGACGAATACACTCTTCACAAACCTTGGTAAGGCAGTTTTCGAAGACCGGACTCGTGAATCCGGCCTGGGAATGCCAGGGCGTCGCTTCACGGGTTTTGGCACGTTGTTCTTTGATTATGACAATGACGGCTGGCTTGACTTGCTCGTTGTGAATGGAGCAGTGCAACTGCTGCCCGAACTCATACGCAAGGGCGATCCTTATCCGCTCGCTCAGCCAAATCAATTATTCCGGAATACAGGCAAAGGAAATTTTATTGAAGTCGTGGAGCAAGCTGGTCCAAGCTTTCAACAACTTGAAGTGAGTCGCGGTGCGGCGTTTGGTGATATTGACAACGATGGCGATACGGACGTACTCGTCACAAATAACAACGGTCCAGTCAGACTGCTGCTGAATCAAGTCGGCAATCGCAATCACTGGTTGGGACTGCGAGTCCTCGGTAAGAACGGTCGCGACATGCTCGGCGCACGCGTGGAAATCGTAATCAATAAGAACCAGTTCCTGCGAAGACGAACGCGAACGGACGGCAGCTACTTATCAGCCAATGATCCGCGAGTACTCATGGGTCTGGGGAGCGTTGCGCGGATAGAGGCGATACGCGTGCAATGGCCCGGTGGCAGCGTCGAAGAATGGAAAGCACCACTGATCGATCGCTACCTCACTCTCAAAGAAGGAACGGCAACTCGTAAACAGTGAACGTTGAGCTCCAAAGAAGTCCTGTATCGATTCTTTGTATAACGCTGGCAGTCGTGTGGCTGGCGCAGGGTTTTGCCCACGCTCAAACGAATGCCGATCTTCTGCCTCCACCAAAACCGACACTCATGGCAGTTCACCGGCCGGACCTAACAGAGTTGGAAAACGATGTACGCGACCAAATCAAGTCGCAACAAGACTCCCTCTCGGCTACAGTAAAAAACTCAAGCTCGACAGAAACAGAATTTAGCACGGCTTATGGCCTGATGGGACAAACCTACCATGCTTATTCCCTGCTCCCACCAGCCAGAGAGTGTTACGTGAATGCCAGTCGCCTTGCGCCGAAGGATTTCCGTTGGATCTATCTGCTCGCAAAACTGGACCAACAGGAAGGCAATGTTGCTGAAGCAATTCGTCGTTTCCAAATCGCCGGCTCGTTAAGACCGGAGTTTGTTGCGGTGCCAGTGAATCTGGGAAACATTTACCTGGAATTGAATCGGCTGGAAGACGCGAAGACAAGCTTTGCTACGGCGCTGGAAATAGATAAAAACAGCGCTGCGGCTTACTACGGTCTCGGACAAGTGGCGCTGTCAAAACGAAGTTACGCGGAAGCGATTAATTACTTTCAGAAAGCGCTCGAGCTCGCGCCCGGCGCCAATCGGATCCATTACTCACTGGCAATGGCCTATCGCGGCTTGCGCGACCCGGAGAAAGCAAAGATGCATTTGGCCCAACAGGGGCCGGTTGGTGTACGAGTCGCAGATCCACTGGTTGATGGATTGGAGCAACTGGTGAATGGAGCGCGCGTGCATTTGATTCGCGGTAAGCTGGCGTTCGAAGCAAAGAGATATGCGGAAGCGGCAGATGAGTTTCGCCAGGCAGTTTTTGCTAATCCTGCCAGTGTCCCGGCCCATGTCAACCTGGGAGCAGCGCTCACTCAGACCGGCGATCTGAAGGGAGCTATGGACCAGTTTGAAACGACGCTTCGTATTGATCCAACCAACACTACTGCGCACTATAATCTTGGCGTCCTCCTGGCCCGTGAAAACAAACATCAGCAGGCGATAGTTCACCTGCAAGCGGTGTCAAAGATTAATCCGAACGATTTTGCTGCGCGATTTCTTCTGGCCCAGCAATTAGTGAAAGCAACACGCCTGGAAGAAGCTCTGGACGAATTCTCGCGCATCGCCGAGGCAAATCCCGATAACGAAGAGGCGTTGCTCGAGCGAGTCAGACTTTTGCAGTGGAAAAATCAGCACAAGGAGGCCCTGGCTGCTTTGGAAAATGGATACGCGCGCTACCCGCAAAAGACCCAGACTTTGGCGATGCTGACCAACCTGCTCGCCGCATCGCCGCAATACGAACTGCGTGATGGTGCGAGAGCGCTCAAGCTTGCTCAATCGCTTTATGAGGCAACTGGCTCATTGCCGCACGGGGCGCTCATAGGGTTCGCCCTGGCCGAACTCGGTCGGTGCGCCGAAGCCGCAGATTGGCAGCGAAAGATGATCGAAGCTGCGACACAGCAACGCCGTGATGATCTGCTTACGAAACTCAGAGCAGACCTACAACGATATGAGAACGTGCGACCGTGTCGGCCGCCTGAGCTCACACAACCGTAAGTGCACCCTCAAGAATGGAGAAAGTAATGTCAGAAAAGAACTGGTTGTGTCTTGCGCTGATCGTGTTTGGGTTTGTGATCTTTAGTCAGGTTGCACATGGATCTACGCGGATGCATAGCGGTGCTTTGGACGTGCTGCATTACGCCGCGACACTCGAGCCCGACATCGCCGGCAAGTCCGTTAAAGGAACAGTGCGTATTCGCCTCTCAACCGGATCGCAGGAAGCAGAGTTTAACTGCGGCGATCTCGCAATCGACTCAGTACGACTCGCCGGTGCAGCGCTTAAGTTCTCCGTAATGGACCATCATCTTCGCATCTCTTTGCCGCCGGATCCGAACCCGCGGGAGATTGAGATCGACTTTCACGGCTCACCAAAACGTGGCATTCGATTCTTTCCAGATCGACAACAGGTCTACACGGTTTTCTCCACCAGCCAGTGGATGGTCTGCGTGGACGATCCAGCCGACAAGGCAACGTTGACGTTCAAACTGATCTTGCCTGCGAGCTTAACGCCAATCGCTAACGGCCAACTCGTTTCCGAACACGAACTGCCAAACAATAAACGTGTATCAGAGTGGCGACAGCAAACAGCTATTCCAACCTACATCTTCGGTTTTGCAGCCGGTCCCTTTCACGTCGTGAGAGAAAAACGAAGAAACGTTGAACTGCAATACCTCGCGACTAACTACACTCCGAGTGAAGTGCGCCGCATCTTTCGCGACACGCCCGACATGCTCGACTTCTTCGAAGATCGCGCTGGTGTTAAGTATGCCGATAGAACTTACACGCAGGTGCTGGCAGCCGGCGGTGTCGAACAGGAGATGAGCAGCTTCACGGCGTTGAAAGAATCGTACGGAAAGCAGTTGCTGGAGAACGAACAGGACCTCTGGCTTGGGGCGCACGAGTTTGCGCATCAATGGTGGGGCAACATGGTGACCTGCCGCGACTGGAATCACTTCTGGCTTAACGAAGGAATCGCGACTTTCATGGCCGCGGCGTATCTCGAACATCGCTTCGGGCGCGCGGCTTACCTGCGCGAGATCGAGACGTACCGCGCGAACTACGAGAAAGTACGATCGGCGGGTAAAGACAAGTCGCTGGTCTTTCCGGATTGGCTGAGGCCGACGAGTGAAGACCGTACGCTCGTTTATGACAAGGGAGCTTATGTCTTGCATTTGCTGCGCGAGGAGATGGGCGAGCGCGCGTTCTGGAATGGGCTACGGCTGTTTACTCGCCGACACTTTGGGAAGTCAGTAGTTACGAGCGACTTCGTGGCCGCGATGGAAGAAGCTAACGGGAAGAGTTTGAAAGAATTCTTCGCGAAGTGGGTTTATCTTCAGCCACAGAGGTAAGAAGCGGGCTCTTTCATCTAGTCAACCGTGGGGAGTGCTGTCTGCGTTGAGTGAATTGTTTGCGAGTTCCGCCTGTACTTTGAACGCGTTCTTCAATGACTTCTTTATCCGCCATTGTTTGCGATCTTGAGGTAGGTGGAGTAGACAGCGAACAGGCGATCTGTCGCGGCTGGATCACTTCGAGCTAACAAAGCTATCAACTCGTCACGCTGCGCGAGTAAAGATCTCAGTCCGTCACGCTGCGAAGGAGTAAAACGAAATCCATTGTCAGTATCGAGCTGGCGGCGCAAGTCTGTGTAGAAGTCGCTGGTAAGCTGGCGGCCGGGTTCATATTGACCGCGCTGAACATCAATCATCGCAGCAGCCAGAGTATTTTGGAGTTGGGCCAAGCGAACGCCACGCTGTGCTACGTCACGCTGCTCGATTGCATGAGTAGCTTTGAGCGACATAGGAACAAATCCAAGCAGGAAAAACCCGAAAGCTATTGTCGCGTACAGGGCAACACGCTTCCAGGGAATCGCAAGTGCCGGAAGTTCCGGGCTCAAAACGTTGCTCTTACTGGAAGTGTGTTGCCCTACCGCTCTCATTACTCTTTCTGTTCAACTCAAAAAAGGAAACACTAGAGATGCTGGCTCGTCAACCGAAACCTGACGTAGACCGGCATCACAGTAATAGTAAGCTCAAGTGCGACCCTCGCGAATCAGTAGAAACACAGTTCTAGGTGAGTATTTACCCTTACCGCAAACCTCATCTCGACGATGCAGGTGTAAACACTCATTAGATTTGAGTGTTGATACTGATGTCTCAAAAAATGGACTTTCGTATCATTCCGACGGAGTCAGTGAATCGCTGAACCCGGGGAAGGAGTGTACAAATGGGAATTAATGCAAGCAGCTTTATTCGGTCGACGTTATTATTGCTCACCGGCTTCTTGATGGTGGTTTCTACCAGCAATGCACAGACAAGCGCTTCAGTGGAGCAAGTTGCTACAGTCGTAAATCCATCGGCGGGCAATTCTGCGACTGCTAACGCTCCGGTGTTTACAGATTACCGCGGCATACGCATTGGCATGACCGCTGAAGAAGTGCGGTCTACGTTAGATGGGCTGAAGAAAGATAATGCGCAGGATGTCTTTGTTTTTTCTGAGAAGGAGTCCGCTCAAATCTTCTATGACCAGCAGGGCAAGGTGATGGCTATTTCCATCGATTACTTCGGTGAGAACAGTAATGCGC
>JBKPOC010000118.1:0-3939 GCA_046732935.1 Acidobacteriota bacterium | reverse complement strand
CATCGCTCCACTGACGGTTAATCAGCTTATTCGTTAAATAAGGCTTTATATAGTGAGTTCTGCGAGTCAGCCCAACCAAATTAAGCACGTTGAACAACCAAGCCAACTTCAGACTTTAAAATCTGGGGCATGGGGGCCATTGCGCGAACCAGTTTTTCGAGCGCTTTGGATCGCTTCAGTGGCGTCGAATGTTGGTACGTGGATGGAAGATGTCGGTGAAGCATGGTTGATGACTTCCCTGTCTACATCAACTCTCTTGGTAGCACTGGTTGAGACTGCTGGAAGTTTACCTGTCGTGCTCTTGGCTATTCCTTCCGGCGCCTTCGCAGATCTTATCGATCGCCGCCGATTGTTACTCATCACTCAGACCTGGATGTTAGGTGTCGCTGCTATGTTGGGAATCTTGACGATTACTGGACGAACGACACCTTGGATTCTGTTGTCCCTCGCTTTCGCACTGGGCGTAGGCGCGGCAGCGAACGCACCAGCATGGGAAGCGATTACCCCTGAATTGGTCTCCAGAAGTGATCTGCCGGCGGCGGTAACGCTCGGCGCAGTTGCATTTAACGTGGCGCGTGCGATCGGACCAGCTTTAGGTGGTCTGTTGGTCGCAGCAATCGGATCCGGAGCGGTCTTCTTGTTGAACGCTGTCTCTTTTCTAGGCGTGATCCTAGTGCTCTATCGTTGGCGGCGGCCAATTGAGAAAAGCAACCTACCACCTGAACACGTGCTGGGAGCTCTACACGCGGGACTTCGGTATGTGCGGCACACTCCGCCAATTCAAACGGTCCTTGTACGCTCAGCAACTTTTATTCTGTGCGCGAGCGCTCTGTGGGCTCTCCTTCCTCTCGTGGCACGACGCGGATTGGGACTAAGTGCTTTGGGCTACGGCGTTCTTCTCGGGTGCCTCGGATTGGGAGGTGTGACTGGTTCCTCATTCTTGCCAAGATTGAGACAGCACATTTCGACAGACATTTTGGTTATTGGAGCTACATTAATCTTTGCTGCGGTTACGATTGTCCTTGGTTACGTTCACATCGCAATCCTGATCGGCGGATCACTTTTCTTGGGTGGCATCGCATGGATGGCGCTGCTCTCAACTTTTAACGTAGCGGCACAAACAGGAACCGCAGCCTGGGTGAGGGCGCGTGTACTCGGCATCTACATGCTTGCCTTCTTCGGAAGCTGGGCGTGCGGGAGCGCTTTGTGGGGTTGGGTCGCAAGTCGCGCTGGCGTATCACTTACCCTATTGATTGCCGCGGTTGGGTTGGTGGTGGGACTCGCAACGGGAATTCGCTTTAAGCTTAGATGCGATGAAGATTTGGACCTGACACCGTCCGCGCATTGGCCTGAGCCGAAGGTTCAATTACAACCGGAAGCCCTGACAGGACCAGTGTTGGTTACGATTGAATACACGATCGATCCAAAAGATGCCGAGGAATTCACCGAAGCCGCACGAGCATCAGGCGAGATCAAACGGCGCGATGGAGCGTTCTACTGGAACCTGTTTCGCGATACAGACAATCCAAGTCGCTTCATCGAGACTTTCATTGTCGACTCATGGGCGGAGCACTTGCGCCAACACAGTCGACTCACGAGAGCTGATCGAATAATTGACGATCGCGTTCAGAAGTTTCACTTGGGCGAGGCGCCCCCGAAAATCTCACACCTCATTGCCGAATCATGAAGCCTCTTCAATCCAGCTGGTAATGTCTGCTCACTTTAGTTTGGAGATCTTGTTACTGTTGACTTCAGCTCCGCTTGAAAATGAATCCAGTCTTGTTGTAAGCCTCCCGAAAGAACGGACCGTTCAAAATCAGAGATTTCAGGCCACTCAAGTGATTCGAACCGGTTGTGACCTCCGCGTTGCGCGCGCGGCGACCACATGGACCACCGAAAATGGATGAGGCAGATGAAATGGGGACGTTTGAATCGCGTGTGGATGTTGTGCAGTGAAGGATTGATCGCAAAGAACAATCGACTAAATAGTGCAGACGAATGAGTTTGGTGGAGCAGAAGGGATTCGAACCCCTGACCCCCGCATTGCGAATTAGACGCTCGGCAAAAAGTAAGTGCTTGCCTTTTCCACAGTTGCAGCCACCAAGGAAAATCAAGGGTTTTTACATTCTTTCCCATTCTTTCCCATCGCTTACCCTCGCCTAGACGTCATGTGCTGTTATTTTTGGCCACGTATTGGCCAGTTGGAATACTAATATGTTAGGAGTTAGCTGACTCACCGGCGAGTCCGCTACAACCGCTCTACTCCTGCTTTTCGCCTTGCGAACCAAGCCATAAGTCTAATGGTAACGCGCACGTCTGACATTCACCCTTTGAACCAACACAAGCTGCATATGCCCGTTTGCACCATTTGCAAGGCAGTTTAGGATAAACAGTGTCTTCTGGTCTGAAGCTGGGAATGTCTGGATACTCCTGTTCAAAAATTTCCTTTGACAACTTCAATACTGTCTGTTTAATAACAGAGCGTCGCCTCGTAATCTCTTCCTCGTTTATCTCGCTGCTGTAAATAAAACCTCTTCCTACGGAACTAAGACCATCAATGAATTGCTTTTGTTTAGCTTGGAGACTCTTGCGATTTTGTCGCTCGGTAATACGATTTCCCCGATGGCCCGTCCAGATGGAAATCGGGATAGTTACAATGGCCCCTACAATGCCACCAACCGCAAAAGATAGTAAGTCCATTTACGCCTCCTTCATTCGTGTCTTATCGTCCCTGGAATCCGATAAATCTTGCCAGTTATCACGAACTTTACAGCTTGCTACAGTGCCAGTCGAACTTTGGAGTTTGTTATTGGATGGATTTCCCAAATGAGTAACTCGCGCCGGACCAGCTCGTTTACAAGTTTGGAATCATAGAACATCATCCAGCTAGGCTTCACATACAGGATTCTATGGGCGGAGAGCGAAATCAGTCCTCGCTCCGCCTCGCTTGCGGCAGACCGATTGTCTCTCCGCCCGCGCTATTTCTCTAAGTCTTCATTAGTTGGCGCCCGACTGATGGTAGATCAGCATTAGGTTATCCAGAGCCAATGAAAAATCTTTCGCATTAGAAGAGTCCCGGATTGCAATCTGAGCCTATGAGAGACTTTGAGTATTCATGTTTCCGACACACTAAGCCGCGCATCTGCACACCTACGCAGCCTACAAAGGAATTGTCTTCGATTTACGAGGCTATTAGGGAAGGTCCCATTTAGAGTGTTGTTGGACCACCTCGTTCGGAAAAGTCCTTATATGTAAGCCGCCCGCGATTACAGCCACGAGTTACTAGAGATTTCCGGTTTTTGGTTAACAAATATTCCCTGGGCGTCAGGTGGCCCAGAGACTTGTGTGGCCGTTCTTCGTTGTATTCTTTCAGCCACTTTTCTGTCTGCTCTCTGACTTCGTACAAACTGTGAAACACAAACATGTCGAGCACCGCTTCGCGATAGCTACGGTTGAATCTTTCAATGAAGCCGTTCTGCATCGGCCGACCTGGCTTGATGAACTCGAGCTGCACGTGGTGTTGTTCAGCCCAATCAGCCAGCGTCACAGAGACCATTTCTGGACCATTATCTAGTCTGAGCTTGCGCGGATAGCCGCGTGCAGCAGCTATCCGATCAAGCGTGCGCACGATGCGTGGTGCCGGCAGGTTAAAGTCCACTTCGATCGCCAACCCTTCGCGATTGAAATCATCCACCACGTTGAAGGTACGAAAGCGACGATCACCCCATAACGCATCGCTCATGAAGTCAGCAGACCAACACTCGTTCATTGCTTCAGGCACCACCAGTGGAGCAGGACATCTTGTCGGCAAACGTCTCTTGCCTTTTCGTTTTTTGTTTAGTTTCAGCGCGCAATAAATGCGGTGGACGCGCTTGTGGTTCCAACCATGGCCCCTCCGCCGCAAACGCCGGAACAACTTACCGAAGCCTTGCTCCGGTC
>JBKPOC010000117.1:0-2541 GCA_046732935.1 Acidobacteriota bacterium | reverse complement strand
TGATTAACGATTGCAGCCCTTCCCATTCTCTCGCGACGGCCCGCAAATCGTTCGGGCTAATGCTAGAACTGCCCCCTGCAACTTGCACGATGCTTCTTTGCAGCGAGAGTTTTCCATCGAGTGCTGAGGTGGCATTGACTACACCATCTCTCCCAACCATGGCTGCTTCTACCATTTGCCCATCGTCCAACTGGACGACGAGCGATACCACGCTGTCATGAGGAAAATAGATGTTGGTTACGGTGCCGCCGGTTGAGGCGACCAATTGTGCGAAGGGCAGCTTGACGATCTTCAGATGTGGCTCCAGAGCCGCCAAAATGCCGGCCGGCAATGCAGCTAGAATCAGGTTTTGACGGTGAGGCATGGCGTGCTCCGATCGGAATCGGCGGGAGCACGGTCGCGTCTCTCAGCCACCGGCGCCGGGCGGGGCCTCGGCCCGTGATCCTCCATACATAGGCCTTTCTGGGAAAAGTGCGAGTGCAATATGGCTCTAGAAGTGCAGACCGATCTGCTCTTCTTGCATTCACCTGCGAAAAGGTGCTCAATGTTCGGAACCGGGCGCGGCCTTCCGCCATTGTCCGGATACGGCCTCAAGGACGGCACCCTCGAAGTGCCAGTGAGCTCCGGCTAGCCACTCAGGCCTGAAGATAAGCGACAACAGAGCCATCAAAGTGCGCGAACAAAACTCGCGCCGATATCCGCCTGTCACTGCCCAAGTGGACTGGCGCCGAGGAGCTATGTCATGCCGCGCTACTACTTCGACCTAACAGATGGCCAGGACCAATACACCGACGAGGACGGCGAGGAGCTCAAAGATGATCGGGAGGCGCGTTCTTGTGCCCGGGCGGTACTGACGGACAATGTCGGACGGTCTTGCGATGCAGATGGTGAGATCAATGTCAGGGTACGCGACGACAATGGAGTTCGATTTACGGCAAAACTCAGCATCAGCGTAGAATAGAGATGGCGTAAAGCGGCCTCCACTTGGCTGTGCAGGCACTCGGATCAGTCAGATCGACTTATGGCACGCGCCGGAGAGGTCGACCCCAGCGGTAACCCCAAGGTGCTCCCGATGCGCAGAACCGACGCGTCTCAATACCAGCATAGCGTCCTTGGACGGCGAGTCCGGCCACACCATTTTTACATGCGACACCTGTGGGCACGTCGATTGGGTCGAAGCACCCACTCGCCGGCGAACGTAGTCGCGTCGTTTTAACTTGGAAGGGTCCGGCCATGATGCACAACGGTCCAGCGCCTCTTCAATGCGGCGCCAATCTCGTGCATGGGGAACGACGAGCGAGGCCAACATCGGGGAATGATCTCATCTTATCATCGCTTCCGACAAGCTTTTGCAAACGCTTTAGATGCAATACTGAAGTGTTTGGCCAGAGCCATTCTGCAGAATATTTGTATGCAGTCAGAACCGGAGCGGTGCGCTGTTATAAGCTGTTAAAGGACGGTCGTCGACAGATCGGATCATTTTATTTTCCCGGTGATATCTTCGGGATTGAGGCCGGTCTCAATCATCAGTTCTCCACTGATGCGATCGTCGACTCCGATATCGTCCTCGTCAAGTGGTCCGCTGCCCATGCGATCGCCGCCCATGACTTGCAATTCGTATACAAGCTATGGATCGTCACGGCGCAGCAACTTAAACAGGCGCAAGAGCACTCGGTTTTGCTTGGTCGTAAGAACGCTCGCGAGCGGGTCGCAACCTTCTTAGTGGAGATGGTGAGACGCCGCGGCTTAGTAGGGAACGCGGTTGAACTACCAATGCCTAGACAGGATATCGCTGATTATCTCGGACTGACCATCGAAACAGTCTCGCGCAGGCTGACCGATATGGCCGAATCAGAGTCAGTTGAACTGATGAGCCATCGTCGGATCCGGTTGCACGATCTTAGGGGGCTGGTGGCGCTCATCCATTAATGGCGCACACATTTTTCAATCCGTCGCATCCTCGCATTCGCCGGGGAAAGCCGTTTCGCTGAACGAGGAGATATTCCTGAATGGCTCAGTGCGCTGCGCGTTGCGAGGTTCGTTGCATCGCGGCAATGGGTCCGGGTCTCCTTACGGCCCAAAGCTTTCGCTAGAAGGAGGGGCAGAGCAGATCCGCTCTGATCGGGAGATCACGCTCGGTCCGAACAACAAAAGGCACATGAAAGGTGCGGAATACCTCAACCATTTCGTACTGCCGAACTTTTATTTTCACCTCACCGCCGCATACGCGGTGATCCGCCACTTTGGAGCGGATATAAGAAAGCGCGATTTCCTTGGGTCAATTCCAATCCAGCTAAGCTGACCACGGCCGCGCACCATGTTCGCTGGTGCTCGCCTCCACAATCAGCACAGCTGGATGCGCACCGGTGAGGGTCAATCGATTGTACCCGCCGAGCGAAATTGGGATCCCGAGCTGCCCAAACGCGCGGCAAGCCGTGCAGACGAGGCGGCGCTCGATGGCGTAGAGAGGCAGCGCGTCAGGGTAGGGCGATAGATTGAGTCGCGCCGTGGTCGCAGCGATGCCTGCCCCCGCGCTTACCC
>JBKPOC010000116.1:0-1934 GCA_046732935.1 Acidobacteriota bacterium | reverse complement strand
TCTACATCCCGAACATTACAACGCGGATTCGACGGACGATGAGAGAACGGGATACGCCGTCGCGCTATGGCTCTGTTCGAACCCGGAACTTCAGCGTGCCTCCACGATTCTGGTTCACACGCGAAACGCAGATGGAGCAATGCGAATGGTGGGCGAGTTAAGACGCGCCGGCCGCAGCGCTGACTACGTCCCCTTCCCCTTTCTGGCCGAACGCATCAAGAGATATTGGAGCCGTTAAGATTAATTCTGTTTTGTGCTTCTTCGTAGCTTAGATGGGTGGCCAACCACCAGGGAGAGACGATGGAAAATCAGCAGTCACTTTTGGATACTTTCGAACATGTTGTTGTGCTGATGCTCGAGAATCGTTCGTTTGACACCATACTCGGCTACCTTTACCAGAACGGCGTTCCAGCCGGGAAGAGCTTTGAAGGTGTGGTGGGCAACAACTTAACGAATCCAGATGAGAACGGCAGTCCAGTTCCGGTCTCGACCGAAACAGACTTCCATCAACCCTATCCCGATCCGGGTGAGGAATTCGATCACATTACCGCGCAACTGTTCTCCGGCGCTCCTACTTCAGGCACTCCAACAATGCAGGGCTTCATTAAGGACTATTTCAACGTTCTAACGGCGCTGCCCAAATGCGCGGTTTCACCCGCCGATCAGAGCAAGGCAATCATGCAGTGCTTCGCCCCGAGCTCTATCCCCGTGCTGAGTGGTCTAGCGCAGCATTTCGCAGTTTTTGATCATTGGTTCTGCGCCGTGCCGAGCCAGACTTGGTGCAACCGGGCGTTCTGGCATGCGGCGACTTCATGGGGGTGGGTTAACAATCCACCCGCATACGGTGATGCTCCCTGGAACCTCGACAATTGGGCGGAATGGAGCAAGGGGACAACTCTATTCGATTTGATTGAGTCGCAGTTTGGAGCCGGTAGTTGGCACGTTTACGAGGACTTGGCCGTACCTTTTACCAAGCTGGTTCATTGGGGAGACTTGAAAGACAAGGCCGGAGAAAACTACTTCCGGTATTTTGAGGGCGGCGAGCCTTTCTTTACGAACTTCTTTCGCGATTGCGCATCGGGTAACCTGCCGAAGTACTCATTCGTCGAGCCTCACTTCATTAACTTCTTCGAAGACGTCATGTGGCATGACGACATGCACCCGTCTTCGTTCGACTCGACGCTCTATTCGGATGGCGGTCCTGGGAGTGTGCTGCTTGGCGACCGGATCGTTTGGAAAGTCTATCAGGCAATTCGCAATTCCCAATCCTCCACCGGGAACAACTGGCAGAATACTTTGCTCATCATCACTTTCGACGAACATGGCGGCTGCTACGATCATGTCCCTCCGCCGTCCGCTATCCCGCCAAACCCTGCTGAATTCAACACTGGAGCAGGACAAGAGTGCTTTGATTTCAAGCGGCTGGGCGTTCGTGTACCGATGGTAATGGTGTCGGCGAACATCGCCGCGAATACGATCGTCAACACTCCGATGCACCACTGCTCTTTCCTGCAGACAATGCAACAGAAGTGGGGCCTGAAATCTCTGGGACCTCGTCAGGACAGCGCCCCGCCCTTTACTGAAGTGTTCACTGCTACGTCGCGTGACCTCGCCACATGGCCTGACTGGAAAGTTTATCCCGGGCCTTCATCGACGCTCGATGAAGCACTAATGCAACAAGTGGATCCGAGCGATGTGCCGCTAAACGAGCTGCAAAAATCTATTGTCGACGCGATTAGGAAGTTTTACGTTCAAGATCCCGTGTTTAGTATATTGGGGGCCAATACAGCCAGGGACGCGAAGGAATTCCTTGAAGAGGCTGAGAAGTTTCGCCATGAGTGAGCATGGAAATCCTGTCCAATTGATCTTGCGAGATTGTTATGACGTCTGATCCGATAAGCGAGTTCTACACTAGACACCCTTACCCGCCTCCG
>JBKPOC010000115.1:0-2147 GCA_046732935.1 Acidobacteriota bacterium | reverse complement strand
AACCTGACTTTAGCAAGCGCTTCATGCAGGCTAATTTGAGGAGCACGCGGACTTCTACTTTTCTTTTCCACAGCTAATCGCCTTTCAGGGGGCTGTCCTAACACGCGCAGTATACTCCTCAATTTGTGGAAGTCAATAGTAGACTGAATTATACCGAACAAAGAAGTATATTTTAGTTGACGGGACGCGGGAGTGGCTCTATAATGCCTAAGTTCTTTGAAAACAAAAAGCTAGACGTTAGGAGCGGTAATCCTAACACCTAGCTTTTACTTTTGTAGGCCGGATAGCTTAATGGATAAAGCTTTTCCGTCGCAGGGAATAGATGCGAGTTCGAGTCTCGCTCCGGCCAACCGATTTACGCCCCGGTAGAAGCGCTAACTTCTACCGAGGCAGTTAACCCGCATAGCCGAAGCCACACGGACTAGACACCCGCATTATAGGCCTTCCGCTATGTGGACTCAATAGGAGAGTCCACAATGGTTTGCCACAATTGTCAGATCCAAGCCAAGCGGTTCGCCAAAGACCGCAAAGGCATTCAACGCTACCGCTGTAACGGTTGCAAAAAGACATTCTCAGAAATCCAGGATCGCCCGCTTGGCACAATGCGCCTTCCAATGAAAAAGGCTCTGCAAGTGCTTCAACTACTCGTTGAGGGCGTTTCTATCAGAAGCGCAGAGCGAATCACAGGCGTTGAGAAGAAAACGATCCTCGCGCTACTTGAGCGCGTAGGCGAACGCTGCGAGGTGCTTCTTGAGAACTTGATCCGAAACGTACCGGTGAAAGACGTGCAATGCGATGAACTGTGGGCATTCGTACAGATGAAGGAAAAGACCAAAACAAAAAAGGCTCTCACAACTGAGAAGCTGGGCGATGCCTATTGCTTCGTGGCAATCGAACGCTCAACCAAGCTAGTGCTTAGCTGGCATCTAGGCCGACGCTCTGCGGGTGATACGGAAGTTTTTATTAACAAGTTAGACCACGCCACAGAAGGCGAGTTCCAGATCACCACAGACGGCTTTGCACCTTACCGCGATGCTATCGGTTTCACGCTCGGCGGTCGTACAGACTTCGCGCAGTTAGTGCAAGTGTATGGTGAAGCGCCGGATGAACATAGATATTCTCCGGCGCGGGTGATAGGAAGCAAAGCAGAGCCAGCGCACGGAAGGCCCGATCCAGATCGCGTCTGTACCTCGCACATCGAGAGACAGAACCTCACGATTAGAATGTCGATGCGTAGATTGACGCGATTAACGAATGGCTTTAGCAAGAAGTGGGAGAATCTAAAGGCGGCATACGCTCTGCATTTCGCGCACTATAACTTTTGCCGGATTCATTCAACCATCAAATGCACGCCGGCAATGGAAGCGAACATCACAAAGCGCGTGTGGGATTTGAAAGACTTGCTAACCGCGTAAGACAAAGGGCCGACGAATCGGCCCTTTTGTTTTCACTTCCCTCGACTACGCGCGATTCAGAATTCGATGCCCAAAGCGTGTAGCATCTGTTCTTCTTCAAAGGTCAGCTTGCCCTCTGCCAACTTGATAAACAGGTCGAAAGAGACTTCGGCAAAGTCGGTAAATGGAAACAGCACTTGCACTGCCCGATCAATCGCTTGCGTGGTTTCCAGAACCTTGTACGGCGGTGCCGCAAGGCGATTCTTCAAAACCATCAAATGACATCCGAGCAATAGTGCTGCATTGGGATTTTCCTCGTAAGGCTCAAAGGCAATTTCCCAGTCCAGAGCATCTAATGGATACTCTCTTGGATCGTCCGTGTCCGTGTTAGCATTGTTCTGCATGGTCGATTCCTTTCTACTTAACGGTGGTAGGATTCGGCTGTGTAGGGCTGGTCTTCGTTCGCGCGAAGGCCAGTCCGTGCCGTTGGTGAAACACCCTATCACGTAAAAGACTTTAGGAATCGGCTTTTGAGCAGCAACACACTATTACCCCACTACCCACCGTCCTTCTTCGTATTCCACTCGCCGTCGAAATAAGCAAACAGACCACTAGGACCAGGGAGCGAGGAATGTCAATCGCCATAAAAAAGAGTAAGAACCGCCGGCTTCATTTGAACTCGGTAACTTACTCTTCCGCGCAGCAGAACCTGGCGTAAACACAGGTCATTGAACGAGTTTCACGCAAAGACGC
>JBKPOC010000114.1:0-34515 GCA_046732935.1 Acidobacteriota bacterium | reverse complement strand
CTGTGGCTGCAACCGCCGAACGGAGGTGATGTCCTTTGACAGTTAAGAAGCGTGGTGGCCACTGGTATTTTGATTTCCAAATCAGAGGCGCCAGATATCGCGAAGCGATACCGGAAGCGCGCACTAAGTTTCAGGCAGAACAAGCAGAAACTAAGGCACGGGATCAGGTGTTTCAGGGTACCTACGGTACGTCACAACTTGGCAATCAGGGCTTCTGCGAATTTGTAAGTGAGACGTATTTGCCTTGGGCCAAAGGTAACAAGCGGACCTGGCGTAATGACGAGATCATTGCGAACCAGTGGGCAGAAACATTCAGGGGCAAGGCTCTTCGTGAAGTCTCACCCTTGGCGATTGAAAAGTGGAAACGTGATCGTGCTCAGTCGATTACGAGGCGCGGCACAACTCGCAGTCCGGCATCTGTGAACATGGAGCTTGCTGTACTATCTCGAATCTTCACGCTGGCGGTGGAGCTAGAGCCGGCAGCATCAAACCCATGTCGCAAGGTGCGGAAGCTGCGAGTGGACAATCAACGCAACCGCTACTTATCGGCTGATGAGGAAACGCGATTGATGGCACAACTCACTGGAAGACGTAAACATTTGTATCCGCTAGTTGCTCTGGCGCTTGGTACGGGTATGCGTCGCGGCGAGTTGCTAAATCTGTCGTGGCGGCATGTTGATTTTTGGCGCGGCGTGATTCACGTAGTTAATACAAAGACCGCACGTGATCGGATCATTCCGATGAGTCAACGGGTGAGGGAAGTGTTAATAGAGCAACGCGAGACTCAGAAGGGCGATCTCGTGTTCGCCTCGAGGCGAATTGCTAAGAGGCGAGCGGGTGAAGGTCTAGTTGATGTGAAGAAGGCTTTCACCGTGGCGTGTAGTGAGGCCGGGATCGCTGACTTTCACTTTCACGATCTGCGTCACACGTTTGCGACGCGATTGGGTGATGCAGGATGCAACGTAACGACGATCGCGAGGCTGTTGGGCCATTCAAACATTCAGATGTCTATGCGCTACACACACGCATCGGATGACACGCTGAGAAATGCAGTGGAAGACGCTCAAAACGGAGCGTCACAAAAACGTCGCAAACAACAGAAAAGCCACTCACGCGAGTGGCCGTAAATACTTGATTCTATTGGAGCCGGCTGCCGGAATTGAACCGGCGACCTTCTAATTACGAATCAGACGCTCTACCAACCTCACAAATTCCCAAAGATTCATGCATACCGGAAAGGAATTGAGCGCATGACTCTACCTACCCTCTTTGAGGAATTTCTGCAAGAAAAACGCTACTTACAAAACGTCTCAAACAAAACCGTTGAGTTCTACCGGCAAAGCTTCAAGGCATTCAATCTATCAGCCTTGCCACTAACGCAAGCCGACGTGAATAACGCCGTCGTAACGATGCGCGAGTCCGGCAAGAGTGTACCGGCGGTAAATTCTTACGTGCGCGGCATGAGAGTGTTCGTAAATTGGTTGTCCGACAAGGGGCACGAGCGAGTAAAACTCAAAATGCTCAAGTGTCAGGACAAACCACTCCGAACATTCACCGATGCACACATACGCGCAATCCTCACTTACAAACCAAAACGGCGAGGCGAGCAACGGTTATTGGCTCTACTTGTCGTGCTAATTGATACCGGAATTCGCATAGACGAGGCGCTTAACCTTACACGCGCATCCGCCGATATGGATAACTTGCTTCTCGAAGTGCAGGGCAAGGGAGACAAGGTTCGCCGCATCCCATTTAGCCTCGAAGCTCGAAAAACGCTTTTCAAGCATCTGCAATCGCACGCGCATCAGCGCCTATTCTGCACGCAAGACGGGGGCAAACTCGGATACGACAACATGCGCCGCGACTTCAATGCGCTATGTGAGAAGCTTGGCATTACCGGTTTCGATGGCAGCTTTCACGCTTTCAGGCGTTACTACGCCACCTATGCGATTCGACAGAATACGAGTCCGTTCGTGGTCCAACGGCAACTCGGACACGCCTCACTAACGATGACGAACCGCTACGCAAAGCTCACGACTGAGGATTTGTCTGCAAACCACGTTAGCGCACTTCAAGCAGTAGGGGGTGCGCGTTAATGGCAAACTACAAACACATTCGCCGCGAATTCCTGAATGCTGCCCCTGAGTTGGTCCATACCTCTTATGTGTTGGCTCATGTAGAGGATTCCGATTCGGGACGCATCGCGCACGGTTCTAACATGCTGGTAATTGCCGACTGTAACCGCACAACGAAGTTTGAGTTTTATCTTGGTAACAAAGCGGCGCGAGATTCCAGCATCGCGAAAATAAACCTCTTGCTCGAAATTGTCTCGCAGTTTCGTGACGCCTTGCTGAGTGAAGCATTCGCGATTGCGAAGGTTCAGAAGAGGAAAGGAGCGCGTAGGAAATGAATGCCAGACCACGACCCCAACGCATTCCTGAAAAACTTCTAGCAATTAGGAAACGCCTCGGGCTATCACAAACAGGAATGATGCGACGACTTAACATCAAATGCTGCTACACGCGCATCAGCGAGTTTGAGACGGGAAGGCGGCAGCCCAACCTGTTAACGCTTCTCGCCTATGCCCGTGCTGGCGGGATACACGTTGACGACCTCATTGACGACTCTGTCTCACTGTTTGAGAAGGGGGGCGTTGAGCGATGAGCCGAACCGTAAAACTAAAACTTGAAAACCTACCCGCAAAACTCCGCGCGGTTCGTAACCATCTTGGTCTAAGCCAATCTCAACTTGCCGCCCGATTAACACTAACGCCTCATTATGGGCGCGTATCCGAGTACGAGCGCGGGAGACGTGTGCCGAGCTTATTAACGCTTCTCGGCTACGCCCGCCTCGGTGGAATTCATGTAGACGATTTGATTGATGATTCCGTTTCACTCTTGAACAAGGAGCGCGTGACGAGTGAGAACACAAACGGATTCGATACGAGCAGACGGCGATTACATGCGGCAGCAGTTCAATTAACCGTCGCAATAGCCGCGCTTGATAAAGTTGTTTCCGCTCTGTTGGATGTGGGGGAAGAACTGAAAAAGATTTTGGACGACGCTCCGACAACAGACACGGGATAGCCTTTGCTTCGCTTAAACTGGCTGGGATTATTTGGACCGCGTGCTAGTTCCGGGCGCGGTCCTATTTGTTTTGTCCTATCAGTGTGCAAGAACGAATGGCATCACCCATGCCCATGCTGGCTACAATCGACCACTGCGGCGTTTGCGCGCAACTTCCCAAAGCTTCGCCCAAAAAAATGGAAAAAGCTTGTACCGGTAGGTATGGTGCGGATTCGCTAGAGTCTTTGTTCAGTCCTAATTGACCTACCGCCGCAACAGTAAAAGCTCAGGCGTTATTGTGACGGCGTTGAGACTGAGTGTTCTGGAGACGCAACAGGCGTCGCCTGACCGGCAGAAGGCGAACGTACCGGCTTTAATGGACCAACTGCTTCGAGGATTAGTGGTGTTTTCAAATCCTGCACTTTCACAACCACGAACGTCTTCTGAACCTGAGATGTCTTTCTATCGAAGGGCGCAAAAATCAACTCATCGCCGTACCTGCGCAGGAGTACGACTTCGCTTTGCGGGGCTAAGGTCGTAACCAAAAACTCTCTTTGGCTTTGTGCCGCCGACTCGCCAGCAGCCGCAACCAAAAAGATGCTCATAAGGGAATACCAAAGTATTAGCGGTAATTTTGGACCAAGCCGGGGTACAGTTAAACTCAAGAGAGTAGGGGTAACGGCGGTGTTCTGTTTTTTCCTTTCTTCAGCTTCAAGTTTTTTTATGTAGCTCGATTCGGTTTTATTTCTAAATAAAGGCAAGATGAAAGAGCCAAAGACTAGTAGTAATGCTCCCCCGACAAATAGCGACCACCAAAGTAGGTTGTTGTGTAGATAGGCGACCGCGAAAGCTGGAAGTAACGTAACGCCCAGTTCCAAGATTCGGCGCAGGAAAACAGGTTCGCCGCTATATCTTGTTGGAATAAATATGAGCGACAGATTGCCGAGGGAAAACACCACATAAATGAAGACCAGTAATAATATGGCTCCGTACAAAACGTTCAGTAAACCGACACTCACGAACTGAGGCGGAATACCAAAATATGAGGCGAACCCCTTTTCGTATTGAAAAGTTAAGAGATAAGCCGTTGAGGAACCAACGGCAAGTAGGATGCCCTCAGACAAAGTTAAACTAAATCTTTTGTCGGACGAAGTTGTCTGCCTCTTGTCCGGCGGAGTCTTATCTGAGGTGCTTTGCGGTTCGGCTACGTTCGTGAGAGGGGTCGTCATCGTGGCATGTTCTTAAAATGTCGATTTTGGGAACTGGTGAAGGGTGCGCCCCTACTGCGATGGGGAGAGCAATAGGAAATAACGGCAATATTACTTGAACTGTTATTTCGTTCGGGATTTCCGAGCAGCTTTTTTTGTCGTCCGCTTTTTGGTCCCGTGCTTCTTAGTAGTGCCCTTTTTGGTCGTTGCTTTTTTGGTCACTCGTTTTTTGGAAGTGGTTTTTTTTACCCGCTCGACAACGGTTGTACTCGGATGTGTTTTAGCGTAACTCTTCTTAACAAACCGCCCACTCTTCGAGCTTCTAGCAATTTTTTTCGTGCCGCCGCCCTTCTTTTGCCGCCCGCCGTGACCACCGTGAAAGTCTCCATTTGGCATATCTATTCTCCCTTAATAATCTGCCTTACTCTATTGACATAACGTGCTCGTGCGGAGTACGCCGCCGCTCCAGTAGCAATTTCAATAATTGCAAAACCCGTCGTAAGAACAGTAAAGAGTAATCTTTCACTTGGTAGCTTTGGGTAAACCCAAAACCACGCCACTGCCATTAAAAGCGTCGTCAAAAGGAGCACTCCTATAAGAATTTTGTAGCCATTCCTTTTCCAGTATTTTTCATCTTTTCGTTGCTTCATCAGTAAAAAAAACAATCCGCCTGCAAGAATCCCAACGAACAGAATTGTCGCTACCTTCATGAGCATTGTTTGAACAAATGCTGGGTAGTACCTGTGCAGACATGCCCAGTAGATTACTGGCATCACTATTGTCATACCCCCATAGAATTGGTGATACCGGTAGTTTTCTTCAATCACATAGAGCACCATTTTCAATTTATTCTCGCCGTCTAGTTTTCCGTAGCTAAATTCAGCAAGTTTCAAATCCGAAAACAGAAATTTTTCATATATCGCCCAGCGCAAAACATTTATTTGTAAACCGGCGATTACAGCGGCTGCCACGACTAGCAAAAACAGTCCAACGTCTGCGTTAGCCGTCAATAACCTGTCAGCAACATCTTTGAAAGCTGCTATCAAAAACGACAACCCATAAAGTCCCGCGCTTCCGGGCAAAACATATGCGATGATTAAGCCAAAGGATGTTGTGGTTAGGTCCTTCACAGTGTAGGTATGCCAAGTAGAATGTGAGAACGAGTCTTATATATCACCGACCCATCGTAGAATCCACAAAAAACTGAACTCCAGTGGGCGCTCTCGTCCGCCGCACGATTCATCCCCGAAAAGCATTAAACATCTGAGAAGATATATGCCAGTGAAAGTAATAGTGCCATTTGCCGTCCCGCGTGGTCCGAGTTTGGTCCATCATTTCTTTTGAATTTGGATTCCGTCTGACCATTGATTGAGGTCATCTTGAGCACCTATAACAAACAGGTGTTTGTACCTGAGACCAAATTCAGTGGGCGAACTCACCTTATCAAGTTGAATACTCACGTTATCAAGTTGAGCATTGTAATAGTCTGCCAATTTACGGACGCCACTTTGAAAGCCCCTAGTCGTAACCATTGAAGCATGAATCGTCGCGAGAGCAGGTTGTGTCGGTCGAATGTCGATAATTCGCGCTAAGAACGCGAGAAAGGCGGGTACGTTAACTTGCGCTTTCCACATTTTGCACTCGACCAGAAGCAAATCGTGAGTCAACTCAACCGACACATCAATTTGATGTCGGTACCCGGATTGTCCCTTCACTCTATTTCGAAGACCACGTTTTACCTGCTTCGCTGCGCCCTCGCCCTCGACCTGTTCAGTGATACGAGCAAAGAGTTTCTGTGTGATGGCTTCGTATTCCTGTGATGTCATTTTTATTTTGTCCCACAATTCATTTTCGGAATGCCGCCCTAAAGCGAACGTGCCGCCCCGCGCACGTGCGGCAACGATACGTTGCAGATACCGGCGAAAATATTACTGCCCATTTGCCTAACCGGGCACTTATCTTCTCGCAAGTGCTCTGTTGAACGAAACCATGCCGTTGCCCATGAGTGGCGAAGCCGGTATGTGCTTCGTTACACGAAATGCACATTCACACCGGTATAACAAAAAGTCTCTTGCTACATGCCCGGTTGAATGTAACGGGCGCGTTAGTAGCTATCGTAACTCTGAAAAAAAATGTGTGTGCCGCGATAGCGGCGCACGAGGCGAGGCGCGAAGCGCCGCTGCCGACGAAGCGTATTTGCTGGTCCAACAATGGACACACTACCCCTAGAACCGTTTCGTTGTGGCGTTCTGTTTAGGAAAATTTGCGAAACAGTTTTTTCCGCAGCATGTCGATTAGGACTAAAGACTTGATTAGTGCTGCAAGTTATCTGCGTCGCTTGCGCGACTTGATAACCTCACGACTGTATCGTTCGCTTCGCTCACTCAGTCGTGTACTGTTCTTATTTTAAGTGGGAACGTAAGAAGTGTTTTGTGTGCCGAAGCGTGCGCGTTTCTTCGTGGCACGCTCTATCATAGCGGCGCGGATTGCCACTAAGCGCAAAAAAGAGAATTGACAATGATTGGTTCGACCGTGCTACCAAAAAGGAGTCTGTGCCGCCTTATTTTTTCACTGGTCGTTCGGATTCGAGTACCAGAAAGGGAGTATGCCCACGTTACACAGACAGCGTTCTCGCCTTGTTTGTTCGACTATTACGAGAGACGCTTTTTATGTGCTTTATAGCTTGTCAATTGACGTGAATATTCGCAAACTGCGTGATTCGCGAAGTTCTGATTAGGTACCGAAGTGCAGTCAACGCACTTCCCACTGCTTGCGCCGTAACGCCATGCAACAGAGCGCCTTTAAGCTTTGGCTATCGGATTACAAACTTTGGCTGGCGTGAGATAACTTACTCTGCTACTACATTATACGTAAAAATGCGCTGCCCGGCTCTATCAATTTGACTGCTTTGGCACGTCAGTTGCCACATACTGTCAGTACCTGTTCGACTATAAACATGAACGCCGCTCCGGGAAACTTAAGGGAGTTTTTCTCGGCGCGGCTTTTGTGTAAATGCGGACCTAGAAAACTACTGGATACAACCCATCATTAACCCGACGAAAATGATGTATCGAAAACAGTACGCAAATCCTCAGACCCAACAAATTACAGGCAAAACAGCCCGCGATGCGTATATTTACCGTTCATTTTGACCGATTCTACAGAGCTAGCATCGTTGAACGCCGCAAAACGGCAATTTCCACCGGTATTTTTGGTTAATTTCCGGGTAGTCGAACGCCGCGCTTGACTGCCGTGGTCGTGCTCGGTTGTCGCTGTGGCTTTGGCTTGTCGTTCCCCTGAGCGAGCACCACAATTTCCACCAGCGTATCGCATTCCGGCGTGACGCCTATGCGCTCACACGCCGCCAAAAACCGTTGTATTCCCGCTGTCGCTGCAACCAGTGTTGCCCCGAAAAGTTTTGCGTAACGACGCGCAGCCGCCGGGCAGGCACGACGGATTTTTTCGTATGTCAAACCGCTCATTTCGTTTTCAGGAATACCGGCACAGTATTGACTTTTGGCTTGCGTATCGGCTTGTTTGTGGGTTTATTCAGCTTCGATTTACCACGTTTTAGAAGCTGCTTTTTTGTTGTGCCTTTCGGCAGGTTCTCTTTCATTTTGTGAGACTCCAGTATGGAATTTTTCACCGGCACTCAGCGTATCAATCCTTAACCGCCAAGTGCCGGTTTCAGCGGGAGATTTCGTACGCGCGGAAAGGGCGCGCGCGCCCGCTGCCTATGGGAAATCAGGCGCTTCTCGCACGTTCTGGCTCTGGCTCTGCCTCTGGCTCTGGCTCAGGTTGCGGCGCAACGGCATCCAGCGGCTCGTAAAATGTCCGCACAGAGCCAACAATGCCATAGTACGCGTCCCGCATCGTAAAACCGTCCGCAAGCTCAACGCCCGGCTCTGACCATAGGGCATCCTGCAACTCAGCGTCCGTCAGACGCTTTCCTTCTTCTTGCAGCAAAAGGTCCGCATCGTGAAACGATAAAAATCCCGGTAACTGCTTGCCAAAGTGGTTAAAGACCGCAATGTTTTTAGTGTTTCTTCGATGCGTTGCGGTTAGCGCATCGCTGACCTGAATGCGCAGCGCCGATGCTACTTTGGTGGCGATTCGCTTACGGTCAAAATATTGTGCCTCATATTCTAGTCGGTTCATAGCAACTCCTGTATTTGCATCACTTAGCGGCAAACTTCGTTGTACGTGCGGCAAGTTTCAGAACCTCGCCATTCTTCAAACGAAGACCGGTACTATCCTTCATTGCGCCTAACAGTGTTCCCTCATTCGCAATCGGCATTTTCAAATCAGCGAGCATCTTGTAAACATCATTCAAGCTCACTTGCCGGTCGAAGTAACCGCGACGGTCGTACAGGCTGATTGCCGGTACATCGCGTGCAGTCTCGCTCTGTGCCAGTCTCTCTCTCGTGCCGCCGAACGCAGCCGACAACGCAGCCGCCGTGCGCTTTGCCCCGATGTTTTTATCGCTCATTGGTTACTGTCTCCCTCGTATTCGAGTAGTGCGCCGGGCTGACATTCCAGAACGGAGCACAGCTTGCTTAAGGTGCCGAGTCCTATCATTTTGTAGTTGCCGTGCCACAGCTTATACGCGACGTTTGGCGGCATTTTTGTTGCCTTAGCAAGCGCGTATGCCGTGTTTAGTCCGCGACGGCACGCACGCGCCTGAATCTTGCTTTTCATGCTTATAACTCCCTACAGTATATTAGCAAAATTGATGATAGTAAGCAATATTATAAGCGGTCGTTGTAGCGTTCCGCCATTTCGGCATCTGCTCTGCCGGGGCGTGCCCATTTACACGAAATCGTACATTGCAATTGCTATCACTGCCGGTATAATCCCGCTGTCGTACAGCATGACGGACATCAACATGTACAGGAGAGACGGAGCATGAGAGTTTTCGGATATGCCCGGACCAGCACTAACGACCAGCACAACGGCATGGATAGCCAAGTGGCGCTGTTGGAACAAGAGGCAACGCGGCGCGGCTTAACAATCGAAGTTCATACAGAACACGGCAGCGCAAAGTCTCTGAGTCGGCGTCCTGTGTTGCGGGAACTGCTCGCTACTTTGGACAAAGAAGGCGGCATTCTTATCGTCGCTAAACTCGATAGGCTTGTGCGCTCTGTTATCAACTTCTGTGAGATTGTCGAACGCTCGCGCAAACATCGATGGTCACTCGTGGTGCTCGATGCTTTGGATACTGAGTCTCCGCAAGGCGAATTGATGGCTGGAATGCTGGCAGTGTTTGCGCAATTCGAGCGCCGATTGATTTCAGCACGAACAAAGAACGGTTTAGCAGTCGTTAAGGCGCGAGGCGTCCAGTTAGGGAAACCGTCACAGGTGCCAAAGGCTATCACCGATAAGATTGTCGGATTGCAAAAGCAGGGGCACTCATTGCGCCGCATCACGAGCATTCTTAACAATGAAAACGTACCGGCACCAAAAGGCAAGGTTTGGCATTTAACCACCGTCGCGGAAATCGTCAAACGGCAAAAAGGAAAGTAACCGCGTGGTCCAATGGTCCAAGTACAACTTTGGCACTCGCAAAATGGAATGGCGTAACCCCTTGCGGTGGTCTATCGAAAATACCATCTGCGACGTTTGCGCACATTACTCCAAAAAATTTTTGGGAATGTTACCCGGTAAATTTTGGCAAAAAATTTCGCGTGCGATGCAAGAAATATAAAGCAAAGTACGCGCCCGCTTTTTGACTGGATGATTCTAAGAATCGTCTACGGAAATAAACCCTATGAGTCTTTGGAGAGTTTGGTTGTTAGGTCTTGCTATTATTGGCGAAAACCCTGCATTCTACAGCGTTGTAGCCAATAATTGATTCTATTGGAGCCGGCTGCCGGAATTGAACCGGCGACCTTCTAATTACGAATCAGACGCTCTACCAACTGAGCTAAGCCGGCTGAAGGTGTGAAATAACGGTGCGAAGTGCACTATACGAATGCGCCGTTTCTACTGTCAAGCGAACGAACAAAGGAGGGAAATGATGCCGAAGGATGCGAAGAAGAACGTGGATCGATTCAAGGTAGATGGTGGGCACCTGAATGAGTTTGAGTTTCATCAGAATCAGGGCCAGGTCAAAGACGCACCCAAACCGAAGAAGGATGCAGCCGCTAAAAAGAAGTCAGCGACAAAGAAGGCGTGAAAGAATAAGTAAACACGGATTCAAGAGAATAGAAAACGGATTGAAGAGAATTAGTCTGTTGCTCGTTGTGCTCGTGAGCGTGCTGATGGTCGCGGTCGCACCTCAGGCCGCGTCAGCACAGAAGAAACTCCCGACCGTCGATAAGATCGTCGACCACTATCTCAAAGCCATCGGCGGGAAAAAGACGGCGCAAGCGATCAAAGACGCGAGCTACGACTGGGTCATCCAATTCAACAACCAACCATTCGGCACGGCGCGCACGCAGCTCAAAGCGCCCGCTTCCGAACGTTGGGACCTGACATTCGGTAACGGCCAGATCGTTTCCGCTGCCAACGGACGCTCAGCATGGGAGATCGGTCTCGACAACAAGTTGCGTACGCTCACCGCGCTCGAAGCCGCAACCGCCAAACTCCGCGCCTCACTCGACTCTTCACATCTGATCGACTTCAAGAAAGCAAACATCCTGGCCCGCGTGGTCTCACTCGGCGATCTCGGCTCCGACCCCGCATACATCGTCGAGTTCTCAATGCGCAGCGGCGCGAAGATCCAGTACTACTTCAACGTCAAATCAGGTCTCCTCACGAAGATTACGAGCGACTCACCAAAGACGAGGATCGTCTTCGAAGACTATCGCCGCCCGATTACCCAAGCACGCATCCTCGAGCCGCATCGCCTTCGCATGACCTTCGACATCGCAGGCGAACTCACGCTGCTCCTTCAATCAGTAAAATACGACACCGGCATCGCCGACTCGATCTTCGATCCACCGTCAGCGAACGAGAAACTCGACATCGCCGAACTGCTGCGCGAAGTCGATCGCAACCAGGACGAGATCGATAAACGAGTCTCTGAATTCGCCTTCACGCAAAAAGAAACTGAAAAAGAGCTCAACAGCAAAGGCGAACTCAAAAAACAGACGGTAAAGGTCTACGAAGTCTTTCCGCTGCCGAACCGCGAACCGGTCATGAAGCTGATCAGCGAAAACGGCGTCCCAGTCTCCGCTGAACGCGCGGCGAAAGAAGACAGGCGCGTCCTCGAAGAGTTCGAAAAGGCCGAACGCGATCGCGAGAAGGACGAGAAGAAGATGGCCCAACGTCGCGCCGAGCGCGAAAAAAAGTCAAAAGAGGGCACTGAGATTTCTCCGTTCCTGAAGGCGTGCGAGTTTGTTTCGCCACGTCGCGAACAGTGGGAAGGCCGTGAAACCATCGTTTTCGACTTCCGTCCGAAACCGGGATTCCATCCGCAGAATCGTGAGGAAAGCCTGATCGCAAAGTTGGTCGGCGTCGTGTGGATCGATCCTGTCGACAAACAGGTGATCCGTTTGGAAGCTCGTTTGGCGGAAGCATTCAAGATCGCCGGCGGTCTGGTCGCGTCGCTCAAACCCGGCGCCGCCGTCATAATCGAACAGACTCGAATGTCGCAAGGAGTTTGGCTGCCACGGTTCGCCCACATCAATCTATCACTGAAAGTACTCCTGTTCGGCGGAGGCGACTACAACCAGACGATCGAGTGGAGCGACTACAAACATTTCTCGGGCGACGTGAAAGACTACAAAGTCGACACGCCACAAAACGCGAAACCGCAATGAACGAAATCGATGTCATCGGAGGTGGACTCGCGGGTGTCGAAGCTGCATGGCAGGCCGCGCGACTCGGCGCGCAAGTGAATCTCTACGAAATGCGCCCGCTCAAACAGACGCCCGCGCATCGCACCGAAAAACTCGCCGAGATCGTCTGTTCCAACTCGCTCAAGTCAGACGAACCCGGCACCGCGTCCTATTTATTAAAGGAGGAACTGCGACAAGGCGACTCACTCGTCATGTCAGCGGCAGCGGAGACGCGCGTTCCGGCGGGCGCAGCTCTCGCCGTCGATCGTCAGAAGTTTGCAGAACTGATTACCGAGCGCATTGAGAACGAACCTCGCATCCGTTTGATTCGCGAAGAAGTCACGCAAATCCCTGAGAATAGGATCAGCGTCATCGCCACCGGCCCACTCTCGTCCGATACATTGACGACCGAGATCATGAAACTGACCGGCAGCGATCAGATGTACTTTTACGACGCGATCGCTCCGATCGTCTCAGCCGACTCGATCGACACATCGATCGCGTTTCGAGCGGCGCGTTACGACAAGGGCGGCGACGATTATCTGAACTGCCCGCTCGACCAACAGCAATACGAAACCTTCTACACCGCATTGCTCGACGCGAACAGCGTCCCGTTGCAGCGCTTTGAAGAGACGCGTTGGTTCGAAGCGTGCCTGCCGATCGAGGAACTGGCGCGCCGTGGCGTCGACACGCTGCGGTTCGGACCGATGAAGCCCGTCGGCCTGCGCGATCCGCGCACGGGCCGCGAACCGTACGCTGCCGTGCAGTTGCGGCAGGAAAATTTAATGGCCGACGCATACAGCCTTGTCGGCTTCCAGAATCATCTACGCTACGGCGAACAAGCGCGAGTGTTGCGACTCGTCCCGGGCCTGCAAAACGCCGAATTTCTCCAGTTTGGCCAGATTCATCGCAACACCTACATCTGTTCACCGCGCGTCCTTGGCGCAACCATGCAGATGCGCGAGCGTCCAAACGTCTTTTTTGCCGGACAGATCACGGGAGTCGAAGGTTACGTCGAGTCAGTCGCAATGGGCTGGCTGGCGGGTGTGAATGCGGCGCGACGAGCGTTCGGCCGCGCGTTGCTGGAAGCTCCGGCGGCCAGCGCAACCGGCGCCCTGGCGCGTTACGTTTCACAAGCGGACGCGAAGAATTTCCAGCCGGTGAACATAACTTTCGCCTTGCTGCCGCCGCTCGCTGAAACTGTGAAGCGCGCTGTTCGTAAGAAGCATGAGAGACGGAAACTCCAGGTCGAAACAGCCTTGAAGGAATGGGCAGAGTGGCTCAATCAGAATCACAAATCGGCAGCACAAACGTGGGCCGGCTGAAGACCACGCGCTGGTTTTTGTTCGCCGCCGTCTTCGCTTTGTGCGTCGCTTTGCCTGTCTTGAGCCAATCGGGCCGCAAGAGCGCACCGGGAAAGCCCGTTAAGCCTTCACCTGGCCCAATCGCCGAGCCGAGCGGTTCGCGCAGCTCCAATTCCACCTCTCGTCCATCGAAGGCAAGTGATGAAGTCGACGAAAGCGACGTCGTCCGCATCACGTCGAACCTCGTTCCCATTCCTGTCTCGGTCGTCGATCCCAGCGGGAAAGCGATCGTCAACTTGAAACTGGAAGACTTCGAACTGCGCGTCGACGGAACGGTCCGTCCGCTTACGGACTTGACGCGCTCCGAAACCAGCGTGCGGCTGGCGATGCTGTTCGACAACAGCGGCAGTCTCGACGCTGCGCGAGAGTTTGAAAAACAGGCCGCGATTCGGTTCTTCCGCAAAGTCCTGCGGCCGAAAGACGAGGCCGCGATCTACTCGATTGAAACTGACAGCTACCTGGCCCAGCCGTTGACGAAAGATGTCGTTCGCCTCGAACAGACGATCGCGATGTTCGGTAGACCAGAAGGCGGCACGTCACTGTTCGATGCCATCGTGAGTTCTGCTGATTATCTGAAACCCTATCCGGGACGGAGAGTGCTGGTCATCGTTTCAGACGGCATCGAGACGACGAGCAGACACAGCGACTTCGATTTCGTCGTCCAACACGTGCTGGTCGACGATTGTCAGATCTACGTGGTCCAGACCGGTTTGTACGAAGGCGCAAACGTCCGCCAGCTCGCTGCCGAGCGGCGCATGGAACAGTTGTCATCACAAACAGGCGGCGCGGTGTATATACCGAAGACCACTGACCAACTCGACGTCGCCTTCGATCAGATCGCCGCCGACCTCGCGCAGCAATACGTCTTGAGTTATTACCCGAGCAACGAACATCGCGATGGCCGCGTGCACTTGCTCGACCTGACCGTCAAAACGAGAAATGATGTTCGCGTTCGCGCGCGAAGAGGATATTATGCGCCGAAGAAGTCCGGCGGCAGCGGCACCGGCGACTGGTAATCGCCTATGGAGAAGCTGATCGAGCAATTCCTCGAACACCTGCGTTACGAACGCAACGTCAGCAGCCACACCTTACGAAACTACGCCAGCGACCTCGAACAGTTCATCAACTTTCTCGCACCCCTCGATGCGTCCGGCAAGAGACGCAAGCTTCCCGAAGTTTCCGAAATCGATCACCTGACGATTCGCGAGTGGCTGGCGGAACTGCACAACGCGCAGAAGACGAAGTCGTCGATCGCGCGGAAGTTGGCTGCGCTACGGACGTTTTTTCAGTTTCTCGTGCGCGAAGGAATGATCGAGCTGAATCCGGCGAAGCTCGTCTCCACGCCGAAGCTGGAAAAGAAACTGCCGAAGCTTCTGTCGATCGAGGAGGCGATCAGGTTTATCGAGACGCCGGATCTCGAAACAGATCTCGGCAAGCGCGATCGCGCGATGTTGGAGCTGTTGTATGCGACTGGCGTGCGTGTGGCGGAGTTGACGACGCTGAATCTTGCGGATGTCGACTTTCGGAATCAATTGGTTCGCGTGACGGGGAAGCGACGCAAGCAACGGATCGTGCCGTTTGGCGATCCCGCGGGTGAGGCGATCCGACAGTACCTCGGCGTCCGGGACAAGTTCCTATTCAATGCACCGGTTTCGAAGCGCGATGACGAAGCGCTGTTTCTGAACTATCAGGGAACACGAATTACGACTCGCTCAGTAGGCAGAATGGTGGATAAATACATTCGCATCTGCGCCGGAATGCACAACATCAGCCCGCACGCGTTGCGGCATTCATTCGCGACGCACCTGCTCGACAGCGGCGCCGACCTGCGCGACATCCAGGAATTACTGGGCCACGCTCGTCTATCGACGACGCAAGTCTACACCCATGTCTCAATGGAAAAGCTGATCGCCGTCTACGACAAGGCCCACCCCAAAGCTTAACCACAAAAGGCACAAACCTTCGGACACAAAAAGGCACAAAGAAGAAAAAAGAGAAAGAGAGAAATGAGGACTTAACCTGATTAAGTCCCTTTTGTGCCTTCTGTGTCCGAAGGTTTGTGCCTTTTGTGCCTTTTGTGGTTAAAGCGTAGGCAGATCGTCTTCGCCGTTCGCGCTTTCGATGATCGACTGGCAATTCGCATCGTAACGTGCGGTGGGAACGGCTTCGAGACGACGCTCGTCAATCGGCTGGCTGCAGCGGGCGCAGATCCCGTAGCTTCCTTCTTTGATCCGCAACAACGCCTGATCGATGTCGGCGACCACTTTCGAACTACGCTCGCCGAGCCGCAGCGCGATCTCTTTATTCAAATCCTGAACTGAAAGATCGACACTGTCCTTCACGCCGTCGTCGTAAAGTTCGAGCGCCGCCGCCTGGTCTGTTTTGACCTGTTCCGTATGCTGGCGTAACTGATTGATCAGAAGGTCACGAAAATGGTTGAGTTTTTCTGCGTCCACGAGTCATCTCCCTGCGTGCAGCGGAGTTTAGCATATCGGGCCGAGGAACGCGGTAATGCTTCCGGTCTATGATATGTTCCACCCGCATGATCCGTTTGCAGCAACTCCAGAAAGAGATCTCGAGACTAGAACGCAGGGCCGCATTCCTCGGCCAAATCAGTCGCAAGTACTGGAACGTACGGCGCGTCATGTTCATCGCCAGCGTACTGTTGGCGCTGGTGTTTTGCAGCGTCGCGGGTACGAGGCCAGCATGGATCGTGGCCGGCTTGTTGACCATCGTATTCTGCATCGTCACAGTCTTTCACAACCGCGTCCGCGACAGTCTCACGCGGAATTCTGTTTTAATTCAGATCAAGCAGACCCAAATTGCTCGAATTCTCCTGGACTGGGATCGACTTCCGCCAGCAGAACCGTCACCATCGCTTGCCGATCATCCATTCGCAAACGACCTCGACATCATTGGCGAGCGTTCACTCCATCGCCTGCTCGACTGCGCTGTCACTAAAGAGGGAAGCCAGCGACTGAAATCATGGTTATTGAACGTTCGCCCCGACGCGGAACTGATCAAACACAGGCAGGCGCTGGTGCAGGAGTTAAAAGACCAATCGGTCTTCCGCGACAAGCTGCAACTGCTGTCGGCTGTGGCTCACGTCCGCACCGGTGCGGCACGGAAAGGTTCACATCGCTGGAATTCGAGAATACTCGTCGACTGGATCGAGCGAGCCACGCCTGCTGGTTCGTTGTTGCCGATGGTACTGGTCTTATCAGCATTATCAGCTCTCAACATAGCGTGCATCACACTCGCGTCGCTCGGCGTGATTCGGCAGATCTGGCCCATCACCCTTCTGATTTACATAAGCGCAATGATGCTCATGCAGCATCGCATCGCGGGCGCCTGGGGCGAACTACAGGATCTCGAGAAGGCACTGATGCACTTCACGGTACTCTTTCGTTACCTCGAGTCGCGCTCGTATAAAAAGACGCCGCGGTTGGCGGAAGTTTGCGCGCCGTTTCTCGATCAAAACAAGCAGCCTTCGACTGAGATGAAGCGTTTGGGATTTCTGGCTGCGGCGCTCGGCGTGCGCACTAACCCGTTACTCTCGCTGATCGTGCACGTCGTCGTGCCGTGGGACTTCATCTTCACGCATCGCCTCGAACTGTTGAAGAAAGAGCTCGCGCATCTCCTGCCGCGCTGGCTCGACGCGTGGTACGAGCTTGAAACCCTGAACTCGTTGGCTAACTTCGCTGATCTGAACCCGCATTACGTCGTTCCCGAGCTTTCATCCAATCAGAAACATTTCTCGGCGCAACGTCTCGGTCATCCGCTGCTGAGCTACCAGACAAAAGTCTGCAACGACTTCGACCTGGACCAAAACCAGAGAATCGTGATCCTGACCGGTTCGAACATGGCGGGCAAAAGCACGTTCCTTCGGACCATCGGCGTAAACCTCAGCCTCGCTTACGCCGGCGCGCCCGTCAACGCCGAACGTCTTCAAACGTCGTTGTTTCGTCTGTTTACTTGCATCAAGGTCAGCGATTCCGTGCAGGACGGGCTCTCGTATTTCTACGCCGAGGTGAAGCGGCTACAAGCGCTACTCGCGGCGGCAACCGTGGACGATCCGCTGCCCGTGCTCTTTTTGATCGACGAGATCTTTCGCGGAACGAACAGTCGCGAGCGTCTGATCGGAAGCCGCTCTTACATCCGGGCATTGTCACAGAGTAACGTCGTCGGATTGGTTGCGACTCACGATCTCGAACTGATCAAGCTGGCTGATGAAATCAAGGGCGTCGCAAACCTGCACTTCCGCGAGGACGTGAGCAACGGCAGAATGGTTTTTGACTATAGTTTGCGGAACGGGCCATGTCCGACGACGAACGCGTTAACGATAATGCGTCTCGAAGGTCTGCCTGTCGATGGATAAAAAGGAGAAGAAATGAAAAGACTGACGCTGATTCTGTCATTAGCGGTGCTTCTGTTCTCGACCGACGCAGAGTTGAAATCGACAAACGTCCCTGGCCCTGGTTTCGAAATCTCCTTCCCGGCAAGCGTCAGCAAAGACACATTGGATGGACGTTTACTTCTATTGATCTCGACGAATGACAAACAAGAGCCGCGCCTTCAAATCAGCGAAGACCTGACGACGCAACAGGTGTTTGGCGTCGACGTCGATGCGTGGAAACCGGGACAGACTACCGTGATCGATCAGAGCGCGTTTGGTTATCCGGTTCGCAGTCTCGCGCAGGTACCGCCGGGCGAGTACTGGGTGCAGGCGCTGCTTCATCGTTACGAAACGTTCCATCGTTCAGACGGTCACACCGTGAAGCTGCCGATGGACCGCGGCGAAGGACAACAGTGGAATAGCGCGCCCGGCAATCTTTACAGCAAGCCGGTGAAGATCCGCCTCGACACGAACACGCAATCTCCGATTAAGCTCACGCTCGATCAGCTCATCGCTCCAATCGAGCCGCCGAAAGACACGAAGTACATCAAGCACATCACAATTCAGAGCGAACGTTTGACCAAGTTCTGGGGACGTCCGATGCATCTCGGCGCCCACGTGCTGCTGCCCGAGGGGTTCGACTCGCATCCGGATGCGCATTATCCGCTCGTCATCTTTCACGGCCACTTCCCCGCAGACTTCGACGGGTTTCGTGAACAGCCGCCGGATCCGAACTTGAAGCCCGATTACAATGAACGCTTCAAACTCGCAGGCTACAACCACATCGTGCAGGAGCAGGCGTACCAGTTTTACAAGGACTGGACGGGACCAAACTTTCCGCGCTTCATCATCGTCGAGATCCAGCACGCGAACCCTTATTACGACGATTCATACGCCGTGAACTCCGCCAATCTTGGCCCATACGGCGACGCGATCACTTACGAGTTGATCCCGGAGATCGAGAAACGCTTTCGCGGCATCGGCAAAGGCTGGGCGCGCTTTCTTTACGGCGGATCGACCGGCGGCTGGGAAGCGCTCGCGGTGCAGGTCTTCTACCCAGACGAGTACAACGGCTGCTGGGCCGCGTGTCCCGATCCGATCGACTTCCGCGCCTACACAGTCGTCAACATTTACGAGCACGAGAACGCTTACTACGCTGACTCGAAGTGGAAGCACATCCCGCGGCCAGGCAAGCGAAACTACCTCGGCGAGTTGGCGGCGACTGTAGAAGACATGAACCACATGGAACTGGCGCTCGGAACGAACAGCCGTTCCGGCGGACAGTTTGATATCTGGCAAGCCGTCTACTCGCCTACCGGCAGCGACGGTTATCCGAAGCCGATCTGGGATAAGTTGACTGGAAAGATCGATCGTTCGGTGGCTGAGTACTGGCGCGAGAATTACGATCTCGGTTACATCATGAAGCGCGATTGGGCCAAGCTCGGACCGAAGCTCCAGGGCAAGATTCACATCTACGTCGGCGAGGCTGACAACTATTACCTGAACAACGCGGTCTATCTGGTCGAGGATTTTCTGAAGACGACTAACTACGGCGGCGAGGTCGATTACGAACCGCGCGCGGAGCATTGCTGGAACGGAGATCACACGCGGCCCAACGCGATCTCGCGTCTGCGTTATCACCAGTTCTACGCGCCGAAGATCGTCGAACGGATCCTGAAGAGCGCGCCGCCGGGCGCCGATCTAAAGAGCTGGCGCTACTAGCCCGTCGGCTTCAATCGTTTCATGATATCCGTGTGAGCTTCAAGAATCTCCGTGGCTTGTTCGGGATCGGGTGTTAACGACCAGTCGTCGTGGTCCCACGTTCCGCCGAGGACGATGCCGTCGCGTCGTGGAAACATGTAACCGCTGCTCAGGTACGCGTAATCGATCTCCGGTTGCGGCAGCAGGATCTCGAGTTGACCACGCACGGGCGTCAGGTCGTTGTCGCCGAACAGCGCGCGTGAGCCCAGTCCCGTGCAGTTGAAAATCAAAGGTTCTCGCAGTCGCGCCAGCTCTTCACGATGCTTGAATTCCTTCACTACAACTCGGCCGCCCGCGATGTAAAAGTCGCGCAGCAAGGCGTTCAGGTAGATCGACGGCTCGATCAGCATCGTCGAGTATTGCCGCACGTACTGGAAGCCGAAGTACGCTTCCGGATCGCGATGGATTTCGGCGTCGTAGTAGAGATCGTTGCCGCCGGGAAGTTCGCGTTGCAAGCTTGTTTCATGCTGCAAGAACTCGAACATGTCGATCCAACGCACGCCGTAATCAGCGCCTACGAGTAGTTGGAAAGCGCGATTCGAGATCTTGCAGGCGGTGCGAAACTGTTCGTTGAATCTGGCGGTTGTTTCCTGTGGTTCGAAGACGGAGGTTGGCGACCACGACGCGCCCGCGATGTTCGATGTTGTGTTCGGCGGCAGATCTTTCGCGTAGATCGTCACTGTTCCCGGGCCGTTTTGGAAATGACGTTGCAACAAGCGCGCGGTTGAGAGTCCACTGACGCCGGAGCCGAGAACGGCAAAATGCGCGGGCATCGCGGATCTGCGAGCAATGAGAAAGTCGCGCGCGAGATCGACGGCGAGTGACGCGGTGCCCCACGAGAGCGTCACGCCGCCGCCGCCGTGTCCGTAGTTGTGAACGAGAAGTTTGTTGGCCAGCCGCTGCGCTTCGACGACAAAGCCGCCGGGCCGATACGGCCGCAGTCCGACGACTTCACGGATCACTCGATTGCGCGCGACTTTAACCGGCGCAAAGTGTCGCTTCGAATCGAACGCGAGCGTTGGGCGCGTCGCCATCAATGCGAGACTGCTGGCGGCTGTGAATATCGCGCCGCGCAGAAACTCGCGCCGGCCAGTGGACAATGTTGTAATCTTTGGTTGCATGGCTTCGTTTCCGAAATGGCTTGTGCCGATGGCCGCCACGTTGACGCAGGAGCGGTTCACCGGACCAGAGTGGATCTTCGAACGTAAGTTCGACGGTATCAGGCTGCTGGCTTACAAGAACGGTGACACCGTCGAGCTGTTCTCGCGCAATCAACTCCCGCAAGACATACCCTCCATCGTCGAAGCCGTCAAGAACCTTCCGGTAAAAGATGCGATTCTCGACGGCGAGATTACGTGGAGCCCCGGCAGCCGAGCGTATCACGTGTTCGACGTGATGTGGCTCGACGGTCGCAGCGTAACGTCGCTGCCGCTCGAGGAACGTCGCGCGCTGTTGGCCCAATTGCCTTTCAAAGCCCCGCTTCATCGCGTCGCGCTGATCGACGACGTGTCGCCTTGGGAGCTCGCACAGCGAGAAGGTTGGGAAGGAGTGATCGCGAAGCGGCGCGATTCAACGTACGAGCACCGGCGGTCGCGGCAGTGGCTGAAGATGAAGTGCGAGTTGTCGGAGGAGTTCGTCGTCGGTGGGTTTACGGATCCGCAGGGAAAGCGAGTCGGTCTCGGAGCGCTACTGGTGGGCCATTACAAAGACGACGATTTCGTTTTTGCCGGAAAGATTGGAACGGGGTTCGATAACGAGATGTTGCTCGACTTGCGTGCGCGACTCGACCTGATGGAGATCGACAAAACTCCGTTCACGAAAGCTGTCGGGCTACCGCGCTTGCGTGTGCACTGGGTTCGGCCTGAGATCGTCGTGCGCGTCGGTTTCATCGAGTGGACCGATCACGGGAAGTTGCGCCATCCGCGTCTCTTAAGCGTCGTAAAGTGATCATCACGCATCCTGACAAGATCATGTTTCCCGGCGAGGGAATCACGAAAGGCGAACTGGCGTCGTATTACGATGCGATCGCGCCGGTGATGTTGCCGCATCTCCGTCGACGTCCAGTTACGATGGAACGATTTCATCGCGGCATCGCGGCGCCGGGGTTCTTTCAGAAGGACGTATCGAAAGGTTTTCCTGAGTGGCTCGAGCGAGTCGAAGTGCCGAAACACGGAGGGACAGTCCACCACCCGATCGTGACGAACAAAGAAGGACTATTGTGGCTCGCGAATCAGAACAGCATCACGATTCACGTCTGGCCGTCGCGTGCGCCGAACTTGTATCAACCGGACATTTGCGTGTTCGATCTCGATCCCGCGACGGAAGACGAAGTCGATCGGTTGCGTGCGGCGGCGTTGGGTTTGCGCGATCTTCTCGCTGAGCTCGGTCTGCCGAGTTGGATCAAGACGTCAGGTTCGAAAGGCTTTCATATCGCCGTGCCGCTCGATGGGAAGTCTGACTTCGGCACGGTCGCGAGATTCGCGCACGTCGTCGGCAGAGTCATGGTCCAGCGCGATCCGGACAATCTGACGCAGGAGTTCAGTAAAGCGGATCGTGGCGGACGCATTCTGGTCGACACCGGCCGCAACGGCTACAGCGCGACGTTTGCGGCGGCCTACACGGTGCGCGCGAGACCTGGCGCACCCGTGTCAGCGCCGTGTACGTGGGAAGAATTGGAACGAGGTGACGTTGGTCCGAAGAGTCTTACATTACGTGGAATGGCGCAGCGAATCGCCGCTGTTGGAGATCTGTGGGCCGACATGCTGCGGCGGAAGCGCTCGCTGCAACGCGCCGCAAAGTGTTTAGGCGACTCGGCCAGCCAGTAGACGATGATCATTTTCCACTTCCCGCCGATGGCGGCGAGTGCGGCAGTGAGCGGGCAGCCTTCGACCGGATTGGGCCGTACGCCGCTTCGTTCATGGTTACCTGAAAGTGCCTTCTTGCTGGCGCTCATGAGCCCGTTTACAGTCTGGTGCGATAACGAAATCGGAGGTCGCAGATGATAGTAGAAGTCCGGAGCTACCGGATCAAGCCGGGAAAGCGCGAAGAGTTTATCGAGTTGTTCGAGACTCGCGCGATCCCTGCACTACGTACTTACGGCATGAAGATCATCGGTCCGTTTCTGGACGTGGAGAATCCGAACAAGTTCGTGTTCCTGCGCAGCTTTCCGTCACTGGAGGAACGCGATCGAATGAAGGACGCGTTTTACGGCGGTGAGTTGTGGAAGAACGAACTGGAACGATTGGCGATGCCGCTGCTCGAGAGTTACGACGTGATTCTGTGTGAGGAATCGGCGGGTTGTGTGTACGACGTTTAGCATTCTGTGTAAATGCCCGCCGCCAATTCATGCGCGGCGAGCGTCAACACTGTACTGCAATTCTACTTCGTGATCGTCTTACTCAACACGCTGCTGGTCGGATCAAATTTGTAACCGACTTTGTGATGTTGTCGACGGTCAACACGTATGAGCACGCTCCGCAACCATCAGTCTCACATCAATCAAAAGCTCACACCCGGAATCGTACTGAAGCCGTGATGAAGGCCCTTAAAAAGGGGAATCATCTGACGGCCGCCGCCCAGAGCGCGTGCTAATATCCCGCGCAATGTTAAGCGCTTTGCTCGATCGCTGGCGTACTTCCTCGCCCAACGCCTGCTTTTGCACGCTTGCGATTCACTTACCCTACCGTCAAAGGGCGCGACTGCTGTTGGCTGACGCGCCGCAGTTGCCATGGATCGTCTTGACGGATGAACCAGACGATTTCGCCGGCTTACCGGTGCGAGCCATCCATCACGTTCCTACTGGTCCAATGGCCATAGATTTTTTGACTGCCACAACGTCGCGCCGGGCAGCGTATCCGCGACAGCGCTGACAACTTCAGGCCACTTCTGTTGGTCGTAATCATCGCCGGATAACCATCCGCCCACTCTGACTTTGGGCAGCCACGCCTCGATGTCAGCTTTCACACTCTCGTAATCGTGACGCGCGTCCAGGTGGACCCACTCGAGCGAGGCATCGGAGAATAAGCGAGACGCAGTTGCGGATTCGGAAATGATCAACGTGATCTTTTCTCCGAACCCGCAGTCGAGCACGTTCTTGTGCAGGACGCCGGCGAAAGTTCCACCGCCATTATCAACGGCTCTAGCGTGAAAATCTTTTCCACGCGGACCCTCAGGACCACTACCGCGGCACGTGTCGATTCCAATAATGCTGATGCTTTTGCCGCTGCGTTCAACCACTTCGCCAAGAGAGCAAAGACTACGGCCCAGGTACGTCCCAACCTCCACAAATCGGCTCCCCTCAGGAAAGTAATTCACAGCCTCTTCCTGCGCCGAACGCCACATAAACCAGCCATCGATCTCGTGCCAGTATCGGCGGATACCACAACGGTGTAGAAGCGACTCACTGAAAACGGATCTCAGCGCGTCGTAGTGGCGGGACGAGTAAACGGCGATTCGATTCTTGAGTCCCATCTGTTCTTTGCGCTCAGCGCAAATGCGGAAAGGGTTCGTCGGGTGTTTGCTTATTGAGAAACCGGTTTACCGATCCCAACCATCTCCATTTTCCCAACACACCACGAGCAGGTCCTTGCCGACGCGTCCATCAAAGTACTCGAGCACTGCTCGATTGTGGCTTTCATATCTTTGTGCTGATTTCGCGTAGTCCCACGCGTGCGGTTCGACACCATGTACTTCATCCCACCACGGCGGTTTTACGAAGTCTTTGTTTCTGATCCCCTGGCGATCATGATGCCCCTTCAAACTCTTGACGTACATCGCCGTGTCTTTCCGCAAGGTGAGAATGAACTTAGTATCAGGAAATTTCAGATCGAATTCTCTGTAGAGCAGAAACCAGGGCCAGTCTTCAAACGATTCGTGCTTCTCGGCTTCGCGAAGAACTTCCTCGATCTGGTTTCCTTTGACTTTAACGGCGAGGTCCATGTCGAACGTCTGGTGCTTGAAGCCGAACCGCCGGAAGCAATATCCGAGTGAAGTTGTCCCAGTCTTTGGCAGCCCAATTCCCACCACTTTCGTTGCGCTAACGGGTCGTAGCTTGAGCCAGCTACTGCGGATGCGATTGTTGATCCTGGTCGCGATCATGAGTGATTGTTCGACAGCACTTCTGAATAGTAACTCAACAATGAGGGAATCGTTTTGTCAGGCGCGAAATCCAAAACGCGTTGCTTTGCTGCCGCCGACATCGTTGTCAGACGATGATTGGACCATGCGGCGATCATCGTCTCCGCCAGTGCCTTTGGGTCGTCGGGAGGAACGAGGAACCCGTTGACGCCATCCGTGATCATCTCTTCAAAACTTGTACCGACTGTTCCGATCACCACTTTGCCCAACCCCATTGCCTCCAGACATGCGTTCGGCAAGTTATCGATCAACGAAGGTAGAACGATCAGATGTGCTCCGGCGATGATCGGGTACAACTGGCTATGCGGCAGGTTTTCAACGATCAGCAGCCGCTCGGCCTCACCATTGCACTGCGCTCTGACAAAACTTGCCATCGACGGCGCGAGACTGGTTTCCATGTCTCTACCGACGAGAGCCACGTGCGCATCGTGGCTGTGATTCAGAAAGTGTGGCAAAGCCCGCGCGAGCGTGTGAACGCCTTTGTGTAGCTGGAAGCGACCGAAATAGAGCACGTATTTCTTGTTTTTAAAGAATTGATTGTAGAGATCGAAGTCCCACTCCGTCGTCTCGAGATAAAAAGGCGTCCGAATCAGTCGCGGATCATTGACGCCGCTTCTCGTCGTCAGCATTCGCTGTATCGCACGGCTGGGGACGTGAACGTTTCGAGTGAGCTTGTATTGGAGCTCTTCCAGCGATTGCGTCAGGATCGAGTCGAGATTTCGTTTAATGCCGGTGGCATCATTCCATGCTGGTTGGTACGAGGAAGCCCTTACGACGTGCGCGGTGCGCAGCAACGGAATCGAAAACACGCCGCACGAGGAATAGTTCGGATATTGGATCAAGTGGAAGGGCTCGCGACGATGGAGTTGTTTGAGTTTGCGATAAGCCTGCGTGCTGAAGTTCAGCCAGTGCAACGTCGTCGGTAATGAATGACCGGTTAGACGATTGACAACATGCCAGGCGGGTTTGAGCATCACGCGGTGGACCATGACGCCGTGGTGATCGAACTGATCTTCGTTTTTCAACGACAATGTCACGACGTGAACGTCGTGACCGAGATCGGCGAGTTTCTTCGAAACGCGATGGAGGTAGTTGGCCAGACCGCCATCGAAGTGGTTCTCCGTAACGAATTCCGGGGTGACGAATGCGATCCGCAATTTGTGGCTCCGGCCTTCTAACTCCACGCGAGTCGCAGTTGGTTCAGTCCGCGAAAACCAAGATTCGCGCGCCACGCGGGTGCGTCGTCTAACATCCTCAAATCCGATGTGCGATTCAGCAACGTCGTGAACGCGATCTCGGCTTCCGTGTAAGCGAGTGCGGCGCCGATGCAGAAGTGGGCGCCGTGGCCGAAGGAGAGCGGCATGCCGTCGTCGCGCGAAATCTTCAGTCTGTCGGGTTGCGTGAATTTCTCCGGATCGTGAAGTCCCGACAGCACGTCAGCATAACACGGCACCAACCACGCACCGCTGCGAAACTCGTCTACCCAGTACAACGGCGCAGTTGTGCGCAGACGGTTGTAAATTCTGTAGGGGTCCGCAATAAATTCCGAATCGAACATCAAATACTCGTTTCGTTGTGCGTTTCGTTGGCGTAGATTATTAACCGGACGCAGTAATCGCCGTCAAACATGTGATGGAGAGTTGCTTAATGAAAATGTTCCGAGCTTGTCGGTTTGGTCTTTTAGTCATCATCCTTGCGCTCGTTTCCTGTAAGCATCGCAGCACTGCTGAGTTCATTTCAGTCAAAGGTCCGATCATCGGACTTACGCACGTTCGCGTGATTGACGGGACCGGCAGCCGGGCCAGAGAAGAACAAACGATCGTCATCGAATCCGGGCGCATCACCGCCATTGGTCCAACAGCGAAAGTTTCCGTGCCCGCTTCGGCGACTGTGTTGGATCTGAGCGGACATAGCGCGATGCCCGGCCTCGTCGGCATGCACGATCACCTTTTTTATGCGACAGCTGGCGGCGACGTTAATGTAAATGCGCCTGAGAGTTTTCCGCCGCTTTATCTGGCAGCGGGTGTTACGACGATTAGAACGGCTGGTGCGCTTAGCCTCGATAGTGACCTGGCGATAAAGAAATCAGTTGAGAACGGCGAGCTGGCGGGGCCGAAGATCCATCTCACCAGTCCTTATATAGAGCATCATCCGGGTGAAGTCGTAAGCGCGGAAAAATTGACTCAAGTGGTCAACGAGTGGGCCGATCAGGGCGTTACCTCATTCAAGATCTACGAAAATATAACTCGTGCAGAACTCAGCTCCGTCATCGATGCTGCTCATAAGCGAGGACTGAAGGTGACGGGACACCTTTGCGCCATCGGCTTCCGCGAAGCTGCGCAGACAGGCATTGATAACCTCGAGCACGGACTGGCTGTGGATACGGAGTTCTTCTCGCAAAAGAAAGCCGGCGAGTGCCCGAGCAGAAGTGATTGGCTTCCGGAATTGGCGCGCGTGGATGTGATGAGCGCGCCAGTGCAGGACATGATTCGAGAGTTGGTCCAACGCCGAGTTGCTGTCACCTCGACGCTCGCGATCTTCGAAGCGTTCGTTGCGGAGAGATTCGAGCTCGATTCGAGGATGAAGGATGTTCTGAGTGACGCTGCGTATGCCGACTGTGTTACTAGTTTGACTGGATCGAAGGCAGATCCGCGTTGGTCCAAAGTCTGGGACGTAGTTGTGAAGAAGGAGATGCAGTTTGAACGCGAGTTCGTAAAAGCTGGTGGCTTGTTGATGGCGGGAGTTGATCCGACTGGGTGGGGCGGTGTCATCGCCGGCTTTGGCGATCAACGCGGGTTGGAGCTCCTGGTGGCAGCGGGCTTCTCTCCGGAAGAAGCTATTCGGATTGGTACGCTTAATGGCGCGACGTTTCTAGGTGAAGCTGATCGCATCGGCACACTCGCCGTCGGGAAACACGCGGATATCGTGATTGTGCGCGGGAATGTCGCTTCCGATATTGCGGCGATTCGTGACGTGCGGTTCGTGTTCAAGGACGGCATCGGCTACGACCCGGCTAAGTTGATCGAGTCAATACATGGTCTAGTAGGGAAGCGCTAGCGCTGTTACGTTAAAGGACTAATCAAATCGCCGGCTAACAGTTTTTGCGGGACTTGTTTGAGCCTGTACTGTGATGATGAAGGGACAAGATCAAAAACCCAGATCATGTCGTAACAATCTTCCGGCCAACTCGGCGGCTCGACTGTGTTGTTGCCGACGATGTGTGAAGCTATTTCTGGTATGTACTCGCGTTGCCAGCAAATGAGCACCACTCCATTGCACATGACGACTTCGTCGATCATGCTTTCGAAGTCGTAGCGAGGGAAACTGGAGTTGACTCTGATTGCGAGCTTCTGAGCTAAGGGAGAGATCGTTTCGAGAGGTCGCCTGCTGCCTTTGCGACGTAACGGTTTTGATGCGTACAAGAACTGCGGTGTGGCGAGAGATGAGTGTTGAAACCGACCGTTGTTTGGGGCGAGGAGATTTGCCAGGGCGCCGGCTCTTTGCCAACCGCGCACTGCGAGCGACTCTTTACTGCGTTGACCTTTCAGCGTGACGCCGAACGGGGCAGAATCTTTCGCGGGCTTCTCAGCGTGGCGGATGAGTAGAATCTTAGTCGCGCGTTGACGCCTTGTGCGGAACTTTTTGTCGGTGGTCATGGTGGGAGTTATTAATAACCAAGCGGAGTGATTACCGTCAATTTCAGTTGGGAGGGCTCTAATCGCGGGAGGGTTACAAGGGAGTAGTGAGCAGGGCGGGTAGAGGTTGCAGTAAGCAAAACGGGCGACCACCGGTCGCCCGTTTGAGAACTGATGGTGCCCGCTAGTAGATTCGAACTACTGACCCCTCGCGTGTGAAGCGAGTGCTCTACCGCTGAGCCAAGCGGGCAATCCTTTTTATCGGACCGCTATGATACCGCAATCCTCTGCTTTTCCAAAGACTTACCCTTCTCATCCACTGTTCCCTATATTCCCGCGATTCCCTTAATTCCCGTAAAAGAGGCCAAGAATAGGCCAACGCTTTCGATGCGCTGATCAGTATGTATACAGCCTTGTGTTGGGGAGTGTAGATAGATCTTGAATGACTCAGGCGACCCGTGACCCCTGTAGGACATGACCTCGAAGCAAAAGGGGTAATCTGACAATGAAGATCTTCTTCCGTTTAGTAGCCTTGCACATGGCAGTTTTCTAGACATTCAGAGCCTTCATGCTACATAATTTTTCCGCAGTCGGACTAATTAGGTCAAACTCTTTCGCTGACGGGAAACTTACGCCCCTCAGCGCGCCGGTTTCATTTCCGAAAAACTCCAGTAGAGCTTCAAGGCCTGAAGGATTCGGGTTTTATGATTATCGTGTCCGTCCCTTTAGAAAATTCTCCTTATCGCAGAAAGGTGAGGCGATGATACAGAGTGACCTCTATGATGGCATCCAGGACCTGTTGTCCTTCATTTCTCAGGCCAAAGAGATTTGTGACGCCTTTCCCGATCTCCAAAACACGCCTACGCCCAGACTCGGACTGAATTTCTTCATCGACGCAAGCATCGAAACTAAAACGAACCTTCTTAAGGAGCTTGAGATCCTCGAAGCCACCACCCAGAAGCTTGTGCAGAGAGTGAAGCTACCAGTTCTCATTGGAGTCATTGGTAAGTATAGCAGCGGGAAATCGTCACTACTTAACTGCTTTTTTGATCATATTTTCCAAGGCCAGGTTCCAAAGAATGTACTCAGAGAAACGGGCAATACCGTAATCGATCAAAAATTTACCTACATTACACATTCTGATTTTGCCGATGCGTTTAAGAATACCGAAGATATCAAGGTGGTATCGGTGGATCATGAGTTATTCCTGACATTTAATTTCATTGATACACCGGGCACTGGCTGGAACTCATTTACAAAAAAGGAAGTATGCGATTTGCTGAGCGCGTCTGACATCATGTTGTTCTTGTCTAAGCCAACTGAGATCCTTGAAGCGTTATCAGTAGAGGCCCTATATGTGAAGTTTACTACTTATAGGGATATCCCCATGTGGTATGTCATAACGCATGCATCTGATTACGCCCATCATGGTGACTGGGAAAACATCAGAACGGACGAGTTTAAGCAAGACTTGATTGCAGCCAAAGCCAAATTGGCGCAGAGAAAGTACTTGAATGAGGCCGATATGCAAGCCCGCGATCTTGTTGCCCTCAATGTTCAATTCGCGGTTGATGAAAACACATTTTTAATTGACGCAAAGTACAAGTTTGGAATAGAGGATCTTTTAAGTCGCATTCATGAGGCGTTCGGCTCACCTTCTGCGAAACGCGACAAGCTAAGACAACTGAGGACTGATATACGGGCGACGTATGACAGGCTGAATGAAGTGCTGGCAGTTGCCGAAAACTTTATTAACAAACTCGCCGACGTTTTGTCTAACGCATGCTCCACTTCAGTAAAGTCTGACGTCGCTCGCTTGTGTGCCACAACCATCCCAAGCGAGGCTGCACTATTGTCCCAAGCTATGTATGCGAAATTAAGACAAGATCCGATTAGGTATGAAGCATACATGGGTGGCGAGTCGAGTGTCATCCCAGCAATTTACGGTTATGAAGCATTTGAAGTCGTGATCCTACGAAGTCAGCTGGATGAAATACGCCAAGAAAAGAGCTCTGCTCGATATGAAGCCCTGCGTCCAGACTTTCTTTTCACGGTGAAGAACATTGAGACCAAGATGGAGCGTCAGTGGATCGCTATTGGAATGAATCTTCGCAAAGAGATGGATGCCATGTGGTCTCAGGCGCTGCCAAAACTGCTGTCGGGAAAATTAGGTGCAAACCTTCCATTAAATACTGAACAGACGCGACAAATGATCGCCGCGGACTGTAAAGAGATCGTGCAATCAGTTAAAGAGGATTCTAAGCAGAGGAAAGGGGCTGTCAACGACGCCTTTCGAAAGCCAGTATTAAAGCTGATCAGACTTTATTTTGATGATGATCCCAGCAAGTCAATATTCAACCGGCAGGACATGCTCTTGAAGAAGATGAAGTTAGATATTCCTGCCATGTGCGATGAGGCGCGTAGTGAAATAAGGGCCATGTCTTTAAAGGCAGTCAATTATGCGGAGTCTTGCACCAAACAATTTCAGGACCTTATTGACACTCGGATTCGAAATCTATCCAAGACGACATCCAGTCATATTGCGGAACACGTTTTTTTACCCACAAAAGAGTCTTTAGATTTTTTGTTTGGTGGTCACGAAGTGCTCTTCGCTCCTGAAACTGTGGATTTCGGAGCGGAGGACCAGATGTATAGTCGCTTTCGAATTGACAGTGCTCTAACGGACATTACTAGTGAGGTTGATCATTATGAGGAGCTTTCGATTTCCGAAATTCACAAACTTCAAGGCGGTTGGGAGAAGGAGTGGGAAGCGTTAGATACTGAATATAAGGTGTTGGTTGCTGATGCTCAAAGCGTTTCAGTGGAACTAAAGGACTTCCTGAAGACTCTCGCTACGATTTTGGACAAGCAAACACGAGGAGGCAATCTTCTTGTTACTAATCATCTTGATGGTCTTCGGGTCAAACTCGAAAAACTGTTTGACCAAAATAGCGACTTATTTCAGTCGGCAAGAGTTGAAGCTAAAAAAAGGGGGAGGACCCGGAAATTAGTTGAGGTGGTCGCTCTGATACTCAGCATTGCTCTACCAGCGCTCAAATTGTGGCAGTATCTGACCCCTTCTCCCGTTCCTAATTCGATCCAGACTGCAGAACTCAGCGATCCTCGAACTGGAGTGCCAACTCCGGGCTTAACCTCAGGTACGAGCCCACTCCAGGGACAGACTGGACATGATAGCCCGACGCCAACACTTACTCCGCCGCCAACACCGATTCAGCCACGAGACAGAATGACCTCCTCGTCAACTTCAGGTGACTTGTTGGTCACTGGGGCGGTGACAATTATTGGCTTGTCAGTAGCAGCATGGATGTTTAGTCGTATGTTGGCCCACCGGTCAATCTTCGATCGGCTGATTGAACAAATTTATAAGGAACGCAGAGATCGGTTTCTCAGTCAAGTTGAAGAACAAAATGGTATTGTTCTCCGCAAAATTGCTGAGGGGCTTAATGAAGTGAACGATAATGCAAAAGCTGAATTGGTGACTTTATATGATGCCGTCATTGAAAGGTGTGAAAAGGCCAATAATAACCTCATACCCGGCATCAACGGACAAATTGAAGCGGGCGCGAAGTTAGCTGTAAGTACGACAAAGCAAGTCGGCAAAGCGCAAGGTGTTTCCAGTGCGAGGATAGTTGATTGCGTCAACACTCGGTTGAATAGGGTGTCAGAGGAAATTGACGAGGAAGTAAGAAGCGCGTTTGTTGAGGCAATCGATAAAACCACTGCACAGTACATTAACAAGTTGGATGGCTATATTGATTTGTATCGCGAGTTAGTTAAGAATGCCGCTAGATTACGGAGTAAGCTTGCAACCAGAGCTGCTAAGATCTGACGAGAAGTCCAGAGCATTCGTAGGCGTCACCCAGGCAAGATTTTGACGGCTGGTTCGGTAAACATTTCCATTGTTCCCGGTGTTCTTTCTATTCCCTTCGTGTCCGCAAAAGACGCCAAAAATAGGCCAACGCTTTCGATGCGCTGATCAGTAGCTGTACAGCCATGTGTTGGGGCGTGTAGATAGATCTTGAACGACTCAAGCGACTTGTGACCACTGTAGGACATAACAAGCGCCACGTTGTTTCCGCTTGCTTCCATCATGTCACTGATAAAGGTATGGCGGAGACTGTGGCAAGTGAAGCCGTTGGTTCGGCCATAGTTGAGATTTGCCAGTCGCGCCGCTTTCCGGCATGCCCTCGCTATGGCATTGTCAAAGGTCGCAGTTTTGGCGCGCGGAAATAAAAGTTCGCCGCCCGTGAGGCCTTCCTGGATTCGGCGTTGAGCGATCTCTTTGATGCATTCCCATAATGGCAGGTCGCGTTGATTCTCGGTCTTCGTTGCATATAAGCGAAGCTTGCCTTTGGTCCACAGGAATTGATCGAGTCGTATGCGTACAATCTCGTTGAGCCTGCCCCCGGTCAAACGGAGTAACTGAACAACATCAGCGGCATCACGCCATAGTTTATTGCGCTCCGAACGTCGAGATGGAGCTAGAGGAGGATTTAGTAGCGTGTGGACAAGTGTTGCGTATTCGGTTAACTCCACCACGCGATGTTCGAATTCAGGCGTGCGATTGACCTTGAGTGTTGGGCGGAGCCAGTTGATTAAGTCAGGTTTTGCTTTTTGTGCGGCTTTCAGCATCCCTTGAATGCGACTAATGAAGACGCCGGCGCTGTTCTTATTAAGTGTCGGACGAATGCAAAGTATTTGGTAAAACTCGCGCAAGTCAGTTTCGGTGCATTCGCGAATTAACCGGTTGGGACCAAAGTGGTCCACAAACTCCTGGATGATTTTGCAATTGGATCTGACGTTGTGGCCGTACTGATAACCCTTGTCTCGAGCTCGCACTTCCTGGTTGCGGCGATAAATGTTGAGAGCTTCCTGGGCGGTGGTTGGTTTACAGCGAATCTCACCTCGTTCTTCCGCGTCTATGTCGTTCATTGCCTGACGCAGATGTCTTTCAGCTTCGGCCTTACTTGTAAAGCCTTTCTTGCGAAGTCGAACATTCTTGTAGCGGCGCATGTAACCGTGAAGAGTTTGTCCGCCTGGGCCAACATACTGATGAAAGTTCTTCACGACCGTTTCCTCTCGCCGCACTGCCGACGTCGATCCAAATTGCTTACCAATACGCTTCATGCTTGCAGCTCTTTTTTTCGGAAACTGTGAGGAGGGGCGATAGTGATAGAACGTGTTGACCGTTACGACGTTATTGACGGATGGCCTTTAGGTAGTCGACGTTGAGCATCTCGTTCCTGCTTTTCAGCGAAGGCTAATACCTCTTCCAGAATAAAACGCACCTGAGTAGACCCGTTGCGAATTCTTGTAAGTTGCGCAGTGCCGGCGCCGCCGTTCAGGACCGTCTTACGGGAGCAACCAATGATCTCCGCGACGCGCCTGGCATCAATGCGGGTCTTTTTCGTCATTAGGCTCATCAGTGGCTTTTGTATTTACGCGAGTACCTTCATTCGTCGCGTAAACGCATATGGCACCTAGTGTGCCGCATTGACAAGCTCCTCAGACCTCATAAATGGAAAATCTAGATTGGCTTGAGAAAGGGCGCTAAAAGCCTCCGAATGTTCTCGACGGCGGATTTGGTCAGCGATTATCCCTTGGACCAGTCCTTTGGTAGCGGGATTTTGTGAAGCGGGCGTTCGCCGTTCCGAACGTTGGCCGTTAAATGGCGTTGGGAAACACGAACGCCAGTCCTCAACCTGGGATTTAGCCACCTTCCTTGCAAGGAGGGTTTCTGAGATTTCGGGAGAACCGTGGTCCATACCAGCAGATGATCATAAGGCACGTTCTACAACGAGATTCAGCACTCGTTACGAAAGTCTTTGACCCTTATTTAGTCAACACTAGGGAGGAAGAACGCAATCTGGCACAGCTGTTGTAATCACGGCCAGCCAAGTGCGGTTGAAAACGCTCATCCGCATTCTTTGAAAGCGCCGAACATAGCGCACATTCTACTGGAAATATCGCGCAGCGCGTTTCCATTAGTTTTCAGCAGAAGTCGTTCTGGGCCATTGAGATGGACAGGAAGATGGGCCAACCGGCAAATCAAGTGGTACTTGAAAAATCAAGCGGCGCTTGAATGAACAATCAAAATCCAAACATGAAGGAGAAGTTTCTATGGAACCCGTAAACCCGACATCGCCAG
>JBKPOC010000113.1:0-7947 GCA_046732935.1 Acidobacteriota bacterium | reverse complement strand
GAATACAGCTTCATTGAATAGGTTCTATCGACGGCTGAGTCTGAATGTCGTGTACCCGCGCGGTGTACTCGATCTTGGTCGTTACCGTATCTCCTTGCTTAGTTGTCGATGATTTTTCTTCCTTGATCTCGTTCGCTCCTTCAAGTTTTACCGTCACGGCCTTGACGTCAACTCCGCCACCCCCCGTAATCGTTACCGCATTCGAGTTTGTCACCGACGTCTCTTTTCCGTCCTCGACCGTTCGAGTTACCTCGAATTTTACCTCTTTCGATTTCCCTATTACGTCGAAGCCCGAGATCTTCGTTAAATCTGGCACCTGCTTTCCGGCTGTATTAACTGAAAAGCTCCAATCCTCCGCACGCAGACTCGGAGGCACGGTGATGGCGCCACTGGTACGTCCAACTGTGCCGCGTACAGTTACAATTGCGGACTGCACACTTCCCGGAACTGACACCTCAACGATCGCAGTCTTTACTCCATCAAACCGTCGATCCTGAATATGTTCGTTTCCTGTTTTGTTATCACGGATGGTGACCTGATACTCCCCGACCATCTGCTGACCCGTATCGTACTTAAAGTTGAAAACGAGAAGTCGCGATTTAGGCGACAGACTAACCGTGCGTGGCGGTATGGGCGCCGGTTTTGGAGCCGGCAATGGTGTGGTGGGTGTGACAGGCGGCGTCGTACCCGGGGTAGTGGGGGTCGTTGCCGGCGTGGTTGTCGTGGTTGTTGGAGTCGTCGCCGGAGTTGTAGCCGGCGTAGTGTTAGCTTTCACTTGTCCCGTAAGCAGTTCGCCGATCAACGCAGCCTTCTTATCGTCGGGAATCTCCTTAGCGGCGCGAATCTGGTTCATTAAACCCGTTGTTTGAGCGTTCTTCATACCTTGTGATGCGAGTTGCGTAGCGTTGTTTGAAAGAGTTTGCAGGAATGGACCAAGCTCCTTCATACCGGACATGTCACGAAACTGCCCAAGCGCCGACATGACACTTGCCGCCGAGGCCAGGCCCGTCGGGTCAGGCAGCGACTGTGGATTAACTATATTGACGATCGGCTGCGGGAATGGTGTTGCAGCCAATAATTTGGTCGAGTCCTGAGCTCGGGAGTCGGTGCTCGTTGTCCCGATTGCCGGAGCTTCCTCAGGAATTGGCGAAATTTGCCAATCCCAGAACCGTGTTGGATCAATGACTTCAGAGGCATTGCAATGTCCGAGCTTCGCTTCAGCAAAGACACCGCGCGCCGGCACCGTAACAATTTGTTCGATGTACTCGGTAAAGACGGGCAGCCTGGCCACGTCCTCTGCTTCAAACACCCGGACAAGCTCTCGTTCGGCACCAGCTACAACCGGCATGACAGCATAGCCATCAACGAAGTCCAGGAGCGTGTTGGCGACGAGGTTGAGGAGTGGCTTTCCATTGATCTGCCAGGCTTGCAGGCGCAGCGCTCGGTCGACGGCTGTCTCTGCGAGCCAAATCGCGCGCCAATAATGGGCAACATGCTCGTTCAGGTGATTTTTTAGACGACGCAGGCAGCAGAGCTCTTCGTCGCTCAGCAGATCGTCTACCGATTTGATCGGAGGAATGAAGGGTTGCACATTCACCCGAATCGAACCATCCCAGGGCACACTGTTGTCGGGAGGCACGCCCGAGAACATCACCCACCTGTCGCTTCCCTGGGTTGTCACGAAACGAAGCTCCGAAATGATCCAGTCCGGCGGAGGGCCACCACCCCCAAATTCGATTTTGTGGGCAGGAGAGATGGTCTGTCCCATCTCCAGCGCTCCGATATTCGCCCATCGAATCTTCTGAGTGGGCTTACAGTTCGTCAGGAACTCCTCATTCGGTTTTACACGCCTGGACATGAAGTTCTCCAGGACTGTTGGGAAGGGTTCATTTCCGCCGCTTGCGCCAAAAGTTGTAGCCACTATTGATAAATCAGTGAATTCGGCGAGTATGGGCGTGCCGCCACCCTTCGGAATAATGCGAATGTAGATGTTTTGTGTTGGTCCCGGTTGGCTGGAACGCACGCGAAAGCTAAATTCTCCCAGTTCGTAATCCTCGCGAGGATCACCTCCTGCTTCGCGCCTTTTCTTCTCGCGCTCAATGGTCAGCTCAAGGCAGGCACGCTTCGCGACGACGTCGAGACAACCCCGCACTGACTCGTCGAGCAACGCACCAGCAATCGCGTGGCGGTAGCGTTCGATCAGTGCTTCTGTGAAATCGATCGGGTTGTGCTTGAGAAACAAAACCGGGTGAATCGATGCTGGCCGCGTAACCAGACGCTGATGTTGGAGGACTTCATAATAAAGGATGGTGAGCGCATGGCTATGGTTATAGTTGGCCACTACTCGAGTGCGTGCTTCGGCAGTTTCAGCCTGTTCGCTCTGGACCACGACTGTAGAATTTAGTTCACGTTGCGCGCTGGTGGCCTGATGAAAGGCGTCGCTAATCTGTTGAGTCGTATTGCCGACTAACGAGCGCATGCCCTGGGAATTAGCCGAGGCCCCACCAGCTCCAAACGCCGCGCCGATGCCCAGGCTAACTGGACCAATCGGTATACCGGCGCCGGCACTAAGAGCTCCCCCGGCCATGAATGAAGAACCTGATTGGCTTTCGCGTACCACCATGGAGACCGCCTCTGACAGACTTCGCTCACGAACGGCAGCATGCTGTAGGTCTTCCTTCTCGGTGGTTTGCTCTGTCCGCTTCGCTGCATCCCGGCGTGTCCAGTCAATAATCGCAATTTTTATTTTCTCGCCCGGAGCAAGCGGAAGGCTGTAAGCAATCTGCCCAAGCGAATGGCCCAGTGGAAACCACTCGGTGTGGTATTGGATTGCATAGCCGAGGATGAGGTCTCCAGAGAAACGCTCAATCAACGGTAGGTGAGCACCCGCAGGATCCCTGTCAGGAAAAGTAGCCTTGCCCTGTCCGGGCGTCCGAACAATCTGCCGAAACCGAATTAACTTGGTAGCGAGGTTAGAGGGTAAGAGCGTCTCGCAACCATCTTCGCCTATAAGAAGCGCGCCGGCCATTGAAAATGATCCCGGTGACAGACGCCAGTCAACGATGCCAGGCGTCTGCATGGCTGGCATTGGTGGCCACTGTTCACGGTTGGCGAGCATGGCGACATCGATGTCCATGCGAAGGCAAATGAGGTTAGGACCAAGGTCACCCTCGACGAGGGCGTCGAATGCGATTGTCGGGTCTTTGAACGGCATTACCAACTGGCGGGATATTTCGATTGCGAGACGGGGTTTGCCCGGTCCGAGCAGCTGAGCAGCGTTTAGTGCTTCTTTAATTGCTTGGATCACCTCCAACTGCCGAGCGGTCCAAAGATCGAATGAGCCATAGCCGACATGATCAGTACCGATCACACCCAGTGGCAGCCTGGGAAATACCGGCCGCGCTTCACGATCGGCGCCTACGAGCAAGGCCTGTGTCGCCGCGCTAATAGCAAAGTCCACCACCGCAAACACAGGTAGTCGGGTGATTGGTGCAGCGGTATCTAAATGCCGCGCGAAGACGCTCAAGTGTTCATAGGGTAAATCGAGATCAAAGCCCCAATCGAAGGAGGGTTCGGTTTCCGTTCGAAATAAAGTGGAGAAGTCTAAACGTGGTCGTGCGAATTTTGCGGCAGTGGAGAATGCAGAGATATTCGTTGGCATGACGGGTCCTCCAGGAAATGATTAATCGCTGCGTCCCTTTATTCGCACGACAGTAGACAGTCCTCAATCGGCAGCAGGTGCGAATCAAGAATCCAACATCACAATCATTAACTATGATGAAAATTCGCCTTTTTGTTCCGTGGACTGATGGCGGGATTGCGAATGTCTTCCAGCTACAAAAGCACAAAAGCGTTTCCGCTGATTTTTGTGATTTTTGTGCTCCTTAGTGGCGGATCTCCTGCAAGGAATCGGACTTGTGCACTTTTGAGGCAAGCTATTCGTATCGCAGAATAACCAACGGATCAACCTTCATCGCTTTGCGCGCAGGCACGTAACAAGCTAACAGCGCGACTACAATCAACAGTAACGCAACACCCGCGAAGACCAGCGGATCAGTTGCGCTTACGCCATAGAGCAGCTTGGTCAGCAAACGTGTCACCGCCCACGAAGCCAGCAGGCCGGCGCTTACGCCCGCGAGCGTAAGGGTTAGACCCTGCCGCAGAATCAGATAAAGCACGTCCCGCTTTTGTGCGCCCAACGCCAACCGTACTCCAATCTCGCGAGTGCGTTCGGTGACAATGGCGGAGAGTACGCCATAGAGCCCGATAGCGACGAGCACGAGCGCCACAAAGCCGAACGCCTCGAATAAGATCAACGCGAAACGGCGTTCAGCGGCTGAGGACGCGAGCCGCTGGTCCATGGTGGCAACGCGAATAATTGGTTGATCCTTATCAACCGACCAGATCGCTTGTCTGATGGCTGGAGCCAGTTCTGCTGAATTACCACGCGCGCGAACTACCAACCACAACGCTCGATCAGCAAAAAGACGCCACTGATCAGTCGTCATATACACGGCGTTCGTTTGACTCGCCGTCAGCGACGTTTGCTTCACATCCGCAACCACTCCCACGATGGTGCTCCATGGTCCATCGTTCGCGCCGAGGCGTAAACGCCGGCCGATTGGCTCTTGATCCTGGAATTTGCTCCTTGCCAACGACTCGCTAATCACAACGACCGGCGGTGTATTGGCCGTGTCGTGCTCATTGAGCAAGCGTCCACGACGCAGCGGGATTGCCATTGTTTCCAGATAGCCCGGGCTCACCGCATAACGAAACGCTCCGCTATCGTTCTCGGCGTTGTCAAACTCAAAGTGCACGCCATAGCCGTCGTCAATATCGCCGCTCAACGGCAGTTGGCTGCTAAACGCAGCTGCCGAGACGCCGGGAAGCTGGCGGACCGCTTCCAGAGATTGAGCAAAGAAACGGTGCGTTTTCTCATCGTCGAATCGAGTACCGGATGCCTGCACCTGCATGGTGAGTAGTTGAGACGTATCAAATCCAGGATCGATCGCGAACAGACGCGACAAGCTGCGGAACAGCAACCCAGCTCCCACCAGTAGAACGAGAGCGAGGGATACTTCGGCAATGACCAACGTGCGACGCATCCATTGGTGACCACCCGCAGTGCGCCGCGAGCTTTGCTGTAGTTTTTCATTCAGGTCCCCTCGAGAGGCGTGTAGCGCAGGGATCAATCCAACGCCGAGGCCGATTAGTGTCGTAATCCCAAGCGCGAAAGCGAATACGGCTCCATTGACTCCAATACTCACCATTCGTGGCAGTTCAATGGGGCTGAGCGTTACCAACGCGCGCACCCCGAACACAGCGACGGGCAGCCCGAGCACGCCGCCCAACATAGCCAGCAACAGGCTCTCTGTCAGCAGTTGCCGGATCATTCGACCGCGTCCCGCACCAAGCGCGATACGCATCGCAAATTCACCGCGCCTGTTTGCCCCGCGAGCCAGCAGCAGGTTAGTTACGTTCACACAAGCGATCAGGAGTAGCAGGACCACCGCTCCAAGCACGGCCATCAGTGCAGGTTTGACGCCCCTCGTCACCTGATCCTGGAGCGAATTTACGAGCAAACCAGTCTGAAGAGACGCGTGGCGTGGCCGCGAGAATTCTGGTAACGGAGTACGCGCGAGCGTGTTGAGTTCTGATCTGGCTTGATCGATGCCAACGCCTGGCTTCAGCCTACCCACCATCCGTAAGTGATGGCCCCACTCTCGGCCCTCAAAGCTCGGAAGTGAAGCGTCGTACTGCAAAAGTGACCAAACCTCAGCCTTGGGAGACAAGACGTTCTCAAACGCTCTCGGCATCACGCCAATGACCGTAAAGCTGCTGCCATTGAGCGTGACCTGCCGTCCGACGATCGTGCTCTCGCCGTTAAAGCGACGCTGCCAAAGGCCGTCGCTGATGATCACTAAGTTGGGACCATTAAGCCGATCATCGGATGCATTAAAGTTCGATCCCAGCACAGGCGACACGCCTAATACTTGGAAGTAACTCGCGCTCACGCGCTGGCCCTCGAGCCTCTGGGGCTCAGCTTGGCCGGTCATAGCTGGCTGCCATGGTTTGACCACGGCAATGGCTGTGAAGGATCTGCTCCGCTGCACCAACTCATGGTAGTTTCCGAAGGTCACACCCACGCTGGAGTCGATCGAGCCGAAGTCGTCCGAGATTGTGACTATTTGACCGGCATCCGGATACGGTAACGACTCGAACAGAATCGGGTTGACGGCGCTGAAGATCGCGGTGCTGGCTCCGATTCCCAGTGCGAGTGTAATAACCGCAATGGCGGTGAACCCGGGTCTCTTAAGCAACATCCGGACGCCGTAGCGCAAGTCCTTCCAAATGTCAGCGATCATGTTGATCCTCCGATTAGTTCCGATGACGATCGGTTCCGGCGGTGTTTTGCGCTCAACGCTCTGTAGCTCGCGCGCGAACAATGCGTTCTCACTCAATTCGTCAAGCGTCATTCGTTCGGCGTCGGTCTCTGACGTACCATCGGCCAACAACTCCTGATAGCGATCGTCGAGATGTTGGGCCAATTCTTCAACGATCTCGGATTCGCGCGCCGGCGCAAGCTTCAGGCTCGACAGTCGTTGTCTAATCTCTTTTTTCCAATCAGGCATTTTCGATCCTCGTTATGCGATTAATGGCATCGACGAACTCTTGCCAGGTATTACGCTGCGCCGCCAGTACTCTCTTACCTTCAACCGTCAAACGATAAAAGCGCCGGCGACGCTGACCAGCCTTCTCGATCCAACGGCCTTTAACCCAGCCTCGTTTTTCCAGTCGATAAAGTAGTGGATAGAGTGACGCGACGTTGAAACGCAGGACGCCGTCCGAGCGCGCCTCTATCAGCTTGCTGATTTCATAGCCGTGCCGGGCTCTGGTTTCGACGAGGGTGAGGATCAGCAACTCCGCACTGCCCTTCTTCAGCTCGCGGTCAAGCATTCGAGTGTTAATATGTGTCACAGACACATATTACTATAAAGCATACGTTGCTCGTCAAACGCAGCGAATCGGATAAGTTATTTACAGGCCAAAGGGCTCTCTTAGCTTGTTGGTGCAAGAAGTATCGATCGTAACGGATCGTTGTATTGGGAAACTGGGCTTCTGCAAGAGAGAGCGCGGACTTTCTGCCGCGCAGTTCCAACGATAATCGTGTACCCACCTTCAAACTCGGTGATTCTCGGAGGCAACAGCAGGTGCTGAGATTTAGTGTCCAAAGACGGAAACTGACGTCAGGCGCCACAACACAAGAAAACGTCGTGACTTTGCCGAGTTTATGGCTACAATGACAGCGCAAGAAACCGTTTTCGAGTTGTAGAATGCAAGCCACAAAAAAGAATTGACCATCGGAGTTAGAATTCTGTAAAGATGAAACCCACGCTGAAGGCGCTACCGATCGACTCGATTTTTAAGGGTGACTGTCTTGACTTGCTGCGAAAGTTGCCGGATGCATCGATAGACTTAACCGTTTCCTCACCACCTTACAACCTGGGCAAGGAATACGAAGCGAAGCGAGCGCTCGAAGTGTACCTGGCTGAGCAGACCGCAGTCTTGAAAGAGTGCGTGCGAACGCTTAAGCCGACTGGCTCCATCTTCTGGCAAGTTGGCTCGTTTTCTGATTCCGGCATGCTTGTGCCGTTAGACATTCGATTCTTTCCGATACTTGAATCATTCGGCTTGATTCCGCGTAATCGAATAGCTTGGGCCAGACAGCATGGCTTGCACGGACGGCGAAAGTTCTCATGCCGATACGAAACTATTCTGTGGTTTACAAAATCGAATGACTATCCTTTTAACCTTAATGCGATTCGAGTACCGCAGAAGTGGCAAAACAAGAAGCACTATCGTCGTGGTGACCGTTACGGAGAGTTATCTTGTCACCCAGACGGTAAGAATCCCGGCGATGTATGGTTATTTCGTAACGTCAAGCAC
>JBKPOC010000112.1:0-4443 GCA_046732935.1 Acidobacteriota bacterium | reverse complement strand
GATTGGAAGCGATGGTGGTGATCCATTCGTCATAGTCCGGAATTTCTTTTGGGCAAGCTCGTAGATGCGTACCGGCGTGTATTCAGTGGCTCATTGCATAAGTAATGACATTCATCCCGACCTTGTAGGCCACCACACCGTCGAGATCGAAGTAGCTGTGGAAGATCGGGTGTGAAAGCGGCAAGTCTTTGATCTCATACTCCGGCAGAATTTTCCTTATCTCGCCTCGCGTATGTTGCCACTCGCTCTCTCCGTGAAAATCATCGAGCATTAGAAAACCTCCTCGCATGAGGTACTCTCGCAGCGCCGCCGCGTCCTGGTTTGAAAGCTCCATCTGTCCCGGCTCGACAATGTAGGCGAACGGGTAATCAAATAGCCGCTCGTCTGTCGGACGTATTTGCACGGGACGGCCTGAGAGATGCAGATTAGAGCCGGCCCATTCACGGATTCCCATCATAAAGTTGTAGTCGGCCTCCGGGTAATCGACCCGCCATGCGTTGCCGAACCAGCGGTTATATGGCGAGTGCGGCGAATCGTAAACGATCCTGGCGAAGGTATATTCTCCAGGCCAATCACCGTCTGTGAACGGGCGAGGATGATTTGGAACGGGATTACCTTGGAAAGGTTCGAGCTGCTGTTGGCCCACAACGGGCATCAAGAAGGGCAGAAGTAGAAAAGCAAGCAGGAGCGGAATCACTACAGGATGGCGCGGTCTCGACATCGGATTGATTTCACTATTCTGAGCTAAGCAACCGTGAATCCTTAGATGCGGAAGGATGATTAATGTCGACGAAAAATTTGAAGTCAAGGAATAAGATTCACGTTGCAGTATTCCGTGGACGCGGGATTTTAGATTCTGTGAACAGAAACGGAAAAACCCCATGCCTGACACCGAGCGTCCTGCCCTCGGTGCCGAAGATTGGGTGGAACACATAACGGCACCTTGACGAAGATCGAAGTGTCGCATTGCTAACAATTCGCACCGCCCGAAAACGATTGCGCAGTTCACTGAAACGCGTAACTGAGTGGTGCAGGCAAAACCGTCATCGTCGCATCAGAGAACAAAGTGCAACTGCTGAATGCCAAGCTTCGTGGTTATAACAACTATTACGGAGTGAATGGCAACCGCGCCAGCTTGGACGAGTTCTTCTATCACGTGCGACGGATACATCAGCGGTGGCTCAATCAGCTCAGTCAGCGGCACAGCTATACCTGGGCCGCTTACACTGAACTGACGCGCCTGCTCGCCCTCGAACGACCGCGAATCGTGCCACGGGCCAAGCAATCACTCTAGTCTTGCTGCGGAAGCGAGTATTCACGAAGAGCCCGGTGCGGGAAAACCGCACGCCGGGATCTGTGCGGGGGCTGTCGGGCAACTGGCAGTCCTACCGCGATCAACTTGTTTCTTAACGGCCAACGGGAGCAATGCTCAATTTTCTTCCGGCAGTTGTCGATAGTTAGAACGGATATAACATTCGCATCGTTCTCGCAGATTCTCGCATTGTTCGCGCGGTCTGAAGAGAGTACATATGCTTTTATACGGAATGGATAAAACGGAAAGAAATAGCGAAAACGAAACAACTTGACCGAACTTTGCCTTGATTTTATATGGAAAGCGCGTAAGGATCTGTTTTATACAGAAATTAGATAATCATGAGTTCGATGGCCACACGCATCATCGCCGCGCGCGAGAGCAGGTAAACGGGTGCCGAATACCATCTTCTTCGCGTGGCAGCTGGATACCCCCAGCGAGCAGAACAAGAGCTTCATCTGGAGAGCACTGACCGACGCTGCTGGCGCCCCGCACCAAAATGCTCACCCCGAGATGTCTCCGCGTCCTGAGACCGACACTGAGGGCATTCCGGGAATGCCGAACATCGTTGAGGCGATCTTCAATCGGATCCGCGCATGCTCCGTCTTTGTAGCCGACCTGACCTTCGTCGGCTCTACTTCATCGGGTAAGCGGACTCCGAATCCAAACGTGCTTATCGAACTGGGCTTCGCCGCCAGATCCATTGGATGGGATCGGACGATTCTCGTTCTGAATAGTGCATTTGGTGATGCCAAGGACCTCCCATTTGATATTCTTCAGCACCGATGGCCAATCGAGTACCGGCTCACCGAGCACACGCAGGTGAGGGAGAAGCGTTACGCGATACTTGCAGAGGCTCTCTCTGCCGCTCTACAGGACTGCGCGCAGCACGAACTCGCACGCGCAGCGGCGATGGCGGATGCTCTCGACACCTCCTGCTTGGACTTCATCGCCATGCACGAGCATCAGGAGCTCATCGAGATGCCGCTTCCAGCGAAGACCATGGGGCAGGTGCTGATGGGCCTTGAGTTCAACTTGGCAGCCAGACGGCTGATGGAACTTGGAGCCCTCCGCGTAGTCTCCGAGCCGCATCTTGGGTACGCCTGGACATACGATGGTCGCATCATGATCCGGCACCTCAGCACCGTACAGCCTCACCTCGTTCGATTGCTGCGAGAACACAAGGCCGCTCCGTAGGCCATCTAACGATGCGTTGAAGCTGACGCAGGCGCGCATCTCTCCAGCCGTATCCAAAATTCCAGCTCTGCGCCTGTGCAGCTAAACGCGGGCTTTAGACGGCTAAGGATCACATTATGGCCAAGCGATGGTATTTTCCGACCCCGTGCAAATCGTCGGGAGGAAGAATACGCCTCGGTGGTCACTTGAAACCGGCCATACCTGGTCACTTCAAAACCGGCCAATGGAAAGTGGCCGTGACGAAAGGTTTTTACGCTTTGACTGCAACTTGTCCACTCGATTTGCTTAGGCTTTCGCGAAGGCGTTGCCTCTTTTTTCTCCATAACAATATCCAACATTAGAGACTGTGGGAACTGTGGAAAACTCGAGCGCCGTTTGCCGAGTTTTCCAAGCGGCCAGCGCGACTTAAATATTATCCATAGCGCAGGTGTAGGTTGATCTTAGTTGCGATTGGTTATCTTGGAGAAGACCTCAGATAATTTTTTGATCACCTGATCAGAAAAGAGTCCGATAAGTGCCGATACTGCTATGATGCCAAATACGTTTAGTCGACTCGCAGGTACTCGAACAACATTCATTATTGGGACAACGAGAAGAAGAGCAAGCATCATTCCGAGCAAGGGCTGCAGGTAGAGCGACCGGAGATTGGGGTTTGCCTTGCGGCTTCCTACATAAGATACGAACCGTCTCATACTCGCCATATAACCCCCCAAGCCTCCCGAGGCCATTGAAATCAAAAACAATCGTGCTGTCGAACCAAGGGAGAATTGTTTTCCTAAGATCGAAACAACATTATTCCATTCACCAGTGGACGGGTCGATGCTTGGTAATAGTATGAAGATGGACACCAGAAGCGGTGTAGCAATGCCTAGCAGGTAAATTGATACTATTTGGATTTGCTTCGAAGGTAAGAATGAATCGTGGTCTACGACCGCTTGTTCTTCAGTGCTCTCAGTCCATAAACCACAAACTTTTAAAATTGAAATGGTCAATGCATCAAACGACACCGCCGGTTCATCGGCTTGGCGGGAAACTGATTCGCAGGCCAGTGGCGTTTCTCCAAAGCTGTATGCACCAATATACGGGATTGAATTCTGCTTGAGGAATTTCAATGGATTTTCTTGACTCTTAGGCAAATACTTTTGCAAACGCTTGGCGGCCCTCTGTTCCCAATCATTTTTCTTGTCCTGTTCAAGGTATTTTTCCACTCGGGAGGGCCTAATCATAATTTCGGGGGCCTTCGCATTTTTTGAGAGTTCCGGAGCGTTCTTTATAATGCTTTCTGCAATGAACTCTGTCCCAGCTATATTTTGTTCGTTAAGTGCAAACAGCAGCACAACTATATCTGGAAGTTGCAGTGTACAAATTCCGCCAATATCAGTAACTCCTGTTCTGCTATCCAGGAGAATAATTTCCGCACTCTGTTTAAGTTCGCTTTTCAGATATTCAAAAAAACCATAGCCATGCCACGTGTCGTAGAATTCATTCCAATCGAATGCGTTAACTCTCTTTACATAATCCGGATCTTGTTTGCCCGCGCCTATGAGAAACAGCGAACCACCGTTGACAGCCTCTGTCAAAGGCACTTCAATCAACGAACTGCTAATATCAACAAGTTTACCCGGTAGCGATCCGCCCGCTTCCTTCAAGCGAGCCTTGTATGTTTCGAATAGATCAATGAGTCCAGCGCTTATTTGTTTTGGCTCAATCCTGAAGAACCGGTGCAGGCCAGGCGCTTCGAGATCCCAATCGACGACGAGTACCTTTTTTCCATATTTGGCCGCTAACAACCAGGCTACATTTGCGACAGCCATGCTGCGACCGACTCCGCCCTTATACGAATAAAATGTGACTATCTTGGACTGTGCGGTCATCACCGTTACTGCTTCATCCCAATGCAGGTTTTCGCCCGGTTCCGTATCTCTGGTCCACCG
>JBKPOC010000111.1:0-71076 GCA_046732935.1 Acidobacteriota bacterium | reverse complement strand
CTCGCGTACTCACACGTCCCGATCATTGGTATCGCGACGCTTTAAAAAGGGCGTCTGAGAGTGTTGGAATTCGCTATGGGCAGAAAGTACCTGGCGGATGGACCATCCACGATCTACGTCACACCTGCTTAACGAATCTTGCTATGGCTGGCGTGCCAATAAATGGGATTAAGGAATACGCTGGCCACGCCTCTATAGTGGAAACTCAAAAGTATCTGAAATTCATGCCCCAATCGATCGACCTGGCCGCAAGTGTTTCCAACAGACTGGCCACCCTCGCTAACGTTGGAAACGGCTCAAGCCATGGCGACTAACAAGTCAGCCACATTACCTCAACACCGATTCCTAATGCCCTATGAGGCAAGCAACAATAAGTTCGCGCGGAGGTGTTCCAAATCGAGCGCCACTTGTTTCAGGCGGTTTCAAGCGCGTCAGCAATAGACGGCCATGCCGAATTTGTGGCAAACCCACTTACTGTGGCTTTTCAACCGACGAACGTGTTTCCATCTGCATGCGCGTAAGCACCGACTCCCGTGGACCATCCCGCAACGGTGGAAACATACATGTTCATTGCGACATTCCATTCACTGGCAGTCGACAAGAGGTTGTCACTCACCCTGCATCAATTCCTTTGGCTCCATTAGAAATTAGAGACGCTGTGTTTCGGGAATTGATGAGAATTTCTCCGGCTTTCAACTACCGAGAGGAACTTCTCACTGGCCCAAGTGGTCTACTGTCGAGAGGACTGCTCGAAGAGCACGCGCTCAACTACGGCGCGCTACCGCCGACAAAACGTCAACGTGCAATACTCGCGAATGTCTTAAGAGGCTTTGTGCGAAAACACTTTCATGATCACGCAAAACTTTATTCCGGTGGAGTAATCGGCGTACCGGGTTTTTGGCAGGAGGCTTCTGGGTCGGTCCATCTCTGGAAGCCACGCGACTATCTCATGCCGATGCTTGTAATACCCTACAAGGATGCAAACGGACTTATCCAAGCCTGTCAGATCAGGCTGCACGCAAATGATCTCTCTGCTGGCGAGAAAAGATACCGCTGGCTGTCATCGCCGCTAGAGCGGCGTGGTACTAGTTCCGGAACACCAATACATTTTACCTTTGCGCCCCAGAGGCTTTCCGCCGGCGAAACAGTAGTTATCACAGAGGGCGCTCTAAAGGCTGATACCCTGGTACGGTTTAGGCCAAAAGCCCGCGTGATCGCTACGAGTGGAGTGAGCTGCTCTCATGGTGAGATCATCGAAACAGCTCGACCATATAACGCACTAATCGCTTTTGACGCAGATCACAGAATCAATCCTACCGTGTGTCGGCAGCTCGCGCGACTGATCCTCCAACGCCTTAGGGATTCCAGAGAGCACGGACTATCTGTTTCAACCAAAATTCTCTTTTGGAACGGACCAAAAGGAATCGATGACACAGTGCGCGCGAATATGAAACTAAGCGCGCTGACGGTTTCAGAATGGTATGACACGCTCGAGAATGAACCTCTCGAAGAAGTAAACCGATTCTGGAAGGAGGCGGGTTTAAACTTAAGGAATGGCCGTACTAGAGCAACTGCAGTGAGCTAACCTCCATTCCGCTCCCCTTCAACCGACATTCCTCAACACAACCAATAAGAAAAAAGAGGCGGTTAACGAGTAGGTGATTCACTAAGGATCTCCAAAAGGAACCGTCGTAATGAGATTTTTACTTGGCGTCCTCGTTGGTTACAGCCTACGAGGCAAAAAGAAACTACTTATCGGAGTTCTTGTGATGCTTGCGCTGGTCGTGTACGTCATCTTGCCAGCAATTGCGCTTTTGGCGCTGAGTATTGACGTGCAACGTGAGCGCCGATCTAGACCAGTTCAAACCAGGGTGCCACTGCTCAAAGGACTGACCTATGAAGACGCCGAGAGGAAGCTTCACGCCGCCAACTTGAACATTCGTCTATTGGCGACACGTCACGATCCGGCCGTTCAGCCTGGATTGATTATTGACCAAACTCCCGCACCTGGGGAGGAAGTAATTGTCGGCTACTCGGTTGGAGTTACCACTAGCAGAAAGGATTTCGCTGGCCCTGGTCCATAAAGTCAAAGCTAATTCATTAGACCAGATAAGCCACACGCTGCGTTCTTGGTGTATCCAGCCTCCCTGTCTCTCAATAGGCGCGACACTGTAATCGTTTGTCCAGAGACACGGAGGTTTCATGTAATCATTTCCTCCGAGGTTGCTAACATGAAAAATGTTTTCTCTCTTCGCAAGCGTTCATTCCTCTCGCCTGTCTCAACCGGCTATACGTCTCATATCTTCGCTGAGGTTGAATCCTCCAATGAAGGCGAATACAGGTGGGGTCACAACATGCTTACCATTGCCGATTGCCGGCGCCGAGTCCAGATCGAATTCTTTTTTGGGCACCAAGCGAGAGCGTCGTCGATCCCTAGCCAAGATCAATTTGCTCATTGCCATTCTCACTCGCTTTCGTGACGTGCTCACTAAAGAGATCGCGTTAATCGAAAAAGCAAAAGCCAAATAAGTACCTAAAGAACCAATCGCGGGCCAACTTGCAACTTTAAGCTCCTGATATTCAGGAAGTGAGTTGGACCGCGATTTCTTCTGCGCGAGAAGAAAGAGAGGTAACGAATGCCAACGACGAAACATGAACTACTAGATTGGTTAATGGATGTGCCAGATGATGCAGAAATAGGAACTGACGGAGCTGGACTAGCTTTGCTCGCAATTCTTGGCACCAACGTTCACTTGTTAGAAGTCGGTCACATCCCCAATGCGGACGGACTCTATGCCGAGGCGATCAATCAGGCAATGATGGAACGGCTACGGCGGATTGATGCAGCAGGCGGAGAAACGGAGACCGGCGTAATAATAGTGACACTTCAAGGTTACGTATCAGGCGTTCCGAATCCGTTCTCTACTGACTTCAATACGGCATTCATATTCAAGAATACAGAACAGGCGGAAGCCTTTATCACAGAATTTGCGGACGAGCTACACAATCCGCAGATTCTCAATTGCCCGTGACTCTACAAGCAGATAATTTGCCTTGATTGGGTACGCGCCAGTCACTAGCAACGAAAGTGTGAAACATTAGCTCAGGAGACAATCGTGATCAGCGAGTCTATATCGTGCCCTTATTGCGGCAAGAACATCCCTTTAGCGAAGCGATTTCCCGCGAAATCGAGGCCAAACTTGACGAGGAGCTACATCTTCGCGAGGGTAATCTTATGAAAAAGTATCAGGCTGATCTCGCGACGGCTGTTCAGAAAGCGTCGCGTTTGGCAATGGCCACCGCGACAACCGAACTCGCTTTCGAGGTTGAGACATTAAAAGATCAATTACTGGAAACGGAAGGAAAGTTGACCCAGGCCCGAGGAATTGAAATTAAGCTGCGCCAAGAGCGGCAACGATTGGAAGAAGAGAAAGCAGAAGTTGAGCTTCGCGTTGCCAGAGAAATCGACGAGAAGCGAAAAGAGATCGTGGAGACAACACGCAAGAATACGGCTGAAGAACAGAATCTCATTCTTCGCGAGAAAGATCACTTGCTGGAGCAAATGAAAAAGCAGATCGAGGACTTGAAGCGTAGAGCCGAGCAAGGGTCACAGCAATTACAGGGTGAAGTACTCGAGCTCGATCTGGAGGAGCGTCTTAACTCAATGTTCCCGCTGGATAACCTCAAGCCGGTTCCCAAAGGGGTAACCGGCGCTGACTTGATTCAGGAGGTTTGTGATCGTGCTGGGGAAGTTTGCGGACTGATCTTATGGGAGACCAAAAGGACAAAGAACTGGTCAGACGGATGGGTAGGAAAGCTTAAAGCCGATCAGTTGGCCGCCAAAGCCGACGTGGCTCTTCTGTTGACGCAATCTCTCCCTAGTGGCTGTGAACGATTCCAGCAGATCGACGGGCTTTGGGTAACTAATCATGCGTGTGCCTTCGATCTGGTCCTGGTGCTCAGGAAGGGCCTCATTGAACTTGCACGGGTCCGCCGGACCGTCCGAGGCAAGAACGAGAAGATGGAAATAGTGTATGACTACCTCTCCAGCCCACTTTTCGGAACTCGAGTAGAGTCAGTCTTAAACGTGCTCGTCTCGTTGAAAAGCGATCTTGAGGTTGAGAAGAGAGCATTTTCAAAAATCTGGGCCAAGCGTCAGACTCAGATCGAAGGAGTAATCATAAGCATGGCCCATATCGTAGGTGACCTAGAGGCTATTGGCGATTTATCCTTGGCGGAGATCAAGAATTTGGACCTTACATTGGCTGTAGATGGGAAGGTCGAGACCCTTCTCGTACAAAAGGGCGAAGCTCAGATCGGAAAACACAAAACTCCGTCATGAGAGCTTCAACGGTCAAAAGCTCGGAGTCGAGTGGTCTAATCAGGCGGCAGCAAAGTTCACCGCTATTGATTGCCGGGATAAAGTACTTTCATACTCATCTCCTCCCAGCCGTGGCGCGAGAACCAACACTTAACGAAGAGTCTGCCATGCGTGCTCTTAGCAACAGTTGGCGGTGCCTGGAAGGTCCTCGGGTCAGGCTCACGTACAGGCTGCTCGGCACCAAGGCAACACGACCTCTTTAACGCCAACGACCAGCGACTGAGTACACATTTTTATCGGTGGTGGCGCAACCCACTTATTGACTCGTGGCCAGAGTTGTCATATTGTCTCGCACGCAATATGTCAGGCTAATCCTCAAGAGCCTACAACATGACGCCCTCTTGAGACAGCCACAGTAACCGTTATCTTCCTTGCGCTACATGTCAACTAGGCGAACGCAGATTAGCGTTCGATTGATCCCGGTTTCCGGAAACCTGGAACGTTATTAAATAAAATTGCCAACTATAGCTCGATACGCGCCACTAATTCAGGAATACAACCATGAGACTCTGGTCTAGTCGTTTCAATGAAGATATCACTACTGAAACACTGAATTACACTCAGTCAGTGGATATCGATGAACGGTTGATTACAAGCGATATTTGGGGAAGCCTTGCTCACGTCCTTATGTTGAGTCACCAACAGATTATTTCAGCATCAGATGGTCGTGCGCTGGCAGATTGTCTAGTACACATGTTGGCCGAGGCAGGTTCTGGTCAATTCAAACTCGACAAGCAACTTGAAGATGTCCATCTAAATATTGAAGAGGTTATCACCTGTTTCTAGCGAACCCACCAATACAGTACCAACTCCCGTTCGGTAGATTTCCTTTGGACCCTCCACCGCAAATCGTACCGCCTGTATATCGGATGGCCGCTTCTTACTCTTCACATTTTGAATAACTTCTAGTGCTGTTGGCCCCTCGTACCATGGCATAAACTTTTTGGATTCTTCGCGTGACCGAAAGCCGATACCAATCAACGCGGATACAGGGACAATGGGTATTGGCGTATCGGAGTACGGCTCTAGTAAAGGAACAATAATCTGCCTTATCTGGGAGCTAATCTGGTCAAATAGTGGTTGTGAGTAGTTGATTAAATCCATTTTGGTGACCAGGACCGCTATTGCCGGGATCGCGAAGGATGCAAGTATATTGCTAGCTGAGATCGCACCTGACTCTACTCCTGCTTTTTTAAGCCTATCCCTTAAATCCTCAATTTGGGCTTTGGTAGCTGCTGAGCGAAGTCCTCGAACGATATCGTCAGTTACCGGAGTAACCGAACCCTGAGCTTCGACGACCAATATGGCTAAGTCTGCTAAGAAAATTCCATAGACGATATTGTCAATAAATCTTGACAACCCAGGTGTATCAATTAGTGTTAAGAGATTTTCGGCTAACCTTACACTTCCGCGTTCGGGAAAAACTGACCGACTTGAATCATCTGGTTGTCCATCTTTGTTGAAGGTAGCTGGTCTTCTCTCCAACAGAATCATATTGAAGGCATTAAAATCTTTTCCTCGACTCTCCGCTTCTTTTTCAAATCTAGTTAAAGCACTTCTATCAACAGCACCCATTTCGACCATTAGCCTTCCTGCCACAGTTGATTTTCCGTGCTTCGCATGTCCGCAGATCGCAATATTTGTTTCGGTAGGTCTCATAGCATCCTTCTTCCGCGTAACTGTACCTAATTTGCAATTTCAGGAGCATTTAAGCTACTCAACTGATTATCGAAAGAACGAACTAGAGGCATTGTCATGCACCTTGGACCGCCTAAACCCCTCACAAGTTCTGAGCCTCGCACTTCATTCACGGTTACGCCTTCAGCACGCAGTGCTTCATTCGTGTGTGTGTTGCGGTCATAAGTGATGACATTGCTAGGTCCAAGTGCGAAAACATTAGTAGCATCCGCTCGTTGCTCGCGAGCAGCGTACTTGTAAATCTTGTTGCCGGTAGTAATCACTTTCAAGCGCCTGTTAAACTCTTTTTCAAGGATAGATTTGAAACTTCGGTTTTCGTCAACTGCGTGTGCGATAATTTGGTCGCCGGATTCATCCTGAATAACCATTGCCTCATAACGTCTGATTTCGGTCACTCGGTCAATCACATCTGGATATGCCACAACAATTCCCTCGTCTATTATTGTGAACACGGTATCAAGATGCATGTAAACCCGTTCCGCTGGAATGTTGATTTCGTAAACACGTTGCGCTAATCCATCATTGAATAGCCGCGCAGCGAGTCGACTTATAGATTCCGCCCGAGTACGTTGACTCGATCCGATCGCTATGGATCTCTCATTGATAATTATTATGTCTCCACCTTCAACTGTGAACGGGCGATCTTCAGTTCGAGTGTTACCGTAGATGAAGGAGGTGTCTGAAAAAATCGGATGAGATCGGAAAATCTCCTGCACTATAATTGACTCCCTAATTCTTGCTGGAAAATGCATTTTACAAGATATAAGTGAGTTGCTGATCACTGCCGCAGGATCGCGGGTGAAATACGCATTTGGTATGGGCTGCAAGAGGAAGAATTCTTCATTCTCTGTAGACGGACCGAGTTTTTTTCCAATTCTCTCATCTAAATCCCTATCAGTTATTCCAGCAAGGAGAATTTTTTTGATTTCCTGAGGTGAGTAATTGTCTAAAATTATGTTAGCCAAAGATGGCATTGAGGAGGAGCGACATGTGCGCGTTACCAGTCGTCGACAAACAGCACCTTGATCGATGATGTCTGAAAGCAAATCGCTAAGCAAAAGAACATTCACGCCTTCTGCGCTCATTACATCAATAAACTCCTGGTGTTCTTCCTGCATTTTGGGGAGGAAAGGAATATCTTCGAATAAAAGCGATTCTTTGTTATCCGGTGTTAGTCTATCAATCTCATCACCCGGATGATGAACGAGGACAGCTTTCAGCGGGGCAAATTCCGACTGAACATTTAACCTCATAGCTGCTTGCGATGAAGTGATGCGCGAGCGTGAGCCAGGTAAAGCGGCGGTGAGTGCTTCCATTCGTTGACTCCTTGTAATGAAATGCGAATTCAGCTATCAATCTCGAGCATGAGACCGACTAGTCAGATGAATTGCACGGATCGCGGACGTTAGTGAAGACAGCAAAGACCCAAGCTAGAGGAGGCCTAAAGAACCATTTCTAAGGCCGAGCCTGCAGGAGGCCTTATATAGCTCTTCATGAACTAAGTCAATAGCACCGCGAACAATTGTTACTGCTCAATTAAAATGTCCGTTTAGAAAGCGAGGTTTGTTGTTACCTCATAACGTGTGCCGTGAAGCTACCGCATGAAAATTCTTCGTTGAAAGAAACCAGTCACGAAGAATATTTGTAATGTTACTTATCGCGGAACAGTAAGGAGCATTAACTTTCACCAAAGAAACGGTTTCGCGGGATGCTGCCCGGGGAAACCAGATCACATTGTTTTCACGAGGTGATCAAGTCTCGAGCGGCACTCTATTTAAGACATAAAAAGTCGCAGGTATGGCCTGTCACAACTAAGTCACAACTGAATGCTGGAAGTAGTGACAGTGGAACCGGTGTAAAACTCGACCGGCTTAAATTCCCAGCAAAATCAAGAAATCTGCTAAAACCCGGGACATTCGTAATGAGTCTCTCACCCCTACCTGCGGAGCCAGATAGGACGGAGGTCGCTGGAAGTCGCACCGGCGGCCTTTTTTCTTTGCCAAGTCGTGTTCGTAATTGCAAGTAGATCAAACACAGATGACTGAACGTCGCGGTGAGAGCTTGATCCTCCAGCTGTGCCTCGGTAGCGTGACCTACGAGCCTCTTTCAATCTACAATGTCCTAACGAACAAAGTGTTCGTTAGGACATAAAACGAAAGCAACCAATAAGCATGATCGACGAGACACTTCTTAGACGCGTAACAGTGAACCCCGAGATTTTTGGTGGTAAACCCATCATTCGAGGCATGCGTATCTCCGTCGAACTCATTCTCAGTTTGCTTGCTCAAGGGGAAACTCCTGAGACCATCCTCACGGACTATCCTGATTTGGAACCTGATGACCTTAGGGCCTGTCTTGCTTATGCTCATGCCGTAATCGCGCACGATAAACTCGATTCCGTCCATATCTCAGGCTAATGAGATTCTTAATAGATCGTTGCGCCGGTCGGTTCCTCGCTGACTGGCTCCGCAGCCAAGGACATGATGTGGTCGAGTCTCGTGAACTCGGGCCTGACCCTGGCGATCGAGCGTTACTCGATTGGGCGGCCAAAGAAACAAGAATTCTCGTTACGATTGACACTGATTTTGGTGAGCTAATCTACCTCGAAAATCTTTCGCACGCTGGTCTCGTCCGTCTACCGGATGTGCCCGCCCGCGAACGCCAGTTGATTATTCAGGATTTATTAACGCGCTACGAAACCGAACTGCAAAATGCTGCAATTATCACAGTGAGAGGCGGCCGGATCAGAATATCTAAAGGACCAAAGCAAAACTAAGGTTATGCCTATGGAAATTTGAATACGCTCCCGTTGGCCGCAAGAAAGTTGCGAAGATTATCCACTGTGGGGAGCCAGATAGGACGGAGGTCGCTGGAATCGGCACCGGCGGCCTTTTTCTTTGCCAAGTCGTGTTCGTAATTGCGAGCAGATCAAACGTCCTTATGTCCGTGGTTCGAATTAACCGCGCGCGTTCTACCTCCGCAGCATCACTCACTTGATCTTTAAACGTGTTCGATCATCCCCGGCTGAGGTAAACCACACTGGTGAAACTTCACGTTTGAAGACGCATCAATTTCAACCGGACCACAATGTTCCAAGCCAATGAGATTGCGCCAGCTTCAATTCCGAACCAGATCATTTCTTGCAATTCGTAAAGGGTCCATACAGGGATGCCGTAATCGCCAAGTTAGAACTGAGCAATTCGGTGTTGGTGTCAGAAAAAAGTTTCTATGGACCACCAAAAAAGAGACGTGGCCCCCCAAGAACGTTGGTTAACACGAACGATCAAAAAATTGTTCTTGACGAATGAATTCTTGAGGCGTAGAGTGCGGGCCTCCGACAAAACCCAACCAATCTGATTTCTTACGGATCGACAAGATTCGGAAGAAGGCAAAGAGGTCGTAGTCCCCCTTCCAACGAAGAACTGTCTCGCGACGAGTTGTGAGGTTTTTATGTCGCCTTCAAGACGGTCGAAAGCCGATCCCTCCACGGCTTCTCAACACATTAGCAGACGGCACTTTTTCGAGGACGTCGCCGGAGCCACCGTTGCAGTCGCGATCGGTGCTGCGGTTCCAGGAAAACTGGCCCAAGCGGCACCTGAAGCTACTTCGCCTGAGGGTGAATTCGCCAAGCCCGGCGATCGCGTCGAACAGGCGTATGAGATGCGCGTCCATGCGGCGCTCGTTCAAAAGCGTGGTCTGCCTACTGCACAACGAGTGAACGGCGATGAGGATCTCTACTCGAGCAGAATTGCCAACTATACGAAGGCACTGCCACATGGTGACACAGGTGAAGTCGACCCTGACGCATACCTGACTTTACTTCGCATATTAAAAGCGGGAACGACAGCGGGATTCGAGACACTCGTACTCGGCGGTGCGATGAGACTCTCTAATCCGCAAGCAGCCCTGGGGTTTGAACTCGAAGGCCGTGATTCCCACTCCTTTGTGATAGCTGAGCCTCCGACGTTTGCGAGCGCGCAACAGGCTGGTGAGATGGCTGAACTCTACTGGCAGTCTCTCACACGCGATATACCTTTCGCACATTATGATGCCGATCCACTAATCGGTAACGCCGTCACAGACTTAACACGTCTCTCCAACTTTTATGGTCCTCGGACCGATGGACGGATCACGCCAAGAACGATATTCCGCGGTAACACAGCCGGCGACCTCAATGGGCCATATCTCTCGCAGTTCCTCTGGCAAGACGTACCATACGGCGCGACGCGGATCGTTCAACGAATTCGCACCGTGATACCAAATCTCAATTATCTGACAAGTTTTGACCATTGGCTGGGAGCGCAAAATGGAGCCCATCCGATGACGGCAAATCGACTTGAAGAAACGCCAAGGTATATCCGTAACAGTAGAGACCTGGTCAGGTACGTTCAAGTCGACTTTACCTATCAGGCTTTCCTGAACGCGTGCTTGATCCTGCTCGGTACCGGCGTCTCGTTAGACCCGGCAAATCCGTACCGGGCATCTACTACTCAATCCGGCTTCTGCACATTCGGCCCTGCGCACGTTCTGGACCTGCTTGCAAAAGTAACCAACTACAGTCTGAAAGCAGCATGGTATCAGAAGTGGTACGTACACCGGCGCTTACGGCCAGAAGAATTCGGCGGCGCTGTGCACAAAGTGCGTAAACGCCTCGCAGATTATCCGATTCATTCCGACCTGTTGAATTCAACGGCGCTCGAGGCTGTATTCAATCGCACCGGGACCTACTTATTACCTCAAGCGTATGCGGAGGGATGTCCAACGCATCCATCGTATCCGGCAGGTCATGCCGTGGTTGCCGGTGCTTGCGCGACGGTGCTTAAAGCATTTTTTGATGAATCGTTTCAAATACGACGACCGGTGGAAGCTGCGCCCGATGGTCTATCAGTGGCTCCTTATCGAGGCCCGGAACTGTACGTCGGCGATGAGCTGAACAAACTCGCTGCGAACATCGCGATAGCACGCAACGCAGCAGGAGTTCATTGGCGCTCGGATGCGACCGAAGGACTACGACTCGGTCAGGAGGTCGCTATCAGTCTAATGAAAGAAGAGCGAGGGTGTCTCAGCGAAAACTTCGATGGTTTCACGCTGAGGAAATTCGATGGCAATCAGGTAGTGCTGTAATGCGGGGCATCTACAGAACTCATATCCATGCCAGCTTGCTGAGCAAAACTCGGACAGTCTTACGTAAAGGGAATACAGTTATGACTTACATCACCACATCAAGGCGCTCCTTTGCCGTTGTACTACTCTTAGCGATCGCCATTTCCAGTTACCTCGCGGGTCACACTTCATCCAGGGCGCAAACTAATAAGGTCGCGGGAGCAGCGGCGGCGCCAAAGGTTGAGAACTTTAATTTTCTCATTGCGGCGCCCTATTGGAGCGTTGAAAAGGGCTTTGTCTCGACCATTGAGATGAAGAACTACCACGTCGACGAACCGTTAACCATTACGCCGATACTCTATCCGCTGAATGGTCCGGAGATCATCCTTACGCCGGTAACGCTCAACCCTTCAGAGACAAGGTTGCTCAACCTAAATGACGTGCTTGCGAGTTACGGAAAACAGTTTACGGTCGGAGCCGCGGAAATCAGATACAGTCAACTCACTGAAGGTGTGTTCGGCGCGAACCTGACGGTGCTCAATTCCGCAAAGAGCTTGATCTATAACTTTCAGTTTCGCCTTCCGGAAATGACCTCCAGACTTGAAGGACTGTGGTGGTTTTACGACAAGCAGACTGATGGCTTCGTCGCAGTACAAAACACGAGTGAGAAGAACGTGACGGTGGTGCCGACGTTGTATGTTCACGAGCAACCACACCAACTTCAACTAATCCAACTGGCGCCGCATAAGACTCAGTTAATAGAATTGCGCCGCGAACTTAACCGCATCAAAGAGGACGACTCGGCGGGCGGCATTAGCCTGCAAGCTTCAGAGTCAGCAGCGATTGTTGCCGGTGGCGGACTCGTCAATCCAGACATTGGTTTCACGGCGCCGCTGCGTATGGATGATCCCGACATGCAGGGAATGCGTGCCAAACATTTAGGACCAACTATTCACGCCCTGGGTGTAATGATCGGCGCGGACGACCCCATGATGAGCATGGGCTTGCCGGCGAGAGCACGTATGAATCCGATCATTAACTTGCGTAACGTGTCGGAACATACGATTCAAGTCTCGCCGGTATTCAGGTATCAGGCCGGCAACACGACAAAAACACTTGCTCTGAAAGGCATCCAGTTGAAATCACAACAGGTCCAGCGGATTGACCTCTTGAATTACCAACAGTCAGGACAGATCCCCAAACAGGTGAGTTCAGGAAGTGTGGAGCTCAGTTACACCGGAAAATCCGGCTCACTAATCGCTTCAGTGACGAGCGTCGATCAAACCGGCTCGTATGTCTTCGACGCAAAGACCGATAATAAATTAGCGGCAGGTTTCCACGGCGAATACTGGAGTACTGAGGGCGATAACGACACCGCAATCACGATCAAGAATATCACCGGAAAACCGGCAACGGCCTGGATGAGCTTGCAGTACGACGCGGGCCATGGCCATTACGATCTACCTGCAGTCGTGTTGCAGCCGGGCGAGTCGCATATGATCGATTTAAAGATGATTCAGACCGAAGCCATGGCTGGCGCGAGTGGCGAGCTACTACCGGAGACAGCCAGGTACGGCGGGTTCAAATTAGTAGAAGAACCTGGCGGACGGCATTTTCTGGTTGATGCCGTTGTCTTCAACCCAAAGACGGCAACTTGCGGCGTCTGCGGTATGGGATGTTTGTATCCGACTTCGATAAATATGCCCGGCGGAACCTACATCGTAGCTTTATCTGATAGCGGCGACATCATAGCCGTAAACGCGCATATGTGCGATGGCACGAACCAGACAGGCTGGGCATGTACGGCCGATTTTTCTAGTGATAACACGGGAATCGCTACGAATGATCCGGTGTGCCAGTCACACGGGTCGGGCGTGTCTTTTGGCAGCACGACGTTTCGAACTGTGGCAGCAGATGTCCCAGGACCGTATTGCGGCGACCAAACGTTGCACTCAGCACGTCCGGTAACTGTGGCATCAGATATTACCTTTCAAGATGCTTCGGAGGTTGGGACCAGTAACACCGCAAGTTTCGTCGGGGGCATTCCTGCTACAAGTTTGAATATTAGCAGTTGCGGTGGCGAACGTTTTGGCGTCAAAGTCCATTTCACCTTTAATGCTACGGGCACTAGTGTCACGAATGTGGACTCTGCCGGAAGCAGCCAGTTCGCAACTGCGCCAAGTCCCATCGACAATACGTATGTTGAGTATTATGGCAACGATAACCCACCGTATACCATCACCTATTTGAGAAAGGTGAGCAGTTCGGGTACCCATAACTTTACTCTTACGGTGAACGGTACTGTTAGCGGTCGTTCGTTCAGCCAGCACGCGAGCGTTAGTCTTAATTGTCAGTAGAAATGTTCAAGGAGCTCTAAATGTGTTATCGAATCATTCTCCTTTGTCTGCTCTTCTTTTCGGTTGGTGGCAGTATCTGCGCCCAGCAGCAAGCAGAGCGTAAGTTCGTTGTTCCACCAAGCGATATCTACCTGTTGACGGTTGCTTCCCAGTCCGACTGTCCAATTCAGATTGAGAACGCAAAGTTGCTATTTTTCATTGGCCCGGGCAGCAACTGGGGTGCTCGTTTTCACTTGCGCAATGCAGCAGTGAAGCCATTGAAAATTCAGTCGATTACTTTCTCAATGTGGACTGCGTCGGGAGTAGGGAGCACATGGCAAGAGTTTACTCAGGACGCAGAGAAGGAAGTATTGCCCGGTGAACTGATAACGACAAAGGAGGAAGATCCTAGAATTGAGGTCGTTCCTCTGACCGACGAAATTCGGGACAAGATGAAGCTGCGCGGACTGTTCCGCGGGGTGGTTGTCTTGATGGTTGAACGGGTTACGTTTTCAGATGGATCGGGCTATACGGATGAACGCACTTCTAAGGCATTACAGTCGTACTTTGCGAAGATCGACCTCGCTGAGCACAAGAAACAATGATCCGCAAGGATAGGTAAGTCAATTACGCAAGTACGTTTGACAGCTGGTAAGCCTTGCTCCGTTCATCTGTTCGAAGAAACTGAGCATCTCTGTCCTCTGCGAAAAAATAGAGTAAAGCGCGGTTCCCTTCTCACGATCAGGTGCATCTAACGTTTCACCGTTGTTAGAATCCGCACTGGTGAGACTCGATGTCGAAACGGCGCCATCCCGCAGTAGTTCCCCTCCTCGTTGCACTCTTGCTTCTGCCTCTGTTCGCGCCTGTTTTCGGACAACAACAGCAACAACAGCAGATCGAACCATTCACCGGTAATCCGTTTCCAAACTCTCCTCGTCCGCTCGTAGACGGCGACTGGCCCGGAGAGTATACGTTCGCGCGGATAATCTACGATTCTCCGCATTCGCCGTATAACCGCTGGTTTGGCGGCGCGTGGAGGGTCGATTACCCGGAGGCCGACTACAACTTCATGATGGGCATCCGTGAATGGGCCGGTTCGAATCTGCACCTTGCGGGCCGTCCAGTCCAAATTCGGCCGACGGACGAGCGACTGTTTGATTACCCATTCGCTTACATTGTCGAGCCTGGCCACCTGGAGCTTTCAGACGAGGACGCGGCGGCACTGCGCGAATACCTGATGCGCGGCGGTTTTCTAATGCTCGACGATTTTCACGGCGAAGTGGAGTGGCAACATGCGCGCGGAGAAATTAAGAAGATCCTGCCTGACTACGAGATCAAAGACGTGCCACTCTCACATCCGATCTTTCACAGCTACTTTGATCTGGACGGCGTGATCCAGGTTCCCGGAATTGCGGCACTCGTTCACGGGGTCACGTACGAAAGGGACGGCGTGGTACCGCATTACATGGGCGTCGAAAATAAAAACGGCCGGCTGATGGTCTTTCTCACTCGCAACTGTGATCTCGGCGATGCCTGGGAGTGGATCAACGACTCGCGCTATCCCGCGCAATATGGAATGGTCGCTTACAAGGTCGGCATGAACGTCATCACTTATGCGATGAGCCATTAATCATTACGCCAGCGTATCGCTGTCACTCCTATCGAAGCGCCCGTTTTCGCAGGTTTCGAAGGCAGACGCGGATGTCTCTGAATAACGCGTCCATAGCTCGACTCCTTTGCCGGCAGCGTGTGCAACGCATGTTCCAGCAAAATTGGCCCAAAACAGACAGCGATCGCTCGCATCAGGCGAAAATCGGATCCGCGCAATATTGTTTTTCGCGCATGCGCTGGGGGAATGTTACGCGCGGGTTATTATTTTTATGTGGGTGGCTATTTTTGTTGACAGTTGAACAGCACGGGTGTAGTTTGCCCGTCGTCTCATAGGGTATAGACAAGTTTTGCTTGCACCCGACCGAGCCTTGCCTAGGGTAATTCCATCCGCCCAGTTTGTTAGCAGTAGATAAAGCTGGCCCTCCCATCGATGCGTGTTCTGTCGATTGCACTCCCGCAAAAGACGTTCGTGGCCTTTATCTGTTTTTGAGTCTTACGGGTCCGACGTGAACACCTAGCCAGTTCGTAAAGTTTTCTTCACCCCCATCAAACATGTAACTGAGGAGGACCCTTATCATGAAATACTCAGCGCAAAGAATACTCATCATTGCGGCTCTCGCCATTTTGGGCGCCGCTGGTCTCTTTACAATTTTCGCCGTGGGACCGCCGCCAGACTGGCCGCAGTGGGGCCGCGATCCACAACATACCGGCGAAGTCAGTTGGAACGGGCAAAATCTAAACAGGATCGTTGAAGACGTCGTGTACGATCCCAATGTCGCCGCGGAGATAGCGGCCAATGACGGAGACTTGCTCGTCCACTATCAGGTTCCAATCATCGACGGCAACAACGTGTACATGGAGTTCAAGGGAGGAAACTTCACGCAGCCGTCCACATGGGAAACGCAAGACTGGTTTGAGAAGCGTCTCTCGTGGCAAAACGGTCACCTGGCGGAGGTGTGGAGTTTCGCTTCTGACTGGAAGCCTGTTCCTTATGCGAGTCACACCTCCTTCCTTGGTCCGTTCTGGGAGCCGGTATTTCATGCCGTGTTGGTGGGTGATTTCATTTATGTTCCTACCGCCGCCGGGACGGTCGCGAAGGTCAATACCAGTAACGGTACCGTAGCGGCTTCCATTAACCCGTTCGGGACGCCTAAGGACAAGAACATCTTTGTGGCCGGTCCGCTCAGCGCCGACAAAAACGGCAACGTCTACTACAACGCAATCAAGCTCAGCAACGACAAGCCATGGGACGATAACGTGGTCGATTCGTGGTTAGTGAAGATCGCGCCGAATAACACGGCGACCAAAGTCTCATTCGCAACGATCACGCCTGGAGCTCCAGCGGCAACCGATCCCTGTCAGGTTGGGTTCAGCACCGCCCAGCTTCCATGGCCTCCAAGCCCGGACGCAGTAACTACAACAGTTCCTTGCGGCTCTCAGCGTCCGGGACTGAACGTCGCGCCGGCAATCGCGTCAGATGGAACTATCTACACGATCAGCCGCGCTCATTTCGTGACTCGATACAATTACCTGATCGCAGTCAACTCGAACCTTACTCCGAAGTGGACCGCCTCGCTGCGGGGCCGTTTGAATGATGGATGCGGAGTGCTGCTTCCGATCGGTGGTCCAGGCGGCTGCCGTGCGGGCGCGCACCTCGGCGTCGATCCGGAAATCAATGAGGCTGGACCAGGGCGCGTTCTCGAGGATGGCTCGTCCTCGCCTATCGTCGCGCCTGATGGGAGCATCATCTACGGCACCTACACTCGCTACAACTGGGCGCAGGGGCATCTGATGAAGTTCAGTTCGTCCGGGCAGTTTCAGGGTGCTTACGAATTCGGTTGGGACATCACGCCCGGCATCTACAGCCACGACGGAACCTACTCGATCGTCACGAAAGACAACCACTATGGCGAGGTCGGATCATACTGCAGCGTCGAAGCGTTCTGTCCGTCCGATCGGACCGCGACGCATCCGACCTATCCGGAGGAATACTTCATCACTCAACTCAATTCTTCTATGGGTGTGGAGTGGAAGTTCAAGAATACGAACACGCTGGCGTGCACTCGTGATGCGAATGGGAATGTGACCTGCGTTAATGATCATCCCCACGGTTTCGAGTGGTGCGTCAATGCTATGGTTACTGACAACAGCGGTGTTGTCTACGCTAACAGCGAGGACGGCAACATCTATGCTATTAATCAGGGTGGGACGTTGAAACAGAAGCTATTCCAGCAACTGGCAGTCGGCGCTGCTTACACGCCGGCGTCCGTTGCCAGAGACGGCAAGATCTACTCACAGAATGCCGGTCATCTGTTCGTAGTTGGTAACTAACATCAGCTCACGCTGTAAGGAACGATCAGGGGCAACGCGTTCACTGCGCGCTTGCCCCTGGGCGTTACTCTCGCTTGCGGATGGTCAGTGAAAAAGGGATTTCTGCATTCCTTTCCACATGTGACTCTCGCTTGCGAACGGTCAATGAAAAAGGGATTTCTGCATTCCTTTCCACATGTGACTCTCGCTTGCAGACGGTCAGGGAAAAAGGGATTTTTGAAATTCCTTTCCACATGTGACTCTCGCTTGCGGACGGTCAAATGAAAAAGGGATTTCTGCATTCCTTTCCACATGTGACTCTCGCTTGCGGATGGTCAGTGAAAAAGGGATTTTTGAAATTCCTTTTTCCCATGTGACGCTTGCGGACGGTCAGTACAAAGGTCATCGCCCTTCGGGTATTTTCGATTCCACGCTCTCGTTCGCCGGAACAATCGGTCCCGTCATGAGTTCGGTGGCAACTTTCATATAGTAAGCGCGACCGTCCGGTTGATTCGCACTCGCACGATTCGGAATGTTTGACGGCGCCACTCCATTGAGCGCTTGCCCCATATCCTGAAGCACCTGCGGAATATAAAAGTAACCGGAATGCACATGCACTGACGGCGGCACTCCGTTCTTATCCATAACGGTGCGATTAACAACGAGTGAGCAATCGAGCCCGTACGCATTCGCCATCAGCTGATCGCTCTTATCCGAGTTGAGGTTAAAACTAGCCGGTCCATGAAGACCGAGCCTGTTGGGGAAACTCGGATTGTGGTAGTTAGTCCATTCTTCAGAATACGGCAGCGCGTCGTCATGGCTCGACCAGTAAACCGTTGTTCCGTTCACGAAATGTTTCAGACTCGTGAGTTGGCCGGACCATGGCGGCGAATAACTATCAACTTGCAGCGCGCCCGTGTTGATGTCGGCCGCTAACAGCAGCGCCTGGTTGATAAAAGGAGTCGGCGTAAAGTTGAGCCGGTTCATCGCCAGCATCAGCATGTAATTTCCTTCCGAGTGGCACATAAAATTCAGTTTCGCGTTATTCTGCTTGCAGATGCTGGCTAAAATGGAGAGCATGGTGCGGAAGCTCTTGATGCTGCCGTTGATGTTGTCGCGAATACTGCCCGATAACTTGGTAGGCGGAAAACTGTAGGGCAGAGTACCGTAAGACTTCCAGCTCTCATACTCGCCGTAGCTGGGCCAATCGAAACCGATCACGAGACCGTTGTAACCCTGGTTCAGGAGGTTAGTTCCGTAAGTGCCGAGTTCGTTGCAACTGTCGGAAAAATAATTACCCAAGCCATGAACGTAGACAGTGATCTGCGCGCAACCATTGCCAGCCGCGACTTGAAGATCCTTCGTGAGCGCAGCGGCGAAATCGGGTGGGACAATGTTGGTGGGAGAGTTTGGGTTTGCCACGTAGGCAGCCGTATTGGAATTATATTGACCGGGAGCGGTGAAGAAGAACAACTGTCCTTGCTCACAAGGATAAATGTACTCCGACCATTGCTCCGCCGGGTAAGCGCGGTTTGTTAACAGGTAAGTATTGGTAAATTTCGTGAGCGTCATGCGGTCTTCTCCTCGTTAGATATTTGTTACGCAGGGTGAGCAAGTGGGGGTTGCACAAGATATCCGCAAACCACCGCAATAACAATATGGGAGTTTAGATATGGTCGAAAAACTACGACCGGGCTCGTTGCACGGGCGCGTCACGAAGAGCTTAAGAGTTTCGGATTTCATCCTGACGGAAGCGGCGTACGAAGCACGCTCACGGTTACCGCCACATTCTCACGAAAGGTCGTACTTTTGTTTTGTCCTGCAAGGCGTCTACACCGAGCGTTACGCACGACGAGAAACTCTTTGCAAGCCTTCCACGGTTACATTTCGCGCGTCAGAGGAGACGCATGAAGCATTGCTTCACGACGTAGACAGCCGAGTGTTCGTAGTCGAGATCTCTCCGCGGTGGATCGACATGCTGCGAGCTGATTCTCTTAGTCTGAAAAGTGCTTACGACTTCTGCGGCGGTGCGGCATCTCGGTTATGCGCGAGATTGAATCGCGAGTTTCACAAAAGCGATACGGCTGCGAAGTTGGCGATTGAAGGCCTGGCGATCGAGCTTTTGGCCGAGGCTGCACGGCAGCCGAGCAAACGAGGTCAGACTGCACCTGCATGGCTGAGGCAGGCTCGCGAAATGATCGTCGAAAATTTTCCCGCGACGTTGCAGCTCACTGAGATCGCTGCCGCGGTCGGTGTTCATCCCGTTCACCTGGCCACAGCTTTCCGCAAAACATTCGGAATCACAACCGGTGAATTCGTCCGCAAGCTGAGGATCGAACATGCCTGTGACGAACTCACCAAGGCAGATCTTCCGTTAGCGACGATCGCGTTGCAGGCAGGTTTCGTCGATCAGAGCCACTTCTCGAAAGTCTTCAAACAGTATGTAGGTACGACGCCGGCCAAGTATCGCAGAACGTTTCGTCGTTCTTAAGGCCATACAAAATCGTAATCCGTTAACAGACAAAATGACCGTTCGTGGACAAGATTCGGTTAAGGCCTTTGTCGGAGCGAACACCTATGATGAAAATCAGCTTGCTGGTATTTAGTCTCCTTTTCCTGGCCACGCCGGCCGTTATTGCTCAGGAAAAGCTCTCGCCGAATCGCCCGGTCAATCGAACGCTCGAACCCGGCAAGTCTGAAGTTTTTTCAGTGACATTGGCGGATGGAGACTTCATCACCGTTTCGGTTGGTTTCAAGGGCAAGGTCAACTTTGCTCTGCTGAACCCGGACGGAACGATTGTTCGAAGCCGTAAGGGAACAAACGCTGACGCGAAAGCGACGTTTCCCATGGCCGCGGAAGGCGCCGGAACGTACTTGTTCAAATTTGAGAATGCAGGCGACCAACCGGCCACTTACGAGTTGATGACCAGCGGGGTGATCGCGCTTAACGAACGGCTAAAGCCCGAACCGTGGACCGATGCTTTTCCCAGCCCGCGGATTCAAACTCTTCGCAATCAAACTGCTGCCGGCAAGGCGGACATCGCCAGCTTCTGGAAACAAGTCGCCGCGGAAACGACTCCGCTCGTTGAGCCATATGGTTCGGACGGCAAGTATCAACTCGTCACTTTTCTCTGGCGAGGCATACACGACACGAGAAATGTTTTCGTTAGAGGTTCTTTTCTGGGAGTCGGTCCACCCGCCGACTATACAATGCATCAGGTTCCGAATTCAGACGTCTGGTATCTAACGCTGAAGCTTCCGGCCGGGGCTCGATTCACCTACCAAATCTCGCCAAACGATCCTTTGACATTCACCGGGCCTCGCGCGGCGCAACGGACCGCGACCAGGCAGGCTGATCCGTTCAATCCTCGTCGATACGACTGCTCACCGAACAGCAGCAAGTTCAACTGTGACAGCATAGCCGAGCTGCCGGGAGCGCCGCCGCAACCATGGCTGGTTCCGAAACCGGGAATCGCTGAAGGACGCGTCGAGAAACAGACTATCAAAAGCGTCATTCAGAAAATCGACCGGCCGTTTTCTGTTTACACACCGGCTAATTACAAGGCGGACGGTCCGCCTTATGCGTTGCTGGTTTTGTTCGACGGCGAAGATCTGCCGGACGATCCCTATCCGGTGACGACGCTGAACAATCTCATTGCAGCTTCCAGGATTCCGGCGACGGTGGCGGTGTTCGTCGACAACGTTCCTCGACGTCGCCTCGTCGATCTGGTCGCGAATGCCGAGTTCGCGGATTTTATGGCAAAGGAACTCGTGCCCTGGGTTCAATCGCATTACAACGTCACGAAGGATCCAAAACAAACGGTCCTCACTGGATATAGTGCCGGCGGGCTTGCCTCAACATACGTTGCGTCGCGTCATCCGGAAGTGTTCGGGAACGTGCTGAGTTTGTCCGGCGCGTTCTGGTGGTCGTTTGAACATAACGGCGGAGTGTGCGGTTCGCGTTGTCCTGAGTCAGGCGGGACGGGCGGAGAGAATTCGCGCGACGCAACCACGGAGGGGAATTTCATGGTTAAGGAGTTCCTCGCGCGTCCGAAGCTGCCGTTGCGTTTTTATCTGGCGGCGGGGACGTTTGAGGTAGACAGGTACGGCGCCGGCGGTGAAATTCTGGAGACCACTCGTCAACTGCGGGACGTGCTACTGGCCAAAGGCTACGACGTTAAGTTTCAACTATTTGTTGGCGGCCACGATGGGGTGAGTTGGCGTGGCCTGCTGGCTGACGGTTTGATCGTTCTGCTCGGCGATCACTAGTTCACCATCCGAAGCGATAACCTGTCGCCAACATCAAGATAGCAAACGCACCATAGGCGATTAGCCGGCGAGATCATTACCTTACCCGCAAATCGCGCCACGCGGTCAAGGCAACAACAGACTTCAAGATGCTGTTGATAATAATCCGCGCTTAACGGAATGGGCGATTCTTAGTTTCCTCCGCCCTTCACTACATATTCAATTACGTATCGGCGCAGCTTGTCGCGGTTCTGCTTGAGAAACGCCGCATGGTCCTGCGCGATGCCCTGATCCGGTCGCGCTAGCAGGATGTAAGCTTCGAGTAACCCGTCTTCGTCGAGCTTCTTCAGTTTGGCGAGCGAGGGGTTGAGCTTCTTCGTGCGCTTGTCGGACGTAGCGGTCGAAACAACGGTGCGCAACGCATCTGCCTCTTCTGCGAGACTGTGGCGATAAGCTTTTTCGCCCGTGTATGTTTTAGCGAACTTCTCTTTCCGCCAACTGGAACGAGTAGTTCCATACGCGATCCACGCAAACGATCCGTCGTCTGTGCCGCTCAGCAAGGTGCTCGCATCGAGGTCCACCTTTGCGTCGCCCTTTTCATCAAACGTTACTTTAGTGGGAATCTCGATTTGCGGATGAGCTAGTGTGGTGTGCGTCGCTTCGCTCCATTGAATAAGACCGGCGCGCGCAAACCGATTGTAGGGCTCGACAATAAACGCTTCGACGTAACGATCACGCGCGGCGTCTGTTTTGTTCTGCCTCATCAACGGCGTTGCCGAATAACGGTAAGCAATCTCCTTATTCGGATCGATTGCGATTGCTTTTTGATACCAGGTCTCTGCCTTCGCGTAATCCTGTTTCTGCAAGTAGATGTCGCCGCAAAAGAGCGCCGCATGGTAGAGCATCGGATCACGTTCAAGCGCCTGCTGGTATTTCTTCAACGCTTCGTCTGGCTTGCCCTGGGAGAAGAGCGCTTCGCCTTCCTTCATCAATGCATCCGCCTCGGCGTTTGACGAAAAACCCGCAGCATCAGATCCGTCTTCCGGCAAACTCTGGATCAGCGCGTCCAAACGCGGCTCCTGGAACTGCAACGACTTTGCTTTGATAAATGCATTCCGCGCACGGACGCGCAGCGCTTTCCTCGTCGCGCTGTCTTTGGTGTTAATCGCTTGACCTACTAGCGCGAAGCCGAGATAGAACTGCGTTTCGCCGTCGTCGGGTTGAAGCGTGGCGATCTTCTCCAGTAACGGCAACGCCTCGGTGTAGTTATTTTGTTTCAGCAACGCCGCTGCCTGGCGCCTAAGCTCAGTGACACTCGGGTCCGCCTGGGCCTGAGTCACAGTGGCAGCGACGCTGAAACAAAACAGGAAAACGAGCAGCAAGACGAGCAGCTTGCGGTGAGACATGATCAAGACTCCTATTGATGAGCTCGGGCGTAGATCGCGCTTAGCATAATCCTCCGCACGTTTTCCGACAATCTGCATGGTGGTTTTCGCAAGTGGTTCCCGCGTTAACTAGTAGGAAAAGTTAACTCACTTAGCTTTTTGAAGGGAAAAAAATATGTCTACCACCCCAGCAGAAAAATTCGTAGTGTACTGGCTCGGATATCATCAAAATCCATCCGCCATTCAGTCGCTTCCAACGGGAATCGACGTCGTCAACCTCTTCTTGCTGAACCTGACTAGCTCGCCAGGCGGCACAACCCTCGATTACAACTACATCACCTCGCAAGGAACGACCTGGGACGAGATTCTCAGCCAATCTCACGCGGCCCAGGCCAACGGCGTGAAAGTTTGTGTTTCGATCATTCCCCCTAACAGCTCCCTCATCTGGAATACCATTCCCGACCCAGACACGTTCGCACAAAACGTTTACAACCTCATTACCGAATGGGGACTCGACGGGATCGACATCGACCCTGAACAGGGCGGCGGCGTCGATAACGACGTATTCGTCTCCGTGGTCCAGGCCTTGAGCAAATACTTCGGGCCCGCCTCGAGCACTGGATTGATCATGAGCTTCGTCAGCTACCAACTCGGCAACGATCTGCCGGTGTTACAAGCCTGCTCGTCGTTGTTCAATTACGTCATGCTGATGGGCTACTTCTGGGACGAGACCGAGATGAAACAGCAGTTCGCCAGCTACGCGGAAATCGTCGGCAACGCGAACCTCATGTTCGGCATTGGCGGCGATCCCTGGCAGACTCCATTATCCGAAACGGAAGCACTCGCGGCCTGGGAACCGACGCCCGCACCGAAAGGCGGCATGATGGAGTTCAACATCAACGACGACGTCAACTATCAGGCTGCCGACGCGATCATCAAGATCCTGGCCTCAAAGAGCGCCGCTGCCGCCGCAGGCTAACCCCCGACTCTCTTCTTGTTCCACCTAATCCGTGTTCTTCCGTGTCACGCCAGCTAAACCAGCCGGTCAGGGGAACACGGATTAGAAGAATAATTTCAGACAACGACACCACCCGCTAAGGCGAAGTCTTGCCGAACTGCGGGCGAAGAGGGTAAAACGTGCTATCGACCCTGCAACCAACAAAACGGCCCTCCCGAATCGCCTCTTACCAAAACTCGCCGCCTTCGGAGCTGTTGCTCTCTGGGGGATCTCTTTCGTCGCGACGAAGGCTGCGTTGCGGGAAGTTTCTCCGCTGACGCTGATCTTTTCGCGCTTCGCATTAGGGACCGCGCTTTTGTTCGTAATGCTCAAACTACGGCGAACGTCGCTTGTGCCGCCGCGAGACGCGTTACCGATGCTGGCGTTGATGGGCTTCCTCGGCATCTTTATTCATCAATTGCTACAGGTTTACGGGCTCACACTGACAACGGCCGTGCGAACAGGCTGGCTCATCGGTTTAATTCCGATCTGGTCGGCGATTCTTTCAGCAGTCTTTCTCCATGAGCGCTTCGGAATGCGCAAAGTGGCTGGCCTAATGTTAGGCGCGGTCGGAGCGTTTTTCGTCATTACTCGCGGCGACATTTCATTTCAGGCCCTTGCGGTACCGCGCACACTCGGAGACTTCCTGATCGTTCTCAGCACGATCAATTGGGCCACGTACACGATCGTGAGCGCAAAAACGCTGACACGGCTCGGCAGTCTGAGAACAACAGCGGCAACGATGTTTATCGGTTGGGTCATGCTGATCCCCTTCTTCTTCGCAGCAGCGGGATTTCATGACTACGGTCGAATAACGCCAGCGGGTTTGGGCTACATTGTTTTTCTCGGAGTCGGTTGTTCGGGCGCCGGATATCTGTTGTGGTGCGCTGCACTCGAGCGGCTCGAAGCGTCGAAAGTCGCCGCCTTCCTCTATCTCGAACCTCTAGTAACTCTCGCCGTTGCCGTGCCGGTACTGGGCGAACCAGTCGGTTGGTTGACGATTGCAGGCGGTCTCCTCGTGCTCGCCGGGGTCTTCATGGTGCAACGAAAATAAGGTGGCCCTTTTTGCCACGAGTTCACGCGTTAATACCGGATGGAAACCGATTCTGAAATCGATTACCTTGCCTCGTTCCCACAGATGCTTTCCGCAATGTGAAACCTAAACATCTTCCTAACAATTAGAAGGAGAGTTGAACCTCATGTTCAAAAAGTTATGCGCCTCGCTGTTCGTACTGGGTCTTGTGTTTGTCGCAACACCGCTGCGCGCCCACGCACAGGCTGGAGCCGCCAGCGGCAAATACACGTTCATCATGGATGACGAACTGTCGAAGTATGTCGAGTTTGAAGCTCAGGCGGGTGAACGCGGCGCCGCCACCGGGTACATGATCTTCACCGACGAAGCGAAGGTCGTGTTGCAGGACGTCGACGGCACTGGCGACACTCCGAAAGAGGAGCCGGTCGCGTTTTATATGAAAGCAGAACTCGACGCGATGACGATCGAGAAAAACAGGGCCGTCATCAGCGGCGTCGTGCGCGACTCCAGCTATCACAGCTACATCGGCCGCTGGGTGCAGTTAGTGATTGAAGACAACGACGGCGTGGAAGTGCCTGACAGATTGGCTGGTCGTTCTGCGAGCCTGAGCCCGGCGGATGGATCCCTTCAGACGCTGAAGTCCCCGACGATAAGGGCGCGTTCATGAGTTGGTGGGCTACGGACGCGGAGCGAAAGGACGACGTGGGAATACCGTCGCCTAATCTCGTTCCCGGAACGCTGAAGGCCTGCAAGGTCAACCCACTTTCGAGTTACGAGTTTGCTTCGATTCTCAAGGGCGAAGGCGCGATTCAGATTAAGTAGTTCAGGGCGAACAATCGGTGAGGCATTCGGGGTGGTCGGAAACGGCCACCCCAACTTATTTCACGCGGCGACAATAACGGCCAACGAAAAGTGTTTGTTAGAGCAGCCATCCGTGATATACACCGCCTCTAAACACTCCAAAAAGAGGTTGTAATCATGACCAAGCCGAGAATATCGCTGCGTTACCGATTGTTCGTGCTAGCGGCATTGATCATTTGCCTGACCGCGTTACTCACTCCTGCCACAAGCCAGCAAACGACTTGCTGCACGAGATGTTTCCAGCGATGGCAGCAATGCGACGCCAACGACGTAGTCTGCTGCCAGCTCTACGAGTCTTGCGTGAGTCAGTGCCCAACTTCGTGTCCGAGCTGCCCTAAATAGGCGCCGCTTCGCTGTACCATCGGGCATTCCAGCGCGTTCCGCCCCCAATTAACTCGATTCATTACCGCTAAATCACCTCAACGTCAGAGGGCGGTAATGTTTCGGCGTTCCTCTACATGTATCCCAAAAGATCGAATTCATAACCCAGGCAGCTACGCCGCCGCGGAGGTTAAGTAATGATCTATGCAATTGATGGCAGCAATGTACTGCTCGGTTTGAGACTAAACCGGAAACCCTCGTATCGGCTCTTCGCCCGTTTGCTAGCCGTGCTGCGAGAGCGTGGCGTTGGCTTTCAACTCTATTTGACAACAGCATCGAAGGCCTGATGGCGCGTGAAGGTCTACTTAAGGATTGGAACATATTTAAGGAGATCCTTCTGGAAGCAGGCATGATTCCCACGTTTGCGCCGCGCGCCGATGCTCTGATCGAGGCATTCTGTCGCACTCACAATGCGTGGCTCTTAAATTCAACTGACAAGATCGACTCGTGGAATACTCGACCGACGCAGATTCATCGAGTAACCGTTCACCGAAATCGAAACACGCTACAACTTACTCTCATTGACGACACAACGGGTCGCTTCGTGTTCCGCACCGCTGCTCACGAGGCGTTCACTTTCGGAGGAGTCCATTTTCCAGCAATAAACGTTGATGATACGGCGACCGAGCCATTGATCGCTCCCGATTCTCGCCATGCAAAAGTTGTGTTCGATGGCACGCTTCTAGTTCTTGCACTCGACGCCTCGGGCAGCATGCTTGAAACAAATAGCTACGATGGGCGCCCAAAGAGCGAACATCTGAACGAGGTTGTGAAGGCCGCGATAACACGGCTTCGAAATTCGAGTATTGGTGAAGGCTTATACATAGCAATCCTGCGATTTTCGGACGACGTCATTCCCCTACGGTGTTCGACGGGCGCGGTGTTCGCCAGTGCGCATGATTGGTTTGCGAACTTGAGCGCCTTCGACTACTTACACGGAGTGGATCCCGGCCAAACCAACATCCGACTAGCTCTCCAGCGGTCTAAAGAGGCTATCCAAAACACGATCTCTGACCAAGCATCCGTTGCTGCGCTCGCTGATGAGTGGCGCGCCGTGGTCGTGCTGATTACTGATGGCATGCATTACGTAGCACGAGCTGACGGAACGTGCGAAACCGATGAGAACGTCGCGCTTCAAGCCCTGGATATCCATGAGGGGTTAACCGGACTTGTTGGCAGTCGAATAGACGTTGGCTGTGTGGGGATTGGAACCGATGTGAACCTGAATCTGCTGGTCAGCATCGCGTCGCCTTGCACTGCGCTCCAGCGCGGAATGGCGCGCCGCGCCGAGATCGACAAGATGCTTCTCGACGATCGGCTTTGCATTAGCGTGGATTCCAACAGCAGCCAGTTTGGCGTGGCGATTCGGACCTTTATTGACGTTGCATCCAGCAGCTACTAAGGACGGACCGATGAAATGCCTCACGATGAAGAATGAGGACGGTGCTGAAAGAACAGTTGAGATCGAGGACGAAATACCGGTTGATTATGGCGGATTCGGCACAGTATTCACGGTGCTTCATCAACCTCAGTATCTAGTTAAGCGCGTTTACCTGACGCCGGAGCCGATCGGGAACGTCAATCGGTATATAGCCCACATCAAGACCACCCGACAGCGATTGCTGGCGATCAAGGCTGACGAACAAAAGAAGCTTGCTCCGCGACACTTTATCGGCAGGTTTATCGACGAGATCACACAGTCACTTTCTACGCATTGGTTTTTCGAGCGCGACAAATCTGGCCTTAAAGTCGAGACCGTCTGGTTTTTGCAAAAGAGAGCACCGGGAAAGAAACTCCTCGACCTCTTCAATGACGAAGCTCCTTCATTCTGGCAACGGATGCAGATTGCGAAGGACGTGATTCAGCGCATGAGGACATTGCGCCGCGCCGATCTGGTCCACCTTGATTGTGTTGCCCAGAATATTTTCGTGGATCTCGAGAATCAAAAAACGACCGTTATCGACCTTGACGGTTGCGGTGTCGTCAGGCGCACACCCAGATCCCTGAATGACGAATGGGACTATCCTCCACTTACTTTGGGGCACTTGAAAGTTGTGCGTCCGCCGGCGTGGTACCCGCAAATTGGCGTTAACTGCGGACCCAAAGCTGGCAACTTTTTATTCGCGGAACGTTGGGTTGTGATCGATACGATTGTACGCATCTTGTCCTGGAACCAGGTAGCGGCGTTATCGTGGTTGGCCCCTGACACCCGACAACCAATCGTGAGTGCGTATTCAAACATTCAGAAAGTAATCGAAAGCGCCAGCGCCAGTCACGGCCATTACCCGGTCGAGGAGTGGGCAAAGCTTTACAATAGAATACTCGATGGCCTTCGTCGTGAATTTGCGCCTCTGCCGCCCGCTTATTTAACTGGAACATATCCGTCGTGCTTGCTGGCATTTGTCGATCTGCTCCAGGAAGCCTGCCTCAACGCCAGAGCTTTGGGAGCGGAAGTCGCGGTTCCTTACGAGACATTCCGTCGGATGGTGAAATGACAACTAACCTCCAAATAGCGAGCGCCAAGATCCCGCAGAAGGGGAAAGGTGAAGACTACCTTCTTGTTCGCAGACTTAACGACACCGGCTCGCTCCAACTACTGGCTGTTGCGGATGGTCTCTCGCTAAACGCGGGGAAAGCGGCAGCCAAATGGGTTATTGAGCGATTGCGGCGAATCAACGACGTTGCGAGTCCTCGGTCCATTTTCAAGGCAATTAACCGTGAGCTCCAGCAAACGCGCCCCTCGCGAGAAAGTCAGACGACGCTTACCTGCGGAATTCTTCGCGAGGTGCAGGAGGAAGATATTTTTCTTCGATTCGATTACTTCGCGATCGGAGATTCGCCCATTTGGAAAGTTGTCGTTGGAGATTCCCGATTTCCGTTTCAACGCGTCCAGGTACACGGTTCTCCATATCCGGCTGAAACCGCACGCGTTTATTCAGCGCTGCGCCTGCACGAAAGAGACATCAAGGGCGCCGTGACGTTTGGCGCGATTGAGATTGCGGTGGGTGAGGTATTAGTTGTTTGCACCGACGGGATCCCTGAGCGTGAAGTCTTCTTTCGCGACTTCAGCAACAACCAGGATAGCTGCGCATCGCGCCTTTGCCAGTGGTTTTTCGAGCGCGAGAGTTATAGCGATGACAAACTCAAGCGAATATTGAAGAGTTACGACGACCGCGGAGTTCTTTTCGATGACGCTACAATCATAGCCGCCCGTTTGAAACCACCGCCGTTGGAACCTGAGAGTCATGCCGGGGAGAAGAGCGAAAATCCGGCGGAAGCGGAACAAAAGATTGTCGGCTCCGCCAACCCGGCAAGCGAAGCATCTGGTTCCACTCCGGATCGATCAAAGCTTTGTTCCCTTTCGCCGGATCAGTAAAGGCGCGTATAGTAACGCGCATGAAACTGTTCCCCGATATCGATGTGAAGCATCTGACGATGCCGGAGCTCGAGGCGGCGCTGGACCACTTGCGAGAGGCGCCGAAGGATGGCGGCGTCGTCGAGTTGATCGTGCGGAGACCGCAAACGGATCAGCGAGAAGTCTTAGACGAGGCGGAACTCGATCCCGTTAAAGGGTTGATCGGCGATAGCTGGTGTATGCGTCCGAGTTCGAAAACGCCTGACGGCTCGCCGCATCCCGAGATGCAGATCAACATCATGAACTCTCGCGTCACGGCGTTGGTGGCCCAGGATAAAGATCGTTGGCCGCTCGCGGGAGATCAACTTTACATCGACATGGATCTCAGTAAGGACAACCTGCCTGGCGGGACGCGTCTCGCGATCGGCAGTGTCGTTCTCGAAGTGAGTCCATTACCTCATACCGGCTGCCATAAATTCGTCTCACGGTTCGGTGTGGATGCAATGAAGTTTGTGAACTCACCACTCGGAAAAGAAATGTGCCTCCGCGGAATCAATGCCCGAATCGTACAGGGCGGCATCATCCGCATCGGAAACAAAGCCACGAAGCTTTAACTAATCACAAAAGGCACAAAAGACACAGAAGGCACAAAAGGATTGTAATCAGGGACGGAGCGTGTATTCGACTTAGGCTGTAGGCCTAAGTTGAAAAGCAACACTCTTCCCTGAGTAAGGTCCCTTTGTGCCTTTTGTGTATTTTGTGCCTTTTGTGATTAAAAAACAGGAACGGGTGCAGAAGCGTGGAGGTCTAGGCTTTGTTGTTCCCTCCAGCTCTTGCACTCGTCCTGCCTGCTGCCCTGCTTCGCAGCAAACCTTACGCGGCTCTCTGTCGCGTGTAACGTTCCTCAGAAAACTCCTCGATCATCTTCTGATTGAAAGCCGGTATGTCCGCCGGCTTCCGGCTCGTCACCAACCCATGATCGACGACTACTTCCCGATCCACCCATTCAGCACCAGCATTGATAAGATCAGTCTTCAACGACGGCCACGACGTGATCTTTCGCCCCTTAACCACTTCCGAATCGATCAACGTCCATGGCGCATGACAAATTGCCGCCACCGGCTTTCCAGCGGCGAAAAAACCGTCAACAAATTCCACCGCCCGCGTCAGCATTCTCAACTTATCCGGATTCCGCACGCCGCCCGGCAATAGCAACGCGTCGTAATCATCAGAACGGGCACGCTTCAATGGCATATCAACAGTAAATAAGTCCGCTTTTTCGTCGTGATTCCAACCTTGCACTTCGTTCTCAGCCGGCGAAACGATCTCCGTCGTCGCACCAGCGGCTTCCAACGCCTTCTTCGGTTCCGTCAGTTCAACCTGTTCAAAACCATCAGCAACTAGAATTGCGACTTTCTTCCCTTTAAGACTCTTCCCCATGAGCCCCTTCCTCCTTGTTCGACAGAAAGCGTAGAGGCAATAAAGATGCCGCCGAGCGGGCGTTGCGAATGGTTTGTGTATTGCAGCGTACACAGCCAGAAGCGGTGGGAAGATGTCTGATAAACGTAACGAAGCCCGACAGGACTGTCCGTACTCGCTACTCTCCGGCGCGTGAGGTTAAACGACTTTTCGCTTCCAGCGGCCGCGGCGAAAGACTATCGCACTCACCACCGCCAGCGTGGAAAATGCGATCATCATGGCCACAAATACGCCGCGCGGCCCCATTCCGACGACCTGGCTCAGCACGTAAGCAAGCGGAATCTCCCACAACCAGAAAACAAATAAGTTGATAATCGTTGGCGTCCACGTGTCGCCCGCGCCGTTGAAAGATTGGCCGAGCACCATGCCATACGCATAAAAGAGGAACCCATACGCAACGATGCGCAGACAGTCGACGCCATACTTCGCAACCTCCGGAACGTCCGTGTAGAACCAGATGATCTGCGGCGCAAACAACACGAACAGCAGTCCGACGATCCCGAGAAAGATCATATTGTAGAAGCCCGCTTGCCACACGGCGCGTTCCGCACGCTCCGGATTCTTCGCTCCTAACGCCTGACCGACCATCGTCGCGGCGGCGTTCGCCATTCCCCACGAGGGCAACAGCGCAAACAGGATCACGCGAATGCCAAACGTGTAACCGGCAACTGCGTTGCTGCCGAAGCTCGAGATGATGCGGACCAATCCGATCCAGCTCGCCATGCCGATGAAGACTTGAAACGTGCCTGTGGCGGACAGCCTAACGAGTCGCGCCATGACTGACGGTTGGATACCGAGATGATGCCCACCGATCTGAAATCTCCCGCCGGGACGAAATAGCCGGATGAGTGCGAACAATGCGCCGGTGCCGCGGCCGATGTTGGTCGCAATAGCAGCGCCCACGATGCCGAGTTTTGGAAACGGTCCGAGGCCGAAGATCAAACATGGGCCAAGCAGGATATTGATCCAGTTGGCGAGCCACAGCGTGCGCATCGCGATCGCTGCGTCGCCGGCGCCGCGAAAGATTGCGTTGACCATGAAGAGCAGCACGACCGTGAAGTTGCAACCGAGCATCACCCGTGTGAATCCGCTACCGTGTTCGATCGCCCATGGCGATGCTCCCATTAGCGCCATCAAGCGAGGCGCCAATGGCGCCGCACAAACGGCGATCGTGACAGACAGGAACAGCGCGAGCGCGATTGCCTGCACTGCGGCGCGCGCGGCGCCGTCGGGATTTCCCTCGCCGATGCGGCGCGCGACCATTGCCATCGCGCCGATGCTCAATCCGATCGCCAACGTATAGACCAACGTCATCAGCGATTCCGTCAAACCAACTGTCGCGGCGGCGTCGGTTCCCAGATGCGAGACCCAGAAGATGTCGACGACGGCAAAGACACTCTCCATGATCATTTCCAGGACCATGGGAATGGCGAGCAACAGGATCGCGCGGCCGATCGGGCCAGTGGTGTAGCTGCGATGCGAGCCGCGGATTGATTCCTTGATGTCGGCCCACAGGGTTTGCGAAGCGTCTTGTGCTGCGATGAGTTGTTCTGTCGAGTCAGCCATTAGTGAGGCTACGGGATCCGAGGCGTTCAAGTTCGGCCAAAATCGTCTTCGAGACGCACAATGTCATCTTCGCCGAGATAATTTCCCCGCTGGACTTCGATAAAGATCAGATCTTCATCGCCGGGGTTCTCCACGCGGTGTGCGGAGCCCATCGGAATGTCGACGGCTTCGCCAGCGCTGACGATGACGTCGCTACCGTCGAGCGTGACTTTTGCGGTTCCTTCGACGACGAACCAATGTTCCGCGCGTTGAGCGTGTTTCTGATAACTCAGCCGCTTGCCCGGCAACACCTCGATGCGCTTGACCTTGAACGTGCGCCCTTCTTCGAGCACGGTGTAAGTCCCCCACGGCCGCCGGTCGAATTCTTTCACCTTGTTTTCGCCCTCCGCTAAAAACGGAAATCCGTGTTCCCTATGAGTTATAGGAAACACGGATTATTGCACGTATCGAAGATTTACGAACCAGGGTTTTACGAACCAGGTCTTAAAGTCAGGAACGTAACCTGGTTGCGTCTCTTCACCAGCAACAGCGCCGGACGGCTGCCTGACTGCTGGACCGCCGCCGCAAAGTCAGCAACGTTGCGCACTGGCCGGCGATTCACTTCCTGAATCAGATCGCCAACGCTAATGCCCGCGGTAGCGGCACTGCCTGCCGGGTCGACTTTCGTAACCAGCAGTCCCTGATCGTCCGCGTCCAGACCGTAGCGGCTGGCACTCTCCGGAGTGAACACCTGCAACGACAGGCCAAACTTATCGCTGCTTGTTCCACCGTCGTTGCCGCTGGTCTCCTCGCTGTCGTCGCGTGGACGAGCGGGCAGCTCGGCAAGCGCGATTGGAAGCTGCTCGTCGTGTCCGTTGCGGAAAACGGTCACCGTCGTCTTCGTTCCCGGCGCCATGGCGGCGACAGTGTTTCGAAGACTGTTCGAATCGACAATCGGTTGATTGTTAACGGCAGTGATGACGTCGCCGCGTTTGACTCCCGCTTTCTCCGCCGGACCGCCAGCCTGCACGGACGTAACGATCGCGCCGCGAGCAGCCGGTAGATTCATGCTGGCCGCGAGGTCGGCATCGACGCCCTGAATCGTCACGCCGAGCATTCCGCGCCGCACCTTACCCGTCTTCATCAACTGATCCATCACGGCCCTGGCCATGTTCGACGGAATGGCGAAACCGATTCCGATGTTGCCGCCGGACGGCGACAGGATCTGCGAGTTGATGCCGATCAGTTCGCCGTTGGTATTGACCAACGCGCCACCGGAGTTACCACGATTGATTGCGGCGTCAGTCTGAAGGAAGTCTTCAAAGCTGCCATCACTCAATCCGGTCGCGCGTCCTTTCGCACTCACGATGCCGGACGTGACCGTCTGGCCGATACCCATCGGATTGCCAAGCGCTAACACGACGTCGCCGACGCGGACCTTGTCAGAATCGCCAACCGGCACCGTCGGCAAGCCCGCCGCGTCAATCTTCAACACCGCAAGATCGCTCGGCGGGTCGGAGCCAACCAATTTCGCTGTGAATGTGCGGTTGTCCGTTAGTTCAACTTTGATCTCGACAGCACCATCAACCACGTGATGGTTTGTCAGAATATAACCGTCTGCATTAACAATAACGCCCGATCCGACTCCCTCGACTCTTTGCGGCGGCTGTTGCTGCTGCGGCATTCGGTCGCCGAAGAAATCGCGGAATCTCGGGTCGTCCATAAAAGGAAACTGCTGCGCGGGACGCGACCGCTCGGTCGACCTGATGGTCACGACCGCGGGCGAAACGCGGCTTACTAAATCAGCATACGAACTCTGTAAACCCACTGGCGCCGAAGCTGCCGGCTGCGAGGGTTGTGCGGGCGCAAGACTCATCCCCCGGCTCTGGCCGCTGCAAGCGGTGACCGAAAAAGCCACCAGCACCAGGCTCAGGAGAATGTTTACGCGGGAGATCGCTCCCCTTAAACTTCCCATCTTCATTGCTTCTCTCTTTCTGAAATCTTCATTCTTCATGACATCAGGCGGCACAGGTAGGCCGCTCCGACTCACCGCCGGCGAAATCACCACAAATTAAGAGGTTTTTCAACGCCCGGTGAGATTACCAATTACGGTCCTTTGATTCAGCGAACGCCTTTTCCGTTTACCGATGTGTTATACTCCCGCGTTCAAAAATCCAGCAATTCCTTGATCTTTTGTTCGATTACGAATGCCGACCATCGCTTGAAGAAGCAGCCGAAAAGCCGTACGTCCCCTGTTTGTCCTACAAATACACGGCAATAGTCGAGGTTAGTTCCAGATGCGCGGGATGGAAATATCAAACGGGCACGAGGACAATTCCGTTCTGATCGTTAACGACGAGCCTGATCAGCTCAAGTTGATGGGCAACCTGCTCGCGAAGGCCGGCTACTCGGTTCTGACCGCTTTCGACGGCCTCGACGGACTCACCCTCGCTCAGCGCGAACGACCAGATCTGGTAATCAGCGACGTCTCGATGCCGCGCATGGACGGACTGGAGTTCTGCCGGAAGCTGCGGGCGGATAGCGAACTCAAATCTGTCCCCATTCTCCTCGTCAGCGCCCTTCAAAAAGACACTGAAAGCGCCGTTGCCGGCCTGCGCGCGGGTGCCGACGACTATCTGGAAGTACCGTTTGACTCGGCGCGGCTGGTAGCAAAAGTCTCGCGCCTGCTCGAACGCTCGCGGCTCGAAGCCAGCTATCGCGACCTCGTCGAACAAGCGACCGACATGATCTTCACGCAGGATCTGATGGGCAAAGTGACCAGCATCAATCTCGCCGGGCAAAAGTTCTTAGGACGAAAAGAGGAGGACATTGTCGGCAACTCCTTCTTCTCCGTCTTCGGCATCATTCCCGGAAGCAACGGCTTCGCCCGCAACTTCAATCGTCCGCAGGAGGCGCAGGAGTTTCGGCATCAGTTTGTCGCCCGCTCCGCCGGAGGCGAGGATCGGTGGCTGGATCTCATCGTTTCACCCATCAAAGATCGAACGGAAGAGACGGTCGGGTTTCGCGGGCTCGCGCGCGACATCACGGAGCGAAAGCGTTTTGAAGAAGCCCTGCGCGACTCGGAAGAGCGTTACCGGTTGCTGTTTGAATCCACGCCGCAACCGATCTGGGTCTACAACGAAGACACGCTCGGGTTCCTCGCCGTCAACGAAGCGGCGACGCGGATTTACGGGTACAGCCGCGACGAGTTTCTCTCGATGACCATCAACGACATTCGTCCAGAGGAAGACATTCCGACGTTGATGATCAAAAACGCCGCCGATCCTGACGAGCTCGTCATCTCTAGTCCGTGGCGTCACCAGACTCGCGACAAGAAGACCATCTACGTCGAGATCAGCTCGCATCCGGTCGTATTCGACGGCAAGAACAGCAGGCTCGTGATCGTCAACGACGTCACGGAACGTGTGCTGCTCGACGAGAAGCAACAACGGCTGCACACGTCGCTGCAACAGTCGGCGATGGAATGGCGTCAGACGTTCAATGCAATCGATTTTCCTGTCTTGATCGTCGATCTCGACGGCACGATCAAACGTTCGAATCTCGCGGCCGAGGAGATTGTCGGCATTCCGGCCGAGCAGATCCTGGGTAAAACTGTGCGCGAACTCGGCGATCATCAACCGTGGAAAAAATCCACCGAACTGATCGAGATCATTCGCAACTACCACACGCCCGTGGCCGCGGAGGTCAAAGACGACGCGAACGGTAAGACGTGGGCCATCACTCTCTATCACATCAACGAATTTGGGTCCGCCAGCGAACGCGCGATCCTGATCGCCCAGGACATCACGAAACGAGTCGAGCTCGAAGCTTCACTGCGCCAGAGCGAGATGATGTCGCTGCTTGGGTCGCTCGTCGCCGGTGTCGCTCACGAAGTGCGCAACCCGCTATTTGGCATCTCTTCGATTCTCGACGCGTTTGAGACAAGGTTCAGCGACCGCACGGAATACCTGCGCTATACCAACGTCTTGCGCGACGAGATCGGGCGCTTGACTGTCCTGATGGAAGAATTGCTCGAGTACGGCAAACCATTCCGTGGCGATCTGTACCTCGTTTCGATGGAAGAGATGATCGCCCGATCGATTCGAGCGTGCGTGCCCGCCGCCGAAGTTGCGCAGGTGCAGTTGAATGGGTCTCTCGAAGAGTCGTTACCGAAGATCAAGATCGATCGCCGGCGGCTCTCGAAAGTCTTTGTAAACCTGATCGAAAACGCCATTCAGCATTCGCCGTCCGGAAGCGTCGTCACCGTGGAGGCGCAAAAGGTTTCGGACGGCGGCCACGACTGGGTCCAGTGCGCGATCCGCGACTCCGGACCAGGCATCTCCGCGGAAGACCTGCCGAAGATTTTCGAGCCTTTCTATTCCAAGCGCCGCGGCGGCACCGGACTCGGCCTCGCCATCGCGCAACGAATCATGCAAGAGCACGGAGGAAAAATGATCGCGGGCAATAATCCTGAAGGGGGAGCCTGTATGATAGCCCGCTTCCCCGTACCGGCCGAGGGAGATTCCTAAATGTCGAGGAACAAGGTCCTGGTCGTCGACGATGAGTCGGGAGTCAGATTTGGTATCCGTGATTTCCTCGAACAGCACGGCTACGAAATCGAGGAAGCCGAGAGTTGTAATGACGCCCAGCACCTCTTTCGCACCTCCAGGCCGGACATCGTAATCGCCGACTACATGCTGGCCGACGGGACCGCGCTCGATCTGCTGCCGCGTCTGAAGGAGATCGATTCGGGAATCCCGTTGCTCGTCCTTACCGCTCACGGTTCTATCGATCTCGCAGTTAGAGCAATCAAAGAAGGAGCTGAACAGTTTCTAACTAAACCGCTCGAGCTGCCCACGCTGCTCGTCATCCTTCAGCGGCTACTGCAGAAACAGCGCAATCACAATAAGCAGTTGGCGAGTAAGTCGCGCCAAGTCCGGCAAGCGATCGATCCCTTCATCGGCACCAGTCCCGCGATCCGTGCTCTCGCCGATCAAGCGAGGAAGATATTGTCGACCGAAAGTCCCGTGTTGATTCTCGGCGAGACCGGAACGGGCAAGGGCGTGCTCGCGCGTTGGCTGCACGACAACAGCCCGCGCGCTGAAGAAGCGTTCGTCGATCTGAATTGCGCTGGTCTCTCGCGCGAACTCCTCGAGACGGAATTGTTCGGACACGAAAAGGGCGCCTTCACCAGTGCCACTGCTTCAAAGCAGGGACTGTTCGAAGTGGCCCATCGCGGCACGATCTTTCTCGACGAAGTTGGCGACGTGGATCTGCAGATTCAACCAAAGCTGTTGAAGGTGCTCGAGGAGAAACGTTTTCGTCGCGTCGGTGACGTCAGGGACAGGCAAGTCGACGTGCGGCTAATCGCCGCAACGCACCAGGACATAGGCCAACTGGTCCGCGAGAAACGCTTCCGCGACGATCTCTACTTTCGCATCAGCACGATTCCGCTTTCGTTCCCGGCATTGCGCGAGCGGATCGAAGACATTCCTACGATGGCCCAATACCTCCTCGACAAGGTCGCCGCGGACCTGGGCCGAGGTGAACTGCGTCTGGACCAAAGCAGCATCGAGGCATTGCAGGCGTATTCATGGCCCGGCAACATTCGCGAGCTCCGCAACGTTATCGAACGCGCTGTGCTGCTGAGTGACCAGAAAAACATCACGCTCAACGACCTTCACTTCGACGGCCACACTCAAGTGGGAACACCCTTTCTCGACACGCGCCTCACGCTCGTCGAACTCGAGAAACAGCACATCGAGAGAGTGCTCAACGAGGAGCGCGGTCGTGTCGAAAAGGCCGCAAAGCGGCTCGGCATACCACGAAGCTCGCTCTATCAGAAGATCAAAAAGCACCAGATCACGATGTCCAAAGTCTAGACTCAAGTCTGAGCACTGGACAAAACTGTGGACATCTAGTAAGTTCTTGCCACTCCAAAATCATTAAAGTGGGCCAGTTTTTCGACTCTGGAGTTCGTGCGGATATTGGCCCAAATTTTGCTTAGCATTCGGCACGTGCCAACGAGATTAAGTTCTCGGACTGCGTTCCGAGGAGTTTTTGGCTGACTCACTGAGCTGTGCAAATTGCCCCGCATCGCTCTTCCTGATTCAGGCCTCCCACAAATTTACGTCTAAGGCTCTTGGGTTTTTTCGGGAGTCAACACGAAGGAGCCGTAAAAATGTCCCGATTAGGGTCTCTAAAGCATTTTGTACTACTGTTGGCGGTCTTTGGACTCGTCAGCATCGCTGCAGGTACAGCTAAAGCCGACATTGTTGTTACTACAGGAGTCAACAATCAAGGCACAGATAATGTCCTGCTAAACCCGGCAACTAACGTATCCACCGTAACGGGCGTTGTTGGTCAGAACAATCTGGTCGTCAACTTTACTTCCTCAAGTGGCAACGGATTGCTCAATGCGAATCCGTCAGGCCAGGCAACGGTCAGCGGCGGAACCGGTAATACCGCGTTAACGCAACTGACTTTTGGTCTCGCTAACAACGATACCTTTACGCGTGCAGTATTCAACATAAACGCCTCAACCGGTGGGTCAGTGACGATACACATCGAAGGTGTCAACATCACCGGTGGCTCTTTCACACAGGACTTCACGGTGGATGCAAACGGTCAGAACTTCTTCACAGTTACCGCAATAAACGGGCAATTGATTCGGACGGTCAGTTTAACCGCAATCAATGGCGCCGTCTTTGAGGATGTGAGGCAGGTCCGACTTGGTGGATCTGCAATTGTCGGCACTCCGGAACCCGCGAGCATGATTCTGCTGGGCACCGGTTTAATCGGGGTCGCCGCTGGTTTTCGACGTCGTCTTGCGAAAAAGTAAGGAAAGTCAGGCATTACGACTTTAGTTACTTTAAGCAATGCGATTCTTTATTCACGTGTCTCCCACCTGCGTTTGCCCCGCAGGTGGTGAGGCATCAACCTTTAACCGGGTGCCGTGTCGACGGGTGGTAAACCGCTCGTTGTTTAGCAGTGTGTAAACCACCGTATTCGATTAGAAGTGCGGCAGGATCGAATCCGGTAACAAAGGGGACCACATCATGGCACGTTTCTTAAAAACGTCTCTAATGACTGCCCTGCTTGCCGCCCTGTTCGCGTTTGGGGCTTCCGCGGCACACGCAGACCCAGTCACATTCAGTACATCAGGTACCTTTACCTGCGGAGGTTGTACGGGTAGCGGTACCAACTCAGTCACCTTTTTAGGTGGTTCCGGGAATGCCTTGATGATTACGTTTACCGGTCTGGGTACCACCAGCTTGAACACTCCGACAGGTTCGAGCTTTGGTAACTTCCAAACTTTCTTTAGTGGTAACGGCACCATCGCGGCTTCAGGCACTTTCACACTTACGATCACCCAAACAATACCGTCCGCCGGAAGTGACAGCTTCAGCTCCACTTTCACGGGCATGTTCTCCGCTTCTAACTCCGGTTCCGGTGTAGTCAACTTCACCGTGACCTCGGTGACGATCGGAGGGATTACTTATTCCATCACCAACAATCCGTTGAACCTGGTGCCGCCGGCATCAAACAACGGAATAACTACGGTACAGGGACAAATTACTGGCAGCGCTGTTCCAGAGCCCGCCAGCATGTTGCTCCTGGGAACTGGCTTAATCGGATTCGCCGGAGCTGTTAGACGACGATTCAGACCACCAGTGGAATAACGATCAAAGGGAGATCCTGAGTATGTACGCTAAACCGATGATCCTCCCTCTGGATGCGAATGGAACTATCTACGCGCTCCAGGATGAAAAGGGGAACACGATTGGCACCGGTACGCGCGAGGTTTGCGAGGTTTTGCTTTACATCATAACCAAGCCTGCCTCGCCCAGCATATCCGGTAGAGTGAACGTAGCCGCTCCGCAAAGAGGTAATGTGCGGGCGGCCATTGCGATATAGCTTTCCGGTCCGAAGCGGTGGCCCAGCTCCGTTCCACCACTGTCGCGGACTTCATCGTTGTCGGTGCGGAGAAAAACGATGAGATTCACGGGAGCTTTCAGTCGAACTGGATGCTGGCAAGCTGCGGTACCCTCAGTTTTACGCAGCTTACCGGCTGATAGTTTGGTTGAGTCTTCTCCAAAGGCAGTGCATGACACCTCGCAGATGGCATGCACTACCGGCATTACCCCTCGCCGTAGTCTGATTTCTTCGGAAATACCCTCGCATCGCGTGCGCGGATCCACCTGATTGGTGGACGCTGAAAGTACGACTGCGCCGTTTTTTGTCGAACGAACACAGGGGGGTTAACGTGGACTCAGATTTGCTGGTTTCCTGTGAAAGGGCTGATTCCTCTGCCCAGATTCCGTGTGTGCCGTGAAGCAGAACCGATTTGGAACTCTGAAAAAAGTCTCCGGTAAGTTGAGACAAATGTGGAGTGGCCGTTCCGAGGGTTCCTCGCGTGACCTGCCTATGCCGCGGCTGCTCATCGTCGACGATGAAGAATCGATCTGTTTTTCGATGAGCGAGTATTTCTCGCTGCATGGGTATAAGGTGGATACCGCGCGAGAGATGGAAGAAGCGGAGAAGCTTTTGGAAGCGACTGAGTACAAGGTGGTGATTCAGGATTTGCGCCTGAGTATGAAGCGCAATGCTGACGGGTTGGACATGATCAGAATCATCCGAGCTCAGAACCCGCAGGCCAGAATCATCGTCCTCACTGCTTACGGATCCGCCGAGATAGAAGATGAAGCGCGTCGCTGCGGCGCCGACGCTTTTCTGCGAAAACCAAAGCCCTTGTCCCAGGTCGCCCAGGTAGTCCAGGGCCTCATAGAAGCTCCGCCACGCCACGCTGCCCGCCCCGCTTAAATGCGGCTGGTGATACCACCACTCGCTGGTCAATACCATCAACGGCAGTTGGTGGATGTTTTCGAGGTTGCCTACATCCGAACCTACAGCTTTAACCGAATCCCACCAACGGCAGTTGGTGGATCGTTCAGTTCCGACCTTAGTGAAAGTCATGTGATGGCGCGGCTGTGACTTTAAACGTCAGCGGCTCGATGTGTTTTGCCTTGACGGAAATCACATTGTCCTGGTTCTGCAACGCCCCTTCGATAAGCAGAAACGGATGCTCCACCAACGCTAACCGGTAGCGGTCGAAAAGTTGCGGCGTCACGATGATGTTGCTGACCCCAGTCTCATCCTCGAGGGTCAAAAACATAAACCCTTTCGCCGTCCCCGGCCGTTGCCGAACAATGACCCAACCCGCCACGCGCACAAAACTCCCGTCGCGCAGCTTGCGGATATCGATCGCCCGCAACGCGTCGAGCTTGTTCAACTCCGCGCGATGATACGCAACCGGGTGCTTCCCAATCGTCAACCCTGTCCCGCGAAAATCAGCGTCGAGCCGTTCCGTCACAGTCATCGGCAGCAACGGCGTATCTCCATCCTTCTCCGCCAGCTCTTCATAGAGTTTTCCGGCCGCGCGAGTTACCCGCTCGATCTGCCACAACGCATCGCGCCGGTTAACTGAGCCCTGACCCTGAATAAAATTCAGCGCCCCAACCGCAGCCAACTTCCGCAGCTCATCTTTGCGCAACTCCGGAACGCGATTGCACAGATCTTCGATGCCGGCAAAAGGACGCCGGGCTCGTTCGCGAACGATCGCCTCGCCGGATTGCTGGCTCAGGCCCTTCACGTATCGAAGCCCCAGGCGCATAACGAGGAGGGGAGAAGCGGAGACGGGGGGAAGCGAAGAAGCGGAGAAACGGAGACGGGGAGATGGGGAGACGGGGAGACGGGGCGATGCGGGGACGTGTGAATCTCCCCTTCCCCGTTTCTCCGCTTCCCCCGTTCTCCCCGTCTCCGCTTCCCCCCATCCCCGCGTCTCGGCTTCGCTCTGCTCTTCGATAGTGCACAACCAATCAGAGCGGGTAATGTCGATCGGCAAAACCTTCAACCCATGACGCTGCGCGTCCTTGACGAGCGTGAAAGGTTGATAAAACCCCATCGGCTGATTGTTGAGCATCGCGGTGGTGAACGCCGCCAGGTAGTTACATTTGAGGTACGCGCTTGCATACGCGAGCAAAGCAAAGCTGGCTGCATGCGATTCCGGAAAACCGTAAAGCGCAAACGAGCTGATCGCCAGCACGATCTCGTCCTGCGTTTTGCCCGTGATCCTGTTTTTCTGTAGCCCCTGCCGGAGTTTGACTTCAATCGCCTTCATGCGCGCTTCCGAACGTTTGAAACCAAACGCCCGGCGCAACTCTTCCGCCTCGCCACCGGTGAAGCCGGCGCAGACCATCGCCATGCGCAACAGTTGCTCCTGAAACAGCGGTATGCCTAACGTGCGTTCCAGAATGGGTTCCAACGCCGGATGCGCGTAAGTCACCGGCTCACGACCCTGTCGCCGCTTGAGATACGGATGCACCATGTTGCCCACGATCGGTCCCGGACGAATGATCGCGACCTGCACCACAATGTCGTAAAACTTCCTCGGCCGCAGACGCGGCAAACACGACATCTGCGCCCGGCTTTCGACCTGAAACAGCCCGATCGTGTCGGCCTTTTGCAACGCTTCGTAGACGCCCTTGTCGTCTTGCGGTAGATGGGCCAGATCGACTTCTTCGCCGTACGAATCGCGAATCAACTGAATCGAGTCTTCCAGGACCGCCATCATTCCGAGCCCCAGCAGATCGACTTTAATCAACCCCAGATCGGCGCAGTCCTCTTTGTCCCACTGGACGACGACACGCCCGGGCATCGCCGCCGGCTCGAGCGGGACGATGGAATCGAGCTGGCCCTGGCAGATGACCATGCCGCCGGAGTGCTGGCCGAGGTGTCGCGGCAGGTCCTGCACCAGTTGATAAAGCTGAAAGAACTTTCGGATGCGCGGATTGGAGAGATCGAGACCGGCGTCGCGAAACTGTCGCTCGCTGGAGTCCTTCGGATCTTTCCATTCCCACGTATGGACCAAACGCGCGAGGCGTGAAAGCGTATCGTCGTCAAAATCGAGTGCCTTGCCGACTTCTCGCGCTGCCGAGCGCCCGCGATAAGTGATGACGTTCGCCGTCATCGCCGCGCCCAGTTTTCCGTAACGTTCGTAAACGTATTGGATCGCTTTCTCGCGCTTGTCTCCGCTCGGCAGGTCGAGATCGATGTCCGGCCATTCGCCTCGTTCTTCGGACAGGAACCGCTCGAACAGTAGGTCCATGCCGATAGGATCGACGGCTGTTATGCCCAACGAATAACAGACAGCGCTATTAGCGGCGGAGCCTCGTCCCTGAACGAGGATTCCTTCCTTGCGACAGAAGTTGACGATGTCCCAAACAATCAGGAAGTAACCTTCGAGCTTGAGCTTCTCGATCAACTTCAACTCGCGTTCGAGTTGTGGGCGTGCTCGTTCGTAGGTGGGAGCGCCGTAAGTTCCGGTGTAGCGCCAGCGGCCGCCTTCTTCAGTGCGTTTGCGCAAAAACGACGTCATCGTTTCACCGTCGGGCACTGGATATTTCGGAAACTCGTAGCCGAGATCTTCGAGTGTGAACTCGAGGCGCGACGAAAGCTCGACGGTGTTGGCGATTGCTTCCGGCACGTCTGCGAAGATCTTCTGCATGATGTCGCTGGATTTCAGATAGCGTTCCGAGTTGAGCGCGAGCAGACGGCCGGCAGTTGCCAGGCGCACGTGATTGCGTATGCAGGTAAAGACGTCGGAGACTTCGCGACGCGCAGCGGTCGCGTGGCAAACGCCGTTCGTCGCCAGCAGCGGCAAGTGATTGCGGCGGGCAATTTCGATTACGGCCTGGTTGCGTGCCTCCTCTTCGCGATCGAAATGACGCTGCAATTCGGCGTAGACATTCTTCTTACCGAACACGGCGATTAGCCAATCAACAGTTTGTTGTTTTGGCGTGGCCGACAAACAGACCAATCCATCAGCGTGCGCGGCCAACTCTTCTGCGGTGGCTGAGCACGTGCCGGGTTTCGCGTGCTTTGGCACACGCAGTTTCGTGAGTGTGATCAGTCGGCAGAGGTTTTGATAGCCCTGCCGTGTTTTTACGAGAACAGGAATCGAGCAGGTCTGGGTTTTCGAGGTTGGAGATTGGACGGTGATCTCGGCGCCGATGTGGGCCTTGATACCGTTCTTCTTTGCTGAAAGATGAAATCGCGGCGCGCCATAAACACCGTCGCGATCGAGCAACGCCATCGCCGGCATTTCGAGTGCGAGACCAGCCGCGATCAACTCCTCGGGAACTGACGCGCCTTCCAGAAAACTGAACGCGGAGCGCGCATGTAACTCAACGTACATTTTGAGTTTTGCCAATTAATCGTAATTACCTTCTACAAACCACGCTCCGTTACTCAACTCGCGGTAGATGCGATAAACAGCCTGCTGTTGCGAGCCTGTTTTTCCCAACTCCAGCGCTACGTCCCATTCATCGCGAGCCCAGCGATCGTCGCGCCACCAATCACCCGTCGTCCGCCACGGCCCGGCAACATCGACGACCCTGCCATAAACGCTGCGCTGCTTGTCCCAGGCGCTGATCTGAGCCGGCAATCCGCGGTCAACCTGGACCATAGCGCGCAACGGCGGGCGAAACATGCGAAACCCAAGACATTGCCGATCGCCAGTTGCCGATTGCCGGTTGCCGTCAGTTTTGCGGCGTCGCTTACGAAGAGCGGTCTTGTCGTCTAAAACGAATCGCTTGACGCTAAACGCATCGGGCCGATGGGTATCCAGCAAAACCGGGGAGCCGATATTCTGCTCCCCTACGAGTTTTGCCAGTCGTGCAAGAGTCAACTCCAACTTGTCTGGCGACGGAGCCAACGGCACAAACAACCCGTGCTGCAACACGCGCGGCTTAACCGGATCGCAACTAATCGAAACAGTTCGCACGGCCGCCTGCGGCGGATGCTTTTCCATCTCGAGCAGCAACAACTTCAGAAACACTTTCGGATCGCGCATCGGATACGGCAACGACAACGTGCGATCGTGTGCAGTTTGATCCTCGAGTTGCATCTGCACCGTCAACTCGTTGGTAGCGAGCGCGTACGCCTCCAACGCGGCGCACGTATGATTCAGCAGCCGCGCGAAGATAAACGACAAAGGTTCGAGTTCATTGAGAGCATGATCGAGCTCGATCGAATTCGAGAAAACCGGCTCCGGTTGTTTGACTCTCAGGTGCCGCTCGGTTTTACCGGCAGCCAGTTGTTGCAACCTCACTCCTTCCTGGCCCAAACGTTCAGAGACGCCGGCGACCGGAAGCGAAGCGAGATCTTGAAACGTTCTAATGCCCCAGAGCCGCAGTGTCTCGAGAATCTCGTCAGCTCGTTTCTGCTCGACGTCTACGAGCGAAAAGTCGAGCGCGTGGATGGGAAACTCGCCCAAGCACGTGAGCTCTTCGCCCGGCGAGACGAACGTGATCCCTTTCAGACGGGTGGCGGCGTGGATCGCCGTGTCCGGGTTCTCAGCTATGGCCACATTGACCGGACCTTCTAAACCACCGCTTACTTTGGGCTCCTTCGCTCGCCGGGCGATGTCGGTTGCGAGCTGGTAAGCCGAACCAAATAACAGCTCACAACCATCGACGTCGATCACGACCCTGTTTCCATTGGCTTCCTCGACCAGCGGGGAAAAGCCATAGGCGAATTCCGCTAGAGACAGGTCTGCCGGGAGATGGGGCGCGTGAATACAAGCAAACATTGTAGACGAACATTACCGAAAATTCGCGAAACGTGTCAACCCACTCGACAGGCTCGAAACTCGCTCTCGTTCCGCCACGGGGACAAAGGACGCTGGCGATTGACCTTGATCGAGTTGAACCGCAGAAGATTTCCCTGGGTAAAGGAAAGGGGGACGCGGGGACGGGGTGAAACGGGGACTTTGCTTCCACTCACCCTTTCTCCCTTTCTCCCCTTCACCGTTTCTATGGGTACGACCTTCGCTTGCTCGACACTGGCCTGCGACCATTCCGGCGTTCCCTTCAACTCCAAAGTCAACGCCGAGCAGGAACGCGTACACGGTTCTTCTGACATGACGACGATCGACGCCGGCTTGTTTTCCACAGTCCGGCGGAAGCGATACCACCACGACGGAATGATGCGCCGCGCTTCTTTTCCCGCTACGTCCGCCAAGTCGAGTATCACCAGGCCAAATCCGCCGGCGTGAAGCAACATATCCGTGGCTTTGAATGCGTTCTCGAGACTGCCGCCACAGCGGATCCACAGCAAGCGATCGAAATTGATTCCCGCGTTGACCGCAGCCGACGGCGCAAACGCGTCGTTGACGTCGACCAGCGCGCAAATCTCTTCGTGCGTCGTAGCGTGAGCCAGCATTGAAAACATCATGCTGGTCCGTCCCGACGAGGCTGGACCAAAAATCTCCGTGATCGATCCACGCGGCAGGCCGCCGGTCAGAGAATCGACTTCCGGAATTCCGGCGGACAGCGTCTCGACCGCCGCCTTCTCATGGATCTTGAACGCGTCGCTAAAACGACTGGCAAGATCAAACTCAATCTCAGCTTTGGAAACTGCTGCTCTCATGATTGATCTGTAAGAACAGTGCCACACTTTTCAAACTGACTAGCGTGATGCTGTAAAACGACGTTGAGTAACGAATCATGGCTACGCGCAAACCTTCCACTAAAGCTTCGGACAGCGCCGCAAACGACTTGATTCCCCCGCGGCCGACGCTCTCGTCGCTCAAAGACGCGGCCGCCGATTGCAAAGCCTGCGACCTGTGGAAAACGGGAACGCAAACCGTTTTCGGCGACGGCGCCCGGCGGTCCCACGTCCTCTTTGTCGGGGAGCAACCCGGCAACGAAGAAGACCTGACCGGAAAGCCGTTTGTTGGTCCGGCCGGAAAACTTTTCGATAACGCGCTCGAAGAAGCCGGCATCGATCGCAAACAAACCTACGTCACCAACGTCGTCAAACATTTCAAATGGGAGCCACGCGGCAAACGCCGGATTCACAAGAAACCGAACGCTGTGGAAATTGCCGCTTGCCGTCCGTGGCTCGAAGCTGAAATCGCGCTAATCAAACCTGAAGTGATCGTCGCGCTCGGAGCTACGGCCGCTCAGGCTCTGCTTGGCCCGCAATTTCGCGTCACTAAACAACGCGGCCAGTTCATCGAGTCAACTCTCGCACCCTACGTAATGGCAACTGTTCATCCCTCCTCTATTCTCCGGGCGCCTGACGACGAAACGCGTCACCTCGAATACCGCCGCTTCGTCGACGATTTGAAAAAGCTGTCCCCGGTTATCAAGTAATTAAAGTCCTCTCTCATTCTCACCCGGCTTTAGCCGGGTGCATGGCAGGCGTTCTTGACTAACCGTTTTAACGGTTTACCGCAGCTGCCGCCGAAAACCGTTGAAACGGTTTCACTGCTCGCTCGCTAATCCACCGGGCTAAAGCCCGGGTGAGAATGAGAGGTGCTCCGCGAGCTCAATCACACCGTGGCGTTAGCCCGGTGAGTGGTTTCAAGTGGCCACAATCCCGAACCACTCACCTTTTCCGGGATGACGTGAGGTGGTACACCTGATCACCGGGCTAACGACACGGTGTGACTGAGCAGACGTCCGACTGACCAAACATCCTCACCTCAAAAATCTTTTGCCGACCCGAAAAAACCTCTTGACTTGTTCGGCTCACATGTTCGAGAATGTTCGCTCGATTTTCGGTTGTCAACGAAAATTATGTTTAGAGGGTGTTGCTGGAAGGAAAAGAGAGGAGTTATTGCCCCATGCCCGTTACTGCTAAACAGCGACGAGTATTTGAATTCATCAGGCGCTACATCGAGTCGAATCAGGAACCACCTACCATCGCCGAGATTGGCCGCCAGTTTCAGATGAGTTCGTCTGCCAGCGTTCATGCGATCCTGATAGCGCTTGAACGCGATGGACTCATAAAACGCATTCCCAACGTCAGTCGGGGAATCCAGGTTGTCGAACAACAGGATACGCCGCCTGAGGAAGGCACTGACATTCCGTTGCTCGGAACCGTCGCAGCAGGCCAACCAATCGAGGCAATACTGAGCCACGATACGGTGTCGGTTCCGAAAGACATGCAGGGCCGCGGACGTACCTTCGCGCTGCGCGTACGCGGGGATTCGATGATCGATGAAAACATTCAGGACGGCGACATCATCGTCGTCGCTTCACAAAAGACTGCTGACAATGGCCAGGTGGTTGTCGCCTTAATCGATGGGAATTATGCGACGGTGAAGAAGTTTTATCGCGAACCGGACTTTATTCGGCTGGAGCCTGCGAACCCGCAGTTCAAGCCGATCTTTATCAAGACCCCGGAACGGATTCAGATCCAGGGCGTCGTGAGAGGACTGATACGGAAGTACGATCACTAAACCTGTGGTTGTGCGCGACGTTTGGTCTTTCTAACGACGATAAAACCGATGCCGGCGATGATCATGGCGCCTCCCGCGAGAGTGCGCCAACTCAACTCCTCGTTCAACGCCAGCATCCCGAGAATCACAGCAACGACGGGCGTCACCAACGAAATCAACATCGTCTTGGTGACGTCCATGTGTTGCATCAGCCAGTAGTAAAGAAGAAACGCTACGACCGACCCGACGATCGCCAGGTAAACCAGCGAAACGATCGCCGTCACGGTCCAGCGAAGCCGCAGCGGATTTCCCTCGAGCCCGATGCCCAGGATCAGCAACGGGATCAATCCAAAAAACATCTGCCCGGCCGCGATGATCGCGGGATTCAAATTCTTTCCATACGTCTTCACCAGCACGTTCGAATAGGCGCCAAACAACGCGCTCAGCACCAACGCTACACAACCCGCCAACGCTTGCCGCCCTGAAATCGCCAACTGGTTCGAAAACACAACCACCACGCCTAAAACGCCGAGCACGACGCCCGCGATCTTGACCCACGTCATCCGCTCATGCGGTAAATGAAAGTGCGCGAGCACCAAACCAAACGCCGGCATAGTCGATTGCAACACCGCGGCGAGTCCGGACGAAATATGCTGCTCTCCCCAGAACACCAACCCGTAATTCAGACTGAAAGAGAGAAAACCGGTGAAGACCAGCAGCCACCAGTCGCCGCGTGTAGCAGGTAACGGTAAACGGCGAATCAGGACCAGCGGAAAAAGCACGGCGCAGGAGATTACAAAGCGGATTCCGGCGAAGGTGATAGGCGGAAGATCGGCGAGACCGAGCTTGATAAAGAGCCAGGTTGAACCCCAGATGCCGCAGAGTATCAGCCAGACGAGGCGCGCTTTCATTCAGGGAGATCCGTGTTTCCAATCCGTGGATCGGAAACACGGATTACGTTGAATGCAGAATCAGTGTTCCGGCCGCGGTTCCGGTTTGATGATCGCGAAAAATGCCGACTGCGGATCTTGCAGCACGGCGTAACGTCCGATAGTGGGAATATCTTCAGGCTGCTTGAAGATCTTGCCGCCCAGCTCGACCGTCTTTTGCGCCATGGCATCGCAATCGTCTACCGCGAAGTAGACCGTCCAATTCGGTGGGATCGGTCCCATCTCAGGCCGGATCTGTAACATGCCGCCGGCGCCGCGCTCTCCGTTGTTGAAGATCGTGTAATCGCCGCCGAACTGTTCCGTGGTCCAACCAAACAGGTTGGTGTAGAAATCGCCCGCTTTCTGAGTGTCGGTGGTGAGCAGTTCGTTCCAACAGAGAGTGTTGGCGACGTTGTAGATTCCTGCTCCCTCCTGATCTTTAGCTTGCCAGATCGCGAAGACCGCGCCGGTTGGATCCTGGATTACGGCCATTCGGCCGAGCGTGGCTACATCGAACGGTTCTTTCAGGATCGTTGCGCCGGCAGCTTTCGCCTTCGCCGCCGAGTCGTCAGCACTGGCGACGTAAACGTAACTCAGCCAGTGTGGCGGGACTCCCTGGGCAGTTTGGTCGGGCATCAACTCGTACGATCCGCCGATGTCTTTACCGTTGAGCTTGAAGATCGTGTAAACAAGGTCTGGCCCCATCGGGCTGTCGTGATATTCCCAGCCGAACAGTTTGCAGTAAAAATCTTTCGCGGCGGCGGCGCCGGAGGTTCCGAGCTCGATCCAACAAAACGTGCCTGGTTTGTATTGGGGGACTTCCAGCATTCGTGCTTCAGTCATTTACTCAATCCTCCTTAATCCGATCCATGCATAAAAGGAAACACGGATTATAGAACACCAAAAAACGAAATGCGCTACCTCCAGCAAGCTGAAAGCAGCGCAATCCGTTTTCCTACGGAGAACCGAAGCTCTCTGCAGGTGGCGCCGAAAGCATGTACACGCTCGGGCGCCGAATTTGTATCCCGATGACTAACTGGCGGTCAGCTAATCTCCGGTCAGCACTCGAAATGTTTTCACAAGTCTCACGTTCCGAAGAACGCGGTGCCGTTAGGTTTTTGTTGTGGTGGCTTTTCCTCCACCGCCGGTTACGTTCCGGCAACGAAGCTCAACTTTCGTCGAGCTGCTTCGCTCCCTTCGGCGGGTCCTTGCCTCTGGGTGCCACTCGTTTTTATCCGAATGGCTCGAGAAAGTCTCGCAACCTTCTCTAGCAGAGCCTTTCGGCTCCAACCAGGGTGTCAATAGAATCAACAGCCGCCTGTCTCTTCTCTCGCTCGGGCGTCACCGCACCGATTGCCGTCCCTGTGTCGGTCTCGAAAGCCGCAACCCTCGTGACAGGAAGGTTTATACTCCTACACGATTTTTAGATCAAACTTTTCGCTGTTTTATTTTCTCCATCGTTTTATTGACTCTTGATCTTCGCGACTTCACTCGCGATCACTTTCTTCACCGCCAACATCTCTTCCTCATTTTTGTATTTCGTGCGCGGCCAGAAGAAACCTTTTAGTCCATCTTTTTTACGCCGCGGCACGACGTGCACGTGCAAGTGCGGCACGCTCTGACTCACGCGATTGTTCATCGCGACAAACGTTCCTTCCGCGCCGAGCGCAGGTTCGACCGCGCGCGCGAGTAACTGCACTGCTTTGAAGAACGGACCGACGAGCGAAGCCGGCAACTCGCCGAGTGTTTCCACGTGACGCCGCGGCACTAACAACGTGTGCCCATGAAACAACGGCCGGTGATCGAGAAACGCGAGCGAGTTCTCGTCTTCATAAACTACAACCGCCGGCACTTCGCCTGACGCAATCCGGCAAAACAGACACGCTTCATTTGTCATCGTTAGTTTGCTTCCCCAAGCACCTCGTCGAAACCCGGCCGCACAAAATCGCGCGCGTCCGGAAAGGCGGTCTCGATTCTTTGCCGCAGCCGTTCCAATTGAAGTATCAGCGGCACGATCGACGTCGACCGCTCCGGCAGCGACAGTTGCACCAGCCGCCACCCGGCAATCGAGCGATCGATCCCGATTAACGCAACCTTCGCAGATCCGTCAGAATCCTTAGGAAAATCGCTCAAATCCTCAGGCCCGAGGTCCGCGTTGCGCTCGTCGATACGCGCCGACAACGCACGCATTGTCTTGACGGCGATTTGATACTGATACCACTGAATCACTTCACGCGCATCTTCCAATCGTTCTTCGTGCGCCAGATCGCTTTGACTCGCAGCCAGATCGCTCACTTCGATCGTTTGATCCAGATCGCGGAACCAATCACTGGCAGCGTTCGCATACTTCTTCCCCGCCTGCGCCAGCGGATGATTATCAACTTGCTGTCGCTTTCGTTTGCGTTGCGCGGGATCGCAGTCGTCCATGACCTTGTTGAGATCGACGCCTGCTTCTCTGGCCCAATCCGCGATCATGTCGCGCGTCTCCTGGAATACGGTCCCAAGCCGGCGCCAGAATGCTTCGTTCGTCAGGTCGTGCGTCTGCGATGAATCGTCGTCTTCTTTTTCCGTCGCATAGACCAGACAACGTGAGGTCAACGGACAGCGTTCACACCATCGATCGCAATAGTTATAGATACCTGAAATCAAGTCAGGATTACGGGCCAGTTCGGTGAGGGACCTTCGCTGCATTGTATGTCTCCTTGAAGATGAGGATTTAAGGTTGGCTCATTCTACGGTAACATCCCGCAAAATGAAATCGCCTTTCCGATCATTTTTTCTCATTCTCGTTTTTGCGACTGCGATCTGTGCGCAGCAGACGTCTCTCAACTACGGCTTCGTCAGTCCGAACACGAAAGAGAACCTGAAACTCGAAGACGCGATCAAAGGCATGGAGTCGCAGGAAGAGACGACGCTGGTCCAGCAGTCGATCAATCTCGGTTGTGTTGTGCGTTCGCGGATACGCGCGTTCAGATCGCTCGGCTCGTGGAGCGACGGAGCAGAGCATTCGGTGATGCTGCGCGTGCGAAGCGATGAGCCGACCGTGCGTTATCTGCTGTCGCGGCTGGGACGAGACGCGCGGCAAAAATCCGTGCTCTACTTTCATCCGGCGTCCGCAGGCGCGGCGCAGCTCTACACGTTGCAACCGCGCCGGTCGATGCGCAGTCTCACTGCTCTCGCAAATGCGCTGGAACGCGCCGGCATCGAGTTTCGCACGCTGGTACCGCTCAAATCAGGAACGTTGATTTACATCGTCGACCTGAAGCGTGAACTGCGCTCGAAGGTCGTGGCCACTGCGAAACGACTTCGCGCCAGCATCAGTATTCAATCAGGTACGGCCGATTTCATTGGCGAATACGACGACGAGATTCGAAACTACGAAACGAAAAATCCAAACCTGCCTCCGACTTGCGACTTACAAAGGAACAGGAATAGACCATGGCAGAACTTCGCACGATAGCGGCATGTTTTCCGGTGGCCGACATCAGCTCGACGATTCAGTGGTACGAAGAGCAACTCGGGTTCATCGGCGATCCGTTTCCTGCCCACGAACCGTACGTCTTCGCGATCCTGCGGCGGGATGACGTCGAGATCTTTCTCCAGCGCGTCGTGGATTATCAGAAGCCCGACCTCTATAGCACACGGCCCGGCGGCGTGTGGGACGCCTACATCCGAACCGAAGGTGTCCACGATCTTTACGAGTCAGTACGCGAGGAGGCGACCATCCTGCAGCCACTGCGTCAGCAGCCGTACGGCAATTGGGAATTTGAAGTGAAGGATCCGAACGGCTACGTGCTGGTTTTCTCTGAAGGTTAGACCGGCCGGACGGCTTTCTTGAACGCCGCGACCGGAAGCGTATTCAAAACTTCGCCGCGGCGGACCCATCCACGACGGGCCATTGCGACGCCGAATTTCATGTTGTTCATCGCGCCGACGGAATGCGCGTCGACCGAGATCAGAAACTTGATCTTTCGCTTCCGCGCCTCACGCACCCAACGCGGCTCCATGTCCAATCGATAAGGATCGCCGTTGATCTCGACCGCGGCTTTCGACTCGGCAATTACGTCGAGAATCTTTTCCACATCGCACTCGAACGGCGGCCGGCGTTGAATCAAACGGCCCAACGCGTGGCCCCAGATCTTGAACACCGGCTGGCGCATCGCGTTGACGATGCGCTCGGTCATCTTCTCGCCGTTCATCTTGTAACGCGCGTGAATGCTCGCGACGATGACGTCAAACTGTTCGAGAATGTCGTCGGGATAATCGAGCCGGCCGTCGGCGAGAATGTCCGACTCGGTGCCGCGCAGGATCTTGATCTTCACCTGGTCCTGTAGCTCGTCGATCTCGTCCCACTGGCGTCGCAAGTCGTCGATCTTCACACCGCCGGCATAGAACGCGGTGGGCGAGTGATCGGTGATCGTGATGTACTTCATGCCCATTGCTTCCGCGCCGCGCACCATCGATTCGAGCGTGTGCTTGCCGTCGGAGTACGTCGTGTGGCAATGGACCATGCCTTTCATGTCGTCGAGCGTGACGAGATCTTCCGGCAACTCGCCCGCCAGCGCGGCTTCAATCTCCCCTTCATCTTCGCGGAGTTCGGCGGGGACATATTGCATGCGGAGACGGGCGTAGATTTCTTCTTCACGCTTCGGGATTTTCGCGAATTCGATGTGTGGGAGTTTTGCGAGGTGGGCTTCGGAGCCGGTTTTCAGAAACAGTGTGACGGCGAAATCCGAGGGTGGTACGGCGGTGAATGACACAACTGCGCCGTCGATAAATTGAGCGGTGCAGTTGTTCGGCTCGGGACGTTCGCTGGACAGTATTTGCGGGTGAGTGAGGAAATGATCGATCACCGCGCCCGGCTTTTTGCTGCTCGCGACGATCTCGACAGTGCCGACTGTTTCCTTCCAGCGACGAAGCGAACCCGCAAAACTGATGTCGATCAAATCGCGCGAGGTTTTCGTGTATTCGATTATGTGTTCTGCCACGTTCAGCGCGTGATGCAGATGCAGGCGTTGCTTGGACTTTTGCGCCGGGCTCTTGGAGAGCGTTTCAAGTAGACGCTGTTCGGTCTTCGGGCCGAAGCCCTTCAGGTCGCGTATCTTTCCGGCCTCGGCGGCGGCTTTCAGCTCAGCCACGGAACTGATGCCGAGTTCCTCATGCAGTTGCTGCACTTTGCTGAGACTCAATCCCGGCACGCCCGACAACTCGACCACGCCTTTCGGAAACTCTTTTCGCAGCTCGTTCAAGACTGACGATTCGCCCGTCAGGTAGAGCTGCGAGATCTGCGACGCGAGTGCGCCGCCGATGCGCGGTAACGTCGTCAACAGGTTATGTTTGACTAACCGGTCGAGGTTTCCCACGGCTTGAATAGAACGCGCGCCGGCGTTGTAAGCCTTCGCTTTGAAGCGATACTGCCCGCCCTTCAATTCCATCAGGCGCGCGATCTCCTGCAACGCCGCCGCGATCGCAAACTTGTCGAGTTGTGGTTTTTTGTCCACCATCAGGAAAACGATCTACCACAAAAGAGTTCTATAATCGACTCATCATGGCAATAGCTTCTATCAATCCTGCAACGGGTGAAACCCTCCGCGAATTTTCCGCATTATCCGCGAAACAGATCGAACAAAAACTACAGCTCGCCGCTGACACGTTTCAAGCGCATCGTCGCACGCCTTTCGCCGAGCGCTCGCGCATAATGAGCCGCGCCGCCGAGATACTCGAAACGGAAAAGCACGATTTCGGCAGGCTGATGACGACCGAAATGGGCAAGCCGTTGAAGGCGGCCATCGGCGAAGCTGAAAAGTGCGCCTGGGTTTGTCGCTACTACGCCGAAAATGCCGAACGGCATCTCGCGGATCAGGTCGTGGAAACGAACGCGAAGAAAAGTTTCGTGCGTTTTCAACCGCTCGGTCCGGTGCTGGCAGTGATGCCGTGGAACTTTCCGTTCTGGCAGGTGTTTCGATTCGCCGCGCCGGCGCTGATGGCCGGCAACGTCGGGTTGCTGAAGCACGCTTCGAACGTGCCGCAGTGCGCGCTGGCGATCGAAGAGATCTTTCGGCGTGCTGGTTTCGACGAAGGCGCGTTTCAGACGTTGTTGGTTGGATCGGATGCCGTCGAAGGAATACTGAACGATCCGCGAGTGGTCGCTGCGACGCTGACCGGCAGCGAGCCTGCGGGACGAAGCGTCGCCGGCATCGCGGGCAAGCAGATCAAGAAGACGGTGTTGGAGCTCGGCGGCAGCGATCCGTTCATTGTCATGCCGTCGGCTGATTTCGACACGGCGCTGACGACCGCTGTCAAAGCGCGGACGATCAACAACGGGCAGTCGTGTATCGCGGCGAAGCGGTTTATCGTCGCGGCTGAGATCTACGACGAGTTCGAACGGCGGTATGTGAGTGAGATGCAGTCGTTGCGCGTTGGCGATCCGATGAATGAGTCGATTGAGATCGGTCCGCTGGCGACGCCGCAGATCGTGAACGACCTCGACGAGCAGGTTAAGCGAGCCGTCGCTGCTGGCGCGCGTCTTTTGACTGGCGGCAAGCGCATTGATCGTCCGGGAAACTTTTATGAGCCGACGGTGCTGGTCGATGTCGATCCTCGTTCGCCTGTTTCCTGCGAGGAGATTTTCGGGCCGGTGGCGACGCTGTTTCGCGTCGCGAATATCGATGAAGCGATTCGTCTCGCGAATGCGACGACGTTCGGATTGGGCGCCGCTGCGTGGACGAATGATGCCGGCGAACAGGCGAAGTTCATCGAGGAGATCGAAGCCGGGTGCGTTTTCATCAACGGCATGGTCGCGTCAGATCCGCGGTTGCCGTTTGGCGGCGTCAAAAACTCCGGATACGGACGCGAACTCGCGGAGTTTGGCATCCGCGAGTTCGTGAACATCAAAACGGTCTGGATGGGTTAGGGTAGTGAGGGTTTTCCATCCCAGTCGCCGGCGAGTGGAATGTCACCGGTCTGACCGAAGCTGAAGACGATGTCGCCGACGGTGTTGAGACCGCTGTTGGCATTCTTGAGCGACATCACTCCGGTGTTCGGATCGAAGACCCCAACGGTGTCGATTCCATCACCGTTCCAGTCGCCCGCAATCGGCTGCGAGCCCAGGCTGCCGAAGATGAACGGCTTGATGTCGACCGAGGCCTGAAAGCCGTTGCTGAGGATGAACGTGGAACCGCTGGTGCGAAACAATCCGACCCCATCGATCCCGTTGCCGTCCCAGTCGCCTGACAGCGGAATATCGCCGCTGGCGCCAAATATGAAAGTGAAGTTAACGACCGGCGTGTTGTTGTTGACGTTCTGGCCCTTGAAACCGTTCGTCAAAGACCACTGACCAGTCGCTGGATTGAATACGCCCGGCGTGTCGATTCCATTGCCATCCCAATCGCCAACCACCGCTACGTCGCCTGCTGTTCCGAAGTTGACCGTGACGATATTTGTCTTACTGAACTGCAACAGAAATTGTCCGGTCGACGGACGAAACACGCCCGGTCTGTCAATGCCTGACCGATCCCAGTCGCCGACAATCGGCTGATCGCCGCTTTGGCCGAACGTGATCACATGATCCGCCGGACCAGTCGTGTTCGAATCCCGCAGTTGAAACTGTAGATTCGCCGGGCGAAAGATGCCGACCGTATCGTTGAAGGTCGTGGTGAACTTCGCAACGAAAGCATCGCTCAAACCGCCATTGAACGACGTGTCAAACGCGTTCACGGTCGTCGTCAATCCGTCCGTCGTGGTTCCCCCAATGTAAACGTTACCGCGCGGATCCAGCGCGATGCCTTCTGCCTTGGCGCCAGGTCCGCCGAACGTCGTCGAGTAAAGCAGCTTCGGCACGGTGTTGTTCGAAACCGTCGCTTCGACCTTCGCGAGAAACGCAGTGCCTTGTTGATTCGCCGGCAATGGCAAGACTGATGGGAAGCTTGCACCGGAAGTCGTGCGGCCCGTGACATACGCATTGCCGCCGGCGTCTATCGTGATGCCGAGTCCTTCTTCGCCGTCGTTGACCGTATTCGCGTTATCGCCGCCGAGAAAGCTGGAATAGAACAACGCGGTGCCGTCGGCATTTAACTTCGCGACAAATGCTTCGCCGTTTGTCTGCGTGGAATCGAATGCATTGCGCAGCGGGAACGAGCTCGGCGAGGAGTTGCTGGCGCCGGTGATGTAAACGCGTTGCTGTGCGTCTACGGCAACCGACTCGACGCGGTCGTTGATGTTGCCGCCAAAGTAAGTGCTGTAAGTCAAAGAAGCATTCCCGTCGGCTTCGGTATCGATCTTGGCGACAAAGCCATCAAAGCCACCACCCTGGAACGTAGCGCGCAACGGCGGCAAACTCGAGGGACTCTTCGTTTCCAGATCCGTCGACGCCGTGCTGCCGACGATATACGCATTGCGATCCGGATCTACCGCAACGCCACGGCCGACTTCATCGCCGTCGCCGCCGTAATAACTCGAATACAACAGCGATGCATTGCCGCTGGTTGCCGCCGGATTGAACACGGCGATGAAAGCGTCAGTTCCTTGATATTCGGAATGACGCGACCACTGGAACGCGTGTTTTGTCGGCAAGTTGTTGGACGCGGTTTCGCCGGTGATGTAAACGCGGTTCGAGCTGTCGACAGCTATAGCATTGCCGGCGTCGAAGGCGCGACCACCGAAGGCGGAAGCGCTTGCCGAACCACCGAAGAGAGTCGAATAGGTCAGGACATCGCCGTTTTCAGAGATGACAGTCACAAACGCGTCAGTCCGCCGGTCAGGCTCCAGCCCGCAAACACCGATGCAGAACCCGTTTCCCTGAAAATGATTGTCCGTAAGCGGAAAGTCACTCTCGTTGTTGTCGTTCACGGTTGCGCCCGTGATCGCGGCCCGGCCATCACTGCCGACGGCAATTCCCCTGACTTCCGTTCCGCAAACATCTTTCGTGCAGAAGCCGGTAGCATCGCCGAGAAAAGTCGAATAGAGCACGGCAGTGCCGGTGGCGTTCAACTTGGTGATAAAAGCCAGGTCGGAGATTTGACTGCCTTGAATAGCATTCTGGAGCGGAAAGGTGACTTCGCTGGATGACGTCTCGCCAGCGATGTAGGCGTTGCCGTTAGCGTCGGCTGCAACCGAGAAACCCAGGTCGGCGCCGTCGCCGCCGATATAACTCGAGTAGATAAGAATCGGATCGATCACGAGCGGCTTGCTGTGGTCGTAATCGCCAACTTCAAAACCGATTTCATCAGTGTTCTTCATGACGTACTTGCCGGAAACCGCTGCGCCGTCCTGATAAACCTTCGGCGCTGACTGCACGATCTCCTCACCATTGCTGACGAGAATCAGATCGCCCTTTTCATCGATTCGCATCTTTTCGTCGCCATCAAACCTCAGACGAATCCGGGCGACTTCGCTGCCTGGCTTCACGACGAAGTCGTACTCCATTTTCGTCTGCGTTCCGTACCATACGAGATCGATGCCCGGCCAAACGCCGGCGTAGTGAACGCGTTGGAACGTCGGAATGTCCGTGCGCCATTTAGTTCTGTCGTTGCCGATCAAGTAATTGACTTTGCCTGGCAACGGTTGCTCGCCGGCGACGCGCGCATCGCGGTTCGCGCCGACGAGATTCATGCGCAAGGTTGATTTCTGATCTTCGCCACGCAATGAAAGTACGGCTTCAGTTGGCGTCAGAAACACGGTGTAACCCTTGCCGCGCGACAGGAACTTAACCTGATCCGCGGATTGGCCTCGGTTTGCTTCGAAGCTGAGTGGAAGTTTGCCGTAGTTTTCAACCGCCGATAGTTGTACCTCGGCTTTGTCGACTGGTTTGGCGGGAACGGGCAGCGTCGAAAGGGGTAAGGCGAAAAGCATTAACAGAACTTTGAACTTCTGGGCGAGTCTCATGTTTCCTCCTTTAGGAATTCAGGTTTGGGGAATTGGGGCAGATGAGTAACAGACCTTCGGCGGTCTCGCTCGAGTGCAGCGTTCCCGCTTCGGCCCAGCGAAAAATCGTGCGCGAGGTCACCTGGGCCTGGAGCGCGGCATCGTCAATCGACAGCATCTCGACTGACCGCGCACAGCTTGAACACCAACGCTTTTTTCTGGAGCGGTTGATGACGATCCAGCGCTCCGTTTCGAGAGTTATCTCGGTTCGTCTCTTCATCGACGTCACATTCGTGTGCCCATGAGCAGCACGCGGAACAGGACGCGTGGTTGAAACAGCGACGACGGCGGCGTCAACATGCTGAACGCGTCGAGGAGAACTTTGCGGACAGGCACGACGCGAGTCGCGAGTTGCAGCACCTGGTCCATGTACCAGTGCATGAACCGCGTCATCCGGCTAGGCGCACCGCCGTCTGTTTCGAGGTAGCGGTAGTCTTCACCAGTGGCCATTAGCCACGGCGCGCTGATTATCTTTCCGAGTCGTTTTTGAAAGCGGCGCGAAAGACCGTTCAAACTTCCGTTCGGATATCGTCGCTGCTGTTCGCGCAGCGTTTCCTGGAGCGCCTGTGCGCCTAAAGAAGCCGTCGTCATGCCTTGTCCGTAGACCGGGTTGAAGGCACAAACAGAGTCGCCAAGGAGGAGGAAGTTGTGCGGCAACTGTTTCATGCCTTCGAAACGGCGCAGGCGGTTCTCCGTGGCGCGATGTGTTTTGATCGGCGTGAGCGGTTCGGCGGAGCGGATCGCATCGTAGATCGTGTCCACCGGCATACTGCGCGCGAACTCGAGAAACCCGGCGTCGTCAGTCGGTGGGTAATCGCGTCCGCCGCCGACGAGCGTTACGAGCCAGCGGTCGCCTTCGACGCGAAAGAGAATGGCCCCGCGCTTTCGCTCCGGCGGCGCAGCCTGTACGAAAGCGCAGGTCCAGTCGCCGTTGAAGTTTTCGGGGATGCGATACAGCCGGCTGGCGTAGCCGAGATGGGCGTTGATGACGATCTCTTCCGGAGGTTCGTACCCCAGTTGTGCGAGCCAACGCGGTGCGCGTGATGCGCGGCCCGTCGCGTCGACAATCAGATCGGCGTGGATCTCCTTCGCGATGCGCCGGTCAGTGTCTGCCGAGCGAGGACAGACCAGCACGGCAGCGATACGATTGGCAGTTGAATCGGGAATCAGACGAAGGACTTCAGTGTTGTCGACTATCTCGACGCGCGGGTTGCGGCTGAGATGTCGCCGGACGTGCAGGTCGAGCATCGGGCGCGTGAATGAAAGCAGCTTCAGGTTCGAAGGGAACCTGACGCCGAAACCGGCTCGCGTGAACCACGAAATGTCGTTTGCCATGTCGAGCACTGGCGCTCCGGCGGCGATCATTTCGTCTTGCAAACCGGGAAAGAATTCTTCGAGGACCTGGCGGCCGCGCAACAGCAGCCCGTGGACGTGATTTGCTTGCGGAATGCCGCGTCGGGAGTCGGGCGTTTCCGGGTAAACGTCCCGTTCAATCAGGGTCACGTGTTCGAAGTGATCGGAGAGAACTCGCGCGGCGAGTAATCCGGCAAGACTTCCTCCCAGCACCACGGCATGCCGGCGCGCGCCTGCGCCATTCTCTGGGCTGTTGCCGTTAACCTGGTGCTTAGCTCTTGTATTCATCGCATTACCTCCTAATAATCTCGGTCGAGTAATGTCGGGTCGTGTGAGTGGCGACGAAGATACGGGCGCAGGCAGGGCTCCGTATTTAGGAAGTCCTGAATTGGTCGTGAGATTGTTTTCAAAAACTTCTGAAGCCGATGACGAACCAAACCGGTGGGCGGTGCTATTTATTTGACGCGTTTCGCGTCGACGCGGGCGAGCGACTGCTTTACAAAGGAGACAGCGAGATCGCGCTGACGCCGAAGGTTTTCGACACGCTGCTGGCATTGATCGAGAACTCCAGCCACGTGCTCACCAAGAAAGAGTTGATGCAGAAGGTTTGGCCCGACAGCTTCGTCGAGGAAAACAACCTGGCCCAGAATATTTCCATCCTACGGAAAGCCCTCGGCGGCGATTACATCAAGACCATCCCGAAACGCGGTTATCGTTTCGTCGCCGACGTCACGACGCCCGACGAAAGCGACGAGCGCGTGATAATTCGCGAAAGAACGAGAACCCGGATCGTCGTCGAAGACGCGGATGATTTGATTGATGCTCACGCGAAACTAATCGACGTACCCGCTGTCGAAACAATTCATACGCCCGAGACGATGTACGCGCGCAGCGGCGACGTAAACATCGCGTACCAGGTCATCGGCGATGCGCCGCTCGATCTCGTCTTCGTCATGGGTTGGGTCTCGCACCTCGAGTATTTCTGGCGCGAACCGAATTTCGCTCGTTTCCTCAGACGTCTGGCGTCGTTCTCGCGTCTTATCCTTTTCGATAAACGCGGAACGGGTCTTTCCGATCGCGTGCCGATCAATCAACTGCCCACGCTCGAGCAGCGAATGGATGACGTGCGCGCCGTGATGGACGCCGTCGGCTCCGAACGCGCCGCACTCTGCGGCGTCTCTGAAGGTGGCCCGATGTGCAGTCTCTTCGCCGCGACTTATCCGGAGAAGACGTTGGCGCTCGTCATGATCGGCTCGTACGCGAAACGCGTCCGCGACGAGGAGTACCCGTGGGGACCAACCGCCGAACAGCGCGAACACTTCTTCGAAGTGATGCGCCAGCAGTGGGGTGGGCCAGTCGGGATCGACGAACGCGCACCAAGCCTCGCGAACGATCCGCAGTTTCGCGAATGGTGGGCGACTTACCTGCGCATGGGCGCGAGCCCCGGCGCGGCTGTGGCGCTGACGCAGATGAACGCCGAGATCGACGTGCGTCACGTCCTCGGGACCATTCGCGTTCCCTCGCTGGTGATTCATCGCACGGACGATCAGTGTTTGAAAGTCGAGGAAGGCCGCTTCCTGGCGGAACGGATCCCGGGCGCGAAGTTTGTCGAGTTTCCCGGACACGATCACCTGCCGTTCGTCGGCGATCAGGACGCGATACTTGACGAGATGGAAGAGTTTCTGACCGGCGTGCGCCACAGCTTGGAACCTGACACCGTGCTGGCGACAGTGTTATTCACGCGTATTGTCGGCGCCAAAGAGCACGCCGAAAGGTTGGGCCAGAAGAACTGGAACGACTTGACGCGGCGGCTGCACTCGCACATCACGAAAGAGATCGAATGGTTCCGCGGGCGCGAGATCGACTTCGCGGGCGATCCGCCGCTGGCGATCTTCGACGGTCCGGCGCGCGCGATTCGCTGCGCTGCTGCGATTACCGAGTATGCTTCGCGGCTGGGCATCGAGATGCGTTCCGGATTGCACACCGGCGAGTGTGAGATTGTTGACGGCACGGTCCGCGGCGTCGCGGCGGATATCGGCATGTGCGTCGCGTACGCAGCTAAGCCTGGCGAAGTATTGGTGTCGAGGACGGTGAAAGATCTGGTCGCTGGATCCGGAATCAATTTTGAAGATCGTGGAATTCGGACGCTTGCGGGATGCGGCGAGTGGCGCTTGTTTGCGGTCCAGCGTGCCGCAACGAGAGGAGAATAATGAGAGTCGTCATACTCTTACTCAGCATTTTTGTATACCAGACAAATGAGCCACCTAAAGATCTCGTTCTTACTGGGCATGTGCGTGCTACTCGCTGTAAGCCGGCCGAGCAAAAATACATCTCCTGCAAAATCGACCTGAGTTTGGAGTTCATCAATCAGGGCAAGCAACCGATTATTATTCTTCGGCCATATGGACAGTTTGAATTTTTTCAGGGAGGCAGTGCGTTAGCTTTGAGCAAAACGGATTCTGAGGCCTACCATTACATTTATGACCGCCAGGCCTGGCCGTCCATCTATCGCGGTGAAGACTATCGTCAGTTTGCGGAGGCGTTGGATCAGCCGGCTCCCGCTGCAAATCTCACGCGAGTGCTGGCCCCGGGTCAGAGTTGGAAGTGGGAAACAACCACGTCGTTGACACTCAATGAAGAGAACACGCGCGGTGGATTACGCGGAACGGAAATCGGTTGGAAAGAAGTCAAGAAACGGACCGCGCCTGTGTGGCTGAGAGTCTCTTTTGAAATGTGGCCCTTCAACGTCGAGAACTTCAAGAAAGACCTGGGCGGAAAACTGAGGAAACGATGGGCGAAATATGGCGTTCTGTATCTCGAGGAAAAATCCGGGCCATACTGGTTCGCTCACCTGACGTCCGAGCCCATCGAGCTGGATTTTCGATCCGTTGAACTCAAATGAATCCGCAACACTATCCATTCGCCGATATCGAACTCGCACGCCGGCTTGAACGAACTGAGGCGCAGGGCAACATCGACTTCATCGAAGCGCGGGCGGAAGCGTTTCCCGATTACGGTGCGAGGTGGATCGAAGTCGCAGGCACGTTTGCAATGTTCGACGGCCCGGGATCGCCGTTGACGCAAACGTTCGGACTCGGCGTCTCTCAACCTATCACCGCCGAAGAGCTCGACATATTGGAACATTTTTTCCTGATACAGGACGCGGACGTGTTTCATGAAGTCTGTCCGCTGGCGGATCCGTCGACGTTCAAGCTCCTGACCGAGCGTGGTTACCGGCCGATGGAGTTTTCTAACGTGATGTATCGTCCGATCAGTCCTGACCTGCGCTTGCATGTAAGATTCAACGGCGCGCTCAAGATCCGAGTGCTGGAAAAGCACGAAGCAGACTTGTGGGCCAGGACGGCGTTCGAAGGCTGGCGCGAGTTTGCGGAAGTCTCGGATTTTATGCGCGACCTGGGCCAGGTGACGGCGCACTCGAAAGCGTTGTCGTTTCTGGCGGAGTTGAAATCGGATCCCATCGGCACGGGAGCCCTGACGATCGCCGGCGACGTCGCGCTGTTAGCCGGCGCGAGCACTGTGCCCGCTGCCAGACGCAAGGGCGTCCAGCTTGCTTTGCTCGAAAGTCGTTTGCGTTACGCGGCCCAACAAGGCTGCACGATCGCGATGATGGTCGCGCTTCCGGGAAGCGGCTCGCAGCGAAACGCCGAACGTCACGCGTTCAGGATCGCGTACACTCGCACCAAGTGGCATTTATCACAACATTCAAGAGGGTAACGAGCAAATGGAGGATTTCGAGAAGCTGGGCGTCTTTTACCTCGGGCGCCCGTACGACCTGGCGCAGAAGAAGCCCAAAGAAGGACTGCTACTCTACGAATCGAAAGATCTCGTGACGCACGCCGTCTGCGTCGGCATGACGGGCAGCGGCAAGACCGGCCTTTGCATCGGCCTGCTCGAAGAAGCGGCCATCGACGGCATACCGGCAATCATCATCGATCCGAAGGGCGACCTCAGTAATCTGCTGCTCACCTTTCCGAACCTGACGCCGCAGGACTTCGCGCCGTGGGTCAACGAAGAAGACGCGCAAAAGAAAAACCTCACCGTCGACGCCTACGCCGCACAGCAAGCCGAGGTTTGGAAACAAGGCCTCGCGCAGTGGGGACAGAGCGGCGATCGCATCAAGCGTTTACGCGACGCAGCAGACTTTCGCATCTACACCCCAGGTAGCAACGCCGGTATTCCAGTTTCGATCCTGAAGTCGTTCACCGCGCCGCCGGAAACGATCCGGCAAGACAACGAACTGCTCGCCGAACGAATTAACACCACCGTCACGAGCCTGCTCGGCCTCGTCGGCATCGACGCCGATCCGATTCGCAGCCGCGAACACATTCTGATCTCCAATATTCTCAATCAGGAATGGACCGCTGGACGCGACCTCGATATCGCCACACTGATCCAGAAGATTCAGACGCCATCGATCACGAAGATCGGCGTGATGGAGCTCGACACATTTTTTCCGAGCGGCGATCGTTTCGAACTGGCGATGGCCTTGAACCACCTGCTGGCGTCGCCGAGTTTCGCGAGCTGGCTCGAAGGCGAACCACTCGACATTCAGACCATCCTCTACACGCCGGCGGGCAAACCGCGTCTGTCGATCTTTTCAATCTCACACCTTGGCGACCAGGAACGGATGTTCTTCGTTTCGCTGTTGCTGAATCAGGTGCTCGGCTGGATGAGAACGCAGTCGGGAACGACGAGCCTGCGCGCGATCGTCTACATGGACGAGATCTTCGGATACTTTCCGCCCGTCTCGAATCCGCCGTCGAAGTTGCCGCTGCTAACGTTGTTGAAGCAGGGCCGCGCGTTCGGGCTCGGGGTCGTGCTGACGACGCAGAACCCGGTCGATCTGGACTACAAAGGTCTGTCCAACGCCGGCACGTGGTTCATCGGCCGCTTGCAAACCGAACGCGACAAGGTCCGCATGTTGGAAGGACTCGAAGGCATCGCCGCCGGCACGCGGCAAAAGTTCGATCGCCGGCAGATGGAGCAACTGCTCGCCGGACTCAACACGCGCATCTTCCTCCTGAACAACACGCACGACGACGCGCCTGAAGTCTTCGAAACGCGCTGGACCATGTCGTACCTGCGCGGGCCGCTCACGCGCACGCAGATCAAGTCGTTGATGGATCCGCTGAAAACAGAAACGCCTACACCCGCGCCGGCGGCGCCAACTCTCGTGTCGGCGGTAAAACCGGTGCTAGAGGTGCCGCAGTACTACATTCCCATTCGTTCTTCAGGTTCGAACGTGCTGTATCGCCCGATGGTCATCGGCGTAGCCGACATTCACTACAGCGACTCGAAAGCGATCGATCTGACGCAGCAACTCACTCTGTTGGCGGAGCTCTCGGATGGCCCGGTCGCGCTCGATTGGGACCACGCCGTTCAGATCGACGTCCCTATCGCGGATCTCGAATCCGAACCGGAAGCCGGCGCGGAGTTTGCCGAGGTTCCCGCCAAAGCCACCAAAGAAAAAAGCTACGCGACCTGGCAGAAAGATCTCGCTAACTGGATCTATCGCAATCACCGCCTCGAACTGCTCGAAAGCCCAAGCCTCGAGATCGCCTCGAACCCCGGCGAGTCCGAACGCGACTTCCGCGTCCGCCTGCAACAGCTCGCGCGAGAAAAGCGCGACGACGCCGTCGAAAAACTACGCCGCAAGTACGCGCCGAAATTCGAGCAACTGGAGGAACGAAAGCGCCGCGCCGAACAAGCAGTCCAGCGCGAAAAGGAACAAGCGACCGGACAGAAGTTTCAGACGGCGATCTCGGTTGGCGCCACGTTGCTGTCGTCATTTCTCGGTCGAAAGCGCGTGAGCATGTCCACACTCGGACGGGCAACGACCGCGGCGCGCGGCGCGAGCCGTTCGATGAAAGAAGCTGACGACGTGGGCCGCGCGGAAGAGAATGTCGCCGCCATCACGCAACAAATCGCCGACCTCGACGCGGAGTTCAAAGCCGAAACCGCCACTCTCGAACGTTCACTCGATCCACAAACAGAAGAGCTCGGCACTGTGAGTCTCAAACCGAAGAAGGTGAATATCGACGTCAAACTGGTCGCGCTCGCGTGGGCGCCGTACCGGCGCGAGCCGTCGGGCGAAACGAAGCCGGCGTGGAACTGAAATGGAAGCTGAACCCCGATGACAAACATGAAAATCCCCCTCAAGTACGGACTGCTGATCACGGTTGGCATGATGGCGTGGGTGCTCATTGCGCACACCGTCGTCACGAACCCGCGTTCGGCCGTGCACGCGCTCGGCGCGCCCATTTTCTTCAACGTCTTGCAGTTTGCGATGATCTACCTGGGACTGAGAGCGAAAGAACGCGAGTACGGCGACAAACAGGATTTCAAGAAAGGTTTGAAGACGGGTGTTGCGATCTCGTTTGTCTACGGCCTGACGGCGGCGCTGTTTTTTGTAGGCGTGATCAGCGTCGTCGGCACGCGATGGCTGCCAAGCGACCCCGGAGCGCAAGTCGATCCGCCGACCATCGCGCTCGCCAAAGCATTTGCCGGTCTGTTCATCAGCGCGCTGATTCTGGGATTGATCTATTCGACCGTGATCTCCTTCTTCCTCGCGAAACGAAAGTCAGAAGACGAGTTTTAGGGAACGAGGATGACCTTGCCGATGTTCTTCCGGTCTTCGAGGTATTGGTGCGCTGCGCCGGCTTCGTCGAACGAGAAGGTGCGATCGACGTACGGCCGCACCCAACCATCTTCGACCCCACTCAGGATGTCGCGCATCCACACGGCCACCTTCTCCGGCTCGTGCCACATGTGACCGAGGTTCAGTCCAAACACGCCGCGGTTCTTGTTCAGCAGCGCGAATGGATGAAAGAAGGGCGTGCGGATCGCAGTCTTAAGCAGGTTGAGCTTGCCGGAAAGGCCGTTTGCTGAAGCTGACGACACGCCAAACATTCCGAGCCGTCCGGTGTGTCTCAACGCCGCATAACTCTTCTTCCAGTGCGCGCCGCCGATGGGATCGATGACGAGGTCGACGCCGTGGCCGTTCGTCAACTGCTGCAACTCCGGAAGCCAGTCTTGCTTGCGGTAATCGATCGCGTGGTCCAGGCCGCGCTCGGCGAGAAACTTGTGCTTGCCCGGACTTGCTGTGCCGTAAGTCACCGCGCCGATCTTCTTCGCGATGTCGATTGCGGCCAGTCCGACGCCGCCGCCGGCATTGTGAATCAACACTGACTCGCCGGCGTGAAGCGAGCCCATCACGACGAGCAATGCGTAAGCAGTCAGGTAGTTCACCGGAATCGCCGCTGCTTGTTCGAAGGTCAACTCGGCGGGTTTGTCGAATATCTGCGTCGCTTTCACCGCGACCTGTTCCGACTGGCCGCCGAACCGCGTCAGCGCCGCCACCGACTTGCCTTCAAACGAACTGTTGACGCCCTTGCCGAGCGCTTCGACCACGCCGCTCACTTCGTAGCCCATCACGCAGGGCTTCGGCGGCGAGTCGGGATACAGACCCTGGCGCGAGAGAATGTCGGCGAAGTTCAGCCCGGCCGCGCGCACGCGAATGACCACTTCGCCCTCGCCGGGTGTGAGGTCCGGTTTTTGCTGGACCTTCAGGACGTCGATGCCGCCGGTCGTTGTAGTGACGATTTGTCGCATAGACCATATTATATCCGCCACGAACACATATGCGCCTGACAACATTGCTCGCACTGCCCGTCGTCCTGGGTTTGATTGCCCTGAGCTGCAACAAGGACCAATCGCCTGCTCGCAAAGAACTCACGCTTGCAATCGTCTCCGGCGTCGAGGGCGACGCGCTCAAACAAGCCGCAGTCGATTACGAAACGAAGACCGGCGTCCACATCAACATCGCGCAGTTTCCTTACGCGAACCTTTTCGAAAAGGAAATGATCGATTTCAACGCGCGGACCGGCGCTTACGACCTGATCATGATGGACGACCCGTGGTTTCCGACCTTTGCGACGAAACAGTTTCTGACTGAGCTGACGCCGTTGCTCCAGAAGCGCGGACAGAACGGACCAGACAGTGACTTCATCGGCAGCTCACTCGCCGTTTGCCGCCATCCGTACGAGACGGGCTCGCTCTACGCGCTGCCGTACGTCGGCAACTCGCAGTTGTTCTTCTACCGGAAAGATCTGTTTGAGAAGCACAGTCTCAAACCGCCGGCGACGTGGGACGACGTGCTCGCTGCTGCAAAAACGATCCAGGAGAAAGAGAGTGCTTCCGGTATGTACGGCTACGTGATGCGCGCGGCGCAGGGCAACGCCGCCGTCGCCGACTTCATGCCGATCTTCTGGGCCTTCGGCGGTGAGATGTTCGACGCGTCGGGCAAGCCGACGGTTAACAGCCCGGAAGGGGTTGCCGCACTCGAGTTCATGCTACAGCTTGGGAAGTATTCGCCCCCTGGCTATGCGAGTTTTAATGCCGACGAGGTCGGGGCGCACCTGTTGCAAGGCACCGCGGCGATGTCGATCAACTGGCCCGCGTGGATCACGAAGTTCGACGATCCAGCGAAGTCGAAAGTGATTGGGAAGATCGAGTTCACGGCGCTGCCGGGCGCGCGGAAGTCGGGACAGGCGGAGATCGGAAACTGGTTGATCGCGATCCCGCGCGACTCGCAAAACACCGAGGCCGCGATGGACTTCCTGGTTTGGGCCACGAGTGCAGAACAGATGAAACTATCCGCGCTCAGAGGAAACCCGCCGACGCGCAAATCGCTCTTCGAAGACGCGGAACTGGTGGCGAAGTACCCCGCGTATCCGGCGCAACGGCGTTCGCTGGAGACGTCGCGGCCGCGACCGCGCACGCCGCAGTGGAACGAGATCGAAAACGCGTTCGGCATCTTTTTGTCGAAGGCCAACAGCGGCGCCTTGTCACCCGCTGAAGCGATGAATCAGGCGAATGCCGAAATCGAGAAGATCGTCCAACGCGGGCAGTAGACGCGGCCTGCTGCTGCCCTATCTTTTAGTAGCGCCGGCGGTGGCCGTGCTTCTCGCGCTCTCAATTTACCCGCTGATTTATTCCGTTAGTGTCAGTTTGCAAACGGCCGGCGGCTGGAGTCTTGGAAACTTCGCGCGTCTCCTGTCTGACAACTTCTTCCTCACGGCGATGGCCCACACGTTTGTCTACGCCATCGCGGCGTTGACGTGTGAATTCCTGCTCGGACTCGGACTGGCGCTGCTGCTCAACAGCCAGATTCGCGGGCGCGGGCTGTTTCGCGCCAGCCTGCTCGTGCCGATGATGTTGCCGTCGGTGGTTGCGGCAGTCGTTTGGCGGCTGTTGCTGAATCCAAACTTCGGCGCGATCAATGGAACGTTGAAACAGATTGGGATCGACACTGAATCGCTGACATGGACGGCGTCGCCGAAGCTGGCGATGTTGTCGGTGATCCTAGTCGACGTTTGGCAGTGGACGCCGTTCGTGTTTCTCGTGCTGCTGGCGGGGCTTCAGGCGATTCCGCAGGAGCCGTACGAGGCGGCGTTGATTGACGGATCGAGTCGGTGGCAGACGTTTCGACACGTGACGCTGCCGTTATTGAAACCGGCAATCCTGATCGTTCTGTTGTTGCGGACGATGGACCTGCTGCGAGTGTTCGATCAGATTTTCATTCTCACAGAAGGTGGGCCGGGTTTTGCGACGGAGACGATCAGTCTCTACATCTATCGCACGGCGTTTCGGTTTTTCGATTTTGGGTATGCGGCGGCGATGTCGTTTGTGCTCCTGGCGCTCACTAACGTGATCAGCATCTTCTACATAAAACTTCTAAGAAATGAGACCACTTAAAACAAAGAACAAGTCAGGAAGGGGGCAAAGCGAAGCGTCGCCCCCGCTGACGCTGCACAGGCGGGGGCGACGCTTCGCTTTGCCC
>JBKPOC010000110.1:0-70032 GCA_046732935.1 Acidobacteriota bacterium | reverse complement strand
TCGCCAAAGTGAAACTCAGCCTCGGCCTCCGATAAAGCATACACATCGAAGCCATATGCATCGAGATAGTCTGCCAAATCATCGGGGGAAAGAAGATATACGGCAGGCGCGTAACCCGCTTCAACACGAATTTCCAGCAGGCGCTCGATTACTTCCAGTGGTGCAAAGCAGCTCACAGGGTCTCTGTACGTTGCCATGTTTCCCAGCGCCTTTCTTTCAAAATTTAAAACACACGGTCCACTTTTTTGCTTACCGCGTTTCTTTAAATCGACAACTTTGATGTACGCAACGCGTAAGTAGTTTGTTCTTCCAAAAGGAAAATGAGTAGCGAACAACCAACGACCCCAAACACTCAACCTCAAGCCCCACCGCCACTAAACTTCATCGCCGTCCTGAGAGAGATGCTCAAAGCGTCGGACAAGGTCAGCGACCTGATATTCAGTCCCGGCCGTCCGCCGCAAATCGAGTTGGCAGGAAAACTGATCCCGGTGCGTATCGCGGGACTGGAAAAACTGATGCCGGCACACACTGCGGGCATCGCAAAACTAATCATCGGAAACCAGCAAACGGCAATCGACAGTCTTGAAAAGACAGGTTCCGCAGACTTGTCCTTCAGCGTTCCCGGCGACGCTCGTTTCCGCGTCAACATCTTCAAACAACGAGGCACGCACGCGATCGTCATGCGCGTCATTCCCATGCGTCCGCCGCGCTTCAGCGATTACAACCTGCCGGAACAGCTCAAAGAGATCGCCGACCTCAAAAACGGGATCGTGCTGGTGACTGGGCCAACGGGAAGCGGAAAGAGTTCGACGCTCGCGGCCGTCATCGACCTAATCAACGAACAGCAGTACTACCATATCGTCACGATCGAGGATCCGATTGAGTTTTTACATACGCACAAGAATTCGACCATCCACCAGCGCGAGTTGCACTCGGACACGCCGAGTTTCTCGATCGCCTTGCGAGCAGCGTTGCGCCAGGCGCCCAAAGTGATCCTCGTCGGCGAGATGCGCGATCGCGAAACGATTGAAGTCGCACTCGAGGCTGCCGAAACGGGCCACCTCGTGCTTTCCACGCTGCACACGATCGATGCTTCGAAGACCGTAGACCGCATCATCGGCGTCTTTCCGAAGAACGAAGAGAAGGTTATCCGCACGCGCATCGCACAGTCGTTTCGCTTCATCATCTCGCAACGATTGATTCCGCTCGGCGACGGCAAAGGACGCATCGCGGCGATCGAGATCCTTAAGTCGACCATGCGCACTCGAGACTACGTCGAAAGAGGCGAGTCGGAAGGGAAGACGTTGATCGACGCGATGGAGCAGGGCGATCAGGAAGGGATGCAGACGTTCGACACCGTGATCGAGCGGTTGATACGTGACGGCGTCGTCAGCATCGAAGCCGCCTTGCCGTATGCGACCAACATGAACAACCTCTTATTGAATATCTCCGATCTCGCGGGCGCGCCCGTCGCGGAGCGCAGCGCACCGCCCCGAGATGAGACCTCGATGCTCGATCTCATCGAGCCTTGAATCCGTTTTTAAAACTCCGAGCCGGGCGTCTTCTTAAGTGTCTCGCTTAACCCTTGTAGGACTCCGATCAAAGCAAACGTTCTGAGATCGGGTTTTTTTAGCTGATCAACGAGAGATATCGCAGAGTTTTCATCCGTCTTGGCGAGCTCTTTGAAACTGCGGCTCAGTTGATACCCGGTGTTATCTAAATTACGGACGAATTCTTGAACTTGCTCATCTGAAGCATTTGGTTTGTTGAAACCGTTAAGAGCTTTAATTGCTGAAAGTAGTAGTTGTGCTCTTTTAGACTCATCAATCTGAGGGCACCACGTGCTCAAGAGCAGGAAGGACTTGGCCGTTTCGACAGAATCGGAAGTCGCTTCGGCGATTTTACTCGCTTCGATAAAAAGCCGATGGACATTAGCTTGATCACCTTGGTCGCTCCAATAACGAATTACTACTGTGACCACTTGTACTTTTGCTGATGATCCCTCCATTGCCAAGGCCGCTTTCTCTGCGATCGCGGGTTCTTTGGCCGTTACAGCGGCCTTTACCAAATCTTTCAAGAACTGACTGGTCCAGTTCCGCCAGAACGCTGAATGGCCTGACACGTCTACTTCCTGGTCTATTTTCGAAACGATATCTAGACAGACCGAAAACTTTTTCTTCTGCAAAGCCATCTCGGCTGCTTCCGCCAACAATTCATTATGTTGGAACTTAGTTTTCTCGTGCTCAGCTTCGTCTACAAGATCTTCTATTGGTGTTTGACTTTCGTTCAATCGTTTGCGGCGCTCTTCCAGAGCTAGCCGATTTTTGTCGAGAGAACTTCGAAGTAGGAGACTCTGGCCCATGGCCTGCTCGGCTAGATCCGGAGTTAACTGCTGAATGTACGGCAGTGCGCCCGTCAAAAAGTCGTAGGCCGTTTGCGGTACACCGGTCGCGAAATTGGTTGGCTGTGTACGAACAACGACCATTTCCGCGAAGCTTCTCTGTATGGGCAACGGCACGTCCGACCTAAAATAGATTGGAGACAACCAAAACAGAGTGTCTAAAGAGAGTTGTTGCCCCTTTACGGCCACGTCAATTACCTCACGCAAAAGAGGCTCAAACTGTTTTGAGTTGCGCATTCTGGGGTCGTCGAGAGAAAAGTGAAGATCTGTGACGTCGCTCCCCTGCGCAAGCAGTTGACGGATCTTCGCAGTGGCAAGAACGTCTCCATTCCGTAGCTCCAACAAACTACGGATGCTGGCTTTTTGGTTGTCGCCGTTGCTGCTGTTGATTGCAGCTTCCAATTTTTCGGTCAGATCAGGTTGGTGTTTCTGGATCAAGGCCGCCAGATCCTGCGAGAGGTAATCGAACATGAATCGCGAGATCTCGCTATGATGGACCTCAAGCTCCGCTATCGCTTCCAGGGCGATGCGTCTCCCGGTCGCACTACTGTCCTGGGAGCGTGTCTCAGTTTCCCATAAATACGAAAGAATCTGATTCCGAGCGGACACTGCCAAGGCAACTTCGTCCATATTCTTCAAACTATTCAACGTTCGGGCAACGAGATTCTCTTGAAGTACCAGGAGTTGATGTTTGCGGAGGTTCTGTAGTTGATCGTCGGCTTTTTTCGTCTCTGATTTCGCGTTCGCGGTGCTTTTTAGTTCACGATTATTTGAAGGTTTTTGCGCGGTTACACCCGTAAAGACTGATAGCAAGGTCAGGCAAGAAATCGATATTTGGCGCAAGCTGAATATCATTGTTCGATGATTGTGTAGGTGACTGGCGTCCGCGTGAGCGCACAGCAGACGCCAGGTTGTAAGGTCTAATTCAGCTCCAGGTCAGTCGCACAGTTTTGCGAGTGCGGTTTCCCGTCGTAATCGGTCCATGTGCATCCCTGGTTATCAGTACATGAACACGTCGAACCGGAAACGTAGATGTTACTGCCCACCTTGCACTTCGCGGAGCAATCCGCTGCGAATACTACCGGCGGTCTCTGCAGTAGTATTCCGCTAACAAGAAGTAGCACAACACTAAGAGCATACACTGAGTAGATTTTCTTCATTGAGGTACTCCTTTGGCGTGTTGAGCTTTCGCGGGGGAGGTGCGAAAGCAGCACTGGTGAATGAGGACCCACGAATGCTTCTCAACTGTGAGACAAGATACCTTAAGAGATATCCATTCGGAGTCGGCCGCAGAATAATACCGGGTTAAAGGTGAGTCAAGAAGATTACGTGCGCCGGCGGAGTTTTGCTATCATCTTCACCCGGTAGATTGTGATGTTTCCGAAGTCCCAAACGATCTGGAGCGGCCTAACTCTCCTGGCAACGCTACTCCTTCTCCCCACGACAGCTTTAACCGCCGACGAACTCCGCATCGAATTGCCTCCAGGCAGCCAGCTCAAGGTGCGAAACGATTACGGCGACGTGTCGGTCGAGGAATGGGATCAGAATTACGCCACCGTTTCGTACACTGTTGACGGCCCAGCGACACTCACCCGCTCGCCAATCTTGATCGACAATCGCGGGAAGTTAGTAACGATCTCCGTCGTTCGGCGGCCGATTGATCCGGCAGTCGCGATCCATTTGAAGCTGAAGGTTCCGGCTAATATCGAGATCATCGGAGCACAGATAGAACCCAAGCTGATCGCGCCGTCGAAGGCGCCTGCGGGAACGCCCGGCGAGAAGCAGGAGAACGTCGAGATCAGCGAAGGCGACGTCATTCGCGTCGATTCGCAACTCGTGGCGCTGAACGTCAGCGTCATCGATCGCGGCACAAACCGCGGGCTCGCGGGCCTGGTCCAGTCAGACTTCAAACTCTTCGAAAACGGCGAAGAACAGCAGATCGTGCAGTTTGAATCTTCGTCTGCGCCTTTCGATCTCGTGCTGTTGATTGACCTCTCAGGTTCGACGAAGGACGTCGTGAAACTGATTCGCGAGGCGGCGCTGCGTTTCGTCAATGCGGCACGGCCCGCGGACAGGATCGCCGTGATCACGTTTGCCGGATCGTCGTCGATCGTGTCCGGCCTCACTGCCGATCGCGACCTGCTGCGCCAGCGAATCGAGACGATCGATACCGCGCGAGGAGACACGAAGCTCTACGACGCGATAAACTTCACGCTGTCGCAGGTCACGAAGGACGCCCACAACTCGCGCCGCGCGGCAGTCGTGGTGATGAGTGACGGCCTCGACGGCACGATTCCCGGGATCAGCGGCCAGGTCGGTTCCACACATTCTTATCAGGAGACGCTCAGGAACATCCAGGAGTTTGACGGTGTCCTGTACACGTTATGGCTGAATACCGAGTACGAGGCGATGAGCCCGCTCGATACGCAGCCTGAAGCGTTCGACACCGGACATGATCGGATGAAAGAGATGGCCGATGCGGGCGGTGGCGTCTTTTATCCCGTCGAACGTTTGACTGATCTGGCGGGCGCGTACGAGCAGGTGGTGGCGGACCTCGGAACGGTTTATAGTTTAGCTTACAAGCCTTCGAACAGCGCTCGCGATGGACAGTGGCGGGCAATTAGGATTGGCGTCAATCGTTCAAACGCTGTAGCACGCGGCAAACGTGGCTACTATGCAAACTAGAACAGTCTCTTCAGCAACACGCACGCGATTGCTGGCGGTGTGTCTGGTCACCGTTGCGCTTCTTTTCGGCAGCGTCAGCGGACAGGGACAAAGCCAGGATCCGATTGAGACGATTCGCATCGATTCGGATCTCGTCGATCTGAAAGTCAGCGTCATCGGTGCTGCGAACACGGTCGCACCCGTTCCGCCGCTCGACCAGAAAGATTTCGTGGTGCTCGAAGACGGCTCGCCGCAGGAGATCTCGTTCTTCGCCGCTGCCGACGCGCCGTTCGATCTCGTCTTGTTGCTCGATCTTTCCGGATCGAATTCCAAGACGCTGAAGATGATTCGAAACTCAGCCAAGCGCTTCGTCGAAGCTACTCGTCCGACCGACCGTATAGCCATCGTCTCCTTCACCGAACAGCCTGCGCTCTACTCGCCATTCACGCTGGATCGAGCCAAGCTGAAGAAGAGCATCGAGGAGATGGACGACGCGCATGGCGGAACGAATTTTTGGGACGCGCTCGATTGGGTGATCAAGGTCCTCGTTGCGGAAGGTTCAAACCGTCGCAGCGCCGTAGTCGTCATGACCGACGGCGTCGATAACGCGCTTCCTGGTGTTTATGGCGACGGTTCGCGGACGCCGTTCGATAAACTGTTGGAAGACGTCCGCAACTCGGAGAGTATCGTATTCCCGATCTACCTCGATACCGAAGAGGACAACGTAAAAAATCACCACATTCCACGCAGTGCTTACGCTCTCGCACGCGAGCAACTGGCGCAGATCGCCTCGGCGTGTGGAACACCGATGTATCGAGCGGCAAAGATAAAAGATCTCGATCAGGTTTACTCGGAAGTTGTGCGCGATCTGAGCACCGTTTACAGCATCGGTTACCGGCCCACTAACAAGTCGTTGGACGGCAAGTGGCGCTCGGTTCAAGTGCAGCTCGTGCAGCGGCCGGATTTATTTGCGCGCACCAAGCGCGGGTATTACGCCAAACTCGCCGAAGCCAGCCGGTAGTCCAACCTTCAAATCTCTGTTGCAAAGCTTGTAAAAGTGAATAAGCGGTCTATAATGCTTGTGAGATTAACCGGCCGGTCATTTCCTAGTCACGAAATCGGAGGGTCTTCCCGTGAGAAAAGTTACCCGCCTCCAAGTGCTGTCCATTGTTTCAGCGCTACTCATCCTCTGCTGTTCAGTCATTAGTCTTGGTCAGACGCGCGACAAGTTTGTGATTTCGGCCAAGGCTGGCGGAATCAACGCCGTCACGGGCGAGGCCCGCGTCCATGGCAAAGGCGAGGTCGACTGGCAACAACTGATGATCACCGACGACTTGAATGCCGGCGACCGGGTCCGCACAGCTAACGATGGCCGTGTCGAGATTCTGCTGAACCCGGGCTCTTACCTGAGGGTTGGCGGCAATTCCGAGTTGGAACTGTCAAATAACTCCCTGGAGAATATCGAGCTCCGCCTGCTCAAGGGAACAGCCATCGTCGAAGCCACCGGCGTCGACGGAGTCGAGCTAAATATCAACATCAGCACGCCGCACACGAAGCTGGCCATCGTCCGCCAGGGCCTTTATCGCCTGAATGTCGTCCCGGGCGACACCACCGAGTTGATCGTGAGAAAGGGCCGGGTGGTCCTGAGCGACGCTACGCAAACCAAGGTTAAAGGCGGAAATAAGGTCGTTTTCAGTTCTACCAACGTCTCGGTGGCGAAAATGACCAAGGAAGAGAAGAAACGTCAGGAAGACATCGACGACTGGAGCAAGGAAAGGGCGCAAACCCTGGCGAAAGCAAACAGCCGGATTACGAACCGGATGCTAATCAACGCATTCGCTAGTTCCCGCGATCCCTGGCGAGACCCATTCTTCGGCCGCGGCTTCGGTATCTGGTTCTATAACCCCGTCCTGGGATGCTCGACGTTTATTCCATGGTATTACGGCTGGCGATCACCCTACGGCACTTCGTATTCGACCCCGGTTTATAGCCCGACCGTCACGGGTTACCCGAGTGGAAACGGCTATCCGGCACCGGGAGGTAATGGAAGCGGTAGTGGCAACGGCGTTGCTAACGGTAACGGTGGCTCACGGCCGCTTCCGGCACCGTCGGCGGGCGGTGGTTTTGGCGGAAACGTAGGCGGCGCTTCGTCGCCAATGCCGAGCAGGCCGATCGAGTCGGATACGGGCCGGCCGCTGCCGAACAAGAGTTTGGAAGTCTCTCGGCCGAACAACAATTAGGCTAGTTTGGGCGCGGTGCCTTGAAGAGTTCGTCCAACTCTTCGTTAATCAGGGTTCTAATCTCCGGCGGTTTCAGTCCGGCCAGGATTAACTGCGTCAAGGCCGTCCGCAATTGGGCGTGCAAGCGGTCGTCAGGCTTCTCTCTAAGCGTCTGAGAGATGACGACCGCACCCGACCCATGCCTCACCCGAATCAAACCCTCCTGTTGCAGCCTGCGGTAGGCAAACGCCACTGTATTGAGGTTGACGCCTAGGTCAGACGCGACCTGTCGCACGGGCGGCAATAGCGTCCCTTCACTCAACTCCCCGCGCGCAATCAGCGTCTTTATCTCGTCGACCAGTTGCTGATAAAGCGGCCTCGCGTCTCGTTCATCGACTGTTACGAACATATTGTCTGGTGATTGTATACAGCAGACAATTCGGATGTCCAGGGTTATTTTGTCAGCGTGTTCGCCAGCGCGAGGGCAGATTCGACGACGATGTCCAGGCCTGGGGCGGAGGTGATGGTGTCGCCGACCATGAAGACGTTGGAAAGCGACGTGCGGTGGCCGAGGGGCTCGGCGGGTGCGGGGTCAAGGCCGAGAACCATGCCGAGTTTGCGGCGCGTGAGGTCGTAGAAGGTACGCGGGTTGGCGGTTTCGATAATTTCGATGTCACTGCCGAGTGTCGGCAACGCCGCGTGAAGACGAGTCCAGAAGTCCTCTAATGCGGCTTGATCGCGTTCCTCGTACTCTTCCTCGCTCGATTGAAACGCAAACCAGTCGGTGGGATCGGTGCTCGTTTTTAACGTGACGGCGCGTTTTCCCGGCGGCCCGCTGCCTGCCGGAGCGACAGCTACGGTGAACTCGCCGGCCGTGAAATGCGCGCCGGGTAAGCGAGCGAGCGCCGGCTCTTCGAGACTCGCATAGACGAGATATGCGCCGGCGCCTTGAAGCGTCTTCAGTAGTTTCTTTGTCTCGAGGGGCGTACGGTTCAAGCCGATCAGTTTTCCGTAGGTGTCCCAGACGGTGAGATTGCTGACGACGGCCGTTCGCGCGAGCACGGTTTCGCCGCTGAGTAGATCGACGCCGATCGCGCGCTGACCGCTCTCATCGTAAGCCAGCCGAAGCACGGGGCTGTTCAAACGGAGCGTTCCGCCGCTCTTTTTGATCGACTCCGCGAGACGTTCGGCGATGCTCGCCGGACCACCCTTGATTGAGTACGAGCCATCGCTGAGCAGAGAAGTCTCGGGAAGATCGACCGGCAATTCAGAGAAGACTCGGTCATAGATTTCACCGGGCCCGAATGAAGTGTAAATCCCCATTCCGGGGTCGAAGTCGTATCCGCCAAACTCAACGCGCGCGATGCACCCGCCCACCTGCGAATTCCGCTCGAGCAGACACGTCTTCACGCCACGCGCAGACAGCAGAGCAGCGACGGTCAAGCCGCCGATACCGCCGCCCACGACGACTACGTCATATGACATAAGTAACTGAGTATGTGACCGGCAAGCTCGAGGCCCGGCGTCGTGGGCGTAACCTTCTCACCCTTCTCGAGGAGATTGCTGTCGATAAAGGGCGCGAGCGCGAGAACGAGCGCCTGGATGCCGTTGAAAACGAGGTGAATGATCAACGGCGGAATTAGCGAACCTGAGTACGCGCGAGCGAACGTGAGCGTGAAGCTGAGCAGCGTGATGACTGTTATGACGCCGATATTGTTCCAGTACTGGAAGACGTGCACACCCGCGAACAGCAGCGAAACGACGCCGACGGCGACAGCCACACCGGCCGCACGCTCGAGCGCAGAATAGACCACGCCGCGATAGATCAGTTCCTCCGCCAGCGGTGCGGTAAACACGGCGACGAACGCGGTCGCGAAGCGCGCGGGCAGTGAACTCTCGACCAGTAAGTCCAACTGAGTTTTGCTTCCACCCAGGACCTGCGTCACACCCCAGCCGATGACGAGCAGCACGAACGCGAGCAACACGGCGACTGACACTGTAAGCCATGGGCTGAAGTTCTTCGGCCAGCGCAAGCCGGGCATGCTGGAAAACGGGCGACGGCCCATATGAGTCACAGCAACCCACACGACGGCGATTGTCAGCAGGTGACTTGGCAGAACGCCGATGATCGACAAGAAGAGCAGCGTCTTATCACTGGCGAGGTCTTCGGCACGCGGCGCGCCATGATTGACCAGCTTATAGATGATGTAAGGGAGTGCGACGACGACTGGAACGATCAGCAAAAACACTACGCTGACTACCCAAATAATGAAAGCCCTGAGCACTTCCCAAAAGGGCTGCGCCAGCGGCGGTTCGTCGCGAACAATCGGCTCCGGAAACCCTGCCGGCTCGGTTGGAAGCGGCGTCACTTGCTGCGAAGGCTCGTTGTTAATCACGGTGAACGGAGTGTAGGAGACTTGGAAACACAAATCAAACTGATCAAACTGCCGGGTAGTCGACCTGCAACATAGGGGAACCGACGCGCGGCGCTGCGAGCATCAACGCGATGATGGTCTTCGCGTCCTGAATCTCGCCGCTCGTAATCATTTCGAGCGCGTCGGCGATGGGCAAGCGCACGACTTCGAGGATCTCGTCGTCTTCGAGTTGTTGTTTGCCTTCGGTGAGATCGGTTGCGAGAAAGACCCACATCTTCTCTTCGCAAAAACCGGGCGAGACAAAAAACTCCGACAGCTTTTCCATTCGACCGGCGACGAGGCCGAGCTCTTCCTGAAGTTCGCGTGCCGCGCCGTCGTCGGGGCGCTCGCCGTGGGCCAACGTGCCTGCGGGAGCTTCGAGCAGATAACGAACCGTGGGATGGCGATACTGTCGCACAAGCGACACGGTGCCGTCGTCAAAAACGGGCAGGATCACGGCGCTGCCGTGATGATGGACCACTTCGCGCTGATAAGTCCGTTCGCCTTCGCGCACGGTGTCGACAGTGACGTTAAAGACGCGGCCGTCGAAAACCTTTTGGCTGCTGATGATTTTTGGCAGTTCCGTCATGTCAGTTGTTTCCATTCCCCGAGCAGGTAAAGCGACCCGGTAATACAGATTAAACCTTCGGCGGGCGTAATGCGGAGGGCGGTTCGATGCGCATCGCTCGCCGATGCGGATTTCAGAACGGAGCCGCGGGCGAAGCGTGTGGCGATTGGTTCCAGTGTTTCGAGCGAGGCGGCGCGGGGGTTATCGATTGTGGTAAGGATTAAATGGTCGGCGAGTGGAAAAAGTATCTCGCCGATGCGATCGAGTTTCTTGTCGCTCATTGCACCGAAGACGATAGTCAGCGGCCGGCGGCCGAACTCGTTGAGATAATCGCGCAACGCTTCGGCGCCGGCGGGGTTGTGCGCGCCGTCGAGCAGAATCGGTGGCTCGCCGGCGATTAGTTCGAGCCGGCCCGGGTGTTGCGCTGTTTCGATGCCTTTGACGATCGCGTCCCGCGGAATCGAGAGACTCTCGGCGACTCGCATCGCGACCGCTGCGTTTTCAAACTGATGACGGCCACGCAAACCAATTGGAATCGGTTCGATATCGGTCACGAGGATTGGATCCACACCACTGTCGCGGCAGCGCGCAAGCAACACAGATAGGGCCGCGGGTTCTCGTTGCTTCGCGATGATGGCGGTCACGCCCGGCCGGATGATCGCGGCTTTCTCGGCGGCGATGCTTTCGATCGTTTCGCCGAGGTACTGTTCGTGGTCCATGGCGATCTGTGTGATCGCCACGATGCCCGCTTTCGCAGCGGTCGTTGAGTCGAGTCTTCCGCCCAATCCTGTTTCGAGAATCGCCAGGTCGATCGCCGCTTCGCGAAACGCAAGCAACGTGACCGCCGTCAACTGTTCGAAGAACGTTGCGCGCACTTCGATCTTTTCGCTGACTTCCCGGACCGTAGTGACATGACGCGCAAAATCGTTCTCGCCGATCTGCTTGCCCGCTATGCGAATGCGTTCGGTGATCGAAACGAGATGAGGCGACGTGTAGAGCCCGCTCCGAATGCCAGCGGCACGACAGATCGAATCGAGCATCGCAGCAGTTGAACCTTTGCCATTCGTTCCTGCGATCTGAACTGCGGGAAAAGCAAGTTGAGGATTGTCGAGAGCTTCGAGGAGGAGTTCGGTGTTTCTGAGGCCCAGTTTGAGCGTCAGAATCTCATGGCCCAGGCCGTAGAGATATTTAACCGCCTCGTCAAAATGCATCGGCGGTTAATTTCTGGAGGTTGCGCGTCGCCGGGCCCGTTCGATATCGGATTCGCCGTGGATCTCGGGGTTCATCATGAAGTTCAGCAACCGGACAATGTAGTTGCGCAGCTCGCGTCGATCGACGATGGCATCGATCATGCCGTGGTCCAGCAGGAACTCGGATCGTTGAAAATCCTTTGGCAGCTTCTGCCGGATGGTCTGTTCGATAACGCGCGGGCCGGCAAACCCGATCAGGGCCTTCGGCTCGGCGATGATGACGTCGCCCAGCATGGCAAAACTCGCGGTGACGCCGCCGGTTGTCGGATCCGTCAGGACGGAGATGAATGGTAGACGCGCTTCGTCGAGCGCTGCTAGCGCCGCGGAGATCTTGGCCATCTGCATCAGCGAGAGCGTCCCTTCCTGCATGCGCGCGCCGCCAGACGCGGAAAAGATGACGACCGCGCTGTGTTCGCGCATCGCGCGTTCGATCAGTCGCGTCACTTTCTCGCCGACTGCCGAACCCATCGAGCCGCCGATAAACGACATGTCCATCGCGCCGGCGACGACGGGGTGATCGCCGACAGTGCCGTGGGCGCTGATGATTGCTTCGGAAAGACCTGACGCGTCGGTCGCTTGAGCGATACGGTCCGAGTAAGGTTTGCTGTCGACGAACTCGAGCGGATCGATGGAGATGACTTCGCCGTCAATCTCTTCGAACTTGCCTTCGTCGAACAGCAATGCCAGACGGTCGCGGGCGCCAATGCGGAAATGATGGCCGCAGTGTTTGCAGACCTGAAGTCCGTCTTCGAGCTCGCCCTTGTAAAGGTGGGCCTCGCAGCCGTCGCATTTGACGAAGACGTTTTCAGTCTTCACCACGCGCTCTTCAGGCGGAACAGATTCTATGCGCTTTGTTTTCTTGCTGAACCAGGCCATAGGAATGCGCGGAAGCGTACGCCACAAGGGGGCACAAAGCAAGCCACCATTAATCACAAAAGGCACAAAACGCACAGAAGGCGCAAAAAGGACTTAGGGGAGGTGAGTCACCCTTTTTCTCACTTCTTGTTTGTGACTTTTGTGACTTTTGTGCCTTTTTGTGATTAGAACTCGATGCCTTGTTGGGCGCGGATTCCGGCGGTAAATGGGTGTTTGATCTCGGTCATTTCAGTTACGAGATCGGCGGCTTCGATCAGCTCGGGTGGGGCGTCGCGCCCTGTTACGACGATGTGCAATGCCGGTTGCGTGGCGCGAACGGAGCGAAACTCCTCGAGCACCTCATCGACCGGCAGCATCTTGTAACTGAGCACGTAGACGAGCTCGTCAAAGACCAGCAGGTCGTAATCGCCGGAGCGCAGCTTCTCGAGGCAGAGTGCCCACGTCTCGCGTGCCGTCTTGATGTCTTGTTCGGGGTTCTTGGTATCCCAGGTGAAGCCGTCGCCCATCGTATGGACTTCGATGCCGAGTTTTTCAGCAGATTCGTGCTCGCCGTAACGGTCGTTGCGCGACTTCATAAACTGAATCATGCAACAGTTCAAACCGCGTCCGGCAGCGCGCATCATCAGCCCGAGCGCGCAAGTAGTCTTGCCTTTACCGTTGCCGGTATGGACCATCAACAGCCCGCGCGTCTTCTCCTGATAGTCTTCGCGCCGCCACTTGTATTTTCTTTCGACCACGGGCGTTAAGCGACCGACTCTTTCAACGCGTCTTCAGTGAGATCGCCGTCGGCGCGCTTCACTGCGTCCTGTAATAGACGAACAATGATAGTCTCGGCCTCTTCCCAGCTTCCCTTGAGCGTGCAGCCGGCAGCGTTGCGATGTCCGCCGCCGCCAAACTTCTCCGCGACCTTCGCGACGTTCACGTCGCCCTTCGATCGCAAGCTGGTCCGATAGATTCCCGGCTCGCACTCCTTCAGCATCGCCACAGCTTCCACTTCGCCGACGGTCAGCGGATAATTGACGAACCCGTCCGCGTCTTCATCCGAAGCTCCAGCGTCGTGTTGCATCTCGATCGACTGCCGCATGCACGCGACGCGTCCTGTTTCATCGCGCCTGGCGGTCGACAACACAGCGCCCATCAACTGAATGCGGCTCCACGGATAACTCGCAAACACTGCCTCCGCGGTCTTCGCCGGTTTCACGCCGGTGCGAACCAATTCTGACGCGACTTTGAACGTACGCTCGGTCGTGTTCGAGTAGTGAAACGATCCGGTATCCGTGATCAGCGCGGTGTAAACGCACTCGGCGATCTCTCGCGTGACGCGAACGCCGGTCGCTTTGCACAAGTTGTAGATCATCTCGCCCACGGCGGACGCGGTCGAGTCGATCCAGTTGATCGTGCCGAAGAGCGCCGTCGTCGAGTGGTGATCGATGTTGACGACGAACTGTTTTTCGAGATCGACGAGGCCGGGCCGCGTGATGTCGGAACACTCGATCACGAACACTGCGTGATAACCGGGATCGACTGAAGGCGTGACGCGCACGGCGTTTGCGCCGGGCAGTTGCTGGTATGCGTGCGGCACAGGGTCACGCATGATGACTTCGACCTCTTTATCGAGGGCGCGCAGCAACCAGTAGAGACCGAGCGACGATCCCAGGCTGTCGCCGTCAGGGCGAATGTGCGAGGTGATCGCGAAATGACGCTTTGCTTCGATCAGCTCGACTACTTGACTAAGCATATTGCGAAACTATCCTTCGTCCTTTCCTTGTCTCTCCCACTCTCGTTCAATCTCTTCGAGCAATTGATCGACTCGCTCGCCTTCTTCTTCAATTCGATCGCGCACGAAATGAATTTCGGGCGTACGGGGTAGATTCAACGAAAGACCGAGTTGCTTACGAACGTACGGCGCGGCGTGCTTCAACGCCTCCAGCGCCTCCTTGTGTTCCTTCTCATCACCATGGACCGTGACGTAAACACGCGCGGCTTTTTTATCAGACGAGAGCCGAACGTCCGTCACCGTCACCGCCGTCAAACGCGGATCTTCGAGCTCATACCCGACGATCTGCGCAATCTCATCCCGCAGAGTATCGGTAATCCTTTCTGTACGGTGCATACAACCAACCGTTCTTCCCCGACTCTGAACAGGTCAGGAAGGGGGCAAGCGCAGCGCGCCCCCGCCTCTCGGTCATCGAACTTATCAACCAGCGGGGACGCGCTACGCTTGCCCCCTTCCCAACTTGTTCTCTTCTTACAGCTCTGTTGCCGCGACGCGCTCGACCACGTACGCTTCAATCTGGTCTCCGACTTTCACGTCGTTGAAGTTTTCCAGACTGATGCCGCACTCGAACCCTTCGCGAACTTCCGACACGTCATCCTTGAACCGGCGCAGCGACGCGATGTTGCCTTCCCAACTCACCACGCCATCACGAATCACGCGGGCGCGCGCGTTGCGGCGAATCGTTCCGTCGAGCACCATGCAGCCGGCGACGGTTCCCGCCCTCGGCACGCGGAACACTTCGCGCACTCCGGCCTTGCCAAGGATCCGTTCCTTCTCGATCGCTTCGAGCATGCCGATCATGGCCGCGCGAATCTCTTCCTCGACCTTGTAGATGATCGAGTGGAGACGAATATCGACGCCTTCCTGTTTCGCGACGTCGGCGGCGCGCGCCTCGGGACGCACGTTGAAGCCGATGATCACGACGGCGGACGACGACGATCCGGCCTGCGTCGCCGAACCGAGCAACACGTCTGACTCGGTGATCGCCCCGACGCCCGATCGAATCACTTTCACCTTCACGCGATCGGTCGAAAGCTTTTGCAGCGTCGACTTCAACACTTCGACGGAGCCCTGCACATCGGCCTTGATAATGACGAGCAGTTCTTTGACTTCGCTCTCGCCGAGCGCTTCGATACCGCGTTTGGTCGTTTGCAGCAGAGCGGCCTGACGGCTGAGCATCTGCCGGTGTTGCGAGATTGACTGGGCTTTCGTTATGTCAGACACGACCTGGAAGCTTTCACCCGCCTGCGGCACACCCTGCAAACCGAGCACTTCGACGGGTGTTGCCGGACCGGCTTCGGTGATCGGCTCGCCGCGGTCGTTGAACATAGCGCGGACGCGCCCGTAGATCTGTCCGACGATGAACGGCTCGTGAATCTTGAGCGTGCCCTGTTGGACGAGGACGGTCGCTACCGCGCCGCGCCCGCGATCCAGTTTGGCTTCGAGCACGACGCCGGATGCGAGCCGCGTCGGGCTGGCGCGCAGGTTCAGAATGTCCGACGTCAGCAGGATCGTTTCCAGCAGCGTATCGAGGTTCTGACGCTTCTTCGCCGAGACCTGGACCATTTCCGTTTCGCCGCCCCAGTCGAGTGGCGACAAGCCTTGTTTGGCAAGCTCTTGCCGGACGCGATCGGGATTGGCGTCAGGTTTGTCGATCTTGTTAATGGCGACGATGATCGGAACGCCCGCTGCTCGCGAGTGCTCGATAGCTTCGATCGTCTGCGGCATGACGCCGTCGTCAGCGGCGACGACGAGGACAACGATGTCGGTCGCTTTCGCACCGCGCGCACGCATCATCGTGAATGCTTCGTGGCCCGGCGTATCGAGAAACACGACGCGACGAGTTTCGTCGTGATTGTCAGGATTCGGCACCTGCACGCTGTACGCGCCGATGTGCTGCGTGATACCGCCTGCTTCACCGGCGGCAACGTCGGTCGTGCGAATGCCGTCGAGCAGCGAAGTCTTGCCGTGATCGACGTGGCCCATGACGGTGACGACCGGTGCGCGCGGCAACTCGACGTCGTCTGCGTCGGCCGCGATCAGTTCTTCAAACTCCTCTTCGGCGACCATCTCCTCAAACGGCACGAACGAGACGTCGTAACCGAAACGTTTGCCGAGATCGGTCGCGACGTCGTCCATCAGCGGTTGGTTGATGGTGGCGAAGACGCCGCGCTGCAACAGCAACGTCACGACGTCCTTCGGTTTGATTCCGAGCTTTTCGGCAAACTCTTTGACGGTCGAACCTTCGATCAGGCGCACCGATTTCAGAGCGCCTGAACTCGGCATTTCGAGCCGTCCGGCGATGCGGTCTTCGAGAGACAACGCCTTCGGCGGCGGAATGAAATCGCCCTTGTCGAACTTTCCGGCCTTGCCTTCGATCTTTCTTCCGCCACGCGCGTTGCCGCGTCGTGAACGACGGCGTCCGGCGTCGGGAGGCGGAATGTAGGTTGTTTGCGGTGTGGCCGTTTCGCCGGGCGTTCCCATCCGTTCAGAACGCGGCAGGGAAGGCCGTTCGCGGAACCTGGCCGGCCGTTCGGCAGGTCGCTCGGGCGTTCGTTCCGTTCGTTCCCGGGGTGCCGGAGGTGGCGGCGGTGTCGGGGCGGGCGCGCGCTCACCCGGCCTGATGCCTGCGTTGAGTGCGGCAGCCGTCGGGCGCAACACCCTGACCTGGCGCGACGGAACAACTGGCGCGGGTCTCGCCGGCGCTGGTTCCGCGCCGTTAGTCGGCGCTGCTGCCGGCGGAGCCGCAGGAGTCGTCTCGACGGGCGGCGGCGCTATCGGTGGTTCGACGATTTCAGGCGCCGGCGCGGCTGGTTCAGCGTGGATCACCGGCGGCTCGAGCACTTCCGGTGGTGGCGGCTCGACGCGTGCTGCCGGCGTCAGTTTCTTGACCAGCCGGGCGGGCGCGATTGGTTTCGGAGGCGCTGGCGTAATCGTCGCCGGAGCTTCAGTTGGTGCCGGTGCGGCGGGCGCAGCAGGCAGCGGCGCAGCGAACTCGGGCTCCAATTCCTCAACTTCGACTTCCGCTTCGGCCACGGGCGCTTCCGGCGTGGGCAGCACGGCGCGCTTCACGACTTTCACGGCGCGCTTCACCGCCGTCTCTTTTTTCGGGAAGTACTTGTTGCGAATCTTCTCCGCCAGTTCCTTGGAGACTGAGTTGGAAGGAACACTGACGTCGACGCCTTCGCGGCGCACCTCTTCGATGAGACGTTTAGTGTCGAGCTTTAGTTCTTTGGCGAGATCGTAAATACGAACTTTCGAGGAAACTGTCATGCACTCCTTCTCGACGCTTACTCGCGCGTCTGACGGTCTTTAGTGATTAGGAACGAACCGCTCCTAACCACTTCAGAAACGTCCGATCAGAAGTTCGGCGCGTGACAGTAGGGGCTGAGCGGGCAACACAAACGGCCCGAATAAACCGGTCTTGTGTTGTTCCTGTTTGGCTGCATCATTGGAGCATCATTGCTTCTCGTCATCGGAGCTCCCGCCTGATGCAGCATCTTCAAAAACTGCGGGAGCTGTTGTTTCTACTTCTTCAGCCGAGGCGTCGGAAGCAAACTCGTCTTCGTGGGCCATCTCTTCCGCCGCGTTCTGCTCGATGTGGTTGAAGGCTTCAACCGCGGAGGAGGTAATGTCAGGCGACGGCGTTATCGTGTCCGGACGCAAGTCGCGGCCGGATTCCAGCAAAGCTAACTCGTCGGACGGGATCGGCTCGGCTTCAGTCAACGAAACCGGATCGGCCGAATCCCACGCCTTGATTTCAGGCTCGGCAGTGAACGGAACTCCATTCTCGACTGCCTCGTCGTAACCAGCCGCGGTCGATTCCGGCGACGGTTCGACTTCGGTCGGTTCAGCCGATTCGTCGAGCTCGGCGGAGACGGCATGCGCCTCTTCGCCTTCTTCCGATTCGCCGAGACTGCGATCGCGCATGGCGACGACGGCTTGCGCGGCGTTCAGGATCTGTTCCGCCTCGTCGAGACTCAGGTCGAGGAACTCGACGAGGTCGTCAACGGACGTTAGGGCCAGCGCATCGATGTCGTTGATGCCGTGCGCGGAGAGCGCTTCGGCTTGTGCGGCCGTGACACCTTCAATGACCGAGAGCGGCACTGACTCGCCGGAGGCAATCAAGGCGCCCATCTGTTCGGTGACCTCGCGCTTGATCTCTTCCTCGCTGCGGATGTCGATGTTCCACCCGACGAGCTTGGTCGCGAGCCGGACGTTCTGGCCGCGTTTGCCGATGGCCAGCGAGAGTTGGTCTTCGTTGACGATGACCTCCATCTGGCGGTTCTCGATGTCGGTGATTCTCACCTGGTTGACCTTGGCCGGCGACAGCGCGTTGGCGGCGAATACTGAAGGCTCGTCTGACCACTCGATGATGTCGATCTTCTCGCCGCGCAGCTCGCGGATGATTGCCTGTACGCGGGAGCCTTTCATACCGACGCAGGCGCCGACGGGATCGACGTCGCGCTCGTTAGACATCACGGCGATCTTGGCGCGTTCGCCCGGCTCGCGGACTGCCGATTTGATCACGACCGTTCCGTCGTAGATTTCCGGGACTTCCATTTCGAACAACCGGAGCAGCAACTCGGGCGACGTGCGTGAGACTTCCACTTGCGGCCCTTTGGATTCCTTGGAAACGTTATTGATGACGACGCGGATGCGCTCGCCCTGGTTCCACTGTTCGCCGCGCGACTGTTGCGAGCGCGGGAGAATTGCTTCGAGGTTGCCGAGGTCGACGATTATGTTGCCGCGTTCGAAACGCTTGACGTAACCGTTGACGAGGTCGCCGATCTTGTCGATGTATTGTTCGTAGACGTTGCTGCGGACGGCGTCGCGGACTTTCTGAAAGAGAATCTGTTTGGCGGTTTGGGCGGCGATGCGGCCGAGTTCTTCCATGGGTAAGGGAAGCAGCAGCGCGTCGCCGAGCTCGACTTCGTCTCCTGCCAGCTCGCGGGCTTCGACGATAGAGAGTTCGGTGGCCGGGTTTTCGACTTCGTCGACGACGACTTTAGACGCAGAAAGCTCTATCCCGGTCTCGGCGTTCCAGTCGACCTGGATGTCCTCGCCTGAGCGGAATTGTTTTTTGGCGGCCGCGCGGACGGCTTCCTTCATCGCCTCGATGACTAGATCGCGTTCGATACCCTGTTCCTGACAAAGTGCTTCGATGTTCTGTGCGATCGATGAACTCATGAAAGTCTCTCTAAACCTATTTTAGTGGCTCCGGCGAAGTTCCTCTTCAACGTCTACTTCAATGTTCGCTTTAGTGATCAAAGACAACGGAACACGCACCTGCCCATTGGTTCGATCTTCGAAAATCACGTCGTCGCCGTCGAGCCGGAGCAAGCGGCCGCGAAAGTTGCGCTGGCCGTCGATGGGTTGCCGGGTCTTCATTTTAGCCATGCTGCCGGCAAACCGCTCGAAGTCGGCGCGCTTGTAAAGTCCCCGCTCCAGTCCGGGCGATGATACTTCCAGTGTGTAAGCAGAGTGGATGAAATCCTCGACGTCGAGGATCGTGCCGAGATGAGTGCTCACTTCGGAGCAATCTTCGTGGGTAACACCCTGCGGCTTGTCAATAAAAACGCGAACTATCGGCTTATTGTCGGGGCCGGCCACTTCGACGTGCACTAGCTCGAGACCGTGGTCGATTGCGACTTGTTCAGCTAGCTCCTGAACCCGTGCTGCAATCGAATCATTTCCCATGGCGCCAAAAGAAAAAGTGGGCGCGAAACCCACCGGACAAGACCCCGTGCCTTCGAGCAAGCTGTGGATTATACGGAAACCAGCATATAGAGGCAACTTGAGGGAACACGGATTTTAACTACCGGCCAACTTAGCTTTAACCATTTCACTGATTGCTTTTCCATCCGCGTTTTTACCTGCGAGGGCGGCCTGGGCGGCTTTCATGACCTTGCCCATATCTTTCATCGACGTGGCGCCGGTTTCGGCGACAGCGGCCGCCACTGCGGCTTCGATCTCAGCCTGCGAAGCGGCCTGCGGAAGATATGTTTCGATGACCGCGATCTCAGCCTGTTCCTTGTCGACCAGCTCCTGCCGGCCAGCCTTTTCATACTGCTCAATCGAGTCGCGGCGTTGCTTCACGAGTGAACGAAGGAGCTTCTGCATGTCGTCATCGTCAAGCTCGCCACCCTTCTCGATCTGCCGGTTCATCATCGCCGCCTTCACCATGCGCAACGTCGACGTGCGCGCCGAATCCTGCGCCTTCATCGCCGTCGTCAAGTCGGAAACGATCTGTTTGCTGAGACTCATTTTGAAGATCCTCCATTCGATTTCGCGAGGTAGTCGCGCAGGAACCGGCCCGTGTGCGATTCGCGGATCCGCATGATCTCTTCCGGCGTGCCCGTGCCGACAACGTACCCGCCGGCGTCGCCGCCTTCCGGCCCCAGGTCGATGATATGGTCTGCCGTCTTGATCACGTCGAGATTGTGTTCGATCACCAGCAACGATCCGCCGGCGTCGATCAACGCCCGAAACGCGGCGAGCAGCTTGTTGATGTCATCGAAATGCAGCCCCGTCGTCGGTTCGTCGAAGATGTAGAGCGTCTTCGCGCCAGTGCGCTTGAGCAAGTGCGCTGCGAGCTTGATGCGCTGCGCTTCGCCGCCGGACAGCGTCGTCGCCGACTGACCCAGCCGCAAATACCCAAGCCCGACGTCGTCGAGCACGCGCAACCGGTTCGTCACCTTCGGCACTTCGCGAAAGAACGTGATCGCCTCGCGCACCGTCATGCTCAGCACTTCGTGAACGTTCTTGCCGCGATAGCGGATGTCGAGGATCTGCTGTTTGAATCGCGTGCCTTTGCACTCTTCGCAAACCAACTCGACGTCGGCGAGAAACTGCATCTCGACAGTCACCGTTCCGTCGCCCTGGCAAACCTCGCAACGCCCGCCGGGAAGATTGAACGAAAAGTGCGACGGCTCGAACCCGCGCGCCTGTGCCTCGCGCGTCGCCGAAAACACCTCGCGAATCGCGTCGTAGACTTTGATGTACGTCACGGGGTTAGAACGCGGCGTTCGCCCGATCGGCGATTGATCGACGAGGATCACGTCGTCGATCAACAACCCGCCGTCGATCCTCGTAAATGCGCCGACGTGACCTTGCCAGTCGCCTCGTTGCTTTTTCAGGCCCGCGTAGATGCAGTCGTGAATCAACGTCGACTTTCCGGAGCCGCTGACGCCGGTCACGCACACAAGCATGTCGAGAGGAACTTCGACGTCAATCGATTTGAGGTTGTGTTCGGACGCGCCCTGGATCGTGAGCCGGCGTTTCTGCGCCACCCGTCGTTGCTTCGGCTCTTTGATCTCGGCGTCGCCACGCAGATAGCGGGCCGTCAGCGACGCCTCGTCGCGCAGCAGTCCGGCAAAGTCGCCTTCGTACATGACGCGCCCGCCGAGCTCGCCGGCCGCGGGACCGATGTCGAGTATGTGATCGGCGGAGCGCATCATCTCCGCGTCGTGTTCGACGACGAGCACGGTATTGCCGATGTCGCGCAGGTTTTTGAGCAGCCGGATGAGACGATCGTTATCGCGCGGATGGAGGCCGATCGACGGTTCGTCGAGCACGTAAAGCGCGCCGACGAGCGACGAGCCGAGATTGGTGGCGAGTTGGATTCGTTGCGCTTCGCCGCCGGACAGTGTCGACGCGAGTCGATCGAGTGTCAGGTAGTCGAGCCCGACTTCGACGAGAAATCGCAGCCGCCGTCGTACTTCGAAAAGGATCCGATCGGCGATGGCGGTCTGTTCGGGGGAAAGTTGTACCGAGTCGAAGAACGTCGACGCCTCGTTGATCGACATCGCGCAGATGTCCGCCAATGTGCGGTCGCCGACTTTCACGTCGCGCGCTTCCTGCCGCAGCCGTCCGCCTTTGCAGTCGGGGCACAACGTGTAGCCGCGGTATTTCGAAAGAAAGACGCGGACGTGGAGCTTGTATTTCTTCGTCTCCATCCAATCGAAAAAGCCGCGCACGCCGCCCCATTCGCCGCGTCCTTCGACGATCGCCTGCTGGTCCGAGCGCGAGAGCGCATTGAACGGCACCGTCATCGAGATCTTCTCGGCGCGGCAGAACTGTTTCAGTTCCGACATCGCCCACTCGTGCTGCGGTTTGGTCCACGGTTCGATCGCGCCGTCTTTTAGCGACAGACCGGGATTCGGAATCACCAGATCGAGATCGAGGCCGATGGTGTTGCCGAAGCCCTGGCAGGTGGGACAGGCGCCGTATGGATTGTTGAAACTGAAGAGCCGCGGTTCGGGAGTCGCGTAAATCGTTCCGTCGTACTTGCATTCGAAGCGGTCAGAGAAACGCAGGCGCTGTCGTTCGGCCTCCGCGGTTTCGATGATGGCGCTGCCGTGTCCTTCCTGAAAACAGATCTCGAGCGAGTCGACGAGACGTTGCCGGACGTCGGGCCGGGCGGCGAGTCGATCGACGAGCACGAAGACGTCCTTAAAATCGTCGCGCGGGTAGTCGTCGGGTGATTGCAGATCGATCGTTTGGCCGTTGAAGTAGAGACGCGTGAAGCCGCGCTGCATCAGGCTCATCAAGTGGGCCGTAACCCACGGACGGGGTGACGGGGTGATGCGGCGACGCGGTGATTTCCCCCTGTCTCCGCTTCCCCCCTTCTCCGGTTCTCTTAATCCGGCGTCGGCGGGAAACAGGACGTAGAAACGCGTTCCTTCAGCCAACGTGCCGAGTACCTCGTCGGCGACGGATTCGGGCGAGTCGCGCGAGACGAGTCGTCCGCAGACGCGGCAATATGTTTGACCGACGCGGGCGAAGAGCAGTCGCAGGTAGTCGTAGATCTCGGTTTGGGTGCCGACGGTCGAGCGCGGGTTACGGGTCGAGTTCTTTTGCCTGATTGCGATGGCCGGTGCGATGCCGTGGACTTCGTCGACGTCCGGCTTGTCCATGCGCTCGAGAAACTGCCGGGCATAAGCGGAAAGCGACTCGACGTAGCGCCGCTGCCCTTCGGCGTAGATCGTGTCGAAGGCGAGCGACGACTTGCCGGAGCCGCTGACGCCGGTGACCACCGTCATCTGATTTATGGGGATAGAGAAGGAGACGTTCTTGAGGTTGTTAACGCGTGCTCCCCTGACTTCAATTGCTTCTTCAGGCATAGATCCGAATCTTGCGCTCTTCGCAAACTCGGGATGATACCTTGAACAGTACTCGAAAGCGAAACGCCCGGTGCCAAGCGCCGGACAGGTAAGAACAGTCAGGAAGGGGGCAGAGCGAAGCGTCGCCCCCGCTTCGGCAAGAGCGGGGGCGTTGCCCCCTTCCTGACTTGTTCTGTTCTAACGTTAGCTTGCGCGTTGACAGTCCTAACTCGAGTGACTGAAAATGCCCGTCGTCATGAAGAACTCACGATTTCTTCTCCGCGGATTTCGCCGTCCGCGCGAAATTGCCTGTTTCGCTCTCGGAAAACTCGAACGCCAGGTCATGGAAGAGACTTGGCGACTCGGCGAGGTGTCGGTGCGCGACATCTACCGTGCTTTCGACGAGCGAATCGCCTACACCACGCTCATGACCACGCTCGACCGGCTGTTCAAAAAGAACCTGCTCGCACGCCGCAAAGACGGCCGCGCCTTTTTGTACGCTGCGCTCGTCTCGCGCGAGGATCTCGATCGCGGCATTAAAGAGGACGTTGTCGACGGCCTGCTGGGCCACGGCGCTGACGGCGTCGAACCGATCCTCGCGTGCATCGTCGACACGATCAGCGAAAGAGATCGCGAGCTGTTGGACGAGCTCGATCGCCTGGTGCAGGAAAAGAAGCGCGAACTTAATAGCTGATGTACGAGTTTTTAGGCATAACGCTGGTCCTGGCACTGCTCCTGACCATCAATGCGACCGCAACGCTCGCGGCGGCAGCGATGGCGCGCGCGTTCAAGCGTGTGCTCTGGAAATGTTCGGCCCGCACACGCGCGGAAATCCTGTTCGTGATGCGCATCGGACCGCCCGTGCTCGCAATCATCGCGATCGCGGCGTTCATGATCCCGTCGTATCTGAGGTACGAGCCTTACGCCACGAAAGAAACCGTCAGTTGGAAACTCGGCGCGCTCGCGACGATCTCCGCCATCGGCGTTGCCCTCGCCATCGGCCGTGGGGTGCGTTCATGGCTCGCGACGCGGTCGCTGTTGAAACAATGGCTCGCCGCTTCGACGCCGATCAAACTCGACGCGATCACCGTGCCAACCTTCGTCCTCGAACACTCGTTTCCGATCATTGCCGTCGTCGGCTCAATTCGCCCGCGCCTCTTTATGGCCGGACGCGTGCTGGAATCGTTGAGTGAAGAAGAACTCGCTGCCGCTATCGCGCACGAGTACGGACACCTCGCGGCCCAGGACAACTTCAAACGTTCAGTGATGCGCATCAGCCGCGCGGCGCTGTTGCTCATTCCGTGCGGCCGCTGGCTCGACCGTGCTTGGAGCGAAGCGTCAGAGTCGGCCGCGGATGAATACGCCGCGCAAAAGAGTTCGCAAGTCGCACTGGACCTCGCGTCGGCGCTGGTGCGTATCGCGCGAATGATCCCGACGGGGGAACGGCAAACGCTGCCCGCGGCTGTTTCCGGTTTTCTGATCGGAGACGACACGCCGGGAGTGAAAGTACGAGTGAGCCGTTTGGTCGAGCTTGCGTCGGTCGATCCTCGTCTGCTCGTCAGCAGTGCGCCGCTGTTTCGCTTCGTTCCGTGGTTGGTGTTGAGCGCGGTTGTGGTCCTCAGCGTCAGTATCGAATCTCGCCCCCAGGTGCTCGAGGCTGTTCATCAGTTTGTCGAGCAGGTCGTCGCTTTTCTCAGCTAAAGCTTTCCGCAAAAAGCGCAAAGAACCGGATCGGGTCAGTACCACCACGCGGTAGCGGGTGGGTTCTCCGATCACCCACCCGCTACCGCGTGGTGGTACTGACCTCACTTCAAGGGGACTATTAAACTTACGACGGCTGGTAGTAGTTCGTAGCGGCTTATAAAGTCGTGCGCTCTTGAGCGATCTCCTTACTGTTCAAAACCTGACGAAGAAATTTGGCGGCAAACGTGTGCTTTCCGGCGTCAGCCTGACTGTTCGCTCCGGTGAAGTACTCGGACTCATCGGACCCAACGGCGCAGGCAAAACGACGCTGCTCGAGTGTCTGGCCGGTTTGCTGCCGAGCAACAGCGGCATCGTCAAGCATCATGAGAATCAACTGGCTTCCGCGCGGCGCAAGGAAGTGTTGTTCTACATGCCCGACGGCATCGCGCCGTGGGCCGAGCAGCGGGTTCGTTGGCTGCTGACTTTCTTTCGCAAGCTCTACGGCCAATCTCAGGAAAGGCTCAACGCGTTGTTCGAACCGTTGCGACTCAAAGAGATCGAACGCTCGCGAGCCGGCACGCTCTCGAAAGGCGAACAAAAGCGATTGATGCTCGCGCTTGGCTTACTCACTCCGCATCCGCTGTTGCTGCTGGACGAGCCGTTCGACGGCCTCGACCTGCGGCAGACACGCGACGTGATGTCGTTATTGAAAAGCGAGACGAATACGGGCCGGTCGCTCCTGGTCTCGATTCATCAGCTTGTGGACGCCGGACGAGTTTGCGACCGGCTGGTGTTGCTGAATCACGGAGAGACGGTCGCGGAAGGCACGATTGACGAGTTGCGGGCACGCGTGAACCTGCCGGACGGTGGTGTCGAGGAGATCTTCCTTGCGCTCACCTAGTTTTCTCCTGCTGTTGAGAAAAGAGTTTCGCGAGCTGTTCGCGTCCCGCGCTTTCTGGATCATGTTGCTGATCGCGGGCGTGCTGGTGGGCCACGCCTTCATCACTGCCGTCAACACGTACGCAGAGATGAGCGGTGCCGGCGGTCGACCGGCCGCGCTCGCACAAGGGCTGACGCCACTCGACGGCGTGCTCGTTCCGACGTGGGGTGCGTACGATCTGGCGGCGACGTTGTTGTTTCCGTTCGTTGCCATTCGCTTGATCGCAGTTGAGAAGGAGACGGGAGCACTGAAGCTCCTGCTGCAACTGCGGGGCGCGACCGCGGTCAAGGTCATTGCGAAAGGCATCGTGCTAGTTTGCGGGTGGCTCATTGCGTGGCTTCCCGGGATAGTCGCGATCGTTCTTTGGAAGAGTTACGGCGGACACGTTTACGCGGCGGAGACGCTGAATCTGCTGCTGGGCCATCTGCTGCGAGGTTTGTTGAGCGCCGGCGTGGCTATTGCGGCAGGCGCACTGGCGGACAGCGCCGCGAGTGCGGCGATCGTCACGCTCGGATTCACGGTCGGCACGTGGGCTTTGGACTTCGTCGCTGCCGGACGCGGCGGATTTCTCCAGCAGCTCGCGACTTACACGCCGACCGCTGCCTTGCGCACGTTCGAACAAGGACTGCTTCGCTTGAATGTCGCCGTCGTGATGGTATTGCTGAGTTGCGCCGGTTTTGCACTGGCCGCGATCTGGTTGCACACAGGCAAAACGGTCCGCGCGAGGTTCATCGCCGTACTGATCATGATTGTGACAGTTGCCACACTCGCGTGGGGCGCAACAAAGGTGAACGCGAGCTGGGACCTCAGCGAGAACCGGCGCAACTCGTTCAGCGCTGAAGACGAAGCAATCCTGAAACGAATCAATCAACCGCTGAAGATCACAGTGTACCTTTCACCGGAAGATCCGCGGTTGACGGACTTCGAGCAGAACGTTCTCAGAAAGCTCCGACGCGTCTTGCCGGGTGTCGCAGTCGATTACGCGGCCACGAGCGCGACCGGATTGTTCGAAACGGATCGTTACGGTGAGATCTGGTACGACCTCGGCGGGCAAAAGGTGATGGAGCGGTCGACGATCGAGGAGGTCGTTCTCGATCAGATCTACAAACTGGCGAATGTCGACGCGCCGGAGCGCTCGAGCGAAGAGAGCTTCTCCGGTTATCCGTTGGCTGTTCAACCGAAATACGCGGCATTGATCTTCTATGTTGGCTGGCCGCTGTTGGTAATTCTATTTGCTGGAGCAACGAAATGGGACCACGGATACTTTTGATTTTACTGGTAGCGTTAGTTGGCGTAAGTCCGGTAACGGCGCAACGCGCGGCGAAACCGAAGACGATTCATATCGATCTGTCGAAAGAAAAGGCCGGCAAGGAGTCGACGCGATTTCTCTCTGTCGTCGGTAACTGGGCCATCGTCGACGACGGCGGCACGAAAGTTCTGGGCGTTGACGGGCGTCAATGGCTGCGGGGACAGCCTGCCGGCGGCCTTGCGCAAAACGCGCGCGCCATTTACGGCTCGCGTCACGAAGAGTTCATCGACAACGTCAAAGCCTTTGCCTACTTTCCCTATGCAGTCGCGAAAGATATCGACGACTTTCACGACGGCAAGATCAGTTTGCGTTTCAAACTGGTCGCGGGACAGTTGGATCAGTGCGCCGGCATTCTCTTCAACTTGAAGCCTAATGGCGACTACCTGACCGTGCGTTTCAACGGCAAGGAAGACAATGTCGTGCTCTGGACGTTCGTGAAAGGGAAGCGAAGCTTCGTCAAGAAGGGCTCCGAAAACGTGCCTCTGCAGATGAACACCTGGCACACGCTGGAGATCGCCGTGCAGGGAACAAACCTTCAGGCGTCGCTCGACGGCAAACACCTGCTCGACTACACGCTGGCCGAAGCTGTCTCTGGAAAAGTTGGTGTTTGGTCAAAGACTGATAGCGTCAGTTACTTCGATCAGTACACGGTGACGAAATAGCGAACTCTTTGACGCAGTTCTTTTCATTCTCACCGGGCTTTAGCCCGGTGCAAGCGGACGGATAACGAAAACCGTTTCAACGGTTTCATGATTCGCGAGAGAAACCGTTAAAACGGTTCGTATTAACACCTCTCTTATACACCCGGCTGAAGCCGGGTGAGAATGAGAAAGAAGCTTTAGCTAAACCTTTATAGACTACGGCCGGTGGTAGTAGTTTTCTTCTGCGCGCACAATCTCCGTTGCGCCTCCAGACTCTAATTTCCAATCGGGTGATTATAATGAAACTCAAGTCCTTTCTTTCCTTACCGTTGTTCCTGTTCGTCTTCATAGCGATGACGGCGGCGGCGCAGACGCCTAACACCGCGACAATCGTCGTCTCCGTCGTCGATCAAACCGGCGCAGTTGTTAAAGACGCGAAGGTTTCAGTCACTAACACTGCGACCGGCGGCGTCCGTGAAGCAGTTTCGGGAGACGATGGGAAGGCCACGTTTCCGGCGCTGTCGTTGACGGGTTCTTATTCCGTCACCGTTTCGCGAACTGGCTTCGGCGACGAAGAGCGCACCGGCTTGACGCTTCGTTCCGGCGAGACTGCGACTGTGAAAGTCGCGCTGCTCCCCGGTTCACAAAAGGCGGAAGTCACCGTGTACGGCACCGCGGAAGGCGTGCGCTCGGATCCGCAGATCGGCCTGCCGCTGCGCGCTGAACAGATCGACGAGACGCCGATCCTCGGCCGCAAAGTCTCGACGCTGCCACTGCTCAACTCCGCGTTCAGGCAAGGAAAGGGAACCGGCGATCTATTCGTCAATCAAACTTATTTCATAACGGGCGCCGGCTCGCGCCGCACGACCACGGTCACGCTCGATGGCGCGAACAACGACGAGGCGTGGGGCCGTCAAACCGCAGTCGCCACCGTGCCGCTCGGCGCGATTCAGGAGATCGCCGTCATCTCGAACGCCTTCTCCGCTGAGTTTGGCTGGACCGCCGGCCCGGCATTGAACATTGTCACGAAGTCGGGCACCAACAACCTGCACGGCGAAGTGCTCGGCATGTTCCGCCCCGGCGATTGGCAGGCGGAAACGTTTTCGACGAACGGCTTCTGTCCGCCGTCTGTGCCGACTTGCGTTACTCCGTCGACGCTGCAGTTCATCAATCCGGTCGACATTCCCGACGCGCTGCAACAGTACTCGGCAACCATTGGCGGACCTATCGTTAGCGATCGTACCTTCTTCTTCGCTACCGCCGACTACACTCGTCAGAACCGCACGACCTTTCTCTCGACAACGCTACCCGCGTTCGTGTTGCCGCCGGACGGTCACCTCGACTACACGGGCCACTATCGACAGTTTCTTTTCAACGGCCGGGTGGACCACAGGCTCACGTCAAATCAGAACCTGGCGCTTCGCTTCAATGTAGATCGCTTCTTCGACGACAACCCGCAGGATGCGGTTGGTGGTACGAACGCGCCGAGCGTCGCACGCCGTTACGCGCGTCGCTCATGGACCGCGCAACTCAATCACACAGCGACGCTGAACCCGCGGCTCTTGAACGAAGCACGCTTCGCTTATCTTCATGGCGATCCGGTCACACTGTGGGAAGCGCAGACGCTTTCGACGACCTACACGCGCGGAGGCGCTGTGCCGTTCACGATCGGACAATCGCGAGCCTCAGACTTGTGGGGCCACCAGATCCAGTTTTCCGACACGCTCTCCTGGTCGCATGGCAAACACTACGTTCGTTTCGGCGGCGGCATAATTCACCACACATCGGGCGGCACGGGCAGCGAGCCCGGCACCGCGATCCTCGGCACGTTCACGTTCAGAAACACAACGACGGCGCCGTTCGGACAACTTACGCTTGCGGACGTGCAGAACTACACGCAGCCGATCAATTTCGGCATTAGCAGCTACGAACTGTCGCAGTGGCTCAACACCGTGTTCGTCCAGGACACCATTCACGTGCGCAACGACTTCACGTTGGATCTCGGGCTTCGCTACGACCGGCAAACGCTCACCGACGACAAGAACAACTTCGCGCCGCGCATCGGTTTTGGTTGGCGTCCGGGCGGCAATTCGCGGCTGTCGGTTCGCGGTGGTTATGCGATGTACTACACGCAGATCAGATCTAACGCCGTCGCCGGTTATCTCGTGAATGGTCTCGACGGTTTGACGACCTACACGGCGACGCCGGGACAGACCGGCTTCCCGACTTGTTTGACTGGTCCATGCTTGCCGGTCCCGGTCGATCCGAAGACGATTCCCGCTTCGCAACTCCCTGCTCGCGACATCACGATTCGCGCTGGACTGCGCGACTTTTATCGCGAACAGTTTGCGAGGTTCGGGTTGAACTTCGACAAGTTGCCGAACTATCCGGACAAGCTGGTGAACCCGCGTAGTCAAGTCTTCACTCTCGGCGGCGAGCGCGAGTTTTTCAAGGGCGTCTTCCTGGCAACCGACTACGTGCATCAACATTGGACGGAGCTCGATCGCACCGTCGATCTCAATGCGCCGACGCCTTTCACGCGCAGAAACCCCGGCGAGGTCAGGAGCGTCGCCGCAGCCAATGCGACGCGGCCAATCCTGCCCGTCAACGGCGGCGTGCGTCAGGTGAATGTCATCATGAATCTCGGCGTGGCGGATTATGATGGTTTGCAGACGCAGTTCAGCTATCGCGGTAGTCGCCGCATGTTTGCCTCGGTGAGTTACACGCTGTCGAAGGCGACGAACACGTTCGAGCCGGACGGCAATGGCATCGGACCGAACGAGAGCAACATCGTCCAATTGCACGAGGCGGAGCGTGGACCGAGCGTCGTAGATCAACGACATCGCGCGGTCATCACGTTCAACTATCGCTTCCCGTTCGACATTACTGCTGGCACTGTTTCGATGTTCGCTTCCGCGCGACCGTTCAACGCAACGACGGGCGTGGATAACAACGGCGACGGCATCAACAACGATCGTCCCGTTATTGATGGGCTGGTGATTCGTAAGTCTGCATTTCGTGGCACGCCGACGTCTGACGTGGCGGCTTTTGTCGAGAAGCGATTCAAGTTTTCAGAGAGTATGAGCGTGTTGCTGAGGGTGGAAGGATTCAATCTGTTCAATCATGGAAACTTCCTTGGGCGCGGTGTCACGACGTATGGTGATGGAGCGGTGGCAGCGCCGACGTTCGGACAGTTCGTCGGTGGTGTGGGAACAGCGACGAACGCGATTCCGGCATTCGCGAACATCGACCCACCGCGCATGTTTCAATTGCAAGCGCGGTTCGTATTCTGATTCGGTGTTTGTGGAAGACTAGACCGGAGGGGTGTCTTCAAACGGCAGATCCGGTTGGAAACTCTTGTCGCGTCCGGCGACGTAGAGTCGCATCACGAACCAGAGTATTCCGAGCGCCAGCGCGATCCACATGACGGCCCAAAATAGCGCCGGAATGCCGGTCGCATTTGCCATGTTGACGGCGTCGGTGGAAACGGCCGGCGCGAAAGGCGACGAGAGGAAGAACACAGTCTTCAAATCGAACAGCGCGTTGAGCCCGCACTGCACCGCGAGAAAGCTCACAAAGAAAGTCGCGACGCGCGCACTCGCGAACCTCGCTATCAAAATCAGGCTCGCCGAAATGATCAGCCCCGCGCCAAGCGTGAACGGAACGCCCCACAAACCCGTAAACGTGAAGAGCGGTTTAATCAACCCGAAGATCATCGTCAACGCGAAGATAAGAATGCCGGAGGCAAGAAGCACGATCCGCGCCTGAATCGCTTTGCGAATCAACACCAGCAACAACCCGCCAAACGCCATCGCCCCGATGTAACCCGCACTCGAGATGAGTAACTGCGAAATCAATCCGCCCGCGGTCGTGTAAGTCTCGCCGCTGGCGTTCGGAGCCACGCTCATGCTGGAGACCGTGTTGCCCGTCAGCAGAGCCGCGATCGCATGTCCGCCCTCGTGAATAAACGTGACGAAAATTCGGAAAGGATAGGTGAGAACCTCGGCGTAGGGGATGAACCACAGCACTACCGAAATGGTGGCGGCAACGAGCAGCGTCATTGCCTGAGGACGCGCGTCTTGTGAAAGCCTGAATCTCATCTTCAACTCTCCGGTAAATAGCGGATTTGGGCGTATTCTAAGGGCCGCGATGATTAACGCACAACCCTCGCCGGATGTTCCGACGCCCTATTTCCTTTCATAGTCGCCGGATTTCCCGCCAGTCTTGGTTTCCAAACGGATTTCAGTGATCGTGATCCCTTTTTCCAGGGCCTTGCACATGTCGTAGATCGTCAGCGCGGCGACTGACACTGCCGTCAAAGCTTCCATCTCGACACCCGTTTGCGCCTTCGTCGACACTTCCGCTTCCAACGAAACGCCATAGTCTTCCACCGACGCCTGAACGTCGATGTGCGTCAACGGCAGCGGGTGACAGAGCGGAATCAGATCGGCGGTGCGTTTCGCGGCCATGATTCCCGCCAGACGCGCCGCTTCGAGTGGATCACCTTTCGGCGTCCGATGCTCGCGCAACGCGGCGATAGTCGCAGCGCTCATCAACACTCGCGCCGACGCCGTGGCGCGTCGTGAACTCGTCTCTTTCGTTGCCGTATCGACCATGCGAATGCGGCCCTGGTCGTCAACGTGCGAGAGCTGTGTCATGGTGAAAGGCTAGGGCAAACGAACGGCTTTAACAAGGGATCCAGCGTCGGCCGATTTCACGCCTGCAGGAATGATCACGAGTGCCGTCGTCAGCGCGAACGAAACGAAGTCAGACGAGCCGCCCCACTTGAGCGGGAACGCGATCAGTTCGCCGTCGTCGTTTGTCGTCAACTGCGCCGGGAGATAACTCTCGCGGTCCATCGTCCCCTTGACGGCGCGCGCGAGCACGACAGTTTCCTGTTTCAACGACGGCTCGTTCACTCCCTGCATCGCCAGCAGCGCTGTGCGCGTGAAGAGATTAAACGTCACGGAAACAGAGACGGGATTTCCCGGCAGCCCGAACATCAGCGTCCCGTTCGGCAGTCGCGCGAAGACGATGGGTTTGCCTGGACGCAGCGCGACGCGTTCGAAAAAGATCTCCGCGTTCAGTTCGTGCAGCGCGTTTTTAGTGACGTCGTAGACGCCCATCGATACGCCGCCTGACGTTACGACGACGTCGAAGTTGTCGGCGGCTTCTTTTATCTGACGTGTGAGCAGCGACGTCTCGTCGCGTGTCAGCGGGAAGCGTTCGGCGGTCGCGCCGGCGAGCTCGGCGTACGCGGCGATGGAGTAGTTGTTGGAATCGCGGATCTGATCTTGTCCGGGTTGTTCGGTAACGCCGACGAGTTCGCTGCCCGTGGCGAGCACTGCGACGCGCGGCTTGCCGGCGACTTCCACTTTCGCATAGCCAAAAGCGGCGAGCACTGCCATCATCGCGGCGTTGATGGTTGCGCCAGGACGCAGGATCGTTTCACCCTGTTGGATTTCGGCACCGCGGCGCACGATCGATCTGCCGGTTTCGACTGGCGCGAGCAGTTCGACAACCGTGCCGTCTTTCAGTTCGTGAGTTAACTCGACTTGCTGCACGCTATCCGCGCCCGCAGGCACGGGCGCGCCGGTCATGATGCGCACCGCTTCGCCTTCGTTGAGCTCGTGGTGCCAGCCTTTTCCAGCGGCCGACTCGCCGGCGATCCGCAACCGGACGGGCGCGTTGAGCGTATCAGCAGCGCGCACCGCGTAACCGTCCATCTGCGCGCGGTCGAACGGCGGCAGATCCGAGTCGGCAACGATCTCCTGCGCCAGCACGCGGCCCAGTGCGCTCGGCAACTCGATTTGCTCGGCGCCAATTGCAACGGTTTGCTGTCTGACAATCTGAATTGCTTCAGCAACAGAAATCATTTTCTGGTCTTTTGCGCCTCTTGTGCTTTCTGTGCCTTTTGTGGCTAAAAAAACCGAAAGGCCGGTTTAGGACCGGCCTCTCAAGGTTGGCGGAGACATTCAGCCTCGATTGGTTACCGTCCTCACCCCGGCAACCACATTCACCGTTGGGGAGGATTTTAGTCAAAATGAGCTTTCGGTCAAGTGATACGATAAATCGGATCTGCGGGGCGGCGCTACCGTACCCAGGCCTTCTTTAATGGAAAACTACCACGATCATGGGAGAAGTTGGGTCGTCGCACCGGAGCTACCGTGTCGCCGTGACGAATACTGGACGAAAAGGAGGGGAGCCGATGCATATCCTTGAACATCTTTTTCTGGTCGGCGAGTTTCCCGAGCGAGCCAAGCTGCTGTCGGGGTTAACGCTCGAGCAAGTCACGTTACGTCCGGAGGGCGCTTCGCACTCGATTTACGAGGAGCTGTGGCACGCCGTGGGGTACCAGCAGAGTATCATTGAGCCGGGCGCCCCGGGTGACCGGGGCGACTCGACCGGCGACTTTTATCCGGCCGCGGCACCCGAACAGGAGCAACAATGGCACGACCTGGTGCGAGTGTTCCTGGAAGGCGCTCGCACTGCAGCAGCGTTTGGGCAGACGCCTGAGCGGTTGGCAGTCGAGGTACAGCCGGGCGTGACAATGGCTGACGAGCTGAATAGTGTGGCGGTGCATAACGCGTATCACCTCGGCAAGATCGTTGCGTTGCGGCAGCGCATCGGCGCATGGCCGCCGTCAGGCACAGGTGACTTATGAAAAAACTTGCAATCGGATTATTGGCGGCCGTTGTGACGCTGTCGGTGGGCATTGGCTTGGCCGTGTATGTTAGGCATCGTGCGCAAGCAAAAAGATGCGCGGAGTCGACCTACTTCACGGCGGGCGCATTCGGCGAAAACAGTACGGCTGAACGACTCGGTCAGTACTATGCGGCGCAAGATGAACCGAAGTTTTCCTGTCTCGACGAAGACGTCGAAGTTTATCGCCTGTTTTATCTTCCGGCTTTTGACTCTCCAACCACGATTCGCATCTCGCGTGACGGTCAGCAGTACCAGATGACGATCAAGCAACTGGACGCGCATTGGTTACCATCGGCCGGCGGCAAGGGTTTGATCGTGAGTACCACTCGACCGCTGGCAGTTAACGAATGGGCAGAATTCAAACGTCGCCTCGTGAGGACGAATTTCTGGTCGATGCCGTCCGCGGACGTGCGCGAACGCGGATTTGATGGTGTTTCATTTACGCTCGAGGGAAGGGAATCCGGCCGCTATCACGTCGTGCATCGCTGGACGCCCGAACCGAATGATAGCTTCGCCAACGCCTGCCAGTACCTCTTGAAAATCTCAAACCTCACCTGGCGACAAAGCGCCAAGTAATTAGCGGACGTCTCGCAGAACTCCACAGATGCTGTATATACATTGTTGACACTCTAAATAACGTCGGCGATACTCCAGGGCGAGGTCAATAAATGAGAGCGACAGTTAAAAAGTGGGGGAACAGTGCCGCGGTTCGGATTCCAGCTTCCGTCATGCAGGCGACACGAATCGATCTGGATGAGGTAGTCGACGTTCGCGAGGAAGCAGGACGAATTGTTATCGAACCGGTTCGTCAAAAGGTATACGAACTAGAGACCCTACTGAAAGGGATAACATCGAAGAACCAGCATGGTCCCGCCGATTTCGGAGTGCCAACTGGTAACGAGGTGTGGTAAATGCCACGATATGTGCCCGACGCGGGTGATATCGTTTGGTTACAGTTTACGCCACAGGCTGGACCTGAGCAGGCCGGCCATCGTCCCGCGTTGGTTGTCAGTCCAGCCGCTTACAACGAGAAGACGAGTTTGATGATCTGTTGTCCCATGACGACGCAAATCAAGAACTACCCATTCGAGGTTCACATCGCCGGTAAACCCGCGAGCGTTGTTCTTGCCGACCAATTAAAGAGCCTTGACTGGCGGGCGCGAAGCGCGAGACGCAAAGGCGTCGTGTCATCCGACGAACTGGCGGAGGTGCGCGCGAAGATTCTCGCGCTAATAGCGTGACGATTAGCTAATATCCGACAAACAAAAGACCTGCCAACGTAGCAGGTCTTTGTGTTTGCTGAAAATTAGTGGCGGAGCCGACGGGACAATCTTCGCAACTTTTTCCTGTCGCCACCGGCAGAAATGCTCGGTTTCTTCCAGCAGTTGCGGGGTGTCTCACAATAGAGAAACAATTGGCTGCGTTGGATGGTAATCGGCCTTTACTTTTGTTTCCGAGCTTCGATCTTCTCGGACGCTTCTTGTTTCGTTAACACTTGGAAGCGTTGCCGGCGGCTGCACGGAATCAGCAAAGAATCCAAAGCCTCACTGCCTCGAAGAATTTTGAAGCAACAGGTTGCACGGTAGAGTCAACGCAAAATAGCTATTTCTGGACAGAATTGATCTTTTGTTCAATCTTGTTGTAGGAACCGCCTACTTGGAACGCGATATTACCGGGTACCAATTGGACGGCAAATAAGGTAGCAAGAGCTGAAAGGAGGCCAAAGATTATTAATCTAAAGAATTTCCCTTTCATTGTGATTCTTCCCTTTGACGACATACGGCGTCATTGTCGGTTCGTCTAATGTCTTTTCCCGAGCCAAATGCGCAACGCTGTTCCCCCGCGATTGCAGTACCGATAAGAACCTTTGTCCTCGTGCTATGACCTCTTTTTTCGCCGTTCTCAAGGTTTCCGCTCGCGTTATTAGATGTGAATGAAGGTTGGAGCCATACTCGTCGGATCGGCACCGACTGTTTGGAAGGATAAGCCACTATGACCTGCCGAGGTTGGTTAGACGTTACTACTGCGTCGGCCTGTCGCTGAATCTCAGTCAATCGTTGTTCTCCTGCCTGTCGTTGACGTTGCACTTCGGGCAGGCGCTGCTCTTCGGCCCGCCTTGTTTGTTCAAGAGCATATTGTCCTTGGAGCGTGTCTTTGTTGCTCGCCGTTATAATTTTCCGTCTCAATTCTCAATTCTTCCGCACGCTGTAGCTCCGCAGCTTGACGACGCTCTTCCTCGGCACGTTCCGAAGCAAGTTTTTGTTCATCAGCTAATTTTTGTTGCTCAGCGATCTGCTGTTCCTCATCTTATTTTTTCTCTTGTTCTGCAACGACGCTCTGTTCGCCTTGCGCAGGTGGTCGAGACGTAGTCGGAGCTTGTCTATTTTGCTCTACAGAATTCTTTTTCCACCTATTTGGATAGAGACGCGATCCTCTTTCGATTCGGGAACGTCTGCGAGTGCGGAGACAGACGAGTCTTTTGTTGAAAGTTGGTGTCCCAAAGCATTCCGAGTTGGAACGGATTGCTGTGTATTGAAAGAAATGGTACGGCCCTAGCTATACCGCGTCCAATCAGAACGGAAATTCTGTCAGAACGGAAATTCTTGACTTCTCAGCATACTTGCAATAGTTTTCGCGTGATTTTAAGAGTAGCTTACGCGCGAACCGAGGATTCCTCGCACTATCAAAGAATCCAATCAAAATATTCTGAGATTTTTATTTAGCAGACAATCTAAACACACCGATTGGCGTCTTTAATCCTTTACCGCCACAGCCACACCAACACAGCCACTTCTGCGAAACGACTACATAATGCCAAAGACCAGGAAAGTCAAAACAGCGTCAAAGACAAGAAATAGCAATCGAACGGCTGCAGCAAGAACTGCCAAAGACGAATATAGTTTGCTCTTCGATGTAACCAAGACTTCGACCCCACTCACCCGCAAGATCCGCTGTTACGCGTTCGATCCCAGCCACAGAAGGTTTTTCGGAAATGAGATGACACTCGAGGTGAAGTATGAACCACTCGTTCCGGGCCCCATCGGCGAGCGGATCGCGGTTATCGACTATGATGGTGAGAATAAGACATTTTACAAGCCTGTAGATCTCGATGATCCCATGATATTTAGTTCCGCTGGACTCAGTCCCAGCGAATCGGATCCACGGTTTCATCAGCAAATGGTCTACGCAGTAGCCAGCGACACACTGCAAAACTTTGAAGCGGTACTTGGACGACGTATTCAATGGCGGAGAGAGGAGCGAATACCCGATACTGAAGGAAAACTAATTCCAGGCGCAAGGATGGGAGATATTTATCGTCTTAACTTGTATCCGCACGCGATGATTTCCGCGAATGCGGCGTATTCACCTGAGGCAAAGGGAATCTTGTTTGGTTATTTTCGTGCCAGCATGGAGAATCCGGGACGCAACTTTCCCGGTCAAACTATCTTCACCTGTCTGTCGCACGACATCATTGTTCATGAGACAACCCATGCGATCCTTGACGCTCTTCGCGCCTTCTTTTCAGAACGGACCAATCCAGACGTGGCGGCATTTCATGAGGCCTTCGCCGACATCGCTGCTTTGTTTCGCCATTTCTCCCATAAAGAAGCTCTGCTCAAGACTATTCAGAAGACCGGCGGTCAACTATATCAATTCCATCTGCCACCGGATGCTGACGTGACTGACGGTGGTCCTACATTTCAGGCCCAAAAACAATGGGATAATCCATTGGTTGGTCTTGCGCAGCAATTTGGCGAGGCACGCGGAACGGGAAGAGCGCTGCGCAAAGCGTTAAATGAATTGCCTAACCCCCTCGAGATCCATGACCCCAGTCTCTCACCGCATGAGCGTGGCGCCATCTTGGTTTCAGCGATTTTCGATGCTTACTTCACCATCTACTTGCAAACGACAGCTGACGTGTTTCGGTTTTTTAGGACCGGCGGCAACTCGCGTGAAATCCCAGATTCAATGGCTCACCTACTGACCAACGCCGCCAGCAAGACAGCAGAAATACTTTTCAAGATCTGTGTTCGGGCTATCGACTACTGTCCAGCAGTGGATATTACTTTTGGCGATTACCTGCGCGCGCTGATCACTGCCGATCGTGACAACCATCCCGCTGATCCTCAGGGAATTCGTGATGCTTTGATAGAGGCGTTCCGATTGCGCGGCATTGTCCCTGAAGACGCGCAATACTTATCCGAAGAATCACTTTCCTGGTTGCCAGTGACGTCGGGCCATTTACCAGACTTTGACGGTCTCATTTTTGGGGACCCAAATGGACTTACGAGGGAGGAAAGGAACCACAACGGCGCAGTGCTACGAAAATATGCTGTTGAGAATGCTAAAAAACTCGGGTTCCAGCGAGATCGTCCTATCACAGTCCCGTCTTTTCATCCGGCGTTCCGACTCGCCTCTGACGGCAGTATGCGTATCGATATGGTTGTAGAGATGGCTCAAACCCTGGAAGTTCCTTTCGATCCTGCGAATCCGCAATTAGGGAAGTTTCCCATTCGCAGTGGTTCGACCTTGATTATCTCTAAACCGCCACTCAAGTATGGTAGCTATGGGCCCGGACAAATTCGCTATTTGATTAGCAATCGACTCGATGGACCTTACGGAGAACGACGCCAGCGCCGGCAACGAGACTTCCTTCTACGCGAGGGACTGACGGGAAACAACCCTAAACGGCTCAACATAGATTTCAACCTGCTGCATTCGGAGTTCTGAAATGAATAGACCATTAGAAACAAGCTCTGCTCGCAAGCGGTCCGCGCGAAAAACAACTAAGCCAGCCAAAGGTAAGCGTGTTGCGCCTGAGAATCCCATCGGTCTCAAGGTTCGAATGTATCGCGTCGGATTTGGTGACTTCTTTCTGGTCACGGTGCCGACTCTTTCCGGCGATCGGTACATTTTGATCGATTGTGGAGTGTTTAAAGGAACTTCGGGCACGGGCAACATTGGTTCGATTGTTGAAGCTGTTGAAGACATGTATCAAACAACAAACGGCCAATTGGCGCTGGTGATCATGACACACCGTCATGCGGATCACATTTCCGGCTTCAGCAAAGCAAAAAAATTCAAGGAGTTTAAAGCCAGCTTGGTGTGGATGCCTTATTGGGAGCAGTTTAACGATCAAGAAGACTCACCAGAGAATCCGCAATCTGATATTCAACGGCTTGCGGAAAATTTGGCAATGCAGTTTCGGGGAAGAGAAGATTCAGATGCCCTGGAAGCGCTCGCCCAACTCGCAAATGCCACCGGGATCGATGACTTCAATGCGGCTGCAAAAGGCACAAAAAGGGGTGGCGGGAATGCAGCCGCTCTGGACATTCTTAAAAAACACCTGGGGGAGAACGGCACAAAAGTTCGATATTACGCTGCTGGGGATACGCCCGAGTTGCCAAGTGAGCTAATCGGTTTAAAGGCCACGATTCTTGGACCACCTCCGCAAAAGGCCAAAGCATTTATGGGCCTTACGAACCTCAAAAAGGGAGTGGGCCAATATCTGGATTGGACGACCGATAGCGACGGAGCCCCGCGAACAATTCAACCATTTCCGCCGCAATGGATTGCCAGGAACCTTGAGTATCCGAAAAGTGACCGCCGAGGATTCAATATCGATTACGGGAGAGTTAGCCAGGACATAAATAATTCCCGACCGGATATTCTTGCCGCTGCAGCAGATCGGATCGAGACCTTCCTTAACAACCAGAGTCTGGTAGTCTTATTTGAATTCGGCGGCAAGAAATTACTTTTTGCCGGCGATGCGCAAGCTGGTAACTGGGAATATTGGCTCTTCAAGCTATCAAAGCCGACTCGAGATCCGACTAAAGCCGGCAACCTTGCTAATGAAAGTAAAGAACTACTACAGACCATTGACTTCTACAAGGTGGGACACCATGGGAGCACCAACGCTACCCCAATCCAGGCAGTAGAGGCGGCGACCAGACGACCTGAATCCACCAATGGCTTTGTTTCAATGTGTTCTACCCAAGATGGAGTTTACGGCAATCGGGACAAAGGAACGGAGGTGCCGCGTATTCCTTTGATGGAAGCGCTAGGCAAGGGCTGTTGTCTGATTCGTAGCGATTCTTTTCCAATCACCTTAACTAATCCAAACGAAGTGGTGATCCCACCAGCCGAAGGAATGAATACTGAGCTGCCGAAACCTAAGGTCGGTAAGGTAAAGATAGCCAACCTTTATATTGAATATTCATTCTGAGCTGCGGAACTCGCACCTCACAGCACTCTAAGGAATCGTTATTGGACCCCGCGGGGATTTTTGAGTTTTTGGCTATCTGTAAGTTATTGAAAGTATTGGTGGCCAGCGACGGAATCGAACCGCCGACGCCGGCCTTTTCAGGGCCGCCTACCGGATCGCGGAAGTGGTTTGAAATCAACGGATCTTGTTGCACGAACGAGCTTACGTAACTGACACTTTAGGATGATGTCGGGTCGTTTAGCTCTTTTCGGCTGCTCGATATCCGCGCCATCACTAGTCTGTGCATCGGCTTACACATTACCAATAAGGTCCTAATCTCTGGCGCAATCAGACATTGTCTTTCCGAATGCGATATGCCTTCTTCTCGTTCCTTCCCTAGGCGATGTTCTCGCCCCTATTAACACTCAGCGATTACCGTCAATGCTTCCTGACCAATGACCTCCATCTGACATAAAGTCTGCGACGCCTCATTGCATACAAGTACGTTCCTCAAAGCCTCGGAAGGTTCGTTCTACTGCCTCCTCGGTCGATGGACTTCCATCTATTTCTCGCGCAGAAGTACGCGCGATACTCTAGGCGAGACGTGAGCTTCTAGCTCCACTCGAAGTTCCTCATCCGAACATAATGGAGTTTGTCTTCCACTTAACCCCACTCGGTTACAGAAATCAATAGACGATTCGACGCAGCCGATATACGAGTGGTCGCAGACAAGATCGAAGCTCTCGGAGGTGATGTCACGCTGCCCTGGTAGTGTCAAACGCAGGGCTCATACAGTAGCTACCGTGCTGTAAGGAGCGTATCGTTCTTCAAGCGGTGCTTAGGTCTCAAGTAGCAGTTCGGGATGATTCTTAGCGATTGTCAGCAGTTTGAGCGCGGCGTCACCTGGCTCTCGTGAACCTTGTTCCCAAGCCTGTACGGTCTTGGGGCTGATGTTCAGCATCATTGCAAATACAGCCTGCGAGCAGTTAAGTTTTTCGCGGATTCGCGCAATGTCTCGAGGGGATAGTGCCTTTGGGGGACGCGGAGCTTGAATTCGAGTTACCTTCAGATCGCGACGCTTGCCACGTTCAAAGGCAAGTGCATCCTCCATCGCCTCCTTGAGATCGGCAAATGCCTCGTCACTCATATAGTTCGTTTTATTTGTCTGTACCTTCCGAGTCTTTCCTGTCTTCATGATTTACTTTCCCTTCTAATCTGCTGGCTCAGCGCGCCAATGATGCGCGTTTGATCCGGCGATAAATCGGCTTGGTCACCTTTGCTGAATAGATATAGCAAATGAATTCTGTCAGCGTGTTCGAGGTAGAGATACAAATAACGGTAGCTGCCGCTCTTGCCTCGCGATGAGCCTGGGTCAGCGGCGCGTGCCTTTCGAACGCCATGAGTTCCCTTCACAATATCGCCACGCTGGGGATTGTGAACAAGGTCAGATTGAATGTTGATCAAAACTTCGCCCGGCAATGTGCCGATTTGTTTAGAAAAGACCTTCGATTCAACGAATTCAAACCAGACAATATCATCTGTTCTCCCCATGTATTATGACTATACTACTGTGTGGTATAGCAATCAAGCGGAAGTAAAAACACCGGAACAGCGGACCGGCATCCGATGACTAAATTTTCTTGGCCCGTGGCGACGACTTTCATGGCGACGCGAAAGAGTTGTGATCGAGAAGGAACATCGCTACGAACGTCGCTGGTGGGCCAGCAATCTGCCGGCCATGCTGACGGTTCGGTCAGAGGTATTTCGGAAAAAATAAATCAAGAACGCAAATCAGGCGGCGGATTTTGATGAGCAAGCCTGTTGAAGTGGAACTCAGATCGTCAAAAGCAGGATGCTTCAGCAGACGAACATGTTTTAGTTATGCCGCACGCGTTTGGGGTTGAGAGTCTCTAGGCACGCGTGGGAACGAGCGGGTAAGCACGCCGGGATCTCTGAATAAGTAGTAGTGGTGAATGTAAGTCTTTGAAAAGAAATGGCGGAGCCGACGGGACTCGAACCCGCGACCTCCGACGTGACAGGCCGGCGTTCTAACCAACTGAACTACGACTCCGCAAAGAACTGAGGCTTGGTAGGCACGGAGGGATTCGAACCCCCAACCTCTTCCTTGTAAGGGAAGCCGTCTACCATTGACGTACGTGCCTGCAAAATCAGGATCGGCCCTGTCGCCAAATCCCGCAGCAAGCGAGCCGTCATGCTAAGAGAACCGCGATAACGTGTCAAGGAGCGTATCAACTCTGGCACTTGCAAGCGAGTGGCGCGTGTAAGTATTCTCCCCCTGAGAGCCCAACCGGAATATATTTATGAAACGTCGTCGTAGTTTGCCCAGGCGAGTCATTCTCTTGACCGCTCTCGCTACTCTCGGTCTCGCGTCGTTCACAATCGAACGCCCGCAGGCCCAACAGATCACCACTCAACAACAGCAACGTCCACGCCGCGTCACCGGCACCGAACAACAAGCCGCAGAGACGAAAAAGCCCAACACACCTGCGAACGGAGATGAAGTCGATGAAGGCGACGTCGTCCGCGTCGACACACAACTCGTCTCCGTTCCCGCGGTCGTAACCGACAGCTCGGGCCGGCCAGTTTCCGGCCTTCATGCTGACAACTTTCGCCTCGTCGAAGACGGTCAAGTCCAAACGATTACGAACTTCGGCACGACAGACACGCCGTTCGAAATCGCGTTGTTACTCGATACGTCAGGCTCCACTCGCGACGACGTCGCGTTGATTCGCTCGGCAGCGAACAGCTTCATTCAGGCGTTGCGCCCGGGTGACCGCGTCGCCGTTCTCGCGTTCAACCAGGCGCGAACAGTTGCCGAGCCAGTCGCGACCGTCGAAGTGCTGACGCAGTTGACCGACAATCGCGAGACGTTGCAAACGGCACTCGAAAACATCGGCGCCAGCAACGGCACTCCTTATTACGACGCGCTCGAGCGAGTCGCAGATGGCATCTTCCGCGACCCGCCGCGAGACGAAGTACGCGGCCGCCGCGCGGTTGTTGCTTTGACGGACGGCGTCGACTCAGCCAGCAACTCCGATTTCGCAACGGCGAAGATGAAACTGTCGCGCGCGGGTATCGCGTGTTATTTCATTCAGGTCAACACGGAAGACTTCGTCGAAGACCGTTTGATGAAAGACTGCCAGGACGACGGCCAGCTCACGCTCTCGCAGCGACAAATCGAGCGCTACCGAAGAATGTTTTTCCCAAACGCGAAAGCGGAGAATTTCAACAGCTTCTGCCAGATGGGACCGTTTGAAAGGATGTCGATCAGCCGCGGGCTGTACAATCTCGCGCGCCGCGAGATGAACGACCTGGCGAAGGGATCGGGCGGACGGAGTTTCGTCGCAGCGACACTAGCGGATGCACGAGCGGCGTTCACGCGTGTGGCTGCCGACATCGGCACGCTCTACAGTCTGGGTTACTATCCAACGAACAAAGCGCGCGACGGAAAGTATCGCGCGATCAAGTTGGAAGTGCGCGGCCTTAAAGAGAAGACTGAGATCCGCGCTCGCGACGGTTACTACGCGCCGAAGCAATAGCATCGAAATAAATGTCTAACTTATCACCGTTCCAGCGAATCTTACTGATCGTTCTCGACGGCGCTGGAATCGGCGCGATGCCTGACGCGCCTGACTGGGGCGACGCCGGGTCAGACACGTTCGGACATATTCTCGAATCGCGCCACGTCAAACTTCCGAACCTGCAACGCTACGGCCTCGGCAACATCCGCACGCTCAGAAATCTGCCGCCTCTCGACAATCTCACCGGTTCGTACGGCCGTTGCGCCCTGCGCTCGAACGGCAAAGACACGACGACGGGCCATTGGGAGATCGCGGGCATCATTCTGAAACAAGCGTTCCCAACTTACCCGAACGGATTTCCTTCGTCAGTGATCGACCGCTTCGTTCGCGAGACCGACGTGCCCGGCATACTCGGAAACGTTCCCGCTTCAGGCACCGAGATCATCAAGCAACTCGGCGAAGAGCACGTGAAGACGCATAAACCCATCGTCTACACGTCTGCCGATTCGGTGTTTCAGATTGCCGCGCACGAAGAGGTGATTCCGCTCGATCGGCTTTACGAGATCTGCGAGATAGCACGTCGCATACTCGAGGGCGAGCATCGCGTCGGACGCGTGATCGCGCGCCCGTTCCTGGGCCAACCCGGCGCGTTCTATCGCACCGAGAACCGGCACGACTACGCTGTCCCGCCGCCGCGTGAAAACCTGCTCGCCGCGCTCGCCGATGAAGGACTCGACGTCGTGTGCATCGGAAAGATCGCGTCGATCTACGATTCGGTTGGAGTGACGAAGGATCTGACGGCGAAGAACAACGAACAGTCGATCGATCAGACGATCAGCGCCCTGGAAGAGAACTCGCGCGGCTTGATCTTTTCGAACCTCGTCGACTTCGACATGCTCTACGGTCATCGACGCGACACTGAAGGCTACGCGCGCGCACTCGAACACTTCGACACGCGGCTGCCGGAGATCGAAGCCGCGATGGGCGAAGGCGATCTGATGATGATTACGGCCGATCACGGGAACGACCCGACCTTCCGCGGTTCCGATCACACGCGCGAGTACGCACCGCTGCTCGTCTACGGCAAGTCTGCCCGTCCCGGTGTCAACCTCGGCACCCGCTCCTCGCTATCCGACATCGGCCAAACCGTCGCCGAAAACTTCGGACTACATCTAACCGCAGGCGAGAGTTTTCTGGAAACGCTGCTTACTTCGGCGCAGACAAGCTCTTGAAGATCAACTCAATCCACTGATCGGTTTTGATGAAGCCAGTGCCCCACGATTTCCATTCGTCGGGCAGCCCTTCGGTCTTGATCTGCTCCAGCGACTTGCCGGCGGCGACTTTCTTGCGAACGATGTCGGTAGTCTCGACGAGCATCCGGTGAAAGGCTTTGAGGTCGTTGATAGTTGAGAGCGGACCGTGTCCGGGGATCAGCTTCGCGCCTGCCGGAATCTTCGGAATGATCTCGCCGACGTTCTTCGCCAACCCAACGACGTTGCCGCCGTTGTCGACGTCGACAAACGGAAATCGAGCGGTGAAGAAATCGTCGCCGAGATGGACGACGTTTGAGCCCGTAAAGAAGATGACGCTGTCGCCGTCTGTGTGCCCGTGCGGATAGTGGATCACGCGAATCTCCTCGCCATTGAAATGCACTGACAAGGAGCTGTCGAACGTGATCACCGGCAGGGCTTCTTTCGGCGAAGCAGGAACTGTCTGTTTGAAGAAGGGGATTTGCTGCTCGGTGGCGAGCCGTTTACGAACGTTGTCGTGCGCGATGATCGGAGCTTCCGGACTGAACGACGCGTTGCCGCCGGTATGATCTCCGTGCCAGTGCGTGTTGAGGATGAACCTGAGTTTCCCTTCACCCAACGTCTTCAGCGCCGCGCGAATCTTGTCGGCGAGTGGCGCAAACTGATCGTCGACGATCAGAATTCCGTCAGCGCCGACGGAGACACCGATGTTTCCACCGGCGCCTTCGAGCATGTAAACGTTGCCGGCAACTTTCGTCGCTTTGATCTCGACTTTGGAAAAGTCCGTTTGGGCCGAGACACAGATGGGAAGGACGAAGAGGAAAGCGAAAACCAGGATTTTACGCATGAATTTTAGGTCTCCTAAGCACTCGGATCCTTTAAGACGGCGATGAATGGCAGGTTGCGATAGCGCTCGGCGAAGTCCAGACCGTAGCCGACGACGAACTCATCCGGAATCTGAAAACCGAGGTAATCGATCTTCACCTCTTTCTGCCGCCGCTCGTACTTATCGAGCAGCGCCGCCAGCTTCACACTCGCCGCGCCGCGCGCATGCAGGTTGGCCAGCAGGTAAGAAAGCGTGAGACCAGTGTCGACGATGTCTTCGACGACGAGTATGTGACGCCCTTCGATCGGCACGTCGAGATCTTTCATGATCCGCACCTCGCCCGACGTGCGCGTCGACGATCCATAACTGGAGATCGCCATGAACTCGATACTCAGCCGCGTATCGATCGCCCGCAGCAGATCGCTGAGAAAGAAACAGGCGCCTTTCAGCACGCCGATGAGCAGCGGATTGAGCCCGGCGTAGTCGTGCGTGATCTGCGTTCCCAGCTCCTTGATGCGCGCCTGAATCTTCTCTTCAGACAAAAGAACGTCGAGATTAGGATTGCTGAATTCCGAAGCGAATTGAGCCGAAGACGTAGCCACTTGTTTCTCCTTCAGGGCCGGAGTTGTAAAGCACAAGACGTTTGCATGGTGATGCGTGGTGCGACATACTATGAAAGCTCTTCCGTAAGGTCAATGCTCGCAGCAAAGGATCCGTATTACCCGTGATTACACTTCGCGCGTTAGTTCTATTAGCCGCGTTAGCCCTCTGCATATCTCCCGCGTTTGCGCAAACGACCATTGAGCCGTGTCCGGCGGAACCGGCGAAGCCCGCTGTCGCCGCGCCGCCAGTAAAGACGGGCGTTAAAGCAACACAGACGGTCGTCGACGCCAGTATTCCGGACGACCCCGCCGTCGAGAAGATGCTCGAGCCGTACAGCACGAAAGTGCGGGCGCTCAACGTCGTGATCGGAAAACTCGACGGTACGTTGAAGAAGGACGGCGCCGGCGGCGGTTCACTCGGCAACTTCGTTACTGACGGAATGCGCTCCGTTGCACAAGCAAAACTAGGCAAACCCGTGACGCTCGCGATCATGAACGCCGGCGGACTGCGCAAGAACGAGATCTCGCCCGGCGAGTTGCGCGCCAGCGACATCTTCGAACTGTTGCCGTTTGAAAACGCACTGGTCGCGCTCGAAGTGAACGGCGCACAACTCGCCAAACTGATTCAAGTCGCAACGCGAGACGCGCAGGCCGGCGCGCGCATTCACTTCAAGTGGAACGATCAGAACCGCGCCGAATTCATCAGCGGCAAGCTCCTCGACGAAAACGGACAGGAACACGAGATCGATCCGCAGAAGATGTACACCGTCGTCACGATCGATTACCTCCTTAAACTCGGCTCCGGCTCGTACGCGCTGCTCCAGGAAGCGAAGAGCACGACGCCGCTCAACATCACGCTGCGCGACTCAGTCATGGATTACGTCAAAGCGGAAACGGCAGCCGGCCGCGCCATTCATCCCGAACTCGACAACCGGTTCGTGCAAGTCGGCCCCGATCGCAAAGGTCCTGAGGAGCCGAAATGATCAATCGCCGCCGGTTCCTTGCGACGTCCGCTGCGTTCGGCGCAACTGTGATCGCTCTGCCGCGCGATCTGATCAGCATCGCCGCCGCTGCCGACACTGTCATCACGATCCTGCACACCAACGACACGCACTCGCAGATCGATCCTTTGCCTCCGAACGATCAGAACGCCGGGAAGGGAGGCGTCGCGCGACGCGCTACGCTCGTCAAGAAGATTCGCGCTGAAAACCCAAACACGTTGCTCATCGATGCCGGCGACGTTCTCCAGGGCACGCCGTATTTCAACTTCTATCGCGGCGAGGTCGAGTACAAAGCGATGTCGGCGATCGGTTACGACGTTGGCACGCTCGGGAATCACGAGTTCGACAACGGCGTCGACGCGCTGGCGGCGGTGTTGAAGTTCGCCAATTTCGATATCGTGTCGGCGAACTACGACGTGAAAGGGACGGCGCTCGAAGGTCGCGTCAAACCGTACGTCGTGAAGACGGTCGGCGGAATCCGCGTCGGATTGTTCGGCCTCGGAATCAGTCCGGTCGCTTTGATCACGCCGGCAAACTTCAAGGGCATCACTTACAACGATCCCGTCGTCGCGGCACGCGACATGGTGAAGGCGTTGCGCGACAAGGAACGTTGCGCGTTGGTGGTTTGCATGTCGCATCTCGGGTATTACGTGAACGGTGAACGCGGCGACTCGTTCGTCGCGTCGCAGGTTGACGGCATTGACTTCATCGCCAGCGGTCACACGCATACGTTCATGGAAAAGCCGGTGATGCAAAAGCAGCCGTGCGGCGCGGAGACGATGATCTTTCAGGTCGGCAAGAGCGGGATCAACGTCGGCCGGGTCGACTTCACGTTCCGCAGCGGGAAAGTGATCGCTGCCGCGGGAAGGGTAGTGGACTTCGGCACTGTTTGACATATTGGGCTTGGGTCTTGGGCCTTTGGTCTTTGGAAGTTACCACTAAGACCCAAGACCAAAGACCTAAGACCAAGGACCGGGACAAAGATTAAACCTATGTCCGACTCAACCCGCGATCGAATCCGTGGTTTAGTGCGCGAGGTGCTCGCGAAAGCCGAGCCTGAAAGCACGTCAACTCGGTTCGTAAATACAGTTCCAGAAACAACAGCCGAGCCAGCTTTCACGCGCGACGAATCTGCGAAGAGCGTGATCACTGAAGACGACGTGCGCGGGCTCGAGGCGGGCGCAGTCTTGCGCATCGGCGAAGACGCTCGCCTGACGCCGCTCGCGGCCGACATCGTCAACGAACGAAAGATTCAACTTACTCGCAGAACGTCGCGGCGCGGATCGAAGGCGTCGAAGCTGGTTGCAGTCGGCGCCGATCACGGCGGCTTCAAGATGAAGGAAGAGTTGAAGTCGTTGTTGACAGACCTCGGTCACAGAGTTCAGGACTTCGGCACCGATTCCGAATCCGCGGTCGACTATCCTGACTTCGCACATGCCGTGGCGCGTGCAGTTGCCGACGGTGCTTCCGACGTCGGCATCATCATTGACGGCGCTGGCGTCGGCAGCGCAATGACGGCAAACAAAGTTCCCGGCGTGCGCGCAGCCGCGTGTTATTCCGTCGCCGTCGCCCGCAACTCGCGCGAGCACAACGATGCGAACGTCCTCACGCTCGGCAGCAAGACCATCACCAGCGGTGAAATGCGCGAAATCGTGACCGCCTGGCTGGCCACTGAAATCACCGAAGATCGCCACCGCAAGCGCGTCGCCAAGATCGACGCCATCCAGCGACAGTATCAGCGGTAGTTGCTAGAATGTTCCCGTCAGATGGGCTACTCAAGTAACGGCGAATACGAACTCCTAATCGAGCAGATCACCGACGCGATCGTGGCGCGCCTCAACGGCGACGGCACGGAGCAGGCGGCGATGTGCGGCTGCACGTCCGAATGCTTCCACCGTTGTCCCGAGCGGATGCACCGCATCGTCGACGCGGGCGCGGCACGCATCGGACTCGTATTGGGCCAGACGGGCTCGGCGAAAGAGTGGGCTAGCCTGATCGATCACACGCTGCTGAAACCCGAAGCCACCGACGAAGATATCAAGAAGCTTTGCCAGGAAGCAGCGACTTATCGCTTCGCGTCAGTCTGCGTGAACCCGACATGGGTGCGCGTCGCCGCGTGTAACCTGCGGGGCAGCGGCGTTCCGGTCTGCACCGTCATCGGCTTTCCACTCGGCGCGACATTGCCGGACGTGAAAGCCTACGAAGCGCGGCGCGCGATCTTCGACGGCGCGAGCGAAGTCGACATGGTCATCAACGTCGGCGCGCTGAAGAGCGGCGACGACTGTCTCGTCGAACACGACATTCGTTCAGTGGCCCAGGTGGCCCACGAGTACGACGCCATCTGCAAAGTCATCATCGAGACGGCGCTGTTGACTGACGACGAAAAGGTGCGCGCGTGTCAGGCCGCAAAGAACGCGGGCGCCGACTTCGTCAAAACGTCGACCGGTTTTTCGAAAGGCGGCGCGACAGTGGCCGACGTCGCGTTGATGCGACGCACGGTCGGATCCGAGCTCGGCGTGAAAGCGTCCGGCGGCGTCAAAGGACTCGACGACGCGCGCAAGATGATCGAAGCAGGCGCGACGCGCATCGGCGCAAGCGTCGGCGTGAAGATCGCACAGGAAGCGGCAGGAAAACCCGTGTCTACTCAACACGGCTCTTACTAAATGACCGATCAGGTGAATCATGCCGGCAGATCCAAAACTCCTGGCTGTAATTCTCGGCGGCGGCGCCGGCAATCGACTTTTCCCGCTCACGCAACAGCGTTCGAAACCAGCCGTTCCGCTCGGCGGTAAGTATCGCCTCGTCGACATCGCACTCTCGAACTGCATCAACTCCGACATCCTGCGCACGTTCGTGTTGACGCAGTACAACTCCGCCTCGCTCAACCGTCACATCGCGCAGACTTATCGCTTCTCGCAATTCTCGAACGGCTTCGTCGAGATCATCGCGGCCGAGCAAACAGCCGAGAGCCCGCATTGGTTTCAGGGGACTGCCGACGCCGTGCGACAGGTGTTGCCGCACATCAGAGACTGGGGCATCGACACGCTGCTGATCCTTTCCGGCGATCATCTTTATCGCATGGACTATCGCCACTTTCTCGAACGCCATCATCAGTCAAACGCCGACGTGACTGTCTCCGTCATTCCCTGCGAAGCGCGTTCGGCGAGCGAGTTTGGTTTGTTGAAGACTGACGAGAGCGGCCGCATCGTCGAGTTCAAAGAGAAACCGAAAGGCGACGAGTTGCTCGAGATGCAGGTCGACACGACGAAGCTCGGTCTGGATGCGAACGAGGCGCAACGGCGTCCGTATCTCGCGTCAATGGGCATCTACGTTTTCAAGTACGACCAAATGGAGCAACTGCTCAGAGAAGATCCGGCGTGGGTTGATTTCGGCAAGCACATCATTCCCGCTGCTATTCGATCGCGAAACGTGCAGGCCCACATGTTCGACGGTTACTGGGAAGACATCGGAACGATCGGCGCGTTCTATCGTGCGAACCTGGACCTGACGGCGAAGGTTCCGAAGTTCAATCTCTTCGATGCGGAGGCGCCGGTTTACACGCGCGCGCGTTACTTGCCGCCTTCGAAGATCGAACAGTCGGAGATCAACGATTCGATCCTTAGCGACGGCTGCATCGTCAACGGCGCGAAGATCACGAACAGCGTCGTGGGTCTGCGCAGCCGCATTTCGAAAGGCGTGCAGCTCGAAGCGTCGTTCATGATGGGTGCGGATTTCTATCAGACGTTCGAGGACATGAGAAACGACTTGAGCAAAGGTTTGCCGCGCGTTGGGATAGGGGAGGGAAGCGTCGTCCGCCGCGCCATCATCGACAAGAACGCGCGTATCGGAACGAACGCGAGGCTGTTGAATGAAGCAGGCGTGACGGAGGCTGAAGGTCCGAATGGTTCGTACTTCATTCGCGACGGCATCATCATTATTCCGAAGAGTGCCGTCATTCCCGATGGGACGATTGTGTAATCATCATCATGGCTCGTGGATGGGAAAGTAAATCAGTTGCCGATCAGATCGAAGACGCCGAACTGCGCGACGCGACCGCTCAGTCGTCTCCCGCGTCGCTCGACGAGCGAGAACGAAACCAGCGCCGTGACTCGTTGCTGCTTTCGAAGTCGCGTCTATTGCAACAACTCGAGCGGGCTAAACATCCGGCGCACCGAGGCGTGTTGCTAAACGGCTTGAAGGCAATTGAGAAAGAACTTGAAGAAATTCTTTAAAGTGCTACGTTAACTCGTGCCCCGCATTCCTTCAGTAAAGCTCCCAAAGGACAAACGGAACCTCGACGTGAAGATTGGCGAGCAGATCGTGAAGCTCACCAATCTCGATAAACTCTTCTGGCCCAAGCTCGGCGTCACGAAGCGAGACCTGATCCAGTACTACCTCGACGTCGCGCCCGTGCTGCTCCCTCACCTGCACGACCGCGCGATGGTGATGAAGCGCTACCCCAACGGCGCGCACGGGGATTTCTTCTTCATGAAACGCGCGCCGGAGCCACGGCCTGACTGGATCGAGATCTGCCGCATCGATCATGGATCGAAAGGCGTGATCCCGTTTCCGATGATCCAGGACCTCGCGTCGCTGATGTGGGTGATCAATCTCGGTTGCATCGATCTGAACGAGTGGTACGCGCGCTGTGACGACACGGATCGGCCTGACTATTTGCACTTCGATCTCGATCCAGTGCCGGGCGCGTCGTTTGAAAAAGTTCGCGAGGCGGCGCTGCTCGTCAAGCTTGGTCTCGACTCGTTGAAGGTTCCGAATTACGCGAAGACCACGGGCTCGAAAGGCATTCACGTGTACATTCCGATCAAGCGCGGGCCGACGCAGAAGCAGGTATGGACTTTCGCGAAGGAGTTTGCGTACGCGCTCGCTTCTCACTCGCCGAAGTTGTTGACGGCGATCTACCAGGTTTCGAAACGGCCGAAAGGAAGGGTGCTCGTCGATTACAACCAGAACGCGTGGGGGCGAACGCTGGCGTCGGTCTATTCAGTGAGACCTAAAGAAGTACCTTCAGTCTCGACGCCGGTGACGTGGAAAGAAGTCGAGCGCGGGATCAAGATCGAAGACTTCCGCATCGACAACGTGCCGGCGCGGGTAAAGCGGCTTGGAGACTTGTGGAAGCCGATGATGACGACGAAGGGACGGTTCAAACTTGAGGCGTATCTTTAACCGTCGGCAAGCCTACAGTTAAAGTAGAAATGAAGATCTGGACAGTCGGTCACTCTACACACTCTGCCGAAGAGTTTCAGCAGATTCTTACCGCGCATGCGATCGAGCTACTTGTAGATGTACGTACTTATCCCGGTTCACGCCGGTATCCCCAGTTCAACAAATCCGTGTTAGCTGAGTCGCTCGCCAACATCGAATACAAGCACGAGCCTCGACTAGGCGGACGAAGAACTCCTCGCAAATACTCGCATAACACCGCCTGGCGCAACCCGCAATTTCGCGGTTACGCGGATCACATGGAGACGAACGAATTCAAAGAAGGAATTAAAGAATTACTTGAACTCGCGTCGTCGTCGCGAACCGCCGTCATGTGTGCCGAAGCCGTTTGGTGGAGATGTCATCGAAGCTTGCTCGCGGATTATTTGAAAGCGGCGGGACATACGGTCATTCACATCATCAGCGAAAAGAAAACGGAAGAGCATCCGTTTACGTCCGCAGCAAGGTTGGTCGACGGAGAGTTGTCGTATCGTGGATTGCTGAGTTAGCTCGGCCGGTTGCTGTGCCAGACTTTCGCTTTCGAACCTTTCTTGCGTCGCTTCACGCCCGTCCGGTGCGGGATCTTCTTCGGATCGCCCGTCGCGGCTTTTTTGACGTTGCCGCCTTCGTCTTCGGCGATCTCAGCGAGCGATCGGCGCGTTAGGATTGAGACAGGTGCGATCTCGGTGACGTCTTCCGTCGTGGTGTAGTAATCGCGATGCTTGATGAGGAGCCATTGTCGATTGCGTGTGCGCACGAGCACCCATGAACCTTTTAACTTCCCGCCATCGAGTGTGAATTTGAAGTCGCCCTTTTGCAGCGCCGTCTCCGGATCTTCATCGCCTTCCGGCTTGTACGTACCGTAGTCCCAGACCATCACGGTGCCGCCGCCGTACTCGCCTTCAGGTATCACGCCTTCAAACTTCGCGTAGTCGACCGGATGGTCCTCGACCTGCATCGCCAAACGCTTCACGCTCGGATCCAGTGATGGACCTTTCGGTACGGCCCACGACTTCAACACGCCGTCGACCTCGAGCCGAAAGTCGTAATGCAATTGGGTCGCGCGATGTTTCTGGATCACGAACATTCGTCCGCTGCGCGTGCGCTTTTTCTTCGGACCAGGCTCAGGCGTTTTGTCGAAGCTACGCTTCTTTTTGTATTCGGCTAAACCCATCTACATGTCTCGGAGAGCGGGGGCGTGGCCCCCTTCCTGACTTGTTCTTCTTGTACGGGTCACTATGAATCACCAGCGCTGCTAGTGGACGTTCAGCTAGAACAGTCAGGAAGGGGGCAACGCCCCCGCCGCCTTAAAACAGCTCAGTTTGAATTGGATCGAGGCCCAACGCCTCACGCACGCGAGCGAAACTGCGACGATGAATCGGCAAGGCGCCGAGCGACTTGAGCGCTTGGCAATGCTCAGGTGTCGGATAACCTTTGTGCGACGCGAGCCCGTAACCAGAATAAAGACGATCCATTTCCAGCATATGCGCGTCGCGTGTCGTTTTCGCGATGATGGACGCGGCAGCGATACTCGCCGACAGGGCGTCGCCGCGAATGATCCCGCGTTGCGGCACCTGGCAATTCGGAATCTTCCGCGCGTCAACGAGGATGAAGTCCGGCTGGGAGCTCAGGCCCTCGACCGCTCGCTGCATCGCCAAGAGTCCAGCGTGATAGATATTGATCTTGTCGATCTCTTCAACTTCGGCGAACGCGACGGACCAGCAGACCGCGTCCTGTTTGATCTGAATCGCGAGCTCATGTCGTTTCTCAGGATCGAGGATCTTCTTGGAGTCGTTGAGACCGCGAAGCTTGTAGTTCTGCGGCAGGATCACAGCCGCCGCGGCGACGGGTCCGGCCAGCGGCGCCATGCCGGCTTCGTCGACGCCGGCAACGAAGCCGTAGCCCTGAGTCCATAACTCAATTTCGAAACGAAGCAGGAAGTGAAGACGTTGACCTTCCGCGCGGTTTTCCCGATAGCGGCCGCGAATTCGTTTAGCTAATTGTTGAGCTCCCTGACGGCGATCGACTTCCAAAGCTTCAAGTAATCCTTTAGGTACAGGACGCCGACGCTCGACGAAACGCTCGTGCAGTTCGGGGATCGATTTTGCGAGGAGGTCTTCCAGGGAACTCATGATCGAATGAGCGTAGTCTGGGATTTCACATCGGCGGTTGTCAAGATAGACGTTTGTTTTTTTGCGCGTGATGTTATGCTGCTTACCCGTGAAGACGCTGATCGCGCGGATCCCCTATAGAGCACTCGGCATCCTGCCATTGATTTTCTTCCTCGGTCAGGCAGTTCATTACTGGCGCACCAACGAACTCGGGCACATGCTGTGGATGTGCAACATCGGCAACCTCATCTTTGCTCTCGGCCTGTTCCTCGATAAACCCGTGCTCGTACGGCTCTCGGCGATCTGGATGATACCGGGAGTGGTGATTTGGTTTATCTATGTCGTGCTGCCGTGGGGTATGTTTCTGAGTTCGACATTGGCGCACCTCGGCGGGCTCGTGGTGTCGCTGATCGCGTTGAAGCGATACCGCATGGATCGAACTGCGTGGCGCTACGCATTTGGCTGGTATCTGATCGTCCAACTGGTCTCGCGCTTCGTCACGCCCGCGGCGTTCAATGTGAACATGGCATACTCGGTCGCGGCCGGCTGGGAACGCACGTTCCAGTCGTACTGGTCGTTCTGGTTGGTCTTAACAGCAGTGACGGCGCTTGGACTGTGGGTGTCCGGAATGCTTCTGTGGATTATCTACCGGCCGCGACAGCCCGAGGAATTGGCGGTCGGTGAAGTTTAATGAGTGGCCTGCGTGACCGGACGGCGTGATTCCTCAATCAATTCTTCAACCATCCTGCACAATTCCGACGGCTGACTCGGTTTGATGAGATACGCCTGGGCGCCACACTGGAGCGCCAACGCGTGATCGGACGCATAAGCAGCCGCCGAATAAAAGAGAATCGGCGTTGTTTGGTCAAACTCGCGGATCCGCTGGCAGAGATCCAACCCGGAGCCATCCGGCAACCACGAGTCGAGCAGGTAAAGATCGAATCGCTCCGCTATAGCGAGGGCAAGTCCGGTCTCGATCGTGCCGCCCGTAACGACGTCAAAACTTTTCTGACCAAGCAGCAACGTCACGAGTTCGCGAGTATCTTCGTGATCCTCGATGTACAGGACGCGGGGGTTTTTTGTTGGCATGGCTCGTCTGGGCTCGCAGCGAAGGTTTTGATTCCCCACCCTGGACTCGGTCGAATTATAAGTTGCCATGGATTGCAAAAAAGGAATTCAGGCCGGGCCGTTGTATAATTCTCAAGGTCAGTCGGGAAGGATACAACGACCGCGGCCACCCTGCTTGTCGTGTGTGGCGGTAAAAATACTCTCACGCGGTAGGTGGGTCGGTACGCCGGCGAACACTCTAAATATTTCGCCCCCGCCTTTAAACATGTTAATTGCTTTTTCCAACTGGGGGATTCCCTTATGTACTGGCGAGTACAGAGGGTGTAAAATCCGAACGACCACTTTTGAATTTATCCCCCTTAATTCCGACAAGGAAGGAAGCCCAGGTGCCTCAACGTATTTTAGATAAGCCCCTGCAGGCGGTGCGTGTCTCCACGCCGTCCACTCGTAACACGTTATTGAACCGTTTGCTCGCCAGCGATCCCGGATTATTCTCGTCTCAGATTCGCGTCGTGCGAATGGCATTCAACGACATCATCTATGAATACGGTGACCGGATTGACGAAGTTTTCTTTCCCCTCGATTCGATAGTTTCATCTCTGGCAATCATGGAAGACGGGACGACGATTGAGATCTCCATGGTCGGAAACGAAGGCGTGTTGGGACTGTCAGCGCTTCTCGGGGGCGGCGCGGCGCGGCATTGGACCAGGATCTGTATCGGCGGTTCCCTGGCGCGCGTGAGCACGAGCGTGCTCGAGCAACTCTTTGTCTCTAACGAGAGTGCGCTCAAATACATTATGGGCAGTTACGGCGCGCTGATAACGCAGGTTTCGCAACGCGCTGTCTGCAACGCCCGTCATACGGTGCTCGAGCGACTCGCCTGCTGGTTGTTGATGGTTCACGATCGAGTCGGCGGGGAAAATCTCAAGCTAACGCAGGAGGCCATCGCCTCGAGACTCGGCGCACGGCGGGCCGGCATTACGGTAGCGGCGGGAACGCTGCAATCAATTGGCGCGATCGAATATCGCCGCGGCCAACTTCACATTAAGGATCGAGAGGGGCTGGAACAAGCGGTCTGCGAGTGTTATCAGATTCTGAAGGCGGAGCACGACGGAGTAAGACTTGGACCACCCCCCCCCCCCGAATTTAGGCTTTTCAGTGTAAATGAATAAGCGTTCGACCGGGCCTTCCTCTGATTGGAGGATGGGAATTACGCTATGCACGTATAAACTCTCGGGGAGGTCCGGATGCTCCGGCGTCCTCACTGCCAGCGGCGGGGTCGTTATTGGTTTACCCTCTTGCGCCACTTCGCCGAGAATCGCAATCAGCTTTTCAACATCTTCGCCTATAAAGAAGTCAGTTACCGGTTGACCAATCACGTCCCGTTTTCCCAATAACAAGCTATAGCCGGGATTCACCGCCTGGATTCTGAGATCGGCGGCGCCTACCACCATAACGTAATACGGAAAGCGTTCCAGCAACTCCGAGAGCTGAAACTGTTCTTTACTGTTTTGTTGCGTCAGATGATGCAGTTCCATGGTACGGGCCGTCAGTTCGTCGTTAGTCGTCTGCAACTCTTCATTGGTCGCCTGCAGTTCTTCGTTATTAGTTTCGAGCTCTTCGTTAGTGGCTTGTAATTCCTCGTTTGTGGCTTCGAACTCTTCATTCGTCGCCTGCAACTCCTCCTGAGTCAACATGAGCTCTTCATTAGTCGCTTGCAGTTCCTCGTTGGCGTCCTGTAGTTCCTTATTCATGTCGGCGAAACGCTTGTTGGCGGCGCTCAATTCGCCGACCAACTCGGCTTGCTCGCGTTGCACCGCTTCGAGGCGCTTCTGTACCTGTACCACCTCTGTAGTGTCGACGACTGTGATCATTGCCAACTCGGGCGAGCCTGGGTCGAGCTGCATCGTGATGATCGTCAGGTCCATGTACCGGCCGCTGCCAAGCGCCGCCTGATCCAATTCGAGATCTTCCAGGGTCGTGGCAGTGTGCTCGCGAAACGCAAGATCGATGGCCGCGCGGACGTTGTGATATGGCAAGCCTTTGGCCGTGTGCAGAAAATCCTGGTCATGAGCCGGGTCGCGAATGCCAAGCAGACGGCGGGCAGCGGCGTTGATACTGACAATCCGATAGTTTCGATCGATGATCACGACGCCAGACATCAGGTGACGCAGGATCGTTTCGTTGACGCGGCGTAAATGGCTGACTTCGGTTTCCACGGCGTTCGCATCGTAGGCGGTAACCCCGTTCAATTTCCGCAGCCGGTTCTCCGTCCGAACGTCGGGGTGCGTCTGATGCGTTGCAGTGTGAGGAGAAAAAGCCAGCGGTCCACCCAGACAGCGATAGATCTTCCACCGCTTGTTTACCAGCTCGAACGATCCCTTTGTCGGTCGCGCGGTTTCCGCTTTGCCGAGGAAAAGGTAACCGTTCGTTTGATGTAACGAGTATGCAAAGAGACCGAGGACAGTCTGTTGTAATTCGGGTCTGAGATAGATCAGCAGGTTACGGCAAATGACGAGATCGATACGCGGAAAAGGGACGCCGCGGCTGATGTCCTGCTGGCCGAAGATCACCGCGTCACGCAACGTCTTCGAAATGAGGTAGCCGGCCTCCGTGCGTTCGAAGAAGCGTTCCCGGTAGGTGTCAGGCAACTCGTTCAAGACGTTTTCCGGGTACAGTCCCCGTCGCGCGAAGTTGATGGCATCGCCGGCCAGGTCGGTAGCAAAGATCTTGACACTCCACTCGGCAAAGTCGGAACCGAGTTGATCGGCAATCAGCAGCGCTATTGAATACGCCTCTTCACCCGTCGCACAGCCGGCGGACCAGAGCCGCAAAATGCGTCCGTTATTCTTAGCGCGGTCGATTAGCTCTGGAAGGACGCTGTGTTGGATGAAGTCGAATGCTTCTGCATCGCGGAAAAATCCGGTCACTTTGATGAGAAATGCCCTTAGTAACTCTTGTGTTTCCTCAGGATGGCTGCGCAGGTAGTCGAGATAATCGTGAAGACTACTCACGTGCAACACCGCCATGCGGCGGGAGATGCGGCGCAGAATAGTAGACGACTTGTAGTTGCGAAAATCGATATGCGTATGGGTGCTTACCTGCTTGAGGATATCGGGCAGCGGATCCTCCGCGGGCTTTTCTTCTGAAGGAAGGCTGATACCTCTCAGAAGGTCGTAGAGCAACGGTCCGATCTGTTCCATGTCCACGACGTGGTCGACCACGGTCGGGGGCAACGAGAGCGGCATCGAAGGATAAGCCGCAGTCTCCGGGTTTTGAATGATCACTACGCCACCGGCATTTTTCACTTCTACCGCGCCGGCCGCGCCATCAGATCCCGAGCCTGTTAGTATTACGGCGATGAGGTGTTCGCCGTACGACTTCGCTGCGCTCGACAGCAGCTTATCAACCGACGGCGTAGGCCGTTCGGCATTATCGGATTCCAGGTGTACGTGACCATCCGCGATCCTGACATGCTTGTTAGCCGGAACCACGTAAATAGTTCCGCCTTTCAGACGCGTCGGTTTGTATTCGTTAATCTCGACTATAGGTAACGCGCTGCGTCGATCGAGAATGGCGCCGAGATGACTGTGACGCTGAGGATCGAGATGTTGTGCCAGGACAATGGGAGCAGGAAAGTCCTTATTCAGCGTGCTTACCAGAGTTGACAACGCGCCAACACCGCCTGCCGAGGAACCGACAACGACCAAATCTTCGCTGCCGGCAATTTGTTCAGAGTCAGCCATTGGTTAAAGAATTCGGGGTGATCGTAAGTCTCGATCAGTCCGAGATACTCATTTCCTCCTGATCCTCAATTGGAGCTTCCGCTATATCGCCTTTCGCAGTGCGCAGCAACAGTTGTCTGATGGCTGAACTATGAGCTTCCGCTTCCTTGACGCGCTTTTCAAAGATGTTTGCGGCCCGGGTTTGATTGGATCTGCGCGCACGTTCGACAATGCGCTTCGCCAGGATCATCTGTTCCTCGAGGGCCCGCACTGCTGACCATAAAGCGACTTCGAGCATTTGGTCTTGCCCGTCGTTCAAACTCTCCGCCGAATAGGCATGACCGACGTGACAGCGAAAGCGGAGCAAGTCGGGGTCATTGATTTCCCAAAGCGCTCCGTGGCAGTCCGGGCACGTGAGCCTCGAGATTTTGCCCAGCTTTTCAACGCTCTGGATCAACTCATCGCCTTCCATATCTTGTTGTGCGATTCGCGCCTCAATCTCTACGTTTTCAGGCACAGAATACCTCCTTTCCTCCTCCGCAGTCTGTCGTGATAACTCATTGAGCAAGGGAGCAATGCCGCTTAAGGGGATGGAATAATCGACCCTGATCTGCTGCATAACACTCCTCGGCATGCTGGGAAACGGCGCCTCGGCAGGGTCCTGAACGATCGTGATGCCGCCGCGCAGTTTTATCGCCCGCATACCGGCTGTGCCATCGTCTCGAGCGCCCGTCAGAACAACGCCTACAGTGCGAGGACCGGTCCACCGGGCAGCGGAACGGAAAAGCGCATCAATCGATGGCCGGTGCAGGTTCTCTTTTGGACCGTGCACGAGGCGCATGTGTTGGTTTTCAATCAACAAATGATGATCTGGCGGTGCTACGTAGACGCGTCCTTGCTGTATCGGTTCATTGTTTTTTGCATGGGCAACGGGCAATAGAGAATTACGGCCGAGTATTTCAGGCAGTAAGCTGGGCGCGTCCGCGGGGATGTGGAGCACTATGAAAACAGCGGCGGGTAAGTCCCCCGGAAGATCTTCGACGAGCTTCGCCAGGGCTTGCACGCCTCCGGCTGAGGCCCCGATAACGATCGTATCGTGCTTTGCCATAAGTCCTCCGCCTTCACGAGCCGTGGCGTAAAACTTTCGAAGGGGACCACCGATGCAGGGTGCCCGAGCCCAGGATCTCGTTTGAATCAGATGGGAGAATGGCCGAATATTAGCACAATTGAGATTTGCCTGCGTACGAGCACGCACATTGCCACTCCAGGGCAGATCCTCTATACTTTCCGCGTTGAATACCCCTTTCCTCCTGTGGGTATAGTTGGCGCGGCGGACGGCAAAAACCGCCGCGCTTTTTTGTGTTCGGAGTTAGAATCGGTGTATTCGGAACTAACAAATGAAGCGATTCCCCGTTCCCCTTGTTGCCCGCATTCTGCTGCTGGCGCTCGTCTACTTCGCCGCCGCCAGGTTGGGTTTATCACTCGCTTCACTCCATAAAAACGTCACGCCGGTTTGGCCCCCGACGGGAATTGCGATCGCCGCGCTTTTGATCTTCGGCCGGCGCTTGTGGCCGGGAATCTTCATCGGCGCGCTGGCCGTAAACGCTCTCACCCACATCCCCCTCGGATCAGCTTTCGGCATCGCGACAGGAAACACACTCGAGGCGCTTGTCGCGTACTGGTTGTTGCAGCGACTGGCAGGTTGGCGAAACTCGCTCGACTCAGTTGCGGACGTGATGCGCTTTGTCGCGTGCGCGACCGTGATGGCCCCGATCGTGAGTGCAACGATCGGGAGTTTGAGCCTGTGTGCCGGCGGTGCTGCCGAGTGGGACAGGTTTTGGCCGTTGTGGTTGACGTGGTGGGTGGGCGACGGTTTCGGCGCACTGATAGTGACGCCGCTGGTCCTGTCCTGGATGACGTTGCGAGGGTTCGACTCCCGTGACTGGCCCGAGATCGCCGCGCTGCTGTTACTGCATTTTGTCGTGATCATGATCGTGTTTGGCGGTTGGTTCCCTGGACCGGTCAAGACCTACTCCTTGTCATACCTTTGTCTGCCGTTCCTGCTGTGGGCCGCGCTGAAGTTTGATCTGCGAATCGTTACCAGTGCCATCGTAGTGATGGCAACTGTGGCGTTATGGGGCGCGCGCTCCGGCTATGGCCCATTCGCGACGGCGAAGCCGAACGTTTCGTTGATCCTGTTGATTTCTTTTGTCGGGACCAGCACGTTGATGACGCTCGTCGTCGCCGCCGTTACACGTGAGCGGCAGCGAGCCGAGGCCGACAAGTACAAACTGGGATCGGAACTGGAGCTGCACCGCCGTCGCGTTGAAGACATAGTCGCGCACGTTCCGGGCGTAGTTTGGGAAGCGTGGGGCAAGCCCGACGCCGCGAACCAGCGCATCGACTTCGTCAGCAGCCACGTCGAAAAAATGTTGGGCTATAGCCAGGACGAGTGGTTATCGACGCCCAACTTCTGGTTGTCGATCGTTCATGCCGACGACAAGGACCGCGCAGCGCGCGAGGCGGCTGCGATCTTCGCGTCCGGCAAAGGAGGCTCCAGCCGTTTTCGTTGGATACACAAAGACGGGCGCGAGATTTGGGTCGAGTCGCAATCGGTTGTCGTTTCTGACGAGACTGGGCCGGTCGGAATGCGCGGTGTGACGATGGACATCACGGCCGCGGTGCAGGCCGAGATCGAGCGTGGCGAGCTTTTGCAGCGCGAGAGTCAGGCACGCCAGGAAGCGGAGGAAGCGAGCCGTTTGAAGGAAGAGTTTTTGGCGACTGTGTCGCACGAGCTGCGGACGCCGTTGAACGCCGTCGTTGGATGGTCGCGGCTGATGCGCACCGGACAACTCGACAAAGACGGCACAGCACACGCGATCGAAGTCATCGAGCGAAACGCCTCCGCGCAACGCCAGATCATCGAAGACTTACTCGACGTCTCGCGCATCATCACCGGGAAGTTGAGAATCAACACGCAGCGCGTCGATCTGCTGCTCGTCATCCATGCGGCGATCGATGCGGTCCGGCCGGCGGCGGAGGCGAAGGAGATCGATCTAAGGCTGCACTTCGAAGCGCCGGACGCGATCGTGAGGGCCGACGTCGAGAGGTTGCAACAGGTGTTGTGGAACCTGCTCGCAAATGCAGTGAAGTTTACGCCACAAAACGGCGTCGTCGATCTTTACCTGCGCCGGAAAGGATCGCTGGCGGAGATCAGGATCGAGGATTCAGGGCCGGGTATCCCCGCGGAATTTCTGCCGCGGATCTTCGAGCGGTTCACGCAGGCGGACGGCTCGAGTACGAGGAAACATGGCGGGCTCGGACTGGGTCTCGCCATCGTTCGTCACCTTGTTGAATTGCACGGGGGCGTGGTGTCGGCGGGTAATCGCGAAAACGGCGGGGCAGTTTTGACTGTGCTGCTCCCCGCCGTCGAGCCTGCCGCATCGGAATTGATCGCCAGATCGATTCCGATGGGTGATTAGAAACTATTTGAAGTTCTCTGAAGTGGCCTTCAACTTGTGCAACACCGGCGGATTGGACTGCGCCGCGTTGTCCGGTGCCGTTCCTCCCGAAGGATTGAAAATGTAAGTATCGCGCGACCGGACGGCGAGGTTCGGCTGGTTGGCGCGCACTTTGATCGACCGTCGCTGGCCAGGTTGCGGCGGACGTTTCGGGTAATAGCCGATGCTGTACTGCCGTCGCAGTTCTTCAGCGACGTTGGCAAATGCGGCCGACATGTTTTGCAGCGAGTCCGCCGTATATTCACGTCCACCGGTGCTGTTTGCGAGCTCGGCGAGGTAGCGAGCGCCGATCTCGTAGTCACCCCTCGATCCGCCGCGTGGCTGCGGATAACCTCCGCCGCCCGGGTAACCACCGCCGCCAGGATAACCTCCACCGCCTCGACGCCCGCCTCTGCGCATTCCGCCGCCACCGCCGAAGATGCCGCCGAGGATCTGTCCAAAGACGTCGATCGTCACGTTCGGAACCATGACGACATTGCCCATGTCCATCGCAGTGTTGTACTGCACGGGATAGATCAACGCGTCGAGTTCCTGCGCGTCCATCACGGTGCTGTCGAAACTCGCGTGGTCGCTCGTGGTGTCGACGCCGTCGGTGAACAGCACGATCGCTTTTCTTCCGCTGACGCGGCTCAGGTGCTTATTGATCACGACGTCGACAGCGTCGTAGATACTCGTGCCGCTGTCAGTCTTGGCGCGATAGATAGCGCGCTGGAGTTTCGAACGATCGGTGGTGAACTCGCTGAGTACTCTAATGTCTTCGTTAAAGGAGACGACCATCACTCTGTCGTCAGGGCGAAGTTGGTTGACGAAGCTGATCGCGGCGTCCTGAATGTCTTCCAGGCGGAACTGCGTTGACGGGCTCGTATCGAGCATCAACACCACCGAGAACGGCTTGTCGACAGAAGCAAAGAACGCGACCTGTTGTTCGACGCCGTCTTCCCAGATGCGAAAGTCTTCCTTTTGCAGGTTGGGGACGTAGCGGCCGTCGCGGTCCATCACGCTCACGGGGACGGTTACGAGGGTCGTGTTGACGCGAATGATGTCACCCGCGTCGACTTCTTCAGGGCCGGTTGGTGTCTCCTGTGCTTGCGGTTCGGGTTTGCGATTGTTCGGATAGTTCGCGCCGCTCAATACGGGTGGCTTCGTTGGCCGCGAAGCAGGATCAGTCTCCGGCGAACTGGACGAACTCGGCGACGTGCTCGAACCAGATTGCGGAACGTTCGCCTGGTCACCGACGCGCCTGGGCCGTCCCTGGCCCAGACCGATAGTGGTGAGCGTCGAAAGCAGGGAGAGGAGCAGCAGGAAAACAGAGAACCTTTTCATAGTGAGCTCCCAGTAAGTACTCGAACGTGTCGAGCCTCATTCTGATGCCTTCCGGGGCACAGTTAGATTGTTCGGTTTTTGATTAATAAATCAGGGGCGAGAAAAACCGTTTGTCATGCGCAAGAATACTCCCCTCACCTTGTCACGGCAAGGGAACGAAACACCAGACCCGCAGGGTCTTTGGACTTTGGTCTTAGGTCTTTCTTTATAGACAAAGACCGAAGGCCAAAGACCAAGATCACTCAGATGCATTCGAGGCGGCACTCGATAGCACGTTCCAGATGAAAGGAAGCGTCGCCCAAGCCTGCCCGCGATGCTGCGGCCGGAAGCCGAAAAGTACGACGCGGCCCTTCCCCAAACCGACCTCCGCAAGCGCGATTTGGCCCCTCAGCTTGTCCTCGCCGAGCAGCCAGCCAGACCGCAGCAGGTTCTCCTTCGCGTACCGGGCGATGACGCGGACGTTCGCGCCGTCAGCCGCCGCAAACGCTGAACTGTTGATGAAATAGGCAGGCATTGACGCCGGCAGCGTGGCGGCGAACGGATGTTTGTTGTCGACGTCGAGCGCCAGGATCGACCCGGGACAGTAAAACTCCGACGACCGCACACCCTCGAGCACGTTCGTCAACGGCAAGTTGAACTGCTTGATCGCAAGTTCGCACGCGGCGTCAAAACAGACCAGCACCCCGCCCTGGTTCACAAACTCCCGCAGGTTATTCACACCAGCCTGCGTAATGCCGCCGGCAAACTCCGCGGGCGCCGAGGCCTCAGCATTGCCGCTGATGATCTCAGTGCTCCGTTGCGAAGTCAGGATCAGGACGTCGAACTTTGAATTCAGGCCGCCTTGTTTGATGTCCGCATCGCGCACTGATGAGTACGGGACGTTGAAGGTGTCGAAGATGTATCTCGTCCAACCTTCATCCATGTTGCTCGACCATGGTCTGTAGATGCCGGTGCGGACCGGATGTCGGACAGGGTTCTTGATCGGCGACTCGTCGCCTTTTCTCGGCGCCAGCGCGAGATCGGCGCGCACCTGGTTTCCGTCTTTTACCAGCGTCAACTTTCTTTCGGCGGGACGTTCGCGGATGGCCGTCACCGCAGGCGCGTCGACGCCCATTTGCAGCGGCAGCGTCCAGCCGGCGACGTCGTAAGGACGCTCGGCTTCTCCTTGCGCGGTCAGACGATTCGGATAGATCTGCGGCGCAAACAAAGCGAGTACGTTTGTTCGTTGCGGCTGGTTGAGAAAAACGATGTAACTGCCGAGCGGGACTTCCTGCATCGGCGTCGTCGTGATCGCGGTGCGATACGTGCCGAGCTTCTCGGTCGCCGCGTTTGTCCTTTGCAGAACTTGTGGACCATAAGTCAGGTGCAGTTCCTGGTCCATACGATAGACTTCGACGCCCTGTCCGACGAGGCTGTCGATCATCTTCGCGACTGTTTCCTCGCGTCCCTGTCCCGCTGGAATCAGGTACGCGAGCGGTTCGTCGCGCGCGATGGGCGTTTCGACTGCCTTTCGTCCGAGCTCGTAGAAGTTGCGCAAGTAACTGGCGCGGAATTTAGCCGCCATCGACAAGATGCCACGAGAGGCGATTAATTCCATGTCCATGATGTCGTGCGGGCGCCACGTGCCGGGCGGCCAGGGATCGGGAAAGTTTGTAGTCGCTTCCGTAGCGTTGCGCATGCCGCGCGTCGACGATCTCGCAAGCTGATCGCGATTGACGGTGCTCGGCGTCATAAGCCGCGCGCTTGCGGCTTCGGAAAGAATGCCGATCGAGTTGTGGAAGTAAGGCGCGGTGCGGAACCCGCCGTGCCACCACGTGTCGTAAAGCGCGTTAGTCAACACGCCGCGATACCCCGCGGCCTGAAGGTCAGCAGCAACTTTGTGTCCGATCAATCCGACCTGCCGCAGCAGCAACGGCGCGATGTTCGGGTTCGCCGGATCGTAAAACGGCGGAATGAAGAAGCGCGATCCGTTCGAGCCTTGCTGATGCACGTCGTAGACGATCTGCGGGAACCACTCGTGCCAGAACAGACGCGTGATCAGTTGCGTCTCTTTGAGATTGAGCATGAACCAGTCGCGGTTATCGTCGTGCCCGGCGTAATGGTGATACAGCTCCGGAGGTTCGCGTCCTTCGAACGGTGTACCGAGCGTCTTGCGATACCAGTTCGCGACGATGTCGACGCCGTCGGGATTCGGAGACGGAATCAGCAGCAGTATCGTGTTTTGCAGTATCTCGCGCGTCTCGTCGTCCTGGGCTGTGGCAAGTTCGTAGGCAAGCTGCATCGACATCTGCGACGCGACGATCTCGGTCGAATGGATCGAGCAGGAGATAGCCACGACGACCTTGCCGTTGGCGAAGAGCCGATCGCGTTGAGCGTTTTGCGTGACTTTGCGCGGATCGGCGAGTTGCTGCTGGATCTCTTTGTATTTTTCGAGCGCCAGTATATTCTCTCGCGCACTGATGAAAGCTACGATCAGAGGCCGCTTGAGAGTCGATTGGCCCAGGGTTTCGACGGTCACGCGATCCGAAGCGCGATCGAGGCGATGGAAGTAGTCGCTGATCTGCGACCAATCCGCGATCGTGCGATCGTCTCCTGGCGTGAACCCGAGAACCGACTTCGGAGTAGGAACAACCGATGAAGTTCTTTGCGCGAACGCCGCATTTGAGCAGGCTACGAATGAGAGTATGGCTGTCAGGCAGACGACGAATGCGGCGAATGATCGACGGCTAATCATGGCCGACGAGTCTAGCACAACACCTACGCGTAGTTTTATGCGCCGGCTGCACTACTGGTGGTCGTTGTTTCTCGCAGGCGCGTTGCTCGGCACGCTTGGGCCGCCGATCCTGATCGTCGCGTGGCTCGTGAACAAGCACGACCTCGTTTATCCGGTCGCGCTATTCGGCGCGAGCCAGTGGTTGCGCTTCAGCGGCGTGCGAGTGAGAGTGAAAGGACTCGAGCTGCTGGATCCGAAGCAGACGTACGTCTTCGTCTCGAATCACCGCTCATACCTCGACACAGCCACGCTGTTCATCTACACGCGTCGCCGCATCGGACTGCTCGCCAAGAAAGAGTTGCTGAAAGTGCCGGTGCTCGGCGTCGGCATGGGTTTCGTAAACGTGATGGCCATCGATCGCACGAACCGCGAGAGCGCGATCCGCACGACGGAAGCCGCCGCGCAACGCATCAAGTCAGGCGTGTCGTTCGGCGTGTTTGTCGAAGGCACGCGCGCGAAGCCGGGTGAGTTGCTGCCGTTCAAGAAAGGGGCGTTCTACATGGCGCGCCAGGCCGGCGTTCCGGTCGTTCCCGTGGCGCTCAAGAATTCAGATGTGTTGATGGGAAAGGGAACTAGTGAGGCCCGATCCGGAACGATCGAGATGGTGATCATGCCGCCCGTCGAAACGATCGATCGGACCACGGATGAAGCAATCAATGAATTGATCTCCGAGGTCCGGCAATCGATCGCAAAAGAGCTTAGTTCGTAAACGTGTAGACCAGGTCGCCCGTAACCTTGACGGTGATGCCGTCCTGAGTTGTCGGCGCGAACGTCGCCTGGCGAGCCGCTGCTTCCGCAGCTTCGCGTAACACCGCTGGCCCATTCATCGCCTTCGCCGAGATAACCTTTCCATTCTCGTCGATGACCACGCGAACCGTGATCTTGCCCGACTCCTTCAGTCTCTTACCTTCTTCTGAAAGCACCGGTTTGGGCAGCGACAGCGCTTTCGAATTCAAGACGCCACCCTCGATCGGTTTCACGCTGTCAGACGATGGCGCGCCGCCTTCATCCTCGCCGACTTCAGTGACCTTCAACGTGGCCCGGGCCGGCACAAAGTCGGTGTAGCGAACCTGCATCCGAATGTGCAGCGAGTTGCCGGCATCGAAGATCAACTCCTCGTCGGCGTACGAGTAAGTCGGAAACCAGTAACGACCGTCGATCTGCTCGCGATAGGTTTCGACCACAGGGAACTTGTTGATTTTGGTCTCGGGCACGCCCTTTCCGCGCGTTTTCACGATCAGCAAGTCGCGATCGTCAACCCACACCCGGCCCACGAAGAGACGCTCTTTTGTCTTTTTTGGATCTGGTATCACCTTCGGCGTGATGTCGAAGACGTAAAGATCCAACTCATCGATCTTGTCTTTGCCGACGTACTTAATATCGTACTGTGCAATCTTCGAAGGCTCGAGCGCGAAGGGATTGATACCGCCGAGGTCCTCGAGGTCCTCAGGCGTTACCACGTCAGACATGGTCGACATCGGGAAGTAACTGATCTTCTCGTAGCGATTCCCCTGATCGTCAAAAGTGAACGTCGAGACGCGATGGTACTCGCCAACGACTTGCCCGCCCATACCGATACTTTGAATGAGTGCATCGCGTTTGAATGAGTAGTTATTGAGTGCGCGGCGGAATTGAGTTTCTTTACTAGTGAATGCCCGGATGATTCGATCTGCGTCTACTGAATTGGCCGGCGCGGCGGCCTGAGTTTGGGCCGGCGTGTTTAGGGCCATCGAACCGATAGCGGCCATCAAAGCGACTAGGACCAACGTGATCTTGAACAAGCGTATTCCGAATAGTTCTTTCTTCATTTTCTTCCTGAACGTGTGGGTTTGGGGCGGCCTTGCCGTCGTCAAAACTTACGAGTCCTCAGATGCGAGTATCAAAGAGTCCTGTTGCCAGCCGGGGCGGGGGCTGGCGAGGGGATTGGACGAGAACGCCATTTTCCTGTTGCAAACTTTCCTGCAAGTAGTGTAATGTCCCCAAGCTAGAATAAGTTATCGGTCGGCCAGCGGCAGGTTCGACGCGAAAATAGCCCGAATGGCCTCGAAACTCGATGGGCTCGCTGGTTTGAAAGTATAGGTTTCTCAAGGTCCTCATGTCGGCAACAGGCACTCGTCCTAAATCCGTGGAGCTTTACGGCGCGGGAGCGCAGACGTGACGCCGAGCGGCGGCGTTGCTTACACGGTTCGGTCGATAAACCAGGCTTTGGGAGGAGCTTGGTTTTACGTGGTCTGATGTCGATGATGTGCGCGGTGATTAGCTACTCCTTCTGGGCGGGGTGGCTTAAAAAATCACCGCGCACACCCCAGCTCAA
>JBKPOC010000109.1:0-17539 GCA_046732935.1 Acidobacteriota bacterium | reverse complement strand
TATAACCGAAGATAACTCGGCCTCTGTCATCGACAGTAACTTCGTTAAAGTCGAGCAGATTTCTGTTCGTATTACTGCCGCCGCCAAGCCAGATACCGCCGGCGCCCTGCACCGGATCGTTCGGCGTGGCATTCACGATTGTCCACGTGTCGCCTCGATTGTAAGTAGTCGCAATGAATAGATACCAAATACCTGGGAAGGATGCGCCCTCGAAGTCGCCTGGGCGATCGGTCCCAAGGAAACCGACGGCAGCACGGTCGCTATCGCCGGCGACACCCTCCGGAAATACAGCATTCTTAACACCGTGACTTGCTCCCAGATCCGTGTCTTTTGACCACGTTGCTCCTCGATCACTGCTTACCTGCACATGAATGTGACCTTCGGCTGGATCCTGCGGGGTGCTGGTTTGATCGGCGACATAAGAGAAATACAAAGTTCCATCAGCGCCAATCGCAACGGACGGATCGCTTCCGTGTGTCTGTGTTTTGCTGTTCGGAATAATTCGCTCGGTCCAACTCAGGCCACCGTCAACACTCACCATCAAACCTGCCTTGCCGCTACAGTCGCGGACTGGCAGATAGGCTGTCCCATCCGGCGCAACCTTTATGTGGCCATGAATGCCGCTGCATTGCGTTGTCTGTCCGTCGTAAACAGGCACACTTGGCCCATAGCTAGTGCCAAGGGTATTGCTCATCTGACACGCTGCGGCCCCCACCGGCCAGGTTTGAGCACAGTAGTAAAGCGCCTGTCCCTGGTTAACCGGATTAGAGAGGATGCTCAGCGAAGGTGGTAACGGACCGGAACCAATGGTTTCATGATCAGTGCTGGCGTTCGGGCCTGAGACACTCAACGGGTTCCAGAGGTCGCCATCGTTATCCGTGTAGCCATAGATGACGTTAGTGCCGGCTGTTGAATTCGAAGCGAATGTGCGTCCGGTTTTTTGATCCGTCCAGAGGATTGGATCGACGCCGACAAGAGTCGTTAAATTCGAAACGTCTTCCCAAAGAGCTTCGCAACACTCAGGGCCGGCCGGTGTCAGCTTCTCGCCCGGCGTCAATCTCCAGATCGGCCCACTATTCATCGTCATGATGCGACCGGTCTTGGGATTGAAGCCGATGTTGAATTCGCCATTATTTACTTCTGCGGTCGAGTTAGCTGGAGGCACGTAGATCTGATAACGCGGCGCATTCGGCACCGTCGGATCGGCGCCACCAAAACCCGGGAAGCCGCCGCCGGCTCCGGTGCCTGATAGTAATTCCATCCGAACGTGAACAACTTCTTGAGTAGGTATGTACGGAACTATCTTCAGCGAGTAAGTGTTCGAACCATCTTGCAAGGGCGTGACGCTGGCAACTTCCGGATTCGCCCCACTGGCTGCCTGATAGTCTGCCTGCCGGCCACCATTAAGATCGCCAACAGTGCCGCGAAAGATGTAGAGATCATAGTCAGACTGACCCGAACCGAGATCCGTCCAGAACAGCGTTACTTTTATTGATGCGTTCGGATGCAGAGCCGTATAACCGGCAGGAAGCGACACGGTCAAGGCAAAGTTGTCACACGGAAACTGTGCGCTGCAGCGAGGCCCCTGGTCGAGTTGCCCTAGTCCAAGCGGCGACTGGTTCGGAATGTTGAACGGTCCCGCGTCGTAGGTCAGCACGGGATTCGCTTCAGAAATCGTGCCGGACGTCGGCGTGGCTGCGGCACTGAGACGAGTACCGACGAAGGCAGCAACACACAGTGCAATCGTGGCGATTAGGACAATCGCAGTTCGCGAATTAAACAGGCTTGAATAAAAGCGGGATGAGCGCATTTCTTCTCTCCTCAACAGACTCAGCTAAACGGATTCGAACAGTTACAAGATATGAAGGGTGGGTTGAGAAAAACTTGAGGCGAACAAGTAGTGTTACTTGGAGTTTTCTTGAGTTTTTTTGCGGTTCTCTGCGTACCTCCGCGATCTCTGCGTTGAAATAGCCGTAAAACGCAGAAACGCAGAGGTACTCAGCCGCCAGGCGAAACGTTGAGGTAGTTACGTGGAGGTAGTTACGTGCGCTCGCTTCTGCCGATCAATCGTACCCCGACTGTGAACAACAACACGGCGAGTGCCGGCGAGAGTACGCTAAAGGGTTGCGAGCGAAGCTGATCGAGATCGCTTGCGGCAGTGAGCATATTCCCAAGACTCGGTTCGGGTTCCTGCAGCCCGACGCCGAGGTATGACAGAGCAACCTCAGCAAGCAGGAACGTTGGCAGCAGCAGAAGCGCCCGCGTTCGCAGCGACGGCCAAACATTTGGGAGGATGTGGCGAACCAAAACTCTCGTTTGGCTTACGCCCAAAGCGACTGCCGCGACAACGAACTCGCGTTTTCGGAATGACAGCACGAGTCCGCGTGTCAGCCGGGCCATTTCAGCCCAGCCGGTCAGGGCGAAGATAAGTACCAGAAGCAAAGCCGCGCGCGTCGTTGGCAGTTCCAGCGGAAAAGCCGCACGCACGCCGAGTATCAGGATCAGTGTCGGCAGGGCAAGCATGGCGTCAGTCGCGCCCATCAGAAGTGTGTCCACGAGCCTTCCCGCATAACCGCTCACGCCTCCTATTAAAATCCCCACGAGGCAAGCGACGAGAACACCGCACACCGCAACGATGAGCGAGAACCGTACTGCGTAGAGCAAGCGCGAGAAGCGGTCGCGGCCCAATGGGTCAGTTCCTAAAAGGTTGATCGTGGCAGGGATGCCCGAAGTGTTTTTAACCCCGAACAGATGTACGTCGGTTTCTGTGACGCCGAGGAACTTATATGAGTAACCGCGGACCAAGAATCCGATCGGAATGGCGACTGATGTGTCTTCCGTGTACGTGCGGCGAAGCGGATCTTCGACGCGCCGTGGATGAATGATTGGCCTCAGACCGCTAAAGTGGATCTTCGTCGCCGGCGCGGATGGTTCAGCTCGTGACTGAGCGGCATAATCGTACGGTGCGAGAAAGCCGGCGAAGACAGCGAACAACGCGAACAGTCCGATAACAAGCCAACCTAAAACGGCAACGCGATCGGTTCGCCGCCTGGTGAAACGATCTCTTGATAAATATTCGTTCAAAAGCTGAGATCCCGAATTCGTTTATCGTTGACCGCCTGTAGCAATTCGGCGAGGGCGTTTCCGAGCCAAACTGCGGTACTGGTAAATAGGACGATTCCCATTACCAGGGGCAGGTCACGCCCGCGCACGGCTGAAACCATCAATATTCCTAGTCCCTGGCGTCCGAGCACGGATTCGACGATCACGGAGCCTCCCAGCACACCGCCAAGCGAGAGACCGGCAATCGTCAGAACTGGATTGAGTGCGGGCCTGACTGCGTGGCGAAAGATCACGGCACCCTCACTTAAACCTTTCGCTCGTGCAAGCTTGATGAAATCCTGCTGCATCGTCCGCTGTAATTCGCCGTAAAGCTGCGCCAGAAAAGCCGAAATCAGCGGTGCCGACAACGCCAATGCCGCTAGCCAGAACATAAACGCCGAAGACCAGTCCATGGCGGAGGCAGTTAATCGGACGGATATTGCGAGCGCGATGAGCGCGAGGACGATCCTTGGCGTCGAGGCTGTCGCAAGGATTAACAAGTCGATGAATGCAGCAATCGTCGTTGAATTATATCGCACACCAAGAAGGCTTAGCGGCACGGCAAACGTGAGTGCGATTGCGAAGGCGGCGGTCCCGAGCAGAAAGGTACTTATCGAACGCCGCCATACGAGGCTGCTGACCGGTACACGAAAGTATGTGGATTCACCTAAGTCCCCGGTGACAGCGCCGGAGAGCCAACGAAAGTAACGTACAGGAAGCGGTTGATCGAACCCGTAGACGCTGCGAAGACGTTCGATCGTCTCCGTTGAAATTTGCGGGTTATCTCGCAACTGCGTAAGGGCGTCGCCTCCCGCAAAACTGAGTAGCGCGAATGTCACTGCCGAAACGATTAGTATCATCATGAGTCCTTGCAGACATTTTCTCAGCAGCAACTTGATCATTCTCGCCTGTTGTGAGAACGCGCCGTGTGGTCCACGACTGTTCCTCACTGTTCTTTGATCTGCAAACCAAAAATTCTTACACTCTCAACAGTTTACTCCTTCGGATTTCTGCTTCCCTATCTTTCCGCCGGAGAATAGCATCATGCGGCCGTTCACATACGTTCGACTCGCTGTTTTTCTTCTGCTTCCCGTTCTGTTTTCGTGTAGGCAACTGCCCGCATCAAACACTTCGACAGGCACCGCCAAACCCGAACAACGAAGAATCGGCACACGGGGCGGGAAGTTGGTTTATCGTGTATCTTCTCCGCCCAAAACATTCAACTATCTTCTCGCAAACGACGAGGTGTCGGTCTTAACTGCGTTCTTCCTGCTCAACAGCCGGCTCGTGGAGTTCGATCATTCTACGCAAACTTACGTGCCCGGCATCGCGGAAGCGTGGGCCATGAGTCTAGATCACCGCCTGGTTGACATCAGGCTTCGAGAAGGCCTGATGTTTTCGGACGGGCGACCGCTGACAAGTAGTGACGTGGCGTTCACACTGGAGGCCGCTTACGATGAGCGGAACAAGGCAGAAGTGTTCCGCGACGCGCTCCTTGTCAACGGCAAGCCTATATCTGTAAAGGTGATCGATGACCGAAATCTTCAGTTTCTCTTTCCGGAAACGATACCGGCCCCTGACAATTATCTCTATAACATTGGCGTGCTGCCCAGAAATGCTCTTGAAGCCGATCAAAAAGCAGGTCGGCTTTCCGAGGCATGGAAGATAACGGCGCCGCCGGCATCCGTGGTCTCGAGTGGTCCGTTCATGGTAGCGTCGGCAGCGGCGGCCGAACAGATCGTCCTCAAACGCAATCCTTATTATTGGAAGCGTGACGCACAGGGAACGCAACTCCCGTATCTCGATGAACTGACGCTGAAGGTAGTACCCGACGCAAATCAGGCACGTATCGGCTTGGATCAGGCCACAATAGATATCGTGGATCGTATACGCCCGACGGACTACGCTTCGCTCCTGAACGCCGGCGGAGCAGTAAGAGCCTTCGATGCCGGCGCGAGTCTTGGAGTCGACTACATTTGGTTCAACCTGAATCCAGCGAGGCCGGACGGCACCCCGCTGAATCAGGTGAAGCTCGCATGGTTCTCGGATTCGCGGTTTAGAAAAGCAGTTTCAATGGCGGTTGACCGGGACTCGATCGCCAAATCAACTCTACAGGGTTTGGCAACTCCGCTTTATGGCCTTGTATCACCGGCGAACCGAATCTGGGCCAATCCGGATCTACCGAAGATCGCGTACGATCTTGTTCAAGCAGCTTCGCTGCTGAAAGAAGCTGGTTTCACGAAGCGCGGAACCGCTGCTGCTCCGGAACTGGTTGACGCGCAAGGCAATCGCGTCGAGTTCTCGCTACTGGTCCCTGCTGAGAACGAACCGCGCAAGCTGATGGCCGCGGTGATTCAGGAAGACCTTGCCAGGGTCGGCATAAAAATGCAGGTCGTGCCGATCGAGTTCGCCGCTATCACGAACGCCTGGACGAAGTCTTATGAATACGATGCAATACTCCTTGGTCTCTCCGTTACGGACCTTGAGCCATCAACCTACGCCAACCTGCTGCTGAGCAGCGGCGATGCGCATCAATGGCGGCCGAATCAAAAGTCGCCGGCGACCGAATGGGAAGCAAAGGTCGATCAACTTTTCGCCGAGCAGGCCAGTGAGTCCGATCCCGCAAAACGGAAGTCGAAGTTCTACGAGATCCAGCGAATCGTGGCTGATGCGTCGCCTGTCATCCCGATCGTTACGCGCCACGTTGTTTCGGCGGCGAACTCCCGCGTCGGAAACTTTGCGCCGAGCCCGATGTTTCCTTACTCGATGTGGAATGCGCAGGAGCTTTTCATCAAGCAATAAGTTCACCTCTGCGGCTCTCTGCGTACCTTGCGATCTCTGCATTAAATTAAGCTGCGAAAATATAAACGCAGAGATCGCAGAGGTACGCAGAGAGCCGCAGAGAGTTACTTCGAATTCTCAATACGATTTCGCTGCCCGCCTTCATCTTACAAGTTCTGCAAATAAGCGCTTCGTTTCTTCGGCCGGCTCGATGCCGAGTTCGGTGTGGAGTTTTTTATTCATTCTTTCGAAGTGCTTCTTAATGGAGGCGGGCTTGCCTTGCGCGGCGAACGCTCTCATCGTCAGCCGGTGCATGTCCTCGCGAAACGGATCGCCTGCCAGGGCTTCGGCCGCGTACCTCAAAGCATCGGCCCAGCGTTTTTCGGACAGGCAAAGTTTGGCGAGCGCGGCAATCACACGCGCAAACTGCTCTGAGTAGAACAGGCGTCTTTCCTCGGCCCAATCCTCATAAACGCCGCACATGAATTCTCCCCGGTAGAGCTTGTGAGCGGATTCGAGACTCGCACGTTGACGCGCCGCGTCTTGCTCGCGTTTTGCTTTTTCCGCTTCGACGATGCAGCGCTCGAATTCTTCTGCGTCGACCGCATATGAAAGGTCGGGGTTGAGCTGATATGCGCCATCGCGAAAGATAAGAAAGTTCTGCTTGAAGGGTTGACGGCTGTTGAGCGCTTTTCGGATATGCGAGATCGTCGGATGAAAATTCTTCTCCACCGTTTCAAGGTCCTCATCGCGCCAGAATGCCTCGATCAGCACCTCCTTCAGCACGCGTCGATTTTTGCTGGTTGCTATGTAACAGAAAATGTCTCGGGCCCGCCGCGTGGTCCAGGCGTCGGCGGCAAACTGAACCGAAGGATCGCGGAAGATCTCCACTGGGCCAAGCACCCGTATCGTCAAATCGGTGATCGGGACAGGCGGTTCTAACTGAGATTGGATGCGCGCCGGCCGCACTTCCGCCTTCAGTTCCTCTCGTAGATCTACGGGCAGCCGATCCGCGATATCGTCGTGTCCGAATATCGCCGGATTTCGCCGGATCTCGCGCCGCAGCCAGTACTCGTAATCGAACCGATTCGAAAGATCCAGACCCCGCCGTACGGACTCGATCATGGCATTCGTGTTTCCCTGAGCGAAGTACGTCTCGGCAAGGAGCATCGCTGTCAGTGCTTCGTCGTAGTAGTGATTATGGTGGTTGAAATAATCGAGCAGTTCACGGAGATGCACGTCAAGGCCTTCAAGTTTGCCTTCCGCAAAATCGAGTTGATAGAGACGCAGACGCGCGGTGCGGACTCCGTGTTCGTTTCCCTGTAGTTCACGTGCAGTGATCAAGACGTCCAGTAAGACGCGGGCCTTCGGCAGTTCACCACGCAAGCGAAAGAAAGCCGCGCGTTCTTCGTTCAACTCCTTCGACGTAATGTCGATCTCGGCCTCATCATATGCGTTCGCGGCGCGCTCGTAGAATTCCTCAGCGTGAACGAAGTCGCCCCTCTCTCTATGAAAGTTCGCGTACGCTTCGAAGATTTCGCCGCGCAAAAACCGAAGGTTATAGAGCTGGCACAGCTCCAGAGAGCGGCCAAGGTGTTTCTCTGTATCCTCGAATTCTCCGCGATAAAGATGCAGGCGCGCCATGTTCAAGTGACCGATCGCTTCCTGCGGCAGTTGTTTGTCGGGCTGGCCCTCGCGAAAAATGTGTCTGAACCACCGCAAAGCCTCGCCAAAATCTCCACGGAAACCCGGCGCCAGCGCAAGATTGTGCGTCACGAGGCGAACGTATTGGTCGTTTCCGAGTCTTTCCGCGAGTTCGCGGGCGATCCTGAACTGCTGTTCCGCCTCGCTCCATTTGCCTTGCATGATGAGGCACAAGCCGCGTGTGTTGGCGCACTTCATGAATGTTTCCGAAGTGTGCGAGACGAGAGTTTCGGCACGCTCGATCAGTGAGAACGCCTCGACGTATCGACCGCGGCGACGCGCGAGACTGGCAAGAGAGTGGAGAGCTTCGCCTTCCCCGGCCGAATCCCCGGCTTTATTTAGCAGTTCGACGGCGCGGTTCAGAAGTTTGGACGATTTTTCAATCTCACCGTGAAGCCTTGCGACCTCAGCTTTGTGCAGTAGCGAGCGAGGATGTGCCTCGAGCGCTTGATCGAGTATCTGCTCGGCAAACAAGCCAAGTGAAGTGAACGCACCGGCGGCGATCCACTCGTTCCCCGTCTCTGCGATCACCGACGCTGCGCGATCGAAGTTTCGCGCGCCAAGCAGGTATGGCAGGGCCATCTCCCACTTTCGATTTTTGAGAAAATGATCGGCGATCCGGTTCCGTTCTTCCGCGACCCGTGCGTGACCGATATCGGCTCGCAGCCGCCGGACCAGAAACTCGCGAAAAAGAGGATGGAATCTATATTCCTCCCCGGTTTGACGATCGCCGGCAACGGTAAGAAAAACGTTCTTCTGCGCGAGTTCAGGAAGTGCTGCCGAGCAGTGCAGCTCCGGAAATAACGCACTGCAGAGATCGAGCTGCAGCGATTCGAGCAGGGAAAGATTCATCAGCAGTCTCTGCGTTTCCCCTGACTCACGCGAAAAAACCTCTTCGGCGAAATAATCGAAGATGTCGCGTTCCGATTGCCGCAGAATTTCGTGCAGGTCCAACACCGCCGGCCTGTTTGCCGAATGCATCTCCTGTTCGGCAACTTGACGTACGAGCTGAAGTGCAGTTATCCAGCCCTGGGTTCGCCCGCGATACTCGGCTATCTCTTCATCTTTCAGCTCGACGTTGAGCGTTTGTTTGAACAACTCTTTGACTTCCTCGTCGGTGAAGAGCAGATCGTCGCGCGTGATCACCAACGCAGCCGACTGCGTTTTTCGCCGCATGGTCGCGAGCGGCGGAAGATCGCGGGTTGTTATGATCAGATGGACAAGGTCCGACGAATATTGCAGAAGCCGATCGACGAGCTTGTGAACGATGGTATCCCGCCCGATATGGTGATAGTCATCCAGAACAAGAATAAATGGCTGCTCGACCGACTGAAGAATCTCGTTTATCAGCAGGTCGGCCGATCGTTCAGGAAAGCGAAGCACCTCCTGGTTAGCTTCGCTCAAGTATGGAAAGATAGCTTTTCCGAATGCCGGATAGAGATTCTTGATGCCCTGCGCTACATAACCGAGAAACACGACCGGGTCTGCGTCAGTGTGGTCGAGCTGGTACCAAACCGTAGGCCTTATCTGGCTGCGAACAAAGTCAGCGATCAGAGTGGTTTTGCCGGATCCGGCGTCCGCCGCAACCATTGTTATGGGAGAGCCGAGGTTCGCTTGCAGCTTCTTGGTGAGCCGCGGGCGCTGAAGTAACTCGCTAACAGCGCGCGGAGGAAGCAGTTTTGTCCGGAGAAAAAAGTTTCTGTCTTGCATCGCTTCGACGAGGCCCGTCGGGAAGGCTGTATTATGCCACCTCGCCCGGATGCAAATCGAAGAGCGTTATAGCCGAGTCTTAGATGGTTTGCCGGTACTGATGAATGGCAAGAGTTTCGAAACTCGCCCGAACGTTTCCGCGTGAATGCGCGCGGCTTCGGTTTGCGAACGCCCGACCTGCTTGAGAAGCAATATCGTTTCATTTCGGTCAAACGCAAGCGTTTTCTCATCGATAACGTCAAGCTGCTGTTTCGAACGCAAACGCCACAACGGATTCGGTGGCTTACTCCGGCACAGAAGCAGCAAATCCGCAATCTCGGAAAGCGACAGCTGAAGAATGGTGAAGAACTCACCAAACCATTCGGCGTCGAACAGATGGTGTATGCCGTCAAGGACAAGCAATGGTCGGTCATCCTTTTTGTCGGTTTCCAACACGGAAGCTATGACGTAGAGAAATATCGCCATCGCGGCGGGCGAAGAATTGGTAACGGCGTGCAGCGAGTCGCCGACAGCTTTTTTGCTTTCGGCCACTCGATGCACGCTCGCCGCGAGGTAACTTGCGAAAACCTTCCAATCGACGTCTGACGATTCCACCGTAAGCCACGCGGTACTCTTTCGTGTTCGCGCATATGCCGCGGCGATCGACGTTTTGCCGGTCCCGGCACGACCGGAAACCAGCGTCGCGGCGAAACGGTTAAGCGATCTGTCCAGGTTTTCAATGAGGCGTGGGCGTTCGATTAGCCCCTCACAGGCCGGAATTTCAAGCTTCTCCTTTAATATATGAACGCTGTCGCGTTCGCCTTTCCTTGACGTCGCTGCGGTGGTCTGGTTCCCCGGCGAATATCTTTCCGTCGCATCGAAATGGTCTTGAAGGAGGAAGCTCATAGTCATCGAGCGGAGAATACAGTAGCCTCCTTGAGAAAAACTTGAACGCCACTCAAGTTTTTCTCAACCGATCCGCGATAACATCCTCCCAGTAACCCGAGAACTGCAGCCCTTCGACGCAATACAAAGGCAAAGATTGTATAACTGCATTCCAACGCTGGACGCATATAATACGCTCGACCTTGGCTCCGATATCAGTCTGAATTGCGCGCGGAAGCGCGGATCCCGACCAAATCAGATGAACAGATTCCTGGCACTCCTATTAATCTTATTCCTGACAGCCCAACCCGCGTGGGCCGGCTTATCTGTCGTCAAGTCAAACGGCATCACGCTGACTGGGGCCGACGGCATCAACTATGTTGGGATCAACGGCATTACGCTCACCGGAGCCGACGGGATCTTCAATTACAGTGCGAACGGCATCACACTCGCGGACGCGAACGGTATCACGCTGACCGGAGCGGACGGCATTACGTCAACAGGCGCCAATGGGACCACTTACACGGGCCCAAACGGGATTACATTGACGGGAGCCGACGGCATCACTCTCACCGGAGCTGATGGCATCACGCTGACTGGGGCCGACGGCATCACGCTCACCGGTGCCGATGGTCAGCAATACAAAGCCGACTCGATCATCATTCGCCAACCGAATGGAATAACCTTAACCGGGGCTGACGGCATCACGCTCACAGGAGCGGACGGCATCACGTTGACTGGAGCCGACGGCGCCACGCGGGTCGGCCTGAGCGGTATTACACTTACCGGCGCGGACGGCATCACGTTAACAGGCGCGGACGGCATAACACTCACCGGTGCAGACGGCATCACTCTCACTGGTGCAGATTCGGCCACGGGCTTTGGACCGACCGGCGTCGTTTTCGACAAGATAAATCCAACCGGCATCACGCTGACTGGGGCCGACGGCATCACGCTCACCGGTGCGGACGGTATTACGATCACTGGTCCAACGGGTATTACGCTCACCGGTGCAGACGCGCTCCTCGGAGCCAATGACAGTTCGGGACTTCAAAGTGTCGATCCTGTGCTTGCCGTTGCTCTGAATAACGCGACCAACGACAGCAACATCAATGCGGTGATCGTTTATCACTCGTCGGTAACCGACGCTGATATCGCGCAGCTTCAGCAACTCGGCATCACGGGCGGAACGCGTTTGCGTATGCTGCCGATGATTTACGTCACCGCAACAAAAGCGCAGCTCCTCGCGGTTTCACAGCTCCCGAGAGTCCGCTCGCTCTACGGTAACCGCACGCTCACGTTCAACTCCGATCCCTACTTCGACCCCACCGGCCTACAGCGTGTTGCGCCAGACAATGACCTTCGTCAAAAGAACGGCGCGATGCCGGTGAGCGGCCGCAACGTGACCGTCGCCGTTCTCGACACGGGCATCAACAGCCAACACGCCGATCTTGCAGGCAAAGTAGTTCAGAACGTGCGATTGGCTGACACGCAAAGCGTGCCCGGCTCGTTCGTTTATCCCGCTCCCGTCGAGAATCTTGTGAACACAGATCTCGCAAGCGGCCACGGAACTTTCGTCGGCGGCGTGATCGCCGCAAGCGGAGCGAGTTCGTCAGGACGGTATGCCGGTGTTGCTCCTGGCGCACGGCTTATCGGGCTTAGTGCCGGCGATCTAAACCTGATGTACGTCCTTTCCGGATTCGATTATCTGCTCGAGAAGAGAGTCCAGTACAACGTGCGGGTAGTGAACTGCAGTTTCTCGGCGAACACGGTATTCGATCTCAACGATCCGGTAAACGTTGCGACCAGGCTTCTGACGTACGCCGGCATTAACGTTGTCTTCTCAGCCGGCAACAGCGGTTCCGGGAACGGAACAATGAACCCGTATGCGGTAGCGCCCTGGGTGATCGGCGTCGGCGCGACCGATCCGGGAGGCCGTCTCGCGGCCTATTCGTCACGCGGCAATTTCGGCGACGCTTTGCAGCACCCGTCGCTCGTCGCTCCCGGAACGAACATCATCAGCCTTCGGAGTGCGGTGGGTATTACGGGAGTCTCCGGGATCGCGGGTGCAGACGTCCAGCGTCTGTCGGCAACGGAAATGCCGTACTACACGACGGCCACAGGCACATCATTCTCGGCCCCACAAGTTGCCGGAGCGATCGCACTGATGCTCGAAGTGAATCCGGACCTGACTCCGGCAGACGTCAAGGACATCCTGAGCCGCACCGCAACGCCGATGCCTCGATACTTTTTCCACGAGGTCGGCGCCGGCATGCTGAACACATACGCCGCCGTGCTCGAGGCCGCGTTTCCGGAACGCCACATGGGCGGATTTCGATCAACGCTCTCGCGCAATGCGACCCGGTTCATCACGCGCACATCGCAGACGTTTGAGCAAACCGTGGTTCCGAACCTAACAAGCTCAGCGAACGTCACGATTCCGGAGAACACAATTCAGGTCGGCGTCAATATTTATTGGGGCTTTAGTACAAACGATTTTGGACTGAGAGTTTATGATCAGTCGAACTTACTACTCGGTGAATCGAACTATCTGAACCTGCCTGGCTTCACCGGACGTCATGAGAAGGTAGTGCTTCGCAATCCGGTGAGCCAAACGCTACGCGCGGCGACATTCCATTCAGGTAATGCGGGGACCAGCCAGCAAGTCTTCGGCGCAGTCGAGACAACGCAGGTTGAGTATCCGGTCTTGCTCGATCAGTCGACCCTCTCGCCTGACCAGGCCGTACAGGTTGAGCAGAGCCTGCTTGAAAATCTGATGCTGCCGGAAGGCCGAAAATTCCGTCCAGACGCGGCCGTCACCCGCGTCGAACTTGCTGAGGCACTGATCCGATCGGGCTTAGTTCCGCAGTATATGGCGTCAGTTGCGATGTTCACGGATGTTCGCGACACATATTCGCGGGACGTGGTGGAGAGCACACAGACGTTCCCGTCTGGTCCATTATTCTACGATGCGATCCGCGGCAAGAACTTCTATCCTTACAATGGGGCCACCAAACTTGCGGCAGCGATCGCGTTCGTTAAATCCGCGGGCCTCGACTCTCAAGCGGCGTCGGCTTCGCTTCCATTGACAGTGTCCGACGGCTTGTCGATACCGGCCGCGTGGCGAGGCTATGTCGCCGTCGCTTTACAGCGAGGCTTTGTTCGGCTCGATGGCAACGCATTCAACCCGTCGCGCAGCCTCAAGCGGGTTGAGCTCGCAACGTCGCTCAATACGCTAGTATCGCAATAAAAATATAGTCTGATGATGCCGATTAGGCGACTACGACTGTTGTACACGCTCGCTGTCCTGCTCGCTTCGTTAGTAGCGGGTTGTAAACAGCAGTCATTTCAAACGCAAACATTACCACCGGCGGCGCCCTCGAACTCAGCATCGCCGGCAGTAACGAATATCAACGCCGCCTCACCTTCGAATGCGAATGCCGCGTCCTCAAACAAAGGCACAGTCGACGCTTGCAAGCTCCTCATCGCCGACGAGATCCAAAACATTCAACGTGATACGCTGAAGGACACAAAGCTTACCGCGCGAACCGGTGGCACTTTCATTATTAGTCAGTGTTTTTATGCTACCAGCCAGTTCGTGAACTCAGTCAGCCTCACGGTCACTCAGCAGAATTCAAACACTGGCGCTGAAAGTATTCGTGAGCTTTGGAAACAGAGATTCTCGACCACGGGCAGTCACGATAAGGAACGAGAGGGGGAACGCGACAACAAAGCCAAGGCCGCGGAAGAAGAAGACGAGGGTGCGCCACCCGAACGCGTGAAGGGGATAGGCGAGGAAGCCTACTCCGTCGGCAACGCAAAATTTGGTGCGCTCTATGTGCTTAAAGGCAATAAGATCCTGCGCATCAGCGTCGGAGGATCGCATAGTCAACCCGAGAGGATCCAGAAGATGAAGAGCCTGGCGCAGTACGCCGTCCGCAGGCTGTGATCGTTAGCTGCTATCAACATGCCAAGCGCCAATCCAAACACGGGAGAGCATAACTCGATGCGAAGGTTTCGCCTGATTGGCGCCATTGCGGCTTTCGTGGCTGTTCTCGGATTCGTCATCCTCCTGTTTTGGTTGATGGGTCGCCTCCCACGGTTCTAGTCAGACAATGGATGCTTTTCTTCCCGATAACGTCAAAGCGATTCTGCTGGGACTAATTGCGATCGTAATCGTTCTGTCGCGGCTTGCTCGCCGGTTTCCGCATGTCGCCGTGCTGCAGGTCTTTCGCCTGCCGGTGATTCAGATGAGCGAAGCGGAACGGGTAAGACGACAGCGGTCCGCCGGACGAATGGCCGGTCTCGAGATAGTGCTCGCAGGCCTCGCCTTGCCATTCCTCTATTTCGCTACCACGATCATGTTGTTCCACGAACCTACTGCAATCGGCACAATGATCGTGACCGCCTGTTCGCTCTTGTGTATTGCCCTCGGGATTTGGATTTTCGTGCGCAATTGGTGAGTGGTGTCCGGCCGCGCTGTCATAGATTGTCGAAAAGCGCCTAAAGTTTTGTACGAAACCTACCTCCAACGGAAGGGATCGAGTGAAATCGTGAGTTGGTCATTCGCCTGACTCACTCTGGGTGCTTTGCCCGAAACTACTAATCGCGTCCGTGGAAGAATATTTCTCGCGCGGAGGCGCAAACAAAACCCTTTAAAAACGCGGCAGCGCTTTGCGCATTTGCGTGAGACATCCTCTCGGTAAAGGTACTTTTCGGGCTAAGCCACTCCTGGGCGCTTCGTGGGGGTGCGTACGTTGGTGGGTCGAATAGTGGGACCGGAAGCGAAATCCGATTAGGAATTTTATCTGCGACGCCGGTTCTGACAAACTCAAGCAAAGCTTTGAATATCTCGGGAGCAGCGTCCTCAATTTTCTTCATTGCAGCATGTCGCCCGTGCTCGACAATCAACACGTGGCCGTTACGAAAAAAGGGAGCAACACTGAGAGTATTTTCTATCGGCGTTGAAGTGTCCCAGTCGCCTTCAACGAAAACTACCGGAATCTGATTGACTACTTCCTGCCTAAACTCGTCACCAACGTCCGTAGTCGGCCAAACATCCGCCGTCGCCATGTAACTTTTGAAATCCCATTGACCCAGGAATTCGGTTGCTGGATCAGTTTCAAGCAGATACGCGCGTCGCGAAGAGACACCGAGACTCGTGTCAATCAAAGGTCCAATAATCAGTTCGTCTGTTTCGTGTCGGCTGCGTGCATCTATGACGCTCTGCGCCCATTCCTCGTAGTGCTCGTAATAGAGCGATAAAAGCAAAGCCGGCCCCTTAAGTTCACTCAGAAACATGCGGCGCAAGTCTTCAGCGCCGAGCGTCACAGTCGTTAGGGCGTTCGTTTTCGCATTCTTTACTGTAACTAAAAGAGGTCGACGCTCCAGTCTATGCACTACTTCACGCGCGACCTCCGTCAGTCCACCCGGCGGCAGGTAAGGCTTGAACTGTGGATCTTTCTCGGCTTCATACCACATGCGCCGCACGGCAGCGAATACATGCGATGGCATATCATAACCACAATCAAGCGGCTCAACGCCGGACAAGAGTGCGCGCGCCACGATCTCTGGATGCAACCGCATTACGGCAACTGACCATTGTGATCCAAAGCTTTGCCCAATGAGAGTGATTTGCCGGTAACCGAGAGCTTTCCGCAAATCATTAACGTCTTCGGCACACTCCTTTATGTCGTAGCCGCGCAGATCAAAACCGCGATGCGTATATTCTGCGACCGCTTGTTGACTGAACGAGCTAAACGCTGAGACCTCCTGCTCAATCGTCATCGGCCGGTCAAGCGGGTACTCTGTTTGATATTTCCATTTCAATACGTCTCCCCGCTCGCTCGCGCCGCGCTGATCGATGAAAACTAAGTCGCTGATCGATCGGTAATATTCAATGTACGCGCTCAGTGACTTCTTTCCGTTATCGCCCGGCTTCAATCCGTTCAGAAACGATCCACCTGGTCCACCGGGCAAGTGAAATGTAGGAGGCGCATTCGTGGGACGGAGAGTTGGAACTCGCGCAAAGCCAACACCGATAATTCGGCTCTTAGCGTCGCGCCGGTTCTCAGGAACAAATAAGGTTCCAAGATCCAATCGGATCGTTTGACCATTGTGAGCAGTGATTGTTGCCTTTTCGATGATTATATCGCCCGGCTTATGCGCGGACTTCGCAACATCGGAACTTCGAAGGTCGGTTTGCGGCGCAAGGGTTATGGCCCGGACGGATAACGCCAGAATCAAAACAATGAAAAGAGATGTTTTCATCGTCAGCATACCGCTTCGGATTTCTTCAACCCGACTACGAGCTAAGGATGAACGAAGTTCAATGGCAGTTTTCAACCAAGCCGCAAGATCCTGCACTCGGCGGCGATTCATTCAAGCATCCCCGGATGAACAGACAGAAGTATTCACCGCGCCGGAAGTATCGACGCCAGCGATTTGCCAGATCTGGTCTGAGCATCAACCATAACGACTGCCGGTTCGCTTCGCGGACCTGCCAGAGCAACTCGCAAGAACGTCGCATGACGATGTCGCGATACATTAACTGGTCCACACAGAACTGGTGGCCAATTTGTGGACAGAATTCTCAGCACACAACCGATAACGCATGGTAAAGAATGAGAATGGATGTAAAAACCCTCGAAATTCCTTGTTGGCTGCAACTTTCGAAAAGGCAAATACTTACGTTTTTGCCGCGCCTATCATTCGGGACCGTGAGGTCGGAGGTTCGAATCCTCTCGCCCCGACCAATAACTTACAATCCATCAATAGTTACCGTCATCGGCGTTAGGCTCCCATTTCGTCCTGCGGCTAATGTGTCGACAAAATTTTCTGATTTACGGGAATTAACCAGTCGTAGCTCTGTCCCCGTCTGCAAAAAACCGCCTGTTACCGCGGTCCAATTTCTTCACCCTAGGCAGCGCCTTCAGCAGCGAGTTCACTTACGACAACAGTCCCTCGGCGGCTGCAACAGTGTAAAATCTTGACTCGCTTTGACTACCTGCGGTGTTTCTTTATAGATTGGACACGCTTACGCGCGGACCTTCAGCAATTCTTCCATCTTAATTTGGAGTTGAAATGAAAAAACTAATCCTGACCCTCGCACTGATTCTCAGTGCGACTTCCCTTGCTTCCGCTCAAAACACCCCGCTGCTGATGCGGACGCCGACGCTGAATAAAACGCACATCGTTTTTTCCTACGCCGGCGACTTGTGGTCGGTGGGACGTGATGGTGGCGAGGCCAGCCGGCTGACAACCGGCGTCGGCCGTGAGTTCAGCCCCCTTTTCTCGCCCGACGGTCAGTGGATCGCTTTCACGGGCGAATACGATGGTAACGTGGACATCTATGTCATGCCTGCCAGTGGCGGAGTGC
>JBKPOC010000108.1:0-3689 GCA_046732935.1 Acidobacteriota bacterium | reverse complement strand
GTTATGGCAGTAAGTAACGGCGGCTATCTCCCTAATCTTGGGGAGGTAAGGACAGGAGGTTAGCATGGAAGTCCCATCAACAAACCGGCAAGAGCCAAAGAAAAATCCCTGGCGCACCATCCCCTATGTTGTTCTTTGGCTTGCGCTCTTAGGGGCAGTAGGCTGCGCAATTTGGATTGACATTATTAAGTCACCGGATCAAGAAAATATTGTACAGGATAAGAACATCGAGACATCGTGCGGAAACCTGCTGTCCAAGGTTCAATTGGATTGTCAAGCAAAGATTGCCCAGTTTTCTTTAGATACTAGTAAGGACAACGCTACGATATGCAAGGACCTGTTATCCAATATCCAATCCACTTGTCAAGCAGATCTCACGAGTGCCGTCGTTATCACCAGGCAATCCTTGAACGAGCACTTTAATGAGGTGAGAAAACGTGTCTGGTTAGTTCTCCTGTCCCTTCTTTTTGGTATTCTTCCTCTGTGGGCAGCGGCGAGAAAGCTGGGAACACCCTCAGAAAAAAACAGATCTCTTTGGCTGGTCATCTCCTGTGTAGTCATTTTGCTACTCGTTTTGGGCATCATTTCCATTTCCGTCTGGAACAGACCCGATCCCCGCATTGCCTATGTTCCTGTACCTATTTTAGAGTGGGGCTTCGCTGGGGGGATGCTTGCCGTCATTCACCACCTTGCATCTGGTGACTACTCTTCGATACGCAGACTGTACCCTTGGGTGGTGGCAAGACCGGTCATCGGATTGTTCATGGGTGGCGTGGTTTATGCCATCGCAACGGCTGGACTCGTCCTGATGGCCCCTGCCAACCGCGAGGTTGATCAGTGGCAATTACAGAGCAATCTTTGGTTGAATGCTCTCGCTTTTGTGGCGGCGTATAACGATAAATTCTCGGAGGCAGTGATTGGGCGGTTTACTTCCGGGCTCTTACAACCACACGACAAAAAGAGCGACGCTAAAGAAGGTCGTGAAGACAATTGCTGATACGCATCTGAATGTACAGCAGGCGGTGAACCTGCTGAGATGATAGAGCATCAAGCCTTGATCCTTGTCGGTCTTTGTTTGGAGAATGCACAGGGTTCGTCGGCTTCATGATGCTGAACGTGTTGCGTAGCTTGCGGGTCAGGTGTTATTGAAAATGTCATGAAGATAATTGTCGGGTTCGTTAAGCCTGATTCTTTGATCTCCTTTGACATAGTACAACTCAAAGACGCCCCCGACACTCGAAGGCAGATCATAGCAGGCATCAAGCACGTTCAGAAGATTCCACAGGCTGCCCTCGGCCGCATATTCCATTGCCATCTCGGCGAGTTCTTTATCTTCATCAGAGAGGCCGCGATACCATTGCGAAAGAACAGCGAGATGTTTGGCGGGATTCTTCCCTGGTGGGTTAGCAAGGTAGTTTAGTGTCCCCTCAACACCCTTTCTCACATCTGCTTTTAATTCGGTTACGAATTTTTCTGGAGTCATGACTACTTTTCCCGTTGAGTGAAAAGCAAGCTAACGCTGCGCTTCAGCGGCTCGCCACGAATTGAACTAATGGATTTAGTTATCTACTCCCTGTTTCTATTCGCGCTGCCTTCGTAAGCATAGCAAGAACCACAGTCACAACTTCTACGATCAGGAGCAGCAATACAATCACAGCGGTTCCCACAATAATTCCAGACCGGGTAAAAGGACGGAATCCACACCTTTCCACCACATGATGAGAACGCCAATTATTAATGCGGAGATGAGAATCGTTATTATTAAGTCAGCAGAAACATTCATGGGCGATCCCGGCTAGCATGACCAGCACTACGTTAATTACTGGAGGCGGCAATCGGAATCGACCGATGAATCGAGTCCATCGAGTAACATACGGCTAAAGCCCCAGTATTAGTACCTTCACCATGCTCTCCGTGTTCGTATTGGGATCCGTGGTAGGTATAAAAGCCGTCACATCTGCCTTTTATGTTGAAGCGCATTAATGACAGACAAAACGGTAGCCGCTTTCAACTGATCGCGCGGTTTGTCTGTAGTAGGTTGTTAACGACCACTGCGTGCATCGCGGCTTTCGTTGTCGCCGCCGTTGCGCTACCGCCTGCTTGTATTCAGCCTTGAATTTAGTATCGTCCAACGCCTGTTTTATCTGGTCATCAGCGCTGGCGATTTGTCTGTCCGTCTCTAACACCCTGTCTCGTGCTGTATGTAGCGCACGTTCGTTTTCTTCAACCTGGGAAGGATCGATCTGCCCATCAGCAAGTAGTTTTCTCGACAGTTCCAGTTTTTCTTCGGCTTTGGTAACGTTCTGCAAGTAAATAGTCTTTAGCTTCGAGAGGCTCTGTTTGTAATCTTTGGTGGCTTGGATAAATTCTTCTCTTAATTTAGCCAACTCTGAGGTTGGCTTTTGCATTGCAAGAACCGGGAGGGCGAGCAGGAGCCCAAGGATAAGAGGTTTCATTGGGAGTGGAGTCTATGCCTGCCTTCCTGAGGCTGTCAACGCGTCAGCTTTGGAGTAGATTTTACATGAGGCAACAGACGGATTGTTCGTAACAGTCGTATGGAAAAGGCAAGGATCGACGCGGCTGGTATCACATGGAGATGCTTTTGGAATAGCAGCACGGACAACTAACGTGCGAAGTAGTTGCCAAGCGAAAATCCCTTCGCTACGTTCGGCGAATGTCATCAGTTGGTTTCGTTCCGCGCTCCGAGTCCGAAGTGGAACAAACTGCGCGCCGCATATCAAAGCCTCAACGATCTACTCAAAATCTAGCCGCCGCAGAAACCTATCTAAAAATCTCGACCTAAAAATGACTGGAGACCACGTGCACTAGCTGGATCTACTGGCGGAGGACAGCAGTCGAACAGATACGCTTTTCTAATCCAAGGTCCGAAAACCACAGAGCAGAAACCCAACAACGGTAAAAGAATAACGAGAGGAGTGCGCCTTAGCTTTTTCATCGAACCTTCTCTTCGAAGTACTTCAGACGCTCGATAGTAAATCCTTCAAGAAAGACGCTTCTTCGACGTCCTTGTAGACTCTTCCTGATGCTGTGTCATCGAGGGGAAACACGCGACCGCTTTGGAGCAAATAACCGGTCAGAAGATAAAAGTCTTTGCCGGCATCTCCGTTCGTTTCGAAGTCATGTGTAAGAAACAGTGCGTACCTTAACCCAACTTGTGGCATCTTTTGATGACTGGTCCATGACACTACGATTTTGCCGGATGGCATTCGAACGCGCCCACCATTCCGCTCAACCGTAATAGGACGCCGGATATCTATCGGACTCTCCAAATCATTTTTCACCACCGTATCGACCGAGATCGTAAATTCTGAGTAGATCCCCGTCTTATCCTCCGTCAGATGTGCTTCGGATTTGGTAACCGTTCCAATCACTATGGCCGAGCTTTTGTCGGCGGGAATTGCAGGTAAACCGCGATCCCAGTCCGCAGTGGAAAACAACTGGTCCGTATCCTCGCTAATCTTAGGAAGATATCGTTTGCTGTACTTCCGGCCTTTAGCCTGTCTTGCCGAACGTGACTCGGGATCGTCGGGTTCCTGGGCGTCAAAGTCCACGATGGGAAAATGGTCAAAATCTGGTCCTAGCAGCGGTTGATTAGCCTTACTGCTTGGTCTCTGAGGAATCCTTATTTGGAAACCTGCACCTAAGGCCATTAACGTAAAGCACAGAAC
>JBKPOC010000107.1:0-3531 GCA_046732935.1 Acidobacteriota bacterium | reverse complement strand
AATAATATTCAACACGATAGAACTACATTTGGTCCGCGAGCAGCGATGGGCTGAACTCGAGAAGAATTCCGAACTGGCAGAGAAGGCGTTGAAACGAAAAGAGCTCGAGTTGTCGATAGCGGCGAGGTCCGATTGCACGCTGGTCGTAAGCTCATACGAACAAGAAATATTACTCAGAGAGAACCCAAGCCTGAATGTGAGCGTCGTACCCCTGACAGTCGAGATGCCTGGCAGGCAGACAGATTTTCATGGAAGAGCCGGCCTGTTGTATATCGGTGGCTTTCAGCATACCCCCAATGTCGATGCTGTCCTCTACTTCGTTCAAAGCATCTATCCGTTGATTAAACTCCAGCTTCCGGAAATTCGATTTTACATTCTTGGCAGTAAACCGCCTGATGAAATCCTGGACCTTGCCGCGGATAGCAGCATCGTCGTCACTGGTTATCTCGAAGATGTGGCGCCATACTTCAATCAATGCCGCCTGTCGGTTGCCCCACTTCGTTACGGGGCGGGCTTGAAGGGGAAAGTCATCACAAGCTTGAGCTACGGCTTGCCGATGGTGGCCAGCACAATCGCTTGCGAAGGTATCGACCTCGAGGACGAGATAAATATTTTGATTGCGGACGATCCCGCAGAGTTCGCGGAGAAAGTTATTCGTCTTTACACGGACGCTACGCTCTGGAACAGGCTTTCGACGGCTGGTTTCGAAAGAGTGAACAGAGATTATTCGGCGGCCGCGACGAAATCCTATTACGAGCGCCTTTTTATGATCCTGGGACAACCAGCTGAAGAAGGCGTTCCGGTTCCAGGGCTTGTTGGTCCAGAGCTCGCTGCCGTATCACAGTCTGCAAACGACCGATCCAAATCCGGACGCAATGAGCGGTCATGGTTCTCAGACCTGAAGCGCCGTTAACTCAGCATGCGAGATCGCACTTCATCATTGTTCTGATGCTAGCCCAAGTCAGGAACTAATCATCTTGCCGATTCACCACAGCGATTAAGGAAGCACTTATATGTTTATTGCTAGCCGGTTGCTCTGGGGATTGGTGTGTATTCACCTGTTCTGGTTCTATTTTTTCGTAACCGGAACTTTGATTAGACCAAGACAACAGCCGGCGCCTGATCTTGACGACCCTAAACGAACCGGGCCTTCTGTTTTAACGGATCTGGTTATCACTACTGCAACCGGAATGGCCATGACCGGGTTCGTGATGTTGATTTTTGGTTTCATTGGACTACTTAGCGCCGGCGCCTTCCTGCTCTGGCTGATAATCGAGGGGTTATTATTCAAAGTCGGAAGAGACGAAAACATATTTAAGGCGGAGTTCTGGCTCGCCCGGTTCAAGCTGATTAAGCGCGCGTGGGATTTGCCGGCGTTAATTATCTATTGCGTGTTCCTGATCATTTCAGTGCCTGCAATCCTGCCGCCCATTGCCTGGGATGCCATTTCTTATCATTTAGCCTATGCCGTCGATTGGGCCAACGCAGGCCGTATCTATGTCGATGAATTTCTACGCAATCCTTATTACGCAAACAACTTTCTCCTACTGTACGCGCTCCTGTTCGTTCTTAAACTCGGACCTCTGTGCCATTTTCTGACCTGGTTGTGTGGCTTACTCACAGCCTTGGGCGTCTACTCCTTAATCGCGCAGGGAAAAACAACAATCTCCGAGGAAAGCAACGCAGGACTCACGCGACAAGACCTGCTGCGGGCTTTGATTACTACTCTAGGGGTAGCTCTCTCTCCAGTGTTCCTGCGTTGGGTGAATACGGCATTCATGGATGTCTCGTTAGGTTTATTTGTATTCATACCTATCTTATGCACATATGTCGGATTGCGGGGAGGCGCCCGCAAATATGAGTTTGACTTTGTCGTTGTCGCGGCTTTCTGCGTGGGGATTAAGATCTCCCATTTCTTATTCTTACCCCTTTTCATCTTCTCGCTGATATTGCTGGTACGAAAAAGCGAGCAGCCGTTCTGGCGGATAATCGGATTGGTCAGCGTGTTGCTGTTGCTTTCTGCGCCTTGGTACGTGCGGAACTTTATTAAGACCGGCGATCCGATTACACCTACACTCAACATACTGGTTCACGGTACCGACCCCGTTTGGAGCCATCAGGATTACGTCGCTCAGCTAAGTGATTTAACGACTGCTAAAGACCCGGTATCCCTGCTTAGGGTGCCTGTTGATGTAGTTTGGAATACGACCTCAAAAAACTTTCGTGAGTACGCTACCAGCCCAATCTTAATGCTACTGTATGTCCCATTTGTAATGGCAGTCTTGTTGCTTTTTGGAAAAATACGGAGTCGTTTTGGATGGCCTTTTGTCTATCTGAATTGTGTTTTGATCTACCTGCTGGGATATTGGGTAGGTATCTCGTCATTTGCCAGATACTTCCTGCTCCCGTTTCCGGTATACGCATCATATATGGGCCTCTGGTTTAATGCTCTCGTGTCGTTTTCAGGGATTTATCTGAAAAGCAGCCGCGTGCGACAAGCGGTCAGTTTACTCGTGACCGCAAGCCTGGTGATATTGGTGTTTTATCCCACGACAACAGCTCGAGTCTACTATGACGATCTGGTGAGAAGTAATTATTTGGAGTTGGCAAACCGTTACAGTAGTTACAGCGGCTTCCTGCGGCAAAATCTCGACGGATATGCTTCGCTGCAATACATCATTGCCAATCAATCCGATCACAATCAAAAAGTCTTGTTGATAGGGTTTGAGAATTTAGCTTATTACTTTAGAAGAAACCGCATTACAAGCTTTGGTGACTGGTTTGGTATTGGCAGGCATTCGGACCTTATCGCAAGTGTCAATGCCGGCAACCTGTCTTCCTATCTGGCTACATTTGACGTGGGTGCTGTGTTGGTCAATCGCAAAGCGAAGCGAATGGATGACGAGACATATCTACGCTTCGTCAAACAACTGGAAGAGAACCACTTCGCCTTACAACCAGCTCAAGAGAATGAAACAGACATTTACCTCAAAGTGTGGAATCAGAAAGGGCGGTAATCAGCAGTGGACATTGCTGAACTAAAAGACAAGGCGCTGGAATTTGAACAGCAGTTAGTCGCAAAGAAAAATGAGCTCCGAGAACCGCAGTTTTGGTACCCGTATGGCACGCTCGGCAATTTTTTGCATCTTGACTCTTTACTCACGGGTGAGCACCGCTTTTTATTAAAGATGATCGGTGACAAACCCGTTCTGGACATCGGCTGCGCTGATGGCGCGCTGGCATTCTTCTTTGAATCTCTTGGTTGCAAAGTGCAGGTTATTGATTACGGTCCGACAAATTACAATAACTTGCGCGGAGTGAGACTGCTGAAAGAGAACCTTTCATCCTCTGTGGAAATACATGAAACGGATCTTGATGCGCAATTCTCCCTTCCCGAAGCAAACTATAATCTGGCCTTTTTCCTGGGAATTCTCTATCACCTGAAGAATCCTTTCTACGCGCTCGAGGCCCTCTCCAAGTCCGCCAGATACTGCTTGATTAGTACACGCATCGCGAGGTTCAACATGCCAA
>JBKPOC010000106.1:0-2199 GCA_046732935.1 Acidobacteriota bacterium | reverse complement strand
TGTCAGCGGGCGGTCTAATGCCGCCAGGCGGGCGGAATGAAATGCAGCCATTTTGAGCGGAGCGCAATTCGCCGGTGGTGTTCGTCAACCAATCTCAGGTTGACGGAGACCGCTGATGGCGAATCGACTCAAGATGGCGATTATTCAAGCGATATTACATCTACACTCGTTACGTTGGTCGCGGCGACGGATCGCCGACGAGCTGGGCATCGACCGGGACACGGTCCGGCGGTATCTGTCGCGCCACTTGGGCGGGCCAAATGCCGCCATTCCGCCCGCCGGCTCTGAGGAACCAAATGCCGCCACTTTTGCCGGCGTCCCGGCTCTTGAAGGCGAGGCATCGGATGGCGCCGGGAGTAGCGATCTCACGGCCGGTTCAAATGCGGCCATTCCGCCCGCCGGCTCCGATGCCGTCGACGGGACGTCAAATGCCGCCATTCCGCCCGCCGGGTCAGGCGCCGCGGCGTGTAGCCAAAACGCCACGCGTTTCGGGCGGCGTAGTGAATGTGAACCACATCGCGAACTGATTCTGGCCAAGCTCGACCAAGGGCTCTCGGCCCAGCGGATCTGGCAAGACCTGGCCGCCGAGCACGACTTCACGGCCGCATACGACAGTGTGAAACGCTTCGTGCGTTCGCTAGGCGGCGATCCCATAGCGCCATTCCGTCGCTTAGAGACGGCGCCGGGTGAAGAGGCTCAGGTCGACTTCGGCGCCGGTGCGCCGATCGTCAATGCTGAGGGTAAGCGACGCAAGTCGCATGTCTTCCGCATCGTGCTCAGCCACTCGCGGAAGGGTTACAGCGAAGCGACGTTTACTCAAACGACGGAAGATTTCATCCGCTGCTTGGAGAACGCCTTCGCTCATTTCGGCGGCGCGCCCAAGACGCTTGTGATTGACAACTTAAAAGCGGCCGTCGCGCATCCCGACTGGTTTGATCCCGAACTCGTCCCCAAGCTGCAATCGTTCTGCCGGCATTACGGTACGGTGATCCTGCCGACCCGACCCTACATGCCCAGACATAAAGGGAAGGTCGAGTCGGGCGTCAAATACGTAAAAAACAACGCCCTGAAAGCTCGTTCGTTCGCCAGCCTGGATGCACAACAACGATTCCTCGAACACTGGGAAGCGACCGTCGCCGACACACGAATCCACGGCACGACCAAGCGGCAGGTCGCCAAAGTCTTCCAGGACGTCGAACGGGCGGCATTGGCGCCGCTTCCCGTCGAACGCTTTCCCTCGTTTCAAGAATCGCAACGCGTCGTCGCTCGCGACGGCCATGTCGAGGTGGCCAAAGCTTATTATTCCGTGCCGCCCGAGTATCTGGGATGCAAGGTCTGGGCGCGGTGGGATACGAGACTGGTGCGCGTCTTCAACCACCGTTGGGAACAGATCGCCGTCCACGTGCGGCATGAGAAAGGACGTTTCCGCACTCATGAGCATCATGTGCATCCGCACAAGATCAGCGGCCTGGAACGCGGCGCCGCCTACCTGCTCAATAAGATCAGTTGGATCGGCCCGCAGGCCCATGCCTGGGCTGAAGCGATGCTCGCCAGCCGGGGCATCGAAGGCACGCGCTCGCTACAAGGGCTGCTGAGCCTCGGCCAGAAACATCCCCATGAAGTCTTGGAAAAAGCCTGCGAAACCGCAATCTCCTACGGCGTCTTCCGCTTGAAAACGCTGCGCCAATTATTGGCTCGCGATGCTCTGCCGCAGAAGCCGTTGTCGTTCCTCGACGAGCACCCGATCATCCGCCCAATGGATGAGTATGGCCAAGTCGTCGCCCGGGCGATCCATCGCCAAAGCAGTCGCCCATCCCTGGGCGAAGGTTTTGAGAGGCACGGCTGGGCAGAAGCAGCTGTCGCCAACCGGGTGCCGAAAGAAATCGACCCCGGCCATCCGGTGAGGGACGGCCAGGGTCATGCGGAAGCGCTTCCGCCCAGATCCGACGATCCCTTGTCAGGGTGCTCCTCAGCAGAGCCTGGCTCCGTTTCGCCGGACGAATCTAGCGTAGTTCCCCGTTTCCCGTTTCTCCAGGAGTAACTTCATGAACGATCGTTTGTTATCCGCCTTGAGGCAGTTGCGTCTTTCAGGACTGGCCGAGACGTTGGACGTGCGGCTGCAAGAAGCCGCCGGTCATCAACTCAGCCACGCCGAGTTCTTGGAACTCGTCTTGCAAGACGAACTGCTGGTGCGCGATC
>JBKPOC010000105.1:0-75101 GCA_046732935.1 Acidobacteriota bacterium | reverse complement strand
ATCGGTGTTCCGCAGATCGCGCCGGCCGTAGGAAACGTGCCGTTCGATGGGCCGGGCCAGAACGAAGATTTCGGGCTCGAGCAAATCACCGGCAACTCGATCGATCGTTATAAGTTTCGCACGTCGCCGCTGCGCAACGTGACGTTACAAGCAACGTTTTTCCACAATGGTGCTTTTACTCGACTGGAAGACGCGATTCGGCATCACCTCGACGTATTTTCTTCCGCCCGCCACTACAACCCTGCCGCCGCCGGCGTCGATTCGGATTTGATGGCGCCCATGGGTCCGACAGAACCGGTGCTCGCGCGTGTCGATCCGATTCTGCTTAGTCCCATCCAGCTTACCGACGACGAGTTTCAGCAGCTCGTAGACTTTGTCCGCAATGGTCTGCTCGACAGACGCGCGACGCCCGAGTACCTGAAGAAAGGGATTCCAAAATCAGTTCCCAGCGGCTTTCCGGTTTTAAAGTTTCAATAGTTTTGGATTTATCGGAGGGACTTTGGCGGCATTCGTTCCGTATTCCTGTCCCCGGCTGCCGGTTGGTAGTCAACCCTCACTCATCACATGCTGGACAGGCATTAGTGCCAATCCGGAGCTGAGGGTTGAGACGTAAACTGAGGCACTCCTCACAGGCTGCGATCCGCGAAAAATGTTAGTAAGTGTGGCCAAAACGTAATTGGCGCACTATGTGGCGGCCGGATTCGGGACCGTGTCGTTCGATCCACTCGCCCCGAAGAATCCTGCTCACTGCTCAGCATTCCAAGTGGACTATACCTTTTCTTTTTGATTTCGCTGCCTCCGACTGTGCTCCTTGCCGCAGCACTCCGCAGGACGCGCTAATTGACCAAAGAAGGAAAGAATCTAAAAACTTTCCTAGTTCATCTTGCGCCGACACTCAACGAGCTTTGCCGGGCATCCTACGCAGCGACTCACCGGGATTATATGAGCGCTCAGTGTGTTTTTTAATCTCCTCTAACGTAAACCACGACGGCTTCATTTTACCCGCCGCGTAAAGACGGGCTTGATCGAGATAGTGAGGTGAGGCAGGGCCCGCGCTCTCTCCAAAGACAAGTACCGATCGGGCTTGTGGCTTTCGACTAAACTCGATCACGCTGACGTAGGTATTGCCAAGAAAGCCATAGCGTCGCTTCTGACCTTTTTCCGGGCGGCTGTAGAAATTGAAGATGATCCCGAGTGGACCAGCAGCGCCCGGCACCGGCAAACTCGGGTGAGTATCGTCGAAAAGCTCGTTCCCGCTTGTATGCACGCGCTGGAGTCGGTTGATCTCGCCCCACGGCACCTGCCAAGTACCCCAATCTCGCTGTAAATTGCTGATGACCGTCTCGAGCCCGCGAATCTTGGGCCATGGCGCGGTATCTTGTATTTGACTTGCGAGTTCATATGAAAGGGCGAAGAGCGTCATCGCCTTTGAATCTGTCGTGCTCACGCGATTCCATGATTTGAGTTCCGCTACTGCGGCATTGAGTTTCTCCGCGCGCGCGGCATCAGCCTTTTTCAGCTTCTCCCACTCGTCGACGAGCGCGGGCACAAACGTTTCAGCCTCAATCACAGTCGTGTCGAACGCCGCCCGCGCCCATTCGTCGAAGCTGAATTTATTTTTGCTCGATAATATCCGACGGGAGAGCTGCGCGCGCGATGTATCCGGGTCGCGCGCCATGTACGAAGGATAGGCTTCTCGGACGGGATTCCCTTCGGTGGTAGTCAGGAAAGGAGTCGAGTTGCAATTCTGAAGAAAGCCAGTCGTCGGATTGGTGAGTTGTGGCAGTTCTTCGAATTTATGATAGCCCTGCCATTCGGATTCGGGATTGCTGCCCTCCAGCGGTTTAGTCCAGTCAACCGTGGCGGAGCGGCGCGGCAGAGCAGCGTTGTAGACGTAAAAAATCTTTCCTTCGCGATCCGCGTACATAGTATTGAACATCGGAATGGCGAGGCGCGACATCGCGGCCTTAAACTCGTTTAGCGAATGCGCTCTGCCCATCGCGTACCACTCGTCAATGAGCCCGCCTTCGTCGAGTTTCGCCAGCCTGAGCACCAGTGCTTGATTCCCTTTAGTCGAGACAACCGGACCATGATGCGTCTTGCGCAGAGTGAAGCTCCTGGATTCAATTCCTGTGTCCTTCCTGATCTTGATGTTCTCAGTCCACTCGGTCGCTCGTCGATGACCACTCGCATAAGCGTAGGCAAGCGGGTCTCCAGGATCATCAAACTTCTCGACGTAAAGATCGGAAATACCAGGATAATTAACCGTATGAGTCCAACCCAGATATTCGTTATGGCCGATTACCGGGAAAGGCATACCTAAGAATGAGGCGCCCGAAATGTTCCATCCCTCACCGCTGTGCAGTTGTGCCTCGTAGAATTGAGTAGGGCCGAAGAAGAACACGTGCGGGTTGATAAACAGCATCGCATTCCCGCTCACGCTTTTCCGCGGGCTTATCGCCCACATGTTTGATCCTGGCGAGACTTCGTTATCAACACGTCGCGCCGCTGTGCGCGTTTCTTCGAGATGCAGATCCTGCGTCCCATAAACAAAAAATTGATAGACCTCGAACTTCATCAAGGCCACGGCCTGCCACGCCTCGAAGTGGGCAATCAGTCTCGGCTTCACGCGCGGGTTGTGTTCAAGGAAATAGTTAAGCCCGTCGGCGAAAGCGTCGCAAAGTTCGCGCGTATGTGGGTTCGCGTTTTTATACTCCGCCACGGAGAGCTTTGTTATCTCGAGAGTGCGATTCAACAAGTCCGCTTCCAGGGCCTGTTCGCCATTCACTTCCGCGGCACGTCCGATTGCCTGTATGTAGTTGTCTTCAACTTGCCAGAAGTTATCTTCGGCTTGTGCATAAGCGTAGCCGAACACACAACTTGCATCGGTAGGACCATAGATGTGAGGCACACCATAGCTGTCGCGGTAGATTGTGACCGAACGCGCAAGCCGCTCGATACGAGAGCCGGTTGCATGGACCGTAGTAACCAGGCTTACCAGTACCAGCGTGGCGACACCGATTGTCTTGAACAGTGAGTTTTGCTTTGAGGAACTAAATTCCATTGGACTGGCCCATCCCCTTCTCTCTCATGTCCTGCTCCAACTCTTTTGATATTGCCTCGAGCAGCGCCAACGTCGCTGTATTAAGAAAGAAATGATCGCCGGGCAGCATTCGCAATACGAAAGCTCCGGCCGTGTGCTCGCGCCAGCCCTCAAGATGACGGCGCGTGACGCCGCGATCGTCGAGGCCGCCGAAGGCCGTGATGGGAAAACTGAATAGCGGCTCAGGAGTGTAGACATATGAATTGCAGAGCTCCGCGTCTGCGCGGAGTACAGGCGTCACCAACTCTATCAGCTCAGGATTCTCGAGTATTTCTTCGGGGGTGCCGTTATTGCGACGTAGCACGTCCGGAAGTTCGGAATCAAATAGCTTCGCATCCAAAGGTGGGTTGATGGTCTGCGGACTGCAACGAGCTGAGACGAAAAGATGTACGGGCTGCGTTCTGTACTCTCTTCTCAAATGCCGTGCGAGCACAAACGCGATGAGCGCACCCATGCTGTGGCCGAATAGCGCGAAAGGTTTATCTATGTATGGAGTGAGGGCTTGACCGGCGTCGCGCACCAGTTGATTTATGTTGATGCAAGGCGATTCCGTAGCGCGCGATCCTCTTCCGGGCAGTTGAACCGGACACACTTCGATCGTATCCGGAAGGTTCTGCTGCCACGAACGAAAAATAGAATCTCCGCCGCCTGCGTAAGGGAAACAGAAGAGGCGCACACGAGCTCTTCGATTCGGTTTCCAATTGACAAGCCAGGGCGTTCTCATGGTCACGATTGGACGATCGCTCAGTAACGAAACTTATAACGAACCTCGGCCCAGATCTGGCGCGGCTCGACCCAATGAACTCCACCCAACAGAGGGCTGTTGTCGAGCAGATAGCTGCCGTTCGTCACGTTCAGGGCATTAATGGTCACTTGCCAGTTCTTACCGAGCTGTTTTCCGCCTCCCAAATCAAGCCGCACGTGACCGGGCAAGTGAGTCGCAGTTGCCTGCTCCGCTCCGTTACCGTGATCTTCATCTCCCAGATTAGGGAAACCGGAGCCGTAATGGAGCTCTCCGAAGATGTAGCTATTCCACGGCAACGATAAGAAGCTACCCAGTGTCATCGTGTGGCGTTGATCGTGATCGAGGAAGAAGCGACCTGTCGAGACTGGCTCTGCGTCCAGTGGCTCGATAGCTTCGGTGAGCCCGCCGCTGATCCCACCCCAACCCTCCGCACGCATGCGCGCGTAAATCAGAGAGAAGCGAAGTCGTTTAGCGATGCGCGGCGAAGTCAAGCTCACGTCTACGCCGCGGATGCGGGCGTTTCCGATCGTCACGGGAAAGAAGATGTTGGACGCGCCAAGCGCCTCGTGGTCCAAAAAATTCCGTGCCTTCGTGTTGTAATATGCGGCGTCAAACCACCAGCCTTTATACGGAATGGTGACGCCGAACTGGAGTTCCTCGTCGCGCTCACCGTGCAGCGGCAAGATGGTGAAACCGCTCGTTTGCACAAACTCCAACAACGAACCGGAAACGGTCGAGAGCGGCGGTTCCTGATAGTAGCGGCCATAGAACCCGTGCAGCACCCAGTTGACGCGCGGCAGACGAATCGTCGCGCCGATGCGCGGATCTACGGCATTCTCGCTTAGACCACCTTTGAAATGTGTGTATCTCACGCCTCCCGTTATGGTCAGCCATTCACTTGGCCGGTACTGATCGCCGATGAAAACAGCTTCCATGTTTCCGTTGGTCCTAACGCGCTGGGCGAGGTTGAAATCTGTAGACCGCAGGCCGAAGAAATTATTGTCGCGCTCAAAGAATCCGTAAAAGCCCAGCTTCAAACTATGCCGGCTCGTCGCCGCGGTTGCGACGGTGTGCAAGCCGACATAATACGAACTCCGGTCGTGTCGCGGAATCAGCGGTCGATCTTCGGGGCCACCGAGGAATTGACCGGCGGTGAAGTGATAAAAAGGAGAGACGGTAAAGACGAAGTGTGGTCCGCCAGTGTGTACCCACGTCAGGAACACGAAGGTGTCTCGCTGCTTCGATTGATCGTCGATGCCTGCCGCCTGCGCCGCTGGATCGTTCGGGACTTGATAGTTGTCTCCTTCGAATGAAGTATTGAAGCGAAACTGGTTGGACCGACTGGCAGTGAAGATCAGGTTAGCAAAGCCGCCGAGGCCATGCGATTTATCGTGCAGCACCTCCGGGCCCGGCGTCGCGAGGCCATAATCGGTGCGAAATCCGTGCAAGCTCGCATAATAAGCGAAGCGCTTCGTGTGATCGGCAAAGCTAACAAAGTTGTCAGTGAGATTGAAGTTTCCGTAGATGAGGCCCAGTTCACCTTCCCCGTTGCTGCCGAGTCCGGTGCGCGGAACGATGCTGAAGAGGCCGTAAGTCCTGTCGCCGTACTCGACAGAGTAACTCCCTCGCTGTGCTTCAAGGTAATCAATATCGTTTATGTAGAACGGCGTGCCGACGTCAACCCCGGTGTTTGTATTTGGAATCGGCACGCCGTCGACAAGCCAGGTCACCTGATGACCTCCGTGGACGTGCAGAATGTTATGAACCAGGTAAGAGCCGGGCACGAAACTCGAAATCACTCGAGCACTGCCTGAGCGCGCTGCACCTGGCGTCGTCTTGATCTGCTCCTTGCTTATCAGCGTGGTCGGGGCCGGCGTCACCATGCCGGCTTGTTCCGCACTCGGTGTGACCTCAACCTTCTCCTTTAAAGCCATGAGCTCAAGCTGAAAACGGATCTCAGGCGAACTGCCTGAGACAAGTCTTACAGTCTTTTCGGCCTTGACGAATCCCGCCGCCTCAACGCTCACCACGTATTCGCCGCTCGCGATTCCGATGAAGAGGAATTCTCCGTTATCGTTCGTCTTGTCAACTTGCGAATAGCCCGTGCTCTTTGAGCTGAGAGTTACCTGAGAAGCCTTAATCGGACTGCCATTCGGATCAAGCACTACGCCGCGCACCTCACTCGCGTGCGTCGTCCTAAAACCTGACGCCAGAATGATCATCAAGCCTGCACAGCACAAGACCGAGTTGATCGGCATGGTCGTCTTCCCTTCTTTAACGGCCAGCCATTTGCGAGGTCACGCCCGCTGACGTTCCCTGAACAGCACCGTTTATAGTATCGACGAAAATATCGATGTTTCGCGGCTCCAACGTTTCCAATCTGATGTACTGATCGCTCAACCCAAACTCCGATCCCCACATCACCCGAATGCCGCGCTGGTCCAGGAGGGTTCGGAGTTCTTCCGCGGCCAGGCGCGCTCGAATCAGCACGTATCCGGTCTCCGTCTTTCTTTCAGGCGTGACCACTTCAAACGCTTTTTCCTTTTCGCCATTCCTCAACAGGGTGAAGGAGCTTTCGATTAGCTCAATTACTGTTGAGCCCTGGTTGAGTTGTTTGATCGCTTCCTTAATCGAGGCAGATGCGACTACGTTGCGATTCTCTTTTTTCAACTGAACAGCGTCATCGGAGTTGGCGCACACCGCCCATCCGATTCGATACTCCGCAGTCCCATGCGACTTCGAAGTCGAACCGATCAAAAACAAGTTTCTTCCTCGAAACTTTCGATAAAGATCATGGGTCAATGCCCTCGCGTCGAAAGCCCGACACGGCAACGTAAGATCTATGATGACTGCTGTTTCTTCCGGTACACCGGCAATAACGACTTCCGGATCAAAGATTGCGCCGGTCGGATTATTAGGCAGACTCAAGTACAGAAGATCGGGCTGCGTTTCTTCGGCCTTCGCGACGAGCAAGGTTTCAGCGATCGCAAAGCCGAACGGCTCCGTGTGGACGTCAATTGTTCTGAATCCCAAACCCTCGAACGACTCTCGCGCTCGCCAGTAACCAGGGCAGACTGTCAAAACAGTCGGGCATGCTTTCACCCTTGTTCTAAAGACGTGATTTCTGATCGCTTCGATGGCCCCAGATGCACCCGCGGTGGGAATGCAATCGTCAGAGGAGACGTCAAAGTATTCGCCGACGGCAGCGACAAAAAGTTGCTGACTCGCTATGAGGTTCGCGTAAGGCGTGCCTGTTCTTAGTTCGATGTGATTCATGGCTATCAAAAGAGTCGTTCCGGTTTGATTATTCATAACGGACTTTAAGTGTCTCCAGTCGCAACGTTGGATTTCATGGGCAGGCCCACCAACGCGTTATACAGACCTAACCAGAAACCGGAGATTAGTTTTAAGTGGCGGTGATAACCCTCAATGATCCACGCAAGGCTCTCCTCGTCTCGCGCGTAGCGCTCCACGGCATTCAAGGATTCTTCCTTGTGATCCTTTTCGGCCGCGCCAATGTGCGTGTAGAAGTATTCGCAAGCTTCGTGAAACTCGTCGGGATTCGACCACAGAGGCAGGTAGTTGCGCGCCCCGTCGTAGAGTTTGCGCAGCATCGTGTAGGCTTGCCACTCGAGCGCGAGCTGCGCGCCGAAAGACATTTGAGCGTCGGCGTAGAGATGCTGCTCGCCTTCAATCAGCTCCCGCGTGGATGGCAACATCTCGATCTCTCGTTCGAGTCGATCACGATCAAGCCTGCCGCTTTCTCCGAGCTTGTCGGCAAGCACTTCGAAGAACTGCTCGAGCAGCACCGAGTGGGCCTTACTCGCGTTTCCGTAACCCATCTCGGAGTAGAGTGTCTTCACGTATTCACCTTTCGCGTCCAGATCGTCGGTGGCGCCGACGAGAGTAGCGAGCGCGTCGGGAAACGACTTCACCCAAGCCTCGTAATTTCGCGCGAAGATCTCCAGCTCCTCGATACTGAAGCTCCCCGAGATCCATCTGCGGTAGAAATCATTCTCCAAAGCCGCGTCGCTTGTAATCTTTCGCAGCAACTGCATAAGCGCGTTCTTCACGGCAGTCAACCTCCTTAGTTTCTTGTGCCTCTTTCGTGGCTCAACTAGCTGCTTTCGCCTTTTTTCTTCTGAGCAACTCTTCCAGATCGTCTGTCGAGAAGCTCTCGATTGTTCGCAACATCACCGCTTTTCTTTCAAACTCACCAGGACTCGGCTCACCGGCAACGAGCACTTCAACGAGCGATGCGACCGTCGGCGCTTCAAAGATTTTTCGGAGCGGCAAGTCGGGTTGAAAAGACTTCCGCACTCGCGAGACGAGTTGTGTGGCTAAGAGCGAATGGCCGCCCAACTCGAAGAAGTTGTCATGAATCCCGACTCGCTCCACTTTCAGCACGTCCGCAAAAATTTCCGCGAGCAGTTCCTCGATCGTGTTGCGCGGCGCGACGAAGGGTCCCTCCAACTCACGTGCGAATCCTTCAGGCCGCGGAAGCGCGCGGCGATCAATCTTGCCGTGCGGAGTAAGAGGCAGCTTGTCGAGAAAGATGTAGATGGACGGCACCATATATTCGGGCAGCTTCTCTTTCAAAAACGCGCGTAACTCGCCGCGCGTTGGCGCCTGTTCACGGGCGGGCGCGATGTAAGCCGTCAGATATGCCTCGCCATGCGTATCGATGCGCGAGGCGACGACCACGTCGCGCACGCCCTCATGTTCGTGGAGCACCGTTTCTATTTCGCCGATTTCTATTCGGAAGCCACGAACCTTGACCTGCGTGTCGTTGCGGCCGACGAATTCGATCTGGCCATCCGGCAACCAGCGCGTCAGGTCGCCGGTCTTGTAGAGCCGGCCGCCGGGTTCGCCACTAAATGGATCGGGAACGAACCGCTCGGCAGTCAGCCGCGGTTGGTCCAGGTAGCCGCGCGCGAGGCCGTCACCGCCGATATGAAGCTCGCCCGTGACGCCGATTGGCACCGGCTGCATGCGCCGGTCGAGGATGTAAAGTCGCGTGTTGGAAATGGGCCGCCCGATGGGTATCGTGACCGCCGCGCGCGAGACTTCCCGCACCAATTGCCAGGCCGCGAAGGTCGTGCTCTCGGTTGGACCATAGACGTGGAGCAGACGGCGTGGTGGCCCGTTCTCGAGCACCTGCCTGACGGCCGAAGGATCTGCCGCCTCGCCGCCGAAGAGCAGGTGCTCAAGCGGAGCAAATGCCTCAGGCAACTCACACGCGATCTGGTTGAAGAGTGCCGTCGTCAGAAAGAGTGTGTCGACTCGTTGCCGGCGAATCTCGTCGGCGAAATCGCACGGCGACAGGATCACATCAAGCGGCATCCCGACGAGTTGCGCCCCATTCAACAGCGCACCCCATACCTCAAAGGTCGCGGCGTCAAAAGAAGCGTTCGACGCCTGTGCCACACAGTTCGAAGAGTTTAGTTCTACATAGCCGGCGCTGATTAGATGATTAACGGCGCGGTGCGGAATGACAATGCCCTTCGGCGTGCCGGTTGAGCCCGAAGTAAAGATGACGTAGGCGGGATTCTCCGGGTCAGTGCCGACCGGTGGGTCTGCGTCGCTCTCGGAAACGATAGCGAGTTCGGCGGTGTCGACGAGGACGGGCCCGTGTTCGTTGTCGACGAGATCGTCTGCCGTCACGCCGTGGGTCACGAGCACGGGACAATGCGAGGCATCGAGCATGAAAGCGAGCCGCTCGCGCGGGTAGTCCGGGTCCAAGGGCACGTATGCGCCACCCGCCTTGAGCACGGCGAGCATGGCGACGACCATTCCCACAGACCGTCGTGCGAGCAGGCCGACGAACACTTCTGGTCCGACGCCGAGGCCGCGCAGGCGGCGTGCCAACCGATTCGCTGCTCGGTTGAGATCCTGGTACGTGAGTGCGTCCTGGCCAAACCTGACGGCGATCGCCGTGGGCGTCAGCCGGGCCTGCTCTGCGAACGCGAGATGAATCGGACGGTTTTCACCAGAGTCTCGGCGCGTGTTGTTCCACTCGAACAACACCTTCTCCGTCTCCGCCTGCGACAGCATTTGCAATCGCGAGATCTGCTCATCCGGTTTCGAGACTACCGCGCCAAGCAGTTGCTCGAAGTGCTCCGCTATCCGCTCGACTGTCGCTGCATCAAATAAATCGGTGTTGTAGTTGATCGTGCCGACGAGACCATCTTCCGACTCGGCCATTGACAGTGACAGATCGAACTTCGCCGTTTGCGTCTCGATCTCCAGCTCGTCCATTCCCAAACCGGAGAGATCCAGGCTTTCCGTCACAGCGTTCTGCAGGTGGAACATGACTTGGAATAGAGGCGAGTGGCTCAGAGTTCGCTCAGGCTGCAACTCTTCAACCAGCTTTTCGAACGGCAAGTCCTGGTGCGCGTAGGCATCTAACGAGGTTTCACGCACCTGATCCAGCAATTCGCGAAACGTCATCTGCTCCGACAAGCGGGTGCGCAAGACGAGAGTATTAACGAAAAACCCGATCAGGGGCTCGGTCTCGGCGCGGTTGCGGTTGGCTATGACCGTACCAATGAGAATGTCATCCTGTCCCGAATAGCGATAGAGCAGAATGACGAACGCCGAGAACAGTGTCATAAACAGCGTTGCGCCTTCACGCCGACTCAATCGCATAATATCTTCGCTCAGCTTTTTGGCGAGATTCAGGTCTACGCGAGCGCCGTGAAATGTCTTGAAAGTAGGTCGCGGTCTATCGGTTGGCAGTTCGAGCAGCGGCGGAGCAGCGGCTAGTTGCGCTTTCCAGTACGAGAGTTGCTCTTCGAGTCGTTCACCTTGCAGCCAGTTTCTCTGCCAAACGGCGAAGTCAGCGTATTGGATTGGCAACTCGGGAAGCGCCGCTTCGCGCCCATTCACGCAAGCTTCGTAGAGTTCTCCGAGCTCACTTATTAAGACCTTGATTGACCAGCCATCGGAGATGATGTGATGCATGGTGATCAATAACACGTGATCCTCTTCCGCGAGGCGCAGCAGCTTGACGCGTAACAATGGGCCTTCAGCCAGATTGAACGGAGTGCGCGCTTCTTCGGCAGCGAACCGTGTGGCTGTCTCTTCCTTTTCTTTGAAACAGGATTCGCGAAGTTCGATAACGGTTAACGGGAAATCCCGCGGCTTGTTGATGACTTGAACCGGGTGATCGTCAACTACGGAGAACGTTGTGCGCAGCGCCTCATGTCGCCGCACGATTTCATTCAGGCTCTCCTCTAACGCTGTGACGTTGAGCGTTCCTTTCAAGCGAATTGCAGACGGAAGGTTGTAAAGAATATTGTCGGGTTCGTATTGATCGAGAAACCACAGGCGCTGCTGCGCAAAAGACAGCGGAGCAGTTCTCGTCTCGCGCGTCATTTGCTCCCCGCTCGCCTTCACGGCAGTATCCCTCCTCAGGTTTTGTGACGGTTGGGCCTTTTTGTGGCTCAACTGGCAGCTTTAGCCTTTTTTCTTCTCAGCAACTCTTCGAGCATGTCGGTCGAGAGGCTCTCGATTGTTCGTAACGCCTCTGCCTTTTTCTCAAACTCACCAGGACTCGGCTCGGCAGCAACGAGCACGGCAGCGAGCGATGCGACTGTCGGCGCCTCAAAAATTTTTCGCAGCGCCAAGTCGGGTTGAAAAGACTTCCGCACACGCGAAACGAGCTGCGTGGCCAGCAGTGAGTGGCCTCCCAGCTCGAAGAAGTTGTCATTCACGCCCACTCGCTCAACGCTCAGGACTTCAGCAAAAATTCCGCAGAGCACTTCCTCGACCGCGTTCCGCGGAGCGACGAATGGCACGTCCAATTCGCGCTCGGTCCCTTCAGGCCGGGAAAGCGCCAGGCGATCCACTTTGCCGTGCCGAGTACGAGGCAACTCATCGAGAAAGAGATAGAGATATGGCACCATGTATTCAGGCAATTTCTCTTTCAAGAACGCACGCAACTCGCCCGCAGCCGGAGTTTGGTCTTTGGCGAGAACGACGTAAGCCACCAAATGTGTGTCACTATTCTTGTCAGCGTGTGCGGCGACGGCCGCCTCACGCACGGCTGCGTGTTCGCGAAGCGCAGTTTCGATTTCAGCCAGTTCTATCCGGAAACCACGCACTTTCACCTGCTGATCTCGACGACCGAGAAACTCGAGCTGACCGTCCGCAAGGTAACGAGACATGTCTCCCGTCGAGTACAACCGCGCTCCGGCACTTCGGCTAAACGGGTCGGGAACAAATCTCTCCGCCGTCAGTTGCGGGCTGTTGAGATATCCGCGGCTCACATTCTTCCCTCCGATGTACAACTCTCCCGCGACACCAAACGGCACTGGTTCCATGTGCCGATCGAGCACGTATGCTTGCACGTTCGGAAGTGGCCTTCCGATCGGAAGCGTGACGCTCCGCACGTCCTTCACGGTTTCGTCCACTTGATAAGTCGTCACGCCAACGGTCGTTTCGGTGGGCCCGTAGTGGTTGAAGATTGAGCACGGTGCGAGCGTTCGCAGTTCTTCCGCAAAGGTGACTCGCGGAGCCTCGCCGCCGATCATGAGCACCTTGCGCGGCATCAGCTTTGAGGGATCTCCGTTCTGATGCAGGGTCGCGAGGTGCGATGGAGCTATCTTCAAATAATCGATTTGGTGGTCGTGTAAATAAATCGCCAACGCTTGCGCATCCGCCACTCGCTCGTCGCTTATTAAGTGCACGCAGCCGCCGGTCAGCAGCGGTGCGTAAATTGTGGTGACGGGCCCATCGACAGACAACGGTTGGACCATCGCGAAACTCGAGCACTCATCGAGCCCGAGACGCTCGCGAATGCCGTTAATGTAGTTGCTGAGTTGGCGGTGCTCGACGAGCACACCTTTAGGATGGCCGGTCGAGCCGGACGTGTAGACGACGTAGGCCAGGTTCTCTGCCGTAACTTCGCTGTCAAAATCCGCATCGTCCTCCTGCGCGATGCTCGCCCAATCGGAGTCCAGACAGACCAACCTGGCGTCGCCGGCCGCAAGAGATTCTTTCAAGTCCTTGCGCGTCAACACGAGCGACAGCCCCGCATCTTTAATGATGAACGAGAGCCGCTTTGACGGAGACGTCGCATCGAGTGGGACGTAAGCCGCGCCGGCTTTGAGCACGCCCAGCAGTGCGACCAGCATCTCGGTCGAGCGGTCCAAAAGAATGCCGACCAACACTTCCGGCCCGGCTCCCATCTTTCGCAGATAATGTCCGAGCTGATTCGCTCTCTGGTTCAATTCTCTGTACGTGAGTGCGGTTTGCTCGAAGCTCACCGCCGCGGCGTCGGGCGTGAGTGCAGCTTGTTTCGCAAACGCCAAATGAAGCAATTCATCTTTCCCGTAGTCTCTGCGCGTGTCGTTCCACTCGCACAACACGCGTTGCTTTTCGCTTTCAGTGAGGAGTTGTAATCGCGAGATCTGCTCGTCGGGGTTTGCGACGACGGTTTCCAATACGCGCTCGAGGTGTCGCGCCATTCGCCTGACAGTCGCGTCGTCAAACAAGTCGGTGTTGTAATTCAACACACCGAAGAAACCTTCTTTCGTCTCGGCCAACGACAACGTCAGATCGAACTTCGCCGTTTGCGTGTCAACTCCCAACTGGCTCAGGTTCAAACCGGGAAGATTCAATCCTTCCGTCACGACGTTCTGTAAATGAAACAGGACCTGGAAGAGAGGGGTATGGCTCAGCGCCCTTTCCGGCTGCAACTCTTCCACCAGCTTTTCGAAAGGTAAGTCCTGGTGCGCGTATGCCTCCAGCGCCGTCTCGATCACCTGGGCCAGCAACTCGCGAAATGTCATCTGCTCCGACAACCGCGTGCGCAAGATCAGCGTGTTTATAAAAAACCCGATCAGGCTTTCGGTCTCGGCGCGGTTGCGGTTGGCTATCGCCGTGCCGACGAGAATGTCGCGCTGCCCCGAATAGCGGTACAACAGAGTGACGAAGACAGCGAACAGTGTCATGAACAGCGTCGCGCCTTCACGTCGACTAAATCGCGCAATATCGTCGCTCAGCTTTTTGGAGAGACTCAGTTGCACGTCAGCGCCATGAAATGTTTTGAACGTGGGACGGGGTCTATCGGTTGGCAGTTCGAGGAGCGGCGGCGCATCGGCGAGTTGCGCTCTCCAGTATGAGAGTTGCTCTTCGAGTCTCTCGCCTTGCATCCATTTTCTCTGCCAAACGGCGAAGTCCGCGTATTGGATCGGCAACTCGGGAAGCGCGGCCTCGCGGCCATTAGCATAAGCTTCGTAAAGCTCGCCCACCTCACGTATCAAGACTTTGATGGACCAACCGTCGGAGATGATGTGATGCATGGTAATTAACAACACGTGATCATCTTCCGCGAGCCGCAGCAGCCTGATACGCATTAACGGTCCTTCAGCCAGGTTGAACGGTTTACGCCCTTCTTCGGTGGTAAGCCGTGCAACTGTTGCTTCGTTCTTTTCCGGAGAACCGTTGCGAAGCTCAACTACCGATAGCCGGAAATCTCGCGCTTCGTTGATGACCTGGACCGGGCGGTCGTTGACCGCGGTGAAGGTCGTGCGCAGAGACTCATGCCGTTTCAGGATCTCGTTGAGGCTTCGCTCCAATGCCGTCACGTCGAGCGCTCCGCGCAAGCGAATTGCCTCCGGGATGTTGTAAAGAATATTGTCGGGTTCGTATTGATCGAGAAACCATAGTCGTTGCTGCGCAAAAGAAAGCAGAGCAGTTCTGGTCGCAGGCGCCGTAGGCTTAGTTCTCTCTTCAGACGGCTGAGCGGTCTTCTCCGTGGGCGATGGCATTGCCGGCGAAACCCACTCTTCTTCACCGGAAGACGAAGAGATTTGCAATAACAACTCGGCGGTGCGCTCGATCTGCTCACCATGCTCTCCGAGCAGCGCTTGGGCCAGGCCCTCTACGGTTGGCTGCTCAAAAATCCTGCGCACCGGCAATTCCATCCGGAAGGCTTCCCGCACGCGCGAGGCTATTTGAGTAGCCGATAACGAGTGACCGCCGAGATCGAAGAAGTGGTCGCGAACACCGATTCGCTCCCGCTTCAACACGTCGGCAAAGATCGTGGCGAGCACCTCTTCCAGCGCGCCGCGCGGCGCGATGTAACCCTTTTCGGTTTCAAGATTTCTTTCCGGATCAGGAAGCGCAAGGCGATCTATCTTGCCGGACGGTGTCAGCGGGAAGGCTGTTAACATCACGAACGCCGAGGGCAGCATGTACTCCGGCAATTTGCCTCGCAAATAAGCGCGCAGTTCCCTCGGTTCGACTGTGCATCCGGAATTGGCTATCACGTATGCAACCAGCTCTTTCTCTCCGCTGGCTATTTCCTGGCCCAACGTGACAACCGCGTCGCTCACTTCCTCGTGGTGCCTGAGTGTCACTTCTATCTCGCCCAGTTCGATCCGCATTCCCCGGATCTTCACTTGAAAGTCGTTGCGACCGATGAACTCGATGTTGCCGTCTTTCTGATACCGTGCCAAATCGCCGGTCTTGTAGATTCTCGCGCCGGGCTCGCTGCTGAACGGATGGGGGATGAATCTCTCCGCAGTCAGCGCCGTCCGGTTCAGATAACCGTGCGCCAAACACGCGCCGCCGATATAGAGTTCACCAGGGACGCCGACCGGAACCGGATGAAGATGTGAATCGAACAAGTGAATCTGGGTATTAGCTATCGGATGGCCCAGCGGCGGAAATACCGGCCAGGTTTTCGGATCGCGCGGCAACGTGAAGGAAGTGACGACGTGAGTTTCCGACGGACCATAATGATTGTAGAGCGTGCAATCCTCGAGCCGCGCGAACAGCTTGACGATGGCCTCCGTAATTTGTAACTGCTCGCCGCCGACCATTAACTCGCGGAGACTCAAAAGCGTTTGTGGTTTATTGAAGAACTCTTCCGCAAGCTTCTGCAGGACCAGCACCGGCAGATGAAACCTCTCGATTCTGTTTTCGTCGATGAAGCGGCCAAGTGCGGGAATGTCAACTCGTACCGAATCCTTAACGAGCAGCAAGCATGAACCGGCAGCGAAGGTGGAGAATATCTCCTCGAAACTGATGTCAAAATTCAAAGAGGCGAACTGCATCGTCCGCGCGCTCTTCACAGGCATCGTCTCGTGCCAGCCGACAAGATTCACCAGCGCGCGGTGAGGCATACAAACGGCCTTCGGCGTTCCGGTAGAACCGGAGGTGTAGATCACATAGATCCAATTCTCGGACGCAACTGATGTTCGAGGATTCTCGTCGCGATTTTGCGCGATAGCCTCCCAGTCTGAATCCAGGCAAACCACGCGCGCGCCGATTTCCGGAAGTTCCGGTGCGAGTCGTTGCTGCGACAGCACGACTGCCTCCCGGGCATCTCGCAGCATAAAGGCCAGACGCTCATGCGGTAACGAAGGATCGAGCGGCAAACAACCCGCGCCCGCCTTGAGCGCTCCGAGGATCCCCACAATCATCTCCAAAGAGCGCTCCATGAAGATGCCGGCCACATCGCCCGTGCCGACACCGAGACCGCGCAGATGATGCGCCAGCTTATTGGCCCGCCCGTTCAGTTCCCTGTAGCTCAATCGCTCCTCTTCCAAAGCGACGGCCACCGCATCAGGCGTCCGCTCAACTTGTGTTTCAAAAAGTTGATGCGCGCAAACACCCTGCTCGAATTCAGCGCGGGTGTCGTTCCACTCGACCAGCAGTTGATGTCTTTCAGTCTGGGCCAGGAGTGGCAACTCGGAGATGCGCGCGGACGGATCGGAGACAATGCCTTCAAGCAGAGTCCGTACCTGCCGGCCCATCCGGACGATCGTGTCTCTCTCGAAGAGGTCGGTGTTGTACTCGAACGTGCCCTGAAATTCAGGTCCCAGCTCGTCGAAGTAAAGAGTAAGATCGAACTTTGCAGACTCGGCCTGATACTTAAGCGGGGTCACTACGAGACCCGGAAGCTCCACCTTGCGCTCGGGCGTGTTTTGCAACACAAGAACTACCTGCACGAGTGGGCTGTGGCTCAGATCTCGATTGGGCTGCAACTGCTCGACGAGATATTCAAATGGCAAATCCTGATGCGCATATGCGCCGAGCGCCGTCTCGCGGACCCGGTTCAGCAGTTCTCTGAAACTCGGATTGCCGGACAGGTTCGTGCGCATTGCCAGCGTGTTGATGAAAAAGCCGATCAGACTTTCCAACTCGTGACGGTGGCGATTCGCAATCGGCGAACCGACGATCAAGTCTTGCTGTCCGGTGTAGCGATAGAGAAAGACCTTGAAGGCCGCGAGCAACATCATAAAGAGCGTCACGCCTTCCGCCTTGCAGAGAGATTTGATTGACTGCGACAGGTCAGGCGACAAGGGAAACGAGAGGCTGGATCCATTATAAGTTTGGAGCGGGGGACGCGGACGATCGCCAGGCATTTCGAGAATCGGCAGGTTCCCGCCGAGTTGTTGGCGCCAATATGCGAACTGTTCCTCGAGGACGTCGCCCCGTAGCCACTCTCGCTGCCACGCGGCAAAGTCGGCGTACTGGATCGACAATGGAGGAAGCGCGACCTCGCGGCCGGCTGTATAGCCTTCGTAGAGGGCGACGACCTCGCCGATAAGCACGCCCATGGACCACGCGTCGCTCACGATGTGATGCATTGCGAGCAGAAGAACGTATTCATCGTCTCGCAGCCGAACAAGAGTGATTCGCAGGAGCGGTCCCTGTTTCAAGTCGAACGAAGCCTGCGTCTGTTGGTGAGTTAAATTTCGAACTATGCCGTCTCGTTCTGTCTCCGTGAAGCGCGTAACATCTATGACTTGCAGGCGAAGCGGTTTTGGAGGAGTGACTATCTGAACGGGATTGCCGTCTCTGCTGTCGAACGTCGTTCGCAAAGCCTCGTGGCGCCGAGTGACCTCGCTGAAAGATCTCTCCAACGCGTCGATGTCGAGTTTTCCTTGCAACAAGACAGTGCTCACAAGGTTATAAGCAGGATTGCCCGGCTCGAACTGATCGAAAAACCAGAGTCGCTGTTGGGCGAAAGACAGAGGAGCGGGACCACGCTCTTCGCGACGAGAAATTCTTTCAGCACCGGGAGTGTTGATTCCCTGTTCGCTCAAAAGCGCGTCCAACAACGCTCGCCTTTTAGCCGAGAGTTCGAATGCTCCTTTTGTTGACGTGCTACTCATTGTTTCTGTGCCTTTTTGTGCTGCTTTGTGGCTAGTAAGTCATCAACTTCCTCATCCGAGAGGGTGGCGAGCTTCAATAAGAGTTCAGCAGTGCGTTCCACTCTCTCCCGCTCCGCTTCATCTTCTAAGATTGCCGCCGCCAGTCCGGCCACGGTTGGCGCTCTAAAGAGCTTTCGTAATGGCAGTTCCAACTGAAACGCTTCTCGCACGCGCGAGAGGATCTGCGTGGCTAAAAGCGAATGTCCGCCCAGATCGAAGAAGCTGTCGTCAGCGCTCACTCGTTCGCGCGAGAGGATTTGCGAAAAGATCCCGGCCAACACCTGTTCCAACGGCGTCACTGGCGCAAGATAGTTTTCCTTAGCTTCGACTCCGATTTGATCGGTGGGTAGCGCATTGCGATCTACTTTGCCAGTAGTTGTGAGTGGCAGCGCGTCGAGCACGACGAAGGAAGCAGGCAGCATGTAATCGGGCAGCCGCTCTTTCAGGAAATCCTTCAATTGCTTTGCAGTCGCAGATGAAACCGCTGTAAGAACCACGTAGGCAGTCAACCGCTCATCTGTCTTATTCGCTAAAACGACTGCCTCTCGAACGTCCGGATGTTGCGCCAGCGCGAGTTCTATTTCATTCAACTCGATCCGGTAGCCACGAATCTTCACCTGGAAGTCGTTGCGGCCGACATATTCGATATTTCCGTCTGCGCGGAAGCGCGCCAGGTCGCCGGTTCGGTAGAAACGCCCACCCGGCTTGGCGCTGAAGGCGTTGGGGACAAAACGCTCGGCCGTTTGGTCTGGATGATTGAGGTAGCCGCGCGCCACTCCATCACCGCCGATGTACACTTCACCTGTAACCCCGATTGGCGCCGGCTGGAGTTGTGAATCGAGCAGGTAAATCTGCGTGTTCGCCACGGGCCGGCCAATCGGCACTGAGTGTTGCTCTCTGGACCGGTCGCAACGATGGACGCTACTCCAGACGGTGGCCTCGGTAGGTCCATACTCGTTGTAAAGTTCTGTCTGCCGCAGAGTCTCAGTGTGATGTTGGATCAGTTCAGGAGGGCATGGTTCGCCTGCGACGATCACGCTCCTAAGCGAAGTCAACTGCCCGGGTAGAGCTTCCCGCAAGATAAGTTCATAGAGCGCGGGAAGACCCAGGAGATGCGAGACGGAGTGTCGCTCGATCAACTCTGCGAGATAAGAGGGGTCGCGATGCGAGTCTTCTTCGGGGATGACAAGCATTCCTCCCTGGCATAGCGTCCAGAAAAGGCCGGCCACGGAACTGTCGAAAGCAAAGGGTGAGAGTAAAAGGAAACTATCCAAACGTTCCTGGTAATAACGGAAGCGCGCGAACGTCGAATGGGCCAGGTTGCGGTGCGAAACCAGAACGCCTTTCGGTGTGCCTGTCGAGCCTGAGGTGTAGATCACGTAAGCGAGATTCTCGCTATTAATCGTGGTCTTAAAATCCGCGTTAATCTGCGTCTCGTATTTCTCTGTGATTACGATCTGGGCACCCGCATCCGCAACTATCCACGACAAACGTTCACGCGGATACGACGGATCAAGTGGCAGATAAGCGGCGCCGGCTTTGAGAATGCCGAGAATCGCGATAACTGCCTCGAGCGAGCGTTCAAGGCAAACACCTACCAAACTCTCCGGTCCCGTGCCCAGCTTTCGCAAGTGATGGGCCAACCTGTTAGCCCGCTCGTCGAGTTCCCGGTAAGTCAACTGTTCATCTTTATGGACCAGCGCGACAGCGTGAGGCTTCGCTGCGGCCTGCTGCTCGAACACTTCATGTATGCAGAGAGCCGGCTCGCTCTCTACATAAGTGTCGTTCCACTCGAACACGATCTGGCGCCGCTCGTCGTCAGTCAGCAATGGAAGTCGCGAAACCTGCTCGTCAGGGTGTGAAACCGCGGTCTCCAGCAAATGCTCCAGATGCCGGGCCATACGTCTGACGGTTGCTGCGTCGAACAAGTCGGTGTTGTATTCGAGTTGACCATTCAGTCGTCCGTCCGTTTCGCCGACGGTCAGAATCAGGTCGAACTTCGCCATGCGACTGTCGAACGGCAGTGGCGTCAGGCGCAGCCCCTGTAACTCCAGATCGCGCATCGGCGCGTTTTGTAGATCGAACATCACCTGGAAGACGGGTGAGTGACTGACCCTCCTTTCCGGCTGCAACTCTTCGACCAGTTTCTCGAAAGGCAAATCCTGGTGCGCGTAAGCCTCCAGGGCCGTCTCACGCACCTGGCCCACCAATTCGCGAAATGTCATCTGCGCTGAGAGTCGAGTGCGGAAGATCAGCGTGTTGACAAAGAAACCGATCAGGCTTTCTGTCTCAGCACGATTGCGGTTGGCTATTGGTGTGCCGACGAGGATGTCGCGCTGGCCCGAATAGCGATAGAGCAGAGTTGAGAAAGCCGCGAGCAGCGTCATGAACAGCGTCGCACCTTCACGGCGGCTCAACTCCTTGAGCGATCGACTCAGAGACTCGCTTAAGAGCAGGGTTTCGTGAGCGCCTTCGTAAGATTGCACCGCCGGGCGTGGTCTATCGGTTGGTAGTTTGAGAAGCGGCGGGGCATCAGACAGTTGCGCTCTCCAATAGGAGAGTTGCTCTTCGAGTCGCTCACCTCGCAACCAGTCTCTTTGCCAGGCAGCGAAGTCGGCATATTGGATCGACAGCTCTTGAAGAGGTGAAGGCCGTCCGGCAGTGTATGCTTCGTAGAGCGCTGCCAGTTCGCGCACGAACACGCCCACTGACCATCCATCGGAAATGATGTGATGGATTGTCAAAAGAAGCACGTGCTCGGTTTCGCCGAGCCTTAAAAGGTTCGCGAATAGCAGTGGTCCTTTCGTTAGATCGAAACGGCGGCGCGCATCTTCCTCGGCCCACACGCTCACTTTTAACCGGCGCTGACTCTCGTCCAGTTCTTGCAGATCGTTCACCGGGAGCTTGAAGACGGCGTTCTTGTTGATTACCTGAACTGGGCGATCGTCGATGACGGTGAACGTGGTGCGCAGGGCCTCGTGCCGTCTCAGGATTTCGGCGATGCTTCGCTGCAACACCGGCACGTTGAGCGGCCCCAGGAGTTCTACCCCCGTATGTATGTTGTAGAGTGGGTTCTCAGGCTCGAGCTGATCCAGGAACCACATCCGCTGTTGGGCGAATGACAGCGGGGCAGGTCCGGACTCTGTGCGGCGAGGAATTCGTTCGGTCTTCGCCTCTCCGATTCCCTGCTCACGCAGCAAAGCCTCCAAAACCGCCCACTTCTTTCCGGAGAGTTCCAACATCACTTTGCAACAGCCCCTTTGTGCTTCTTTGTGGCTAACAACTGCGCGGCTTCTTCATCAGAGAGCGTGGAGAGCTTCAGCAACAACTCGGCCGTCTGCTCCACCCTCTCGCGTTCTTCGCAATGGTCCAGGAGAGCCTCCGCCAGGCCCTCGACAGTCGCCGCCTCAAACAGCCTTCGCAGCGGTAACTCCACTTGAAAAACTGACCGCACTCGCGACGAGACCTGCGTGGCTAACAATGAGTGACCGCCCAGTTCGAAAAAGCTGTCGCGCACGCCGACGGGCTCGACCTGAAGTACCTCCGAAAAAATGCCGCAGAGCACTTCCTCCACCGCCGTCCGTGGTGCGACGTAGACTTCGGTCAATTCGGGCCTCGCCTGCTCAGGCTCGGGCAGTGCATTGCGGTCAACTTTCCCGGTCGAGGTGAGCGGCAGAGCCTCGAGCACAACGAAAGAGGCAGGCACCATGTACTCCGGCACCGTCCTTTTTAGATAGTCACGCATCTCACTAGTGGCCGGCGGTGGCTCATCACGCGCTACCACGTAGGCGATCAGCCGCTTTCCGCCGGACGCGTCCTCGCACGCAACCACGACGGCCTCTCGCACACGAGGATGCTGGTCCAAAACAGTCTCAATCTCGCCGAGTTCAATACGGAAGCCACGAATTTTGACCTGCTGATCCACTCGACCAATGAATTCCAGTTGATCGCCGCCGTGGAAGCGCGCCAAGTCGCCTGTCTTGTAGAGACGCGCACCGGGTTTCCGGCTGAACGGGTCAGGGATGAATCGCTCTGCCGTCAACCTCGGCTGGCTCAAATAACCCCGCGCGAGACCGACGCCGCCGACGTGAATCTCGCCGGCAATGCCGATCGGCACAGGCCGGAGGTGCTGGTCCAACAGATAGACTTGCATGTTGGAGATGGGCCAACCGAGAGACGGAATGCGATGTTCGCCTTCCGCACACTGGATTGTCGTCGCGTAAACAGTCGCTTCAGTAGGGGCGTAGGCATTGAACAGCCGGCGCCCGCGTGACCAACGCGCTGCAGTCGCTGCACTGCAAGCCTCACCGCCAAGGATGATGGTGTGCAGTGCCGGATAGTCTCCATCGGGAAGGGCGTCCAATAGAGAAGGGACTATGGGTATGGTTGTGATGGCGTAATCGCAGAGCGACTGGGCCAGATCGGTTCCCGACGCCAGCGTTTCGCGGCCCACCAGGTAGAGCGTGGCTCCTGCGACCAAAGCCATGAAAATCTCGAGCACCGAAGCGTCGAAACTGAGTGAGGCGGCTTGCAATATCCGGTTACTGCTATTGATCTCAAACAGCTTTAGGGAGGCCTCGATCATGTTCGTCACTCCGCGATGAGCAACAAGAACTCCCTTGGGCTTGCCCGTCGAGCCTGACGTGTAGATCACATAGGCAAGGTTATCCGGCGCCGCCGAGGCTGGAAGGTTTTCACCGCTCTCAGCGGAGAAGGTTGGACTGTCTGTATCGATGCAAATCGTCTGTGCCGCCGTGTATGGAAGGCGATGAAGAAGAGCGCCCTGCGTCAAGACCACCCGCGCTTGCGAGTCGTCGATGATGAAACCGATGCGCTCGGGCGGGTATTCCGGATCGAGTGGGAGATACGCCCCGCCCGCTTTCAGTACCGCGAACAACCCGACCAACATCTCCAGCGAACGATCGGCGAAGATTCCGACGAGTACTTCCGGGCCGACTCCCAACTCTCGCAGGTACCGAGCGATCTTGTTCGCCCGCATATTCAGTTCGCGATAACTCAGATCCTCCACGCCAAAGCGGACCGCAATCGCATCCGGCGCGCGCTTTACTTGTTCCTCAAATAACTCATGCACGCATATCTGGTCGGAGAAGGGCGCCGCGGTTTCATTCAGTTCTACGAGCAAATGACGCTGTTCTTCGTCAGAAAGCAGACACACTGCCTCATGACGCGCCCCAGGCTCCGCACTCATTGCCGCAAGCACACGGCTGTAATAACCGGCGATTTCTCTCGCCTGCTCTTCACCGACTTCCATGGTCCGATAATCAAGAGCCAGCTCGAGCCGTGAAGAAAGGTGGTCGATGTTGAATTGCACCGTAAGCGGGTAGTAGGTCTGCTCCGTCCCGTCAACGTCGAGGACTTCCAAGCCCTCAACTCCGCGCAGGCGATCGGTGACATGAAAGTGTGTGTAGTTGAAGACTGTGTCGAATAACTGCTCCGCGCCGTGGACTCTTTGCAACTCTTGAATCGGGTATCGCCTGAAGGGCAGTAGTTCGTTTTCGGCTGCGTAAGCGCGGTGCGCCAGATCGGCCCACGTGGCGCTGCGCAAATCCATGCGTAGCGGCACCGTATTGAGAAAAGCTCCAAGGATTCGCTCACCGTCCGTCTTCTCCGGTCGTCCATTGATAAGCAACCCTGTAAGCACGTCTGATTGTCCGGTAAGCAGGCTCAAGACCTTCAGGTGCGAAGCCAGGAGAACGCTCTTTAGCGGCGCCTCAATCGATTGGGCCAACCGCTTCAGACCATCGGAAACCTCCGCGGAGACCGGAACCTCGACGCGTATGACTTCGCGAGCGTTGACATCCGGCTGGGTGAATGGTCGATGAGCGAGACGGCTGGCCTTAGCGCCGGCGAGAGTCGTGGTCCAATAATTTCGACACTGCTCGGACTGTAGCGCCTCGCGTTCCAACGAGACGAAATCTCTGTACGACGCGGCTAAGCGGTCGGCGGAAATTGATTTTCCGTTCAGTAGTGCGAGGTAGCGCTCGAAGAGTTCGGTGAAGAACGACGCGACGCTCCAACCGTCGAAGAAAGGTTCGCTCATCGTAAACTGAACCAAGTCATCCGCTAGCAGGTGCAGGTGAAAACGAAGCAACGGGGCCGTGGTCCAGTCAAACCTGTTGCGCATCTCAGCCGTGAGCCATTCAGCTACGTGACTTCTCTGCTCAGCCTGCGGGAGGCGCCGCAGATCTTCGACGATCAAAGGAAGGTCTGTTGTTTTGTGAACGAGCTGCAAAGGTTCGCTGAAGCCGCTGAGAGCGAACGAGGTGCGCAGCATCTCATGACGGTTCGACATCTGGTCGAGCGCGGACTGCAATTTCTCGACATCGAGTGGAAGGCGCAAATGGAGGCTGCTGATGTAGATGAGGTAATCGGGACTAAATTCGCTATGAAAGACCATGCCGGCCTGTAACCGCGACACCGGATACGCATCCTCGCTCGCCGGCGGCAGTTTGCGACGGTCTTCTTCCGAGATCAGGCTGAACGGCTGCTGCCGGGATTCTTCGGCCAAATGGTTTTTCGCGACGCTGACGTGTTCGGCAAGCCCGCGAATCGTCGGGCGCGCGAAGAGTTGTTCGAGGGAAAAGTCGAACCCTCGCTCCAACATGCCGGCACGGACCCGAATGCTGAGAATCGAGTCTCCGCCCAATGCGAAGTAGTTGTCATCAATACTGACGCGCCGCACACCGAGCGTTTCTGCCCAAACCTCGGCGAGCGCTTGCTCGACGTTTGTGCGCGGCGCGACGAAAGTTGGTCCCGGTTCGGCCACGATCAGATCGAAGGAAGGCAGAAGTTTGCGATCGATCTTGCCATTTGGAGTTAGAGGAATGGCGTCAAGAAAGACAAAGGCGGACGGGATCATATGACTCGGCAGCTTATCTTTTAAGAACTCGTGCAGGTCGCCGCCGGTAGGACGCGCACGGCCGTTACAGACGCAATACGCTACAAGTCGCTTTTCTCCGCGCGCGTCTTCTCTTGCCAGGACGACGCTTTCTCGGATGGCGGGATGCCGCGCGAGCGCCGCATTAATTTCTCCCGGCTCAATCCGGAATCCGCGAACCTTCACCTGCTCGTCGGCTCGACCCTGATACTCCAGTTCGTCGCCGTGCACACGACGCGCCAGATCGCCTGTGCGATAGAGACGTCTGCCAGGCTCGCGGCTGACAGGGTCGGGAACGAAGCGTTCTGCCGTCAGATCGGGACGGTTTAAGTAACCGCGCGCAACTCCAGCCCCACCAACGTAAATCTCGCCTTCAAGATTATCGGCGTCCGGTCGCAAGTCGTTATCGAGCAGGTACAGTTGCAGGTCCGGAAGCGCTCTGCCGATCACACTGCTTCGTCCGGCATTTAAATCGTCGCGAGTGATCGGCCTGTAAGTAACGTGGACCGTCGTCTCCGTGATGCCATACATGTTGACGAGTTGCGGACGCTCATCTCCGTGGCGGTCCAACCACGACTCGAGTTTTTGTAGTTCGAGCGCCTCACCACCGAAGACTATTAGTCGCAGGGCGAGTTCTTCTTCCGCGTCACCGTCTGTTTTCAGCAGATCTTCTTCCGCCTGACTTAATTGCCAAAACGCCGACGGCGTCTGGTTGAGCACGGTCACGCGCTGCTGCCGCAGCAACTCATGGAAAGCCAGAGGATCGCGAGTCACGGTGAACGGAACCACCACGAGGCGCCCGCCATAGAGCAGCGCGCCCCACAGTTCCCAAATGGAGAAATCGAAGGCGCAGGAGTGGAAGAGTGTCCACACATCGCGCTCATCAAACCGGAACCATTCGTGAGTGGTATCGAAGAGGCGTGTCACGTTGGCGTGGCTCACTGCAACACCCTTGGGTTGGCCCGTCGAACCCGAGGTGTAGATGACATAGGCCAGGTTCTCAGCAGACGCGACAGGCGGCAGGTTGTCGGCGCGGCGAGCTGCGATTTCTTCTACATCGCGATCCAGGCAGACGACCGGCAGAAGACGTTCAAACATCTGTGTGCTTGATGCCTCACTGGTCAGCAACAACGATGCACGCGCATCCTCGAGCATGTAAGAGAGACGCTCCATCGGGTAGGCAGGGTCTAGAGGCAGATAGCAACCGCCAGCCTTGAGAACACCGAGCATGGTCACAACCATTTCAAGGGAGCGTTCGACGAGAATCCCCACGCAGGTCTCCGGTCCGACACCGCGGCTGCGGAGATGGTCGGCCAATCTGTTGGCTCGTGCGTTAAGTTCACGGTAAGTGAGGTGCTCGCCATTAAAGCTGACGGCGATTGCGTCAGGAGTCCCCGCGGCCTGTCGCTCGAATCGTTCGTGAATAGTTTGGTGACCGCAAAGAGGCGCCAAAAATCTCAGGAACTCATTTTGAGTATCTTGTGCTTCTTTGTGGGTAAAAGATCCTTGACCCAAAGTGCCTCCGAAATCTGTTCAAGCAAAGTTTCGTAATCTTGCAAGAGCTGGCTGATCCACTCGTGGTGAAAACGTCGCTTGTCGTATCCGATCCTCAGCAATAACTCTCGACCGGGCAGCGCCCACACGGTTAGCGGGTAGTTTGATCTCTCGACAGAGCTGGCACTTACCACACGAAGATCGCCCTGGACGTCCGTCGCGCTCCCGGGATAATTCTCGAAAACGAAGATGCTCTCGAAGAGCGGTTGCCCCGGTTCAACTTCGCTCCACGCCTGCACGCGAGCCAGCGGACTGTATTCGTACTGGCTGATCTCCGTCTGCTGTGCCTGCAATTGTTTGAGCCAGGCAGTGAGCCCCGCGCCGGCTGTGATCGTTGCGCGCGCCGGCAGCGTGTTAATGAATAGTCCGACCATCGATTCGACTCCTGCCAACTGCGCCGAGCGTCCGGATACGACGACACCGAAGACGACGTCTTCGCTTCGGCTCAGCGAACTCAACAACAAGGCCCACGCGCCCTGAACCACCGTGTTCTGCGTCAACTGATGTCGTTGCGCGAACCTCTGCATTTTTGCGGTTGCAGATTCGGCCAGTTGAATTTCCTGTTCTGCATACGGGTAATTGCCGGTGGCCGGGATACCGTGGTTGGGCAGCGGCGTCGGCGACTTGAATCCTGCGAGCAATCGCCGCCAGAAAGTCTCTGCTGCTCGCAGGTCCTGCCTTTTGATCCAGGCAATGTAGTCTCGATAACCGCGTTCCGGCTTCACTGCTGCCTGCTCTCCCCGGCGCAGCCTGTCGTAGGCCGTGAGTACATCCTTGAAGACGATGGGCAATGACCATCCGTCCAGCAGCAAGTGATGGCTGGTCCAAATAAACAAGGTCTTTTCGTCAGCCGTTTTGACCAGGGCCAGGCGCATCAGCGGTGACTGCTTCAGATCGAATTCCTGCTCACGCTCGCGCCGCAGGTACTTCTCTAAATTTTCTTCCTGCTCTCGGCGGCCAAGGCTCTTCCAATCGTCACACTCGAGGCACACTTTCACTGATCGCCTCACCACCTGCACAGGTTCTTCCACGGCCTCCCATTCAAAGCCGGTCCTGAGCACCGCGTGTGCGTCTACGACTGCCTGCCACGCCCTGCCGAACATCTCTTCGTTCAGGCGCCCGTTCAGCTCGCAAACTAATTGGGTCGTGTAGATTCCGCTGTCTGATCCGTAAAGACTGTGGAAGAGCATCCCTTCCTGCATTGGCGACAGAGGATAGAGATCTTCTATCGGTCCTGTTCGTTGAATCTGCGCCAACTGGCGTTCGTTCACATGGGCTAACGGAAAATCGGAGGGCGTGTACTCCCGCACTTCGCGCAACACGCAATGCTCGATCAGTTTCCGCAGCCTTCTGATGAAGCTTTCGGCCACTGCTTCGACAGTTTGTTGCGCGTGTAGTTGGTCGCTGTAGACCCACTCGACCTGAAGCCGCCCGTTTCTAACAGCTCCATCTATTTCGATTAGATACTTGCGTCTGCCGAGTTTGCCGCGCGACTGACCGACCGGATCGGTGGTCAAAACGAAAGACGCAGACTCGTCACTGAAGATCTGGTCGAGTTGGCCCAAATAATTAAAGCTCACCTGTGCCTGCGGAAGCTTTTCCAACTGAGTGGAGATAGTTTTGTCGCCGCGCAGATATCTGAGCAGACCGTAACCAATGCCTCTGTTCGGCACGCGCCGCAGTTGTTCTTTTACAGACTTCAACGTCTCTCCCGGCGCGGAAGAATTGCTGACCTCCAGCAACACAGGGAAGATTGTGGTGAACCATCCGACGGTCCTCGAAAGGTCGCAGCCTTCGACGATCTCTTCTCGCCCGTGTCCTTCAAGATCCACGAGCACTCTTTTCTCGCTCGCCCACTCCGAGAGCGCCTGGGCCAGGGCTGCAAGCAGCACGTCGTTAATCTGAGTTCTGTATGCGCGCGGTACTTCCTGGAGCAGGAGACGCGTCTCCTCGGCCGTTAAGAAGACCGAGAGACTGCGGCCCGAACCGACCGTGTTGTCTCCCGCACGATCGACGGGCAACTCTCCGGCCTCGCGGCGAGACCCCGCGGTCCAATATTCCGCCTCTTCCCGCACCGTAGCGGATTGTGCCTGCGCGCCGAGCAATTCGGACCAACGCTTGAAAGAAAGCGTTTCGGGAAGAAGTCGCGCGTCCTCCCCGCGCTGCAACTGCTCGTAAACGCGTTGCATGTCGTCGAGCAGTATTCGCCACGACACGCCGTCAATTGCCAGGTGATGAATCACGATTAGCAGCCGGTGCGCCCGTGCAGCTCCAAGATCGAAGTGGACCGCCCGGATGATTGGCCCATTGCTCAAATCAAGGTTTGACTGCGTCTCATCGGCGACCCGGGCGATCTCAGCCGTTTGTGCTTCGGGAGTGAGGGATGACAGATCTATGCACTCGAAAACCTGGTGAGTCTCGCCCGCGGCTATCGTCTGTTTCCACTCTCGAGTTTCGCGCTCGAACCGCAACCGCAGCGCGTGGTGGTGCTCGATCAAATGTTCGAGGGCCTTCCTTAGCAGGTCAGTATTGACGGGTTGCTTCAACCCCAGCATAAGGGCCTGGTTGTAGTGGTGAGGATCGGGCAACTGCTGTTCGAAGAACCAGCGTTGAATCGGCGTCAAAGGAATAATGCCGTCACCGGTTTCTTCTTCCGCCGGCTGTGTGCGCAACGTTTGTGTTACAGCAGCAAGTTCTAAAATGGATCCATGTTGAAGGACCTGCTTCGGCGTGATTAATAGCCCTGCGTCTCTGGCGCGAGCCACAATCTGTATGCTGACGATTGAATCTCCACCCAGTTCGAAGAAGTTGTCCGTTGTTCCGACTCGTTCCAGTCCGAGCACCTCTTGCCAAATCCGCGCGAACTCCTTTTCCACGGATGTGCGAGGTCCTACGTAGTCTTCTTCAGTCTTGATCTCTTCCGGCGCGGGAAGCGCTCGCACGTCGACTTTGCCACTCTGCGTAAGCGGAAGACGGTCCAGGAACACTACCGCGGCGGGAGCCATGTGCTCCGGCAGTTTGTTCTTCAAATACCTGCGCAGTTCGTCCGGCGTGACTGTCGATTCGCGATCGGTAATGACATAAGCCACTAACCGCTTACGTCCTTTCTCGTCCTCCGACGCGATCGCTACAGCATCTCTGACGGCTGCGTTCTCTTTTAGTTTCGCTTCGATCTCACCCAGCTCAATGCGGAACCCTCTCACCTTCACCTGGGTATCTACTCGCCCGACGTACTCAACGTTTCCGTTCGCCGAGTACCTGCCCAAATCTCCCGTCTTATAAAGACGCGCGCCCGCTTCCGCGGAGAACGGATCCGGAATGAACTTCTCCGCCGTGAGTTGCGGACGATTCAAATAGCCCCACGCCAATCCGTTCCCGCCGATGTAAATCTCACCGGCGATACCTGGTGGTACAGGGCCTAAGTTGTCGTGGAGAATATAGACTTGCGTATTTGCGACTGGCCTGCCGATAGGAATGGTTCGCTCGTCTGTCACCGGGCTGCACCGGTAATAGGTCGCCGTGATAGAGGCCTCCGTTGGTCCGTACAAATTCACGAGTTCTACTCGAGGCAACAGCCGGTATACGTCCCTTTTCAGAGCGGCTGAAAGCACTTCGCCGCTGCTAATCGCACGGCGCAGACTGCCGCATTGACTAATCCGCTCATCTTCTATGAGCGCTTTGAACAGAGTCGGCACAACGTCCAGCACCGTCACCTGTTCTTCGCGGATCAACTGGACAAGGTAGTCGATGTCGTATTGTCGATCGGGAGGGACGATGACGAGACCTGCTCCGGTAATAAGAGGCTGAAATATCTGGTCCACCGCGGCATCGAAGCTGATCGAGTGGTTCAATAACGTGCGGTCTGATGCCCCGAGCGGGAACTCGCGAGCGAACCATTGCATATGGTTAGAGATCGCGTTTTGGGAGATCATCACACCCTTCGGTTCACCCGTTGAGCCTGATGTGTAGATGACGTAAACGAGATCATCACCATCGGTTTCCACAGCTGGCGCGGAAGTAACCTGTGTAATGGGTGTAATCGGTGGATGAATAACGTGTACTGGCCGGGCGTCGGCGAGCATGTAGGCAAGCCGCTCTTTCGGATATTCAGGATCGATTATCAGGAATGCTGCGCCTGCCTTTAGGATTCCGAGCAAGCTAATGATCAGCTCCGGTCCGCGTCCTGAACAGACTCCGACCAGCCCTCCGCGCCGCACACCCAAACCGTGAAGATAATGGGCCACCTTGTTGGCGCGATCATTCAACTCTCGATAACTCAGGCGCTCGCCTTCAAAAATCAGCGCGACAGCATCCGGCGTCGCCTCAGCCTGACGTTCGAATAGGTCGACCAGAGTAAGACCTGGAAAGTCCGCGTGAGTTTCGTTCCAGTCGCGTATAACCAACTCTCTTTCGGCTGCAGTCAAGAGCGACAGTTCCGAAAGCCGCTGTAGCGGATCGGCAATCATTCCTTCGAGCAATGTTTCGAGATGGTGAAGCATTCGGCAGACAGCCGCCGTGTCGAAGCGATCTGTTTTGTAGCCGGCGTGCAACGACAACCGCGCACCGGGCTCCGCTGCGATCGTCAACGGGTAGTTCGTCTGTTCGATTGAACGAAGACCGCTGATTTCGGGACCGTCACGTCTGGCCGCAAGTGAGGCGTCAACGGGATAGTTCTCGAGCACAAAAATGCTTTCGAACAGTGCCCGCCCACGCGGCACGTCGCTCCATTCCTGGACCTGCACCAGCGAGCTATATTCGTACTGGCGCAATTCGACCAGCCGCTCTTGCAACTCCTTCATCCAGGGGCTGAGCAACTGACCCGATGGGACGCTAACTCGCAGCGGCAGCGTGTTGATAAACAGACCGACCATCGCCGCCGAACCGCTTAAGTCAGGCGGTCGGCCCGAAGACGTGACGCCGAAAACGACGTCGCGCTCTCCACTGTACCGGCTGAGCAATATCGACCATGCTCCGTACAGCAGAGTACTCAAGGTAAGTTGGTTCTGGCGGGCGAAGGCTTGCAGCGACTCTGTCGAGATTTCGGAGAGATGAAGCGACTCTTCGCCGTAGCCTTTCTCCTCGTCGACTGCGTTCACGTTGTCGATCCCCAGCGGAGTTGGCTCAGTAAACCCGTTGAGTCTCTCGCGCCAGAAATTTTCCGCTTCGACCTGATCCTGTTGGCCCAACCAAACGAGGTAGTCTCTAAATGGGCGTGTCTCTTTCAGACGCGGCTCTCGGCGTAAGTCGGAAGCGGCGCGGCTTGCGTCGTAAATGGCGAAGACTTCTTGCAAAATGATGGAAAGCGACCAGCCGTCGATCAGCAGGTGATGGTGACTGAAGACGAAAACGCACTCGTCGTCTGATGTCCTGAATAGACTGAGGCGCAAGAGTGGCGCATGTTTGAAGTCAAACCCTTGCTCACGATCGCGCCGCAGGTATTCTTCTAAAAACTCTTCCTGTCGTTCGTGGCTGAACTGCGTCCAATCATCCCGACTTATTTTCACTTCAACTTCTCGTCTGACGATTTGAATCGGTTCCGTCCAGAGATCCCACGCGAAGTCGGTGCGCAAAGACTGATGACGCCGAACGACTGTTTGCCACGCGGTCTGAAGCGCTTCTTCGTCAAGACTCCCTCTCAATTCGCAGACGAATTGTGTCGTGTAGACGCCGCTGTCAGGCTCTGAAAGACTGTGAAAGAGGATCCCCTGCTGCGTCGGTGTGAGTGGGTAGTTGTCTTCGATCTCATCGCCAGACTTCGCAAGCTTGTCCAACTGTCGCTGGTCTAACCTGACTGGCTCGGGCTCTTCTCTGGACTGCGCCGGCATTCCAGGGGCTGCATGGGTCGTCAACTCCGCGATGGTTTGGTGCTGAAACAATTGCTTGGGTGTGAGGTATATGCCCGCCTCTTTGGCGCGCACGACAATCTGAATACTGAGGATCGAGTCGCCGCCCATCTCGAAGAAGTTGTCATTAACTCCAACGGGTTTAATGCCCAGCACTTCAGACCAGATGTCAGCCAGTATCTGCTCAGTCTCGGTGCGAGGGGCCTCAAAGCTCTTCTTCGGTCTGACTGCGACCCCCTCTGGCGCAGGCAGTGCGCGGCGATCGATCTTGCCGTTCAACGTCAGCGGAAGCGACTTCAGCTCCACGAAAACAGCGGGCAGCATGTAGTCGGGCAACCTCTGTTGCAGGTGATTGCGTAAGTCTTCAGCCGGAAACGGCTCACCATTTCGGGCCACAACGTAAGCCACGAGCCGCTTGTCGCCCGTCGCTTCCTCATGCGCGATGACAACACTTTCGCGCACCGCGGGATGCTCGTTGACTGTGGCTTCAATCTCGCCTGGCTCGACGCGAAAGCCGCGTATCTTTACCTGTTGATCGATTCGTCCGAGATACTCGATCTCGCTATCGCTCAACTGACGCGCCAGATCGCCTGATCGATAAAGCCTCGCTCCCGCGCTGCTGCCGAATGGATCGGGAAGAAACCGCTCCGCCGTGAGTCCCGGCTGCTGCAAATACCCACGGGCCAATCCGTCGCCGGCGACGCACAACTCACCTGCGACGCCCACCGGCGCCGGTTGCTGGTTCTGGTCCAATACGTACACCTGCAAGTCGGGAATTGCGGCGCCGATCAGGCTTCGACGCCCTGCCTCGAGATCAGCCATCCTGATCCTGCGGTAGGTGACGTGAACCGTCGTCTCCGTAATGCCATACATGTTGATCAGTTGCGGTCGCTCATCTCCGTACCGTTCGAGCCATGGTCGCAGGCTCTGAAGTTCGAGCGCTTCGCCGCCGAAGATCACGAGACGCAGGTTCAGTCTTGTGCTCTCATCAGCGGTTCCATCCGCAACCATGAGTTGACGGAACGCCGATGGGGTCTGATTGAGAACGGTGACACCTTGCTTCCGCAGCAACTCGAGGAAAGCTTCCGGTGTGCGGCTCACGAAGTAAGGGACGACGACGACGCGGCCGCCGTGAAGCAGCGCGCCCCACAATTCCCACACGGAAAAGTCGAACGCGTATGAATGGAAAAGCGCCCACACGTCACGATGCGAAAAATCAAACCAGTCTTTTGTCGCGGCGAACAGCCGTAACACGTTTTGGTGAGAAACCACCACGCCCTTGGGCGCACCCGTAGAACCGGAGGTGTAGATAACGTAGGCGGCGTTATCAGCCGATACGTTAGCGTCGAAGTTATCGCTTCTCTCGCGATCGATATCTTCCCAATCTCTGTCCAGACAGACGACTGCCGCCTTGTGTTTCGGAAGATGGTCCAACTGATTCGGCTGCGTGATAAGCACCTCGACTCGTGCATCGTCGAGCATGAACGCGATTCGCTCTTGAGGGTAGGAAGTGTCCAACGGAACATATGCGCCGCCCGCTTTGAGAATTCCGAGCAGCGCGATGATCATCTCTGCGCTTCGTTCGATGAATATTCCGACGAGCGACTCTGGCCCAACGCCGAGTCGGCGAAGGTGTCGCGCCAGCTTGTTTGCGCGTTCGTTGAGTTCTCGGTAAGAGAGATGCTGCTCACCAAACACGACGGCCGTGGCCTCGGGCCTCGCCGCCGCCTGCTGCTCGAACAACTGATGAATGGTTTGTTGCTGAAGAAAATATTTCTCGCTTTGCGCCTTTGCGCCTTTGCGCGAGAAATCTTCTCTGTAGAGGCGCAAGCGGGAAATTCTTTCAGCCGGATTTGCAACGACTCCGTCGAGTAAGGTCTGAAAGCTTTGCGCCATCTGTTCGATCGTCGCCGCATCGAAGAGATCTGTGTTGTATTCGAAAGTTGCGTACAGTTCTTCGCTCGCTTCGGCGACCATAAGCGTGAGATCAAACTGTGCAACGCGCCGCTTTAGCGGCAAGGATTCCAACTCGAGTCCCCCAAGTTTCATTCGCGCGCCTGCTTCACCCAACGCGAACAACGACAGCCCTTCGTCACCCGGCAGGTGCGCCTTGTGCATCGAGAACATGACCTGAAAGAGCGGGGAGCGTGAGGGATCGCGCGCGACCTGAAGGCGCTCCACCAGCATCGAGAATGGATAGTCCTGGTGCTCGAAAGCACCCAACACGTTTCGGCGCACCTGTGCGAGCAAAGATTCAAACGGTGCATCGCCAGCGACTATCGCTCGGAACACGAGAGGGTTAACGAAGTAGCCGACGAGCGAGGCGAACTCGGCCCTGGTTCGGCCGGCCGTAACCGACCCCACCGATAATTCATCCTGACCCGTGTAACGGTGGAGCAGTGCTTGAAAGGCGGCCAGCAATGTCATGTAAAGCGTGGCGTCGTGTTCACGGCTTAGCGATTTCAGTCGACGCGCAATTGCCTCGTTCAGTCGCAAAGGAACGGAAGCTCCGTGGAATGTTTGAACGGACGGGCGCGGGCGTGCCGTTGGCAGATTTAAGACCGGCGACTCTCCTGAAAATTGACTATGCCAATACTCCCAATGTCTCTCACCCTTCTCGCTCGACAGCAATTCCCTTTGCCAGCCAACGAATGCTGCGTAACTGGAAGAGACTCCCGGGAGAGCGGCGCGCGCGCCGGACTGTTCCGCCTCGTACAAGACACCTAACTCTTGCATCAGGAGTGCAAGCGACCAGAAGTCGACGATGATGTGATGGGCGGCGAGTAGCAGAACGTGTTCGTCGCTCGAGCGAGTGAAGAGATCGATGCGCAGGAGTGGGCCGCGTTCGAGGTCGAAAGGACGCTCACTCTCTTCGCTCAAGCGTTCGTCGAGTTGGGCTTCGGTCCAGTGCCGGCCGTCCTCATGACTAAAGGCAAGCTCAACGCGATCGGTAACTCGCTGAATTGGACGACCACCCCGCGAAATGACGAAGGTCGTTCGCAGCGCCGCATGGCGATCGACGAGCGCGGAAAGAGCACGCCGTAAAGCCGCGACGTCGAGCGCGGCGCGAATTTTCACTGCTCGCACGATGTTATACGCCACACTCTCGGGCGCCAGGTTGTGTAAGAACCACAAGCCCTGCTGGCCGTAAGAGAGTGGATATTCGTTCTCGCTTTCGTGGCCGGCAAGTGAAGAAGTTTGTAGCTGGTGTGGCTCGCTCAACTGAGACAGAACGTGCGCGCTGAGCTCGGCAATACTTGACTCTTGCAAGAAGCTGACCATCGACAACGAGACGCCCAGAGTCGTCTCGATCAAATGTGCAAGTTCGATAGCTGTCAAAGAATCGAGGCCATACCGAACGAGTGGCTGATCCAGGCGCACGCTGTCGGACTTTACGTCCAGCTTCGCAGCCACACGCGCTGCCAACCACAAGTTGATAGCTTCGACACTCAAGGTCTCCAACTCGGGCACAACGTCCTCTTCCGACGCCGATGCGAGCCACTCGGCAATTACTTCGAACTCACCTTCGAGGAACTTTCGGCGAGAAGCACGTCGCTGAATCTTGCCGCTCGATGTTTTCGAAATCTGTCCCGGCTTGATCAATGCGATGGAATAGACTTGCAGCTCGTGCTCGGCGGCAACTGCTTCACGGATCGTCTCGATCACGTCGTCGAAGTCTACTTCCGCACGAGCATCTACCTCTTGAACGATGACTAGTCGTTCCTCACCGCCAGCCTCAACAGTGAAAGCCGCGCCGCAGCCAGGCCTGAGTGCGGTGTGAGAACGCTCTACAGTCCACTCGATGTCCTGTGGATAATGATTTAGACCGCGGATGATGATGAGGTCCTTGATACGGCCGGTGATGTAAAGCTCTCCCTCGTCGATGAAGCCCAGATCTTCCGTGCGCAGAAAGGGCCCTTCATCGCTTTCTAACAGATAAGCGTTGAAGATCTCCCTCGTCTCCTTCGGGCGATTCCAGTAGCCTTTGGCCACGCTTGGGCCAGAGACCCAGATTTCCCCGACGTGACCGTCTTCGAGTTCGGTTAACGATGCGGGATCGACGATAATGACGCGCTCTCTCGGCAATGCGCCGCCGCACCCAACCATCGTCTTCGCTTCCACCCTCTTGATCACCGGCAGACTCGTTTTACGCCCACCGGTCACGATCAAAGTCGCTTCGGCCAGTCCATAACACGGATAGAATGCCTCACGTCGAAAGCCGCATCGCTCGAAACGCGATGTGAACCTGTCAAGTGTCTCGGCCCGGACAGGCTCCGCACCGTTGAAGGCCACGCTCCAACTGCTCAAGTCGAGCGCCGCCGCATCTTCCGCTGTGATCCTCCGCGCGCATAAGTCGTAGGCGAAGTTTGGTCCGCCGCTGGTGGTTGCTCGATAGCGAGAGATGGCTTCCAGCCAGCGGGCGGGCCGTTGTAAGAAAGCGGCGGGCGACATCACGACAGCTCTGATCCCGGCGTAGAGAGGTTGAAGGACTCCAACCATCAAGCCCATGTCGTGGAACATCGGCAACCACGAGACGTAGCTGTCTGTCGCCGTATGCTCAAACACGTGAAAGATCAGACTCGCGTTGTGCAGCAGGTTCGCGTGCGTGAGCATCACGCCGCGAGGGTGTCCGGTCGAGCCTGACGTGTACTGAAGAAAAGCAAGATCGTCGGGCGCCGCATGTTCAGCTCGCCAATCTTCATCCGCGACTGTGTCGGTGGCGACCCACTGGAGAGCTTTCAGATCCGGAGCTTCCGCGAAAATCAGCTTCGCTCTTTCGAGAATGGACGAAGTGGTTAGCACGAACCGCGCCTGAGCATCGGCGACGATGGCCTGCAGCCTGGGGAGATTGCGATTGAGCTTCGCGAAATGCGGCGGATAGGCGGGAACAGCCACCACTCCGGCATACAGGCAGCCGAAAAAACCTTCGATGAAGTCGAGCCCGGGCGGAAAGAGCAGGAGTGCCCGCTCGCCTTTTGCTCCTGCGAACCGAAGCGCCGCAGCGATTGCGCGAGCGCGCCGCCGCAATTCGCGGTAGGTTAAACGAACCTCGCTTGTCTCACCGTCGAGCAGGAAGGTATAGGCGAGTTGGTCGGGCTGCTGAAGTGCCCTCTGGTCTAACAACTCAACTAAAGTTGCCGGCCTTTGGGTTGCTTCAACAAAAGAATCTATTTCCCGAGTGGTCTGATACTGCATCGCCGCCTGCCGCACTGCGAATCGCAAGCACATTGGGAGGTGTATAAACCTGGGCTCGGCTTAATAAGGTGAGTGACTGGGCTTAACTGTCGGGATAATTTGAAAGGGAGGCAACTCTGAACAGGATTCAGAGTTTTCGTCGAGTAAGTTTACTTTGGGCGCCGTAGATTATATTGACGCAATATTCGAACTGCAAGAAAAATCTGTGTAAGCTGTGATAAGCGAGGGAGAGACTTCAATGATACAAGGCTATCCTGATCGGCCCGCCTTACGTCCTCAAGAGAAGCTCAGGCTTCACGTCTCGACCGACAACCCACACAAGAGTTTTCGTGTCGACTTCTACAGGCAAGGCGCTGAACTCGTTAAGATGGGAAGTCTCGATGCGCAAATCGGTTATCACTTCGCACAACTCCGCCATCACGACGACTGGGGCTGGCCCAGTTACGATTTTCCGATTCCCAACGATTGGCCCAGCGGCGCCTACATTGCCAATTTGGTCGAAACGGATCAACAGGGTGAACCAATTGCCAATAGCGAAGACGTCAGCGCAGACGGTCGAAATGCGAAGGCGCTGTTTGTAGTGAAGAGCAGTTCGCCAGGACAAAATGCGCGGATTCTCTACAAGCTGTCACTGACAACTTATCACGCGTACAACTACTCAGGCGGCGGCAACCTGTACCTGGGCGAGTGGTTCACGGATCCCATCACGAAAAAGAAAGTCAATAAGATCAGCATTCACCGGCCCGGCGGCGGCACGGGCGGCGCGATTCCACATTTCGCGATCGGTGACAATCTTCCGAACAGTTTGGATCCTTACGATGAAGGATCGCCGCGCCAGACATTCGCACACTGGGACGTTCCTTTCATCGCCTGGCTGGAAAAAAACGGTTATCAGGTGGATTACTGTACCGACCTCGATCTGCATGAGGAGCGTGATCTCCTCGTGCCTTATCGTCTTTTGCTCAGCGTTGGTCATGATGAGTACTGGAGCGACCAAATGCGCGCGCACGTTGAAACATTCATTCGTCAAGGCGGCAACGTCGCTTTTTTCAGCGGGAACACATGCTGGTGGCATATCGAATTCTGTGATTTCACCAGGGGTACTGATGACGAACTTCACGCGACAGCGTTCATCCGTGATTTGTATACGTGGAAAACGAGTCCGGAAAATTCACTTACCGGCGTCAGTTATCGCAACGCCGGAGGATGGTGGACAGGCGACCGGGAGGCCGTGGGTTACACGGTGCAGAACGCCGATCATTGGGTGTATGAGGGCACCGGCCTCCGCAATGGAGACGTTTTTGGCGCTGGCGAACATCTGGTCGGTTACGAATGCGACGGCGCGCTCTTCACGCGCGACAATCACGGCTTTCCTGTTCCTACGGGCGCAGACGGCACGCCCTCAGACTTTGTCATTTTGGGCATTGGCGAATTAGCGGATCGCGGATGGCAATTCGAAGCAAGGGAGAACCAGAATCAAGGACCTTATGCCGCCACGATGGGTCTTTACACCCGCGGCGGAATCGTCTTTACCGCTGCAACCACCGATTGGACGCGCGTTCTCACAACCAACGCACACGTGGCCAAGATCACGCAAAACGTTCTCCACCGACTCAAGGCACATGCAGTTCGTATTGTTGGGCCACTCTCCAGCAGCGATAGCATCCCTGTAGTCCACGCCGCCTTGAAGTTTCAAGTTGACGCAACCAACCTTCCCAACCTGAAGAGTCTCAAGTACAAGTGGGCCATTGCCGGCGGCGATGCTCTTGCGAAGTTGCCGGTCGATCAGCCGGTGTTCGAGGCTGTTATGCCTTCTTCACCCACGCCAGTGACTGTCACGGTCGAGATTGAAGGCGCCGAAGGCTACCAGGCATTCGGAACGTTGACGTTTACTCCGCTCTCTGAGCAGGACTACTTACAATTCCAACTCTGGAATTCCCTTCGCGAACTCGCGACTCTAACGCAGACGGCGTTCAAGAAGGACGATAAAAACAGTCTGGTGTTCCCGCTCTGGGATGCTTCCATTAGCCGCGCGCTCACTCCATCACTGCAGGATCTGCAATACGTCCTTCTCGGCTCTGAGCAATTGACGCGACTGGCCGAGCAGTTAAGAGAACTCGCCGATCGACTGATTGACAGCACGAAAGCCTCAAGAGATTAGCCTTAGTCCTTTCTGTTCATCTTTGTGGCGAAGCTTTGACTCAAAGTCTTCTTTCATTCTCACCGGGCTTTAGCCCGGTGCAAGCGCGGCGCATCGAGAAACCGTTTCAACGGTTTTCGTGTGATACACCCGGCTAAAGCCGGGTGAGAATGAGAAAGGACTTTTAGGGCAAAGCTTTGTGGCGAAGCATGTCCTCAATGATTGCGAGTCCCGGAGACTGTTGCTCGAGATTGCGAAGTTTCTCCGACATGAGTTTTGCCCGCGCCGAGTAGGAAGAATCTCCGAGCACTCTGTCGATTAAACGACCCAGCTCAAGCGCAGAAAGCTCCTTGAGCCGCAAACTCGCACCCAAGCCGTGATAGACGATGCGCGCGGCATTGCCAAATTCATCATAATAGACGGGCATGAGCAGCATTGGCACTCCCATAAACGCGCTCTCTTTAACGCCGGTAACTCCCCCATGAGACACCATTAGTGATGCTCTTTTCAGCACTTCTACTTGCGGCGCCACAGACGTGATGAACACGTTATCGGGACAGTTAAATTCTTCGGGCTTCAAGTAATTACCAATCGTAACGACGCCTTGCAAAGCCGGCCTTTGGGCCATTGCGTCCATAAACATCTGAAAGAATCCTGAAGCTCGGTCAGGAAACTTCCAAGGTAATAGACTGCCGAGGGTACAGTAGACCAGCGGTTTATCCTCGTCGACGCGATCCCACGCGAAGTCGCCGTCTCTTCTCTCGACGTCGACAGCCGCTTCGATGAAAAATGCTCCTTCGGGTTTTCGTGGTCGAGGGAAGTCCAATTGTTCCGGAAAAAACACCAATTCGGGCAGCAGCAGCCGAGGCCACGTCTCGACGCGAAAATCGATCTTGCTCACCGGGTAACCGAAATGGCGCGCCAGCTTCTTCAGGTCTGCGGAGATGTCCCAATCTCTGGAATACAGACGACGATACAAGAACAATTTTCTCCACTCGAACCATGTCCGCAGCCGCGAGAGCAAGGTTTGTTTGGGAATCAAGTCTGTTTTGAAGGGAGGAACCGCCGAGTCTTCGACAGAGATCAAGGTGCTCGAAAAAGCGGTGACTGGAATTCCAGTCCCGCAGGCGGCGATTCCGACCCATGGCGTGCCGCTCGAAACCAGTAAGAGATCCGGCTGGAGCTGACGTGTGGCGCGATCTAATTCACCTTCGCGCAAAAGCTCGCACGTCCGTTGAAAACGATCTCTGAATTCGGTCAAACCATACCGCTTGCCCTGCGCTTCACTCTCAGACTGCTTCGCCATCGCGCCTTCGGGAAAGGCGTGACTGAAAATCGGAGTGAAATCGAAGCCTTGAGAACGAATGCGCCGCTCGGTATCAGGGATGCACAGGTAATGCACATGATGCCCACGATTGCGCAGCTTCCTGGCAAGAGCGAAAGTCGGATTCAAATCCGACGCCCAGTGAAATGGCATGAAGACTATCGTCGCCATATCTATTCCCCACCTCTTTCTTCATGACTGGTCGTCCAGCAGGTAGCACTCCAGCTTTCCACGACGCCGAACATCCAGCGTTGCGCAATGGAAAGATCCGCCAAAGCTATTGAAGTTTCTAAAATTGCAGAGAATCGGCGTGAAGCCCCAATTCTTTAACATCGTAATCATCGGCTCATCCTGACGCTCGACGACCACCCGCTTTTCATCGAGCATGAGAATGTTCATGTTGATCCACTTGCTGGTCATGTAGAGCGTGTGCTCGGGCGGCAGGATCGGTTTGGGAGCGCGAAAAATTTCCCAGCCCTTGAATACCTTCGGCACTTCACGGACGCGCTCCGGATTGATGAGCAGCTTACCTGGCGCCAGAGGCGCTAAAGTGGCGTCGATATGCATGGCATGTGGGTCATCGAACTCAAAGACGTGAATCCGATAAGTGTCTCCCAGGTGACGTCGGAGCCACTCAATACCAAATTTATTCGTTACGTTACTTTCCTGCGCGAATATATCTCGACCGCAGCGAAGGAAGTCGGCGGCGTCGAAGGTGGGCTCAAACTCTGTGATGACGAAGCGCGACGGCTCGCCCTCCGCGGGCTCGGTCCATTCATAATCGTACAATTCGTCCTTCAGTTCCGGACTCGGGGCCGCACTCCACCTGGCCCCCTTGTTGAAGTATTCCTTGAGGAGTGGTTTGAACGCCGCCGTGCCGTAGTGGCGTGAACGCCAGGCGAGGGGACATTCGATGATCTCATTGCCGATTACCAACAACACGTCGCGCGGCATTGCATCGTAAAGCCCGGTGCTGGTCCATCCGGGCGCTCCGTATTGCTGTAGCTGATCTGTAGGTACCGGCCGGCGTACTTTTACGCCTTCTCCTTCCAGTATGTGAACAAATTCGTCCAGTTCCTTTTTCCCCATTGCGATCTGTTCAGGTGGAAACGGTTTGCCGGCATTCTCGCGAAAGACCCCGAGCTGATCGTGTGGCAAGGTTGCTTCCAGGGTGATGTGATAAGGAGGGAACGTGGCTCCATCTACGACGCCGACAATCACTTCTTCGAGCAGGTCCCACTCGTTATGTGAGTTGACGGGACAGTAAGCATTGCTCTTTGAGTTTTCAGTGTCCGTTTTCATGATGAAAAATTAGATACTGTCAACGTACGTAGCCGGCTCACACCGAGAACCGTTGTCAGGTCGAGATGACTGATAGGCGGCGAAGCATACTTGCCTGAGCGCGCAGCATCCTCGCAATAACTCTGCACACTATCGCGCTCGCGTCCATTCCAGAGCGCAAAAGGAACGGGTTGTATTGAATGGATATCGGCACGTCTCTGTCCTGAGACATGTTCAGGCAGATTCGTATAGTGATCCGGCACGATCATCACACTGCCCAGCCGCTCCGTGTGAACACGGAAATAGTTGACAATCCGGCTCACGACGAATCGATCAATCATCTCAATTGACTTGATCTTGCCGGCCACGTCTCCCATGTGCGCGGCTTCATCGGGTGCGTTGATATGACAGATGACAAACTCGTAGCCGCCGCGAAGCAACTCAACCACCTTCCTACCCTTGCTCGCGTAGTCAGTGTCCGGCCGTCCATTGCCAACCTTGAATGAGTCGATGCGGCCCGCCTTCGCGAGGCCGTGCAGAAAGTCCATGCAGCCGACGATTGCGGTTCGCCCGCTGAAGCCGCTCACTTCCGCGAAAGACGGCAGGGTCAGTACCCCTGACGCACTCCATGGAAAGAGCATGTTTCCCACCTCTCCTTCCAGGACCGCGGCAACGCGTTGCAGGTAGTCGTTGATCTTCTCCGCTACGCGGCATCCTTTATCGGTCCGAGCGATGAGCACGCGCGCCGAATGAAATTCAACACCATGGCTCTCGTGTGGCTCCGGACAGATCAAGTCGCGTGGATTGATCCGCGCTTGACGCATCACTAGCGTGTTGCGGAAATCGGAGTTGTGGTAAAGCTCGAAGGCTGGGAACTCACTTCGGAGCATCTCGTTGACGCGATCGACCAAAATACGTGCTTGCGAAGAATGAATATAGTCAGCGTTATAGCTGGCGAGCACGCTTCCTTCCATACGCACCAGGTTGGCCCTGAAAGCAATGTCGCCTTCATCCAGTTGCACTCCTTCGAGCGCGAGCAACTCGCATGAAGCGCGACCGCATGGATAGTAGAGGTGGGGATCCCAACAAAACATTCCCATCTGCGCAACCATGCTTTCCTTCGGCAGGTCGTCGTAAACTGTTTGCATCAGACCACAAACACCCTCGCGCGCGATGAAATCCATATACCTGGTATCGGCAAGCGCGAAAGGGGATCGGCCGGTGTCACGATATACGTCCGCCGCACCGTCAGGAATTACCAGAACGTACTGCTTCTTTCCGGCTTCCATTTGAATATCTTTGTGTTTTCGCCCTTATGGCTCACATGCCCAGGTGAAGCAGCTTCTCCATGTTCTTCCAGCCGGTATCGCCTGACACGATCACCACGTCACCCTCGATCTTGAACTTGTCAATCGCAGTAATCGCGGCGTGCAGCACGCCACCGGTCTGGACACCACAAAAGATTCCCTGCTCTCTCAACTGCGTGGTGCGACGCACGGCGTCGTGCTCCGTAACCTTCACCACGAAATCAAAGACACCCTCGTCTCGCGCACTCTGAATAAAAGGCGTGATGTAGTCGCCGTCATCAAACGATCCGGTTCCGGGAAGTTTGACGCCTCGGGCGGCTTCGACAGCCACGATCTTGATATCTTGCTTTTTCTTCTTGAGGAACCGGCCCGTGCCATTCATGGTGCCGCCCGATCCAAGCGAGCCGGCGACCATCGCGACCTCCGGAAAATCGGCGAAGATCTCTGGTCCAAGCGATTCGTAGTAAGCCTGCGGGTTGCTCCAGTTGTGCAATTGATCGAGGAAGAGATACTTGCCCGGCTCGCGTTGCAGCAAAACCTCGCGGCAATACCTGTTGCCCGCGATCGTGAAGTCGCCTACCTGGATCACTTCAGCGCCGAAGTACTGGAGGAAGTTTCTCTTGTCCGCGGTTATTTTTGAGTTGACGATAACGGTCGCTGGAAAGCCGTACAATTTGGCAAACAATGCGATCGAGCACGCCATGTTGCCACTCGACGCATCGAGGAGCGTCACTGGCGGACGAAGTTTTCCTTCGCGTTCGAAACTTCGAATCATGTTCAAGCAGGCGCGATCTTTGACGCTGCCGGTTGGGTTGTATCCTTCGAGCTTGACGTAGATGCGCGCGGCTGGAGCCTCGGCCGAGCGCACCCTCAGGTGCGGCGTTTGCCCGACCATGCTCATGATGTCCGAGTACTTCATTACACATTCTCCGTCAGTTCGTTCCAGCGCACGCGGCGTGAGTCCGGTGACGATTGAGCCGCCGAGATTCGACAAACCCACGCCGACAGAAATCAAGGTGTTAAAAAGTGATGGTCGGGACGCCAGTCTTGTAGGCCGCTATTCCGACCCACGGCGTGGCGCATGAAGTGAGTAAGAGGTCGGGATGTAGGTGGCGTATGGCGCGGTCTAATTCGCCCTCGCGCAAAAGCTCGCACGTTCCCCGAAATCTATCTCTGGATTCGGATATGCCGTACCGCTTGCCCTGCGCCTCACTCTCATACTGCTTAGCTAGCGCGCATTAGGGAAGGCTCGACTAAAACCCGGAGTGAAGTCTATTGTTCTTTCATCCCAAGCTGTAGCCGAGCGCTTCACTTTACTACTCGTCGGGAGGCCCGGGTATTGCGCAGTCACACCAGTTGGGTCCGCAGCGCCCACAGTCGGTGCAAACGCACACGCCGCCGCATACCATCGTTCCGTCACACGCTTTCGCGCAGCAGGTAAAGTCGGCCGCCGCAAGCACGTTAGATAAGAATGTTTTGTTAGTGTCCAGCACCTGAACGCCCAATGCCAGCCCGCTTCCTTCGAGTTTCATCAACCCCTTGCCAAGCAGCAGGGTGCTGACAGCCTGCATCGTTTCTTTGCCCTCATTCTGAACCGCTTTGGAGACGCGCAACTCAACCCTGCCGCTCTCGCGAATATACGGCGTGATCGCAAGCTTCTTCCCGTCCCGCTCGATCGTAAACGCGGCCCCATCGAGTTGGGTTACATTGGCCCAATGGCCGCCTCCCAGGGTGATTCGGAGCGTCACGGCCTTCACTGAATGTATTTCGGCTCGCGCCGGTGGAGGCGCTGATCTGCCATGAGCCCAGACAATCATGATGAAACCTAACGCAGCCAGCAGAGTTACGGTTGTGCCTTTCACAACGCGGTGAACCTTAAACATTGAAGTGCTCCTTTCTTCAGCTTGTTTTAGGGAGGTTGTGTTTCCGGCATTGAGGTATGCCGGCCGGGCTGGGCGCACGAATAATTCTCAATAGGCTGAGAGGCGAAATATACTCCCACAGATTTTACAAATCAATCTGTATAATTTTCGCTCACGGTACCACGGCCCCGCGCGCCGGTCGGATTGAAGTTGAATTAACTGCCGGGCGATTACCCCATAGTCCCCTTGTGAAATCCGGAAACTTCACCGGCATACTTCCCTTCGCGACTGAAATTTGACTCAGTGGACCAGGCACACTCCACGCTGCCGCGTCGTAGACGTCGATGTCGGGCTCAAGCCCCTCAAGCATACACTGGACCAATCGATAACACATGAGGTAATCCATTCCGCCATGTCCACCGAGCTTGCGGGCCATCTCGCCCTGTTTCTTCCAAAGCGGCGATTCAAATTGCTCTTTATACTTATCAAGTGACGTCCAGGTGTGACCTCCCGCTTGACCCTCGATGAAAATACGCGGTGGATAGTCGCGAAAGATTCCCTTCGTGCCCTGGATCAGGTTTATGCGATCGTATGGTCGGGGCGTGCTGACATTATGTTGCAACATGATCGTACGCCCCTTCGCAGTCTTGATGATGCTGGTGTTGTAGTCGCCTGTTTTGTAGATCTCTTTCCACTTCGGATCTCCCGGCGCTAAGTGATCTTTGCGGTAAGCTTCCAAACCAAGATGTGTCGAGCTCATCGATACGATGTGGTCGAAGCGGTCGCCCCGGTTGATGTCCATGTATTGCGCCATTGGTCCAAGTCCGTGTGTCGGATATAAGTTGCTGTCGCGGAGAGTGTGATGCCGGCGACGCCACAGTCCCTCATCCTTGTTTTCAAACAAAATCTCGCGCAGGTCGTGGTTGTAGGCGCACTCACCGTGTACGAGATCTCCGAACACACCGGCTCGCACCATGTTCAGAACCGTAGTTTCTGAAGCGTCGTAACAACAGTTCTCCATGATCAGACAATGCCGGCGCATTCGTTCCGAAGCGTCAACAATCTTCCAACAATCTTCGAGAGTGTATGCAGCCGGCACTTCAGTCCCGGCATGCTTTCCTGCTCTCAACGCAGCGAGCACTTGAGGAACATGCCATTCCCAGGGCGTGGCAATATAGACGAAGTCGAGATCATCTCGAGCGACGAGTCGTTCAAAGTCTCGCTCTCCGTTGCTATAGATTCCTGGTGTTTTCTGACCAGCCTTCTCGATCATTTGGGCCGCCCGCGTGCACTTCTCTTTGACAACATCACAAACGGCATTGACAACTACCTTATCAACAGCAAGAAATTCTCGAAGCACCTCGGTGCCGCGTAGACCAACGCCAATGATTCCAAGCCTGACAACGTCGTGAGGTTCGAACCTTACGCCGATCATTGTTCGCTGCTGCGCATGACGAGCTTGCTCTGCTTCCTCTGCCGACGAATACGCACCGGTAACGCTCGACGTGGTTAGTCCTAAGCCAGCGAGCCCGGCGGCTTTTAACAACTCGCGTCGCGACAGCGTTCCATCTTCTTCGGGTCTACGATCGTCCATGACACTCTCCGATCAGGCTTGAAGCTGTTGTCTGCCAATCTCTTTTATTCGTTCGTCAGGCCATTTCTCCAGGTAACTGTATTCAGGATGGTTAGGTCTGCCTTTACACGGATTGCGAGCCGCGTTGTAACAACAGATCAGCGACCAACGCGGATTGGGACTGCGATTCGCATCTGAGCGGTGTAACAGGTTCGCATGAAAGAAAAGAGCGCTGCCCGGTTCCATCTCGCAGTAAACAAGCTCCAGATGTTTTAGCGCTTCGTTGACGCGCTCCATGTCTGCGCCGGTCTGATCGCCGATCTTGTTATGGTCTATCCGGCCCATTAGATGCGAGCCTCTAATCACCTGAAGGCAGCCATTTTCTCTATTCGCCCGATCGACCGCTATCAAGCAACTCGCCATGTAAGGAAAAAGGCAGTTATTCGAATACCAGTAGCCATAGTCCTGGTGCCATTCCCACGAGCCGCCGACAAACGGCTCCTTCAACATCATCTTGTGATGATAGTGGTAGACCTCTCCGCCGAGTAGTTGTTCGAGCGGTTCGACGATACGTAAGCAGCGGACGAAAGCGCTGTAGATGTCGTTTTCGAGAACATCCGTTAACCACAGTTTGCTTGTGCCGGCACGAGCATCGCGACGTTGCAAAGCTTCTCGTTCGAGTCGCTGATCGTTTTTGGCGATGGCTATCAGCAAGTCCATCTCGACCGCATCGAAGAGTGCGGGTTTCATGAGATAGCCGTCAACGTTGAATTGAGCGATTTCCTGCTCGGTTAGTTTAGCCATCTGAATCCTACACGGCGACTTTTTCCGCCGTTGCAAAAGGCCACTGTTTTGTCTGGCGCGACCAAACCAGGAAACATAAGACCCCCACTATGAGCGTACCCAAACCGAAAGCGATTATCGTCCAATCAGTGGTTGCGAAGACAAATGTCCAACCGAAGAGTGCCAGCAGGTTCGGTAAAGGGTAAAGCCAGATGCGGTAGGGACGCTTTAGCTCCGGCTCGTTTCGGCGCAACAGCGTTACCGCGCCAATCTGACCAATGAACTGAATAAGAATGCGCGTTGTGATCAGTGCATCGATCACCATACCAAGCGAGAAGAAACTGCAAATGATTGCGATCACACCGAGCACAACAAGTGACACGAAGGGAAAGTTTTTCCGGGGATGGAGCCGCCCAAAGACCTTGAAGAAATAGCCGTCAATGGCGGCGGCATAAGGCACACGCGAGTATCCAAGCAGAAGCGCAAACACAGAACCGAACGCGGTCCAGAGCACCATCGCAGTAAAGAAAGTTGCGACTCCGGCACCGTAAATGCGCTCCATGAAAATCGAAACTATGAAGTTCGACTGCGGATGCTGGGCCGCGGGCACAAACTCGCGCCAGGGCACCACGCCTATCACCGAAAAGTTTATCGCGATATAGATCAGCGCCACTGCGATCACGCTTATGATGACTGAGCGAGGGATCGTGCGTCCTGGATCTTTCACCTCGTCGCCGATGTAGCAGATGTCGTAATAGCCGAGATAATCGAAGATGCCGATCCGTGTGGCAGCGCCCAATCCTAAAAAGAAGCCGAGTGAAAAATTGAACGCGCCCGGTGGAAAGTCAAAGGCGATGGCTGACTTGAAATTGAAAGCACCCGTGACGATCACGGCCAGCGTCGTCAGAATCGTCCCAATCCACAAACTGACTGTTAACTTGCCGATGAAAGTGATGCGGCGGTAGAGAAGCGTGATGTTCAAGACTCCGAGCGCGACAATCACTGCCAGAGATTGAGCCCGCCCCATGTCTCTCCAGATATAGCCGAGATATTGCATGAACCCGATGTAACCGGACGCAATCTCCAAAGGGCCGCTCAGAATAAACTGCCAGATAAACAGAAAACCCATGGCCCGGCCAAACCTCTCCCGTCCAAAACCCTCACGGAGATAAATATATGAACCGCCGGAGCCGGGCATGGCCGCACCTAGCTCACTCCAGATCATCCCGTCAGAAATGGTGATTACTAACGCCACCAGCCACCCAAGCATTGCCTGTGGTCCACCCAGCGTTGATAGAAGCAGGGGGATCGTGATGAACGGGCCGATGCCGATCATGTTGGTCATGTTCAGCGCTGTTGCTTCCAGCAAGCCAAAACGCCGCAACAGGTGCGGTGCTTCCCCAGTCTTTCCGTGGCTTGAAAAATCAGCGCTCATTTTGTTTTCGACCGATCGGGTGAGACTCCTCTTCCCTTCAGCGGTGATCGCGCGGTCGCCATCCACGTTTCATAGTTCGTACCTGTTCCACCAGCGAGTTTCGGATCAGCGTTGCTGAATCCAGGCTCCTGATTGGGATCCGCCAAGCCGCCGACTGGCACGTCACGTCCATTGTTGAAAAACGTGTTGTCGCGGTGATCGAAGTTACTGACCTTCACGCCTTCGCCCGTCACCTGATAAAGCATTGTCTCATCGACCACGCCCGAGAGTATGAAGATGTTGTTTTTCACGGTGAGATCTTCTGTTTGCGTTAATCGGGCGGAGCGTGCGCAACCTTTCGGCGGACTATCAACCTCATTACCCGGCCGGACCAGCAGGACGCCTCGCTCACCGATGCCAACGAAGGTGTTGTTCTCAATACGCGCGTTCTTTGCCGCCCAGATCGAAACAGGTTCGGCGGGCCGTTCACCGGGACGTGTCGAAACGACGAGGTTGTCGCGAGCACTCATGTTGTACGATTCGAACTTTACAAAGGAGCATGGATCGCCATAGTGCCCGTCAATAAATAAATTCGGATCCGTTGAGCCACCGGAGAACGCCGCTCCCGAGTTATCGACGAACACGTTTGCCTCGATGAGGACCCGCCTCCCGCCACCTTTCGAAACCACGCCGCGATGACAGTGGCGAATGAGGTTCCGTCGCACGACTGCGTCGTCAACGCAGGGTAGGTCAATCGCCGGTTTGCGTTGATAGTTCTTGCCGTCAAATAGCTCGTTGTCTTCAATCGTGATGTGGTGCGACTGGTTGAACTTGATCAAGTACAGGCGGTCGTCGTCCTGCAACGGGTCGTAAGAAGACGTGCAGCCGCCGGGCGGACATTCGTAATGCACTTTGCAGTTGCGGATCGTGATGTAGCTGGTCCAAAGATTGCGGTCGTACCATGCGGACGTGTAACCACCGGGCGGATCGTTTGTCTTCACGCGATTGAACGAGTTTTCTGGTTCATAAACACTGTCGCCATGAATTCCGTTTCGGCGCGCGTTCAATTTCTTTCCCGAGGCATCTCGATAGTATGGATTCGGAAAGATGTCGAATCCGTCGACGACTATGCCCTGCGCGAGATGAAAACGAATGTGATCGATGATTACGCCGTGTTTGGATTCGGCCCGAATCGTCAGAGGGTTCTGCGGATCGTAGCGATAGATACCGGTTGTGTCCGCACGTGCAGTAACAGACGGATGACGATCTTCGTTTAATAATTCATCGGCGAGTGTGAGAGTTAAGTTTAGTCCGCCCCAGCCGGCCTGTGCACCCGCCTTGCGATAATCACCATTCTTCGCAACGATCGTATCGCCACTCGTAACGTGCTGGAGCGCAACTCGCCACGATTTGAAGGGACGGTCATAACTGCCGTCAGCAGGGCGCGCATCTGAGCTAAGGAGATCCACATAAACAGTTTTGGCCGAACCTTGGGCGCATATCACCACTAAGAGGATTAAGGCGGCGCCGAGTTGAACCTTCATCTGCTGCTCTCGCCTTCGGCTCGTTGCCATACGCCATTGAGCATGACGCGCTTAATGCGACGCATGTTACTGATGTCTTTCGAAGGATCACCTTCAACCAGGACCAGATCTGCCAACTTGCCTGCTTCAACGCTGCCGAGACGATCCGCGATGTGAAAGTAACGGGCGTTCTCCATCGTTCCTGCAACGAGCGCCTCCATCGGCGTCAAACCTGATTCGACGAGCAGCTCGAGCTCGCGTTGATAGGCCCAGCCTCGCTTTGCATGCGGCACATCGGAGTGCGAGCCGACGACGATCTTCGCTCCAGCCTTTTTGGCCAGTCCGACAAACGCTTCCATCTGCTTGAAGGCATGAACGTGAAGATCTTGTGTGTCCTTATCCCCGCGTTGCCTTTCGAAGACAGCCAGTGTGGGCGAAACGACGACGCCATGGCCCACGATCAACTTGAAGAGCGATTCGGCTTGTGGCGTATTCAGGTTTATCAAGTTCCAGACCTGGTAACGGCCTTCACGTCGCGCGTTGTTGTCAGCCAATACTGACTGCCGGTATTTTTCCGCGTCTCGGAGTGGGAGTAATGCGGTTCCGAAAGATGTGGCATGTTCGATGCCGTCGATGCCGGCGCGGATCGCGTCGCGTGCATCGAGGATCTCGAGGTGGCCCATTACCGGAACACCGCGCGCGTGTGCAGTCTCAATGGCGACCTTTACCAAGGCAAGCGGCAGGCGGTAGTAGACCTTGATCGCGGAGGCGCCGTCATCAACGAAGCGATTCACTGCCAGCCGCGTCTCGTCAGCGTCCCGAACGATGAAGGAGTCCGCGGGATAAGCGGGTGGCGGTGAATCGAGGTGAGGCCCACAAAGAAACAAACGCGGAACAGGAGCTGACGCTTTTCGAGCCGCGTCGTAGGCTTCGATCCACTGTCCCGGATCGCGCAATGAGGTCACGCCATGCGAAAGGTAAAGCGCCGGCAATGGATCGTCGCCGTCGATGTGAAAGTGTGAGTCGATCAAGCCTGGTAAGAGCGTGAGGCCTTTTGCGTCGACCACTTCAGCGCCCGGCGGAATTTTAACCTCACCTTGCTTGCCAACTACGACGATCCGATCGCCGCGAATGACGACAACGGAATCCGGAATGATCGGTCCTCCGCGCCCGTCGATCAAAGCAGCACCGACGATCGCGATGACAGATGTTGCCGGAGGTTGCGCAACTTTGTTGACCTCGCGCAGTGATGACTTCATCACGTCGCGGCGTTGTGCTTGCGCGAAAACACAAAGCGTAACCAGGAGAAGGAGCGAAAGATAAAATCTCATGCTGTAAGAATTAACGAAGAGCAAGTACGCGCAGCCGGAGTCGTCCGTCTTTCTGTCCCTTGAATGGCACATACAAGACGCCCGATTCATTAGCCATTCCGATGAATGTTCCCGCGGGAACACCGTTGAATAAACCGCCACGCCAGTTTGCCCGGCCGCCCGTCATTTGGAGTTCATATTTTGCGTGTGGCTTCAGACCGCTGATCAGCAAGTTAGCTGTCTCCACGTCGGGAATCGTTGCTTCACCGTCCGAAACAAAACCCTCGCCTGTCGCAAACAACGTAACCGTTCCACCTTCGACGAGAGCGCCAACCAAATTGGAGCCATCTACCAGCTCAACTTTCGGTGCGCGCGGATCATTTTTGTCGCCGATCTCGAGAACGTGCAGAAAAAAGTCTTCCTTCGCTGGTTTCGCTGGAGAGACTTCGACACGCCACGCAGCAGGCACGACCGCGCGAGTATTCGAAGGCAACAACTTTTCAAAATCTTCGCCCCAGAACGTCTTCCACATCTTGTGCAGATAAGGATCCGCCGGCAGTGGACCACCTGCTGGCGGATCGAGAGGCCAGTTTTTTCCCGAACCCCAGGCCCCGCCAAACTCATCGCCGGGAGTCCAAAACTCCCAATCCGATCCGCCTCTCGTTACCACTTCACGTTCGCGCGGAAGCAAAGAGTGGACGCGCAAGCGCCCGCCGCCATCCTCGTAGGTGAACGTCGCGGCGTTTGCATAACCAGTACCACCGTGCCCAACTTCTTTTCCCTTTTCTGTCGCATCAACTACCGGCTTTCCGACGCCGTGCAACAACCAGCCCTTTTTCAAACTCGGATCGGTAGTTCGCACGCGATCGAATACAACGAGCACGTTGTTCGCGGGCGTGTACGCTATCTCGCGTGTGAAGCGTTCCATCTTCGAGGGCTGATATGCGTTGGTCGCATTGCCACGCGCATAGACGTACGAACCCTCATTGAGGTCAGTCACTTCCATGTGACCGGTGGCCCACAGGTCACGCGTCCGCTCGAAATCTTCCCGGCTTCGCACCGTGTTCCAGTAGCGCGACGAATCCATTCGCTGGCCGCCGTCATTGGCCGCCGGCCAAAGGTTCTCAGCCCAAAAAAACTTCTCGCCCGTCTGGTAAACGAGCATCGAGTTATGCGCCACAGTGCGCCGGTAATAATTCAGGTAATGAGGACTCTCAGTGTCCGTGTAGTCTGCGCCGCTCTCGGTCGCCAAATAACCTTTGTGATAGATGACGAAATGGTTCTGATCCAGGTGATCATGTTTCGCGAGATACGGACCGGAGTTGAACTGAATCCACGTGGAGTCAGGACCAAAACCGTCGCGCATGACGAGATGACCGATGCCGTGAAAGAAATATGTACGTGGAATTTCCGCACTCGTGCTGTCAGCGGGATTACGTGGAATTACGTTCGGATCGTCCCAGAGAAACTGCGTTATCGGGACGCGCCACTTTTGTTGCGCAGGCCAGCCGCTCTTGCGCAGGAACCACGCGGCGTAAGGATCCTTGAAGCGGTTGATCGCATAACCGAAACAGATGTTGTCTTCCCACTGCAAGTACGGGAATTCATTATCGTCGTCACGCGCAGTGGTTCCGTCCGGCAGCACTTTGTAGAGATAAGTGTCAGTGTAATGATGAAAGAGCGTGTAGCGCAGCGCCGGGTCGCTGTTAGCTGTGGTGCGCAGCAGTTCTGCCATCATTGCTAGCGGAGCAAAGGTGATGCGCTGGTAGTCCATCGATTCGTGATAGCCACCATCAGGAGTGACGAAATTTGTGAGATCGAGTATGTGATCGAGTACCGCGCGTGTATGTCTTCGCAATGGCGCAGCCCGCGACTCAACTGAAGCGTGACCTTCTATTGCGGTAAGCGCAAAGAGGGCGAGCGTCAAGTAACGAACAGGATAGTTTTGATACATCGCGAGCTGAACTTCTTTCAGCGACTGGTCCTGCAACATTTTTTCCGCCGCATGTAAAAGCTCAGCCGCGACGCGATCCTTCAGCTCGTTATCGAAACCGGGATAGTTGTAAAGCCAATCAAACGTGAGTGACCACTTGACGTATTCCGGATAAGTGCGAGAACCGACCTGTTCGGGCGTGTGGGATTCGCGGATCTTTTGAACGGCGCCTCTGGCAAATGTTTCGTCACCAGTTAAGAGGTAGCTCAGCGCCCAGCCGTCAATGTCGTCCGGCGGACGTGCACCAGCTTCGTACCTGGCGCGCAGAACTTTAAATCCGGTAAGTGGATCATTCTCTCCGATCAACATGCGAGGCCGTGAAATCGCCCCTGATTGCGCAAAAGTCGCGCCCGCGAGCATCAGAAAGCAGAAGGCTAAAATGGATAGGCGGATCAGACTGCGCATCTTAATGGGCCAGATACTTCAACCACTCCTTCGCCATCAAACGGTGGTACGGTTCAGTCATGTGAATACCGTCGAGACAAATAAACTTCGAGCGCTCCGGCGAGCTGGCGAGGATGCTGCCGACTTCAATTACTTCGATACTCGCGTCTGCGGCAGTCTTACGTGCGCGTTCCACTGTGCCGGGTGTGACCGCCGCCGGATCGTGTACCTCGTCGAACATGTAAGTCTTGATGCCGGCGGCATTGAAGCCCTGGCCCATCTGCTTCAAAGCCGCGTAATCTTCATCAGTTCGCGTCATCACCACGAGCAGGACTTTGTCGGGCTTCCAGGCGAGTACGTCGTTGTAAAAGCGCTTCTGTGCTCGCGAAGCAGTCAGGCCACCGGCGGCGTATTGCTTGAATTCGACTCTCGGGTTTTCGCGACGAAACACATCGATGACGATCGGCACAAAACTCGAGGGTGAAGACCAGTGCAATCCCATCGTGAATGAATGACCCACGACAGCGATTCGCTGAGCGGGCAATGCGCGCAGCCGCGGCTGGAGTGTTTTCACTTCCGGTTCTTTCAATAACTCCGCCGCCAGCACGCGCTCATCGCGAATGTGCAGATTCTTTTCACCCCAGTTCCAAATCTTCCGGCCTGCTATCTGCCACTCAGCCGCACTGGTACCAACCGGCGCTTCGCACGACAGCCCTTCCAGCTTGCGACCCGTAGTCAGAAGATCAGCGTCTGTGCCCGGCAAGTTGAACTGGCCCACGTAAACGGGCAAACCAAGTGCGATGTAGAAAGCAAACTCTTCCTGCAAGCGATCGCCATCGCGCTCCACCTCGAGAACTGTTTGATAGAGGCTCGCCACTGCACGGATCTTTACCTCGCCGGCTTTGGTGTTTTGTCGTAAGTAACGCGTGAAGACATTTACAGGAGCGTTGTCCGGGATCTTCAGATTTGAATTCAGGATTGGTTCGAGGTCTGCTGCTGGATTAAATGTGCTCTTACGACCGTTGACCCACAAGTTGATCTGTGTGAGATCCGACTTAAGCAATTTCGCCTGATGGTCTGACAAAACATTCAGTGCGGCGTCAGGCAGTTCGCCGGTTGAAAAGCACGCCTGGCCCTTACCTGAGGTCTGCGCGAGCAGCACCTGAAACGCATGAACGGCGATGATGTTGGCTTCGACGAGTTGGGCCAAACGCGTTTCGGCTGTTTGATGGGCGTGCGATAAGCGGCGCCCATGGAGGGACGTCCCGACAGTTGAAGTTGCAGTCCGTTTTAGTTCTGCGAGCTGTGATATTGCGAGCTCGTTTTGCGGATCGAGTTTCAGCGCACGCTCGAGTGCGACACGTGCTTCGCCGGTCCGACCAAGTGCTTTCAAGGCAGCGCCCGCCAAAACAAATCGAATAGCGCCAGTCGGAGGCCACGGTTCCGCGTCGAGCATTTTCTTATCGTCATTTAGTAGCGCCAGACGTTCGTATAGTTTTCGCGCTTCAGCCTTGCGCCCCACGTGTTCGAGGGCGACTGCTTTGTAGTAATAGTTTTCAGACCACGGCTCTTCGGGTTGTGAAGGAGCGTTCAATTCCTCGGTAGCAGCCCGCTGCCACCAACGCTCGGCTTCAGCAGGTTTCCCGCCGGCCTCGAACTCGCGTGCAGCGGCAACGTAATACTGCGCCTGCGACTGCATCGCGGGCCGACCCACGCCAAAGTTGCGCGGAAACTCAGTCACTGCCGCAAATTCGGCGGCTGCTTTCAAATGATCGCCGGCTTCGCGATATTTGCGCCCCAGGCCGAGATGGGCTTTGCGATAAAGTCCAAGTGCAGCATCTTCGCCCTCGCCCGATGTGAAAGTTGTCTTTGCGAGTAAAGCTGCGGCCTCAGAGAACCGGCCGGCGTCGATGTAAGCGGCAGCCAGAGACTGGACCACTGGCGATTGCGTGAGTACAGAAACCGGAGCACCTTCCAGCGTTTTGATGCGACGCTCAGTCGCGCCCATCTCTGTCAGCAACTTGTCGAATTCGACGTAGAGTCGAAAGTCATTTGGAGACACGCTGATTGCACGTTGATACTGAGCTGCGGCTTCGTCTCTGTTTTGTGAGACCTGCCACAGCGCCCGCGCAAAGTTTCGTTGAGCGATCGTGTTCGCAGGATCGAATTTTACAGCGTTGCGCCACGCGGCCAGTGCTTCGTTGTCGCGATTTTTCGATGCAAGTACGTTGCCGAGGTAATAGGCCGCACGACCATCGTTTGGATCGTAGAGAAGTGCAGCGCGCAACACGTCGATCTCTTCGACACGATGCGGAAAAACAAAGGCCGGATCACCTTTCCTGGCTAAATCAAACTGATCGCGCTGACGCTCACGGCTGCCAATGCTTTGATACAAATAGCCGAGTGTGTAATGCAGCATCGGATGAATGCGAGACTTATCGACCGCGAGGATTCCTGATGGACCATTCTTGATTGCATCCTTCAGGACATCGATAGCTTCCTGGTGTCTTCCGATAGCAACATAGTCGAACGCAAGTTCGAGGACCGCGTCCGGCTCGCGCGAAAGAAGATGTCGCAGCTCGTCAGCGGCAAGCTTTGCGTTTTCAATATTGCCCGCGGCCTTATTTATCAAATACTGCTCGCGAAGCGCGAGGTAATCTATCGGCAGTTCGTTCACGACTTGATTGATTCGCGTGAGCGCTGATTGCAGGTTTCCGTCGAGACGCTCTGCGACTGCCAACATCGTGCGCGCTTTCAAGTCGCGTGGATCGAGCATTACTGCCTGTTGCAGGTGCTCAAGCGCTGGCTTTGTCTCACCTTTCTCTAGTGCGATTTCGCCAAGAACATAGCGGGCCAGCGACTCCCGGTACCCTGCGCGCACCAGCCAGAGCAGATGATCTTCAGCTTCGGAAGTCTGCCCCAAGGCACGCTGCACGAGGGCGAGGTAATAGTGAGCGTCGCCCGCATCTTTGTTGCGCAGGAGCGCAGCTTCAAGGTGTTTCTTAGCGACTTCGTACTCGCCGCTTCTATAAAACGACAGACCAAGAGCGATATGCGCGGGTGCGAAACCAGGATCGCGTCGCAAGGCTTCGAGGTAAGCGCCGCGCGCGTCACGTTCTTTACTCTTCTTGTCGAAAGCTAGTCCTTCAACGTAGCTCTGTTCGGCACTGGCGGGATTGTTTGGATCTGGAATCGGCCGCGTGGCCTGTTTGAAGCTCGGATTGTCATCGACCGGCGAATCCGTTCGATAGCGAAGCAATACACGGCCATCCTTGCTTTTGAGCGTCAAAACTAAAGGTTGACGCGGCGCGGCGACTTCGACGCTCGTCGTATAAACCCTCGCGGGATCCAGATCCAAACGTCCTGCGTGTACGTTTTTCTCGCCGTTCACTAACGTGAGCTCGACCTGATCGAACCGTCTATTTGCAGCAATGGAAATATTCGCGCGAGTTCCGTGCAGATTGATCCTGAGCGCCGCGTCTCGAGTCGCTTCATTCCACGCGCCGCCCATCTGGCCCACGCCAAACCAGTACTCGAAAAAATGTTCGACACGATGCGGTGCGATGAACTGGTGCTCCATCTGAGTTTCAAAACGTCCGCCTTGAAACTCCACGTACTGCCCTCCGCCGTCAGTGAGCTTGTCGATCCAGATGTCGCCGTTGTCATCTGTTCCCCACGTCCACGTCTTCTTGCCCGGAAGCTCGCGATGATCCGCGACGTGGACCACACCCCAATCAGACTTCTCGTAATAGACCCCGAAATAATCGCGCTTGGAATCACGTGCAAACAGCGAGAGGAAGTTGGGCACTTCACTAAACCGGCCGATATCAACACCCTTTTCGACAGGAAACTTGAACACCGGCCAGAACGCATGCGGGTACGCTTCACGCATCGGATAGTTGAAACGCAGATCAGGAGCCGCCGGCGCGCCGGCAGTAGACCAGTACCAATACCGCCCTGGCACAGGACGACGATTGTTCAAGGTCACTTCCGATTCGAGAACTCGCGTTCCCGGGCGTAAGCGCAGGACCACCTGCCACTGCATTCCCTGCACGCGCTCAGTGTCTCCCACAGCAACCGCGGCACTGCCGTCGGCTTCCGTGCGCATCACATAATCCACCGGAGCAACGGTGGTAAGCGTATGCCCATCCGGAAAATTCCATTCGATGCCGCCCGAAACCCATGCGCCTCGCAGCGCAACCATCGCGTACTTCATCACGGGATTGGAGTAAATGATGTCGCGTTTAAGTGTCTTGTCGAAGATCTGATAAACGTGCCCGCCGAGCTCGGGAAGCACTGTCACCTTCAGATACTCGTTCTCGAGATAGACAGCCTTCCAGGCCTTATTGGTTTTCTCATTGCCGAGCGAGTCGAGGAACGGATAGGGATAAACGGGCCGCCATTTGCGTCGCTGCCAATCGAGCAATGCGGGATATGGATTCGGCGGATTTAATTCGTAGGTGGGAATGACAAGCGGCGCCTCCCAAACGCGCGGCGTGTCTTTAGCAACCTGCGCAGCCACCGCGCTTACGAATACGAGGGTGCAAATGAATGAGAACAATAAACGTTTCATAAGCTGAATGCTTCCACTGCCGTCGTATAGCGCTTGACTTTTTCGCGGTCCACCTTGAACCCGGTCCCTGGGCCATCAGGCACTTGAATGAATCCGTTCCGATCGATCGTGATCGCGGGTTCGACAATGTCGTCGACGTACCAACGTGACGATGCTTCGATGTCGGTTGGAAACGAAAACGCGCGATGCATCGCGAGGTGCAGGGCCTGGGCTGATGCGATTCCGAGCTCAGGCATGGTGCCGACCCAACACTGAAGACCGGCCGCGCAAGCCGCTTTCAGCATTAACAAGGCTTCACTTATACCGCCAACACGCTGCACTTTGATGTTTATGATTCGGGCTGCCTTATGCTTGATCAACTTGTCCAGCTCGACTAATGATTCCGCGGACTCATCCGCACATACAGACGTGATCAATTGCTCCTGAAGTTCGCCCGCCTCTTCAATCGCATCCGCTGCGAGTGGCTGCTCGATCATCATCAAATCAAAGCGATCCAACTCCCGAAAGACGTGCAAATCGTTGAGCGCGTACGCAGCATTGGCATCGACCATCAACGGAAGTCGCGGAAACTCAGTTCGGACCGCAGCGACCGGCTCAACGTCCCAGCCTGGCTGTATTTTGATTTTCACGCGTTGATAACCTGCGGAGACGTAGTGGCGAACGCGTTCAATCAACTCGTCAATAGTTTCAAAGATTCCGATCGCCACACCAGACGGTACAGAACGTCGTTCAATTCCGAACAGTTCATGCAAGGCTCGTTGTTGAGTGTTCGCGTACGCGTTCCAAACGGCGCCTTCGATGCCCGCTTTGGCGAATTGATCCGTTGGGTGTTCGCGCAAGAGCTCAAAGAACGTTGCGGGATTAACTTGTCCTGCGGACAACACTGCGGGGACGAGTCGTTCTCTGAGTGCTGTCGATGAACTATCAGGTGTCGCGTCAGAGTAGAATGATCCGGACATCGGCGACGCTTCTCCCCAACCAACGATTCCTTGCTCTGTAGCAACCTCGATCAGGATTGAGTCTTTCTCCGCCACAACCCCATTGCTGATGCGAAATGGCTCTACGAAGGGCACTCGCACTCGGTGCAACGCGACATTCCTGACTGCGATCGACTCACTCATGTCATTGTCGCCAGCATTTTAGGCGTCACACGATTGAGTGGCGGCAGACCATTTGCAAACCGAATCACTTCTTCTACCGCAATTCTCCCGATTTCACGACGCATCTCAATGCCACCCGCGGCGATGTGCGGAGTAAGAATTACGTTGTGCAACTTGCGCAACTCGTGATCTGCCGGAAGCGGCTCCAACGGATCTGTCACGTCGAGTGCAGCAGTGATTCGTCCCTTTCGCAACTCCTCGAGCAACGCTTCCAGGTCGATCAATCCGCCGCGCGCCACATTGATGAGGTACGAACCATCGCGCAGCAACGACAGGCGACGTCTGTCAAACATGCCGCGCGTCTCCGGTGTTAACGCGGCGCATAGAACGACTACTGAACAGGCGCTCACGAGTTCGTCTAGAGGCACGAGCGTCGCGTGGTAAGAAGTGACTTCATTGCGTTGCGCATACGGATCACTGACCACGATGTCGACGCCAAACGGCAGCAACAACTTCGCGAATGTGCGCCCGATGCGGCCAAATCCAACTATCCCGACGCGGCGGCCAAAAAGTGTTTCTCCCTCGCTAACCTGCTCGTTCGTCCTGATCACTCCGTTGCGCATTTCCGTTGCGTACTGAGGAATTTGACGAACCATAGTCAACGCCAATGCCAAGGCCATCTCCGCGACGCCTCGGGCCATCGGATCTGCTGCATTGGTTATCGTCACGAACTCAAAAATTTCTTCCGCGACCCGCGATTTGACTTCTCCTCCACAATGGGCAATCAGCTTAACCCGCGGTTCTTTGCCTAACATCTCACGAGTGAGAAATGGGGAATGCCACGTCGTCATCAACACGTCAGCGTCTGCAATCTCGCTGCGCAATTCCGGCGAGTCTTCACGCAACGCAGATCGTGTCCAGCTCGTCACTTCGCTGAGCTTTGCCAGAGAGTCGTCGCTAAAGAAGTGTTGGAACAAGGCATCACTTGCCAACACCAGAACATTCGGTCGTGTCACTTCGTTCCTCAACCAAATTACGGATCGCGTTGATGAAGTCGGGTAATGCCACTTCGGGTGCTTCAATCTCCGGACGCCAGTACTTCTCCCATTCGAAACTGACGTAGCCGTCGTAATTCAACTTTCTGATCGTGTTTAGTGTTTGTGCGAAGGACACGAGGCCGTGACCTGCCAAAACTGGTAACCAGTGCTCCGATCCGGCGACCGGCTTCGCATCCCTCAGGTGAATATGAGCGAGATACGGTTTAACTACTCGCCCGGCTTCTTCAATCGTGTCGCCTGCCGCTACTGAATTCGCGACGTCCCAAATCAGTTTTACCTTTGGATGATTCGCGAGCGCCGCAATCTCGGCAGCGGCAGCAGCTCTGGCAAAATCGCCATGTGTCTCGAGCGCCACGTCAACCTCGTCCGGCATGCGTTCCGCGACTGCGTGAAGACCCTCGGCAATCCAATCGCGTGTCTGTTCGCGCTGCGCTCCGGGTTGGATCTTGTCCGGAAAAACACGGATCAGCGGAGCACTGAGTTTCGCAGCGAGCTCAGCATGGGCCAACGCGATTTCCACTTGCTTAGCTCGCTCGATCGCGTCCGGCGAATGAAACGTGCACGAAGTGTCAACACAACAGATCTCGATGTCTTCCTGGAGTTGCGGCGCCGCGAACTCGGGCCGACTGAGTAGATCCAAACTGCCCCCAAGCGCGCGCAATTCGATTCCGTCGTAGCCGAACTTCCGCGCGGCGCCAATCACCGCCTCCAGGTCCCAGTCGGGACAACCCAGCGTTGAAAAAGCCAGTTTCATCTATTTAGGGCGTGAACTCGTATGCTCCGATATCGATCGCTCCAAACACCGGACGCGCAGACGCGGTTCCTACCGCCAGCGCAGTGTGAAGCGGCGGCACAAACGCCGGTGGGAATAAAGGACTGATGAATGGATGTCCCGCCGGACTTTGCGGAGATCCATTGCCCGCATTCACGAGCGGACTGGTTGAAGTCGGACGCACATCGAAGGTCGAGATATTCGTGAAACCGGGATTCGTTCCCGTGATCGTTCCCGTCCACGCAGTCGGAACGAGGGCCGATCCAGTCGGAATCCAGTTGTTACTTCCCGTGCTGACACGACCCGACACCCAACGCGTGCGCGTCTCCAGCACCACCTTGTCGATCGGTGCACCACCAACTCGGAAGAACACGTTGTTGTGCATTTCGAGACTCTCGATACCGTCGAAGATCTCGACGCCGGGACTCACCTGCCCCTGTCGCAGAATGAACGTGTTATTCACAAATCGATAACGCCCGTCCGTATCTCCGGTACCGTCGCCTCCAACACGCGCCATGCGCGTTCCCTGGGTTGCGATGTGCTGAAAAACATTTCCGACAACGTCAGAATCTTCGCGAGCCGTGTCGTGACTGACGTTCTTGTTGCCATGCGGATCGGGCCCGATCAGCTCGATCTCACCGTAGAAACCGCCGGAGACCCAGTTGTAATAGATCTCGTTTCGTTCCGCGCGGCTCTTGATGTTGTTGCCACCGTTTTGATCGTGCAGGTAGCAGTACTGCATGCGAAAGACCGAACCCGGATGCATGAACTCATCCGTTGCCATATAGACCGGATGCTGGCCGGTGCCGCTGCCGCAGTGATAGACCTCAACGTATTCCATCAACAACGAACCTGAGCCGGTGTCCGCGCCGAGTATTCCGTGCGCCGGACAATCATGGACCACGCAGTCACGCAAAGTAATATCGTGCGCGTGGTGATAGATACCGCGAAAGCTGCCGCCGGTAACGTCGAACCCTTCGAAGACGTAGTGATCGGACAAACGAAATTCCACCGTGTTCGTGCCACCCGAGATCACCGGACGCAGCCCATTGACCCGAATGCCTCTGATGGTAATCTTGCTGACTGCCGTGCCCGGTACGGTGAATATCAGATCCCCCGGATACGTCGCGTTGCCGTCGACTTCGGCCACATCACCCGGCTGAAGCAACGGTGCGACATCCTGCAACTTCTTGAACGTTCGAGTTGGACCCACCTGATATGTGACTGCGAACGCGGTGCTCCCGCACGCTGCAATCAGAAAAAGTGTGACGATGAGGTGTTTCATAATTCTCCCTATTTCGCGCTCTGCTTCGCGATCGCTTGCGCAAGTTTGTAGCGAGCACGTTCATAATCATTTCCAGCTTCTGAAAAGCCGACGGCTGGACCTGAGTCAGAAAAAACCCGGGGGACCACGGACTGGAGAACGTCGTTAATTAATGAGTCCAGTTTTAACTTGCGGGCTAGTGTCAGGTATTGATGGTCTTGCAAACCACGCCGAAAGTTTGCGAGCTGCACTGTTGAGATAGGCCCAGGTATACCTCGATCCTGTTCCGGGTGAAGTTCGTCCTGGCCGGGATAGATCAGAACTCCATCACCGTTTATGTAACCTTGATCGTCGAGCGGTTTGTTCGGTTGGCCGCGGTTGTCGAACGTAATCGGATTCGCCCAAACATTCTGCTTGCGCTCTCCCACCTTCTGCCCGTTGTGCTGCCAGTGCACTCCATGCCAATAAAAGTAATTATCGATTCCGTGTTTGAAACAGGCCCAGATCGTCGCACGCGGATCTGTAGCCGGAGCATCGATAACAATCGCGCCTGCCGCCGGACGTCCGCCGTTATAAATCCAGTATTTGCGTCCGCGCTGGCGCTCTTCGTTTGCGCGCGCGATGTCGTAACCAAGCGGTCCCGTGTCCCAGATGTCGATCGCTCCGTCGAGCTCTTTGACGTAATGCTTCGTTACAAATAACGGTAAGGCTTTACCTGGGCCGGCATTGGAGTGAATGTTGTCGGCGAGGAGTCGAATATAGTTGTACTGCGAACGACCCGGTTCGTCCGGGAGATAAAGAAACGTGATTGCGTTTGGAAATTTTTCACGCAAAAACGACATCCAGCGATCGGCCTCGCGCCAGGCGCTGCTGCGTTCATCGAACGTTTTGCCCGGGCCGTAGAACGTGCGCGGAATGATCTGGTTTCCGACACCGAGACCTGGTCCTTCGTATCCTTTTGCTTTCGTGAAATCACTGCCATCGAAACGACCCAACGCGGCCGCTAGCGAATCTATGTCATAAGCGTGAACTAACTCGACACGTTGGCGATGCGCAAAGCGGTGATACTCCGGATCGAGATCGCGTCCCTGATACAGTCTGGGTTGCAAACTCTCGTAGTAGACCATCGCGTGCATGCTGTTTAGATCCGGCAACGTAAAATCAAATAGCTCCAGCTCGATTGGTATCGATTGCTTCCGACCGTCCGCATCCACCGCAAGAGCGCCGGAATAAACACCCGCAGGAAGATCTTTATTGGTGTAGATCTCGATCCACACCGATTGATTCTGATTGCCTGCGACACGAAGCGGAAATCCGCCCAGACCGGCACGCGCGTTCTCGGGAATCAGTTGTACCGGCTTCCATCCAGTCGGATCTTTTGGCGCGGCCGGCGATCCCGCCTTGTATACCCATTCGGCATGCGACGGGACCTCGACGTTCATGTAATTGACGGAGAATAATTGAATCCGGCGGCCGCTGTAGTTCGTGGGATCCAGAGCAGGCGCGGTGTAACTAATCCTCGACTTGCCTCCTTTCTGCACGAGCTGCGGGAGCGCGACTGTTAAATGATCAATACCGTCCTGATCGGCTTCGATGATTAGCTGGAAGGCGATGATCTCGTTGCGGGCTCCGAAGATCTTTACTTTATGTCCGTCCCACGCTGAGTTCGCACGCTTGTTCGGGTTGTTGAGATCGTCTCGTTCGACTTTCTCGCCATCGTTTACGGCCCAGACGGTTCGGACAGCGCCCACTCCCACCGGAGCGCAAAGCACGTAACAGAGAATGAAGAGCACAAATGACCTGAATCTCATTTGTCGATTACCGAGACTGGTTCAGCCGCAACTGTTTGCGACCGCGTTTCCGCGAGTTTGTTTGGCACGCGACCGGCTCCGATGAATGCGATGCCGATGAGTGTTGTTACAACGGCATAAATTCCGATGATCAAACGATCGCGGCCTGCTGCACTTGCCGCTACAAGAAGAAAACAGGCCACACCCATTCCCGTCGTCACTTTCCCAACAAGAGCGAGTTGTCCTCGACCCGACACACCAGTCGGCCCCAACTCGGTTGCCGGATCGATTGGCGTTTTCAATTTTTGAAAGAAGGCCTCGACTCTTCGCCCGAACTCGCCTTCAGGCGCGATCAAAAGAACCGGAATGAAAAACGCGATCGTGGTTGTTATGGCGGGAATACCGATTAGGTAGGTCTCGTTCAGGCCCATACCCAGATACCGGTTCAAGTAGAGATTCACGAATAGTGAAGTAATCGCGCCCACGATATAGGCGACGACGGCCGACCACCACGGTCCACCTTTCGCAACGAACCCATAGAGAAGTGGAAGCCCAAGAGGAATGAGAAACATCGACTCGAGAATGAAAAGAAGCGTGAAGATCCCGGTCGCTCCCTGTGCAAAGAGAAGCGCCACGCAAATCATCACGAGGCCCACACCGAGCGAGGTGAGGCGGCTCGCCGTCAGCATGTGCCGATCAGAAGCATCCCTGCGCAGGTAACCTTGATAGATGTCCTTTGCAAAGATGCCGGTGATGATGTGGTTGTGAGCGGACAAAGAAGCCATCGATGACGCAAGCATCGCGGCCAGCAGCACACCGATCATGCCGGGCGGTAACACACGCAGTCCCATCGCGATGTACGCTGCTTCGGAGGGCTGCTTCAAACCGTTTGCAGCCGTGCCCAGATCGGGCAATGCGACCCGTGCGATCAGTGGCGGCAGGTAAAAGATGACGCTGCCGATCGTGAACAGGATCATGCAAAGAATCGCGATTCGTTTGGCCGACTGCTCGGTATCGGCGCAAAAGTATCTCTGTGCGTTGCCGAAATTGTTGTAGCCGGTGGTTTGCGAAATCGTGTAAACGATCAGGAATAACCAACCGTACTCACCTCCGAACGGATTGAAGTAACCCACCGGAGCTTGCGCAACGAAGCTGCTGAGACCTCCGACATTCGCTAATGACAAAACCATCAAAACGCAGGCGATCGGAAACAGGAACATGAACTGAAACATGTCCGTGAAGCACACCGCCCAGTAGCCGCCGAGCACCGTGTACGCCAGGACCACTAAACCGCAAATGATCACCAGATACTCCACCGGCACGCCCAGCGCGATCGACATGAAGCTCGACAAGGCGAAGAGTCGAACTGAACCAAACATTAACTGGCTTGGTCCAGTCAACCAGGAAAACATCTTGTGCGTGCCTTCGCCGAAACGACTCCGAATGTATTCAACGACGGTGCTGACGCGGGAGCGCCGCCACGCTTGAGCGTAGAAGATGTATCCGAAGAAGAAAGCAGGTACGGCCAGAAACAGCAGGAAAACACCGATCACACCCTGCCGGTACGCGAATCCCGCTCCGCCTGTAAAGGTCCAAACAGAAAAGCCGGACATAAAGGAGGCCATGCCCGCCACCCACCACTCGATGCGATTGCCCCCTTTCAAGAAGTCCGCACCGACGCGCATGAAGCGCATGAAGTACGCGCCGATTCCGGCCATCAGCAACAAGTAACAGACAAGCACAACGTAATCGATTACGTGAACTGAACTGTGCATGCTGTTCTCCTCTTACTGGTGACCTGCGAACGTGGGGGAGAGTTATGCGACTTCAGTGGTCCAGATACTCGGCGGCAACGACGTCGATAAACAAATGAGCGTCTGGGTGCGTCCGCAAGATCGAAGCCGGGCAACTGGTGCCGACGGGTCCGGCAACAGTGTTCCTGATTGCCTCCCGCTTGGCCGGTCCCGGTGCGATTGCGAACAGTCTTGGCCGGGCCATCAACGTGGGGATCGTCAATGACAGCGCGTCTCTGGGGACTTCTTCGAGGGAAGCGAATGCTCCGTCGTTGACCTGCTGGTTTCTACAGATCTCGTCTAGCTGGACCACCTTGACGGCTTCGGGATCATTGAAGTCACAAAACGGCGGATCAATAAACGCCAGGTGACCATTCTCTCCGATTCCGAGAACGGCAAAATCCGGGGGATTCTCCTCCAGAAGTTTGGCGTAGCGCTTCGCTTCTGCGGCGCCGTCCGGTGCATCACCACGCAAGCCATGAAACTGACCGAGCGGCACTTTGTTCACCAGGCGATCGATCAAGAACTTTCGAAATGATTGCGGCGCCTGATCGTCCATGCCGAGGTATTCATCGAGGTGAAAAGCAGTCACGCGCGACCAGTCGACGTCGGGCGCCTCCGCCAGGTTCGCCAGAAACTCGTTCTGAGACGGCGCGGATGCGAGTATCACGACAGCCCGGCCGCGTTCTTCAATTGCGCGGCGGATCTCGGCCGCGATTACGGAGGCGGCCGCCTGGCCCATCTTCGGGCGCGACTCGTAAACGTAAACGTTAAGTTGATCAGCGCGAAAGTTTTTGTCGAGACCGTCCTGCACCATAGCCGTTGATTCCATATGCCTCCGATTGTTCCTCAGCCTTAGCCGATTTCGGGACCCGCGATTGCGACAACGAGCGGCGACGTTTTTTTACCCGGCCTACCTTTGACCATTCGAATGAGGTCTCGTTCTTTAACGAAACCACGATTCGCTAAGACCCTCGTGCCGGCGGCACATTCCAGGTTGAGATCGATGTAAACACGACGTCCCGGCAATTGACTAAATATTTGGTTCAACAACGAGTCTATGTCTTGCGGAGCTTTTGCTATCACTGGTCCGACGTAAGCTGCGTTGCTACCTCTTCGGGCCAACGCATAACCGCTCAGCAAAACGGGCGTGACGCACGCGTCGTGAATTAGCTTCTCGATCAAATGCGAGCGATCCGCGTTGAATGCCACTCGATCGAGGGCCAGTAGCTCTCGGATTGCATCATGATCCACGGCCTTCGGAGGTTCCGCGTTAGGCGCGTTGGTAGTTCCAATCCAGCGCTCGAGCTTCGACTCAACCCGGAACCCAAGTCTTTTGTAAACAGGCTCACCCTGCGCTGTTGCATCAAGCTTGACCGTCGCGACTTTGTCGTTTAAGTAGTCGAGCGCAACATTCATCAACCGCATCGCAATGCCTTGTCGTCGCTCGTGCGGATCAACCAGCACCATTCCTATCCAAGCCAGATCCTTGCCGTATGTTGTCGTGGTGGTCGTGCCTACCAGGCGGCCACCTTTTACTGCCGCGAAACAACCGTTCGGCTCGAGGGCCAATAGGCGACGCCAGTCTTCTTCAGTCTGGTTCCAACCCGCTGCTCGTTTGAGTCCCATCGCGGCGGGGATATCGGATTCAAACAACAAACGGATGTTGATTGCCGCTTCCTGCATTCCTCAGTTCAATGCCGAGGCGTGCTCCGCCCAGACGTTGTTCGCCGGCTCCATGCAGAAATCGGCCATCTGCTTAACGTTCCAATTCACCGGCCAATCGAATACACGACGCAGGTGCAGCAGCCATGCGAGCAGACCGTCGTCGGGATGAAAGTAGAGCTCGAGCAAGGCGCGCGCGGTCTTCCCGCCCGTCTTCATCGCGTACTCACCGCTGGGTAATTGAAAGAAGGTGTGGATCTGAAAACTACTCGCGCCGCGCAAGAGATACTCAGCCGCAATTCGTCCGCATACGATATTGCCCGTGGCGCTGATCGGTAATTTGCAAACAGGAATGGCGCCTTGCCGTTCGAGCTGCCGCAACTGCGCCAGCACACTCAAATTGCGCGCGCTGAGATCCGGACCACCGTAGGCGATGCCGCGCACACCGTCGAACTCACGCTCCGGATCGAAGAGTCGATTCGCATAAACGAGAAAATCAGGGACTGCTTCACCCGTACATTTTTCGTTAATTGTACGCAGCATCTCGAGTTGAAACGCGTCATCGAGAATGGCATTGAACACTTTCAGGCCAATCTTCACCGGCCGCGGGCTCGCTCCCTGCCTGATCAGGGAAGTCACTCGCGTCAACCATTCCATAATCATTTCCGCCTGAGCGGCGCGATCGGAACCCGCCAGCGTTGGGCTGAAGTCTTTCTCGATTATCATCGGCTCATCCGGATGATGCCGTTGCCACACATCGATAAGACATTGGGTCGTGTACTCATACTCACCGGTCTTCCAGAGATGTTCGGCAGCACTGGGCAAGTGATACTTGCACGACGGCACCACCAACACCGATGCAGGATTCGCCACCGACAGCGCCTCATCAAAAAACTCGAGATATTTGGCGAACGTGTCGTACCATCCGCGTCCTTTCCACGAGACTGTCCAGCCTTCAGTCTTGTCCTGACCGGTAATTCTTTCGACAACCATTCGCGTTTCTTCGATCGCCCATTCGCGCATCGACTGCGCTCCGGCAGCGTCCTCCGCGATGATCGACTTGAGCACGATGAAGCCCAACTGCTCTTCACAATCGCGACGCACTTGCGAGAGATTCAGCGACAGTTGACCTGACGCTTTGCCGAACGGATTCTTGATTGCGTGGTCACCGTAGGCGCTGGATAGATTGACGCGATATTGCTCGCGAACATGATCCTCGAGGTCCGGAGGCAGACCAGTGCGAAAGCGTTCGTAGTCGCGAACGAGCGACGCGCGATCGCTGGAGTCAATTTTCGGATGTCGGCTCACTAAAGAAAACATTATCCAACTTGCACGTTCAGAGCATTCAGCACGTTTGTGATGTTCTCAATCTCGTGCCGAGTCAATGCCGGTCCCCACGGATCATTTGCGGCCTCAATAGGGATTACTCCGAGTTTCGAAAGCGCAAAAAGAACGCGGCCGATGTAGCCTTCCATCGGCTGAATGAAAAGCACTTCGGCGAGCTCATCGACTAAGTCGGACAGCTCGAGAAAACGCTCTGCTCTAGCATTAAAATGAGCCGTTATCAGTTCAGCTTGTAGATCGGTACAAACAGCACCCATGCCGATCAGCGCCGCTTGCGCTCCGCGAAGCAGGCTGTAACCGAGAAAGCGATCTTCGCCCGTGATCAGCAGCTTTTCGGGATGTCGAGATTGAATGTGACGAGCGACGTCCTGGTAAGTCATGACGCTGTCGAGCGTCGCCATCTTGATGCCGATCACATTCGGCAGCGCCAGCAGCTCATCGAGCACTGCGGTCGTATAGCAAATGCCACCGGCGGCTTCGTACAGATAGAACAACACGAGTGGCAAACCTAACTCGGCAAGCTGTTGGTGATGTTCGAGGATAAGGAAATCTCTTTGCTCGAGGTCCTTCAACCATGTTGGCGGATAAACGAGTAATGCGTCTGCGCCGTACTCAGCGGCCGCTGCGGCCATCGAAAGCGTTGCACTCGTTGGATTCGAATGTTCACTGCGAGCGCCGGCGCCGGCGATCAAAGGCCTGCCTGTCAAAGCCTGTCGCCATTGCTGCATCACAATCCGGGCAGTCTCGTCGTCAAGCAGCAATCCTCTTCCCGTATGCGCCCAAACCGCAGCGCCCGCGATGCGCTGTGAGCTCATGAACGCGACGTATCGCTCGTGCGCACGCTCGTGAAAACGTCCTTCACGATCGAACATCACGGGCATCGCAGGAATCAGTCCTCCTGCAAGCGCAGTCTTGAGTTCATCCACTGTGTAGCTCGGTTGATGCATGTGGGGATCAGCCCATATGTGGTACTGACAACAAACTGTTTTGAATCAACGTCAATGCGCCTTTCAGACTTGGCCTGACTTCAAAGGCTGACGGTCTAATCGCAATGTGGTGTGACCGCGGCGCAAGCAAATTTCGTTTTGTTTCTTCGACTATGATCGGTTCGATTACTCCCCAAACCTTTGTGATCTCACCGCCGATGACGACGATCTCAGGATCGAGCCCGTTGACGAGCCCGGTGATCCCGATGCCCAGGTAGCGAGCAGTTTCACGGACAGCTTCCGTTGCAGATGCGTCTCCGCTCTCGATCAGCTCGACTAACTTGCGCATGGTCGTAACCCTTTTGCCCCCTGGACCACGCAAATCCGCGTATCGTTTCAGCGTGGCTTTGTCTGAGGCGTATAGATCCCAGCAGCCTCTTTGTCCGCACCGGCACTCAGGCCCACTTAAATTAATAGGAATGTGTCCGAATTGACCGGCGGTATTGTTGCCGCCGCGGTAAAGACCGCCATCGATCACAACGCCGCACGCCAGACCGGTGCTGACGCCGACGTAGAGTAGATTGCGAACGTGTGCATATTGCGCTTTCCCATGCCAGATCTCGGCAAGCGCCGAACAACGCGCTGAGTTGTCGATGATTACGGGAAGGCCCGTCGCTTTTTCCAGGAGAGTCACGACGGGCACATCGCGCCACGGCAGGACCACCGACAGAAGAAACTTTCCGCTCTGATTATCGACGAGGCCCGGCAAGCTCACGCCGATGCCGGGAAACTCGATGAACGAATCATGCTTCAGTTGAAGCTTGCGAATCTCCTTGCCGACCTTACTGAGGAACGACGTGGCAACAGAGCCCGTTTCGAAGCTAACGCGTGAGACGATGCGATTGTTGAAGTCACTCAGCGCAAGGATTGTTTCGTCGGCTCGTATATCCAGGCCGAAAAGTCCGAATCGCTTGCTGTTGAGACGAAGTGGCGTCGGCGGTTTGCCCCCGATCGGTGTTGTTCTTCCCAATCCCTCCTCAATGATGCAGGCATCTTTAAGTAGTTCTCCCGTAATCGTGGAGATCGTGGCCTTGTTTAGACCACTTATCTTGGCAATCTCAGCACGTGAAATCGGCTGGCGATCGGAAACTATACTCAGGAGAATTCGACGGTTGACAAGTCTCAACATGTCATGGCCTGCAACCGTCACATCCGCAAGATTCGGCTTGCGGGTAAAGTTATGACGAGAATGGGTCGCGACGATTGCAGTTACTTTTGGCATCTCGAGCTACGCAGTTCGAAGCGAAGCAAAAGGACATTCTTCATGAAGCCTTTTGCCTCGCAACATCAGGTCTACGCGTCAGAAGGTGAGACGCAGTCGTATTCGCACAGAGCGGCGATTATCGATGCCTTCCTGACTGAAACTAAGGTTTGTTCGACCAAAGTCTGGATTAATATTGATGTTCTGCGGAAGAATCACCGGGTGCCCTTGCGCATCCAGACTAATATCGTAGTCACCCACATTCACGAAGGTATTGTCGGCTACCGGCGAGTGAAGCGGATGATTGAATACATTGTTGAAGTCGGCGCCAACCTCGAGCTTCGTATTTTCATTAAAGCTAAAAAACTTGTGCACTCCGAGATTAACCCCCCAACTACTTGGTCCAGTGAGAACGTTCCGCTTTGCCGTTTGCGGATTATCCAGCGCGTCGGCACCGGTGGTAGGCACCGCGAAAGCGGCAGGATTAAAAATCTGATCGCCTGTTACGCCGGCACGTGGATCACCGATGATCCGCGCTCTAAACCCCTGGCCATTGAAATCGCCGATAGCATCAACAAACTCGCTTCCGATATTGCCAGGCCACACGGGATCACAATTGTTGCAGTTCCAATATGGAGTAAAGCCCGTACCGGATTTGGCAAACATGTTCCACGTCACCTGCCAACCACCCGCAACTGAGTCGGCCCAACGCGAGATGTCTTTACCATAAGACCGCCCGTGACCGAAGGGAACATCAACCGCTCCATACGAAATAAAGCGGTGTTTGGAGACAAACCCATCACGTGAGAGATCGAGGTCGGGATTGAACTGGTTGTAGATAGTGCCTCCGAGGCTGGAATTACCAGTGTCGAGGCCACTCGATTTCTGGTCCAGCAGTGTATAAGAGGCGTTAAAGGTAAGGCCTCGCACGAAGCGGCGGTTGACCTCGAGCTGCAAGGCGTTGGATCGACCGTGGCCGATGTTTCCATAGCTGGCGAGGAATGAACCAAGCCTGGGGAATGGCCGGCGGGCGGCATCGGCGGGAGAGACTATGCAATCACCCTCCAGAGGATCGCAGGGACCTCCTTCGTCATTTGTGATGCCAAAAGGAATATTGCTTGGCTGAAGCATGTTGAGATCAACACCACCAATCAAGCCATGCTGGCGTGAACCGACGTAGGAAACACGCACTCCCGTGCTCCAACCAAACTCTCGCTCATAAGTAACGTTGTATTGTTCTATGCGTGGGCTCTGTAAATCTGGCGGGATTGCATTAGCCGCCAGGCTGGTGAAGTCAGTCGGATTACCTCCGGTAACTGTGCCGCCGCTAAATGGCGTGATACCTCTGGGGTTAATTCCACCAGGCAATCCCTGCGTCCCGGTTTTTCTCACACCTTGATTGAAGGCGTTTGTTCCGAGTGCATCGCGCATACCCTGGGCTGCAGACGTTGGGTAGTACAAGCCATAACCACCTCGCAGTACCTGTTTGTCTGTCAACCTCCAGGCGATGCCAACTCTCGGCGCCAGATTATTTCTGTCAGTGTTCACGAGTCCTCGACCAACACCCGCCTCATCAGCGGTGACAACACCGTACGTAATGAATCTCGGATCGAGGAGCGCAAGGGTCTTTTCGCTGGGAACAATGAAGCGTCCCTGGAAACCGGGATTTTTTGAAGTTGTCGGGTCAAAATTGACCATTAGGTCGTCTTTTTCGACGAAGGGTGTAATTATCTCGTAACGCAGGCCAAGGGCGAGTGTTACTCGCGAGTGAATTTGCCAATCGTCCTGGAAAAAGTAACCGGTTTCCCAGTTTGCAACGTCGAGCGCACCTCGCCGGGTAAACCCTACATAATCAACCCTTGTCGGTGGCAATCCCAACAAAAAATTGCTGAAACCGGTGAGAGTGCTCGGATAGGTGACTAGGCCACGAACATTACCTCGGTTGGCTGAGAAGCCATCCTTGGCTCGATTCGAAACAAAGTCCGCACCAAACTTGAATGCATGATTGCCGCTGATCCAATTGACCGTGTCGCCAAAGGTGTACAGCTTCTGATCCAGGTTTCGGTCAGTGTTGCGGCCACCGTTCCCGATGTTCAAGAATGGAGAAAACGTCCAGGCTACGTGTCCGACGGTATCCAGGACTCCCTCGCCGATCACGGACCCGATGGCGGAGATTTCGCTTGAATTGAAACCCACGTCAGCGAGGTAGTCTGCCTCTGTTTGGTTCGCTCTGCGGAACAACAACTGATAGTTAAAACCTCCACGCGCCTCATTGATTATGCGATTCGAAAACATGTGCGTGTATGACAGAGATAGTGTGTGGTTTCTCTGTTTTTGCGCGCGTAGGCCGAAGCCTGTTAGCGGCGAAAGAACAAGCGCCCTCTGCCCGTTACGCACCTGAAAGTTGTAGACCGCATAAAACTTATCTTTGTCCGAAAAGTCGTGATCGATTCTGAGAGTCGCGAGATCGCGCGTCAACAAACTTTCAACGTTTTCAGCGAATCTGATTCGACCGTTTGTCGCATTGGTTGGCGTGGCGGGATTGGTCTGTGGATAGTAACTGACGACGTTTTGCGCGATCGGATTCAGCAGACGCTGCGGAATGGAAATAAAGCGTCGTGTGCCTGCGACCACAATCGTATTGTTGAGTACCTCCTCCGGCGTAAGCAGAGGCAGGACACTCGAAGGTACTGTCGGCTTACTGGAGTTGTTGATTTGCGTGAAATTGCCCGCCAGGATAAGCGATGAGGGGACGTTGGTAGCTCTAACCTGGAGAGGCGCCAAATCCCAACGCCTTTCGTAGGCAAGAAGGAAGAACGTCTTGTGGCGGCTGAACGGCAAGGGACCGCCAATGGATCCCCCCGTCTCGTTTAGGTTGAAGACCGGGTTGGGAAATGTCGGCGTGTCAAGTGTCGGCAGAAAGGTCGACTGAGCATTCTTGTCCTGAATCGACCACGCTGCCAACGCCGAATTCTTATTGTTGTAAAACAGTGACCCATGGTAATCCTTGGACCCACGCTTAGTTTCAATGCGGACATTCGCTATTCCCGAATATTCGGCTGTGAAGTTCTTCGACAGCACCGTGAGCTCACCAATAGTTTCCAGTGAAGGTTGGCTGGATGTCGGCTCACCGAAGATACCGCCGTTGGAT
>JBKPOC010000104.1:0-7740 GCA_046732935.1 Acidobacteriota bacterium | reverse complement strand
CAAGATACGTCGATCACGTTGCGAACGTAGTGACAATCATGACTGACCTGGATGGCTAACCGCCCGTCACGGGTGAGTCGTGAAGTTCGTCCGCGTTCACTGAACGGGTTAAAGTCGTGAATGTTGAATCGTCGATCAGACTAACAGTCGATCGATGATTTCTAGCATGCAGAAGGGCGCAAATCGCTGTGGCAGATTTGTGGCAGGAATAAATGGAAACTGACTGTTAACGAATGGGAACGGATGTCACCAACTGCAGAAACCCTTGATTTTGCTCGTGGCTGCAACTCGAATCAAAATCAATAGTTAATTTTCCCTACTTCCCTTCATTCGGGACCGTGAGGTCGGAGGTTCGAATCCTCTCGCCCCGACCATTATTATCAACGACTTACGGCCAGCACTGGCGGCCGTATTTCATTTGTGGCCCATTTGTGGACATCTTTTTCGACCAAAGCAACTTGACGCGTGAGTCGATGGGCTCGGATATATCTTTCGTAGTCTTCATATCGCGATGACCCATCAGTGCTCTGATCGTGAATGCGTCATAACCTGCAATAGCCAACCGCGTACAGAATGTGGCTCTGAGATCATGCCATTCGAGATTTCTGAGTTCAGCTAGTTCGCATGCCGTACCGAATGCCCTTTTGACATCAGTGTAAGGCTTCTTGGTGTTCGGATTGACGAAGACGAATACATCGGCCTTCTTATTCTCACAGACTTTCCAGAGAATCAACTTCACGCGCTCGTCTAAGACATCCATCGGAATTTCTCGATTTCTCTTCCCTTTTGTTCGACGTGCGACAACGACACTGCGGAAAAAATCCACTTGGTCGCGCCGCAGTTTTAATTGTTCCTGTTTTCTTAATCCCAAGCCTAACGCAACGATCACCAGCGATTCCAAGTGCTCCCTCGGTTTTACCAACCAGCTCATTAAGTCAGCTCCTTCAGTTGGCGTAAGGAACCGATACCGTTCGTTGTCTAACTTGAACTTCTTCACGCACTGTCAAGGATTGGTATCAGCCCTACTGACTTCAATAGCCAGGCTATACACGCGCGACAGCAGCTCAAATTCCCGGTTGACTGATGCCGGCGCTCGTTGGGTATCGTGCTTAGTCTCTGTGTCCAGCCTCTTGCTCTTGAAACGTTCCACATCAAGCGGCTGGATTTCTTTCAACTTTTTCTCCCCGAAGTAGTTCTTGAGAGTGACCGAGTTGTAGTGATCGTTTAGCCACGAGGTTTTATTCGACTTAGCCCAAGGCATGTAAATATCATCGATAAAACTCGCCAGCGTCATCGGCTCTATATCACAGCAATTTTTCCTCATCGAGAATGGCTCTCGCGGCTGGATCGTACATAGCCTTTACAGATATTGAATTCAATCCTAAACATTCAATTAACTGTCAAGCGCGGTCTTGTGCTCTTTTTCTTGCCCTCAAGCATAGGGATTTACTTGAGGATGCAATCGCCTCGCCCAAGGACTTTATTGAGACGCTTTCACGTTACTCGTATCATCCAACTTTCCATGAACCAACACGACAGGAGGTCTTGTTTGACGTGTCGGAGTAGACCTGAACTCGATAGAGGCTGGTGACCGTTATGTCCGCAAGACTCTTCTGTGTGGCAAGGGATCAAACCAATCCGTGATGGGTAGATGAACGAGAACGGGTGAGCTGCCCCTGAACGGTACCACGCCGCCCGGTTATCTATATGTAATGCGCAGTCCCGCTCATGAGATTGAAGTTTCGGTAAGCTTGTCGCTACCAAAATCGTCTGCGGTCTCATCGGATATTGAAGGTCATCTCCAAGACGGCCCAATATGCTACCGCCTTGCCATCTTTCATGGCTGGTTTGAACTTTGATCGACGCGCAGCATCAATTGCTTGTTCAGTGAGACCATCAGGAGACCGTGAACAACCCGCACGGCGTTCACATTGCCATCTTCATTCACCAGCACGCGCAAGATCTGCTCGTATGCTGATTGGCTCTTGGATGTGTTACACGAATGCGAGAATAGTCCTAAATTTTAATCTGAAGCTGCCTCACGAAGAGTCTCTGTCAAGTAACTTGTAGGCTTAACGAGCGTAGCCACTGCATTAACTAGGTCACTTGGCGCTACCGGTTTGGCGAGATGGGTTTGATAGCCGGCGGCCAGGGCTCGCGCTGCGTCGTCTGCGCTCGCGTATCCTGTTAGCGCAAGAGCTGGGATTCCTCCTCCGCGCTCTACAGCGCGAGCGCGGACTCTTCTGATTAAGTCATAACCATCTTCGCTGGGCATGCCAATGTCAGACACCAGCACCGATGGTTTCCACTCGTCAAATACCTCAATAGCCTCGCCAACCGTTGCGGCTGCTCTCACTGCGGCGCCCGTCTGTGACAAGGCCATCAGCAATACCTCTCGCGCGTCCGGTTCGTCATCTACAATAAGCACCCGCAAATTCCTAAGATTTGCGCTCGCGAATTTTGACTTATCTAATTGCTTATATTGCTCGTCGCCATTGTCGTTGATTTTTTTTGCGACATGCCGCACGACTAGCGGCAGTGTTACTGTAAACGTTGTTCCCTGACCGGCGCCTTTACTAGCGGCGCAAACTGTTCCACCATGCAACTCCACCAGGTGGCGCACGATTGCCAATCCCAACCCTAGTCCGCCGTGATGCCGCGTTGTCGAGGCATCCGCCTGACGGAAGCGATCAAAGATATAAGGCAGGAAGTCCGGAGTGATCCCCTCACCGGTGTCCTGCACGATGATCACGGCGCTGGTGTCTTGGCGGCGTAAGTGCACCTCGATGCGTCCATTCCGCGGCGTGTATTTCACAGCGTTAGAGAGCAAATTCCAAACGATCTGTTGAAGCCGATTCGCATCTCCAGAAATGGGCCCGGCCGCTGGGTCGAGTTGCAGCCGAAGGTCAATGCCCTTCGCATTCGCTGCCGGACGAACAGTCTCGACGGCAGCCTCAATCGTCGGGATCAAGTCAACCGCGTGCTGTTCGAAACGAAACTTGCCTGTGATAATGCGTGAGATGTCCAGGAGGTCTGCAATAAGTTGATTTTGCGCTCGAGCATTCCGCTCTATCACTTCGAGGCCATGCGCGGTGTTCTCTTCATCCAACCTGCCTCGGACCAGCATGTGGGACCATCCCAGGATAGCGTTTAGCGGAGTGCGGAGCTCGTGCGAAACCGTGGCGAGGAACTCATCTTTGAATCGGTTGGCCGCTTCTGCTTGCTTCCGCGCCTCATGTTCGCTCTGCAGTAAACGCTCGCGCTCTTCCTCAGCACGCTTCTGATCGTCAACGTCGGTGCATGCACCAATCCACTCACGCACGTCGCCGTCCGTATTCAACAGTGGCATGCCGCGGGCGACATAATGCCGCCACTGTTGTGTTGGCGCGTGCCAGAGCCGGCCCCTTGTTTCATAGAGCGTGCGGTTTTCGAGGGCCTTCTTCCAAATTCCCTTCACCCGGTCGCGATCCTCGGGGTGCACCGCATTTTCCCAACCAAAGTCACGATAATCTTCCCATGTTTGTCCGGTATAAGCCTGCCACGCTGGTTGTTCGGTGACGAAAGCCCCATTGGCATCAGCGATCCATGGCACATTCGTAATAACCGACACCAACGAGCGAAAGCGCTCTTCCGACTGCTCAATAGCCTGACGGGCAAGAACTTGTTGCGAAATATCTCTGAAGTAGCAAACCACGCCGTAACCGCCCTCCGGGAGCGGGATGCGGTTGATCTGCCACTCATAAAACTCAGTCACCTCGCGGTCAAGGCGCGTCTCGATTCGCTCGGGGACGATGTAAGCCTCGCCCGTTTCGAGCGTGTGGTGAAATCGATCAACAATTTCGTTCGCATATCTTTCCGGCCATAGCCTTTTGATCACCTCGCCGAAGTCACGGCCAATGAGGTCGGGAATATTGCCGAAGGCGCGCAGTGCCGTGGGATTCACTTGCCGGAGCCGAAAATTGCTATCCACTAAGTACACGCCAAGCGGAGCTTCGTTCAGTAACGTCTCAAACTGGGCCGTGCGCCGGCGCACGTCTTCTTCTATCTTCTTGCGCTCAGTGATGTCGCGGGTGAAACAGCGCGTGTGAACGAACTTATTGTCTTCCCAAAACACGTTGGAATTTATAAGCACGTCACGAATGGAACCATCTTTGCAGCGCAATTGCGCCGGATATTCGTGCAGTGTTTCGCCTTGTGCCAGCCTGCCAAGAATGTCTTCAATCACCGGTCGCTCACAGTGAAACTCTGCGATGTGACGACCGATGTACTCCTCGCGCGCGTAGCCTAACATTTCCAATTCGGCGCTATTGGCCCAAAGAATCACGCCATCTGGTCCAACCCAATGCATCCCGACACTGGCGTTCTCAACAAAGTCGCTGAGCTCCTGCTTAGTGCGGCGCACAGATTCTTCAGCCTGCGTACGCGCGCGCAGCAGTCGCATCCTCTCCAGCGCAATCGCAGCTTGATTAGCCGCGACTGTCAGAACAAGCATCTCGATCTCGGTCGGGAAGTCTGCACGGTCCGAACCAGCGACGAGAATTCCGAGTTCTCCCTCGATTCCGAGATTAAACTTAGCGACCTTCAGTTCTCCTGTGCCGGCGGGATGTGGCACGATCCAAGGTGAAGTGGGCGGGCCGTTTTGCAACCAGCCTTCAAGGGTTCGACCGACTTCACTCGCTTGGCCATCCAGGTTGCGATGCCCGGCAATCCGAACCGCCGCGAACCCCGAGTCTGCGGCAGCATCATTCAATCGCGCGTATACCAATTCCAGTCGCAACATCCCGAGCACGGCGTCCAGCAGTGTCCCCACAATCTGGGAAGGCTCAGATGGCTCGCTGCCACTCCAAATTGCGGGCAGCGCTAATAAACTCACCAGATCATTAATGCCGCGGCGAAGACGCTGCACCTCCAGCGCTTGGTTTTCCAAAGCTAACTCCATTTGTCCCTTGCCTTGATGTTACATCGTTGTCATGCGGCGCCTGCGCAACTCCTGCATGAACTCGTCTGGCGGTACATAGAACGGGTTCTCCTGAAGAATACCGCCGATTATAATCATCGGATGTGTGCGCATGATGTCAATTACGATCTCCCCGCCAAACTTGGCGAGATCGTACGTTCATATCACTGGGTCTTTGTAACGAGGTAAAAGATAATTGAGTCTTGTCTCGTACTCAACGAGATCGTTGACGCCCGGACGGTCCTCTAGCGCCCATTCCATGTGGGCAACAAGGCGCGTTAGCCGGAAACCCTGCTGCTTGCCTCCGTCAAGCACCTCCTCGATCAAGGCGAGCATCCTGTCCTGATCGAAGCGGCCTTCGCGTAAATAGGCGTCCTCCCAATTGCGCAATGCGAGCTGGCCGTCTTTTTCGGCAGCATCCGTATCAATGCCAGCCGATTCCAGTCGCCGAAGGTGCTGCTCCCGCAGGGCTGGGTTGACGATGTGAAAAGCTTTCTCGCCCCGCTCAAAGCCTTCTTTGATGAAGGGAAGCAAGACACGATACTCTTCATCCGGGCTGTTGAAGAACGCACACACGTGGCGTTTCGCGCCGAGTGTAGCACTGGCAAACCGGATCGGTTTCTCACTTTCGCTCGGTCCCGCTGACGCAAAGCTGGAGCCCCCATTCGTTTTAACTCTATCGTTAGTCGAGGTCACACGCTTCTCCTTTGTATAGTCGACCCACACGCCTCCCTAAGAGCTTCTGACGAACGCCATATTGTTCGATCAGTTGATTAGCGGAAGATCCTTCCGCTGGAAGAGCTAGCACGCGTAGCCCCGGTTATTCTAACCGCATTGGTTATCGCCGCGTCAAAGGATCTAAAACTGCCGAACGAGCAAGCAAATTTCGCAGGGAGGATCTGCCCTACTTCGAGATGACGTGATTTGAGAAATTTGATCAAAGGGGAGATTATCAGTGTAAACTTTGAGCAAGGATTCGCTCAGCTTTGGCTCTACTTGGCTGGATAAAGCGAGTATGAGGTGAGAAATTCAGAGCTGCTCCCACGGGCGATTAACAAGTATGCTGGCTGCCGCCCATCGCGTTCAACTTTCCACCTGTACGAATAATTCCGCCCGTCGCTTGCCACAGTTGCTTCTTTTGTATCAGCAACATCACTGTACCGCACCCGGTTAGCTCGGGCCACTACAGTAATCAACGTCAACCGGTGGTCGCGGTTGAAGCGAGTCAGGATGTAGTCGAAGCGGTTATCCTTTTTCAGACTCCATACTTCCTGCTCGCCCTCCTCCTCTTTCTCTTTCTCTTCCTTCTGCTGAGTCGCGATCTTTTTAAGTTTTTTATGGACAGACTCTTCACTCATTCCAATCTTCAAACCAAAGAGATCACGTACGCGCTTCTTTGCTGAGACGGGAGAAGCAGTCACCATGAAAGTTAACAGCAACAGAAAAGACAGTGCGTGCCTTCTCACTTCAAGTCCTCCAAGGCTTGCGAACCAGAATTCTGCACCGTTATTACACAAACGGTGCAATGAGGGCACGCACGGGTTCAGCAGGTTGCGTCCAATCACGCAACCCGCCGCGCGCCCTCATCGCTACCTCTTGTTGGTAGGCGTCGCCAGTGTCCAGACTTGAACAGGTCCGACGCCGACGTTGATGACCTTGACTGTGTACAGACCCCCGCGACTCACCGGCGTACTAATCACTGCTACTCCGTTGACGGCGTCTACGATCTGAACGGTCAATCCACTCGGATCGATTACAGCGAGTTTAATTGGCACCGGAGTCGAAGTTTCAGCTACTGCCGAGATTGCAGTGGCATCCGAGCCAAGGTTCAGATTAGACGTAGATGCCTGTCCAACATTTACGTCAATAGTGTTGCTCGTCGTCGGTCCTTGCATTGTAAGCAAGCCCGAGTCTAACCACGAACTTTGACTTGACGAACCGCCTGAACCGGACGGCGACGGTTGACTTTGATTGACCGGCTGCGGGATCGTTTGCAGGCAGAAAGCGTCAACGAACACAGCGTTCGTCATGTTTCGCAATTCGAAGGTGTGTTGGCCTGTTGCCAAGCCCTCGATACGAAATTCGTAAGGAGCACCGCTTGGTCCAAAGTCAGGCGACTTATTGGAACCTGAAGCGCCCACAAAGCTGACTTGTCCACGAGAGACACCGTCGACGAACACTTCTGCTACGCCACCTTTCGTACTCTTTCCATAGTAGAAGGAAAACGTTCCAGTCCGGTTTGTACCGACCGAGAAGTTCACCCTCGCGAAATGCGCAGTATTGGTTCCGGAATGCATACGGAAGTGACCAGCACTGGCACTGGTGCTGTTAACGCTATGCCATCCGCCGGAGTACCCGACCCGCGGGTCATTGTCTTCCATGCAGTCGATTGGGTCACTTACAGTGATCTGTACCTGGGCGGCATTGCTGCTTGTCGTTCCGTTTGTGTCAGTCACCACCACACTCGCCGTATAAATTCCTGCCGATGTGTATGTGTGACTGACTGAGGATGACGACTGAGTCACAACCGCACCATCGCCGAAATTGAATTGATAAGAGGCGATGGAGTCTCCGGCATCCGGATCGCTTGAACCCGACGCATTGAAGCTAACCGCTAAGGGCCTCGTACCGCTCGTCGGGGTTGCAGTCAATGCCGCGACAGGCGCCGAGTTGACAGTAAACACGGTCCCCCCACGAGTATTGTCGCTTCTGCCATTGTTCCCCTGAACTGCAGTGAATGCACTACCTCGTAATCCGGAGAAGACAGTCCCTGGCCCTATAGG
>JBKPOC010000103.1:0-1608 GCA_046732935.1 Acidobacteriota bacterium | reverse complement strand
TTCTAATAGGGACTGACGAACAGGCAATGACAGCTTATCGGAATTCTTCAGGTTCGCTATGATTTGAGTAGCAAGATATAGCGAATCGTCTTGTAATACTTTAATTACGGCGCTCTCGAAACTTGCGTCCGATCGATAAAGGCATAAAAGCGCCAGCGCAGCTACGTCACTTAAGCTCTTAGTTATAGACCATTCGTTGCCATTCTTCTTCAAACCTATTTCTTCAATTCGGTCTGGGAACTCAGGTAGGAGGCCGGACACCGCTAAAGCTTGGGTAAGCGCATTTGACTGATGATTCGACGCTCCGAGTTCTCTTAAGTATTCGAGCGCTACTGGATCTTTATACCGCGGTAACGACAACAAGAGACTGTCATACCCCGGCAAGCTCGGGCCTTCACTACGCAATAGGTTTATTAATTCATTCACAAGCGGCAGGGGTGCGTTCACATATCCCGATAGGTCTTCGATCACGTAAGCACAAACCCTGCGGAGATACGTGCTCGACTTCGCATCGCTTAACCTTTTCCAGACAGCGCCACAGCTATCCTGTGTCATACACGCTGAAGCAATCGCTTCAATGAGATCGAATGTAATCTCATCATCACCGCCTTTTTGTTTGTGAACGCGGCTCTCCAATAACGCGTCTAACGCAGCCGTAGTACCAATGACGCCTAAACTCTGTAGGCAGCCGAGCGCTATGACGTAGTCTGCCTTCTCATCGAGTACGATTCGACTGAGTGGGAACACAGCATCTTCGACGTTCAGAAAACTAGCAAATTTAGCGAGCTCTAGAAGGGTGAAATTGTGCTCATCTTGCATCGCTTCCGGTAACCATTGGCGTGCCTCTTTCAGACCTACACGGAGCACCACCTCCCAAGCGGCTTCTTTGGTAATGCTTTCAGACGTGTGAAAGTCATCTTCGTTTCCCGTCGCCTTTATTGCGGCAATTCTTAGTAACTCAAGCTCGTTTGAGGAAAGAGTTTCCTTAGCCTTCACAAAAGAGGCAAGTTGCTTCGGTTTATTAGCTTGCAGAAGCTGGTTAACTGGCAGAAGAACATTTCGTTTCTCAAATTGCTCAAATGTAGCTAAGACTTTGGTCAATACGTAAAAGCCAACCTCTGGTAGATCAATCTTAGAAGTCAAACTATGTCCGTAGAAAAGTTGGTCTTTTTCGTCCAGCTTCTTGAAAGCGTCGAATACCCTCTCCGCTGCATCTGGAAAGCGCTTCGGAATTTCCAGAAGAGCGCTTATTGCCAGCAATTCCGACGATGCTGCCTCAATTAAGGCAGAAATCATGTCTGGTGTTGCTGCATGCATTGCCGTCCAGCAGTCACTCTCGCTTAGTCGGCCATTGATACTATGCCGCGAATGCAACTTAGAGGAAATAACTTCCATTTTGGGATAAGCCATACTGGCTAAAGCGGCGAGAGCCCAACCTTCAGCATTCGTATCGGTTCGGGTGTCAGTGTGTTGCTGAAGGCCAGCTATATGCTCCAATTGTCTGACGATTTCGGAATCTCGATACCCAATTACCCACGCTGTCCGAACCGCTGCTTCGAGCCGTTCATTAGTCTCGCTCCTTAATCTGCTGACTACACATTTAATAAC
>JBKPOC010000102.1:0-3003 GCA_046732935.1 Acidobacteriota bacterium | reverse complement strand
TTGGTTGAGACAATAGATGCATCCGATGTGTTTCAACTGAACATGCTACAGGCCGTTTACGCTGACAATGTAGTACTTTTCTCTGAGCAATCATATTCAGAGCCGGTACGCGATTTATTTAAAAAGGTGCGACGTGTGCGTTCGGTTATAGAGCCACACGTCGAAGAGTTTGTTGCCGATGATGACCCTAAGCATTCCTCGCTTCTCGCTCTTCACGCGCCAATGCCGAACCTTAAATTGCGACTCTCCTTTTTATCAATTCGTACCAAAGCACGCCGGGTCGCCCTAGTCGACCGCGCACGCGAACATCGTCAGACTGCGTACATTCCGCGTTACGACTATCCACCCCCGCCACCCGACAGCCCCTCAATTCGTATTTTCCGGCGGCCGAGGCCAGGCGAGATGTAGAACCTTGGCGAACGTTAGAAAATCAGCGGCAGATCTTGAACACTGTTGTTAGTGCAATAGCAAAGGAAACCATACTGGTCCTGTTAGTATCGGTTTCGTTACACGTTCCTACGACGAACATGGAATAATGCTGGATTGCAAGTGTCGAATGTCAAATGAGAAAACTACCGCCAATAATTGATGGACAGCGAAATGTCATCTCAGGCTTCTACCAAGATCATCATTCCAAGGCCTGGTACATCGAGGCGCAGCAATACTTGAAAGAGAGAAGAGCGTTTGTGCAAGAGAGATTTGTTGACTGTATGAAATATCTCGAGGTGCATTCTGAAAACTGCGGCGCGTTCTCGTATCAATTTGCAAGTATTCTTAGAGATTGTGGGAGTGTTTTTAGCTCAGTGCTCGATGCGATGATCAAAGGTTCCAGATTCGCTGTTCAGCGGGAGACCAATATACGCGTTTACAAATCCTTTCTCATGTCTCAGGACAACACGATTTATCTATCAAGCGTGCATTTCAGAAGTAGGTTTCCAAAGGGCTTAATCCTGCCTCTTTATTCATTGAAAAATCGTCGGAACAGTCCCAAATGGTGGGAGGCATATAACGCAGTCAAGCATTCAGAATATCGTCACTTTCGTGCTGGAAACCAAGGTAATGCGGCGGTCGCTTTAGCGTCGCTCGTCACTCTCGAGACACTGTTCGACAAACCTAGCACTGACGAGATCTGGACCAATATTGGACTGCAATATGAGGAAGATTCGTTTGACATGAATGCTATGCAACGTCTCTTTCCTAACTCAGAATAGATGCCGTCCTGCAATTACAACCCGAGTTTTAGAGATTCCGGTTTTTTGAGTTCCTCAAATTTAGAATCGGGCCAAGACTCGTTGCGAACTTTGCTATCTAACCAACTGCCTTCATAAGGTTGTCGTAAAACTTATCTGGCGATACAGGAGTATGGAAGTGTTTAAGGAAAATAGTGTCGGAACATGGATGGAATATGCCTTCAGTCGGAGCGGTCATTGCTTGGAACACAAACTCGAGAGGCCGAATCGCTCCGACATGTTTTTCAACTATAGGCAATTGTCTGGCAATTTGATAAATGGAATTCAGAAGGGTTCTTGGCTGACCAATACGCGAAAGCGTCACTACATACTTGGTCGATTGCGGTGATCGGAATGTGTATTGAAATCCGTAGTCACCAAACACGTTGGCTACTCCTCCATAACTGCTTGAATACACGTCGTTATTAGACTTCACTAAGGCGATCGCGAGAGTATCTAACTTCAAGTATGGCGTCATACTCTTGGTGATAGCACCGCGAAAACTGTTTTCATCTAGGATTCCCTTGAAAGTATATTTAGATTTTATTTCCCGGACGTATGCCTTAAGGCCATCGAAATCCCAGTAATAGCTTAGTCTCACAGTACCTTTCAGCACAGTTTGCCACACCATCTCAGTTGCGGCTGCGGCAATAATCGACCCTTCAGCTCGAGTTTTTAGCTCGTAATCCAAATCTAGAATACCAGGCGTAGAGGAATTGAAAATCACCGGCAAGGGGTTGTTTTGATTTCGGTATAAGCCTGCCGCGATTAGCTTTGAGATCTGATTAGGAAATCCTTCTCTATACTCTTCTACATCATCGATATGAATGCCAACGTATCTATCTCTATTAAGGGTGGAACGTATTCCACAGTTAATCAATTCCTTGACCTTGTCCTGAATACCTCTAACCAAAAGTGCTCGCATGATCGAGTTGTCCCAAGGCAACCCGAGTCTGGTGCCAATGCGATCTGTTACCACCGAGCGCGTTACATTAAGCAGCTTGATTGCATCCCGTTTGCCTGGCGAAAGCTTAATCCTTGGTGCGAGATGTTCTGACAGGGCACTCTCATGCGAAACAAATTCTTCGACTAGCTGTCTAAGGCCTTCTCTATCTTTTGAATCGATAGCGTCAAGCGTGGCCCGAAAGAGTCCTTGGAGGGAATTTTTCAGTTCGGGAAACTTTTTGAGAAACTTTTCTTCGCTCAAAGAGAGGATTTCAAGATATTGTTCCACCTCTTCGACTTCCAGATCAGTATACGCACGAAGTCCCGTGCGAATACCTTCGATGTCGAATACGTGTTGCATCGGAACTCAGTTAGGGTGTTCTCGGACCACCTTGGTCGGCGTCAGACTGCACTATGTGGCCTGACATCCATTATACCCCCTATCCTTAAGGTGCTTGGATCGTTGCTTTGCATTCTCAATAAAAGGAGCCATCAAGTCCGACGTCCGGCGCTGATGACATTTGCGCCCGGCCGGCTTGGGCGGCTTGCGACGATAACTCAAAGTTGATTGTCTTCTAGGCGGCGCGCAGGCACGTGCACGCAATTCAAAGCATTCCGATCAATAAGGCCTCCCCTTCATTCCGCTTCGCTCCATTTTGCCGAGATATTTAATTTACTTTCCCCTCTCCGGGCCGATTGTGCCACGAGAGCCCGCCCGCACAAGTCTCCGCTTCGCTTCGACTGCTGCACTCCGTTTCGCCCCTTCGGGTGTGCGTTGGGCACCCACTCGTGTCCCAACGTCCCTACGAGGGGGAAACACTGTTTTAAG
>JBKPOC010000101.1:0-3599 GCA_046732935.1 Acidobacteriota bacterium | reverse complement strand
GGGCCAGACAGCATGGCTTGCACGGACGGCGAAAGTTCTCATGCCGATACGAAACTATTCTGTGGTTTACAAAATCGAATGACTATCTTTTTAACCTTAATGCGATTCGAGTACCGCAGAAGTGGCAAAACAAGAAGCACTATCGTCGTGGTGACCGTTACGGAGAGTTATCGTGTCACCCAGACGGTAAGAATCCCGGCGATGTATGGTTATTTCGTAACGTCAAGCACAATCACGAAGAGCAAACCATACATCCTTGCCAGTTTCCTGAAGATTTGATTTCTAGAATCATCTTGAGTGTAACGAATGAAGGTGATGTGGTTTTCGACCCTTACATGGGAACTGGCACGGTTGCAGTTGTTGCGCGAAATCATCAAAGACACTTCATCGGTGCTGAACTAGACGCTAAATATCATTCGGTCGCGATGCGTCGTTTAAGTGGTGAGCCGGACAGTAAGAACTCGTTTCCAAATCTCAAGACCCTTCGTGACTACGTTGAGCGAACGGGCGAGCCAATAGAGAAGTTTCGCTTCGATATGCAAGTCGGGAATAGCCCTACTGAACGCAGCAAGTCAAAGATATATCCAGAAGAGCATCACCTTGTTGAAATGGAAGAGCGGTTAGAGTACGAAGAATCAGCATTCGCGGCTGACTTGCGAAATGAACAGCGACCTATCGATGTGAAATTGAATGGCGGACAAAAGAAACCAAAAGCGAATTCTCAAACCTCTACTCTTTTCTAATAGCTGAGACTTAGAATCAGTCGCTTCACACGTTCCGAATTTCTGTCACGGCTAATGTGCATCGACCTCTGCCTCTGCCAGGTTTTATAGTGCAATCATACTCTAACTGAGCGACGACCTCTCTCGAGTAACGCGGACTCAAGTATTCCGTCACTTTAACTCTTACTGGTACCCCTGTTCTTTCAAACAATCCGACGAGACGGATTGGCACATCGAAGACGTGATTTCGTGCCAGCGACCTTAACTGATTGACCGCTTGCTCATGATAGAGCGTGCTGTTAGAAGCTGGGAACATGTGAGCCTTTGTGATGATAACTGCCGCTCCAATAGCATGTCCGGCTAGCTGGGTTCTTGATTTGAAAAAAAGTTCTGACCGCAACATGTTGTTGAGCAAGAACGGATAATTTGAAAACTGAGCTTCCACCAATAAACCAGATTTGCAAAAGTCAACGTCAGTGCCGAGAAAGTTGTACTCAACCGGAATCCGAATATTTGCGCCCCAGTTGAGCGCGCGATTGGTCAATGCGTTCTTGATGTAATGATTTGTGCCCACTGCGTCAAAGATTCGCCTCCCTTGAATTCCTGCCTGGTCTGAGGCTTTAAGATGCAATGGCATTTGCTCGAGCACCTGTTGGAGTTCTTGCCACTCAGCTTCATACGAGTTGGCTATCACGGTATTTGCTTCGTTGAAATCTGCGACTTGAATAATCAACGTTCTTTGCGGGCACGCTTTAAGCGTCGCAGAAAGCGATCTATTCCCACCATTTATAGGCAAAAATAAAATGGCTCCCCACAGTGGACAATCTTCGCAACTTGCTATTGGCGCCGACGGCAGACATGCACAGTTTCTTCAGCAGTTCCGAGAGAGACTGTAAATATCTTCAGATGGTCACTCAGTTACGAGCTACCGTTAAGGGGCTTATACAACATAGTCTAGCCTGTTCCAAGTAAGTTCCTTTGAGTTTGGACGGTCATATCTAATTGGTAAGACCTGTCGGTACAAGGGTGCCTAAAACGTATCTTTCGCGTCCAACATACGCTTTCCTTCGGCGAGCGCGCTCATACTTTCCTCGCCTCTCGTATAGATGAAATAGATCGAGGGGAAATTGCATAACTTACGAGTGCAGTTGTGAAAGTTGACTAAAGGAGAGGTGCTATGGGTACTAGATCAGTCAGAGAGATTCAGCAGGCGCTGAAAGATAAGGGGTTTGATCCAGGCGAGATTGATGGCGTCTGGGGGCGCAAGACCATCGCCGCGGTCAAGCAGTTTCAGTCAGAACAACGTCTGACTCCCGACGGGATCGTCGGGCCCAAAACCAAGGCGGCGCTCTTCGAGGGCGCTACCCCGGTGCCACTGCCACTAACCGAGGGCCTAATACTCCCTTGGTTCGAGGAGGCCACACACTTGGTGGGTACCAGGGAGTTTTTGGGCTCCAAGAACAACCCCGACATCCTTGATTGGGCAGAAGACCTCGACATTAAATATCCCGGCGATGACGTCCCGTGGTGCGGGTTGTTCGTCGCGCATTGCGTCGGGGCAACACTGCCGCAGGAGGCACTCCCGGCGAACCCCTTAGGCGCGCGGCAATGGGAGCGATTTGGTGACTCCACTCAGCCCCGCGTCGGCGCGGTGATGGTGTTCTGGCGGATATCAAGGCAGAGCGGAAAAGGCCACGTCGGCTTCTACGTGGGCCAGGACGACAACGCGTATCAGATTCTCGGCGGGAACCAGTCTGACAGTGTGTGCCTCATGTGGTTAAGCAAAAGCCGGTTCGTGAGCGCACACTGGCCCAAGAGCGCCGCGAAGCTCACAAGTCAGGCCGTGATGAAAGAGAGGCATGAGGGGCTCTCATCGAACGAAGGTTAGTCCGGAAACTCATCAGCGTCATTGCTGCGCGGCTCAAGCTGCCGCGAGTATCAACTTAAGGAGCCCGGCCGCACGGCGTAGCGTGCCCGTAGAGTGGGATCAGTTCTTGTTCTAGGAAAACTGAGCCACCTTCGCGGGTGACCTCTTCTTCGATTTAAAAATTAAGGGTCCCGCAGTGGACAATCTTCGCAACTGGTATTCGATGACTGCCGAATCTCGACTGCGCCGTTCGCACGCTCATTTGGGCAACGACTTCAGTCTCCATGTTCTTTGAAGGTCGGCAATCAAGTGCTTGTCGTTTTTATAACGAGAGGTTACGGTAGTCAGAATAACTTCATAAACGATCCCGACTTCTCCTGCAACTCTTCTAAATGCAAGGAGGACCTCTCGCACTTCAGTATCCCTTGGCCTTAAGGTTCTTGGCGTCATTGTAAAACGTATTGCTTTAAGTCCGCCTAATACCGCAGGTACTTGAGATACGATGCTGACCTCGCCACCCACCTCGTCTTTGAAATAATCCTTGTGAGCATTGATCGCATCCTCAAAGGAGTTCCATTCAGCGGCGTTGTAGTTGGCATTCGCAGAAAGGTCTGCCTGTGGGTGGTTAGATAACTTAATTATGAACCCATGGTTAGGAAACGGTGAGGGCGACCGCAAAGCAGTGAGGCCCTTTGGAATCCGTACAGAGTAACCATAGTCATAATTCGAATACTGATCCTTAACCACAAGGTAATCGGATCTCTCCCGAGCCCCACGGCCGGTTTGGACGATGGGCGGAGAATCACGAGGGAAGCGAGAATGGACCGAACCGGAGAAAAGGAAGTTAATAGCTGCCATCATTCCAATTCGCGCAACCCAACAACGGCTGTTTCCATGCAGTCGGAAAGGCGGATAGGCAATAATGACACCCGCAGTCTTTCGCATCTCGTTAGTCGAACAACATTTCACTCTGGCATATGGGTAGCCAGCACTCGATAAAGGTTCTACTA
>JBKPOC010000100.1:0-2417 GCA_046732935.1 Acidobacteriota bacterium | reverse complement strand
TGACGCCGTTTTGTTCGCAGTGACTCTGCGAATACGCGAACCGCTTTCGCGATGGACGACCCAAAACGATCTGCCTGGATCAGCAAAGCGACAAAGCTGCGGATATCATCCACGCCTGTTCGTTCTGCAAGATTGCGTAATGCCTCCTCGCGAGTGCGGCCCACGCGAATCTCCAAATTGACAAGATCCAACTCCCTATGCAGATCAGGATGCGTCGTCTTCAATTCTTCTCCGACGCGATTAAGTGCGGCGTTTAATCCCAGCCCTGCCTCTACTGCAACCACCAGTAAATCCAGCGCATCCGCCAGTGCCCATGTAATCCGGCGCTGCCGCCCATTGATCATGCTTCGCAAGATGATTTTTGGTAGATAGAAACCTGCAGCAACACCGAGCAACCCCCAAATCAAGAAGCTGCTTATCGAGTAGTCGAGAAGAAAGCAGACGGTTGCCATCATAGTAGGGAAGGCCACAATCAGAACCAGCTGAATGGCGCGAAAGGTCATCGCGGCTTCCGGTGCGGAGAAGCCGGCCATCATCAACTGTTTTTGCAGCTTTGCAGCCTCAACCGCTGAAATCGGAACGATACGATTCAATGGCTCGGCAACACGCTCAGCCATGGTCGTCACAGGATTGTTCTCGATCAACGTTAAGGATGGGTCCATCGTCTCGAGCCGCGCTGTTACTGCGCTCTGGCTTCGCGCAAACATCCAATAGACGCTCATTACGGCCAGGACCAAACACCCGAACGTTAGCAGCACAATGAGGAACAGCATTAATCTACTCTCCTTGCAAACCGCAGTCGTTTAAGAACTCAGACCTTAATGTTGAGAAATTTTCTAATCAGCAACATTCCGAGGATCTGCCAAATGATTGCGAAAGTGATCACATAATGGCCCCGCGAGTCATACAGAAGTACAGCCATGTACTCGGGACTCAGAAGAGTCAGAAAAAATACCAGGGCAAATGGCAGAGCACAAAGAATCCAGCCGGACGCACGCGAACTCGTAGTCAGTGTGCGAAAATCTTCCATGAATTTGAACCGCTCGCGAATGGTTTGGGAAACCTTCTCCAGGATCTCAGCAAGGTTTCCTCCCGTCTCACGTTGAATGTGGATTGCGGTTATGCACAGGCGGAGATCCGCAAGCGGAACGCGTTCCGCCAAACGGTCCAATGCCGCTTTGGTTCCGAGACCAAGTTTTTGCTCCTCGAATGTCACGCGAAACTCAGCGGATATTGGATCGGGCATTTCAGATGCGACCTGATGAAGCGCTTCGGAAAAGGCGTGTCCCACCGCGAGTGAGCGGCTAAGGAGATCAAGTGTGTCCGGAAGCTGAGCGTTGAATTTGCGCAACCGCTTTCTCCTCTTCAAGGCGACACTCAGAATAGGTACGGCCGCTGCAATGAAGAAGATGATGACTACCGGTACGATATTGAAAAGGGTGAAGGCGGCCAGACCGGCCATGATGCCCGCTAATATACTGAATGCCAGCAAGCGGCTAACCGTGATGTGGACATCTGCTTGACCGATCATCTGCTCGAGTTTCTTAACGAAGTCGAGACTCGATAATAGTTTGTTGATCGTTTCGCTGCCGCCGATCGAATCACTTCGTGATATTTGGATCGGCTCGATCCGCTTCTTCTCCAAATCCTGGAGTGCCTCAGCCACCCGTTGTTGCAGGCGCGCATACTGAGCGTCAGACTTCCGCGTTGCAAGTAAGAAGAGCGCGTATGTCAGAAAGAGGAAGAACAGAAATATGGTGGTCGAAATTAACATCCTTCAATTCCTCCTAGAAAAACGCCGGTAACTGCATGCCATACTGTTTGAATCGCTCGGCGAACCGCGGCCGAATGCCGGTAGAACGGAAGCAGCCGAGAACCTTGCCTGCTGCGTCTACGCCTATTCGCTCAAATTGGAAGATCTCCTGCATTGTGATCGTCTCACCCTCCATGCCGGTAATCTCTGAGATTGAAACGATTCGTCGCGTCCCATCAGTTAGGCGTGCTACCTGGATTACAACATTGACTGCGGAAGCGATTTGCTGGCGCATTCCACGATCGGAGAGTCTCATACCAGTCATCTGAACCATAGTCTCCAGACGCGCGAGCGCGTCCCGAGTGGTGTTGGCATGGATGGTTGTAAGCGAGCCGTCGTGGCCCGTGTTCATCGCCTGGAGCATGTCGATGGCTTCGCCGCCTCTGACCTCCCCAACGACTATGCGGTCCGGCCTCATTCGTAGAGCATTCCTGACGAGATCGCGCTGCGTTACTTCACCGCGCCCTTCGATGTTGGGTGGACGTGTTTCCAGGCGAACGACGTGGGGCTGCTGCATTTGCAGTTCAGCCGAATCTTCAATAGTGACAATCCGTTCATCGGCGGGAATAAAAGCTGAGAGAGCATTCAGCAGCGTAGTCTTACC
>JBKPOC010000099.1:0-5591 GCA_046732935.1 Acidobacteriota bacterium | reverse complement strand
TGAACGGCCGGCAGAAAGTATTCTTCAGCATCACATCCTTGTCGCCCGGAACTTCTGTCACTTTGATCGTGTCGTCGATGTCAGAGACCACCGACAATCCTTTTGGTCCAATCAGATTTACTTTGCCTTTGCCTCGATGACCCTCTGATACAACATTGAAGCTAAGCCAACCGTCGCTGGACTTCTGCTGCGCGACTAAAGTTTGCGCCTTGTCGGCAGGCAGTTTGACGGTCATTTCAATCAATCCGTTTAGGTCACTCTGTTGAAAAGTGTGCTGTTCGTTATCGCTGTCGAACTGAATCGTCACTGCTTGTTTTGACCGGCTATCGTCAGAGAAGTCGTCGAATCGTGCACTGAAAGTGCCGACCTCCTCGTTAGTGCAATGAATAATCGCCTGGGCCACTTCGTTAATCAGGTGGTCGGGTAAGCGCCGGTTTTGGTGAACCCATCCGCGCAAGGGAATTACCCAGTCAGTGCCTTGCAAAAATCCGTAAGTGGGATAGATGGTGACCTCCACGTCGCCATCATGAAAAACTTGGTTCAGGTGCTTTAAGAACTTCTGTTTCAGCACGTTGTGCATCTTGTCTCTCCTGACACTTAACGGCGCGTTTTGGTGAACATTAGTCGCGAAAGAGTCGCCGACTTCCTTCTCTTTAAATGAATGCTAATAATGACTGATTTGTTTCACCCAGCGTCCACTTCCGCCATTTATCGTAAGAAGTTCAATCCGGAGTTTCGTCCACCATGCGCTTGCTTTAGCCTTTGAAACCCTAACCGCAAGGGCGGGTTTAGGGAGTTGCGGAATCCGAAACGATCATGGAACTTGTGGGCGAGTGTATAACTCTCGCCCTGATCCATTTTCAAAAGGCAATTAATACAATGCAGACGAAAAACACGGATCCGATCTACGTGTGTTCAGGAACACCTTCCTCCGGAGGCCGCCGGTGCGTTGTTGAACACGACCCATCTGTTTCCGGATCTGTTTCTTTTAATCGACGCGAAAGAGAAACAAACATATGAGGCAATCGATGGACGTCGAACTATCGGACAGATTGTTGACACGGTGGAAGGATCCGGGCTGCGCGCGCGAGACTTTTTCCAGAAACTCTGGTGGTACGACCAAGTGGTGTTTGATACGTCGAACGTAAACACCGCTTCGTAGTAATTGGCTGAAATCTTGAGAAATTGGGACTGGACGAGCGCAAACGTAATCGACAGGCGCTCAATTGGGTTTCGATGTCAATTCACCGCGAGTGTTTTCTTCCCACGATCAGCAGGTACGCGGGAAGTTTGTCGAGATTGGCTACCATCCAGTACTCATCCTCAATCTTCTTCTCATGTTCTTCCACCTTAATGATGCGACAGCCCGCCTCTACGACTGCCTGAATGTGATCGGCTACGGTCCAGTGGTATTCAAACGTCGGCAGCCCCTCCTCCGACGTATACCTATAAGGGCCACGGTTGCAGTAGCGATGACGGGGTTCTGGACCATCGGCATCCAGCCACATCCGCCGCATGGGATGATAATCATTCACGACGAACAGCCTATCTGGTTTCAGAATGCGAACAGCCTCGGCATAGTACTTCTGAATGTCGGAGATCCACACGGACATATGGCCGCCCGTGTAGACCAGATCGAAAGAGTTGTCATTCAAGTCAGAGAGATCAGTCACGTCCGCCTGCAAAAACGCCAATTGCAATCCAAGTGTGTGAGCCCTGTCTGCGGCGACAGCAAGCCGGCGCTCTGAGATGTCGACAGAGGTGACCTTACCGCCGAGGCCGGCCAACGCGAAGGCCACTTCGTTATCGCCGCTGCCCAGGACGCACACGTCTTTACCATCGACGTCTTTGAGGAAAGGGATTTCTGCCGGACTGAGCACCACCGTAGGGTCCTCATGAGCCTTCATCCAAAGGCCACGCTGGTCTTCCTTCTCCTTCCACCACTCGGCAGAGGCGTCCCAGAACATTTGATTGGCCTCATGTTGCCTGTTCATCTTAAGTTAGCGGAAACGGAGTGGTAGGGCGTTCATAATATGCGTTGTGCGGTTTAATCTCGACAACAGAGGCGTAAGCCCCTGCTAATGTTTCATAAGCACCTAGAGCTATCGGTTTATCATTCATAACTCGAATCCTTCGAGCTCATTTACCCAGCAACTGGTTTAGCTTTTTACTGTAGTCATCGACGGTATTGCGCTGGATGACAACCGTGGGAACAAAGATCATTTTGTTGCCTGGGATCGCTGAACGGTCGCCTCTCAGGATCTGCGCCGTCGTCTTAACCGCCTGGTATCCGTAGTCAAAGGGTTGCTGCGCCACCGTGCCGAAGATCGCTCCTTCCTTAATAGCTGCGAGTGTCTCCTGATCGTCATCGAAGCACACAATCTTAACTGCTCCGAGCTTAGCTTCAGGTTTAAGTGCTTGCACAATCGCTGGACCGTTGTAGGACCACAAACCAACCATGCCTGCTATGTCCGGATATTTTTTCAACGTTTGATAAGCGTTATCTCTGGCGTTCGATGGATTAGCATCGTCAGTCATAAGATCGATGATGGTAACCTTTGAACCTTGCAACGCTTCTTTTAATCCTTCGAAGCGGTCCTGTGCGTTTTGCACCTCGCGTTTGCCGACGAAGACCATGATCTTTCCACCTTGCGGGAGAGCTTGCTTGATGAGTTCGCCGGCTTGCCGGCCGGCCGCACGGTTGTCGGCGCCAAGGTAGAGAGCACGATCCGTATCAGGCGCATCACTGTCCTGAGTCATGACCAAAGCTCTTTTCGCAGCATCGTTGATCATCTTCTTCTGAGCGGTAGGATCGACGGGACTGATGGCAATAGCATCCGCTTCGTCACGGTCCAGTGCCTGTCGAATGAGGCCATTCTGCTCTTCTACCGTTCCGGTATTGGTGGTTTTAAAGGCCACTGTTACATCAGCAAGTTCTGCGTCCGCCTTCTCACAGCCTTTACGCGCGACCTTCCAGAAATCGGAGGTGCTGTTGGTGATGAACGCCACGGTCTTTACAGCTTTCGGCGGTTTAGGGGGAGAAGCGCAACTGATTGACAGGCTCAAGACGAGAAGTAGCGCGCAAACCAACTTACGTTGAATTGATCTATTCATGGCTGGAGTCTCCTGTTGATGAGTTCTGTTTGACATACATCGGAGATCGATCTGTTAGGTGATCTAATTCTCGTGAGGTGCTAAATTTCCGCGTAGGAACAGTATAACCGTCTGCGACTGCAAGTTGAAGCGATATAAATAAGGCACTAAACTCTGGCTTCAATGACCGCTGCTATTATGATTTTGGCAATCCGAAATTTCTAATCAACCGGCAAAAACGATGGGAAAGTTATCATCCTACCTTGTCAGCGTCTCCCTTTTAGGGTTGCTGAGTTTCTCAGCCGTCTCCGCTCAAGACCAAGGGGCACCTCCGTCAGAGGCAACAACACGGGTTCTCCTGCAAGCACAGAAGCTTCTCGAGGAGGCTAAGGCTGATGAGGCAATAAGAATTCTCCGTAGCGCTAACAATACGACATCAGAAGTTGCTTACCTTCTCGGTGTGGCATACCACATAAAAGGAGATTACGTTCACGCGGTAGAACAATTGTCTGCCGCAGTTAAGCGGATTCCCCAGCAGGACGCGAAATATCGTAACGCCATCCAGATACTCGGCCTATCCCACTATGTCCTGGGACATCCGGCAGATGCGATTCCTTATCTCGAGGAGACCAGCCGGCTTCTTCCCGACAGTGCAGAAATAGCTTACGCGTTGGGCAGTTGTTACATTCAAACGCGCGATCGTGATAAGTCGCGCGAGGTATTCGCACGAATGTTCAAAGTTCGTAGCTCATCAGCAGCTGCATACTTGATCAATGCTGAAATGATGATGCGTCAACGTTTCGAGGTATTGGCCGAGCAGGAATTGCAGAAGGCATTGGCGCTCGATCCAAAGCTGCCGCAAGTCAATTTTCTTCTCGCCGAGATAGCGATTTACCAGGCTCAGATTGATCGCGGCATCGCTCTCCTGCAAAAGGAAATTGAGATTAATCCCACCTTTGCCATGGCCTTCTACTGGCTCGGAGAAGCCTATACAAGGAAGCTTTCGTGGGATGAAGCTGTAGGCCCTCTGCAAAAGTCGATTTGGCTCAACCCGTACTTTAGTGGTCCATACATCGTGCTGGGCAAGGTTTATCTGAAAAAGGGAGACCTGCAAAACGCAGAAGGTATGTTGAGGCGCGCGACGCAAATGGATCCAAACAATTTTTCTGCACATCACTTACTTGCCCAGGTACTCCAACGCGCTAATCGTGCAGAAGAAGCCAAAAGAGAGTTCGAAACGGCGGAGAAGCTGCGGACAGTCAGCGACAAACAGCCATGACACAAGTGGTTCGTCGTCTCGCTCTGTTATTCGGTGTGCTGTTGCTCAACAGCGGTCTCTTTTCTGCTACCCTTTCTTCACAGCAAGGAGTGACACGTACAGCCGCTGAACAAGAATTTCCAGTCAGTTTCACTGATGTTGCCAGTGTGGTTGGCTTATCAGAGCCGACCATTTATGGCGACATTGATAGAAAGCGATACATCATAGAAACAAACGGATCCGGTGTTGCATTCGTTGATTATGACAACGACGGTTGGGTAGATATTTTCATGCTAAGTGGCACGACGCTCGGCACACCTGCGAGACAAGAGCCTACGAACAGGTTGTATCGAAACAGAGGGAATGGCACCTTTGCTGACGTGACGGATAAAGCGGGCTTGCGACGCAGCGGCTGGGCCTCGTCAGTGTGCGTTGGAGATTACAATAACGATAACTATGAAGATCTCTTCATTACTTATTGGGGCAAGAATGTTTTTTACAAAAATAATGGCAACGGTAGTTTCAGTGACGTGACGCAAAAGGCCAGGTTGTTAGCCAATGCTACTCGCTGGGGCTCCGGGTGCACCTTCATTGACTACGACCGCGACGGGAAACTGGACCTGTTCGTAGCTAATTATTTGAAATTCGATATCGCCAACACTCCCGAGCCGGGCAAGGGAGCGAATTGCACCTGGAAAGGCGTACCTGTCAACTGTGGTCCAAAAGGACTCCCTACCGATACAAACCTGATTTATCACAACAACGGTGATGGAACTTTTACGGACGTCTCAGAATCTTCTGGTGTCGCGAAGGTGCAGGGCCGTTATTCGATGACAGCCACCACTCTGGATTTCGATCGGGATGGCTGGACAGATATCTATGTAGCCTGTGATTCAAGTGCGAGCACACTTTACCGCAACAACCACGACGGTACATTTACGGATATAGCCGTGGAAGCCGGCTGCGCGTACAGCGAGGACGGACAGGCTCAGGCCGGTATGGGTGTGGCTACTGGCGACTACAATGGCGATGGCCTCGTCGATATTTTGAAAACTCACTTCTCTGACGACTTACCGGCGCTCTACAAGAACAGCGGTCGTGGTTTCTTTGAAGACGCGTCGAGAGCTGCAGGCTTTGACATTACTCGATACGTTGAGTGGGGTGCGGGGTTGGTCGACTTTGATAATGACGGCTGGCCTGATGTTCTAATCGTCACGGGCAGTGTGTATCCGGAAGTCGA
>JBKPOC010000098.1:0-15693 GCA_046732935.1 Acidobacteriota bacterium | reverse complement strand
GCAGGCCAACTTCTGAAGCATTGGAAACCGGAACTAAGACCAGGGAGTTATTAGCAGCAAGACGAAGCGTGTAGAAGGGCAGGAGCGTAGCGCCTATTTGCTTCTGTTCTATTTGCTCGATGGTCCCGATTCCATGATTCGGGTAAACGACCTTCTGGCCGACTTTGAAGCCCACCATGCACCTCCATCGAATTTGAAACATCAGACTGCGCCGCACGCGCTGGTCTTGGGGAATTTCTGAGCGACGCGTGTGACTGCGTCGGAAGCCCTTGTTGGAAAGTAGTTCGAGTCTAGCAAGCGACCTTGCGAAGCGTCAAGGTTTAGACACAAAGTGCGAACCCAGTAACTACTTTTGTGGTTACTTGGAGGAAAGTTGGTAGTCAGTCAGGGTTTGGCAGGGCTTTAGTTCGACGGCGGATTTCTGTGTTTCCGCGGTGCGCCGCAGTTTTGTTCGCGCTTCCAACGCCTCCGGCAGTCGCAGCTTTGCGACCGTCGCGATTTCCGGTTGAGGCTGAGGTTGGAGGAGCGACCAGTAACGTCCCGGCGGAAGGTTGTTGAGTGTGAACGCCCCATCCGAAGAGACTCCAGTCACAAAGTAGCGCAACACGTCGTCAGCCTTGTTAGGTTCGGCGGGTACGAGGTAAACCACGGCGCCAGCCGGTACTGTTGCACCTTCAGCTACGGCGACTTTGCCGCGAATCGAAGCCGCTCCCCCGGCCAGCGTGATCGTAATGTTCGACACTTGCTCGCCCGCTCGCGCTGTTATCCAGTTTGCGGCGATGTCGGTCTTCGCAGTAGCAGTCTTCGCGGGGGCAGACGCGCCCGTGGTGATCGATTGCAGGTACCAGTAACGAGCATAGAACCGGGGATTCAAACGATAGCGCGCGGGCAACACGTTGCGCATCGAGAAAGCGCCTTTTTGATCCACAGACGGCGGGTTCGCAGGCACGCGTAAATACGCTGGTGCAGCGTCCGAGTCTTTCTCGTTGCGCTGCAGCTCAATGATCATCTCGGAGAACAACGGCTTGCGCTTCTCCTGGCACTCCGGCGCTTTCGAAGGCTCGAGCACGACGACGCCACTCAGCACACTCAACGCGCGCGGAGTCAGCTCAATGCCGGTGACGTCCGCGCCTTTAACAGTGACGCGTTTCACTTCCGAGAGCGACAGGTCAGGGATGACCGGCCCTGACGGCATTCCTCCCGGAATCTCCTGAGCGTACAAACTGTATTCGCCGTCACCCACAGCCGTTAATGCGAACCCGCGCGCTCCCGGGACTTGATACGCAGTTGAGACCGGCATCAAGTTACCGTCGTTCGAGAACAGCATGACGGAGGCACTGCTCTGCGCGGAAACTCGTACTGTTCCGCTGATCGTGCGGCCGGGCTCGTTACGATAACGAATGTCAGCAGTTGTTTCTTCACCACTTCGGACATTGTACTCCGTGGCTGTGTCGCGGTTCGACGAGGGCGCGTACGTCGCCACTTCAGTTTCGAACGGGTTGAGCTGGACCGATTGCTGCGTACCACCGCCGCCGGCAAGCACCAGGTATGTGCCGGGAAGCAGGCCGTACATTCTGTAGATACCGCGGTCGTCCGTGGGCCGGTCGCCCACTCCGAATGCGCCGAGGCGTGGCGGACGTCCTTCCGCATCCCGAATGCGCAAAGCGCGAACGCGAATGCCGACGATGGGTTCACCCGCTGAGTTGGTGACAGTACCAGTCAGCACACCGCCTTTGACTAATTCAAGTTTGATGGAATCGCCGATACGGTAATAGGTGCTCAGCGAATCGGGCGGCGCGGGTTCGAGGACGTAAGCGGGTGAGAAGCTACTGACGTAATAGAGCGCCGGTTCCAGGCCTGTGAAACGGAAGTTTCCCTCAGCATCCGCGGTCGTTGTGCGGCTCATGTTGAATGACCCGACTGCTCGCACCATGACGGAGGCGCCCGCCATCGGTTCACCGCGGTCGTTGACGACGCGTCCGGTGATCGCGCCCGTGGTAGTGTCACTTGGGGGTTCCGCCGTTTGCGCCGGCTGCTGTGCGTGAGTTGAAAAACAGAAAGATCCCAAGAGGACCAGCAGGACGGCGGCAAGGGAGGAATTTTTATTGAGCATTGTTCTCGCTAAAACTGAAGTTACGGTTTGGGCTCCCCGAGGTCGAGTGTGAGTGACACGTCGCTGACGGCGCCTTCCTGTACGGTTACTGGTTGAGTCACCATTCGCGGCCGCATCCCCGGGGCGGTCGCCAGCAAAGAAACAGAGACGTCGTAAACACCGGCAGGCACTCCATCCATCAGGAAATGCCCTCGCGCGTCGACCATCACCTGTGCGATCGGGTTACCCGGCGGCGAGCCGGGCTCGGCCGGCTTCATCAGACGCGCATACATACGCGCTCCTTCCGGCAACACGCCGCGATCCATTTTGACCACACCACGGACGGATGCCGTCCCATAACCGATAAAAACACGCACGCCCATTACCTGCTCGCCGTCGTTGACCTGGAGCTGAGGCACGACGACGCCATTGTGCTCGATGCGAGAGATGAAGAAACCTTTCGGTGCATTGCCGCCTGTCGATCTGGATAACCACAAATTGAGACGTCCGGCAGGCAAACCAACGAGACGAAAACTGCCGTCCGCTGAGATTGATGTCGTCGTTGACTGCATCGGTATCGATCCGGTAGCGCCGATTGGCGAAACCTGACCGCGCAACTGAAGCTCGAGCAGTTGAGCGAACGCTTTCTTATCTTCATGTTCGAACACGATCACTCCGGAAAGGGTCGACCCTTTAACGAGCTTAACCGTGATCATGCTGACGTCCTGATCGACGACGTCGAACATGGCTGCCTCAGCGCGCAGCTCCGAGTTTTGATTCGGATAAGGCAGGACGCCGTACCGGCCGGGCGCGAGACCGTCAATGACGAAATCGCCCTGCGCGTTAGAGCTGGCCAGGCCTTCCGTCGATTGGAAGTTGTCGCCGGAAAAACGCTGCAATGCGAAACGAAAGTTCGGCGCGGGCAATTGAGTCTCGCCATAGATAATGCGGCCGCTGGCGGTGAATGTTTGCACTGCGCGTCCGAGCTTGATGTCGACGTCGGCGGCTTCGGTTCCCTCACTGACGTCGACGACTTTCGCCTTCAGGTGATCCGGTGTGTCAGGGTAGAAGACTTGTTTGTAGACAAGGCGATTTGAGTTGATGCCGGCGCCGAAAGCACCTTCTCCTCGTCCCGACGCGACTTTGTATTGCCCGACGACGAGGCCAAAGAAACGGTAGACGCCGCGATCGTCGGTTTGGACGTTGCCAGCCGGGAAAACCTGGGTCTGCGCTCTTGCAAGCTCGTTAGCTCGATAAAGGTTCACTTGCTGCTGTATCACCGGCCGCCCTTCAGCGTCAGTGACCTTGCCCGTGATCACGCCACCGCGAACGAGTGAGAAGTTGATATTTTCGACCTCTTCATCTTCGCCGACCACCACGTTCTTGCCGCGCATATTGAGCCCGTCGACGATGACGTATGCGGGAGCGGCCGGCGTGATGTCATACGTTCCGGGGGCGACATTCGCGATGCGATAGTTGCCCTCCTGGTCCGTCACCGCTTTTTGAAACGGCTCGAGAAACGGCGTGCTGCCAATCGTCTTGCGGAGTCCGACCATGACGCCCGGCGCCGGCTTGTCCTTGATGGTGATACGACCGGACACTGAGCCTCGCACAACCTTCGGCGGCGTCGCCTTGGCCGGCGTTTGTGCGCGTAAAGATATCGACACGCTCAACAGTGTCAGCAGCGGGAGAGAAAGTAATCGGATGGAGAAACTCACCGGGTTACTCCTTTGAAATGCTGAGGCGGCCGCATCATAGCCCAAGCACATCGTTATTTCCACGATCAAGAAACGCTGATGTTCCATAGAACACCGATAACTGTTAGGATCGCCCGGCCATGGCTCATCTGAAAATCACCGACGCAAGTGGCCGTCAATGGCAATTCAGTTTTCTGCCGAAGACCACCTGCACGATCGGCCGCGCGCCCGACAACACAGTCGTGCTGGATGATCCTCGCGCCTCACGCTACCACGCACACATCAACCAGTCTGAAAACGGCGTCTTCACGATCGTCGATGGCGCGATGATCAATAACCAACTGCGTCGCAGCGCCAATAAAGTCTTCATCAACGGCGAACCAGAGTTCGAGCACCAGTTGAAGAACGCCGATCGCATCACCATCGGCGCCAGCACGCTGCGTTTCGAGCAGCCTGACGAAGAACGGACCACGGACGTCCGCTACGACGACAAGCCGCTCGGCCACACGCAGTTGTTGATCTCGGCAAACGACGTAATGTCGACCGTGTTGCGTTCGAAAGAAGAGGTCACAACGGCCCCGCAGCGCGACAAGATGCTCGACACGCTTCAGCGGAAGGCAAACATTCTGACCGCGCTCTACGAGATGAGCAAAACTCTCGGTTCGGTTTTCGATCTGAACGCCATCTTCGAAAAGGCGACCGACATCATTTTCCGTTCGACGCCCGCGGACCGCGTCGTCGCATTGCTGGCCGAGCCCGGCGCCGCCGACAAGGAAGACGTGAACCTCACGCCAATCGCGATGCGCGCGCGCGACAACAAACTCGAAGCTCACGCTCGCAGGCTTTCAATCGGACGAACTATCACGCGCAAGGTGATGAAGGACCGCGTCGCGCTGCTTTCGCAGGACGCAGCGTCTGACGAACAATTCGCCGGCGTCGACTCGATCGTTTCGCAGGGCGTGCGATCGACGATCTGCGCGCCGCTCGTCGCCGAATCGCGAGTGCACGGCGCTCTCTACGCGGATCGTCTGGATCCCTTCGCCGCGTTCAAGCCTGACGACCTCGAACTGATCAGCGCGGTTGCCGCGCAGACGGCGATCGCGGTCGAGAATGCGCGCGCTCACGAACGGCTCGCGCGGGAAGAGGTCGCGCGGGCGAATTACAGCCGGTTTCTTCCGGAGTACGTCGTAAAGCAGATGCTGGAGAACCCCGACTCGTTCAAGCTCGGCGGCGTCAGTCAGACGATCACGATTTTGTTTGCCGACATTCGCGGCTTCACGCGCATCTCCGAACACGCGCCGCCGGAAAAGATCGTCAGTCTGCTGAACCGTTACTTTTCCGCGATGACGGACATCATCTTCGCCCACGGCGGAACGCTCGATAAGTATCTCGGCGACGGTTTGATGGCCCTCTTCGGCGCGCCGACGGCGACGCCCGATGACGCATCCAACGCTCTGAACGCGGCCGTCGCCATGCAGCGGCGCCTGCTCGGAATCAATATGGAACTGCGTGAGGAAGGGTTCTCAGAGATCGGCGTCGGGATGGGACTTCACACCGGCGAAGTGGTCGTCGGTTATATCGGATCGGACCGGCGCTCGGAATACACGGCGATCGGCGATGCGGTTAATACGTCTTCACGGCTGGAGTCGAACGCGCGCGGCGGCGAGATTCTGATTAGCGACGCAACCGCGAAGGCCGCGCACAGTCGTTACAAGTTGAAAGAGCGCGAACCGATCACGGTGAAGAACCGCGAACAGCCGGTGCGGCTTTGGGAAGTAGATTGGCAAAGAGCGAGCGGCTCGTTTTAATCATAGGACCAGGGGAACACGGATAAGTTTTTATGTCGTTCATAGGCAGGACCAGAACTCTCCTCAGCCTCAGCGGCCTGCGCAACCTCGTTTCGGATTCAATGGCAATCGACATGGGGTCGGCGAGCACGATCATCGCCGTGCGCGGCCGTGGCGTCGTCGTCGACGAACCGTCGGTGGTTGCGGTCAACAAAGTCACGGGCGAAGTGATCGCCGTCGGCAACGAAGCGCACAAGATGCAGGGACGTGAAGCGCGCGACGTGACGGTTATCGCGCCGCTGGTCGACGGCGTCGTCGCCGACTTCGAGCGGACCCGCGTGATGCTGGACCAGTTCGTGAAGTCTGCGCGCAGTGGCCTGTCGCACTTCAGCCGGCGCGCGATCATGAGCGTGTTGTCGGAAGTGACGCAGGTCGAGCAGAGGGCGCTGCTGGCTGCGGCCGAGGAGGCGCGAATCAGCAAGGTTTACATGATCGAGGAAGGGCTCGCCGCGGCCATCGGCGCCGGTGTTCCGGTCAACGACGAACACGCGGCGGCCGTAGTCGACATCGGCGGCGGCACGACTAATGTCGCTGCGATCATTGCCGGTTCGATCATCGCGTCACGCGCCGAACGGCTGGGAAGTTCAGACATCGATCTCGCGATCATGGACCGTCTGCGCCGTCATCGCGGCTTGACCATCGGCCCGCAGACAGCCGAGCGTTTGAAACTCGGGCTCAGCTCCGCGATCGAACCAGCCGAGCCCGCGAAGAAGATCAACGTCCGCGGACGCGACGTGCAGACTGGAAGCCCGGGCGCGGTCGAAGTCACGGCTTCCGAAATTCACTCGATCACAATGCCGATCATTCGCCGTATCGCCGAAGAAGTCCGCCAGATGTTGACCGAGCTCGCGCCGGAGGTGGCGGGCGACGTTTATACGCGCGGCGTTATCCTGACCGGCGGCGGTGCGTTGTTGGAAGGCCTGCCCGAGTACCTGCAAACAGAGCTCGCGCTGAACGTGCGCGTTGCGGCCGAACCTCGATTCGCCATCGTTCGCGGCCTGTCGCAACTCTACGACGAACCGTTGTTGCTGCGGCGCGTCGCTCGCACCGAAGCGCATCCGATGATCGATGCGGCGGCGAGTGAAGTTTGAACTCCCTAACATGACCTTTTCCGATCTCTACAAACGCACGATCACAGTGGGCCACATCTTCGGGATTCCCGTGCGTTTCGACTACCGCTGGTTTGTCGTCTTCTTTTTCAGTGTTTGGTTGATCGCGGTGAACCTTGCGCGTGGCGGCATGTGGGTCGGACAGGTGCAACTGCTGCCCGTGAGTGTGACCGCCGCATGGGTGCTCGCGGTCGTGACGACGGTCGGGCTGTTTTTGTCGGTGTTGGGGCACGAACTGTCGCACGCGTTGATGGGGCGCGCCGAGGGAATCGAGATCGAGGAGATCGTGTTGCATCCGTTCGGTGGATTGGCGCGGCTGCGCAACGAGCCGGAGAGCCCGCGCGCGGAGTTTCGCATTGCCGTCGCCGGACCGGCGGCAAGTTTTCTGTTCGCGCTCGTCAGTTTTCTCTTGATGTTACCGACGATGCTCGCGGGTTACACGGCGGTGGGCGGAGTTTTGTTACTTCTCTGCGCGGGTAACCTGTTGTTGGCGGTGTTCAATCTGTTTCCGGGTTACCCGCTGGACGGCGGCCGAGTGCTGCGTGCGATCCTGTGGCGTCGAACGGGCGATATCAAGGAAGCGACGCGACTCGCCGGCATTTGCGGGATGCTGATCGCGGCGATACTGATCATCTTCGGCGTCTACATGGTGATCGCGCCGACTTTCCGATCTTACTTCATGGGTTTCTGGTCGGTGCTTGTCGGGCTATTCCTCTTCGACGCCGCTTACAGCGTCGTCAAGCATGTGCGCGGGCGCGTTGAGTACATCGTGAAGGAAGCGATGTCCGCGCCCTTTTCCGTCGAACCTGACCTGCTGATCAGCCAGTTGATCGACTCGGTGTTGCCGATGCACCGGCAGGTCGCATTTCCCGTGGCTTTGAACCAGCGTCTTCACGGTATCGTCTCGCTGGAAGACTTGAAGTCGCTGCCGCGCGAGCGCTGGCACCTGACGAAAGCGCGCGACGTGATGCGGCCAATCGCCCCGCGGTTCTTCGTCGAACCGAACGCGCGGCTGGATTACGCGCGCGAGTTGATGAAGCGAAACGGCATCGGTTCGCTCGCCGTTGTAGGGAAAAACGGCGAGCTCGTCGGGTTTTTGCAGAGCGGTAGATTCAAACGCAAGAAACGTTCTGTCCGTTCTCCTCATTAGTAGTGAAGACCATCTCTGAATTCCCAGGCTGGAGGTCTCGAGTATGCCCAGGGCCAGCAAACCCGCAAATCCCACTCACCGCACTCTCAGGGTCTACGCTTTTGATCCTTCTCGAGGCGCGCGACTCGATAATCACCTGAGCATTCGCATCCCGTACGAGGGCCTGACAAAAGGTCCCGTAGGCCGAAAGATCGCGGTCATCGATTACGACGCGTCGAACAAGTGTTACTACGAAGGCGTCGATCTCGATTCAACTCCGATACTCGGACAGAACGGTCTCGCGCCGTCTGAAGCGAACCCGCAGTTTCACCAGCAGATGGTCTACGCGGTTGTGATGGACACGATTCGGCGTTTCGAAATGGCCCTGGGCCGCGAAGTTCGCTGGCGGGCCGATCGGAGTTTGAAAACCACGCCTCATCATGGTCTGCTGAAGGTTTATCCTCATGCGATGCAGGAAGCAAATGCCTTTTACGATCCCGCTCTGCGCTCGCTATTGTTTGGCTACTTCGAAGCGTCGCTCGACGAAGCGGGAACGAATTTGCCGGGCCAGGTCGTCTTCACTTGTCTGTCCCATGACATCGTCGTCCACGAAACGACTCATGCAGTCCTCGATGGCATTCGCGAATATTTTAACGAACCGACCGGTGACGACGCGGCCGCTTTCCATGAAGGGTTCGCTGACATCGTCGCGCTGTTGCAACACTTCAGTTTCAAGGATGCGCTGCTCGATACCATTCAGCGTACGGGCGGGCTCATCCATCGCCAACAACTGACGCCCGACGTCAAACCAGAAACTAGCGGTCCCATGATCCAAGCGGAGATTGGCGAAGACAATCCAATGGTCGATCTCGCACGCCAGTTTGGCGAAGCGATGGGCAACCGGCGCGCCTTGCGCAGCGCGTTAGGCACGCCGCCCGATCCACGCGTCCTCGAAACCACGTTCGAGCCGCACGCTCGAGGCGCGATACTCGTGGCCGCCGTGTTCGACGCGTTTTTCAGTATCTATATTCAACGGACACGCGATTTGATCCGCATGGCGTATCCGGACGGCCGCGAGATCGTGCCGAATTTTCTCCCGAACGATCTCGCAAACCGATTGGCCGACGAAGCCGCGCGCACCGCCAACAAAATCCAGAACATTTGCTTACGAGCACTCGACTACTGCCCGCCTGTCGACATCAGTTTCGGAGACTATTTGCGTGCTCTTGTAACGTCAGACCGCGACGCCATGGAGGACGACTCGATGGGTTATCGCGCCGCGCTCGTCAACGCCTTCCGGGCGCGTGGGATTCGTCCCGAAGGAGTTATCTCTTACAACGATGAAGCGCTGAGTTGGGAGCCGTACAAAGGAGTTTCCGCAGTCCTCGCCAATCCGGATTTCAGGCGACTCTGGAAGGACCTGAACCAATATGAAGACGAACCTGACCGCGAAAACGAGGAAGCTCTTTACCAGAGATTATGGGGTAAGGCTGAAACGTTTCGGCTGGCATTGGGTTTGTCGTCGATACCCGTGCAGGCCAAGTCCATCAACCCGCTTCATCGAGTTCGACCGGACGGCTCGCTGCAACGTCAGATCGTTGCCGAGCTCGTGCAAAAGCGCGAGGAGGAAGTCGAGCCCGGCAATGCCGATGCGGGCAAGTTCACGTTTCGTGGCGGGACGACCGTATTGATCAATCGTCAGGGCGAGGTCCGTTACGCGATCTGCAAACCGATTGACGGGCCAGTCGGTGCGAAGCGGCTGGAGCAACAGCGCGACTATCTCAAACGAATGGCCGACTCGTTTGCGCTGGCGCCATACGTGGCTTTCAATGCCGTGAAGGACCTCGGGTTCCGCGGCATCCACAGAGGATACTGACAATGCCAAATAACATACGAGTACGGATGTACCGGCCGGGGTTTGGCGACTGTTTCCTAATCACTTTCGGCAGCGACCCCCATGAAAAGCACGTTCTAATCGACTTCGGCGCTCATATGCATGGCGAGATCGGAACGCTGGATGCGATCATGGACGACATCGAAGCGACGACGGGAAACAAGTTGGCGCTAATCGTCTCGAGTCATGCTCATCGCGATCACATACACGGCTTCGGCAAGTTTGCCGATCGATTCGCCGGTTTCGACATCACCGAAGTCTGGATGCCCTGGACCGACGACAAAACCAACAAGAAAGCAGCAGCGCTACAAAAGAAACACTTCGCGTTATACGACAAGCTCGACACTCACCTGCGCTTTGCATTGAAGGCGCCGCAGTCGAACCAACGATACGCCGCGGCCCTCAACGCGCTCTCGAATCTGCGCGGTAACGACAAGGCCATGACTGAACTGCGGCGTGGCTTCGGGACGGGCGCGAAGCGGCGTTATCTGGCGGCGGGTAAGTCGATACCAAAAGTTGCGGGCGTCCCCGGACTATCCGCTGAAATTCTCAGTCCGCCAAATAGCACCGAGTTTTTCTCGCGAATGGATCCGCCCGCGGATCAGCGTTTCCTTACCGCGCCGGGTGACGTCACTGCGGACGTACGTCCGTTTCGTAACTACGAAATTCGAAAAGGTGAACGCGACTATCGGGCAGTGATCAAGGATGGTCAGCCGCTGGTGCCGCCAGGCGATCTGAAAGCCCTGCATGAGTTTGCCGAGGCGCCGGCCGATCGATTAGCGCTCGCTTTAGACAACGTTCGGAACAACACCAGCCTGGTGATTTTGTTTCGTTATCAAGGCAAGACGCTGCTGTTTCCGGGCGACGCACAGTGGGGCAACTGGCAGTCGTGGATCGGGACCGACGTTGCGCGCCAGCTCATCGGCGAGATCGATTTCTTGAAGATCGCGCATCACGGCAGTCACAACGCAACGCCTGTATCAGTGGTTAAGGCGTTAAAGAAAAAGGGCCTGACGGCGATGTGCTCGACCCAGGGACACCCGTATCCGACGATCCCGCGCATGCCGCTCCTCGACGAGTTGGAAAAACGCGGCTGGGTCGCTCGCAGCGACTGGATCAAAGTAAAGGGTGCGAAAGACAATCTGCCTCTTCCCGCCAAACTGCCCAAGGGAGTGACCGCCAACCCACTCTCGCTTGACTACACCTTCTAAGCGGCACAACAAAAAACGTGAATTGCCAGCCCCGCGGATTTCCGCGATAATCCGAACGGAGCTGTCATTTTCATTACCTGTAAGGACTCGCTGTATGCTGGCCGTAATCGGCGCGCTCTTTGCTAACGCATTGATCACGGTACTGAAGTTCGTGGCCGCCGTCATCACCGGTTCGTCCGGCATGATGGCCGAGGCCCTGCACTCGGTCGCCGATACGACCAACCAGATCTTTTTACTGTTGGGTTTGCGGTTTTACAGGCGGCCCGCGTCGTCCAAACATCCGTTTGGGTACGGCAAGGAGCGCTTCTTTTGGTCTTTCATTGCCGCGATTTTCATCTTTGGCGTCGGCGCGACGTACGCGATCTACGAAGGCATTGAAAAACTAAGGCATCCGCATCCGCCAACTAACCTGAAATGGGCGTACTGGGTGCTCAGCCTCTCGTTTGTCCTCGAGGGCTGCTCGATTGCACTGGCGATCTACCAGGAGGTCAAAGAAGCCCATCACGAAGAGATGAGTTTTGGCGAGTACCTGCGCGATTCGAAGGATCCGACGGCGAAGACCGTGCTCTTTGAAGATTCAGCCGCCTTGATCGGAATCGTGGTTGCCGCCACCGGGTTGGTGCTGACGGAGTACCAGGTCGGAGGCGCTGTTGGGGCTTACTGGGACGGGATGGCGTCGATCATTATCGGCATGGTGCTGGCGGTCGTCGCTTTTGTGCTCGCGCGGTCGTCACGCGGGTTGTTGCTGGGGGAAGCAGCGAATCCGAAAGTGTTGCAGGCTATCAAAAAGGCGATCGAGGGTCATCCAAACGTCGAGCGAGTGGTGGAATTGTTGACGATGCATCTGGCGCCGAAACAAATTCTCATCAATGCTCATGTTAAGCTGCGACCGAATCTCGTTACCAACGACGTTGTGACTTCAATCGAAGAGGTCGAGGAACGCATCAGACAGGCTGAGCCTAAAGTCGAGATGATCTTTCTCGAAGTCGCGCGGGACGACCACAGGGCGGTCGCCGAACACATTGGTTGATGTGGATTCAGAGTGTTTCCTGGAGAAACTAAGTTGCTGTTGCCGAGCCAAGCATCGCGGGCGTACAGATTTGATAACGCAAGATGTTACTTCTACTGCCATACACCGAGTATCTGAGACGAATGCTTGAGCCGCGCAATGTCGCGGACATCATCTTCGTTTTTTTGCTCGTGTATGCGGTTTTGAAACTCCTGCGCGGCACTCGCGCCGCCCCGATGGCCGCCGGAATCGCCGCTCTCGTCTTCCTTTACTGGCTTTCAATCAAACAAGACCTGGCGACGCTGGAATTCGTGCTCAGCAACGGTTTGCTGTATATCGGCATCGCGATCATCGTGCTGTTCCAGTCGGAGATCCGGCAGGCGTTGATTACGTTTGGCAATCGTTTTCGCGTGCCGTTTTCGCGGCATCGCGGGCAGTTTGGCGAAGGCATTTACGATGAGGTCATACTCGCGGCTTCCACGCTGGCGTCGACAAAGACTGGCGCACTGATCGTTATCGAACGCGCGGTCGGTTTGAAGAACGTCACCGACGGCGGCGTGCAGCTCGACGCGGAGTTGAGTTACGACTTGCTTGTCAGCATTTTCAACACTGCAAGCCCGCTGCATGACGGAGCCGTGGTTGTGCGTCGTCACCGTATCGCGGCTGCGTCCTGCTTTCTTCCTTTGACACTCAATCCACGACTCTCGCGCGATCTCGGGACGCGCCATCGCGCCGCCATCGGCGTCACGGAAGACACGGACGCGGTTGCCGTCGTGGTGTCAGAAGAGACGGGATTGCTGTCGTTCGTGCAGGGCGGCGAGATCAAGCGTGGACTCGACGCCACGAAGTTGCGCCAGGCAATCTTCGAGGCGCTCGGCGTGTCGAGGAAACAGAAAGAGCAACAGAAAGTCACCGAAGCAAATGCGGAGACTGAAGAAGCGGCGTCCGTGTAGCGAACGACATTAACCACAAAAGGCACAAAAGCCACAAAAGGCACAAACGTTAGAAGGAAAGTAGACCGTGTCATTATCAAGAACAGAAGCACCTAACAGCAGTAAATCTTTTTGTGCCTTCTGTGTCTTCTGTGCCTTTTGTGGTTAAAAAAATTAGAGTATGCCCTTTCAAGATGTAGACGAAGTCGCACCAGAGATCGAACGCAGACCGAACCGCGTCGAGAAACTGCTGCGCCGCATCTTCCTCGAAGACTGGAGCCTGAAACTGCTCTCGTTGGCGATCGCGATCGTGTTGTGGCTCGTCGTGACCGGCCAGAACGAGCCTGTCACCGCGCACGTCAACGTGCAACTCAACTTCATCCGCCCGCAGTTGCTCGAGATCAGCAACGACCCGCCGCGTACGGTCGACGTCATGCTCACGGGCAGCAGAAACAAGTTGGACGATCTGACGGCACTCGACCTCGTCGCCACTGTCGACCTGAGCGATCAACGCGCGGGTGAAAGAGTTTTGCGCCTCGCCGACAAGGCGCAGATCGCATTGCCGCAAGGCGTGAAGGTCGACGGCTTTCAACCGAGCGCGATCCCGATTCGACTCGAATCGATTCTGGAACGCCAGATCGCGATCGAACCGAAGCTGGAAGGAAAGCCCGTCGACGGGTACGAGGTTTATGCTGTTCGTCCGAGTAAAGGATCGGTAACGGTGCGAGGGCCGGAGAACCACGTAAACGGCTTGCAGAAAGTGTTCACGGAGTCGATCTGGCTGTCAGGGCACAAAGAGACGTTTACGGCTTCGAACGTGGCGATCGATCTTTCGGATCCGAAAGTCGATCTGCTGGACCCGGTCGTGAACGTCGAAGTCGAGATCGGCGAAAAGCGAATCGAGAAGACTTTTTCGGGTGTTGCTATCGACGGGAAGGCAGAATCACGGATGACGATCACAGTCGCCGGACCGCCGAGTATTATCAACACGTTGAAGGCCGAGGATTTGAAGGTGCTCGAACCAGCAGGTGGCGAGCCACGGTTGCAACTCCCACCCGAGCTACAGGGAAAAGTGACTTTAAAATCGACGAAGTATGCACCGGAGCGATAGGTATTGAGACCTCTTTTTGGCACCGACGGTATTCGAGGCGAAGCCGGCAAATTTCCACTAGACGCACCAACCGTTAGCGCGATCGGTTTCTCGCTCGCGCAACACATTTCAAAAGCACAAGGCCCACCGGAGATCATCATCGGCCGCGACACGCGCGAGTCCGGCGATTGGATCGAGCTCGCGCTCATCGAAGGCGCAACACGAGCCGGCGCCAAGTGCTTGTCTGCCGGAGTCATCACAACCCCTGGCGTCGCCTTCCTGACGCGAAAACTCGATGCCGACGCCGGCGTAGTCATCAGCGCATCCCACAATCCGTACCAGGATAACGGCATCAAGATCTTCGCTCCTTCCGGCCAGAAGATGGACGACTCCGTCGAGCAGGTGATCGAAGCCGACATCTTCGCCGGCGTCGATCCCATGCATCCTTCATCTGACGCGAAAGCACCCGCGCCGGAACAGGAACAACAGCTCCAGCGGGAATATCTCGCCTTCCTTACCGAGCAGATCGGCGAGGGTTTGGATCTTCGCCCTTTGAAGATCGTGATCGACTGCGCGAACGGTGCCAGCTCAGCTCTCGCGCCGGAACTCTTCAAACGTTTGGGAGCAAACGTCGTCGCCATCAACGCTGCTCCCGACGGACGCAACATCAATCTGAATTGCGGCTCGCTGCATATCGACTCGTTGCGCGAACGGGTCGAAACAGATAAGGCCGACCTCGGCGTGGCTTTCGACGGCGACGCCGATCGCTCGCTCTTCGTCGACGAGAACGGAAACTATGTCGACGGCGACGCAACGCTGTGGGTGCTGGCGAATCATCTTCAGGCGCACGGCCGATTGAACGACGACACGGTCGTCGCCACGGTCATGAGTAACGTCGGACTCGAAATCGCATTTCGTGGCGCCGGGATCAAGCTGGTTCGCACCGACGTTGGCGACAAGTACGTCCTCGACGAACTTTTGCGTCGAAACGCCAGTCTCGGCGGCGAGCAGTCGGGCCACATCATTCTTCCCGCGCTGAGTCTCGCGGGCGACGGCATGATCACGGCACTGTCGTTGATTCGAGCGCTGCGCGACTCCGGAAAGTCGCTCGGGCAGATGACGGCGGGCTTCGAACGCTACCCGCAAACGCTGCTGAACGTCCGCGTGCGCGAGAAGCGTCCGTTTACGGATTTGTCATCTGTCCAGGACGCCGTCCGCGAGGTCGAAGAGCAACTCGACAACAAGGGCAGACTGTTGCTCCGCTACTCGGGCACCGAACCACTCGCGAGGGTCATGATCGAGGGCGAACACCAACACCAGATCGAGGTCTATGCGGAAAAAATCGCGAGCGCACTCAAACGGGAAATCGGCGCGTAAGTTTCGTCCCGCAAGTGCAATTTCTACACGGCTACCAGAGAAATATCTACACGACCTGGCCCTGTCCATGATGGCCAAATCGGTCCGTTTTCAGCAATGCATAGCGTTTGTCTGAGCAAAGTTGCATGAGTTAACACGCGCCGAAAAAGGCTCTTGCACGGCACAGCCGTTGCGGTGTATATTGCGGGGCAAGAGAGACGGTTGGTGGATCCTCCGTCTCAAGTGGTTGCTGGGGTGAGGACAGTAACCACGAATATGGATGGGCGCGACGCACTCCCACGTATGTCGCGCCCATTCGCTTTTGTA
>JBKPOC010000097.1:0-39848 GCA_046732935.1 Acidobacteriota bacterium | reverse complement strand
CCCCCGCTGTCTTAGCTTGTAGCACGACGGGAGCGGGGGCGCGCTGCGCTTGCCCCCTTCCTGACTTGTTCTTGTTGAGCAGGAGTTTTGAAACTACACACGCCTAATGCTCGAGCTGGGCGGCCAGAGCGGCCGTGTCGGTGGCGGGCTGTTTACAGGTGTAGTTTTCGCAAACGTAGGCCGCGGCCTGGCCGTTGACGAGGGGGCGATCCTGGAGCAAGGGAAGCTGGCTCGCAGCGTCAGTTTCGCCGCTGAACCCCGGCGCGACGACCTTGTTAGGCAGATACTTGCGCCAGGTTTCTTGAAGCAGTGGTTGCACGTCCGCGGCGTCCCGGCCGACGATTGCCACTTCCTTCGGCGTCGAGAGCAGGAAATCGAGCGCGCAAAGCAGGTATCCGAAAGCGGACGGGTATCGCCGGGCCGCGTCGCCTATTCCCTGAAAGATGGCGACGGCGAGACTGCGGTAACGGTCGTTGCCCGTGAGTGTCGCAACCCGCAAGAGCAAGCCAGCGGCAACGGAGTTTCCGGACGGAGTGGCGTTGTCGAAGTAGTCTTTCGAACGGACGATCAGATTCTCGTGGCTCTTGCCGGTGAAGAAAAACCCAGCGTTCTCATCGTCCCAGAACTCGTCGATCATCCGGTCCGTCAGCGCGCGCGCTTCGCTGAGCCAGCGAGATTCGCCAGTGGTTTCGAACAGCGTGACCAATCCTTCGCTGAAGAACGCGTAATCTTCCAGATAGGCATTGAACTTGGCCGTACCGTTCTTGAAGGTCCGCAACAGCAGTCCATCTCGCCGCAGGTTCGACAAGACGAACTCGGCGTTTCGTCGCGCCGCGTCCGTGTAATCAGGACGGTTGAGGATCACGCCGGCTTCGGCGAAGCTGGCGAGCATCAGTCCGTTCCACGCGGTGAGGATCTTTTCGTCGCGGTTGGGCTTGATTCGCTGCTCGCGCTGTTCGAACAGTTTCTGCTTGCTGAGCGACAGTGAATCTTTGAGTTCGTCAACGGTGACGCGGTTTGCGACAGCGACGTCTTCGAGCGTACGCGTGACGTTGGGGATGTTCTTGCCTTCGAAGTTTCCGGCTGCGGTGATGTTGTAGTAATCGCAAAAGAGCGTTGCGGCAGGATCGCCCAGTGCCGATCGGATCTCCTCGATGTCCCAGACGAAAAACTTTCCTTCGTGGCCTTCGGAGTCGGCGTCTTGAGTCGAGTAAAAACCGCCAGCGGCGTCAGTCATCTCGCGCAGGACGTAGTCGAGCACGCCTTCCGCCGTTTCGCGCGACGACGTGTCTCCAGTGACCTGAAAGTGATGAAGATAAAGACGCGACAGCAGGGCATTGTCGTACAGCATCTTTTCGAAGTGGGGGACTAGCCACTTCGCGTCGGTCGAGTAACGATGGAAGCCGCCGCCGAGCTGATCGTAGATGCCGCCCTCGGCCATCTTGCGACAAGTGTGCGTGACCATATCGATCGCGTCTTCGTTTCCAGTTCGATGGTAGGTGCGAAGCAGAAACTCCAGCGTCATCGCGGGGGGAAACTTTGGCGCGCCGCCGAAGCCGCCATTCATCCCATCGTAGTTCCTGATAATGCCGGCATACGACGCGTCGAGCAGTTCCTTTTCAATCGGTTGATCGGAACCGCTGCTCTGGCTCATGCGGCGGAGTTCGTTGAGCAGCGACGTTCCAGTCTCGGCGATGTCTTGCGGACGATCGCGGTAGGCCTCCGCGACGCCGATCAAGACGCGCGGAAAGCCAGGCATGTTGTAGCGATCCTGCGGCGGATAATAAGTGCCGCCGAAAAACGGCACGCCTTCCGGAGTCAGAAACACAGTCATCGGCCAGCCGCCGTGATGCGTCATCATCTGCACCGCGTTCATATAGATCTGATCGAGGTCCGGCCGCTCTTCGCGATCGACTTTGATGTTCACGAAGTTGTCGTTCATCAGGCGCGCGATCTCTTCGTCTTCAAACGACTCGTGGGCCATGACGTGACACCAGTGACACGCGGAGTAGCCGATGCTCAGCAGCACGGGCTTGTTCTCGGCGCGCGCCTTCGCAAACGCCTCTTCGCCCCACGGGTACCAGTCGACGGGGTTATGCGCATGTTGCAGTAAGTAGGGGCTGCTTTCGTGAATCAGGTGGTTGGTGAATTCGTGTTGTTGCATTCGCGTTCGGTCCCCCGTGATCTTCGGCTCAGTTATTGAACCAGTATTTGGTTTTCTTGGCCCACGTCGTGTTCGGGTATTTGCGATGCAAGAGATCGAAGGCTGCTTTCGACCAGCGACCGGTTTGGTCGTCGGTGCAGCCGTAACGCGTGGTCGTAACGGCGAGGTGCAGCGCTTCGGGCGCGCGCGGATCCGTAGGATTCGCGTTAGCAAATTTGATTACCTGTTGCGCGATGTAGTTGGGCGCGGCGCCTACCGAGAGCATTTTGTGCTCTTGCTCCGCGCGTGTCTTTTCAGCAGCCGAGAGAAAGAGCAGAGGCTGAGCCGCCGTATCGCCTGATGTGAACGACAAGACTTCACTGTTCTCTTCGTCCGTGGCGGGCTGAAACGCGGCGCCGCACCACCAGTTGTCACGATATTCGTCCTGTTGCTGAAGCGGCGTGCGTCTGCCGACGCCGATATCGACGACGGGCTCGAGTCCCGGAGACTTCAGCCAGGCGTACATCGCTGCGAAGTTCTTTGCCTGCGGAGTGCCGGCCTCGAGATACGCATTCAGCAGAGTCGAAAGCTCCGGAGCCAGCGAACTCAGCACCGGAACGAGTTCGTCCGCCGTTTTCGTATCGCCGAGCATTACCGCGCGCAGCCAAACGGCCTGGGCCACGTCGCGCTTCAATGGCGCGGGTAGAGTTGCGCTGTTCACGGCGGTTTTCAGTACTGACAGCGGGATCTTTTCGTTAAGCGCAGTGCCGGCATCGTAGTCGAAACGCGGTTGTCCGCGCAGGTCCTTCATCTCACTCGAGACCGTTTCGTCATCGGCCGGAATTTCGCGCCCGTCATCGTTCCAACTCAGCGCCGCCGGAACGCGTGGCGCATACTTGAGAAACTCGTCAAACGTCTTCGCGAGCAACATTCGTTTGCCCGTCAGCAGATTGAGTGACGATTCGTCGAACTGCCGGCGATTGCTTTGCAGTAGCTGATCGAGAAGCGTGCGTGCTTCGTCGTTCTTTCCTGATTCCATTAGCAAACGCACGGCGTGAAAACGAGCGGAGGCGAAGGCGGCCGACGATGGCTTGACGTTGAGTGCCTGCGCGATCAATTCGCTCGTTTTAGGGTGCGAACTGGTGACGTGGCTGAGCGCGGCAATCAACCACGCGTCCGCGTGAGTCGCTTGCCAGCGCGCCACTGCGCGGTCGGCCACTGCTTGATCTCCCGCCTCCATCGTTGCGAGCCATTCGGACAAATCGTCGCCGTTCACAACGTCAACAGGCGGCTTCTCCTCTTCGAGATACTTATCGAGCAGGGTGGTGTAATCCCACAGATCCTGTTTCAGGTTGTCGTTCTGCTTGCTGTTTGTAAGCACTCGGCCGAGTTCGTGCAGGCGTTCTTTCGGGTGCAGACGCAGGCGAACGAGACTTGCGAGCCGCGTCGCGCTCGGGTGCATGCGCGCGAGGCTCTTGTCGGCGAGTATCTTCGCCAACTGGTTTTCTGCTGCGCGCAGTGTTTCATCTTTTTGCTCGGGCGCGCCGAGGCTGGCTTTGCGGATCAACGTTCGCGCCACCATGTAAGACGCAATGAAGTGCCAGGGCGAGTTGGAGTCGGCCGCGATCTCTTCGAAGTGCTTCCTGGCTTCGTCGAAATTGGTGGAGTAGAAGTTTGCCGAGGCGATCTGATAGGCGCGATCCTGACGTGCGAGAACACGCGCGTCAGACGGCAATGACTCGGGAATGGAGTTTCCTGAAGTGCAGTTACTAAAGACCTGGTCCTGCGCGTTGACCCAGGCCAGCAGTTCCGCACTGCCGGCGCCGTACTGAGTCGTGCGATCGGCAAGCGTCTTGACGGCGTTCTCAAACGAGTCTTTGTTGCAGTTGACCCAGAACTCGTACTCGTTCGGCTTTTCGCGAGCGCGATTTACGTCGATGTCGCCGCGGTCGGGCACGCCGGGAACTTTCTTGCGTGCTTCGAGCCACGACTTGCTCCACTCGTACGAATCTGCTTCCGAATTGAAGTCGAGCCGCTGTTTCCACAGGTCGACCAGTGCTTTCTGTTCGGACAGCGTGAAGTTCGAACCTGATAGATAGCGATAGGCGACGTAGAGATAAGAACGCGCGTAGCTTGGTTGGACGACGCCAATCCGCCCGGCTGCGAATTGCGCCAACGGATAAGTCGGATGGGCCGTGTGGACGAAAATAGCTTCGAGTGTAAATGGACCACAGGCCAAAGCTGTCGGGCAGCCAAGGAGAATGATAGCGAGAAGGATGGCAATAAGCCGTCGACTCATTTTCTAAATGCCTCCAGTGCGCTGTTCAGCGAATCTCGAGACCACGGATTTGGATTAAATATATAAATACGATCGACGGCGGGTGGAGTGATCAGTTCGTCCGTGGATACGCCGGCGGAATTGCGACAGACGGCGGCATCGAACCGGCGCAGTCCTCGATCGACGCCCATGCGAAAGAGCATCGGCACTGCTTCGTCAATCGGCAGATCGTTGAGCCAGTTGTCACCAGCGCACCAGGAAGCGAGCGCCGTGATCGATAGTGAAGCTACTCGTGGCTTCACCTCGCGCAATAACGCTCGATAGAAATCGCGTTCGGAGACAGTTGCGTCGAAGTCTATTTGGACGGCGGATGTACCGGATAATTTCGTGATCTCATCGGCGGTCTTTTGTAGTTGAGTTGCGGAGAGTGTCGGATGATCTGTTTCGATTCTGACGACCGAGATTAGTTTCGTGTTAGGAGCTAACTGAAGTGGCTGCATTCGTGGTTTAGATATCACGCGATCGCCTTGCAATCGTATGGTCTTGGCCAGAAAAGCAACTCCGACTCGCTCCGTGTCGATGAAGTCGAGTTTTTCTGGCCGCTCCCACGCCCAAATAACTACCGGCGGAAAGTTAGCCTTCGGTTTTGGGCGCAACGCAAACAGCGAGATCGGCAAGACAACGATCAGCGGCAGCAGCCATAGCTTTTTGTTCATTCGGGAGGAGTGTACCATCACCAATCGGTGCTTTGATATACTCGCGATCAAATGACAGAACGTGAGACTTTAGAATTCGACGTCGTATTTGTCGGCGCTGGGCCAGCAAATCTGAGCGGCGCACTGCACCTCGCCCGCCTCGTCAAACAATACAACGAAACCGCGGCCGACAAGCTCGGCGACGTCGAGATCGCTGTGATCGAAAAAGGCGCGACCGTCGGCGCGCACATCCTTTCGGGTGCCGTGATGGATCCGCGCGGCTTGGCCGAACTGATTCCCGACTTCGTCGAACAGGGCGCACCGCTCGAGTCGCCCGTCAAGGAAGATTACTTTCTCTACCTCACACCGAAACTCGCGATTCGTTCGCCGATAACTCCACCGCCACTTCACAACCACGGCTATTACATTGTCTCGCTGAATCGACTGACGGCGTGGCTCGGGGAGAAAGCGGAAGAAGCCGGCGTCAATATCTTCCCGGAGTTTCCCGGCTCGGATCTGATTTACGACGACCAAGACCGCGTGCTCGGCGTCCGCACCGGCGACAAGGGCATCGACAAGGAAGGGAAGAAGAAGGCCAATTACGAACCCGGCGTCGATCTACTCGCGAAGGTGACGGTACTCGGCGAAGGCCCGCGCGGATCGCTCACGAAGAAACTCGTCGAACGATTCGGATTGGACGAAGGATGCGAGCCGCAAGTCTACAGCGTCGGCGTGAAAGAGTTGTGGGAACTGCCTGACGATCGTTATCCCACCGGCCGCGTCACGCACACGCTCGGCTTTCCATCCGATTCGCAGACGTACGGCGGCGGCTGGATCTACGGCATGCAGAACCGCGTACTGAACCTCGGTTACGTCACCGGCCTCGATTACAAAGACCCGCTAATCGATCCGCACGCTGAGTTTCAACGGTTCAAGACTCATCCGTACATCGCGCGGCTACTAGACGGCGGGAAGATGATCCGTTACGGCGCAAAGACGATCGCGGCCGGCGGTTACTTCGCGATGCCGCGCACGTACGGTGACGGCGTGCTGCTCACGGGCGACTGCGCCGGTTTTCTCAACTCGCAACGTCTAAAGGGAATTCACTCGGCGATCAAAAGCGGCATGCTCGCCGCTGAGACGATCTTTCAGGCGCTGCTGGCGCGAGACTACTCGGCGAAACAGTTGGAGCGCTACGAGGAGTTAGTCAACGAGAGTTGGATCATTCCCGAGCTGCGCAAAGTGCGCAACTTCCACGCCGCGTTCAGACGTGGCCGTTGGTTGGGACTCGTAAATTCAGGCCTGCAATTCGTGACCGGCGGGCGCGCATGGGGAATCTTCGATCGCGACAAGTCGCAGGCTGGACACGAAGAGATGCGCAAACTCTCAGCGTACGGCTATCACGGTGACAAGCTCGAACAGCGTTACAAGGACCTGCGCTTCGACGGCAAGCTGACGTTCAATAAAGTTACCGACGTCTATCACGCGGCGGTCGGGCATGACGAAGATCAGCCCGCACACTTGCACGTGCTCGACACGAACATCTGCTCGACTCGCTGTGCGGAAGAATACGGGAACCCGTGTCAGCGGTTCTGTCCGGCGGCTGTTTATGAAATGGTTGAAGACGGCGGAAACGGGCATCGCCGCTTGCAGATCAACTTCTCAAACTGCGTCCACTGCAAGACGTGCGACATCATGGATCCTTACCAGATCATCAATTGGGTGACACCGGAAGGCGGTGGCGGACCAGATTACAAGGGGCTTTAGGGCTTTGGGTCTTGGGTCTTTAGTGCTTTGTTCGGATGCTGGAGGCTCGTCAAAATGCGAAACAAAGAACCAAGTACAAAGTACCAAGCACAAAGACCAAAAACCAAAGACCAAAAATCTTTCTAACTTTCCTGTTCTTTGATATTGAAGTGCACGCGCCCGCGGATCACTTCTTCTAATGCAATTCGTGTGGGCTTGTGTTTCTGTGGATCGATCTCGATTCGCGGTTGCGCGCCACGCTGCAACTGCTTGCTGCGCTTCGCCGCGAGAATAATCAAACGATACTTCGAATCAACTTCCTGTCCACCGCTTCCATCCATCTCGTTGTCAAGTATATCCACTCGATCTCTCCTTCGCTATGATTGCTCAATCTCTTCGGATGTAAATTCTTTAATAACCTGCTCGACCAGCGGTTCCTGCCTGACACACCTTGCTCGTTCAGCATAGATGATCGACGCAAGCTGCGCCGCCGCGCGCTCGACTTCGTCGTTGATGATCACGTAATCGAACGACGAATACTTTCTCAACTCATTCGGCGCATTGCGCAACCGCAGTTCCAGCGACTCAGGCGTGTCAGTCCCACGCGCGCACAAACGTTCCCGCAACACCGCGAACGACGGGGGCAGGATGAACACGCTTACCGAGTCCATCAGCAACTGCCGCACGCTGGCCGCGCCCTGCACGTCGACTTCCAAAATCATGTCCGCGCCGGCGCCCGTCTTCTCAGCGATCTGCCGTCGCGACGTGCCGTAAAAATTCCCGTGCACGCACGCCCATTCGAGAAACTCGCCGCCCGCGATCATCTCCTCGAACGTCGCCGGGTCTACAAAGAAATACTCGCGGCCATTCACTTCGTTCGGACGTGGACCACGAGTGGTGTACGACACAGAATAACTAAGATTACCCACGACCTCGAGCACGCGCCGGATGAGCGTGCCTTTGCCGCCGCCGGAGGGCGAGCTCACGACGAAGAGCGTCCCGCGCGTGGATGGCCTAATGACCTCAGTGGCCGTTTGCAAGTCAGTCACTTTACTCGACATTCTGAACCTGTTCGCGAAGTTTCTCCACCTCGGCTTTGATCCCCAGTCCCGCTTCCTTGATCGTTAGATCCGTCGACTTGGAGAGCGTGGTGTTGGCTTCGCGGTTGAGTTCCTGCAAAAGAAAATCGAGCATCTTTCCAGCCTCTCCCGGTGCGTCCAGCGCCTCCTGAAACTGCGCCAGGTGACTGCGCAACCGGACCATCTCTTCACTGACGTCGCTGCGATCGGCGAGATAAGCGACTTCCTGGGCCAGTCGCGCCGGATCGAGCTCGACGACCTGTCCGCCGCGATTCAGCAACTCTCCGATTCGTTTTTGCAAACGCTGGCGATACGAGTCGGCCAGACCGTCGGCTGCGGCTTCGATCGTCGGCACCAGCCCCTCAATCTTTTGCACGCGATCGCGCAGTTCGAGTTTCAGCGTCTCGCCTTCCTGCTCGCGCATCTTCTCGAGCTCGTCGAGCGCCTGGTCCAGCGCGCCATGCAACGCCGTCGTCATTGTCTCGTCGATGCCGTTGCGAGCCGGTTGCAGAGCGCCGGGAATGCGCGCGAGCAGATTGATGTCCAGTTCGCCGCCGATGTTGAAATCCTGTTGGAGTTGTTTCAGCGCGTCGATGTAACCGGCGATTAGTGGACGGTTCAGTTCGTACGCGAGTTGGGCCGTTCGCTCGACACTGATGGTGACGTCGACGCGGCCGCGTGAGAGACGCTGGGAGATCCGCTTTTTGATCACCGGCTCGAGCGCGGCAAGCTCGGATCCGGCGCGGAGGTGAATGTCGAGGAAGCGGTTGTTGACCGTTTTGAGATCGACCGAGACGGAGAAGTCGTCTCCGGTCACCGTCCCTTTGCCATATCCGGTCATTGATTTCATATGGTTTGGTCTTCGGTCTTTGGACTTAGGTCTTGGGTTGATAAGACCTAAGACCAAAGGCCCAAGACCATCGTCCTCCTAATGAGCAACTCCCAATTCCTCTTCTTCGTCGGCAAACTGCAACTCGTAGAGTTTGCGGTATTGTCCGCCGCGGGCCAGCAATTCCGTGTGGGTTCCTGTTTCGATGATCCGGCCGGCTTCCATCACCACGATGACGTCGGCACGACGGACGGTCGAGAGACGATGGGCAATGACAATTGTCGTTCGGTCGCGGACCAGATTGGCGATTGCTCGCTGCACCAGACGTTCCGACTCGGCGTCGAGTGCCGACGTGGCTTCATCCAGAATTAGCACCGGCGCGTTCACCAGAATGGCGCGGGCGATCGCCAACCGTTGGCGCTGGCCGCCCGATAGGAAAATTCCGCGCTCGCCGACAATCGTATCGTACCCATTGGGCATTTCGCGAATGAAGTCGTGCGCTAACGCGATCGACGCGGCTTCTTCGATCTCCGTCTGCGTTGCTTCGGGTTTGCCATAAGCGATGTTGTGACGGACTGTGTCGTTGAACAGCACCGTCTCCTGCGTGACGAGTGCGATCTGCCGGCGCAGGCTCGCCAGTTTTACATCGCGAAGATCGACGCCGTCCCAGAGCACCGCGCCGGAGGTGGGATCGTGGAAACGCGGCAGCAGCTTTGTCAGCGTTGACTTTCCGCCGCCCGATTCGCCGACCAGCGCCACCATCGTTCCGGCCTTGACGGTCAGGTTTATGTCTCGCAGCACCGATCGCGACTCGTTGTCATAACCAAACGAGACGTGGCGCAACTCGATCTCCCGTTGCAACGGCGCCAGATCGCGCGCGTCTTCTTTCTCGTGGATCGCGGCGTGCTCGTACATTACTTCCCACATATGATGGGCCGCCGCGAGCGCCTGCTCCATGCTGTTTTGCAGACGCGACAACTTACGCATCGGATCGTAACTGCGAAACAGGAAGAACAGGAATGTCACGAACTGCGCCGTGTTCATGTGTCCGGCCAAGATCTCCCGCTGTCCGAATAAGAGCAGGAGAACGACGAACAATATCCCGATCATCTCGATCGTCGGCGGCGAAGCGCCGGCGATGCTCGCACTGCGCAAGTTTGCTCTGACGATCCGTTTGGCGACCTCCGTGAAGCGCGCCGACTCGCGCTTCTCCGCACGATACGCTTTGACGATCCCCTGGTTGGCGAGTGCTTCCTGCGCCGTGTCGGTCAGTTCTTTGCTTCCTTCGAAACTCTCGCGCGCGCGGTTGCGCAGCGCTTTGCCGAACTTGGCAGTGAGGAACGCGATGATCGGCGCGATGATCAACGAGCCGAGCGTCAGTCGCCAGTTGTAGTAAAAGGCCGCCACAAGGAAGAAGATCAGCGTAAAACTCTCACGCAGCATGTCGCGGATCGTGCTCGTCACCGCGATCTCGATGGCCGCGGCGCTCGACACCAGTCGCGAGACGAGATAGTTGGTGCGATGTCGTTCGAAGAAAGTCGCCGACTGCGCGAGCAGGTGGTCGTACAGGTCCTGCCGCAACTTCAGTACGGACGACTGGCCAATGCGGGCCATCAGGTAAGTCGAAACATACTCGGCGATGCCTTTCACGAGCGTGAAGACGATTAGCAGGATCGAGATCCGCTGCCAGGCGCCGACGGGCGCCTGAGGGATCAGCTTCTGGAGACTGAAGAGCGTCGGCGTGCGTGGAGCGCCGCTTTGAGCAAACGCCTGATCGAGGATCGGAACGATCAAAGCCCCGGTCGCGGTCTCCAACAGACCAACCAGCGACATCGCAACGATTGCTACAGCGAAGATCAGCCAGTGAGGTCTCAGGTACTTTAACAAGCGGCGAAGATCACGCATCTCTGGTTGCTAAAGTCTCCGATCAGTTGCTATAAGGAGGGTAGAAGCGGTCCAAAATCAAAGAGGAACTATACTTACCCCCACTTAATTGCGTCAAGGCTGACCTATTTTAACCGTGCCCTCAAAAAGCAACCGATCTCCTGCGAACACGGATAGGTTATAATCTCACTGCTATCTGACGACTTTTAAACCAGATCCCCACCGACAGGATCGGAGAGACTTGGCACAAACAGCACCACCAAACAGCAAATATGCAGGCAAGCGCCTTCTTATTGCCGACGACGACACTGACATGCGCCTCCTGCTGGCGGAGTACTTTCGTCGCCTCGGTTTTCAGGTCGACGAACGTGAAAACGGGATGGCGGCACTTGAAGCAGCATTGGCGGGGAGATTCGATTGCTTCATCTTCGACGTCTCGATGCCGGGCATGTCCGGAATCGATCTGTTGAAACGAGTTCGCGATCGCGGCATTCAGACGCCCGCGCTTTTCCTGACAGCACACGATGCGCTCTCTGACAAGGTCGCCGGGTTCGAAGCAGGCGCCGACGATTATCTCGCGAAACCGTTCAGCCCGCGCGAGCTCGAATATCGCGTCGAGGCGTTGCTGCGTCGCGGCGGCAGTGTTGCGCCGGAGCCTGACGGTGAACGTATCGAGGTCGGCGGACTGGTGATCGATAAACGGCGTCACGAAGTGATCCGCGACGGCGATCGCATCGATCTCACGCCGCTCGAGTTTCAGATTCTCGAACTGCTCGCGTCGGAACCGGGCAGGGCATGGTCCAGGAACGCGTTGCTCGATCGCGTTTGGAGCACTGACTACGAAGGCTATCAACGCAATATCGATCCGCACATCAACCGTCTGCGGAAGAAGCTCGAAACCGATCCGAAGAACCCGCGTTACGTGCTGACCGTTCGTGGCGTTGGTTACAAGTTGAACGAAGTGCCGTAATAGCTAATTGCCTTAATGCTTTGGTGGATTGGTTCAGGTCTGATCCTGCTTTGGTTAATCCTGCTCATCGCCCAACAGCGGGGTTGGATCCATCTGTTGTTGCTCTCCGGAATTTCCGTGCTCATCGTCCAAATTGCCGCTTACCGGAAAACCAGGTACGAACACCGGTTTCGCCAATAATCCGTGTTTTTGCGGCAACAGTGCAGGGCGCGGAAGCATCAAGGGGATTAATAAAGATCAGGAGTTCTTTTGCCATGACATTCAGATGCATTGGTCAATCGCCGGTGCGCAGCCTCCCGTTCGCGCTTATCGCTTGTTTACTCTCCGTGTGCGTTGCGCTGGCGCAACGTGACGTCGAACGGCAGACAGTCGCCATAACGTATCCGCTGGACGAGACGGTGACGGTCAAGTTTCAAGGCACGACCGTATTGCCGCGCCTGAAGGGTGAGGCCAAGGTGAAACGCGCCGGACGTCGTGGGACCCGCGTCGAGTTGCACATCGACGATCTGCCGCGCGCGTCCGAGCTCGGCGGCATCTACACCACTTACATCCTTTGGGCCATCTCGCCCGAAGGACACGTCGACAATCTCGGCGAGATCAAACGCAGCGGCAGCTCGTTCGTCGATTCAAAACTCGACGTCACTACGCCGCTACAAACCTTCGCTTTGATTCTGACCGCTGAGCCGCACTTTCTGATGAAGGTGCCTAGCCGCATGGTCGTCATGGAGAACCTACCGCCGAAGCGGCCCAACGGCAGTTCCGTAGAAACAGTCGACGTCCGTTACATCGGCAACTCGAGCGACTACTTCCGGGATGCGCGCGTGCCGGAGATCGCCGATCGCGACTATCGTGAAACACCAGTGTCGCTGCTCGGTGCGCGTCAGGCAGTCAGTCTCGCGAAGTATGCGGGCGCTTCGCAGGACGCACCTGAAGAGCTGCGCCTTGCCGAGGAACAGTTGCAAGCCGCCGAACAAGCCTGGCGTTTGAATCAACCTGTGTCGGAGATCGACATCAAAGCTCGTCAAGCGACTTCTTCCGGTGCTCACGCGGAAGAGACTGCAGTCGCGCATAAAGCCGCGCGTGTGCGTCGCGAAGAGATCCGCCGTCGCGACGAGGCCGTCCGCACCGCGGAACAGAGCGCCGAAGCTTCACAACGTGAAGTGGCCCAACTGCGGGCCGCGCTGGAAAAGGAACAACGAGCACGTGAGCTCGCCGAGCGCGACGCGGGCACCGCAAACGATCAGTTACGCGAGAAGCGCGTCGAGATCGCGCGGCTCCGCGATGAGAACCAGCAACTGCGCGCCGAGAGCGACGCCGCCAAACTGAAACTCGCTCGATTTGAAGGCGAGAAAGACGCCGAGAATGCTCGCATCGAGGCTGAACGCAAAGCAGTCGAGCGGCGCAACAACGAAGCGAACCTGAAAGCGACGCTCGCGAAGTACGGAGCCGTGAAGGAGACCGCGAGTGGTTTTCGTCTGATACTGCCGGAAGCCATCTGGAGCAATGCCCGGCAGGCCACTCTTGCGACAGCATCCGCGTCCAGGCTCGAACCGCTGGCGGCGCTGTTGGCAAGCAATCCCGATTATCAGATCCTGATCGAAGCCTACACGGATAACAAAGGTGATGAAGTCTCCTTGCAGCAGCTCACGCAGGAACGTGCGCGAGTGCTCTCCGATCGCTTTCAGTCGGCGGGCGTAGATCCGACGCGGATTCAAGCCAACGGCATGGGAGCTTCAAACCCGGTCGCGCCGAACACCACGGTCGCGGGCCGCACCAGGAACCGGCGCGTGGAGATAACCTTCACGGCGCCGAGCACCACGGCGGCCAAGTAAGTATTGGTCAGTGGTCAGTTGTCAGTAGTCAGTGGTCCGTATGTAAATGGCGGGAATCGCTATTGACTACTGACCGCGGACAACTGACCACTGACCATTAGAATGTTTCCACTCGACCCACTCGAAATACTTCAAGTCATCGGCTATAGCATCGGCGCGCTGCTACCGCTTTGGATGGCGGTGCAGCTCGCCCGCCGTCGCACCAAATTCACGAACATCGAGCGCATCCTCGCTGCGCTCGCTTTGACGATGGGCGGCTGGCACACCAGCAACCTCGTCGTCACACTCCACGGACTCTTCGATCTCGGCCCGGACACCTGGACCACGCTTCTTCGCATCGCCGACACGGTCGCCGTCGTCAGTATCACCTTCGCGTATTCGTTCCTGCTTCACGTGCACCTGCATTTGTGGGCACAGGCCCACGGCCGCGACTTGAACAAGAGCGAACGACTGCGCGTCTACCTCTCGTACGTCCCGACAGTCTTTCTGCTGATCGCGGTGCCGCGGTTGTGGATGGGCGAATACGCGCCCATGTTCACGAAGCTGTCGTTTTTCGTCATCCCGTTTGCGTTTTGGATCGCGTACGTGCTCGGGCTGATTGCGGTGACCGAGTTGCTGATCGCGAGAAGGAGTCAGAACCGCAGCGAGAAGCGAATCATGCAAACGCTGGCGGCGTCGTTTATCGGCGTCGGCGTGGTCATCTTCGCGGCGCTGGCTTTCGGGCTCGGCGAAGGAACAGTTGCCGGGTTGTATTTGAAGACGATCGCCAACCTCGGATCGCTGTTGCCGTCGGTGCTGCTGGCCTACTACATCTATCGCTATCGCTATCTCGAGATCATCATCGAAGAGAGTCTGGTCGTAGTGACCTTCGCGACGGTCGTGCTGACGGTCTACGTCTTCGGCATCCGCTCGATCGGCGACTGGATGACGCAGCGTTACGGCATTCGTCCGGGACTGATCGAGTCGTTGCTGATCCTCGCGCTGGCGTTGCTCGCGGCGCCTTTGCGAGGCTGGTTGGCCCAGCGCTTTCATAAACTGTTCGAACGTGAAGCCGCGCTCTACAAAGAGATCATTTCGCGTATCGGTTCGTACGCAGGCCAGTACAAGCAGTTGGCTGACTTGTTGCAGTTTGTCGAAGAGCGCACGACGAAGGCGCTTGGCTTGAGACAGTTGAAGATCTACATCGATGGCTCAGTGGCGGCGGAAGTGAACGGAGATCGGAAAGTTCCGGAGCCGTGGGGCGAACTGGTGCTGGAGAAGTCGCGCGAGCTTGGTTGGGCGCCGGTTGAAGACGACGCGTTGCTTGTCGATCAGGGGTTCAAGCTGGCGTATCCGCTGCGGCGCGAAGAGAACGTCGAAGGGTTGCTGGCACTCGACGCTTCCTCCGCGAGTCTGACGTCAGACGTTCGATCGGTAATTGAGATCCTCGCGAACCAGATCGCCATCGCCATTGACGACTCGCGCCTGCTGGAAGAGAACGTCAGGCTCGAACGAGAGCTCGCCGAACGTGAACGTCTGGCGGCGCTCGGACGCATGGCGGCAACCGTCGCGCACGAGATCAAGAATCCCTTGTCAGCCATCAAGTCGATCGCGCAGGTGATGCGTGAAGACGAAGGATTGAAGAACGAGTACGAGCGCGACCTGAGCCTGATCGTCGGCGAGACTGACAGGCTGAGCCAGAGCATCACGCAGCTTCTGAGTTTTGCGAGAAGAGAGAGCCCGGCGGCTGAGCCGCTGACGGTTGGCGAGTTGGTCCAGACTGCGGTGGATCTGTTTCGCGCGAACGCTCGCGAGCAGGGAATCGATCTCGCTTGTTCGATCACAACTGACGCGACGATCGCGGGCAAATCAGTTTCCGCGTTGCGTGATGCATTGTCGAACCTGTTGCTCAACGCGCTACAGGCGACGCCGCACGGTGGTGACGTTTTACTGACCGCCTCGCAGGGAGACGGCGAACTCGTGATCAGCGTGCACGACAGCGGCCCAGGCGTGCCGCACGACCTGCGCGAACAGATCTGGGAGCCGTTCTTCACCACGCGACAACGCGGCACTGGTCTTGGTCTGGCGATTGTTCGCAAGCGAGTGCAGGAAGTCGGCGGCTCGGCATCGCTCGGCGTTGCGCGCAACGGCCACGGCGCCGTGTTCCATCTCCGTATTCCAATCAACTAAAATTCCTGTTACCCGGAACTTTCGCATGTCATCTGCGTGATAGGTGTGGCTGTACGTATTACCCCATTTGAGGAGATGTAGCATGAGGAAATATCTAATCGCGATGCTCTTGGCAGCGGTGTGTCTTAGCGCCGGTGTCGCCCGGGCGCAAACAACAACGGCGCCCGCAACGTCAGCGCCGCAAGGCGAGTTAAAGGAAGACGAAACAAACCTCGATACGCAACTGTATTTGATCGTCGGAACGAATGCAGACGTGGTCGATTCCAAAATCCCGGCGGCATTGGACGGCGTTGTGAAACAGTTGCGAGCGACGTTGCCGTTCAAGAACTACCGGTTGGCGGCGACGTTGATCAATCGCGTCAAGAATGAAGGCCGTTTGGACTTGAGTTGGATCGGTGGGCCAATCGCGTCGAATCTCGGCGTCTCGCCGCCGACTACACCCAGTTTCAGCACGTTCAAGGTTCGACAGGTGCGACTGGTGCGCAACAGCGAAGGGCAGCAACTGGTCCAGATGGCTGGTTTCAACTTCGGCGCGCGTATTCCGATTCAGATCGCCGCTCCCACGACTGCCGCGGTTGCAGCGTTTCCGCAGTTCAATTACGAGAGCACCGGCCTGGCCACCGACATCAGCATGCGTGAAGGCGAGCCCGTCGTCGTCGGCACTTTGAACGTCGGCCCATCCGGTGACGCCATCATCCTGGTGGTCTCGGCGAAGCGGACTCAGAAGTAACCGGCGTTCGCGGTTATGGCACGCGATGCGCTAGTAAATCTCATCGGTGTGGTTCTAAACTAACCGGAAGTGAGAAAAGACGCATTGCGATTAATGATAGTTGACGACGAGGAAGCCGCGCGCTACGGCATGCGGCGAGCCCTCACGACCTTGGGCTACAACATCTGCGAGGCCGGTTCCGCCGAAGCGGCCCGCGCTCTGCTGAAACAACACGAGCCCGACTTGCTCCTGCTGGACGTAAACCTCCCGGGAATGAGCGGGCTCGATTTCCTTCGCGAGATTAAGTCGGCCAACGGCAATGCGCCGCTCGTGATCATCGTCACGGCCCACGGTTCCGAACGCATGGCCGTCGAGGCCGTCAAAGCCGGCGCTCACGACTATCTCTCCAAGCCATTCGAGCTCGACGACCTTCGTCTCGTCATCAAAAACGCCGCCGAAACAGTTCAACTGCGGCGCGAGAACTATTCGCTGCGACGCCGGATCGAGGTCGAGCGTTCACAACGCGGCGCGCTTATCGGAAACTCCGAGGCGATGCAGCGAGTGCGGTCCATGATCGAGAAGGTTGCGGAGACGGACGCGACGGTATTGGTGCGCGGCGAATCCGGGACCGGTAAGGAGTTGGTGGCGCGCGAGCTTCACGAACGAAACAGCGTTCGCCGCAACAGTTCCTTCGTCGCCGTGAACTGCGCGGCGCTGCCGTCGGAGTTGATCGAGTCAGAGCTTTTTGGCCACGAAAAGGGGGCTTTTACGGGCGCTGCGGCACGCCGGGAAGGGAAGTTTGAACAAGCCGACGGCGGTACGCTCTTTCTCGACGAGATTGGCGACATGAGCTCCAACGTTCAAGCCAAGCTCCTTCGCGCGCTTGAAGAAAGACGTATCGAACGGCTGGGCGCAAACGAGTCGATCCCGGTGGACGTGCGTATCGTCAGTGCGACGCACCGGCCGCTCGAACAGGAGATCACGAACGGCAACTTTCGCGCGGATCTGTTCTATCGTTTGCGCGTGGTTACGGTAGATATCGCGCCGTTGCGCGAACGCCGCGAGGACATTCCGCTGCTGGTCGAAACGTTCCTGCGTCTGGCCGCCGAACGCTACGAATTACCGCAGCGATCGATGAGCCAGGGCGCACTAAAGCGCCTGCTCGAATACAACTGGCCCGGTAACGTGCGCGAACTGAAGAACACCATCGACCGGGCCGTCATCATGGCTGAAGGCGACGAGATCGGCCCGCGCGATCTACCGGACGAGATCAACGCCGGCATTCCGACGAGCGCCGTCGCCGAGGGAAGCGACGACACTGACGGCCTCCGCGTTCCTTTTACTGCCGATTTTCGCGAGGACAGGCGCGAGTTCGAGCGCCGCTACATCACGCGTTGCCTTGAACACACGCAGGGAAACGTGACCCGTGCTGCCGAGATACTGGACATGCACCGCCAGTCCCTCCAGCACAAACTACGCCAACTCGGCCTCGGCCGCCGCTACGTCTCCGTAACCGGCGACCCGCAGGATAATTCCGACACTTGAAGGGGAAACGATGAAAGCGCGACTCGATGCGATTCTGCAAAGCGAACAGGCTGAGTATCTCGATCAACTGCTGCCGCAAACCGACCGACTGCTGACGGAGATGGAGGCGTATGCAGCGCAGCATCGCGTCCCGATCGCGGATCGCGAGGTCGCCAGGTTCATCGAGATCACCGCTCGGTTGAGCGGCGCGAAGAAGGCGCTGGAGATCGGGATGGCGATCGGTTATTCGGTGATCCATCTCGCGCGCGGTATGGGTGAGGGAAGTCTCGTTGTCACCATCGAACCGAGCGACGAGATGATCAACGCAGCGTCAGGTTATTTTGAAAGGACCAACGTCACCGATCGCGTGCGCATCGAACGTGGTAAAGCGTTGGACGTGATGCCTCGTCTCGACGAAACATTCGATCTCCTCTTTATCGATGCAGTGAAGGAAGAATACAAGCAGTATCTCGATCTCGGATTGCCACGCCTGCGCAGCGGCGGCGTCGTGATCGTCGACAACCTGCTCTGGGGTGGAAAGGTCGCAGGTGACGACACCGAGGCGTCAACGGTCGCACTGCGCGAGTTCAATCCCTATTTCATCAATCATCCTCAACTTCGTTCCATCGTCCTGCCCGTCGGCGACGGTCTTGGATACGCCGTAAAGGTGTAGCAGATCCGAGAACACGGATACTCAGTTAGACCACCTTGATTAATCCGCATTTCGCGTGATAACTTCCACACGTCACCACTCGAGTGTTTGGTGACACGTCTCCTGCTCCTCCTTTTTTAAAAGCGAGTGTCCTGATGAGCAAACAGAAGCAGATAATCACTCTCTTGCTGTTAGCGTCGATCACTTTCGCCGCCCTGTCGTGCAACACCGCGTCAAACAAGGAGCCATTCTTCGGCAAAACGGTTCCTCCGGAGCGAAACATCTTTCGCTACGTGACCGGCGACGAGCCCGAATCGCTCGATCCCGCAATCAGCAACGGCCAGCCGGAAGCGCGAATTTACATGGCGCTCTACGATGGTCTGGTCGACTACGACCCGAAAACAGTCGGGCCCAACCCCGCACTCGCCGAGAGTTGGGAAGCAAATAACGATTCATCTGAATTCAAGTTCCACCTCCGGCAGAACGGCCGCTTCTCCAACGGCGATCCGATCGATGCGACCGACTTTGTTTACAGTTTCAGACGCGCGTTAGCGAAGGAGACTGCTTCGCGCAACGCTTATCTCTCCTATTACATAAAGTACGCGCAGGCCTTCAACGAGCAGAGAGTATTCGTTCGAGATCCACAGACGGGCCAGTTTCTGCTAGCAAAAGACTTCGACGAGGAAACTCCACCAGAACCACTGTCCGGCAGCCCGCTCGATCCGGCTAAGGATGAATATCCAGCAAGTGCGAATCACTCCGCTAACGAGCAGAATTCGGAGTTCCACAAGCAACTGCATACGCCGGTGCGCCTGACGCTCCCAGGCGATGCGAAATCGCGCAACAAAGCTCTCGACGCCAATCCGAAACTCAAAGCTGCTGTCGCCGGTAAAGAGTTGGTGCCCGTAAAAGCCGAAGACATCGGCGTCGAAGCGATCGACAAATACACGTTGCGGATCTCGCTGCTTCAACCCGGGCCATTCTTCGTCGGCTTGTTGGCCCATCAGCTCTATCGCGTCGTGCCGCGCAAGGTCATCGAGAAGTACGGCGAGCAGTGGACGCAGCCGCAGAACATCGTCACGTCCGGGCCATTTAAAGTAAAAACCTGGCGGCCTTACGACAAGCTCGTGGTCGAACGCGATCCGATGAACTGGGACGCCGCATCAGTAAAACTCGACGAGATCTACTTCTATCCCATGTCGGACAATCCGACGATCATGAATCTCTACAAGGTCGGCGAGATCGACGCGGTGCTGAATCACACCGTTCCCAACGCGTGGCTCGAAGTGGTCAGAACAAAGCAAGACTACATGGACGGCGCGGAGGCGGCGATCAACTACGTGCTGATGAACGTGACGCAGCCGCCGATGAATGACGTCCGCGTGCGCAAGGCGTTCAACTTTGCGATCGACAAGAACGCGTGGGCCACCTGGCGCAAGGTCGTCAAACCGTTGACCGCATTCACTCCAGAGGGAATCTTCCAGGGATACCCGCAGCCGAAGGGCGACCCGTTCAATCCTGAAGAAGCGCGCAGGTTAATGACTGAAGCCGGCTATCCCGTAACTAAAAAACCTGACGGCACTTATTCGTGTCCGAAGTTTCCGGTGGACCAGGTCGAGTACATCTACAACACCCAGGAATCGAACAAGGCGATGGCCGAATGGATGCAGGCGCAGTGGAAGCAAAATCTCGGCATCACCATCAGCCTGCGCAACATGGACTGGAAGACGTTTCTAAACGTGAGGGCCAAGCTCGACTACAAAGGGTTCGCGCGCGGTGCATGGTCCGCCGATTACATGGATCCATTCACCTTTCTGAGTCTCTTCTACACCGGCGGCGAGAACGGCACGGGCTGGCTGGATCCTAAGTACGTCACGATGCTCGACGAGGCGAACCGTATGCCGGATCCGAAGAAGCGATATCAAAAGCTGGCCGAGGCCGAGCAGTATCTGATCGATGCGCAACCGGTGATTCCACTCGATACTGCGGCAGTTAATTGGGTGAAGAAACCATATGTGAAGGGCATGTATCCCAACGCCGCTTCTCTCTATGCCTGGAAATACGTGTATATCGAACGCGATCCAGCCAAGTGGGATTATGGCACACCGAGTTTGGCCGCCGATTAGGATCCACCAAGCTGGATTAGGATCTCGCAAGCGACACGATGCTGCGCTTCATAGTTAGACGCCTCCTGGTCACCATTCCTACGATTCTCGTCGTGATCACGATCACGTGGGGCCTGATCAAGCTTGCCCCCGGCAACTTCTACTCCGGCGAGAAACGGCTGCCGCCCGCCATCGAAAAAGCCATCCGCGACAAGTATGGGCTCGACAAACCGTGGTACCAGCAATACGGCAAAACGATGTGGGCCATCCTTCGTCACGGCGACTTCGGCACGTCGCTCCGCTTTGAAGGGCAATCCGTAAACACCATCATCCGCCGTTCGCTGCCGGTTTCGGCTGCCGTCGGAATTCTCGCGTACCTCCTGGCAATGATCGTCGGCGTCGCCGCCGGATCGATCGCGGCGCTGAAACAGAACTCGCGCTGGGACTATACGTCGATGGCACTCGCGATACTCGGAATCTCGGTGCCGAACTTCGTGCTTGGTCCGATCCTGGTACTCGTGTTTTCACTCAGTCTTTACTGGCTGCCACCTTCGCGCTGGGGCGGCTTCCCCAGTCGAAACTTGATCCTTCCCGTCCTGACGCTCTCGGCGATCTACATGGCCTATATCGCGCGGCTCGCACGCGCCGGCATGTTGGAAGTGCTTCGCTCCGATTACATCCGCACGGCGCGAGCAAAAGGATTGAGTGAGAAGGACGTCTTGATCAAACACGCGCTCCGCGGAGGACTGATGCCGGTCGTTTCGTACACCGGTCCGGCGCTCGCGTTTTTGCTGACTGGGACCGTCGTGGTGGAAAGGATCTTCGCGCTGCCGGGTTTGGGCAACTACTTCATTCAGGCCTCACTCAATCGCGACGAGCCGCTCATCATCGGCATCGTTGCGTTCATCTCGATCACGTTGTTGCTGATGAATTTGCTGGTTGACATCGCGTACGCGTATCTCGATCCGCGGGTGAGGTACCACTAGAACAGATGAATACGGATGTAATGGCGGAAACCGAGATTATTCGCGGCACTTCATTGTGGCGCGATGCGTGGCGCCGTCTGTTGAGGAACAAGCTCGCGGTGTTTGGTCTCGTCGTGGTCATAATGATCACGATTGCGTCGGTGATTGGGCCAACGGTGATCCAAAAAACGATGGGGTTCACGCCCGACTACATCCCGACGGAAGACATTGGTCTGGTCAAATCGTTTCCACCGTTCACCGGTCCGCACGGCGAGTTTTCGTGGACGCATCCGATGGGCACTGACAACGCCGGGCGCGATCAATTCGCGCGCGTGCTTCAGGGCGGGCAGATCTCGCTTTTCGTCGGCATCATTTCAACGCTCGTGTCGTTGGTGATCGGCGTCAGTTACGGCGCGATCGCGGGTTATGTCGGCGGACGAGTCGACAACATGATGATGCGCCTGGTCGACGTGCTTTACTCGCTGCCGTACGTGATCGTCGTGATCGTGCTGCTGTCGATGTTTCGCAGCCAGACGCCGCGCGGGCAACTCATTCTGCTCTTCATCGCGCTTGGTTCGGTGTCGTGGTTGACCATGGCGCGCATCGTGCGCGGGCAGGTGTTGTCGCTGAAGAACCAGGAGTTCGTGATGGCCGCGCGGGCCACTGGTGTTTCGGCGCCGCGGATTATCTTTCGCCATCTCGTTCCGAACACGTTGGGGCCGGTGATTGTTTACGCGACGCTCACCATCCCGCAGATCATGTTGACGGAAGCGTTTCTGTCGTTTCTCGGGTTTGGCGTGCAGGCGCCGCTCGCGTCGTGGGGCAGCCTGGCGTCGGACGGCATTCAGAACATCGCCATCTTCCCGTGGCAGTTGATCTTTCCCGGCGTCACGATGGCCCTGACTCTCTTCTCGCTCAACTTTCTCGGTGACGGCTTGCGAGACGCGTTAGACCCACAGATGAGGACCACTTGAGCGAAAACAACGGAAACCTGCTCGAGGTAAAGGATCTTCGCACCTACTTCGAAACTGAAGACGGCATCGTCAAAGCTGTCGACGGCATTTCGTTTCAACTCAAACGCGGCGAGACGTTGGGCATCGTCGGCGAGTCGGGATCGGGGAAGTCAGTCACTAATCTTTCGATCATACGGCTCGTTCCCGATCCGCCGGGAAAGATCGTTTCCGGCGAAGTCGTCTTCAACGGGCAGGATCTGCTTTTACTCTCGAACTCAGCGATCCGAAAGATCCGCGGCCGGCGCATCGCGATGATCTTTCAGGATCCGATGACGTCGCTTAATCCGTACATGAAGATCTCCAAACAGTTGATGGAGATGACTCAGCTTCACCTCGGCCACACGAAAGCGCAGGCCCACGCGCATGCGATCAAGATGCTGGAGACGGTCGGGATTCCCGATGCTCGCACTCGGGCCGACAATTACCCGCACGAGTTCTCTGGCGGCATGCGGCAGCGCGTGATGATCGCGATGGCGCTCTCGTGTGAGCCGGAGTTGTTGATCGCCGACGAGCCGACGACGGCGCTCGACGTTACGATTCAGGCGCAGATCCTCGAACTTATCAAAACACTGAAACGCGAGACCGGAACGAGCGTGATCCTGATAACTCACGATCTGGGCGTCGTCGCGGGCATGGCGGACCACGTCATCGTCATGTACGCAGGAAAGATTTTCGAGCAGGGAAAGACGGCGGAACTGTTTGCACTGCCCGGCAATCCTTACACGAAAGGCTTGCTGCGCTCAGTGCCTGATCCGACGGCGGAACAGGGCAAGCTTTACCAGATTCCCGGTCTGCCTCCTGACGTGGCCCACTTGAAGCCGGGTTGTCCGTTCGCGCCCCGTTGCGAGAAGGTCCAGGAGATTTGCCATCGTGAGTTTCCGCCGTTCGTGCAGCTCAACGCCGATCACTACTCGCTCTGCCACTTTGCGCGCGAGGTTTACGCGGAGTCAGGAGGCGGGCGACCTTCATGAGTGCCGTTGACGGAAAAGAGACGCTGATTTCGATTCGAGATCTGAAGGTGCATTTCGATCTCGGCGGCGGCGGTGCGCTCGACAAGTTGATGGGAGGCAGTCCGGTGAAACGCGTCGTGAAAGCTGTGGATGGAGTTTCACTCGACATCTATCGACGCGAAACGCTCGGACTGGTCGGCGAATCAGGTTGTGGCAAGTCAACACTCGGCCGCGCGATACTGCGACTCACCGAACCAACGTCGGGCCAGGTGTTCTACCACGATCGCGATCTCGCGCACTTATCCGCGCGGCAGTTGCGAGAACAGCGGCGTCATCTGCAAATCATTTTTCAGGATCCGTACGCGTCCCTGAACCCGCGCATGACGATCGGGCAGATTGTCGGCGAGCCGCTCGAGACTTATAAACTCGCGCGCGGCAGGGAAGCAGAACAGCGCGTGCAGGAGCTACTTGAAACCGTCGGCTTGAGCAAGCGTTTCGTCAAACGATATCCGCACGAGTTCTCAGGCGGTCAACGGCAGCGCATCGGCATCGCTCGCGCACTTGCCGTCGATCCGGACTTCATCGTGGCTGATGAACCGATTTCAGCGTTGGACGTGTCGATCCAGGCGCAAATCATGAACCTGCTCGAGAAACTGCAACGCGAGAAGCACCTAACCTATCTCTTCATCTCACACGATCTGCGGGCAATTCGGCACGTCTCGGATCGCGTCGCCGTGATGTATCTCGGAAAGCTCGTCGAACTCGCTGAGGCGAAGACGATCTATCAAGAGCCGTTGATGCCGTACACGAAGGCGCTCATCTCAGCGGTGCCGGTGCCTGATCCGCAGATCGAAGCGACGCGCCAGCGCATCGTTTTGGAAGGTGACGTCCCGTCGCCCATCAATCCGCCTTCAGGATGTCCGTTCCACACGCGCTGCCCGTACGCGATCGACGTTTGCAAACAAGTGGTGCCGCAGTTAGTCGAGATAAAGCCGTCTCACTACGCAGCCTGCATCCGCATCAGCCCCGACCAACCCTACATCGAACAAGTCCCACCCGGCGCCGCGCCAGGAATCGACAGTGGCGTTAAAGAAACGACCGCGCAATAACAGCGCCCTCTAGGCGAGAGTTCGATTCTACGTGGGGAATGCGACACACCGTCTATAGCGGTAAACAGGGCTTTGTTGGCTGTTATCTCACCGTTGGATATTTATTTTGAGCGGTGATGCTCAAGGATTTCAGCCTCCATTATCCAGTCATGTTCCCATTGCCCTCTGACCTTAAGTGACTCATCAGCATAAGGCTTGAGATCAATCTCTTTAGATTGCGGGCTCTCGCCAAGTTTCGCTTTCGTCAGTCGTTGGCCCTTAGTTCCATCATCGTTATCAAAGCGATAACCTGCCGGTGTTTGTACAACGCGTCCTGTAAATTCACTTAAGGTTGTGTTCTTTGGCGTTGCCGACGTGGCCGGAGCGTTCGTAGGCGGTGTTGTTGGATGGCACGAAACGGCCACAATCAAAACCGCTCCCAGAGTGAAGAGGATGAGTAGTTTCACAGAAAACCTCCCTGGAATTAGAAAGGGTGAAATACGCGGCGACTTATATCACCGATCCAAATGGGCGGACAATAGCCAGTTACATAATTCTCTCTGAGGAAACTCAGATTAGCGATGCGTGAATGCTAATCCTTATTGCGAATCGCACGCGGGCGCGATCCGGTCCAACGCTTGAACGCACGGGAGAATGCGGCCGGGTCAGAGAATCCCACCAGATAGGCGGTCTCGGTTACGGACATCTTCTTTTCCTGCAAGTAACGTAACGCCAACGTGTGACGCAACTCATCCAGCACTTGTTCAAAGCTGACGCCCTCAGCTTTCAACTTGCGAAAGAGCGTCTGCCGGCTGACGCCCAGCTTCGCAGCGATCGTCGAGATGCTAACGTCCCCAGTGTGCAAGACAGGCAATAGCAAACTCTCGACGCGGCCTCTGGTTGACTTAGAGCTCTCGAGGTTCTTAAGGAGTTCGTCTGCGTGAGTTTTCAGTAACTTTGAAAGATACGGATTCGTGTCAGGTAAACTGATGTTCAGAAACTCTTCACCGACAATGATGGCGTTCATGTGACTCCCAAAGAATAACGGCACACCAAATATCCGATCATATTCCGCGCGGTAACTCGGCTCTTTGTGAGTGAAGTGAATTGCTTTGGGAAAAGTTATGTTTGCGAACTCAGGCAGACGCGCCTGGATTTCCCGCGCGCCGCAAACAGTACGCGCACAGGCCGATTCTGTTAGAAGCGGATAATCGACATAAACTCTCCAGGTGAACTTCAACGCGACATCGCCATTCTCGCGGACGACCTCAATTGCGTTCGCTGCTCCATCGTCCGTATCGAGCGCCAAGGGCGAATAGCGGTTTATCTCCTGGCGCGCTGATTCTGTGTTATCAAACGCGCGGCCCATCAGCGCCGCGATCGATAGACTCTGACCGTTGACCGCTTCACCAAAAAGCAGAGGTAGGGCCGGTTCACCGCACAACTCGATACCGGCTTCCAACAGCGCCAGGTAATTGCCCAGCGGAATCCGTTTCTCCTGATCGCCGAGGTCGGCGGCAGAAATGCCCGATCGCTCAAGCAGTGTCTGGCGATCAGCACCTTTAGAGACAGCAAAATCCAAAAAAGCTTTGGGATAACCGGCGGCGATTGTGGGGTTAGGCATTTAGCCGAAACTCCTTGCAACCAATAGACGTGTCTTTGATACGTCAAGACATGTCTATTGGTTTCCGGCGTGGATCGCATCGTCGTATTTTGAGTCGTGCTCAACGACTAACCGGAACGAAAGGGAATACCAATGCTAACTACGCGCATCGCGCACCTTCTCAAGAAACGGGTACCCACATTTCTTCTGATGGGTCTTCTCGTGCCCATGGGCCATGCGACCGGGGTGTTTTTGCAAACGATGTCGCACCCGACTAACGCTGCCGCGCAATCGGACGCTCAGAAAGCGTTCGAGAAATTGAAAACGTTAGCGGGAACATGGCAAGGCAGTGTTATGGGGATGCCCATCAACCTTACTCTGCGTGTCACTTCTAGCGGCAACGCGATTCTTTACGAAGCGACTTCAACCGCAAGGCCCGACGACCCGATCACGATGTTCTACCTCGAGGGCGATCGTTTGCTTGCCACTCATTATTGTGACACCGGAAATCGGCCCCGCATGGAAGGGAAAATGTCGCCGGACGAAAAGAAAATCGAATTCTCTTTCGTTGACGTTGTCGGCAACACCGAGCATGGCTATATGGGCAATATGACTTTCAACTTGATCGACGCAAGCCATCACACCGAAGATGGATCCTGGACCTTGCCCGGGAATAAGCCGCCGTTCCAAATCCGCATCGAATACACGCGTACAAAATGAATCGCGCCGAATTAACGAGAACCGGCCGCCCAGACAAGATTGATAGCCGAAATAACAGCATCAGGTCGGGTTTGAGGAAGTTGGTGCCCCGTCTCCGGTAATACAACGAGTTTGGAATTCTTGATTGCTTTATGAAGCGGGTAGGCATGTTCTTCGGGGTCGAGCAAGCGATCGGCAGATCCGGTGACGATCACTACAGGTATCTCGATGTCGCGATAGTGTTCACTCAAACCCGTCAAACTTGCGCGGAGAGTCCTTTCGTCGTAAGCACATGCCCTGATGTGATCCGGTTTCATCCATAGCTCTAAAGAACGCTCCATGTAATCTCTTTGCACGTCCTGAGGAGCATAAGCTTGCTTTAAGCTTGTTCTCATCATTGCCCGTCCGACGAACGGTGTGAGCCTATTAAGAACAATGTTTCCAATCAGTGGGATGTGAGGGACATGCGACCACCATTCTATGCTAACGCTCGGGTACGCCGCTGGAGCAAGTAAGACAATTCCTGCGAGATCCTTTCCATAAGCGACTGCTGCAGCTAACACGAGCGAGCCACCCCACGAGTGTCCTGCCAGTACAGGCTTCTCGAGACCGAGTTTTCTCAGCGCGTTATGAATAATGAGCGCCTGAACCTCAACAGTAGTTTGCACAGAATCCGGTCGCTCGCTGTAGCCGTGGCCAGGACGATCGAATGCCAATACGTGGCAGGATTGGGATAGTTTGCCAACGACTGCGAGTGTGTAGTCCTCGTGTGAGCCAGGGTTACCATGAATGAGGACTACCGGTCGCCCCGAACCGGCACTGACATAATTCAACGTCGTCCCATCGACTACAACAGACTGTCTTGGGTACTGGGACAGCCCGGCTGGAACACGTGCTCGTTCAACTTTCATTTTGCCCTGGACTCGGTAATTCTGTTCCTCAGCGCAATGGCCTTTTCTTTCGTGTTTGTCATGCGTCGCCAGGCGCGACTCATCTGGCGTGCGATCAGGTAGGATGGACCGGCAGGCACGACGGCATGAAGGCAAGCACTCAGGACGCGCGGAGGTGCAGTCACGTTTGGCGATATGAGAACGTACTCACTCTCCCACCAACTCGGTGCAAACTTAGCTTTAAACCGCCTCACGCCGTCGAAGTTGTAGAAGCTCGAGCAACCACGGGCAACGAACCATGTCGCTCTCGAGAGTAGTGAACTGACGTGGATGTCCGGATCGACGGCACCCTCGGCGGCCATCAAAGCCGTGCCGAGCGTGGCCAGCTTAGCGCCGCTATGTTTCAGCAAACCGAGTACTTCGACGACGAGAAGATCCGTGGTTCCATTCGGCGCACGCCTCGAACGCAAAACATCTTCAAGATACCAACCATCACGCGCGGGGATCGGACTGGCAGCAAGAAATCCAACCAGTTTTCCGTTAGCGTCGCGTGCGGTGAAGTATTTCTTTTTTTCTTTGTGCTGGAAGAGGTCAACTGTGAATAACCATTCAAATCTGATCGCGCTGCGTCGTGTAGTCAACCAACTCTTGCAAAGGCAGGCAGCTTCGCGAATAAGTCTTTCATCAACGTTGATTACTTCGCTGACGCGGACACCAGCTCGACGCGCATGATTCACCCCGGCTCGCGCTTTCTTGGCGCGATCACCGCGAGGAGCCCAGGTGTCCAGATTGAAGTAAGGGGTGGAACCAATCTTGATCGCTCGAAGCCCCAACCCGCTACTCTGCTTTGCAAACCGTTCGGTCGCAGGCATGAAGCCGACAACACGGCCCTCCGCGCGTGCTTTCTGCAAAAAGCGTGCTGAGACCTTCGCGAGGTTCTCGACGCTTGCGAGCGGGTCTCCCGACACCAACCAGACTTTGCCAAACTCGTTGTAAGCGACGGCTCCTCCCGTCTCTTTACAAGTCCATAAACGAGTCCCGCTGGCAATACTAATCAGAGCGTGAGCGTTGTAACCATACAATTGATAAAACCTGAAGAGGTCTACAGTCGGATCGGGAAGAATGAGCTTGTAAGTACGCCGTATATAGAGCTGTAAGGAGCGCCCGGCAACACCGACTCCACCACCGGCAACAACTAGCCAAAGGTGTCGGCTGAAAAAATGTAATAACACGTGCTGAATGGCAACCTGGGCCGCGAGCTGATTGGTACGTTTCTGTAGGACTAATAAAGGAACTAAGCCGTGAAGTCAAACAGCCGTCCGGTGGAACCTCGAAGTGATCCCGAATGATTGACAGACTGAAACGTGCAGGCATATAGTCGCAGCCGCTTTTTCAGGCTGAACTCACGAGCTTCAGTTCCTACACACTCGCTAAATCCAGCCTTCCAGCAGTGCCGGGTCGCTCCATTCCTTCAAACTTAAAATGTGAGGTGCATGCATGGTCCCCCTTAAAAAATCCTGCCTGGTAGTTGTATGTCTCATTACGCTCTGTGCCTATTCGGTAGCTCATGCACAGGATCGAACGATTGTTATCAGCGGCGCTGTGGTGACGCCGGAAAAGGTCCTCAGCAAGGGATGGGTCGTCGTCAAGCACAAGAAGATCAGCGCCGTGTCGGACCACCGTCCCAACGAAGAGGATGCCATCTGGGTCGACACCAACGACATCATCTTTCCGGGGTTTATCGATCTACACAACCATCCGATGTACGCGATGTTTGAACCATGGGACGCCAAACAACTCTTCAACAACCGTTACGAGTGGCGCTCCTTCGAGAGGTACAAAACCGAAATTTCGACGCCCGCTCGTAACTTGCAGGACGACCCGCAGGGGTTTTGCGATATCGCTGAATTTGCGGAAGTGCAGGCAGTGACCGGCGGCACCACTGCGTTTTCAGGCATGTTCGTGCCGAGATCATTCGGTGGCACTTTGCCGGTCTGTTTATCGCGCCTGGCTGTGAGGAAGTTGGAGATTGATTCCGGCTTTTACTCTGAGCCCCGACGCGAAAGAGTCACGAATGTTCTCGGCGTCACTCCTCGAGATTTAAGTGATGCGAATGCCGACGAGGTGACACGTAAGGTTTCGGCGAAAGATGTAGACCTGGTGCTAATCCATGTCGCCGAAGGAAGCAGCAAAGACATGGAATCAACCCTCGAATTCAGTCTGCTTAAGTGTCGTGGATTCCTTGCTCCCACGACGGCTGTCATCCACGGTGTCGCTTTCGATCAAAATGACTTTCGCAAAATGAAAGCAGCGGGCACGGCTTTGGTCTGGTCTCCTCGAAGTAACATCGTGCTCTATGGGAGCACGACCGACGTCGTTACTGCTTTCAAAGAAGGTGTTTCGATCGCCCTCGCGCCGGATTGGGCGCCTTCCGGAAGCACAAACATGCTCGCTGAAATCCACTATGCGGCCGACGTTAACAAGAATCGTCTTGGCGGATTCTTCTCGAATCAGCAGTTGTTCGAAATGGCCACCTCGATTCCCGCGAAAATCGCACACATCGGCGACAAGGTCGGAAGTATTAAGAAGGGACTGTACGCCGATTTATTCGTATTGCGCGGCGATGCGGCCCAGCCTTTCGATAGCCTGGTCCAATCAAAGCCTCAGGACGTTTCGCTGGTGTTAGTGAACGGCGTCCCTATCTATGGGGATGAAAAGTTTATGAACCTCTTCAACGTGAAGACTGAGCCAGTTTCGTATTGCGGCGAGACCAAGGACCTAAATCTCAACGTAATGCCTAACGGAAAGCTGTCGGACGTCCAGCAGCGCCTCGGGCAAAAGATGAAAGCTGTTAACCTGAAACTGGCGAAGGTTGATCCGTGTGCAAATTAAGTGGCGCAACATTATTCCGAGAGTTTTGACAAACATTCTTAACTGGACATTCGCTTGGACCAGGAATAGAGTGGGCGCGCCTCGCACTCCCAGCCCAGCAGTCAGAAAACACTACTCGTCCCCCGAGTAAATACCCCCTCTCCGACCTAGCCGTGTCTGCAAGGCACAACACGTCGCTGGCCAGCCTTTCAAAAAAAGGAGAGAACCCGATCATGAGAGTCTTAAAAACGACGGCGGCCGTGCTGTTTTTGGTCGCTACCTTGGTGGCCATCTTTGATGGCCCTGTTCACAGTCAAAACTCAGCACGCAGATTACCCGCCGATCAGGCCAACGTTGCCGCAACCAGAGACGCAAACTGGACTCCCGGCTCCGTTGATCTTGAAGGCGTCCCCGCAAATGACAGAACAACTTTCACCTTCAGAACAAACGTTAATCCACCAGCCGGCGGTGGCCCATCCGACATTGCCCCCGGTACGACAAAAAGCACAGGTTCGCAGTCAGTGTCTACGCAGGCGCTGGTAATCGATGATGGCGGTGGTGGCGGTGGCGGCGGTGGGGCTACCTGTATTCAACCGTCAACCGGCGACGCCCCAACAGGCTTCGACGATATGACTAACGGGTTCGTTCCCCAGGGCACACCTGTACAGGACTGCACCGATCCAATTCCCGGCACGTTCCTGCACGACAAGGCCATCTTCGAAGAAATCGACACCATCGAAGATGGCTTGGGACCGATTTATAACGATAAATCTTGTGCCTCATGTCATGACAATCCGGTTACTGGGGCCATTAGCCAGACCATGGAATTGAGAGCGGGCCACACAATCGGGACCACTTTCTTTGACGCGCCAGGAGGATCGCTGATCAATCAACGGGGTATTCCCACTCCGAACTACGACGGCAGCACGAACAAGAGCGCCAAGGTCCAGGAACGAGTGCCGCCGCTTTATACCGCGGGAATCATCGGAAATGGACCTGCAATCACCGCCGATGAACCAACCCGGACGTTACGCACAACGCTTAACACACTGGGCGACGGATTCGTCGAAGCCATTGCCGACGGAACGCTCGTGGCCATTGCCAACAATCAACCAGGGACGACTGGAAACGAGGTTCATGGATTAGTAATCAACGTGCCGGTACTGGAGGCGAATTTTCAAACTAACCCCGACTGCATCAACCCTAATCTCACTTGTGTTCGGCGCGTCGGGCGGTTTGGGTGGAAAAACCAGCATGGAAGTCTGCTTTCTTTCTCTGGCGATGCCTACCTCAATGAAACGGGCATTACAAATTTTCTGGAGCTTAATGAAAACACCTCGCTGGGCCGCTTCATTGGCTTTGGAACACCTTTCGACGTAGTGGCGGATAACACTGCTTGCCAGTCCGACCCAAGCATCACCTGCGGCGAAGACGTGGCCCAGGACATCAAAGTGTTCACTGAATTCATGCGGGCGACCAAAGCCCCACCGCGCGATCCGGACATCATTGCTCAGTTCTTGAACGACGTGAACGCCGGAGCATCACTCTTTGAATCAATGGTAATCAACGGCACGCCGTATTACAGTTGCAGCGTGTGCCACGTGCCATCGATCGTCACCGCCCCCCGATGCACAGTGATCAATGGCGGGACCTTCACCGTGCCGACGGCCCTGGCCAATAAGGTGATCCGTCCGTTCAGCGATTTCCTGTTGCATGATGTGGGAACCGGCGACGGCATCGTACAAAACGGCGGTCAGATTACTCGCACAAAAGTACGCACGCCGCCACTTTGGGGAGTGCGAACTCGCAACCAGTTAATGCATGACGGAGCGGAGGAGACCTTCAACGAGGCTATCCTGCGTCATGGCGGTGAGGCTGCAGCGGTCATTGGCCGGTACCAGCAATTGACAGCTACACAGAAGAGGCAACTGATAACTTTTCTGGAGTCTCTGTAGGCTCGTGTTCTACTTGGAAGGCTCGCCGGATTAACGCGGCGAGTCTTCCTTCATCCCTTCATCACACGAATATGATTCGCACTACATTAATCGGACTGTCCTTAACGCTTGCGATTGGGTGCCACACACGCGAAGCCGTTATCGATCAGTCAACGAAACCCACCGTTGCGACGAAGACACCCGCAACGACCGAAGTTGCGCCGCCACAATCTACAAGCGAATTGCAGGGAGTCACTGCTCGCATTTACAAAGAAGCAGTGATCGTCGACGGCAGCCGTCCTGATAATTTCGTCGTTGGAGATTTCAATGGTGATGGTTCTCAGGATATTGCCGTCGTCGTCAAGCCGGGTAAAGGTATGTTGGCGGACCTCAATAGTGAATATTCGAACTGGATTCGGGAAGACCCTTTTGAGGTTGGAAAGCTCGCCGCGCACGCACAGGAACAACAGTCAAATAAGAAGCGCACGCCGACCACCGTCACCGCACGCGACAATGTGCTAGCTGTGATTCATGGTTACGAGGCCGCGGGTTGGCGTGACCCAAAAGCTACACAAACTTACTTGCTCAAGAACGCGGTTGGAGAAAAGCTAAGTGCCGAGAGCGCCAGGTCACTTCTCAGCGATACCGCGAACAGACAACAACTTCCTTCACTTCGAGGGGACGTGATCCGCGAAACATTGGATGGCAAACCCGGCCTGCTCTATTGGACCGGCGCCCGCTACGCCTGGCACCATCTGCCTGATTAGCGGGTTTTGCTCCAAGCGAATTGTATCCGTGGCTGAAATTGCGTTGCACTTCTGCAACAGTTTGGTGAATTCCGGCTGCGAACATTGCAGGCACATTGAACGAGGGGGGTAATCAAATGAGTAACGCGAGAACTGTCGAAAACGACAACCTAATCAAAGACCCGGACGACTGGAAGACCGGCGACGAAGAAATGACCGCAGCGCAGAGATCCTATCTCCAGACGCTCGCCTCTGAAGCAGGCGAAGAAGTCGATCTGGACTTAACAAAAGCTGAGGCGTCGAAGCGGATAGACGAGTTGCAACAAAAGACCGGCCGCGGAGAGAGTTCCTGATCTGACAGTGGTTTGCTAATCCGTGTTCTTCTAAATCCCGAACAATCCAACTTTATAGGGACACGGATTAGCAATAAGCCCTCACTTTCTTCGCCGCCTACCGCGGAGGCACGGAAATCCCAACGCTATTAAACGTTTAGCACTAAAGTGAACTCCTCATGTGCGGATGATGGGAGCTCAGTTCTTCGTGACCCAGCTCCTAAGTCTTTGTAGGTCACACAGTTGAAATCTATACTTGCTAGGGTGCGGCCGGCGACCTCCAGACAAGGAGAGGTTGCGTGTACCCAGAACAAGCAGGATGCCCCGATAGATGCCAAGAAAGTCCCCCAATGTCCTGAATCCTCAGGAACACCGCGAAACCGCGCCGCCCGCCTGGCCGGAGGTCCAGGACAGCCTGGCCGAATCGTGTGGCCTGGCCCTGCTCCTCGTCGAGGGCCATCAGCCTCCCGCCATCGCTATCTCAAACAACAATTCGATCTGCCAAACGCTCCAGACTTCGCCCGATCACGTGACCCTCTGCGACCCTTATTGCGGCGTCGCGCACTCGCGCGCGATGAAAGCCGGCGGAACGATCGAATACGTGTGTCATGCGGGCCTGCATTGTTTCGCGCGGCCAGTCGAGATCGCGGGCAAACAAAAACTCGCAGTGATCGGCGGACGCGCATTCGTGAAGAGCGCCGACTATCAACAACTGATGGAGCGCTTCCGCACGGGCGATCTGCAAAGCCTCGCTTCCGACCAGGCGTTCTCAAACATTCTCTTTTCAGAAGAGCAACGGTTACATGAATTAGAAGAAAAACTCGATAGAGCGACACGACGATATAAGGCCGCGAATTCAAACGGATCCGCGATCGTTGAGACGCCTCAACCGCCGGCATCATCTGATCTCGAACTTGAATTACAACGCCTGCGAGCAGAACTCGAATACCGTTCGCGTTTCGCTGACTCGCTGCAACACTTTCTCGAACGCATCAGCGGGCCGAATCCGGAAAACACTTACAACTCGATCGTCAGCAACTCTAAAGATCTACTCCAGTCAGAGCGCGCGTCGTTGCTGTTGCTCGACGAAGAATCAAACGAACTGATCCTCAAAGCCGCCAGTGGACTGGCGACTGATCCGTCGTTGGTCGGTCCGATCAGCGTCGGCGAAGGTGTTTCAGGCGAGGTCATCAACACCGGAAAGCCTTTGATCGTCACCGACCTTCGCAGTTCGGGACGCAAACCCGCGCCGCCCGAACGCTCTTACAAAACAGAGTCGTTCATTAGTTATCCGATCACGATCGGCGGCCGCAAAGTCGGCGTGCTCAACGTCACTGACAAATCGAGCGGCGAACCCTTCAGCGAAGTAGATCTGACGCTGCTCGACATGATCGGGCCGCAGATGGCGGTCGCGCTCGAACGAGCGGAGTGGCAGGAACGTGCGACTGAGTTTCAACTGATGTCGATCACCGACTCGCTGACGGGACTGCCTAACCGGCGTTATCTCGAGGAACGCCTGGCGGAAGAATTGAATCGTTCGAAGCGTTACGATTATCCGATGAGCTTTCTGATGATCGACATCGACGACTTCAAAGCTTACAACGACAAGAACGGTCACCAGGCCGGCGATCTCGCGCTACAGATCACGGCCCACTGCTTGAAAGCAGCCCTGCGTGCGGCCGACGTGGCGTCGCGTTACGGCGGCGAAGAGTTTTGTATTTTGTTGCCGCAAACCGCGCTGGCCGAGGCGGGCACGATCGCCGACCGCATCAGGCATCGCGTCAACACCACACACTACCCGCATGGCAAGTCGCAGCCGTTGGGCCGTGTGACGATCAGCGTGGGCGTCTCCACGTTTTCGCCGATCATTAATACGTCTGAAACCATCATCGCTACCGCCGACCGAGCGCTGTATCACGCGAAGAGCCTCGGCAAGGATCGCGTCGAGTTTTATATCGACGACGGCCTCAGCCATGAACCGAACAAATGAGCAGCCGCAGTTCCAGTGAAAACTTCCGGCGCATTCTCGGCCGCGTGACGCAGCACGACTTTGTCGGCCGCGGCGAGGAGCTCAACCGGATCATGGCCCATGCGTCGCCTGCCAACGCCGGCCGCGGCCTGCTGCTGTTGATGGAACCTTCCGCTGGCGTCTCGGAACTGCTGCGGCAAGCCTACGATCAGATCTTCAATCGACGTTCGGACGTTATTCCGATCTACTTTGCCTTCACGCGACATGAGACAACGGCCGTCAGTGCGGCAATAGAGTTTCTGACAACGTTTCTTCAGCAGTACATCGCTTATCGCCGCGACGAACCAGTCGTTTCACACTCGACGTTGACCTTGCAGGACCTTGTCGAGCTCGCGCCTGGCGCCGATCTCGAGTGGATCGAACCATTGGTCGAGTCGTACAGGCGCCTTCGCTTCAGCAACGACGACAAGGCGCTGGTTCGTTTCTGCCTCGGCGCGCCGCAACGCGTACCGCCGGGACGCGGACGGCCGCTCGTAATGCTCGACGGTTCGCAGCTCGCGGAGTATCTGAACGGCGTGGTCGTGTTGGGAACCGAAGTGTTGCGAGTGTTTGGCAGCAGCGGCTTTTCGTTCGTGCTCGCGGGTTTGCGCCGCCAGATACTCGCGGCGGCCCATGAAGCAAAGTGCAACTTTGAGCTGCTCGACGTCCTGCGCCTGCGGCAACTCGATGCGAATGAGGCAGCCGTGCTCGTCGAGCACGTCGCGCGACGGCAGCAGGTCACAACCAGCGAAGCGGCACGCGATCTGTTGGTCCAACAGTTTGCCGGCAGCCCGTTCTTCATCACTACGTATCTCCAGGCGGCGCGTGAAAAGAATGCGTCGCTGACTTCGTATTTGGATTGCCAGCGTCTTTACGTCGACGAACTTCTGGGCGGTCACCTTCATCGTCATTTCGCCGAGTTGCTCGAGGAGATTGCGCCGCGGCTCGACACGCGGCACGTGTTGATTCGCGTGTTGTGGGAAGCAGCCGCGGGTGAAGACCAAACGTCGTCGTTCGAAGTCTGGCGAAAGCGTCTGCACGTCACTGCCGGCGAGCTGCACGAAATGCTCCACCGCTTGCACGTGCAGGAGTTTGTGAACTGGAACCAGGGAACTGTGGAGGCGGGCGGCGGACCGCAAGCATGGAAGGATTATCTGAAGGTCCGCTACCGACTCGACGTGCTCAACGATCCGCGAGCGCTGGTCGTCGCCGACGCTCTCGCCGATGCTCTCAAGCGAGCGCCGCACACGATGGCGCGTCATTACAAACAACTTGCCGGCGGCGGCATGCGCGAAACGATCAATCGCTTCAATTGCCAGCGCGTGCCTGCGGTCCTCTTCGACTATGGGGCGTTCAACCGCAAGTACAAGGGCGCAGAGCCGGACACTATCACAGCCGGACTCGACGCTGAGTCAGATCTCCTCAAACTTCCGCAGACGGTGCATCTCGCGAGTTGCGTCGCTTTCGACAGCGACATGCGGCAGTTATCCGAAGACGAACGGTGTCTCGTCGCGCATACGTTCGAGGACGGCACTTATTCGGACGCGCAGGAAGTCGTGTGGCTCGTCGTCGATATAGAATCCAAACTGGAAGTAGAAGTCGACGTTGCGCGCTTATGGTGCGACCGCTTCGAAACTCTTTCCGCGAACCTCGGGTTCACTCGCTGCCAGATGTGGCTGGTGTCCAATGAAGGATTCACCGAGGATGCGAGCCGTTTACTCAGCCGTAACAAAGCGTTCGGATCGAATCGCCAGCAACTGGCCCTGCTGGCCCAGCGTTTAGGTGAAACTGAGACCAGTTCTGTACTCCAGAGTACAGAGCCGGGAGAGTTTTTGATGGTAGTTCCAATGGGAGAAGACAACGAATTGATTGCGGCCAGCACTGCCGAGCAGATTGCCAAGCGTCTGATGTTCCGTCCGGAGGCTATTAATCAGATAAAGACGGCGGTTGTGGAAGCGTGCATCAATGCCGCGGAACACAGTTTCAGCCCGGATCGAAAAATTTATCAACGTTTCAGGCTTGAAAGTGATAGATTAGTCGTCATCATATCGAGTCGTGGGATCGTGCCGGCCAATCTAAACGGCACGATGGGTGGTTCAGAAACTACAGAAGCGGCAGAAGAACGACGCGGTTGGGGACTTAAACTTATCCGAACTCTGATGGACGAAGTCGAGTTTGAACGAGTTGACGACGGCACCAGCTTGCGTATGACCAAATATCTTCGCACCAGTTCTTCCTGATCGCTTTGACCTTGCTTTACTAGGAAATACAACTTTCCCCGGCGAACGCGTTTCGAGTCGCCTTTATACGAACATTCGAGGCAGGGAGGAAGCCTATCGAGTGGATAAACCAAGCCCAGGTTTAGTACGCTCACACTGTGTTGGCACCACCGCTGTTGTTTACGCGAGCGACTATCTCAACAAGCTGACAGGTGAAAAGATCGAACGAGAATGCCGCCGGCAACTGGACTGCGGTTGCCGCGCGCTGGTGATAGATTTCAGCGATACTCAATTGGTCAACAGTATCGGGATATCGATTCTTCTCGGCATCATCGACGTCGCTGAAAAGAGCGGCGCGCGCGTTGTCTTCTCGGAAGTGAACAACCAAACAGTCGAGTTGTTCGAAATGCTCGGACTGACCCGCCACGTAGCCCTCGCAAAGGACGAGCATGAAGCGTTGCTCAATCTTTCAAGTTACGAGACGCCGGTAGTTCACTGAGCCGATGGAGCCTTCCACACAGAAACTCATACACACGTTCGGCGCTCTTGCCGATCTCGGGCAGGAGATTGCCAGTACCGGCGACTTCACGGAGATGGTCCGTACGTCGCTGCACTTGTTGCTGGGCACGTTGGCCCTCAGGCGCGGTGCTGTCGCCGAGTGTGGCGACGTCAGTGGGGCGGCGGGTTCGCTTAGTTGCGTAGCGGTTTGGGGGTTAGGCGATGGAGTGTTGCGCGAGTTCGCCATCAACGAGAGCGAGAAGCACGAAATGCTCACCGCGCAAGCACCGGAATGCCTCGTAAGAGAAAGCACGCTCGGTTTCATCAGCCGCAATCATGATGGTCTAAGCCGCGAGGGAATCCAACTGGTCGTGCCGATGATCGTGCGCGGCGAAGTAAGCGGTCTCGTTTTACTCGGCGGCAAAGCAAGCGGAGAAGAGTTCTCAGCCGCGGACTTCGAGACGATCAAAGCGATGGTCCGGCACATTGGCGTCGGCATTCACACGCATCGCTTGCTCGAGCAGATCGCGGAACGTGCGGAAGAGAACCGGAGACTGTACGACGATCTGCGCGCGATCTATCGCGACACCGTGCGGGCGTTCGCGACTGCTATCGACATTAAAGACAAGTACACGCAGGGCCATTCGGAGCGCGTCGGTCGTTACAGCGAGATCATCGCGCGCGAGATGGGCTGGAGCGAAGAAGAAGTCGAGGGGATACAAATCGCGGGCTATCTGCACGACATCGGAAAACTCATCGTCGACCGCGACATCATCAACGCGCCGTACCACATCAACGCCAAGCAATCCAACGAGCTCAACAGACATCCGGTGGCGGGTTACGAGATCCTGGCGCCGATCAATCATCCGTACGCCGACATTCCGTTGATGGCCAAGTATCACCACGAAAGGCCCGACGGGCGCGGCTATCCTGAAGGTCTCACCGACGAGCAGATCCCGCTGGGCGCGAAGATCGTTTCGCTCGCCGATTCGTTCGATGCCATGACGACGGATCGTCCTTACCGTCGTCGCCGATCGTTCGAAGACGTCGTGCGCGATCTGCGCGAGAACAGCGGAACTCAGTTTGACGGGAAAGTCGTCGCAGCGTTTGCGAGAGCGATTTTGAAAGAAGTGAACGGAGTATCGAAGCGACGGCCGATCACGAAGCTACTGGGGAAGGACTACCTCGTAGGCGAGCACGTGCCGACGTTGCTGAGTGATCTGATTGCGGAGCTCGAAAACGGTAGAACCAACAGCGCTGTGCCCTGATCGGTAGTGAGTTACTGTGGTCTGATAGCCCGCTCAGTTTAGAGCACTTGTAAAATAGAACAGTCAGGAAGGGGGCAAGCGAAGCGCGCCCCCGCTGTTCGGAATCCTGGTTGCGTTAAAGCGGGGGCGCGCTTCGCTTGCCCCCTTCC